>JACTMI010000021.1 GCA_014584695.1 Acidobacteriota bacterium
GCGCACCACGTAGAACGCCGCGCTCGTCCCCTCCTCGAGCTGCAGCCAGAGCGGGCGGTCCATCTTGTCGTAGGCGGACGTCGCCAAGAGGTTCCCCGGATAGGTCGTCGTCAGACGGTTGCCGTTCTTGTCGTAAGTGTAGACGAGTCCGCTCTCGGTGAGCACCTCCCCGAACGCGTTGTAGGTGTAGTCGACCGACTGGCCGTCCCGCGCGATCGACAGCAGCCGCCCCTTCTGCCACCCCGTCGCGCTCGTGCCGTAGGTGGAAGCGACGTCGAGGCTCGAGTCCGGGTATTCGACCAGCGTCACGCGGTCCGCGGCGTCCACCGTCCGCACCACCGTCACCAGGCGGGCGTCCGTCTCCTCGACCAGCTCGCCGTGCTCGTTGTAGCCGTACGTCGTCACCCCCGAGACCTCCGACTCCTGCGCCGTCATCAGGTCCCGGTCCGAGTACTCGTAGAGCGTCTCCGTCCCCTCGCCGTCCACCACCCGGACGAGGTGGTCCTGGACGTCGTAGTCGTAGCTGGTCGTCACCGTGCCGCCGCCGGCACCCCCCCAGGGCTGCGTCACCGAGACCAGCCGGTCGAGATCGTCGTAGGCATACGTGGTCGAGGGCTGCGTCGGGTAGCTCGCCCGCGGATGCAGGGGATCCCAGACCCGCTCGAGATTGCCGTCGCAGTCGTAGGCGTACTCCGTCACCGCGTTGGTCGTGGCGCCGATCTTCTCGATCGTTTGGTCGAGGTGGCACATCGAGCCGTAGACCCAGCTCGTCTCCGACTGGTTCGTCCAGGCGGTCGCCGAAGTCCCCCGGTCGAGCTTCTGGCTCACCCGGTGGCCCGCGCCGTCGAGCCCGTAGAGCTGGCGCTCGGCGATGTTCGAGCTCGAAATCGTCAGGCACGACGTCGCCGAGGGTGTCGCCACCGCCGTCCCCCGCCGCAGCTCGGTCAGCCGGCCGGCCGAGTCGTAGAGGTACTCCGTCCCGCTGCCGCCCGGCGACTTGACGCAGTAGAGGTCGCCCAGCCGGTTGTAGGTGTAGGTCGTCACCCGGTCGTCGGTGGTGGTGCCGGGATCACCGCCCTGGGTGACCGAGGTGACCCGGTCGAGGGCGTCGTAGGCCGTCGTCGTCGTCACGCCGTTGGGGTCGGTCACCGTCGTGCGGCGATTGAACGCGTCGTAGCCGAAAGTCCACGTGCCGACCAGCGGATCGGTCCGGCTGTCGGCGAGCATGCCATTGCGGCCCGCGACGTCGTAGGTCCAGAGGGTCTGGTCCGAGCTGCCATAGCCGGGCGGGTCGAGGGTGCCGACGCCGCCGGCGGCATCGTAGTCGGCATAGGTCGTGGTCAACGAGAAGCCGCCGCCGGAATAGGTCGCCTCCTCGCCCGAGATCGTCCGCGACAGGAGGTCGCCGGTCGAGCCGTCGTAGCTCATCGTGGTGATCCGCGTCGCGGTCGCCCCGACTTTCGTCGGCCCCTCGATCCGGGTCACCAGCGCCGGGAAGACCGTGTCGAACTCCCATTCCGTCACGCGCGGCAAGTGCGGATGACCCGACGCCGTGGCCGCGTCGGTTCGGCGCGTGACCTGGCCGAAGGCGTCGTAGTCGAAGTCGGTCCGCGTGCCGCCGGGGCTCGTCGCCATCGCCACCCGCAGCGGATGGGTGGAGTCGAAGACGAAGGTGGTGTCCGGCGCCGAGCCGCAGACCGGGCAGGCGCCGGAGATCGACAGCACCTTCGGCTTGCGGCTCACCGCGTCGCGCCCGACCTCGTAGACCGAGGTCCCCCCCAGCGGGTCGGTGACCGTGGTCTCGGTCGGCAGCTCGGGGTCGTCGTAGGCGAGCTCCCACTTCTCGACCGCCGCGGCGTCGGTGAAGCTCGTGGCCCCCTGCCAGGCCCGCTCGACGTTGCCATGATCGTCGTAAGCCCAGGCCTGCTCGTAGCGCAGCGTGCCGTTGAGCCCCTCGAGGACCTGGTGGGTCATGAAGCCCTTCTCGGCGCGATACTCGAAACGGCGCGCGCGCCCGTCCGGGTAGCGGATCCGGATCAAGTCCGGCCCGGCCCACTCGTAGCTCCAGACCCTGGTCGGCGAGCCGCCGACGCCGACGCGGGTGATCGTCGCCAGGCGGCCGGCGGCATCGTAGGCCAAGGTCTCGCTCTGGCCGTCCGGGAAGGCGACGGAAGAGACCCGCCCCGAGCCGTCGAGGGTGCCGACCCAGGCGTTGCCGTTGCGGTCCTCGCTACGGTACCAGCGCCCCTGGCTGTCGTAGAAGAACAGATCGCCGTCGAGGTCGGAAAGCACCCAGCCGCCGGTGTCGTTGTCGAAGTAGAGCGTGCGGTACTCGTCGCTCGGGGCGACGGTGGTGTAAGGCTGGAGGCCCGTGCCGGAGGCGAGGTCGTCGAACTCGACGAAGTAGGCGCCGCGAGTCAGCAGCCAGACGTGCGACTCGTCCGGGTCGACGACGATCCGTTCCGCGAGCTCGTGGGCCCAGTAGCGGCCGAGCTGCGCACGCCAAGCGGCCGCGCCCGGCGTGCCGAGGGCCCCGACGCCACCGGCGAAGTAGGTCAGCACCGCCCCGGGCTGCCCGGGCGGCGTCGTGCCGGCGCCGTTGCCGCCGACCGCGGCGTTGGCCCCGGTGGCGCCAGCCGGCGCCGAGCTCTTCGGTCCGCCCGGGCTGCCGCCCTGGCCGCCGACGCAGGCATTGCAGGCCTGGGTGGCGCAAGGGTAGTCCAACCTCGGCTCGCAGAACTGCGCGCGCAGCAAAGTGTCCGAGAAGGTCACCGTGACCGTGTCCGAGGGCTTCGAGCAGCCCGACGTGTTGGCGCAGGCGATCGCCTTGACCTCGAACGTCCGCTCGGTGGGCGGCGCCTGGCAGGTGAAGCTGTGCTCGAGGGTCAACACCCCCTCGTCGACCTTGATCTCGATGCCCACGCCGGCACCGCAGGTCGACACCAGGGTCGAGCTTTCGCGCACCTCGATCTTCGGACCGCCGCCGGAACCGGAAGGGTCCTGGGCCCGGCCCGGAAAGATCATCGGCACCCGCGCCACGATGGCGCAGGTCGTCGAATTCGGATCGCAGCTGCCCACGATGGAAAAGTCGACGCCGCCGAGCTCCGGCTTGTAGCAGCGATACCCGACCTGGCAGCCCTGGGTGCAAGCGCAGGTGGCCAGCCGCGGGTGGGTCACGGGGGAGGTCAGGAAGTGCGTCAACGGCGCTCCGGGCACCAGCATCTGGCAGTGCTGGGCCTCGGCCGCGGTGACGCCGAGAAGGAGGCCGCAGATCGTGACGAAGAGGAGGAAAAGGGGGCGGACGCCGAAGGCTCGCTGCACGGGAGGCCTCGCTTTCTCGGGCGCCCCGTCGCCGCCACAGCGGCCGCGATCGAGACGCTCTCACCCTCTATAGAGCGGTTTGGAGGCCCGTTTGTACTCACCCCCCGAAGATTTCTCGGCGGTCGCCTCCCGGACCTTGCGTGCCGCGCGCTGCGCCCGGGCCAGCCGCGCGCTCACATGAGCTCGGGGAACTCCCAGCCGGTCGGCCATCTCCCGCTGGGAACGGCCTTCGCGGTAGAGGCGCAGAATCTCCGCGTGAGCGGGCCGGAGGCGTGACAAGACCTCATCGGCCAGGATGCTCAGGAAAATCCCCGTCGAGTCCCGAGCCGGCAGAGCGTCCCGCTCGACTTCATCGAGCGCCTCTTCCGATCGTCGGCGAACCACCAGGTCCGAGATCAGGTGCCGGAGGGCCCCAAAGGCCCACGCCGCAAAGCGTCGGATCGGCACCCGTGCGGACACCGCCCGGAGTGCCAGCAAGCCCTCCGCCTCCTCGGCGGTCTCGCGGTCCGGGGAGAGTCGGCGGGCGATCCGGCGGATCTGCTCCAGTCGCGCGCTCCACTCGCCCGAACTGGGTCCCGACGCCGAGCTCGAATCCGACATGGCCAGCCTCCCCGCCCGCTCCCGACACTCCGCCAACCGGGAGCGCCGCCGCGGGATCGTGATCCAGACGGAACCGGAGTCGAGTGAGGTGCTCCACAGCGGGAGCGGGCTCACTCGACCTTGATACGCGGCCGCCGGGGCGCGCGTCGGGGGTGGGGGGGGCGGTTCGGTCGGGCCGCCCTCGGGACTGGCTCAGAGCAGGGTCGCGATGACCAGGGCGATGACCGACATCAGCTTGAGCAGGATGTTGAGCGAGGGGCCGGAGGTGTCCTTGAAGGGGTCGCCGACGGTGTCGCCGACCACCGCCGCCTTGTGCGGGTCGGAGCCCTTGAAGTACTTCTGGCCCTGGATCTCGACCCCTTCCTCGAACATTTTCTTGGCGTTGTCCCAGGCGCCGCCGGCGTTCGACTGGAAGATCGCCATCAGCACGCCGGTGGCGGTGACGCCGGCGAGCAGGCCGCCCAGCATCTCCGCGCCCGAGCCGAAGCCGAGCAGGCGGGGGCCGAAGCCGATCGCCACCGGCACGATCACCGCGAGCAGGCCGGGGGCGACCATCTCGCGGATCGCCGCCGTGGTCGAGATCTCGACGCACTTGGCGTACTCGGCCTGGCCGATCGCCTCCTCGAAGATCCGCTGGTCCTCCGCCGGCCAGTGGTGGAAGTCCTTGTCGGCGTGGGTGTTCATCGAGCGCAGCGCGGCCTTGAGCGCCGGGATTTCGGTGAACTGCCGCCGCACTTCCTGGATCATCGACATCGCCGCGCGGCCCACGGCCTGCATCGCGAGCGAGGAGAACAGGAAGGGCATCATGGCGCCGACGAACAGACCCGCCATGACCTCGGCTTTCGAGACGTCGATGGTCTTCAGGTGCGCGGCGGTCATGAAGGCGCCGAACAGCGCCAGCGCCGTCAACGCCGCCGAGCCGATGGCGAAGCCCTTGCCGATCGCCGCGGTGGTGTTGCCGACCGCGTCGAGCTTGTCGGTGCGGCCGCGCACCTCCTTGGGCAGCTCGGCCATCTCGGCGATGCCGCCGGCGTTGTCCGAAATCGGGCCGTAGGCGTCGACCGCCAGCTGGATGCCGGTGTTCGAGAGCATGCCGACGGCGGCGATGGCGATGCCGTAGAGGCCGCCGAAGTGGAAGGCGCCGATGATCGAGGCGGCGAGGATCAGGATCGGGAAGGCGGTCGAGCGCATGCCGACGCCGAGGCCGGCGATGATGTTGGTCGCCGCGCCGGTCAGCGACTGGCGCGCGATCGACCGCACCGGGCCGGTGCCGGTGCCGGTGTAGTGCTCGGTCAGCATGCCGATGGCGAGGCCGGCGACCAGGCCGATGACGGTCGAGAAGAAGACGCCGAGCGAGGTGATCGTCCGCTCGCCGCCGTAGAGGACGTCGTCGAAAGTGAAGCTCTCCGGCAGCATGCCGCGGATGATGAAATACGAGAGCGCCACCATCACGATCGAGGAGCCGAACTCGCCGGTATTGAGCGCGCGCTGCGGCGAGCCCCCCTCCTTGACTTTGACGAAGAAGGTGCCGGCGATCGAGGTCAGGATGCCGACGCCGGCGAGCGCGAGCGGCAGCAGCACGGCCGACAGGCCGTCGAAGCCGTCGGCGGTGAAGGGCTCGCCCGAGGCCAGACGGCCGGACATGAAGGCGGCGCCCAGCACCATCGAGCCGATGATCGAGCCGACGTAGGACTCGAACAGGTCGGCGCCCATGCCGGCGACGTCGCCGACGTTGTCGCCGACGTTGTCGGCGATGGTCGCGGGATTGAGCGGATGGTCCTCGGGGATGCCCGCCTCGACCTTGCCCACCAGGTCGGCGCCGACGTCCGCGGCCTTGGTGTAGATGCCGCCGCCGACGCGCGCGAACAGGGCGATCGAGCTGGCGCCGAAGGAGAAGCCGGTGATCACCGCGATGGTCTTGTGGATGTCGCCCTCGAAATAGCTCGAGAAGAGCAGGAAGCAGGTGCCGAGGCCGAGCACGCCCAAGCCGACCACCCCGAGACCCATCACCGAGCCGCCGGCGAAGGCGATCTCGAGCGCCGGGCCGAGGCCCTTGCGGGCGGCCTGGGTGGTCCGGACGTTGGCCTTGGTCGCCACCCGCATGCCGATGAAGCCGGCGAGGGCGGAACAGAGAGCGCCGGCGATGAAGGCGGCGGCGATCAGCGGGTGAGAGCCGGGCTGGGAGGCCCCGGCCCAGCCGAGCAGCGCCGCGACCGCGACGACGAAGATCGCCAGCACCCGGTACTCGGCGCGCAGGAAGGCCATGGCGCCCTGCTGGATGGCGGCGGCGATCTTGGCCATCCGCTCGCTGCCGACCTCCTGCCGGGCGACCCAGGAGGACTTGAGCCAGGTGTAGAGGAGCCCCACCAGTCCGAGCAGGGGGAGGACGTAGACGAGCGTCTCTGCGTTCATACGCGTCCGTTCCAGGGAAATTGATCTGGATGGAGCCGGCCGGCTCCGAGCCGGGGGATGATCTCACATCGTCCGGTCGCGACAAAACCGCGGTCCCGGCCCGCCCCGGCGCCCGCCGGAGACGGGGTTTCCCCGGGACCGGCCTCGGAGGTATCGTTCCGGGGTTCGTGCGCAGAGAGCGGGCCCCGCCGGCGGTCGACGCCGGTGGCGAGAGACGGCGGCATGCGGTGCTCGACGAAGGGGGGCCGATGACGAGTCCGAAACACGACGAGCGGTGGGGGACGCGGGTGGGGGTCATTCTGGCCGTGGCGGGCTCCGCCGTCGGCCTGGGCAACTTCCTGCGCTTCCCCGGCCAGGCGGCGGCCAACGGCGGCGGCGCCTTCATGATCCCCTACTTCTGCGCCCTGCTGTTCGTCGGCATCCCGATCTGCTGGGCCGAGTGGACGATGGGGCGCTACGGCGGCAGCAAGGGGTTCCACTCCTCGCCTTCGATCCTCGGCGCCGTCGGCAAGGGGCCGGTCGCCCGCTATCTGGGGGTGCTCGGCGTGCTCATCCCGCTCGCCGTCTCCTTCTACTACACCTACATCGAGGCCTGGTGTCTCGGGTACTTCTGGGAGTTCGCCACCGGCGGCATCGGCGTCGACACCGCGCTGCCGATCGCCGATCAGACCGCGCGCGCGGCGCAGGTCTACAGCGACATGACCGGCCGGGCGGCCAACGGCGTGGTGAGCGCCGGCACGATCGAGACGCTGATCTTCTGGATCCTCGCCTTCTCGGTGAACATCTGGCTGGTCTTCAAGGGCATCTCGCGCGGCATCGAGAAGTTCGTCACCTACGCCATGCCGCTGATGGCGCTCTGCGCCCTGGTCGTGCTCGGCCGGGTGCTGACCCTCGGCACGCCGGACCCGTCGAATCCGGAGCAGAGCGTGCTCAACGGCTTGGGCTACCTGTGGAACCCAGATTTCTCGGCGCTCGGGAATCCACAGACGTGGCTCGCGGCGGCGGGGCAGATCTTCTTCAGCCTCTCGGTCGGCTTCGGCGTGATCATCAACTACGCCTCGTACCTGCGCCGGAAAGACGACGTCGTGCTCTCGGGCCTGACCGCCTCCTCGACCAACGAGCTGTTCGAAGTCGGCTTCGGCGGCCTGATCACGATCACCGCGGCGTTCGTCTTCCTCGGCACCGCCAACATGATCGGCGCGGTCTCGGGGGGCACCTTCGGTCTCGGCTTCCAGACCCTGCCGGTGGTCTTCGCCCACATGGGCCCGATCGGCAACTTCGTCGGGGCCATCTTCTTCCTGATGCTGTTCCTGGCCGCCATCACCAGCTCGATCTCGATGTACCAGCCGTCGCTCGCCTTCTTCCAGGAGACCCTCGGCTGGAGCCGCAAGCAGGCGACCGCGCTGATGGTCTCGATCTGCGTCTTCGGCTCCTTCCTGGTCATGTACTTCTCGCGCGACGGGATCTTCTGGTCGACCATCGACGACTGGGTCGGGACCTTCCTGATCTTCCTGCTGGCGATGGTGCAGATCATCGTCTTCAGCTGGATCTTCGGCATCGACCGCGGCATGAAGGAGGCCCACCAGGGGGCGCTGATCCACATCCCGCACTTCTATCGCTTCATCATGAAATACGTGACGCCGACCTACCTGCTGGTCATCTTCGTCGCCTTCTGCTGGAGCAACCTGCCGTCCTGGGTGAGGTCGGTCGCGGACGAGCCGCTGCGCCAGGGGGCGCTGGCGCTGATCGCCGGGGTGCTCGTCCTGCAGGTGATCTGCATCCGGTTGGGCGTCAAACGCTGGCGCGCCGCCGGGCTCGACGTCGACGGCCGCGCGCCGGCCGAGGAGTGAGGAGGGGACCGCGATGACGCCGCTCGGCTGGATCTTCCTGCTCGTCTCGACCGCCTTCGTCTGGGGCCTGGCCGCCTGGTGCTACTACAAGGTGCTGACCGTGCCGGGCGAGATCGAGAAGCCGCCCGACATCCTGGGCGGCTGAGTTACAGCTCGTCGAGATCCCCACGTCCGGCACCGAATCTCCTACGGTCGCACCCCGGAGCGAGGCGTCAGGCGAGCGACCGCGGCGGGGTGAGGCCGCCGGATTCACTCCGGTGGCCGAGGGGAGGGCGCGTGCCCTCCCCTTTCCGATGATCGCCTTCCGGCGACGGCCGCTGTTAAGGTTCTCGGGACCCGGTCGTAGTCCGTTCGAGAGACGAACGGAGGCCCCCGGTGCCGCTCCCCTTGAACCAGACCCCCAGCGCCGATGCTCCCCTGGCCCCCGGGCCCGAGGGGTTCGAGCGCTTCTACGCCGAGCAGGCACCCAAGCTCTACCGCGCGGCGCACCGGATCACCGGCAGCGCGGTGGACGCCGAGGACGTCGTCCAGACGGTGTTCCTCCGGCTGCTGCGGCAGCGGACGGCGCCGCTCGGGGAAGGGGGCGAGGGCTACGCCTACCGGGCGGCGCTCAACGCCGCGCTCGACGTGGTCCGCAGCCGGCAGCGCGCCGGCTGGGTGCCGCTCGAGGACCCCGAGCACGGCGGTGCCGCCGTCGCCCGCGATCCGCGCCCCGACCCGGAGCGCGAGCACGAGCTCGCCCGGCTGCGCCGCTGTCTCCGTCTGGCGCTGGCGCGGCTGTCGCCGCGCGCCGCCGAGATCTTCGCCCTGCGCTACTTCGAAGGGCTCGGCAATCGCGAGATCGCCGAGCTGCTCGGCACCTCGCAAGGGGTCGTCGCCGTCCTCCTCCATCGCACCCGCGCCCGCCTCCGCAAGGAGCTGGGCAGCCTCCTGGGAGATCCCGCATGAAGCCCGAAGAGCTGTTGGACCGCGCCGTCGCCGCCGTCGGCGACGAGACCATCGATTCGACCACCGAGCGCGCCGCGCTCGACCGCGTCCGCCGGCGTCTCGCCGCCGAGACCGCCGCCGAGACCGCCCGGGGCGCCGGCGCGACCGCCGACGACTCGAGGATCCACGGCTGCGCGGGCTTCCGGGAGCTGCTGCCCGCCTACCGGGCCGGGGCGCTCACGGAGGCGAAGCGGCTGCTGGTCGCCGATCACTTGCGCGAGTGCGTCCCGTGCCGCCGCGCCCACCTGGACGCGCAGCGGGAGAGCGCGGCCGGCCTCGCCCGGCCGCAGCTCCGCGGCACGCCGCCGCGCCGCTGGGCGCTCGCCGCCTCCCTCGCCGGTCTGGTGACCTTGGCGGGCGCGCTCTGGCTGATGTTGGGGGGGATCGGCATCGACGCCGAGGCGACCGTGCGGGCGCTCGACGGCGAGCTCTTCCACCTGAGCGGCGAGCGCGTCCGCGCGCTCGGAGCGGGCGACCGGGTGGCCGCCGGGGACGTCGTGCGCACCGGAGCGGCCTCGGGCGCGGTGCTCGAGCTCGGCGACGGCAGCCGGGTCGAGCTCGCCGAGCGCTCCGAGCTCCGCTTCGAGGCGGCGCGCGACGGCGTCGTCGCCCGCCTCGCCCGCGGCAGCGTCATCGTCGAGGCGGCCGCGCAGCAGCGCGGTCACCTCTACGTCGAGACCGGCGATTGCCGGGTGGCGGTGGTCGGCACCATCTTCTCGGTGCGCCACGGCGACAAGGGGTCGCGCGTGTCGGTGATCGAGGGCGA
Organism: Acidobacteriota bacterium; assembly: GCA_014584695.1. Classification (GTDB taxonomy): domain Bacteria; phylum Acidobacteriota; class Thermoanaerobaculia; order Multivoradales; family JAGPDF01; genus JACTMI01. Next base: position 9,937 of record JACTMI010000021.1, read on the forward strand.
AGTGCGGGTCGCCCAGGGCACGCGCCGGGCGGTGCTGCGCCCGGGCGATCAGCTGTCGACCTCGGCCCGGCTCGCCCGGGTGCCGGTCGGCGAGGAGTTCGCCTGGAGCCGCGACGCGGCGCGCTATCGCGAGCAGGTGGCGGCCCTCGCCGCCCTGGGCCGCGAGCTCGATCGCGCGCTGGCGGTGCCCGGCGAGCGGACCTCCACCCGGCTGCTCGATCTGGCGCCGGCCGAGACCCGGATGTGGGCGGGCCTGCCGAACCTGTCGAGCTCGCTCGCCGAGGCCTGGGCGCTGGTGCGCACCCGGGTCGACGAGAACCCGGCGCTCGCCGCCTGGTGGAGCGAGCGCTTCGCCAGCCAGGACCAGGAGTCGATCGAGGCCGAGATCGAGCTGCTGCTCCAAGAGCTCGCCGGCGTCGGCGAGCACCTGGGCGCCGAGATCGCGGTCGCGATCGAGACCCGCGGCGGCGACACGGCGCGGCCGCTGGTGCTCGCCGAAGTGACCGCTCCGGCGGGCTTCGCCGAGCTGCTGGACCAGGAGATCGCGCGCTGGAACGAGCGGATCGCGGCGGAGGGCGAGAGCGCCGGCCCGCGCCTCGTGCGCGTCGCCGATCCCCGCGCGGCCGAGCCGCTCGACCGCCGCACGGTGGCGCTCTGGCTGAGCGACGAGCTGCTGGCGGCGTCGCCCGAGCTCGGCCCGCTCGCCGACCTCGCGGCGCGCGTCGACGGCGGCGAGCGGCCGTTCGTCGAGACGCCGTTCCACGCCCGGTTGACCGCCGCCTACGCCGAAGGTGCCGGTTGGCTGTTCGGCGTCGACCTGGCGGCGCTGGTCGCCGGCGAGGCGCAGGGCGAGCGGGACCGGGTGGCCCTGGAGCGCGCCGGTCTCGCCGACGTCGAGCACCTGATCCTGGAGAGCGAGTCGGTGGGCGAGGCGACCGAGAGCCGGGCCACGCTCGCCTTCGGGCGCGAGCGGCGGGGGGTCGCCTCGTGGCTGGCGCCGCCGGCGCCGGTCGGCGCGCTCGAGTTCGTCTCCGCCGGGGCGCAGCTGGCGGTGGGAGGCGTCTCGAAGCAGCCCGCCGAGATGCTCGACGATCTGCTCGCCGTGCTCGCCGCCGGCGACGACGGGGCGCTCGCCAAGCTCGCCGACTTCGAGGCCGAGCACGGCGTGTCGCTGCGCGACGATCTCGCTCTGGCGCTGGGTGGCGACGGCGCTTTCGCGGTGGACGGGCCGCTGCTGCCGACGCCGTCCTGGAAGCTGGTGGTCGAGGTGATGGACCGCGACCGCCTGCTCGGCGCCGCGGCCCGCTTGCTCGAGGCCTGGAACAGCGACGCGGCGGTGGCCGGCCGGCCGCCGCTCCGGTTCGTCCAGGAGTCGGAAGGGGGCCGGGTCTTCTACTCGCTGGAGCGAGTCGGGGGCTCGAGGCTGGCGAGCTTCCTGTTCGCCGACGGCTACCTGCTCGCCGGGCCCTCGAAGGCGCTGCTGGTGGAAGCGGTGGCGCTGCGCGCCGCGGGCGCCACGCTGCCGGCGTCGGCGGCTTTCCGCGAGCAGCTGCCGCGCGACGCCCGGGTCGACTACTCGGCGGTGGCGTGGCAGAACATGGGCGGCTCGCTCGCCGCCGTCGGCTCGCTGCTCGGCGGCGTGCTGTCGGAGGCCGAGCGCGAGCCGCTCACCGAGCTGGCGGGCGAGGTCGGGCCATCCCTGGTGGTGGTCTACGCCGATCCCGACCGGCTGACCTTCGTGCTCGCCGGCACGCGGGGACCGCTCGGGCTGTCGTTCGAGCGGCTCTTCGCCTGGGCTGGCCGCCCGGGTCCGGCGGCGGCCGCCGAGCGCGCCCCGGCGAGCGCCCGGCGCGACGAAACCCGACCCCGGCGGGCGGCGTAGAAGCGGCATGCCGCCGACACCGTTGGTCGAGCTCGACGGCCTCGCGGTGAGGCTGGCCGGGCGCCCCGTGCTCCACGCCCTCTCCGGGACCCTCTCGGGGAGGGTGGTGGGGCTTCTGGGCCCCAACGGCGCCGGCAAGACGACCCTGCTCGCGACGCTGCTCGGCTTCGTGCCGGCGAGCGGCGGCACCGCCCGGCTGCTCGGCTGCGACATCCGGACGGACCAGCGCGCGCTGCGCTCGCGCGTCGGCTACATGCCCGAGAACGACGCCTACGTGGCCGGCATGAGCGCGGTGCGGCTGGTGCGGATGATGGCCGAGCTGTCGGGGCTGCCCCGCCGCGCGGCGCTCGAGCGGGCGCACGAAGCGCTGTTCTGGGTCGGGCTCGGCGAGGCGCGCTACCGCAAGCTCGAGACCTACTCGCTGGGCATGAAGCAGCTCGCCAAGCTCGCCCAGGCGCTGGTCCATGGCCCGGAGGTGGTCTTCCTCGACGAGCCGACCAACGGCCTCGATCCCGCGGCCCGCGAGCGGATGCTGCGGCTAATCGGCGAGGTCGCCGCCGCCGGCGTGCGGGTCGTGGTCTCCTCGCACCTGCTGCGCGACGTCGAGAGCTGCGCCGACGAGGTGATCGTGCTCAAGGAGGGGCAGGTGGCGGCGATCGCCAACCTGGCCGAGGAGCGGCGCACGCACCGGCGCTTCCTCGAGCTCGAGACCCGCGGCGGCGACGCCGGCGGCTTCCTCGACGCCCTGTCGGCGCTCGGCTGCGAGGTCGCCGAGCTCGCCCACCGGCGGCTCAAGGTGATCCTCCACGACGGCGTCGAGGTGCGCACCCTCTACCAGGCCGCCGCCGAGCGGGGCATCCAGGTGCGCCGCCTGACCTCGAACCGGGACTCGCTCGAGACGATTTTCCTGCGCGCCATGGAGCAGGAGGGAGGAGCGCCGCGTGCCGGTCTATGACCGCCGCTATCGCCGCTACGACGGGCCGCGGGTCGAGCACCGCGCCGGCATCCGCACCATCGCGCGCTACGCGCTCGCGCAAGCGTTCTCGTCGCGCCTGGCGCTGGTGCTGCTGGTGGTCTCGCTGTTGGTGCCGCTCGGTTTCGCGGCCTACCTGTACGTGGTCAACAACCTCGACGTCCTGGCCGCGGTCGGCATCAGGATCGACGAGGAGTTCCCGCTGGTCGCACCCTCGCTGTTCTTCTGGATGCTGGTCTGGCAGTCGGGCTTCGCCTTCCTCCTCGCCGCCTTCATCGGCCCGACCCTGGTGGCGCCCGACCTCGCGCACCAGGCGATGCCGCTCTACCTGTCGCGTCCGGTGTCGCGGGGCGAGTACGTCACCGGCAAGCTCGCCGCGCTGCTCGCCCCGCTGTCGCTGGTGACCTGGATCCCGGGGCTGCTGGTGGTCCTGCTGCAAGCCTCGCTCGCGGGCTGGGGCTGGCTCGCCGACAACTGGCGCGTGCCGCTCACCCTGTTCGTCGGCAGCTGGCTGTGGAACCTGCTGATGGCGCTGTTCGCGCTCGCGGTCTCGGCGTGGATCCGCTGGCGGCCGGTGGCGACCGGCGCGTTCATCGGCCTGTTCGTGATCTTCGAGGCCTTCGGCCACGCCATCAACGGCATCCTCGACACCCGCTGGGGAGCGCTGCTCTCCTTCGACGACCTGGTGCACACGATCTGGGCCGACCTGCTGGGGGGCGTCTCGCTGTTCGGCCGCGGCTTCCCCGACAACCCGCTCCCGATCGGCGCCTGCTGGGCGGCGCTCGGCGTGGTCTTCACCGCCTCGCTGTGGATGCTCCACCGCAAGGTGCGCGCCTTCGAGGTGTCGCGGTGAGCGCCCCGGCCGCCGATCGGATCGTCTTCGCCGACGTCTCGAAGTTCTACGGCGAAGTGCTGGGGGTCAACCGGATCGACCTCGAGATCGGCCCCGGGATCACCAGCCTGGTGGGGCCGAACGGCTCCGGCAAGTCGACGCTGATGAACCTGATGGCGGGCCTGCTGCGGCCGACCGAGGGTCGGATCGAGCTGCTGGGCAGCGACCTCGGGCGGCCGGAAGAGGTCTACCGGCTGGTCGGCTACTGCACGCAGTTCGACAGCTATCCGCGCGGCATCACCGGCTGGGACTTCGTCCACCTCTACCTGCGCCTGCACGGCTGGCCGCGCGCCGCGGCCGCCGAGCGCGCGGCGCGCGCCATCGAGCGGGTGGGGATGGCGGCGGCCGCCGGCCGGCGCATCGCCGGCTACAGCAAGGGGATGAAGCAGCGCATCAAGCTGGCGCAGGCGATCGCCCACGAGCCGCGGGTGCTGATCCTCGACGAGCCGTTGAACGGGCTCGACCCGCTCGCCCGCGCCGAGGCGCTCGAGCTGTTCCGCGCCGAAGCGGCGGCCGGCAAGCACGTCATCCTGTCGAGCCACGTCCTGCACGAGGTCGACGAGCTGTCGGACCGGGTGGTGCTGGTGCACGGCGGCTACGTGGTCGCCGAGGGGGCGATCGAAGGGGTGCGGGAGGAGATGGCCGCCGAGCGGCCGCTCCAGGTGATGGTGCGCTGCTCGCACCCGGGCCGGCTGGCGGCCCGCCTCTTCGCGGAGGACCACGTGGTCGAGGCGCAGCTCGACGCCGACAAGGGGGGACTGCGGGTGCGCACCGAGAACGCCGAGCGCTTCTACCTGCTGCTCAATCGGCTGGCGGCCGAAGGGGCGGTCGAGATCGAGCAGGTGCTGCCCGCCGACGACGACGTGCAGTCGGTCTACCGCTACCTGATCTCGGGCCAGGCGCAGGGGGCGAGCTGATGGCGGGCGCGACGGAACGACCGCTCGCGGGCGCGGCGGAACGACCGCTCGCGGGCGCGGTGGCGCCCGGGCCGGAGCTGCCCGCGGGGCTCGCGCTGTGGACCCGCCAGGTCGGCGCCATGATCGGCCTCGAGGTGCGCAAGACCTTCCTGCGCTTGCGCGCGCTGCCGGTCATCGTCGTGGCGCTGCTGCCGATCGTCCTGCTCTTGCTGCGGCTGCTGGCCCACTCGGTGCGCGGCGCCGATCCGATGCCGGCCGGCACGATGGCCTCGGCCTTCACGCTCATCTACCAGCTCTTCTTCGTCCGATTGGTGGTCTTCTTCGGCTGCTTCGGCATCTTCACCTACCTGGTGCGCGGCGAGATGGCGGAGCGCAGCCTCCACTTCTACCTGCTGGCGCCGATCCGCCGCGAGGTCTTCCTGGCCGGCAAGTTCGTCGCCGGCTGCCTCGCCGCCGGCACGCTGTTCGCGGCCAGTCTCCTGGTCCAGCTCGGTCTCGCCTTCTTACCGCAGGCGACCGCCGGCGGCGCGGCCTACCTGTTGCGCGGGCCGGGGCTGGGGCAAGCGGCGGCCTACCTCGGCGTCACGCTGCTCGCCGTAGTCGGCTACGGCGCGCTCTTCCTCGCCGTCGGCCTGTGGGTCCGCAATCCGATGATCCCGGCGGCGCTGCTGCTCGGCTGGGAGTGGATCAACTTCCTGCTGCCGCCGGTGCTGCAGAAGCTGTCGGTCATCCACCACCTGCAGTCGCTCTGCCCGCTGCCGGTGCCGCGCGGCCCGTTCGCGCTCCCCGCCGACCCGACGCCGCCGTTCCTCGCCGTGCCCGGCGTGCTCCTGCTCGCCGCGGCGCTGCTCTGGCTCGCCGTCGTGCGCGTGCGCCGACTCGAGATCACCTACGCCTCGGAGTGACCCGCCGGCGCCGCCGCGCGCGGCGCGGCACCCGGAGGCGAAGCGGCCGGGCGGATCCCGGCTAACATTGGGCCATGGAGCTGCCGTTCACGAACCCCCTGCCGGCGAACCTGCTGACGCAGATGGTGACGCCGGCGGTCTTGATCTCGGCGGCCGGAACGCTGGTCTTCTCGACCACGTCGCGGCTCGGCCGCATCGTCGACCGGGCGCGGGTGCTGGCGCACGAGCTCGAGCACCTCGGCGCGGAGGGCGATCTCGACGGCGGCGAGCTCGAGCTGCGGCGCGGCGAGATCGAGCGCCAGATCGAGCTGCGCGCCCAGCGCAGCCGGTTGGTGCAGAGCGCGGTCACCGGCTTCTACCTGGCGCTCGGCTGCTTCGTCGGCGCCACGGTCGGGCTGGGCCTCGCCGCCTTCGCGCCGCCGCTCGCCTGGCTGCCGGGCGCGCTCGGGGTGGTCGGCACCGCCATCCTGTTCGGCGGCTGTGTCCAGTTGATCCGCGAGACCCGCCTGGCCCTGGCGGCGGTCGACGAGGAGATGACCGCCACCCGCCGCCGCCTCGCCCACCGCCGCGGCGGCTGAGCGCGGCCGGGGCGGGCTACATCCGGGCCGGTTCGGGGATGCCGAGCAGATCGCAGAGGGTCGCCAGGGCGCGGGCGAAGAGCGCGAAGGCGGCGCGGCGGACGGCGGCGAGCTCGGCGTCCTCCTCGTGCAGCACCGGGTGGTGGTGGTAGAGCGCGTTGAAACGCTGGGCGAGCTCGAGCGCGTGGCGGGCCACCAGCGACAGCTCGAGCGTCGTGGCGGCGCGCTCGACCGTGTCGGCGAGGCTGGCCGACGCGTGGACGAGATCCCACAGGTCGTCGCTCCAGAGCTCCGGCCGCTGGCCGGCGATCGCCGTCGCGTCGAGATTCCCGCCCCGCCCCGCCTCGGCGAGCTTGCGTTCGATGGCGCGGGCGCGCACCAGCGCGTACTGCAGGTAGGGCCCCGAGTCGCCCTCGAAGTCGAGCGCCTCCTCGAAGTCGAAGGCGATGACGCGCGTGGTCGAGGTCTTGACCATGAAGAACCGCACCGCGGCGGTCGCGATCTTCCGGGCGAGGTCGGCGAGCTCCGGGCCCTCGAGATCGCGGTTGCGCGCGGCGATTTCGTCGCGCGCCTTCTCCTCCAGCCGGTCGAGCAGGTCGTCGGCCTTGACGCCGATCCCCTTGCGCCCCGACATCTCCTGCGCCTTGCCGTCCTCGCTCTCGACGCCCAGCAGGCGCGCGGTCGCCGGGGACAGCGAGACCATCTCGTAGGCGAAGTGGATCGAGCGGCGCGCCGCCTCGTCGTGGCCGAGCGCGGCCAGGCCGGCACGCACGATTTTCTGCAGGTAGCTCTGGCGGGCGTCGATGACGTTGACGACGTCGGTCGCGCCGCCGAAGGCCGGATGGTCCGAGGCGCCCTCGACCGCGGTCATCCAGAGCGCCTGGTCCATCCAGTACCGATAGCCGAAGTCCTTGCCCAGGAGCCCGAACTTCCAGAGCTGATAGGCGATGTCCTTGCCGACGTAGGTGATCGTGCCGTCGGAGCGGACGATCACCTTGTCGGGGTCCTCGAGGCCGGCGAATTCGGCCGTGCCCTCGAGCGGCATGACCCAGCAGCCGGCATTCTTGCCCTCGCTCTCGAGCCGCAGCACGCCGCGGGCGACCAGCTGTTCGTTGGCGACCGAAAAGAAATGGAGGGCGAGGATGTGGGACTCGTGGGTGAGCAGGTCGTAGCCGATGCCGAGCCGGGCCATGGTCCGCAGATGGCGGGCGACGATGCGATGGCTGATCAGGCGCCCCATCTCCGCCCGCTCGCCCTGACCGCGCTCGAGCTCGTGGAGGGTCTTGCGCCGCAGCTCGAGCCGCGCCGCGTCCTGCTCGTACCAGCGCCCGACCCGGGCGTAGAGGTCCCAGCAGTAGTAGTCGAACGGCTCGGGCAGCGCCTTGACGTCGGCGTAGGAGGTCGGCTCGAGGTCGCAGAAGCCGACCACGACGTCGGCCACCTGGACGCCGGTGTCGTCGATGTAGTTCTGGACCTCGACCTGGCGCCCCAGCGCGCGCAGGCAGCGGACCAGCAGGTCGCCCAGGACGGCGTTGCGCAGGTGGCCGATGTGGGCCGCCTTGTTGGGATTGATGTTCGTGTGCTCGACGATGGCCTTGCCGCCGGGCGCCTCGCGCGGCGGGCCGAAGGGCTCCGCGGTCAGGAGCGCCGCGGCGAAGCGCGGGCGGTCCAGGAAGACGTTGAGGTAGCCGGCCCCCTCGACCCGCAGCTCGCAGACCCCGTCGGGCAGGGTCCAGCCGGCGGCGAGCTCCTGGGCGATGTCGCGCGGCTTGCGGCCGAGCTGCCGCGCCAGGTGGAGCGGCGCCGGCAGGGCGAGGTCGCCCAGGCTCCGGCGCGGCGGGGTCTCGACCACCGGCAGGTGCTCGACCCCGAACTTCCGCCGGATTTCCTCTCCCAGACCGCGCGCGAGCTCCCGTCTCAGGCTTCCCAGCATGGCCGCCGCAGTCTATCCGCTTCTTGTTGATATGATCGCCGCTCCGGAGCGTCGCGGCGGAAACGCGGCGCGAAACATGGCCCAGCGGACCCTCTCATGGCGGAAGCGAAGACCGAGAACCGGATCGTCATCACGATGAACAACACCTCCCTCGAGCTGGTCGAGGGGGACATCACGGAGCTCGAGGTCGAGGCGATCGTCAACCCGGCCAACGAGAAGCTCCTGCTGGGAGAAGGTGTCGCCGGCGTGATCAAGCGCAAGGGGGGGCCGGCGATCCAGGAGGAGTGCCGCCGGATCGGCGCCACCGCGACCGGCACGGCGGTGATCACCGGCGCCGGCAAGATGAAGTTCAAGCACATCCTGCACGCGGTCGGGCCGAAGATGGGCGAGGGCGACGAGGACCGCAAGCTCTCCTCGGCCGTCCGCTCCTCGCTCGCGCTCGCCGACCGCCACGGCTTGAAGTCGGTCGCCATCCCGGCCATCTCGACCGGCAACTTCGGCTTCCCGGTCGACCGCTGTGCCCGCATCCTGCTGACCGAGGTCCACCGCTACCTGCAGGGGGGCACCAAGCTGCAGCGGGTGATCGTCGTCCTCTACGACGAGGAGACCTGGAAGATCTTCGCCCGCGAGCTGCGCCGCGGCTTCCGCTGAGGCGGAGCCCGCCGGCGCGGTTGCCGCGGTCGCGGCGCGGCTCAATCCGCGGCGCGGGCCGCGAGGACGCTCAGGCAGCGCACGACCACGGCGGCGACGGTCGCTTCCGACAGCTCCGCGAGCGGGACCTCGTCGGCCAGGTCGAGCTGGAAGGCGCGCACCACGGCGAAGCGGACGGCGGGCTCGCGGCCCGCTCGCTCCGCCAGCTCGGCGTCGACCACGGCCTGGACGGCGCGGCGGCCCGAGAGCTGGACGTGGAGGCGCAGCTGGGTCTCCGAGCGGCGCTCGAGCCGGGTCTGATGGCCGCGCCGTTCGAGCTCGTGCATCAGCTCTCGGAGCGCCGGCACCAGCAGCTCGTCGCGCGCGCGCACGAAGCCGCGGCGCAGCTCGAGCCGCGCGATCACCTCCTGCCGCTCGGCGGCGCGGCGATCCTCGCGCGCCGCGTCGACCTCCGAGAGCAGCTTGCGGATCTCGCGCCGGAAGCCCCCGTCGGCCATCGCCTCAGACGCTCCGCTCGGCGAGCTGCTTCAAGCCGCGCAAGTTGTCCCGGAACATCCGCCGCGTCGCCGAGGTCATGCCGAGCAGGCCGAGCAGGGGCACGCCCCAGCCGGTGAAGTCCTCGCGCTGCCGCACCCGGGTGCCGTTGGGCACCGCCTCGAGGTAGAAGGCGTGGCGGCCGGTGACGCCGCCACCGGTGCCGACCCAGATCAGGGCCCGCTCCGGCTGGGCGACTTCGACCCGCGGCCGGAAGCGGAGCGTCAGCCACGACGGCTTGAGCACCAGCACCAGCTCCGAGCCGTCGCGCAGCGTCTTTCTGTCCTTGGTCTCGGCCTCGAGGCAGGCGCGCCACCAGAGCCGCCAGGTGGTCGGGTCGGCGAGCAGGCGCCAAACCGCCGCCGGCGGGGCCGCGATCAGGGCGGACTCTTCGATCGTGAGCGCCATCGCGGCTCTCAGGCTCCGTACTTCTCGAGCCTCCCGCCGTGCGCGAGCATCAGGCCGAGCACCTCGCGCGACGGCAAGGTCCCGAGCTGGCCGCGGGCGGCGCGCCGCTCGTCGAAGCCGGGCTCGCCCTCGGCGAAGGCGATGCCGGCGGCGAGCAGGAGCGGCACCGGGTGGAAGCTGTGGGCGCGCATCGGCGCCGGCGTCGAGTGGTCGCCGGTGACGGCGACGACGTCCGGCGACAGCGCCAGCAGCCGGGGCAGCTCGCGATCGACCTCCTCGATCACCGCCACCTTGGCCGCCAGATCGCCGTCCTCGCCCGCCTGGTCGGTCTGCTTGACGTGCAGGAAGAAGTAGTCGAAGTCGGCCCAGCGGGCGGCGACCGTGTCGAGGATCTCGCCGATCCGCTTGCCGCAGGGAACTACCTCCATGCCGCAGGCCTGGGCGACGCCGCGGTAGAGCGGATAGCCGGCGAAGGCGCCGCAGCGGAGCCGGTAGAGCTCGGGCATCGGCGGCAGATGGGGCATCTGCGAAAAGCCGCGCAGCAGCACCCGGTTCGCCTGGGGCTCGTCGGCGATGGCGGCCTCCATCGCCGCGACGGCGCGGCGCACCTGGGCGGCGGTCGCGGCCGCTTCCGGCGCCGTCTCGCGCGCCGCGAGCGGCGGCACGCCGAGCGCTTGCGGGTCGGTGTCGGCGAGCGCCGCCGACAGACCGTCCCCGGCGAGCAGCAGCACGAAGCGATGGGCCTCGCCCGGCACCACCCGGGCCGCGACGCCGTCCAGGGCGGCGAGGGCGTGCTCGAGCCGCGCGCACACCCGTCGGCACTCCTCGGTCGGGATCCGCCCGGCGCGGCGATCGGTCAGCCGCCCGGAGGCGTCGGCGGTGGCGAAATTGCCGCGCGCGGCGATCTCGCCCGCCCCCAGCGTCAGCCCGAGCCCGAGCGCCTCGAGCACGCCGCGCCCGATGTCGGCCTCGGGGGTCGTCGGGTCGTAGCCGAAGAGCGCCAGGTGCCCCGGCCCGCTGCCCGGCGTGACGCCGGTCGCGACCGGCACGATCCGGCCGAGCGACGAGCGGGCGGCGAGCGCGTCGAGATGGGGCGTCGAGGCGGCCTCGAGCGCGGTGCGCGGTTGCTCGGCCGAGGAGAGGTCACCGACGCCGTCGAGCACTAGCAGCACCAGTTTCGTGTCGGCGGGCCGGGCGAGCCGGGCGAGGAGCTCGTGGTGCCGCATGGCCGCGCCCTCAGGAGACCAGGTAGACGCTGGCGCGGACCTGGATGCGCGAGCGCGGCTCGAAGCCGGAGCCGACCAGGACGTAGGCGCTGCGCCCCGCCATCACCGGCAGCACGATCCAGCCGTCGAAAGTCTCGCCGGTGCCGTAGGGGGCGACCACCGGCTCGACCTCGGCGAGCTTGGTCCAGTGCTCCTCCTCGGGATCGAACGAGCCCTGGAGCTCGAGATAGGCGCGGTCGAGATCGATCGTCTTCTGCCCCGACGGATGCCAGACGGAGACCACGAAGCGGGCCTCGTCGAAGGGCTCGGTTTCGATCGCCGGGCGGCCCCCGAGCAGCAGCGGCCAGGTGAACGAGCCACCGCTGTCGGTGGCGAAGATCTCCGGGGTCGGATCAAAAATGAGCTGTTGCGTGCGCAGCTCGCGGCCATCGCTCATGGGGTTCCCTTCGGGTTCAGCCGCGCGCCAGGGCGAGGGCACGCGCGATGCGGCGGCCGGTCTCGGCTTCGTCGGCGCCGACGAGCGGGGCACCGACCCCGAACGCCACCGCGCCGGCCGCCCGGTAGGCCGGGATCTCCTCGATGTCGAAGCCGCCACCGGCGAGCATCGGCCCGAGATCGCCCAGCGGCTGGCGGATCACCCGCAGATAGGCCGGCCCGCCGATCGGCGGCAGGGGATAGACCTTGATCAGATCGGCGCCCAGCTCGTGCGCGGCGACGATTTCCGTCGGCGTCATCGCTCCCATCACGAGATAGACCCCGGCGGCGCGCGCCAGCCGCGCTACATCGACCGACAGATTCGGGCTGACCAGGAACTCGGCGCCGGCGGCGAGCGCATCGCGGGCCCGCTCGGCGTTGGTCACGGTCCCCATGCCGATCCAGGGCGGACCGCCGGTGCCCCGCTCGGCCAGCAGCTCGCGCACCAGCACGGCGGCGTCCGGAACGGTGAAGGTCACCTCGACCAGCTCGAGACCGTGGCGCAGGAACGACCGCGCCTGCTGGGCCGCTTCGGCCCGGCTGGCGGTGCGGACGACGGCGACGATGGGGGCCCGCGCGAGGCTCGCGGCGAGCTCGGCCGGGGCGGCGGCGACAGCGCTCTTCATGGACGCCGGGACTCTATCACTCGCTCGGGCGCCGGCTCGGCCCGGCGAGCGCGCCCGCGCGCGCCAGCGCATGGCGGGTGCGGCGCAGGATGCCGGCGAGGATCATCGCTTCGCGCTCCGACAGACCGGCCCGCGCCAGCAGATGGCGCAGATCGCGCGCGACGCGGACGAAGGTGGTGTCGCGGGCGAATCCCGCGCGGTCGAGCAGGCTCTCGAGGCTTGCCGCCACCCGCTCGATCTGCCGCGCCGAGGCGCGGGGCGCCGCCGGCGGAAGCTCGGCTCCAGGGGCGCCGCGGGCGACGAACAGCTCGTAGGCGACGACCAGCACCGCTTGCGCCAGGTTGAGCGTCGGCTGCGCCGGAGCGCAGGGGACGGTGACCACGACGCTCGCGCGCGCCAGCTCCTCGCCCGAGAGTCCCGACACCTCGGGCCCGAACAGCAGGGCCACTTTCGCCCCGGCGGCCTGGCGCGCCAGCCACGGCGCGAGCTCGCGCGGGGCGAGCACCGGGTGCGGCCAGCCGCGGTCGCGCAGCGAGGCGGTGCCGACCACGACCTCGAACGGCGAGAGCGCCGCGGCGAGGCTGGCGTGCCGCTCGGCGCCGTCGAGGATCTGGTGGGCGTGCATGGCGAAGGCGCGGGCGGTGTCGCCCGCGGGGGCGGCCGGCTCGACCAGCAGCAGCCGCTCGAGGCCCATGTTCGCCATTGCGCGGCAGACCGCCCCCAGGTTGCCCTCCTCGCGGGGCCGGACCAGGACGACCGCCGGCGGCGGTCCGCCGTTCACCGCTTGGGGACCTTCGACCAGCCGGCTTCGACTTGGACCGGCGCCCCGGCGCCCGAGCCGACCAGCCAGAGCACCGCGGGTTGGGGTCGCAAGCCGCTGAGGAAGAGCTGGCCCGGGCGGGGGCCGAGGACGAACAGCGCCTGCGCGGTCGCCCGCGCGTCGACGGCGAGGTCGGTCACCACGACGGTCAGGAGGACCCCCTCGGCCGGCCGGCCGGTGCGCTGGTCGAGGTAGGCGGCGCGGCGCTCGCCACCGGCGCCGAGCGGCCGGTCCCCCGAGCCGAGCAGCGCCGCCGCCTGGTCGCGCAGGTAGATGCTGCCGAGCGGCGGGTCGAGGCCGGGGACCGCCGGCAGCTCGACCCGCCAGCCCTTGCCCTCCGGGCCGCCGCCGATCGCCCGGAGCGCGCCGCCGGCTTCGACGCGGGCGTTGTCGAACCCCGCCGCGCGCAGCACGGCGAGCGCGCGGTCGACCGCCCAGCCGCTCTCGAAGGGAAACAGCTCGAGCTCGCTGCCGGGGGCCAGCCGGCCGGTGCCGGCGCGCGGATCGAGCGCCAGCCGCTCGCACCGCGCGCGCTCGGCGGCCGCCTGCAGCTGGTCCGGCCGTGGCAGGCCCGCAGCCGGCCGCCGGAGCCCCCAGAGGCGGTAGAGCTCGCCGCCGAGCGGGCCGGTGGTCCCCTCGCTCCACAGGCAGAAGCCCGCCGCCCGCAGCAGCAGCTCGAGCTCGGCGCCCGAGAGGGCGAAAGGCTCGCCGGCGGCGACCCGCGCCCGCTCCTCGAGCTGCCGGACCTCGGACTCCGCGCGCGCGAGCTCGGCGTAGCTTTCGCGCAGGAGCGGCTCGGCGGCGGCGCGATCGACGACCACCGCCTCGACCGCCGCCGGGCCGCCGAACAGCTCGCCCTCGAGCCGCAGGGTCTCGCCCCCGGCGAGTGCGGGAGCAAGGAGCAGCAGGCTCGTCAGCGCGATCCGGTGGCTTCGGGGCATGGCGCGATTCTAGTGTTTCGGGGCTGCGGCGGGGGCTGGACAATCGATTTCAATGTGATATCATCCTGATTGCACAAGAGGAGATTCCCATGAAAGAACGTCCGGCTTCCACCTCGCCAGGCATCCCGATGCTCCTGCTCTGGCTCGCCCTCGTCGGGCTCTCGATCTGGCGTCTGATCGCGGCCGCTCGCGCCCAGGAGGCGCTCTTCGCCGTGCTCTGGGTCGTCGTGCTGGTGCTCGCCGTCTTCTTGATGGCGGGCCTGTTCATGGTCGAGCCGAACCAGGGGCGGGTGCTGACCCTTTTCGGCGACTACCGGGGGACCGAGCGGCGCGCCGGGCTGCGCTGGGCCAACCCCTTCCTGGCCAAGCGGGCGGTCTCGCTGCGGGTGCGCAACTTCGAGACCGGCCACCTCAAGGTCAACGACTCGGACGGCAACCCGGTCGAGATCGGCTCGGTGGTGGTCTGGCGCGTCCTCGACACGTTCGAAGCGGTCTTCCAGGTCGACGACTACGAGAACTTCGTCCACGTCCAGAGCGAGGCGGCGCTGCGGGGGCTGGCGACGCGCTACCCCTACGACGCCCACGGCGACGAGCACGACACGTCGCTGCGCGGCTCGACCGCGGTGGTCGCCGAGCAGCTCCAGCGCGAGATCCACGACCGGCTGATCCCCGCCGGAGTCGACGTGCTCGAGGCGCGCATCAGCCATCTCGCCTACGCGCCGGAGATCGCGCAGGCGATGCTCCAGCGTCAGCAGGCCTCGGCGATCATCGCCGCGCGCCAGAAGATCGTCGACGGCGCGGTCGGCATGGTCGAGATGGCGCTCGACAAGCTGTCGAGCCAGAAAATCGTCACCCTCGACGAGGAGCGCAAGGCGGCGATGGTCTCGAATCTGCTGGTCGTCCTCTGCAGCGACCGCGCCACGACGCCGGTGATCAACACCGGCACCCTCTACGCGGGCTGACCGGAGCGCGATGGCGGAACGCAAGGCCTTCCTCCTCCGGCTCGACCCGGAGCTCCACGCCCGCCTCGAGCGCTGGGCGGCCGACGAGCTGCGGAGCCTGAACGCCCAGATCGAGTACCTGCTGCGCCGGGCGCTGGCCGAGGCGGGCCGAGAGCGGAGGAGGGAACGGCCGAACGAAAGGGGACCGGAATGAACGACCGCCGATGCGCCAAGTGCGACGGCGCGATGCGCGAGGGCTTCGTGATCGACAGCAACCACAACGCCTCCCGCGTCGCCCAATGGGCGGAGGGCCCGCCCGAGTACGGCATCCTGCGCCTGCTCAAGATGCGCGGCCGCCGCAAGCTACCGATCCGCACCCTCCGCTGCACCAAGTGCGGCTACCTCGAGTCCTACGCCTTGCCGGAACGGGGCTGAGCGGTCGAGCGGTCGACCACGAACTCGCGCAGCACGCGCTGGTCGAGCCCCCGCAGCGTCCAGCGCAGCCGCTCTCCTCCCACCACCTGCCACGAAAACAGCCGCTCGTCCGCCGCCGTGTAGGCGTGCAGCCACTCCTCGGAGCTCGTCACCACCCGCTGCACCTCGCCGAACGGGCCGAACTCGTACTGGTTGCCGTTCCAGGAGGTCATGTTGCCGGCGCCATCGTAGCTCGCGACCATCTCGACCAGGCGGTTCGTCGCCGGATCGACCGGGATCGACTGGCCCGGGCTGCCCTCGATCGCGATCAGGTTGCCGAACGGGTCGTAGGTGAACTGCTGCACCCCGGGGGTTGATTCGACCCGCCTCCCCACGCCGAGAGGTCCCCGCTCTCGAAATCGTCGGCGAAGATCAGATCCAGCAGCCGCGGCAACGGACGCCGGGAGAGGCCGACCCGCGCCTCCGTGATCCGGCTCACTCCGTCGTAGAGATAGGTCGAATCCCCGACTTCCACGACGTTGCCCGAGCCATCGAAGCGGTAGGTGCCGGTCGACCAGTTGCCGCCACTCGCGACCCCGACCGTGCCGATCGAGGCCGGCCGCGACATGCCGTGCGGATCGAGCCCGTGCTGCTCCGTCACCCCGTTGCCGTGCTGCACCTGGGCGACCATCCCGTTCGGATGGTACGTCACGTTGCCGAACAGGATCCCCGAGGGCGTCCGCACCGTGGCGAGCCAGCCCTGCGCGAACAGGTACTCGACCTCCGGAAACGACGCCCCGCCGGAGAGGCAGCCGCCGGCTTCGCAGTGCGGGTGGGCGATGAGATCGACTTCGCCGAGCGGCGTGTACTCGAAGCTCTGCGCCCAGCGGTCCGTGGGCGTGCCGCCGCCGTCGAGGAACACCTCCGTCACCCGGTCCGACACCCGGCCCCCGCGGCCCGCGTGCGAGTCGGTCTCCCGCACCAGGACCACGACCGGCTGACCCGAGAGCGTCGCGTGGTTGAGCCGTTCCGCGCGCACCAGCTTGCCCAGGCTGGGGCCCGCCGAGGCGCCGTAGACGAATCGCTTGAGCTCGCGTTGGGCGCCGCCCGACTCCCGGACCAGCGTCAGCCGCTCCGCCCGATCGAGCACGGAGGTCAGGTCGAACGGCCCGTCGATCTTGCGCCGCGCGTGGCCGCGGGCGTCGTAGCTCGAGTAGGTGACCAGACCGTTGCCCACGGTGCCCTTTTCCGGATGCTGCTCAGAGAGCAGCAGGCCCCGGTGGTCGTAAGTCCAGAGCCGGACTTGCGTGCGCGGCGAGCCACCGACCGTGGCGGTCGTCGAGGCCTGCTGCAGACGGCTGCCGACGTCGTAGGCGTAGGTGGTCGTGACCGCCGCGCCGCCCGCGCCGGAGGGCTCCACCACCTCTCGCAAGCGTCCCTGGCGGTCGTAGCGCTCGATCGTCTCCGAGGGTACCTCGAGGGCGCGCAGCTGCCCGCCCGAGAGGCCCGCGATGGCGCCCACGCGCGTCCGGCGCAGCAGCTGGCGATTGCCGAGGTATTCGAGCTCGATGCGATGGTCGAAGCCGTCCGGTGGCGTGATGGTGGCCGGCCGGCCGAAGGGGTCGTAGCCCTCGAACAGCGTCCGCCGCGCGAGGTGGCCCCATTCCGAGATCGAGGCGCGCCAACCGTTACCGTCGTAGCGCGTCTCGCGGGTCGACCAGACGCTCCCCCCGGGCATCCGGCGGGACTCCCGCCAGAGCCTGCCGAAGCCGTCGAGCTCGGAATAGACGGCCTCCGTCCAGCCGTCGTGGCCGAGCGCCGGGCGGATCCAGGTCGGGCGGCCCATCAGGTCGTAGAGGTAGTCCGTGGCGATGCCGGAAACGTCCCGGCTCCGGGAGACCAGCCCGGTCGACGGGTCGATGTCCCGGTCGACCGAGAGGAAAGGC
>JACTMI010000020.1 GCA_014584695.1 Acidobacteriota bacterium
CTCGGCGGCGCCCAAGAGCGCGCGGCGCTGGCGGCGGTCGCCGCGCGCGCCCGCGCCGCCGGCCTCGCCGCGCTCGCGGGTCGCGCCGAGGCGCTGGCTGGAAAGCCAGCTCGACCGGCCGCCTAGACGCCGCCCCTTCGGTCTCCGTAGGAGTTTCCCGGAGCGCGCCCCGGCGCGCCGGGAGAGCTGTCGATATGATCGAGGCGATGACGAAGAGCCCGGAGACCCAGACCGAGATTGCCGACCAACTGACCCCGCGGGTGCTCTTCGCGGAGCTCCGGCGGGGGGTCCTCGGTCAGGATCGAGCCCTTCGCTTCGTCTCGGTCGCCATTCACAAGCACATCCTGGGCAAGGTCTCCGGCAACATCCTCCTGATCGGGTCGTCCGGCACCGGCAAGACCACGATCATGAACAACATCCAGCGCCTCTACGACACCGTGGCCGGCTTCGAGGCATTCCGCGCGGTGACGATCCTCAACGCCAACCTGCTGGTCGACTCCGAGCGGACGGAGTTCCGGCCCGACCGGATCTTCTCGGCGGTCGAGCAGCGGGCGCGGGTGATCCTCGGCGACCGGCCCTCGATCGCCGAGCTCGAGGAGACGATGGAGCGCGCCACCGTCTGTGTCGACGAGATCGACAAGATGTCGACCGTGGTGGCCGGCAAGCCGAACCCGATCGGCGTCGTCTTGCAGCAGGGCCTCCTGACCTTGATGGAGGGCGAGCGGGTGCCCTACCGCCTGCGCGGGTTCGAGGACGGGCGGGAGGTCGAGCGGACGGTCGAGATCGACACCAGCAAGATCATGTTCGTCTGCGGCGGCGCCTTCGAGGGGCTCTACGACCAGGTCCACAACCGGGTCTCGAAGTCGGGCTCGGGCGAGCGGATCAAGACCGAGGCGATCAAGACCGCCGACGGCTCGGTCCGCCTCGAGAGCCGCTTCACCCTGGCCGACTTCCTCAAGATGAAGGATCTCTTCGAGTACGGCATGGTGCCGCAGTTCATGGCCCGTTTCGACAAGGTGGTGGTGCTCAACGACCTGAACACCGCCGTCTTGAAGGAGATCCTGCTGCACAGCCAGGACTCGCCGCTGTCGCGCTCGAAGCGCTACTTCGAGGCGCTCGCGGTCGAGCTCGAGATCGACGACCTCGCCGCGGCGCTGATCGCCGAGCGGGCCTCGCACGAGAACCGCACCGGTGCCCGCGCGCTGCGCGACGTCTTCTCCGAGATCCTGAACCCGATCGAGTTCGACCCCGACGCCGAGAGCGGCCGCAGCCCCGGCCAGGCGGTCGTCATCCGCATCGACGCCGAACGGGTCCGCCGCCTGCTCAAGTGAGCCCGCGGCTCACTTGAGCCGGATCGTCAGCCGATTGCCGCCGCGCTGGAGAGCGACGTGGCCGCGCGCGATCGCGGTCAGCGTCCAGCCCTCGATGCTCTCGCCCACTCCCAGCAGGCGGCCGTTCAGGTAGGCGAGCGGCGCCGTCTCCGACCAGGCGATGCCGCCCAGGCGGAGCACGCGGCCGTCGTCGAACACCGCCTCGCGCACGAAGCTCTCCGCAGGCTGCCGCGCGGCCGCAGGTCGTGTCTGTGAGCCGCGCCCATCGGTTTCCGGTCGCGAGCTCGCGTCCGATGGGGTTGGCGAGACGTTGCGAACAGCTGCCATGGAAGGGGGTGCCGTTGCCGCGTCAGGGGCGAGCGCGGACGACGGGGGCAGGCGAGACGCCCGGTCGACGGCGCTCGTGCCTGTCAGCCCGCTGAGCTCCGCTCCGTGCTCGGTGGCTGGGTTCGCGCCGGACGCCGGAGCGGCGGTCTCGGCGGGCGAGGGCACGGAGTCCGGGATCTCTCCCGCGGATCCTGCTTCAGCGCCAGCACCCGGGACCGCCGCCTCCCCGACGCCGGCGCGGGCTGGCAACGGCCGCTCGGCCGGTCTTGCTTTCCCTTCTAGGGAGCTTTTCCGCCCCGTCAGCGGAGACGAATCGGACTCGCGACCGAGGACCCGGTAAAGCGTCGCAACCAGAATCGCGATCGCGATCAGCGTGAGCGTCAGCGCGAGCGAGGAGGTCCAGCTCCGCCGTCGCCCGCGGCTGCGGAAGGGTTGCGCCGGGCTGGCGGCGAGGGGCTCCGGCAGCCCTTTGTCGCGGGCCTCGCGGGCGGCGGCCTCGCGCTGGGCCTTCTTGAGCGCGTCGTTGACCAGGCTCATCGGTGGCGCCCCTCGAGCTCGCGGATGGCGCGGCCGACGTGGCGGCCGGTCAGGTGGCTGGCGGCGTCGACGTAGCCGGCGAGCAGCGCCGTGTCGCAGACGGCGTTGATCAATCTCGGAATGCCGCGCGAGTAGCGCCAGATCCGGCGCAGCGCCCAGGGCGAGAAGGTCGGCTGGCCGTTGCCGCCCGCAACCTGCATCCGGTAGTGCAGGTAGAGCTCGGTCTGGTCGCGATCGAGCGGGCTCAAGTGGTAGCGGACGGTGATCCGCTGGCGCAGCTGGCGCAGCCGCGGGTCGTCGAGCATCCGCCGGAGCTCGGGCTGGCCGATGAGCACGATCTGGAGCAGCTTGCGCTGGTCGGTCTCGAGGTTCGACAGCAGCCGCACCTGCTCGAGCAGCTCCGGGGAGAGGTCCTGGGCCTCGTCGATCAGCAGCACGACATCGCGGCCGAGCGGCACCTGCTCGAGCAGGAAGCGGTTCAGCAGCTCGAGGTAGGCCACCCGGTCGGTCCGCCCCGGAGGGGTCAGGCCGAGCTCGGTCAGGATCGTCCGCAGCAGCTGGGTCGACGACATCACCGGGTTCAGGATCAGCGCCGTCCGGTACTCGGGCCCGAGCTGCTCGAGCGCCGCCCGGCAGAGGGTCGTCTTGCCCGCGCCGACCTCGCCGGTGATCTGCACGAACCCCTTGCGCTCGCGGATGCCGTAGAGCAGGTGCTGCAGCGCCTCCCGGTGGCGGTCCGAAAAGTAGAGGAACCGGGGGTCCGGCGTGATCGAGAACGGGGGCTCGGCGAAGCCGTAGAAGTCGAGGTACATCGGGAGGGGTGCCGGCGCGTCCTGGCGAGGCCGAACCTGCGGGAGCCGAGGGTGCGCCCGACCCCCGGAAGCTAGCACACCCCGGCAGGCGACGCGGCGGACGCTCCGGGCGCGCTGCAGTGCCGGTAAGAGCTGGCGGCCCCTTACTTGCCAAGCCGCTGCGAATCCGCTAGCTTTGCCCCGTTCTACTCAGCTCGGCGGGAACGGACCGGGATGTCCCCGGTGGGGTGGGGTCCAGCCGAGATTGCTTTGGAGGGGAGACCGCTCGTGTTCGAGACCAGACTGACGACCGTTGCCGGGTGGGTGTTGTGCGCGGGGCTCTTCGCAGGTGTCGCGGCTGCCCAGACCTACCCCGGCAACGCGACCAACACGGCGGGCAACTCGCTCATCCCCTCCACGGGCTCCGGTAGCTGCGGCGTGGTCCCCCAGACCACGGGCGGCACGGTTTTCGACAATCCGGTTGCCGGTCTCGCCGCCGGCGCGCTGGTGCTCAACACGCAGATCAACCTGAACCACACCTGGGACTCCGACCTCGCCATCTTTCTGCGCGCGCCGAACGGGCAAGTTCTCGAGCTGACTTCGGGCAACGGCGGCTCCGGCGACAACTACACGAACTCGGTGTTCCAGGACGGGTTTCCGAGCATCACGACGGGCACTCCGCCCTTCACCGGGACCTTCTCGCCCGAGGGGACGACGGCAGCCACCTGCGGACTCGCCGGAAACATCGCCACTCTGGGCGCCTTCACGGCCGGCCAGAACGGGAACTGGCAGCTGGTCATCATGGATAGCGCCTCAGGAGACACGGGGACGATGCTCGGCTGGTCGATCACCTTCGCCGCCCCCGCTTGCACTCTCACCTGCCCTGCCAACCCGACCGTTGGCACCGACTCGAACCAGTGCGGCGCGGTGGTGAACTACCCGGCGCCGACCCCCAGCGGCGATTGCGGGCCGGTCATCTGCACGCCGCCTTCCGGCTCCTTCTACCCGCTGGGCTCGACGCCCGTCACCTGCTTCGAGGACTTCCCCGACGTCGGCGAAGGAACACCCGGCGGGGCGAGCTGCTCGTTCAGTGTCACGGTCTTCGACACCCAGCCGCCGTCGGTTACCGCACCCGCGAATCAGAACGTCGGAACAGACGCCGGGGTCTGCAGTGCGGTGGTCAACTACCCGGCGCCCACGATCTCGGACAACTGCCCGGGCGTCACGGCCTCGTGCGCGCCGCCGTCCGGCTCGACCTTCCCCCTCGGCTCGACGCCGGCGATCTGCACGGCTCTGGACGCCGCGGGCAACACCGCGACCGCCGGCTTCTCGGTCACCGTCTTCGACGACGAGCCGCCGGCGCTCACCTGCCCGGCCGACGTCTTCGCGACGGCGCCTCCGGGCTCGCTCTCGTGGCCGGTGAGCTTCGCCACTCCGACTCCGACCGACAACTGCCCGGGCGCGACCGCCGGCTGCGTGCCGCCCTCGGGGAGCGCCTTCCCGGTCGGCACCACCACCGCGGTGTGCACCGCGGTCGACGGCGCGGGCCTCCAGGCGGCCTGCGACTTCGACGTCACGGTCGAAGAGCGGGTCATCCAGGAGATCCCGACGGCCTCGACCCTCGGCTTGGCGTTGCTCGCGCTGCTGCTCGCGGGCGCGGCGGTGGTGGCGCTGCGGCGCGGCTGAGCCCCCTGAAACCGCGCGTCGGCGGTTCCTCGAGCGGGTGACCGGTTCGCCGGTCCCCGCTCGAGTCGTCTCTGGCCAGCTGTCGCGCGAGGCTCCCCGCGGTGCCTGGGCACGTTTCACGCGATCGGCCGGAGGGACACGAACGCCGAGGTTTGCCGACTGGCGGATCCGCAAGTATCGAAAATCTCAGCAGATGGCGGCGCGAGACCGGGGTGGCCAGCGCGCCCCGCTTCTGGTAGGGTGTGGCGAAATCGAGAGATCACGTGGGCCGCTACGAGGTCTTCCTCGAGGCCCCAGGAGGAACGATGAGACGGCTTACCGGTGTGATGGCGGGGTGGGCGTTGGTGGCGGTTGTCGCGATGGCTTTCGCGGCGGCGCCTGGGAACGCCTCCGACAAGCAGGCGGCGCACGACGAGATGATCGCGATCGCCGCGGAGATCCGGCAGCTCAAGCCGCAGGCCGGCGAGCCCGGCGTCGCGGCGCAGATCGCGACGCTGCGCGCGCGCTACGAGCAGCTGTCGGCGCAGCTGGGCGGCTTCGATCCCGCCGCGACCCTGGGACAGGAAGCCGTCGCCGCGGCGCCACTGGTCGCTCCGGCTCCGCCGCCGGGTTGCGCTGCCATCACGGTCAATGCCGCCAACAACACGCCGGTGGCGATTCCCGACGGACCGGGCGGCCAGGTCCAGTCGCAGGTCACCGTCGCCGGCGCCGGCGCTTATCTGTTCGATCTTGACCTCACGACCTTCATCACCCACACCTGGAACGCCGACCTGCGGATCACGCTCCAGTCGCCGGCCGGCTCGATCGTGACGATCACGACCAACAACGGCGGCAGCAACGACAACGTCTTCAACGGCACCCTCTGGGACGACCAGGCGAACGACCCCGCCACCGACAAGACCTACGCCAACAACGTCGTCGCCACGCCGCTCACGCCCGAAGGGATGCTGCAGCAGTTCATCGGCCAGAACCCGAACGGCACCTGGACCCTGACGATCCAGGACACCGCGGCGGCCGATGTCGGCACGCTCAATTCCTGGTCGCTCGACGTGACCTCGTTCGCGGCCCCTCCGGCCGTCCTCTCGACGGTACTGAACAACAACACGCCGGTCGCCATCGTCGACAACACGACAGTCCAGAGCACGATCAACGCGGCGGGCGTCGACACCTACTTGCTCCAGACGCGGCTGACCACCGCGATCACCCACACCTGGAACGCCGACCTCAACGTCCGCCTGATCTCGCCCGGGGGGACGACCGAGGCGGTGACCACCGGCAACGGTGGCAGCAACGACAACGTCTTCAACGGCACGCTCTGGACCGACAATACTGCTGCCACGCCACCCTCCGATTTCGTTTACGTCAACAACGTGGTCGCCACGCCGCTGACATTCGAGGGCTCCTCCGGCGTCTACACTGGCCAGGACCCCAATGGCACCTGGACCCTCTCGGTCCAGGACACGGCGACGGGTGACGTTGGCACGATCAATTCGTGGTCGCTCGAGCTGATCACGGCCACCTGCGGCTGCCAGATCGACCTGACCTGCCCCGG
Organism: Acidobacteriota bacterium; assembly: GCA_014584695.1. Classification (GTDB taxonomy): domain Bacteria; phylum Acidobacteriota; class Thermoanaerobaculia; order Multivoradales; family JAGPDF01; genus JACTMI01. The sequence goes on from JACTMI010000020.1 coordinate 6,225, forward strand.
CAACGTCACCGCGACCGCGCCGCCGGGTGCCCTGAGCACGACCGTCAATTTCCCGGCTCCGACGGTCGGCGGAACCTGCGCCAGCGTCACCGTCGAGTGCGTGCCGGCCTCGGGCGACGCCTTCCCGGTCGGGGACACGACCGTGGTCTGCACCGCGATCGACGCCGCGACCCAGACGCAGGCCGCCTGCACCTTCAACGTCGCCGTCAACGACCGCCTGATCCAGGACATCCCGACGGCTTCGACCGTCGGGCTCGCGGCGCTCGCGCTGCTGCTCGCGGGCGCGGCGTTCGTGGCCTTGCGGCGCGCCGGAGCCTGAGCCCGGGCGCGACGATTCCAGCTGGATCCCGGCGAGCGGGTCCCTCGGAAGGGGGCCCGCTCGCGTTGTCTCGGCCCGAAGGAGAACGCGGCCATGCCGAACCAGGGGGACGTGATTCGCGGCGAGAGCCCGGCGATGAGCCGGGGGCAGCGCCGGCTGTTCCGCCTGCTGGCGGCGGCGGGGGCGGTGTTGGTGGCCAACTCGATCTATCTGGCGGCCGTCCACGGGTTGGAGCGGGCGACCGGACGACTGCTCGAGAACGCCGTCTCGCTCGGCATGCTGCTGCTCCACGTCGTGCTGGGGCTGGCGGTGGTCGTGCCGGCGGCGCTGTTCGCGCTCCGGCACGGCCTGCGCGCGCGGGCGGTCGGCAACCGGCGCGCGATCCGTCTCGGTGTCGCGCTCGCGGCGACGCTCGCCGCCGTCACCGTCACCGGCTTCGCGTTGCTGCGCGTCGAGGGCTGGTTCGACCTCGCCGATCCGCGCTGGCGCTACGCCGTCTGGCTCGGCCACGTCCTGCTGCCGCTGCTGGCGGTCTACTTCTATGTCGCCCACCGCCGGCGCGGTCGCGGGCTCGAGCCGCGCGTCGTGCGTGGCTGGCTGGGCGCGGCGGCGGGGTTGACGCTCGCCGTCGCGCTGGCGCACGTCGCCGCCTCGTCCGAACCGCTGCGGGCGCCGGAGGCCGAGCAGCGGCGGGCGTACTTCCCCTCGCTCGTGCGGACCGCCGACGGCGGCTATTTCGAAGCCGGCGAGTTGATGATCGAAAGCTATTGCCAACAGTGTCACGCGCAGGCCCACGAGGCGTGGTCCGAGAGCGTGCACCGGTTCAGCTCGTTCAACAACCCGGCCTACAAATTCTCCGTGCTCGAGACACGCCGCGTGGCCCTGGCGCGCGACGGCAAGATCGACGCCTCGCGCTGGTGCGCGGGCTGCCACGATCCAGCGCCACTGCTCACCGGGCGATTCGACGACCCGGATTTCGACGTCGACGGCGATTCGACGGCGCTGGCGGGGATCGGGTGTCTCACCTGCCACGCCATCACCGAGATCGGCTCGACCCGCGGCAACGCCGATTTCCTGCTCGAGCTGCCGCGGCACTATCCGTACGCATTCTCGGACAGCGAGCTGCTGCGCTGGGCGAGCCGTCAGCTCATCCGCGCGCGGCCGGAGCTGCACCGCGCGACGTTCCTGAAGCCATTGCACCGGACCTCCGAGCTCTGCTCGACCTGCCACAAGGTGCACCTGCCCCCCGAGCTCAACCACTACCGCTGGCTGCGCGGCCAGAACCACTACGACTCCTTCCGTCTCTCCGGGGTCTCCGGCCACGCGGCGGCGAGCTTCTACTACCCGGAGAAGGCGGTCTCGAACTGCGCCGAGTGCCACATGCCGCTCGAGCCTTCGCAGGAGTTCGGCGCGCGCGATTTCGACGGCGCCGGCCGGCGCGCTCTCCACGATCACCGCTTCGCGACCGCCAACACGGGCATCGCCGCCCTGGTCGAGATGGGCGAGGACGCGGTCGAGCGGCGGCGCAAGTTCCTCGAGGGATCGCTGCGCGTCGACCTGTTCGGCTTGCGCGAGCGAGCGGACCTCGCCGGCCCGCTGCTGGCGCCGCTGCGGCCCGGGCTGCCGGCGCTCGCCCCCGGAGGCAGCTACCTGGTCGAGGTCGTCGTCCGCACGCTCCGGCTCGGCCACGAGTTCACGCAGGGGACCGCCGATTCGAACGAAGTCTGGCTCGAGGTCGAGGCCCTGGCGGGCGAGCGCCGGCTCGGCATCTCCGGCGCGCTGGCGGAGGACGGCGAGGTCGACCCCTGGGCGCATTTCGTCAACGCCTGGGTGATCGATCGCGAGGGGCGGCGGATCGACCGCCGGAATCCGCAAGACATCTACGCCACGGTCTACAACCACCAGATCCCGCCGGGCGCCGCGGCGGTCGTCCACTACCGGCTCGACCTGCCGGCCGGACTCGCCGAGCCGGTGACGCTGCGTGCCCGCCTGCGCTACCGGAAGTTCGACACCACCTACCTGCGCCTCTTCGCCGGAGTCGACCGCGACAACGACCTGCCGATCGTCGACATCGCGCGCGACGAGGTGACCCTGCCGGTGGGCGCCTCGTCGGCCGGCGGCGGCGTGGGAGAGTCGACGGTGCCGGCCTGGGTGCGCTGGAACGACTACGGCATCGGCCTGCTGCGCGAAGGCGGGCCCCGCGTCGCGGGCTCGCTCGCCGCGGCGGCCGCGGCCTTCGCCCGGGTCGAGGAGCTAGGCCGCTACGACGGCGCCTTGAACCGCGTGCGGGTCGATCTCGCGCAGGGCACGGTCGGCGCGGACACCGTGGCGGCGCTCGAGCGGGCGGCCGCCGACCCGGCGGCGCCGGTCTGGGTGATCGACTGGCTGCGGGCGCAAGTCGAGCTCCATCGCGGTCGCCTCGACGAGGCCATCGCCGCGCTCGAACGGCTGACCGCCGCGCCGAGCGGCGAGGCGGCGCGCCGGGGCTTCGACTTCCGCGTCGACGAGCGCGTCTACGAGCTGCTCGGACGGGCCCGCATCGAGCGGTCGGCGGCGGCGGCGGGCGCGGCGCGCCGCGCTGACTTGGTCGCGGCGGCCGCCGCGTTCGAGCGCGTCCTCGAGCTCGACTCGGAGCACGCGGCGGCGCACTACCAGCTCTCCCGCCTGCGGCGCGAGCTGGCCGATCCGGTGGCCGCCGAGCGGCACGCGGCGGCGTTCGAGCGCTATCGCCAGGACGACCCGGCGCGCGACGAGGCGGTCGCCCGCGCCCGCCGCTCGAATCCGGTCGCGGATCGCAAGGCGGAGCCCTGGGTGGTCTACGACCTGACCGCGAAGTCGAGCCCGACGCCGGGGGCGATCGCGCGTCAGAGCAGCGCGGGACCGGCGCTCGGCTCCCCGCGCCGGTAGCGGGCGAGCCCGGCGTCGAGCCGGGCCCGCAGCTCGGCGGCGGCGCCCGGGCCGGCGAGCTCGATCGCCTCGCTCTGCGCGGCGGCGGCCGCGGCGAAATCACCGTGCGCCGCGAGCGCCATGGCGAGCGTCTCGAGCGTGAAAACGTTGCGGTGGTCGCGGGCCGCCCGGCGCGACGAAGCGAGCGCGGCGGCCGGATCGCGGGCGGCCGGATCGCGCGCCGCCGCCGCCAGCCGGCACCAGGCCGTCTCGAGACGCCAATCGGAAGCGACTTCGCCGCGCGCCCGCTCCAGCGTCGCCTTGGCCTCGACTTCGCGACCCAGCGCGGCCTCGACCGCCGCCAGTCCGAGCCATGCTCCGAGATTCTCGGACTGGAGCTCGGTGAGCGCCCGGAAGTGGTGCACGGCCTCGGCGGCGCGCCCCGCACGCAAGAGCACGTTGCCCAGGTTCTGCAGGACGCCGGCGTGTCCGGGCTCGAGCGCGAGGGCGGCCTCGAAGTGCGGGATCGCCTCGTCGGAGCGGCCAGCCGCCGCGAGCACGGTCGCGAGGTTGAAGCGAATCTCGGCGTTGCCGGGCTCGAGCCGCGCGGCTTCGAGCAGGTCCCCGATCGCGGCCTCGAGCTGCCCGGCCTGGAACCGGGCGACGCCCAAGTTCCACCGCGTGCCGACGTCCGCGGGCGCGGCCGCCACGGCGCGCTCGAACGCCGCGATGGCTTCGGGCAGATGCCCCGCCTCGAACAGCCGCTGTCCCTCGATCGCCGCCAGGCGAGCGCTCGCCAGCTGCTGCTGCACCTCCCAGCGGAGCGGATCGTCGACGGCGGGGACGCCCTGGCCGCGCGCCGCCAGCTCCCGGTCCGCCGCCTCGATCCGTCCGAGACGGCGCAAGACGAGCGCGTAGGGCGCGCGCAGCTTCGATGCCCGGGGCTGCTGGTTGAGGAGCCGCTCGTAGGCTTCGGCCGACCGCTCGAAGCGCCCGGCGGCGGCCGCCGCTTCGGCGAGCGCCATCAGCTCGAGGGGACCGTCCGGGGTCAGCGCCACCGCGCGCTCGGCTGACTTCAAGGCACCGTCCGTCTCGCCCAGCTGCCGCTCGACCGAGGCGAGCGCGGCCAAGGCGCGTGAGTCGGCCGGCGCGAGCTCCGCTGCCGCGGCGAAGGCCTCGCGCGCGTCTTCCAGTCGGCCCTCCCGCTCGGCCACGAAGCCAGCCAGATAGGGCCAGCGCGCCGACTCGGGGGCCAGGCGCCGTGCCGCCGCGTAGGCGGCGGCCGCCGAGGCGAAGCTGCCATTGGCGTCGTAGACCATGGCCAGGCGGCCGAAGGCGGCGGCGCGGCCGGCGTCGTCGTTCGCCGCCCGAAGCTCGAGGTCGGCCTGTTCGCGCGCCCGCCGGAAGTGCTCCACGAGGTCCGGCTCGAGCGCTTCCGCGGCCGGTACGGGAATCTCCGCCAAGGTCGGCGCCGCGGCGCGACGCGGGGCGCCGCAGGCCGGCAGCGTGAGCAACAGTGCGACCGCCAGCGCGGCCGCTTCAGTTCGCCCGGCCATCGCCGCGGCGCAGGGCGTGGTAGCGACCGGTCTCGGGCGGCGCGAAGCGCTCGGTGCGGCCGCCGGGCCAGCGGACCTCCAGACCCTCGACCGCGCCGCAGCCGCCCAGGCCGAAGAGCAGCCGGGAATCATTGGCGGCGGCGTAGCTGCCGTCGGTGCGCGCCCGGCGCATGCGGCGCTCGCCGGTGCCGCAGAGCAGAGTCGCCTCGGCCCCGAGCACGTCGGTCCGGCCCGCCTCGTCGAGCAATCGCAGCCCGATCCAGGGCGCGAGCTCCGACGCTCGGGAGAGCAAGAGCCGGGCTGGGCCGCCGTTGTTGGTGACCACGAGGTCGAGATCGCCGTCGTTGTCGAGGTCGCCCCAGGCCACCGCGCGGCTCACCTCCGCCGGTTCGAGCGCGGGGCCGCCGGCCGCCGAGACGTCCTCGAAGCGCCCGCCGCCGAGGTTGCGCAGCAGTCGGTTCGGTTGCTTCAACGGTGTCGTCTCTCCCGGCTCGGAGAGCCGCTCGATCGCCCGCACGGCGCCGTTGGCCAGATACAGATCGAGCGCCCCGTCGCCGTCGACATCGAGCGGCGCGGTGCCGAAACCGGTGTCGCCGAAAGTGGCGCGCAGCAGCCCGGCGCCGGAGGCCGACTCCCAGAAGGTGCCGGCGCCGTCGTTGACCCAGTAGCCGAGCCCCTCGCCGGGGATGTGGGTGACCACCAGATCGTCGTCGCCGTCGCCGTCGAAGTCGGCGGCTTCGACGCCCATGTCGCCGGTGCGCAGACCGGTGGAATTGACCGCCACGCCGCGCCCGAGCGCCGCGTTCTCGAACGTGCCGTCGCCGCGGTTAAGGAAGAGGAAGTTCTCGGTGGCGTCGTTGGCGACGAACAGATCCAGGTCGCCGTCGCGGTCGGCGTCGAAGGCGGTGACGCCGAGCGCGCGGCCGGGTTCGACGGCGAAGCCCGCCGGAGCCGTCGCCTCCTCGAACGTGCCGTCGCCGCGGTTGCGCCAGAAGCGGTCCGCGATCGCGGGATAGGTCTTCGGGCTGCAGTAGTCGCGCGCCGAGTCGGCGCGGAAGCAGGTGCGATCCGTGGCGGTCTGATAGGCGACATAGGCCCCGACGTAGAGGTCGAGATCGCCGTCGAGGTCGGCGTCGAAGAAGGTCGCCGGCACCGTCCAGCGGTCGTCGCCGAGCCCCGCCCGCAGCGTCGCGTCCTCGAAGCGGCACCCGCCCAGCCCGCGCAGCAACCGGTCGGGCCCGAAGTTGGTCAGGTAGACATCGACCCGACCGTCGCCATCGTAGTCGCCCGTCGCGACGCCCATGCCGTAGGCCGGCTGCTCGAGACCGCTGCCGGCCGTGATGTCGACCCAGCGGATCTGCCCGGCCTCGAGGTCGTTGCGGAACAGGCGATCGGTCGGCGAGCCGGGCGGCGGCGCACCGCTGCCGTCGAGCGGCCCGCCCTGCCGGAGCAGCAGGTCGAGATCGCCGTCGTCGTCGCAATCGAGGAGCGCCGCGCCCGCACCCAGGTTCTCGACGAAGTAGAGCCGCCCGGTGGCGCCGTTGACGTGCACGAAGTCGAGGCCGGTCTCGGCGGTCGCCTCCACCAGCCAGGGCGCGGACGGGGAGTCGGGGGAGCGTGCCGGCGGCTCTGGAGCCGGTGCCTCGCCGCCGCGGCAACCGAGCAACACCAGCAGGAGACCCGCGAGGGTCCATCGAGCGAGACGCGTTGTCATGGTGGGCGCAACGCTACCCCATTCCTCGGAGCTCTGGTGGAGCCCGGCCGCGAGCGTCCAGGTCGGTCACCCGAGCGCTGGACGACGGGACGGGACCGGCAGGCCGGCCGGCCAGGTCGCGACCGGCGTCGACGGGCGCGCCTCGGTCCATGGGCAGAGCGGACGCTTCCATCTTCGGCGGATCTCGGGCACCTCGCCGCGCCCCCTTGATACGCTTCGGAGCCATGGCGATGACCCGCGACGAAGCTTGGCGGATCGTTCAGGACCACGTCGGGGCCGCGGGGCTGCGGCGCCACATGGTGGCGGTCGAGTCGGCGATGCGGCGCTACGCGGCCGAGCTCGGTGGCGATCCCGAGACGTGGGGCCTGGCTGGCCTGCTGCACGACTACGACTGGGAGATCCACCCGACGCTCGAGGCCCACCCGAAGGAGGGCATCGCGCTCCTGGTCGAGCGCGGCTGTCCGCCGGAGGTGGTGCAGGCGATCCTGGCGCACAACAGCGAGGGCACCGGCGTCGAACGCGAGACGGTTCTCGACTACGCGCTGCTCGCCTGCGACGAGGTCACCGGCCTCGTCATCGCGGCGGCGCTGGTGCGGCCGAGCAAGGACGTGCGCGACGTCGAGCTCAAGTCGATCCAGAAGCGGTGGAAGGAGCGGGCCTTCGCGGCCGGCGTCGACCGCGAGCACGTCGAGCAGGTGACCGCGGACTTCTCCCGCGTCGCCTTCGCCGGCGGGCTCGATCTCTGGCGGCACGTCGGCAACGTGCTCGCGGCCATGCAGGGGGCCGCCGCGGCGCTCGAGCTCGACGGCAGCCTGGTCCGCCCGGCGTGAGGCGGCCGCTCGTCCTCGCCGCCGCGGCCCTGGTGGCGCTCGCGGTCGCCTTCGCCTTCCAGCTCGGCGGGCGCTCGCGCGCCGCCGCCAAGGTGGAGCGGCTGCCGGTGGCGGCGGCCGGTGAGCGCGTCGCGCCGGCACCGCCGGTGATCGCGGACGGCGTCGTGCGCAACGTCGTGCTGCTGCTCGGCGACGGCCTCGGCCTGAGCCAGCTCTCGACCGCGCGGATCCACCTGCACGGTCCGACCGGCCGGCTGGCGCTCGAGCGACTGCCGGTTCTCGGTCTGATGACCGTTCATCCGGCGGGGGGCCTGGTGCCCAAGTCGGACGCCGCGGCGACGGCGCTCGCGAGCGGCTTCGCGACCACCAACGGCAGAATCGGCTCGGATCCCGCCGGCCGGCCGCTCGGCTCGTTCGCGAAGGGCTTTCACGAGCTCGGCGGCGCGGTCGGGCTGGTCACCACGAGCCGCGTCACCGACGCCACGCCGGCGGCCTTCGCCGCGCATGTCGAGCGCCGCGGCGACCAGGCCGCGATCGCCGAGCAGCTGCTCGAGGCCCGCTTCGACCTCCTGCTCGGCGGCGGGCGCGCCTGGTTCGCGCCGGTAGCGGCCGGTGGGGCTCGCGCGGATGGCCGCGACTTGCGCGCCGAGGCCCGCGCGGCCGGCTATCAGGTGGTCGAGACGCTCGCCGGCCTCGATGCCGCCGGCCCCGGACCGCTGCTCGGGCTCTTCGCGGCGGATCAGCTGCCGCTCTCCTCCGGCGAGCCGACGCTCGACCAGATGGCCCGCGTCGCGCTGACGAGGTTGACCGCGACGGGCCGCCCCTTCTTCCTGCTGCTCGAAGAAGAGGGCCTCGATACCGCGGCGCACCAGCGGGACCTCGAGGCTCTGGCCGCCGCTCTCGCGCGCTTCGACGCGGCGGTCGAAGTGGCGACCGAGTTCGCCGCCGCCGACGGCGCGACGCTGGTGGTGGTGGTCGGCGATCACGGCACCGGCGCCCTGCGCATCGACGCCCGCTCGACCGAGCGCGAGCTGGTGGCGGTGTGGACCAGCGACGCCCACCTCGCCGATCCGGTGCCGCTGTTCGCCTACGGACCGGGGAGCACGGCGTTCTCCGGACTTCACGACAACCGCGATGTCGGCCGCGCGCTCGCCCGCGCCCTGGGCGTCGAGCTCGCCGCCGGCGCTCGCTGAGTCCTACCGGGAGGTCGGATGCGAAGGCTCCTGCTGCTGTCGAACTCCACCCAGCATGGCCAGGGTTACCTCGACCACGCGATCGAGGCGATCACGGGCTTTCTCGCGGGACATCGGCGTTTGCTATTCGTGCCGTTCGCCCTCCACGACCGGGCGGGTTACGCGGAGAAGTTCCGGGCCCGGATGGCCGCGGCGGGTCTCGAGGTCGACGCGCTCGCAGGGGATGCCGCCGATCCCCGCCGGATCGAGGCCGCCGAAGCGGTTTTCGTCGGCGGCGGCAACACCTTCCGCCTGCTCGACACGCTCCAACGCCAGCGCCTGTTGCCGCTGCTGCGCGAGCGCGCGCTGGCGGGCATGCCCTACCTCGGCGCCTCCGCCGGGATCAACCTCGCCGGACCCACCATCCGCACCACGAACGACATGCCGATCGTCGAGCCGGTGTCGTTCGAGGCCCTCGGCCTGGTGCCGTTCCAGATCAACCCCCACTATCTCGACCCCGATCCGGCCTCGACCCACATGGGCGAGACGCGCGAGCAGCGCCTGAGCGAGTTCCTGGAGGACAACGATCGCGTCGTCGTCGGCCTGCGGGAGGGGGGCTGGATCCAGGTCGAAGGCGGCTCCGGCCGGCTCGGCGGTCTGCGCGGCGCCCGCATCTTCCGGCGCGGCGCCTCCCCCGAGGAGCGCGCCCCGGGCGACGCGCTCGACGACCTGCTGGCTTGAGCACCCCTCCGGGCCAGAGCGCGCCGCCGGAAAGGCGACAGGAAATCCTGTAGTATCCGGACAGTAATGTCCGAATACTCTGGTCTCGACGCTCGATCCGCGGGACGGTCAACTGGAGTCGCTCACCGCGAAGGCGGCCAACCCAGCAAGCATGAGTCAGGAGGAGATGGATGAACAGGAGCGTAGCGGTTCTGATCGGGCTCACCGTTCTTGTCGCCGGTCCGGCCCTCGCGGCCGACAAGGCGTCCGAGCTCGCCCGTCCGAAGGACTTTTCGCGGGACTTCCAGGTGCCGCCCGCGCCGGCAGCCCCGAACGCGATTGTCCTCTCGGAGAGCTTCACCGCCGGCATTCCGGGCACCTGGCAGGTGATCAACAACGAGGGAGAAGGACCCGAGTGGAGCAATCTGGCCGGCTGCGGAGAATCGGGCAACTACACCAACGGCAGCGGTGACGTGGCCTGCGTCAGCAGCGACGTGTTCGGTCCCGCCGAGTTCGACACCGAGCTGTGGACGCCCGCCCTCGATCTGTCCTCCTACGTCGCCCCCGCCTCGCTCACGTTCACGGTGAACTATCAGAACTTCGCGAATTTCGACTTCTTCGAGGTCGACGTCTCGACCAACGGCGGTGGCTCCTGGACCAACCTGCTCTCCTGGAACGAAGATCACGGGGCGTTCGGCGCGCCGCCCGGAGAGAACGTCAACTTGAACATCGGCGCCTACGCCGGGCAGCCCAGCGTGATCTTCCGCTTCCACTATTTCGATCCCAACGAGGGAGACTGGGATTGGTATGTGCAGGTCGACGACGTCGTCGTCGACGCGAGCCTGGGGGGTTGCACGCTGGCACTGACCTGTCCGCCTAACGTCTCGGCGACGGCGGCCCCCGGAGCCGAGAGCCAAGTCGTCACCTTCCCGGCACCGACCCCGTCGGGCACCTGCCCGGATCCGTCGGTCGGTTGCGTGCCGGCTTCGGGCTCGGCGTTTCCGATCGGCACGACCGCGGTCGTCTGCACGGCGACCTCCGGCCAGACAGTGGCCCAGTGCTCCTTCGACGTCACGGTGAGCCAGGGTGTCGTGCAGGCGATTCCGACCGCCTCGACGGTCGGCTTGGCGGCACTCGCGCTGCTGCTCGCGGCCGGCGCCTTCGTCGCCATGCGCCGCGCCAGCTGAGCCGTTCCGGCCCGCGGACTTCGAGCGGCCCCCGGAGACGGGGGCCGCTTGTTCCGGACGAGGCCGTCAGGAGGGCCGGCGGCCGAAGCGGACGAGCAGGCTCGCGACGGTGCCGAGCGTGCCGGCGAGGAAGAGCCCGAAGACCCAGAAGAAGGACGGCGGCAGGTGGTCGCCGCCGGTGCGCGCCAGGCCGAACGAGATCGCCGCGATGGCGTGGAAGAGGACCATGCCGAGGGCGGCGACGACGTGGAGATGGGCCGCGATCACGCCGCGCGTCTCGACGAGCCGCTCCGGGGCCAGCCAGTGCTCGCGGTGGGGCAGGTTGACGAAGCGAGCCGGCAGCCGCCCGACGAGCCACCCCGAGCCCGCGATCGCAACGTAGAGGAAGAGCGCGAAGAGCGCCAGAAACCAAGCGAAACCGGCGGGTGACATCCAGGCGTCGGCGCGACCGGCGGCGCCGAAGTGGCTCGGCACCCGCTCCGGCAGCGTCGGCACCTCGATCCAGAGCCGCAGCCAGAGCGTGGCCAAGAGCACCGGCGGCAACAGCGCGAGCAGGCGGCGCAGGGGCGAGTCGGCCGGCGTCATGTCGACGGGATCCTAGTCGATCGCGGAAGACTCGACAGTGCGCGCGCCGGCGCTCAGTGCCCGCGCGCCACGGCGCGCGCGGCGATGCGGTCGATGAGGCCGGGAGCGAACATCCGCACCCAGCGGCCGAGCTTGCCGCGCCAGGAGAGCAGGACCAGCCGCCTGCGGGCGCGCGCGGCGGCGAGGATGCGGGCCGCGCAGGCGGCCGCCGACATGATCTTGCCCTCCTGCATCGGGCTCTCGCCGAGAGGCTGGCCGTCGGGTCCGACGGCCCGCCGATGGATCTCCGAGACGACGAAGTCTGGGCAGACGATCGTCACCGAAACCCCGGTGCCCGCGAGCTCGACCCGCAGAGCGTCGAAGAAGCCGTGCAGGGCGTGCTTGGACGCGCAGTAGCCGGTGCGCGTCGGCACGCCGGTCAGGCCGGCGAGGCTCGAGACCACGACGATCCGCCCCTTGGCCTTGACCAGGGCAGGCAGCGCGGCGTGGGCGAGCCAGGCGCAGCCGAGATAGTTGACCCGCATCAGCCGCTCGAACAGCGAGCTGTCGGTGATCTGGTCGAGGCGCGCCCACATGTCCTGGCCGGCGTTGAGCAGCAGGACATCGAGACGGCCGAAGGCCTCGAGCGCCCGCTCGACGAGCCGCCGGCAGTCGGCTTCGACGCCGACGTCACCGGGGATCGCGATCGCGTCGGCGCCCCGCTCGCGGCAGAGCACGGCGACCTCCGAGAGGGCGGCGGCGTTTCGCGCCGCGAGCGCGAGGCGGGTCCGCTCGCGCGCGAGCTGGAGCGCCATCTCCCGCCCGATCCCCGCCGAGGCGCCGGTCAGGAGGATCGCTTGACCCACGAAGCTCGCCATGGCATCGGCTCCCTCGACCGCCCGTCGGACGGCTCACCCCGGTCGAAGCGAGCCCAGGAGCGGCGCTCGGCCGATGCTATCCCGGCGCTTCGGCTGCCCGCGATCCGGGCGGCTCGGAGCCCCGGCCCCGGCCCTTGGAGCCCGGCTTGCCCGGCTTCGCTGGCTTGGATTTCCCTCGGCCGGGCGAATCGAGCTTGGCGCCGTTGCGGCCGGCGAGGTCGCCGTGGATGGCTGCAAAGCCCTGGCCCTTGCGGCGCAGTTCGATCACCCGCTCGGGCGGCACGCGGTAATGGTCGACACAGAGCTTCAGGTTGACCAGGTCGATCACCTCGCGGTCCGAGAGGACGATCGTGTTCCAACGCGCGCGCGGCGTCTTCTTGTAGTAGCCCCAGGCCTTGCCGTAGGGCGGGCCGGGGTCGGCCGCGATCGGCACGTGGAAGATCTCGGGACCCAGTCCGAGACGGATCGAGATGTCGAGAAACGAGAGTCCTTCACCGCGCAGGGCGACGATCCTCTCCCCGGGGACACCGGCGCGCTGGGAGAGCAGACCGACCACCGGCAGGTGGTCCTGGGGGAGACCCTGCTCGAGTAATCGGACGATCAGTGGCTCGGGCAGGCCGAGGGACTCGTGGACGGCGCGATGGAGTGCGGCGATCGGCTCGAGCGGTCCGAGAGCGGCGGCGACCGGTGCGGCCAGCACGGCCACGGCCGCGGCGGTCAGCCAGAGGGAGCGGCGCATGGGAAGCCTCCTTTCGCCTGTGAAGTCGGTGCCATCATGCAGTCGAGAACTGCACAGAGAGTGCCAGTCGAGTCGCGCCAACGGCCCAGTCAGACCGAGGACTTGACCTTTCGAGAGACTGCTTGTATCGTTGAATCCGGATTTACGGATGAATTACCCGACGCCCACTCCCGCTGCCACGACCCTGGTCGATCGCCTCGCTTCGCTCGCCGAGCCGGCGCGATTGCGCCTGTTGGCGTTGGTCGAGAGGCGGGAGCTCTCGGTCTCGGAGCTCTCCGAGATCCTCCAGCTGCCGCAATCGACGGTCAGCCGTCACCTCAAGGTCCTGGCCGACCTTGGCTGGGTGGCGGCGCGCTCGGAGCGGACGGCCAATTTCTACCGCATGGCCGACGGCGATCTCCCCAGCGGTGCCGTGGCGCTCTGGCGACTCGCGCAGGCGGAGCTCGACGGCTGGTCCGAGCTGCGGCAGGACCAGCTGCGCCTCGAGCGCGTGCTCGCCGCGCGACGAACGGATGCCCGCGCCTTCTTCGCTGGCGTCGCTTCCGAGTGGGACCGTCTGCGGACGGAGCTCTACGGCGAGCGCTTCACGGCCGAGGCGATCGCGGCGCTGCTGCCCGAGAACGCGGTGGTCGCCGACCTCGCCTGCGGCAGCGGCGCCGTGACCGCCTTGCTCGCCCCGGCGGTGGGCCGCGTCCTCGCCGTCGACTCGTCGCCCGAGATGCTGCGCGCGGCGCGCGCGCGCACCGGCGGTGCGCCGAACGTCGAGCTGCGCGCCGGCGACCTCACCGACCTGCCGATCGCAACGGGCGGCTGTGACGCCGCGCTGCTGCTGCTCGCGCTCACGCACGTCGCCGACCCGCCGCGGGTGCTGGCCGAGGTGGCGCGCATCCTGGCCCCCGGCGGGCGGGCGGTGGTGGTCGACCTGCTGCGCCACGACCGCGACGCATTCCGCCGCCAGATGGGGCAGCTCGGTAATGGATTCGAGCCGGCCGAGCTCGCCGCGCTGCTCGAAGGCGCCGGGCTCGGCGCCGTCCGCTGCCGTCCGCTGCCGCCCGAACCGAAAGCCAAGGGCCCGGCGCTGCTGCTCGCGACCGGTGCCCGTGAACGCTCAACCCGAACCGCTCCTGGCTCGCGCCGGAGCCGAGAAAGGAAGACCCGATGACTAGCGCCGTTGCCACCCCCGCGAAGCTCGACTACCAGGTCGCCGACCTCGCCCTCGCCGAGTGGGGCCGCAAGGAGATCCGCCTCGCCGAGCAGGAGATGCCGGGCCTGATGGCGGTGCGAGAGGAGTACCGCGCCGCGCAGCCGCTCGCCGGCCAGCGGATCATGGGCTCGCTCCACATGACCATCCAGACCGCGGTGCTGATCGAGACGCTGCAGGCGCTCGGCGCCGACGTCCGCTGGGTCTCCTGCAACATCTTCTCGACCCAGGACCACGCCGCCGCGGCGGTCGTGGTCGGCCCCGACGGCACGGCCGAGAATCCGCGGGGGATTCCGGTCTTCGCCTTCAAGGGTGAGTCGCTCGAGCAGTACTGGGACTTCACCGCCCGCGCGCTCGATTTCGGCGGCGGCCTGGGCCCGACGCAGATCGTCGACGACGGTGGCGACGCGACGCTTCTGATCCACCAGGGCGTCGAGCTCGAGAACGCCGGCGCCGTGCCGGCGCCCGAGACCGCCGACAGCGAGGAGTATGCGCACGTCCTCGCCCTGCTGGCGCGGATCCAGAAGGAGGATCCGCGGCGCTGGAACCGGATCGCGCCGGAGATCCACGGCGTCTCCGAGGAGACGACCACCGGCGTCCATCGCCTCTACGAGATGGAGAAGGCGGGGACGCTGCTCTTCCCGGCGATCAACGTCAACGACTCGGTGACCAAGTCGAAGTTCGACAACCTCTACGGCTGCCGCCACTCGTTGACCGACGGCATCCTGCGCGCCTCGGACGTGATGCTCGCCGGCAAAGTCGCGGTGGTCTGCGGCTACGGCGAGGTCGGCAAGGGCTGCGCCCAGGCGCTGCGCGGCCAGGGCGCGCGGGTGATCGTCACCGAGATCGATCCGATCTGCGCGCTCCAGGCGGCGATGGAGGGTTACGAGGTGACGACGCTCGAGGCGGTGGTCGAGACCGCCGACCTCTTCATCACCGCCACCGGCAACTACGACATCATCACCGCCGCCCACATGGCGCGGATGAAGGACAAGGCGATCGTCGGCAACATCGGCCACTTCGACAACGAGATCGACATGGCGGGCTTGAAGCGGACGCCCGGGATCGAGCGGATCAACATCAAGCCGCAGTACGACGAATGGCGTTTCGAAGACGGCCACTCGGTGATGATCCTGGCCGAGGGTCGGCTGCTCAACCTCGGCTGCGCCACCGGCCACCCGTCGTTCGTCATGTCGTGCAGCTTCACCAACCAGGTGATGGCCCAGGTCGACCTGGCGGCCAACGGCAAGGGCTACGCCAAGTCGGTCTTCCTGCTGCCCAAGAAGCTCGACGAAAAGGTGGCCCGCCTCCACCTCGACAAGCTCGGCGTCAAGCTCACCCAGCTCACCGCGAAACAGGCCGCCTACATCGGCGTCGACGTCGAAGGCCCCTACAAGCCGGAGCGCTATCGCTACTGACGGGTCGCGGCTGCGACGCGGCAACGTCGCAGTCGAGGCGAGAAAGAGGCTCCTCAGAAGGGAAGCATGCGCAGCGATCACGACTTTCGTCGAACCGTCGTGCCGACCGAGTCGGACCCGCTGTCCGCACGGTGCCCGTCCTGCGGCGCCCGCTCAGCGGCGAATGCTCCGCCCCGGCTCCCTCTCGAGGGGTCTAGACGCTGCGGCGTGGGAGATCGTAAGCGGGTTGACAGAATTCGGGGGGGGGGGTAGCTTAAGGGCAAAGGAGGTATTGCTATGGGGTTGGGAAGACTCGCAGCGGTAGCGTTGGTCGTCAGTGGATCAATCAGTGCGTCGCCGGTAGTGGCGGATGCTTGCAACCCGGAGAGCCTGGCGGCGTCTCCGTCGCTGGTCATACGAACCGGTCCATCGCCCGAGCAGGATGCGCCCGGGATTCGGATCGAGAGCGAGATTGCGGGCGTGCTGGCGATTCTCGCGAGCTTCGAGAGCGCGAGCGGGAGGCTGGACGAGCTCCTCCTCACCGCGGAGAGAGCACCGAAGTGGGAGCAGGTCGCCCCCGAGCCGGGAGCGGCACCACCGAGCGCCAAGATCTCGATCTCGAGCCCGGAGCTGCGTGGGCGGTTCTCCTACCTGATGTCGAATCCGCCGGATCCTGAATCGCTGCTGGTCGTTCGGCTCTATTTCGACGACGGCAGCGTGAGGGCATTCTCGGTCTGCGAAGCGAGCGCGACCGCGCAGCTGACCGTGACGGCGAGTGCCGGTCCGCAGGGCAAGCGGCCGGGACCTCGGCCGCCCGGTCAGGAGTGCTACTGCGTGCGCCTCGAATGCTCCGGAACCTCCGTCTGCTCGCTCGAAAAGGAGTGTTGCGGCGAAGCGTATGCGGCCTGCGCGTGCTGCTCGTGCGGCTCGAACCATAGTTGTCAGATCACTTGCCCGCCCTGCGACCAGGTGCCCTAGCAAAGCCCGGAGAAGGAAAGGAAAGCCCAGGGAAGGAACGCAAGATAGCCTGAGCTGGCGTCCCTGCTTCGCCGGTTCGCGTCGAGACTCGACGGCACCCGCGCGCTCTCGAGCGCTACGACTTCGTGCCTCGCTGTCGGCCCATACGAACCCGTGAAGACCTTTCTTGAGAGGGGGCTTCAGATCCCCCGTGCGACCGTGTCGTCCCACCGGCGCACCGCGGGCCCAGTCCCTCCCTATAGGGTGCTTTCCTTCGCCGAGCAGCCGAGAACAGATCGTCTTCGCGGAGAAGCGACCTCCTTTGAACTGAGGGCGCGAGCCGACGCGCTCAGATCTCTTCTCCTATCCCAGCCAGCCAGAAGGCAGGCCCTCTGCCGGGGCAGCTCGGTTAAGATTGACTAAGTCATGGACTTAGTCTACAATCTCCGCATGGAGGTCAGCGTGCACGAGGCGAAGACGCATCTGTCGCGGCTGCTGCGGCGGGTGGCCGAGGGCGAGGAGGTGGTGATCGCCAAGTCCGGTCGGCCGGTGGCGCGGCTGGTGGCGATCGCGCCGGCGCGGCCGCGGCGACGTCTGGGGCTCGACGCGGGGCGGGTGCGGATCGCCGAGGACTTCGACGCGCCTTTGCCGGAGGATCTCGCGCGGAGCTTCGAGGGATGAGGATCCTCCTCGACACCCACTGCTGGCTGTGGATGGAGGCGGCGCCCGAGCGTCTCGGCGAGCGGGTGCGAGAGATCCTGGAAGACCCGGAGACCGAGCTCCGGCTGTCGTCGGCGAGCGTCTGGGAGCTGGCGATCAAGATCGCCCTAGGCAAGCTCGAATTGCCGGAGCCGATCGAGCGCTACGTGCCGGCCCGGCTCACCCGCGGAAGTGTCGAAGCCTTGCCGATTCGGCACGAGCACGCGCTCGAAGTCGCGGCGCTGC
Organism: Acidobacteriota bacterium; assembly: GCA_014584695.1. GTDB lineage: Bacteria > Acidobacteriota > Thermoanaerobaculia > Multivoradales > JAGPDF01 > JACTMI01. The sequence continues at coordinate 23,290 of JACTMI010000020.1, forward strand.
CGCCGCACCACGCCGATCCGTTCGATCGCATGCTGATCGCCCAGGCGCGACGCGAGTCGCTCGTCCTGCTCACCGCCGACGCGGCGTTCGCGCCCTACCAGGTGGAGTTGCTGCGGCCCGCGTAACGCGCGTGCGCCGCGCGACGATCCGCGCCGTGCGCGCCCGTCAGCTCGTCGCGGACCAGGCGCCGGTCGCGCCGCATTCGAAGTCGTCGGCGAAGACGACGGAGTTCGGGATGCCGAAGGGCACCGAGGCCGGGCAGCCGGGCTGGAAAAGCTTCAGCCGGTGGCGCAGCGCCGAAGGCGGGGCGTCGGCGTCGAACCAGAAGGAGAACATCGTCCCCCAACGCAGGGCGTTGGCGTTCGGATCGACTGTGAAGGGATCGGTCGCCCAGCGCACGACGCCCGGCGACGAGGTGTCGATCGACCACGGATTGGTCGAGTAGGGCTCGCCCGAGTGGTGATCGGCGGAGCGGAAGCCGGCGAGGGTGATCGTGCCGCCCCCCTCGATCTCGATCTCGAGCCGCTCGCCGGCCCGGCTCGAGTTCATGTTGCGGATCGCCATCTCGTAGTGCCAGGTGCCGTTGAGCAGGTCGGTCACGCGCCGGGCGACCTCGAAACGCTCGAGCAGTCGGGGGCCAGAGCCGCTCCGGAAGTCGATCATCGCCAGCTCCACCTGCGCGTCCTCGGCCTTCCAGGCGTACACGGCCGAGAGCTCGCGCACGGTGCTGCCGGAGAACGAGAGCGTGCGGGAGCTGTTGGCCGAGACCGTGACCTTCCGGTAGGAGGCGTTGTTCAACGCGTTCTCCGCCGCGGCATCGTCGGCCGCCACGTACTGCGCCTCGAGCCAATAGACCGCGCCCGCGTTCTGCGCCGGATCGACGTCGGCGTCGGCGACGCGGATCCACTGCTCGGCGCCAGTCGCCGAGACGCTCGTGTAGGGGAACGGGAAGGCCCCACTCGTGGCGTCCACCTCGGAGCGCATGCCGAGCGGCCGGCTGCCGTTGAGCGAAGCGCTGTAGATGTCGGTGCAACCGACCCCGAGCTGATCGCCGCCGTGTGGCGGGCCGTCGCAGGTGCCGCAGGAGGCGCTCGGTGAGTTGGTCGACAGGAAGCCGTGCTTGAGCCAGCTCAGGCCGACCTGCTCGAAGCGCCCCCCCTTGAGCCGGAAGAGGTTCTGGGCGATCACCGGATGCTGGTCGTCGTCGCAGTAGGCGCGCACGTTGTCGCACCACCAGACCGGCGCGTCGCCGACGTTGCAGGCGTTGGTCCCGAGCGAATAGCCGATCCAGCCGCCGAAGTTGCCGTAGCTGTTGATGTCGACGAGACTCATGACGGTCACGTCGGGCCCCCCGGCGAGGCCGACCGGCGCGAACCCGAGAGCGAGCAGGAGGGTGGTGCGGACGGATCGGAAAAGGCTGAACGATGCCATGGCGCTCGTCTCCTCTCGGGAGGCCGGAACGGGTCCAGAAAGCCTGGGCTTCGAGTCGAGTCGAGCTTGCCGGGCCGGGGCCCGTCCGTCAAGGGGCCGCTTCACCCCGGCGGCGCGGCCCCCGCGAGCGAAGGGCCGCGCCTCGCGACCGGTCAGACCTGTTCTGACCAGCTCGCGGTCGACTGGCACTCGAAGTCGTCTTCGAAGAGCACCGTGTTCGGGATCGTGAAGCGCAGCTTCTGCGGGCAGCCGGGCTTGAACAGCTGCAGGACGTGCTCGGCGCCGTCGCCGCCGACGGTGGCGTCGAACCAGAAGTTGAACATCGTGCCCCAGCGCAGCGCGTTGGCGTTGGCGTTGGTGCCGAAGGGCTCGGTCCACCAGACGACCTCGTTGCCGCCGCTCACCTGCGAGCTCCAGTCGGTGGTGGCGTAGGGCTCGCCCGAGTGGTGATCGACGTCGTGGAAGCCGACGTTCGAGATCACCGCGCCGGCGGGCAAGTGGACGACGAAGCGGCCGGCGGCCAGGTCCGAGTTCAGGTTGTGCACCGCGTACTCGTGCCGGAACGAGCCGTTGCCGAAGTCGTGCACCTTGCGCGCGACGTGGAAGCGCTGGACCGGGTGCCTCGCGGTGTCGAGGTAGACGAATTCGACCGTGCTGTCGATCATCGGCCAGACCGCGATCGCCGGATACTGCTGCTGCGTCGTGCCACCGAAGGCGCCGCCCCAAGTCAACGTCTTCGACGTCGTGTTGCTGAACACCGCCTCGCGGAAGGAGGCGTTGTTGAGGCCGTTGCCGGCGGCGGCGTCGTCGGAGGCGATGTACTGCGCCTCACCGAAGTAGCGCACGCCGGCCGTCGGGTCGAGGTCGGCATCGGCGACGATCAGCCGCTTGCGCAGCGTCGTGCTCCCCGTGCCGCAGGTTCGGTAGGGGTAGGTGATCTGCCCGGTCGTCGGGTTGACCTCCGAGCGGGCGCCGAGGCCACCCTGTCCCCCCGGGCCGCCGCACTCGGTGCCCTGGGTGGTGTTGCTGCCGTTGAGGCCGGTGCTGTAGGGGTCGGAGCAGCCGAGGCCGAGCAGGCTGCCGGTGCCCGGGTTGGTGCAGGCGCAGAACTCGCTTTGCGCCAGCGCCGTGAAGCCGTGCTTGAGCCAGCTCATGCCGATCTGCTCGAGCCGCCCGCCCGGCCGCTCGCTGTCGGTCCTCAGCCGGTAGAGGTTTTGGCCGATCACCGGGTGGAGGCTCGTGTTGCCCTGCCAGAGCAGCGGCTGGTCGCCGACGTTGACCGACTTCGTACCGATCGAATAGGCGCGGTTGCCGTCGATCGGCGTGCCCTGGACGTAGTTGCCCCAGGTGTCGTAGAGCGAGCCCACGATCACGTCCGGGCCGACGCTCGGGTTGGGACAGATTCCCCACACCACCGCGGCCGTCGAAGCGAGAGCGAAGGTGGTGAGCAGGCGTCGGGCGCGGCGTCGGGCGGGCGTTGGCGTCATCAAGTCGTCACTCCTCTTCCAGGGCTCCGGTGGCAACGGATACGGCCGTGTCGGGGCCGAACGATCCCTCGAGGCTGATGATGGGACCGGCGGAGCTTTCCAGAGCGCGGCCAGCTCGTCAAGGCCACACGCCACGAGCCGACCGTCGAGTTATTCGGAGTCGAGGCTCCGGTGAAGCTCTCGCTCGATGATGCGGCGCGCCGTGGGCCGCGCCTCGAGCGCTTCCCAAGCGTCATCGAGGTCGGCCGGCCGGTCGACGCGGAGGAGCTCGAGGAGCGCCGCGGCCTGCGCCCGGTCCTTGCGGGACTTGGCGCTCTCCGAGGGGCTCCGTTGCGCCGCCGTCCAGAGCTTGTGGAGCGCGAAGCGCGCCGGCCGGGGCACCCGGACGAGCACGGCGACCCCTCCGAGGACAACCGCGGGGATCGGCTCCTCGATGAGGTAGTCGAGCATGGGCAGCGGGTGCGCGGAGATGCCGAGCGCCGGAATCGAGACCGCGCGATCCCGCCGGCGAGATCTTGCCGGGACGAGGAAATCGACCCGCAAGTCGCGGCCCCGGATCTTGAACGAGGTCGAAGGCTCGCCACGACCGAGGCCTGGCACCGGCAGGAACCCGAGGGCGGTGAGCCCCTCGACAACGCCCGGCGGCCCCTCCTCCAAGGTCGCGAGGGCGATGGCGAGATCGTGCGCGACGTCGATGTCCTGGGTCCGCAGCGTCGTCGACGCGAGCGCGACGCCGAGCAGATTGCCGTAGGTGCGATAGGCCACGGTGCCCACGAGCACGCCGCCGCGGCGGAAGAGCCCGAGGCCGGCGAGCAGATCGAGTACCGAGACGACCGGCGTCTCTTCACGCAGCATTCCGCCACGGAGCGCCATCGCGGCGAGGCGCGCGAGCGCCGTGCGATCGAGGTCGAGGCTCGCCCGGTCCCGGCGCAGCCGTGCCAGCGCCGCGCGTAGCTCGGGCGTGTCGGCGCCGAGGTAGCGTTGGGCCGAGCGATCGCCTTTGCGGATCTGCCAATAGAGGTAGCTATTTGCCCCCAGCTTCTTCGCGACGACGCCGCCGGGCACGGCGGCGCTCTCGGGCGCAGTCCGCTCCACCGCGAGCGCCTGCTCGAGGAGCTCGGCGTACACGGTCGCGGTCGTTTCGGGGAGGCGATCGAGGGTCACGACGCGATTATACGCTGGCAATAGAAACTGGGCGTATAACCTCCGTGGTCCGACTGCTACTGGGCGCAGGTTCGGCCCGCTAGCGCCCGGCCGACCGGGTGAGCTCTTCGAGGAGCTCCGCGGCCCGGGAGGAGCCGGGCGCAAGGGCCAGAGCGGCCTCGACCTCGCGCCGCGCCTCTTCGAGCCGGCCCGCGCCGGCCAAGGCGCGGGCGAGCAGGAGGCGGGTCTCGGCGTCGTCGGGGGCGCGCTCGAGCGCGGCGCGGAACTCGGCCGCCGCTTCGTCGAAGCGGCCGAGGGCGGCGAGCGTGCCGGCCAGGTTCTCGCGCGCCGGCAGATGGTCGGGCTCGAGCGCGAGCGCGCGGCGAAAGCCCGCTTCGGCGCCCGTGAAATCGCCCGCGTAGGCGGCCACGAGCCCGGCGTTGTAGGCGAAGTCGACCGAGTCTCCGGCCGCGATCCGGCCGCGCTCGAAGGCGCGCGCGGCCCCGCCGAGGTCACCGGCGCGGCCGAGCGCCAGGCCGAGGGCGAGATAGCCCCCCGGCGCCGCGGGCTCGAGCGCGATCACTCCCTCCCACGCCGCGGCGGCGCGCGCGAGGTCCCCGCGCTCGGCGGCGCCGCGGGCGAGCAGACGCAGCGCGTCGGCGGCGTCGACCCGCGCCGCGACCGCCGCGCGGGCCCGCGCCTCGAGCGCGCCGGCGTCGCCGGCGAGCCAGGCCAGACGGGCGAGCGGCAGCTCGAGCTGCGGCTGCGGCAGCGCGCCCCAACGGCGCGCGCGGTCGAGCCAGCTTCTCGCCGCCTCGACCCGCTGGCGCTCCGGCAGCGCCAAGACCGGTGCCCCCTCGCGCGCGAGCAGAGCGCGCTGGAGGTCGAGGGTCTGTGCGTAGCGCCACTCGCCGACGCGCAGGTTGACCTGCACCGCCGCCGAGTGGAGCACACCGGCGGCTAGCAGCGCTGCCGCGGCGAGCGCCAGCTGCCCGGCCGGGAGCAGCCGCCCGCGCGCTTTGAGCCGGACGCGGCGGAACGCGACATGGGGCTCGGCCAGGAGACGTCCGGTGAGGAGCGCGACGTAGGCGAGGCAGGCGGCGAGCCCGAGCGAGAAGAGGAACGGGAAGATGCCGTAGAGGCCGCGCAGCGACAGGAACGAAACAGCGAAGGCGGCCCCCGCGAGCAGCTCCTGGCGCCAGGTGAGCGCCGCCCGTCGGGGCGGGCCTTCGGCGCGTGGCCGAACGACGAGCGAGGGCTTGGCCCAGCCGAAGGAGAGCGCGTCGTTCGGGCAGACCGAAACGCAGTCCATGCACTTCATGCAGCCCGGGTCGACCACCTGGCCGTAGGCGCGCACCTCCTCGTGCACGCGCACGTTGGAGGTGCACACGGCCGTGCAGTGGCCACAGCCCTGGCAGGCGTCCGAGACCACGATCCGGCCGGGCGCGATCCGGTCGGCGAGGCCGAAGATGGCGCCGTACGGGCAGGCGTAGCTGCAGAAGCCCTTGGCGCCGAGCAGGTAGACGCAGACGAAGCCGCAGACGAGAAAGGTCGCGGTCGCCACCGCCCAGCCAGGAAAAGTGGCCCAGAACTCCGAGGTCTCGAAGTGGAACGTGAGCTCGGGCAGCCCGAGCCCGGCGAGCAGTCGGTAAGTGAGCGGCCAGAGGAACATGTAGAAGAAAGCCGCCGCCGGCACCCAGGCGAGCAGCCGCGAGCCGAGCGGCCGGGGTCGGATGCCGGCCCGTTCGAGCAGTGAGCGGCAGAGGTCCTGGAGGGCGACCAGGTGACAGCCCCAGCCGCAGAAGAAGCGGCCGAAGATCGCGGTGCCGAGGATGGTGACGGCGAAGAAGACCGCCCCGGCGTTGACGACCCCGCTGCGCCCGAGCTCCATCGCCTCGGAGGGCTCGACCGGGGTCACCGTCGTGCCGGTGGCCAGCCAGTGCGCGATGTGGAGCGCCGCGACGACGTGGACTCCGATGAGCACCGCCGCGCGCCAACGGGTGGTGCGCGAGCGGCGGAGCGGCGGGGACTCGGCGACCACCCGCAGCGCCGGGTGCCCGGGCGCTCGACGCGCGGGGGAGGACGGGGGAGACGGCACGCGGGGGGCGACCTCGCCGCGATCCTACACGCGGCGGCCGCGGCCTCTGGCGACGAACCCGACCGCGGTCTCCGGGCTCAGGAGCTCGAGCCCGGCTTGGCCGGCACCTTGCCCGCCAGTGCCTGCTCGAAATCGAGGATCTCGAGCAGCTCGACCTCGAAGACGAGCGCGCCCGTGGGGGCGTTCGGGAAACCCTCGTTGCGCTCGGCGGGGATCCAGCAGTGGCGCTTCTCGCCCGGCTTCATGCCATCCAGACAGTCGGCGAACCCGGGCATCACCTTCGCCATCGGGAACAGCGTCGGCCGCCCCTCGGCGATCGAGGAGTTGACGGCCTGACCGTCGGACTTCCAGAAGGTGAAGCTGACCATCGCGCCGTCGGCGCGGCCGAGCTTGCGCTCGCCCTTGCCCCCGGCGAGCGACTGCACGGCGACACCGCTCGGCAGCCGCTTGGCCTTCGGATCGGGCACCGCCACCGAGCGCGGCGGGTCCGGGATGCGGCCGACCGAGACGATCTCGACGTCGAAGATCGCGGGCTCGCGGCGGCCCGTCTTCGGATTGGGCGGCACGCTGTCGGCCGGGAACCACCAGCGGCGCACCTCGCCGGCGACCATCGTCTTCATCGCCTCGCGCCACGCCGGAAAGGCGTGCCGGACCTGCATCCGCTGCGGCTTGCCCTGGGCGAAGCTGTCCTGGAAGAGCTCGCCCGAAGGAGAGCGGCCGATGACGTAGATCGCGATCACGTCCTTGTCCGCTGGCGGCAGCTCGCCCGCCGGCGCGGTCCGGAGGACTTTGTAGGCCAACCCCGAGGGCAGCCGGATGGCGTCCGCCGGCGGTCCCTTGAGCTCGGAGGTGAGCGGTGGCGGCGGCGCCGGCGCCGGATGGACCGGCGGCGCTTGGCCCGGCATCGGCTGCGGCCCCTGGGCGAGGCCCGGCCCCGCGGCGAGGAGCGCCAGGGCGGCCAGCTGGAGCAGTCGAGGGGTGACGGAAATGGGACTGGGAGTCGTCATGAGTCGGAGCAATCTCCTCCGGGTTCCCCGTGTCTGCAACCCGCGAGCCACCGGCGAGTCGCCGGGCCGGGCGAGAGCCGGCGCGGCGGTCGCGGCCAGGGCGACTCGACGGCGAGGCCACCCTGGCCTGCAGGCTCGCCATTCTGGCGTCACCGGACACCCCGGCCCGATGCCCGCAGAGGATCCGGCCGCGCGACCTGCGGCCCGGGGCGCCGCGGACGCTCTGCTACCATCCGGGGGGTGAGCGCCGGCAAACGGATCTTCAAGATCGTCTTCCAGAGCCAGGGACAGGTCGTGGAGCTGTTCGCGCGCTCGGTCGGCCAAGCGGAGCTGTTCGGATTCGTCGAGGTCGAGGATCTGATCTTCGGCGCCCGCTCGGAGCTGGTGGTCGACCCCTCCGCGGAGGGGTTGCGCGCCGAGTACGGCGGCGCCAAGCGGCTCCTGCTGCCGCTGCACGCGGTGCTCCGGATCGAGGAGGTCGAGCGCGAGGGGGCGCCGCGGGTGCACGAGGCGCGTGAGCCGGCCGGCCAGGTACGGGCCTTTCCGGTGCCGCTCGGTCCGCCGGCGCGCGACCCGCGCCGGACCTGACCGCCCGCCGACCCGGTCCGTCGAACTTTTTTCGCCAGCCGCCGTAGAGACTCGAGACGGCGTCGCGCCGCCCCGCTGGGGGTGTCGGTGCCCGGCCCGGGGCGCTGCGCTGATCGGAAACGGCCGACCATGATTCGACTGCGCAACGTTCACAAGAGCTACCGGATGGGGGACAACCTCCTCCACGTCCTGCGGGGGATCGATCTCGACATCGCCGCCGGCGAGCTGGTCTCGATCATGGGGGCGTCCGGCTCGGGCAAGTCGACGCTCATGAACGTCATCGGGCTGCTCGACCGGCTCGACGAGGGCAGCTACGAGCTCGACGGCGTCGACATGACCGGCCTCACCGAGACCCGGGCGGCCCGCTACCGAGGGCAGCTGATCGGCTTCGTCTTCCAGTCCTTCCATCTGATTCCCTTCAAGACCGCGGTCGAGAACGTGGCGCTGCCGCTCTACTACCAGGGCGTCGCGCGCCGCGAGCGCAACCGCCTGGCCGGGGAGTACCTGGAGAAGGTGGGCCTGGCCGACCGCGCCGGCCACTTGCCACGCGAGCTCTCCGGCGGCCAGCAGCAGCGGGTGGCGATCGCGCGCGCCCTCGTCACCCGCCCCAAGGTCCTGCTCGCCGACGAGCCCACGGGCGCCCTCGACTCGGTGACTTCGCGCGAGGTCATGGCGGTGCTGCAGGGGATCCAGGGCGAAGGCGTGGCGGTGGTGATCATCACCCACGAGCACGACATCGCCGAGATGACCGACCGACTGGTCCACCTGGTCGACGGCCGGATTACCGAGGACCGCGCCACCGCGCGCGGCGGGGCGGTCGGTGAGGCGGCGCTCGCCGGGAGCGGCGGATGATCGATCGCGACACCTGGGGCGAGATCGCCGAGGTGGTGACGCGCAACAAGCTGCGCACCGTGCTCACCGGCTTCGCGGTCGCTTGGGGGATCTTCATGCTGGTGGTGCTGCTCGGCTCGGGCACTGGCCTCGCCGAGGGCATCGAGTACCAGTTCCGCGACGACGCGATCAACAGCATCTGGGTCTCCGCCGGCCAGACCTCGCTGCCCTACCAGGGGTTGCAGCCCGGCCGTCAGGTGCGGCTGACCAACGACGACTACGACCAGGTGGTGACGCGCGTGCCGGGGGTCGAGCACTCCTCGGCGCGCTTCTGGATCTTCGGCAACCAGCAGGTCACCTACGGCAGCGAGACCGGCAGCTTCACCATCCGCGCCGTCCACCCGGGCCACCAGATCCTGGAGCGCACCCAGGTGATCGCGGGCCGCTACCTGAACCCGCTCGACCTCGCCGAGCACCGCAAGGTGGCGGTGATCGGCACCGTGGTCGCGGACGCGCTGTTCGGCAAGGCGGCGGCGATCGGCGAGGAGATCAAGATCAACGGCATCGCCTTCCGGGTGATCGGCGTCTTCGACGACGAGGGGAGTGAACGCGAGCGCGAGTTCATCTACCTGCCGATCTCGACCGCCCAGCGGACCTTCGACGGCCGCAACCGGATCGCCCAGATCCTCTACACGACGGGCGACGCCGACCTGGCGCGCAGCCAGGCGATGGCCGGCCGGACCACCGAGATCCTGGCCACCAACCACGGTTTCGATCCCGAGGACCCGCGCGCCCTGTTCGTCAACAACAACGTCGAGAACTTCCAGCGCTTCGCCTCGATGATGAAGGCGATCCGGGCGTTCGTCTGGGTGGTCGGCGTCGGCACGCTGATCGCCGGCGTGGTGGGGGTGTCGAACATCATGTTGGTGGCGGTGCGCGAGCGGACGCGGGAGATCGGCGTGCGCAAGGCGGTGGGCGCGACGCCGGCCTCGATCGTCTCGCTGGTGCTGCTCGAGTCGGTCCTGATCACGACGGTGGCGGGCTACCTCGGGCTGATCGCCGGTGTCGGCGTCCTCGAGGGGCTGGGCGCCGTACTGCCCGCGGAGGCCGAGTTCTTCAGGAACCCCCACGTCGACTTGCGCGTCGCGGTCGCCGCGACGCTGCTGCTGATCTTCGCCGGCACGGTCGCCGGCTTCTTCCCGGCGCGCCGGGCCGCCGCGGTGCGGCCGGTCGAAGCCCTGCGCGACGAGTAGGCGAGCGAGCATGTTCGATCTCGACCACTGGCAGGAGATCTGGGCGGCGCTGGCGAAGAACCGGCTGCGCACGCTGCTCACCGCCTTCGGGGTGTTCTGGGGCATCTTCCTGCTGGTGGTGCTGCTCGGCTCCGGCAACGGTCTGTCGAACGGCGTGACCTCCGGCTTCTCGGGCATGGCGACCAACAGCGTGTTCGTCTGGGCGATGCGCACCAGCAAGCCGTACGCCGGGCTGCCGGCCGGCCGCCGCATCGAGTTCACCGACGAAGACTGGCAAGCGCTCGCCAGCCAGCTCGACGAGGTCGAGGTGATCGCGCCGCGCCTCCAGCTCGGCGGCTGGCGCGGCGGCGCGCGCGTCTCGCGGGGGCAGCACACCGGCTCCTACTCGGTGACCGGCGAAGTGCCGGAGATCCAGCGCGTCCAGTCCCTGGTGGTCTCCGCCGGGCGCTTCGTCAACCAGCTCGACGTCACCGAGCGGCGCAAGGTGGCGCTGATCGGCCAGCGGGTGCGCGAGGTCTTGTTCGACCCGGGCGAGGATCCGATCGGCGGCGACATCCAGATCAACGGCGTGCAGTTCAAGGTGGTCGGCGTCTACCGCTCGCGCCAGACCGGGCGCAACGCCGACGAGGTAGCGCAGTCGGTGATCGTCCCCTTCAGCTCCTTCCAGACCGCCTTCAACGCGGTCGGCAAGGTGCACTGGTTCGCCGTCGTCGGGCAGCCGCAGGTCTCCGCCAAGGAGCTCCAGGAGAAGGTGCTCGCGCTGCTCAAGAGCCGGCACAAGATCGCCCCCGACGACCGCCGCGGCATTGGCAGCTTCAACCTGCAGGAGGAGTACGACAAGATCCAGGGGCTGTTCACGGGCATCCGGATCCTGCTCTGGATCGTCGGCTTGGGCACCCTCGCCGCCGGCGCCATCGGGGTGTCGAACATCCTGCTGATCGTGGTGCGGGAGCGGACCAAGGAGCTGGGCATCCGGCGCGCCGTCGGCGCGACACCCTGGTCGGTGCGCGGCCAGATCCTGTTCGAGGCGATTCTCCTGACCTCGGTCGCCGGCCTCGCCGGGCTGGTCGCCGGCGTCGCGCTGCTCGAGGTGATCGCCGCCCTGATCCCGCCCGCCGCCGCCGGCAGCCAGCCGAGCATGTTCCAGGCGCCGGGCATCGACGCCGGCGCGGGCCTGCTGGCGCTCGCGGTGCTGATCGTCTCCGGCGCCGTCGCCGGCCTGCTGCCCGCCCAGCGCGCGGTCTCGATCCACCCCGTCGAGGCGCTGCGCGCCGACTGATCTCCGTACCCGGAGGGAGAGCTCTCGCGATGAAGAAGCTGTTCGGAATCCTGCTCGCGATTCTGTTCGTCGGCGCCGTCGTCGGCACCGGCGTGCTGCTGTTCAAGAAGTCGCAGCGCCAGCCAGTCGTCTACGCGACCGCCCAGCCGGCGCGCGCCACCATCGTGCGCAAGACGGTCGCCACCGGCTCGGTGGTGCCGCGCAAGGAGGTGGCGATCAAGCCGCTGGTCTCCGGCATCATCGAGGAGCTGCACGTCGAGCCGGGTCAGCGGATCGAGCGCGGGCAGCTGATCGCCAAGGTGCGCGTGATCCCGAACATGGTGCAGCTGTCGAGCGCCGAGTCGCGCGTCAACAAGGCCGGCATCGCGCTCGCCGACGCCGAGCGCGAGCTCGAGCGGCGCCGGCGGCTGTTCGCCGACGGCACGATTCCCGAGGCCGAGCTGCAGGCGGCGGAGATCGCCTGGCAGCAGGCCAGCGAGGAACTCGCCGCGGCCAGGGACAACCTCGACATCGTCCGCCGCGGCACCAGCGACCGCGTCGCCTCGTCGTCGACCACGCTGGTGCGCGCGACCATCGGCGGCACGGTGCTCGAGGTGCCGGTCGAGCAGGGCAACTCGGTCATCGAGGCGAACAACTTCAACGACGGCACCACCATCGCGACCGTCGCCGACCTGGGCGACATGGTGTTCAAGGGCAAGGTCGACGAGTCGGAAGTGGGCAAGATCCGCCCCGGCATGGCGCTGGTGCTGACCGTCGGCGCGCTGCCCGACGCGCGGCTCGCCGCGACGCTCGAGCACATCGCTCCCAAGGGCGTGAAGGAGGAGGGGGCGATCCAGTTCGAGATTCGCGCCGCGCTCGCCGACCCGGGGGACCTGACGATCCGGGCCAACTACAGCGCCAACGCCGACATCGTGCTCGACAAGCGCGAGGACGTGCTGGCGATCGACGAGGGGCTGCTCCAGTTCGGCTTGGACGGCAAGCCGTTCGTCGAGGTCCAGACCGCGCCGCAGGTGTTCGAGCGCCGGGAGGTGGTGACCGGCCTGTCGGACGGCCTGCGGATCGAGATCGTCTCCGGCGTCGCCGAGGGCGACGAGCTCAAGAACCCCAATCCGGATCTGGTCGCCGGACCCGGCGCCGGCCGGCCGCCCGCGCGCCGCGGCTGAGCCGCGCTCGCTCGCGCCCCGGCGGTCGGATGAGCGCGCGGATCAGCTGGCGGCGGCGCCGGCGAGCGGGACCAGGGCCGGGTGGACGATCCGGCCGTCGCGCGTTGCCAGCGTGCCGTCGATGACGTCGTCGCCCTGCGGCAGCGCGAAGGCCTTGGTCTTCTTGTCGACGCAGAGCATCAAGAGCGCCAGCAGGTTGCGCGAGTAGAGCAGGCTCGAGTCCGAGGCGAGCTCGGCCGCGAGGTTGAGCGGCCCGAGGATGGTGACGTCGCCGTGGACCACTTCCTCCCCCGGGCGGGTCAACTCGCAGTTGCCCCCCTGCCCGGCGGCGATGTCGACCACCACCGCGCCGGGCTTCATCCCCTCGACCATGGCGCGGGTGAGCAGCGTCGGCGCCTTCTTGCCCGGCACCTGCGCGGTGGTAATGACGACGTCGGCGAGCGCGATGCGGGCGGAGAGGATTTCGCGCTGCTTGGCCAGGAACTCCGGCGGCAGCTCCTTGGCGTAGCCGCCCTGGCCCTCGCCGCTCGGCAGCTCCGGCAAGTCGATGAAGCGGCCGCCGAGCGACTCGACCTGCTCCTTGACCGCCGGGCGGACGTCGGAGACCTCGACGATCGCGCCCAGCCGCTTGGCGGTGGCGAGCGCCTGCAGGCCGGCGACACCGGCGCCCAGGATCACCACCCGCGACGGCTGGATGGTGCCGGCCGCCGTCATCAGCAGCGGGAAGTGCTTGCCCAGCCGGTCGGCAGCGCGCAGCACGGACTTGTAGCCGGCGATCGAGGCCTGCGAGGAGAGGACGTCCATCGACTGCGCGCGGGTGGTGCGGGGCACCAGCTCCATGGCGAACGCGGCGACGCCGCGCGCGGCCAGCCGGCCGATCCGCTCGAGGTTCCGGTAGGGGTCGAGCAGGGCGAACAGCAGCGCTCCCGACTTCGGCAGCTCCGCCTCCGCGGCGTTCGGGGGCTGCACCTTGAAGATCACATCGGCCGCCCGCCAGGCGCTCTCGGGCGCGTCGACCAGGCGCGCGCCGGCGCCCTCGTAGGCGGCGTCCAGGAAGCCGGCGGCCCCGCCGGCGCCGCGCTCGACCTCGACCGCGAAGCCGGCGGCGGCGAGCTTCTTGACCGTCTCCGGGGTCGCCGCCACGCGGCGCTCGCCCGGCTGGGTTTCCTTCGGCACGAAGAGAGTGGGCATGAGAGTTCCTGTTCCGCTCCTGATCCGGGCGGCCATGGTACCGGGGGGCTCGCCGCGGCTGCAACCGCGCCTAGAATCCCCCCGGAGGCCGAGATGACCCGATTTTCGCTGCCGCTCGTCACGCTGCTCGTCGCGCTGCCGGCCGTCGCTGGCTCGCTCGCGGCGACCTCGCCGCCGCTGTCGATCCACGATCCGACCGGCTACGCGCTCGTCTGGAGCGAGCCGGGCGTCGAGCGGACGATAGCGCGGGAGGACTTGGTCTTCGGCCGCCCCGCGGGGCGGGATCTGCGCCTCGACCTGGTCGCTCCGGCGGGTCTCGCGCCCGGCGAGCTGCGCCCCGCGGTCGTCTTTCTCTCCGGCCTGGGCGACGCCGGCGAGAAGCGCCCGCTGCGCCGCTGGGAGATCTACCGGAGCTGGATGCGCACGCTGGCGGCGCGCGGCTACGTCGCGGTGATGGGGGAGTCGGACCGCGAGGATGTCGCGGGCAGCCTCACCGCGCTGTTCGAGCACCTCTCGGCGCACGGCCGGGAGCTCGGCATCGACACGACGCGGTTGGGCGTCTACGCCTGCTCGGCCAACGTGACCGCCGCGCTCCCCTTCCTGATGTCGGACGCCGCCGCCGCGCCGGTGCGCGCCGCGGTGATCTTCTACGGCGCCGGCGAGATCGCGACCTTCCGCAGGGACCTGCCCGTCCTGCTGGCGATCGCCGGCCGGGACACGGCCGCGCTGCTCGAGCGGGAGCGCCAGTTGGCGGCGGATGCCGCCGCGGCCGGAGCGCCTTGGACTTTGGTCCACGCGCCGGAGCTGCCGCACGCCTTCGACCTGGTCGACCCGAGCTCGGAGAGCCGGGCGGTGATCGGCCAGGCGCTGGCGTTCTGGGATGGCCACCTCGGCCGGACGGCCGAGCCGGCGCCGCTCGACCCGGAGCGCTCGGCGGCGCGGCAGGCGCTCGCCGACCTCTACGGCCAGCGCTTCGAGGCGGCCCACGAGTACCTGAATCAGATCGCCGACGGCGAGGCGCGCCGCGACGGCCAGCTCTGGCGCAACTTGGCGTGGGCGCGCCAGGCGATGGGCTCCTCCGTCGGCGCGATGCTGGCGCTCGAGCAGGCGGTCGAGGCCGAGCCGGACGATCTCGATCAGCGCCGCGGCTTCGCCAAGCTCGCCGGCCGGCTCGCCGGCTGGACTCAAGTCGATGATGCCCTGAGCCCGGTCGAGACGAGCGCCGAGCTCGACGCCGTCGATCTCGGCCTGCTCGGTTTGGCGCGGCTCCATCTCGGCCGCCCCGAAGCCGCCGTTGCGCCCCTCGAGCGCGCGGTCGCCGCCGGTGGCGAAGCGGGGAGCCACTACAACCTGGCCTGCGCCCTCGCCCGGACCGACCGCGTCGACGAGGCCTTCCGCGCCCTCGAAGGAGCCCTCGCCGCCGGCTTCGCCGACGCCGCCGCGCTCGCCTCCGACCCCGACCTCGCCAACCTGCGCGGCGACCCCCGGTTCGCCCCGCTCGCGGCGCGTCTCGACGCGGCACCGCCCAGCGAATGACGGCGCGTCAGCCCGCCGCGTGTTCGGGGCGGGCGAGGTCGAGGATGGTCTTGACCGGGGCGAAGAGCGGGCCGGGGATCTCGACGAAGACGGTCAGCCAGCCGGCCATGGCGCCGTTCCAGAGGCCGGGGCGCTCGAGCACCACGAGCTCGCGGCCGCCCTCGTTCTTGCGCGCGACGAAGGCGGTGTCGGGGTCGACCCAGCGGCCGAGCTCTCGTGGATCGCCCCGGCGATCGCGCAGGGCGACCGCCAACTGCACCGGGTTGAAGTGGGTCGAGGCGGACCAGATTTCCAGCTGCCGGGCATCGTCCGCGGCGACTTGCGAGGCCTCGACGATCTGAGGTGTCGTCCGGCCATCTGCGCCCCTCACCCAGAAGGGGCCGCCGCCCGGCTCGCCGGTGTTGGGGACGACGCCGGCGACTCGGAGCGGACGGTCGAGCAGGTCGCGCGCGGCGAGAGCTCTCGCGGCGAGACGGGGATCCTCGGATACCGCCGCTTCACGGCCAAACGTCGCGCGCGCGAAATCGAGCGCCTGATCGACGAGCGTCGGGTCGCCCGGCGCCGCGTCGAGCGCCGCCAGCAGCTCGTGGCACCGCGCCTCGAGCTCGAGCAGGCGACCGACGAGGATGCTCTGCCAGCGCGCCACCTCGGCGTGCCGGGCGCCGGGCAGGACGTTGTCGATGTTCTTGACCAGGACCAGGTCGCCGGCCGAGCGCTCGAGATTGCCGAGCAGCGCGCCGTGGCCACCCGGGCGCAGCAGCAGCGAGCCGTCCTCGCGGCGGGCGGGGCGACCGTCCCGCGTGTCGAGCGCCAGCGTGTCGGTGGCCGGGTCCTGCGTCGAGAAGCGGACCTCGAGGCGGTCGCCGCCGGGCAGGCGAGCGCGCGCGGCGTCGAGCGCCCGCTCGAAGGCCTCGAGGCTCTCCGACGCCACGGTGAAGTGGAAGCGGGCGGTGCCGGTGGCGTCGGCGAGATAGGCGAGCCCCTCCCGGAGCTGCTCCTCGAAGGCCGTCCACAGCTCGTCGCCGGCGGCGTGGAAGGGGAGCAGCGCCTTGGGCCGCCGCGCCGTCTCGAGCACCGCGGCGAGGAGCGGGCGGACCGGCTCGCCGAGAGCTCGCCGGCCGAGCTCCTCGACCGAGACCCCGCGGGCGGCCGCGAGCGGCCGGGCGAGCGCCAGGCGCGGCAGGATCTCCAGGAAGCGCGCGGCGGCGGCGGCGGCAGCGTCGCCGGTCGCCGCTGCGGTGGCGAGCTCGGCGGGGGTCGGAGAACCACCCCGCTCGACCACGGCCGCGAGCGCGGCGAACATCCGCGTCGCCGCCCCGGAAGCGGGGACGAGCTTCGACAGGCGGCCGGCTCGCCGCGCGCTCTCGGCGCGCTGCGCGAGCCCCTCGGCGCGGGCGGGGGTCAGCCGCTCGATGCCGTCGCCGACCGTCGCCGGGCGGTCGAGCCGGACGGGCCGGGCCGGCGCGGCCAGCCGCGCCAGCTGGCGCCGGATCTCCTCGGCGTCGAGGCCGCGGCGCGCGAGCCGCGCCAGGTCGCGGTCGGTGAGGGCGGCGAGCGGGTCCATGGCCCCGGCTAGCGGGCGAACCGGGGGAGCCGGTCGGCGACCTCGGCCAGCCGTGGTGCGGCGGCGTCCTTGGCGGAGAGGACCGGCTCCTCGAGCGGCCACGCGATGCCGATCTGCGGGTCGTTCCAGGCGATGGCCTGGTCGCTCGCCGGGTCGTAGAGCGTGGTGCACTTGTACTCGACCTCGGCGTGCTCCGAGGTGACGCAGAAGCCGTGCGCGAAACCGGGCGGCACCCAGAGCTGGTGGAAGTTCTCGGCGGAGAGCGCCGCGCCCACCCAGCGGCCGAAAGTCGGCGAGCCACGGCGGACGTCGACGGCGACGTCGAAGATCTCGCCGGCGATGCAGCGGACCAGCTTGCCCTGCGGCGCCGTGAGCTGGAGGTGCAGACCGCGCAGCGTGCCGCGCCGCGAGCGCGAGTGATTGTCCTGGACGAAAGCGAGCGGCAGCCCCTGGGCCTCGAACTTGCCGGCGTGGAAGACCTCGAGAAAGAAGCCGCGCTCGTCGCGATGCAGGTGGGGCTCGACGCGCAGGACGCCGGGCAGCTCGGTCGGCAGGAGCTTCACGGTGCCGCCCCCTCGGCGACGATCTGGCGCAGGTAGTCGGCGTACTCGGTCCGTCCGAGCTCGGCGGCCAGGCGGCCCACCTGGTCGGCCGTCAGCCAGCCCAACCGGTAGGCGATCTCCTCGAGGCAGGCGACCTTGAGGCCTTGCCGCTGTTCGACCGCGGCGATGAACTCGCCGGCCTGGAGCAGCGACTCGTGGGTGCCGGTGTCGAGCCAGGCGATGCCGCGGCCGAGCACCTGGACGTGGAGATCGCCCGCGGCGAGGTAGGCGCGGTTGACGTCGGTGATCTCGAGCTCGCCGCGCGGCGACGGCGCGAGGCCGGCGGCGATGTCGAGCACCCGGTTGTCGTAGCAGTAGAGGCCGGTGACCGCGAACGGCGAGCGCGGGCGCGCCGGCTTCTCCTCGATCGACAGGGCGCGGCCCTCGGCGTCGAGCTCGACCACGCCGTAGCGCTCCGGGTCGCGCACCCGGTAGGCGAAGACGGTGGCGCCCCGGTCGCGCGCGGCGGCGCGCGCCAAGTCCTCGGGAAAACCGTGGCCGTAGAAGATGTTGTCGCCGAGCGCGAGGGCCACGCGCTCGCGGCCGACGAAGTCGCGGCCGATCAGGAACGCCTGGGCGAGGCCGCCGGGATGGGGTTGGGCGGCGTAGGCGAGCGAGAGGCCGAACTGCGTGCCGTCGCCCAGCAGGCGCTCGAACGAGGGCAGGTCCTGCGGCGTCGAGATGAGCAGGATCTCGCGGATGCCGGCGAGCATCAGGCTCGACAGCGGGTAGTAGACCATCGGCTTGTCGTAGACCGGCAGCAGCTGTTTGCTCACCCCGCGGGTGACCGGATAGAGCCGGGTGCCGGAGCCGCCGGCGAGCACGATTCCTTTCATGGTCTCCTCGAGCGATCTCGGAGTCGGAGCCCGGCGCCCCGCGGCGCCGGTCGGAGGAAGCGTGAGCTTATCAACCGTGCCATAGGATGCGCGCTGCCATGGCGATTCCAGGACACGCGCGCTCGTGACTCCGTTCCAGGCCGTGCTGTTGGCGCTGGTGCAGGCGGCCACTGAGTTCCTGCCGGTCTCTTCCTCGGGCCACCTGATCCTGATGCCGCGGCTGCTCGGCTGGGGCGACCAGGGGCTCGAGTTCGACATCGCGACCAACACCGGCACGCTGCTCGCGGTCCTCGCCTACTTCCGCAAGGATCTGGTCGAGATCGCGCGCGGCTGGGCGACCTCGTTCCGGCCGGGGGGCGCGGGAGCCTGCGAGCCGGCGGGGCGCCTCGGCTGGGCCCTGATCTGGGGGACGGTGCCGGCGGGACTGGCCGGCCTGTTGATCAAGGACTGGGTCTCGACCCACGGCCGCGATCCGCGCTTGATCGCCACCACGGCGATCGTCTACGGCGTGCTGCTCGGGGTCGCCGATCGACTGGGCCCGAAGCGGCTCGGCCTCGGGGCGATCGGCAAGCGCGAGGGGCTGCTGATCGGCTGCGCCCAGGCGCTGGCGCTGGTGCCCGGCACCTCGCGCTCGGGCGTCACCATGACCGCCGCGCTGGGGCTCGGGCTCGACCGCCCGGCGGCGGCGCGCTTCGCCTTCCTGCTCTCGGTGCCGATCGGGCTGCTGGTGGGAGTCAAGCAGCTGGTCGATTTCGGCCGCGGCGAGATCGTCGGCCTGAGCGGGTCGACGATCGCCATCGGCATCGCGGTCTCGGCGGTCGCCGGCTACGCGGTGATCGCCGCGCTGCTCGCCTGGGTGCGCACCCGGCCGCTGCTGGTCTTCGCCCTCTACCGCGTGGCGCTCGGTCTGCTGCTCTTCGCCTACTTCTCCTGACTCTCGGCCGGCGCGCGCCGGGGCAGCAGCCACGAGGCGGCCACCGAACCGCCGAGCAGCAGCACGATCACCGACAGCGAGACGCCGATCGGCACCTTGAACCAGCCGCTTACGACCATCTTGGAACCGACGAAGGCGAGCACCAGGCCGAGCCCGTACTTCAGGTAGTGGAAGCGGCCCATGAAATCGGCGAGCAGGAAATAGAGCGCGCGCAGGCCGAGAATCGCGAAGATGTTCGAGGTGAAAACGATGAACGGGTCGCGGGTGACGCCGAAGATCGCCGGGATGGAGTCGACGGCGAAGACCACGTCGGTCGCCTCGATCACGATCAGGACCAGGAACAGCGGCGTCGCCAGCCGCCGCCCGTTCTCGACCACGAAGAAGCGCTGGCCGTGGTAGCGCGGCGTCACCGGCACGAACCGCCGCGCCAGGCGCAGCACCGGGTTCTTCTCCGGGTCGACCTCGCCCTCGCCGGCGAACAGCAGCTTGAGGCCAGTGACCACCAGAAAAGCGCCGAACAGAAAGATCATCCAATGGAACTTGGCGATCAACACCGCGCCGGCCAGGATGAACGCCGCGCGCAGCACCAGCGCGCCGACGATGCCCCAGAACAGCACGCGATGCTGCAACTCGGCCGGCACCGCGAAGTAGCCGAAGACGACCAGGAAGACGAACAGGTTGTCGACCGAGAGGGCGTACTCGATCAGGTAGCCGGTGACGAACTCGAGCGCCGGGCGGGCGCCGAACTTCCAGCCCAGCCAGGCCGTGAACAGCAGCGCCAGCGTGACGCAGAAGCCGCACCAGATGGCGGCTTCGCGGGGACGGATGACGTGGGCCTTGCGGTTGAAAACGCCGAGATCGAGGAACAGGATGACGCCGACGCCGAGCAGGAAGAGGCTCCAGAAGAGCGGCGTGCCGATCGTCTCCATCGCGCGCGGACTCTATCGCCGCGCGCCGGTCTCAGATCGCCCCAACCGGCCGGGCGGCGAGTCGAGCGCCGCCGCGAGGTGTCGAGTCGCCGTGCTAGCGTTCCGCCGCGGTGGCGCTCTTCATCACCTTCGAGGGTCTGGACGGCAGCGGCAAGTCGACCCACCTGGCGCGCATCGCACGCCATCTCGCCGAGCGGGGCATCCCGCACGCGGTGACCCACGAGCCGGGTGGGACCGACCTCGGCGGCGCGCTGCGCGGGCTCTTCCTCGATCGCCGCTTCGCCGGCATGGACGGCACCGTCGAGCTGCTGCTCGTCTTCGCCAGCCGGCGCCAGCACCTGCTGGAGGTCATCGATCCGGCGCTCGCCGCCGGCCGCCACGTCCTGTGCGACCGCTTCACCGACTCGACCTTCGCCTACCAGGGCGGCGGCCGTGGGGTGCCGCGGGCGGCGATCGAGGCGGTCGACCGGCTCGCCACCGGCGGCCGGCGGCCGGACCGGACGCTGCTGTTCGACCTGCCCGCGGAGGCGGCGCGCCGGCGCGGCCGGTCCGGAGCGAGGCGCCGCAACGGCGGCGTCGACCGCCTGGACGCCGAGTCCCTCGACTTCTACGAGCGGGTGCGCGGCGGCTTCCTGGAGCTGGCCCGGGCCGATCCGGAGCGCTTCCGGGTGATCGATTCGCACCACCCTCCCGCTGTGACCGCGGTGGCGGTGGACGCGGCGCTCGAGGATCTCTGGGAGCGGCCGGCGTGAGCGAGAGCCGGCAGCTGACGCGCGCGCTCGACCTCGTTCGCCGGGGGCGTCTCTACCCGTCGGTCATCCTGCACGGCGGCACGGCGACGGCGCGCCGTGGGGCGGCGGTCGAGCTCGCCCGCGCTCTCCTGTGCGCGCGTGAGCCGGAGCGGCGCCCCTGCGGCGCCTGTCCGCACTGCCAGCGGATCGCCTGGCCCGACGGCGAGGTGGAGCGGTTCCACCCCGACTTCGGGGTGCTCGGCCGCGATCTGAAGACGGTCACTTCCGCGGAAGCAACTCGGGAGTGGCTGCGCGGCGCCCAGGTGGCGCCGTTCGAGGCGCGCGGGCAGGTCTTCGTGGTGGCCGAGGCCGAGACGCTCTCCGCCGAAGCGGGCGACGCGCTGCTCAAGGCGATCGAAGAGCCGGGTCTGGCCAGCCCGCGCCACTTCTTCCTGCTCGCTCCCAACCGGCTGGATCTGCCGCCCACGCTGCGCAGCCGCTCGATGGGGCTCTACCTGGGCGCCGCCGAGCCGCCGGACGAAGCGAAGCTCGACCAGGCGGCGGCGGGGTTCGGCGGCGCGTTCGATCGCTTCCTGGCCGGCGGCGGCGGCGCCTACCTGCTCGAGGCCGCGGCGGTGCTGGTCCGCGCCGGGGACTTCGCGGACGCGCGGGCCGAGGGGGGCTTCGAGCTCGCCGCGCACGCCGTCCGCGCGGCCGCGACGGATCCGGCCCGACCGGCGCCGGTCCGCCGCCGGCTGCTCGCCCTGGCGCAGGCGGTGCTCGAGGCGCCGCCGCTGCGCCTGCGCGGCATCTCCGCGGAGCGGATCCTGGAGGGCCTGCTCTCCGAGCACCTCGCCCCCCTCGCCCCTTCGGCTCCTCCGAAAGCGACGACGAGCGTCGTCCGGCGCTGACGTTTTCTGGCGCCCGGGGCGGAATCGGGGCCGGTGAAGTCGAGAAAGGCGCCATTGAAGGGGGGGAAGGGTGGCGGAACGGCTCTTGCTCTGCCTGCACGAGGAGCCTCTTCATGCCGCAACCTCGAACGCCGTCGAGCCTCCGTCTCTGGGTTGCAGTTCTCGGCGCGGTCGGGGTTGCCGCGGTTGCCTCGGCTCAGCTCATTTCCACACCGCCGCCGCTCGTCGCCCCACCCGACGAGGAGACGATCTGGGAGCTCTGGTTCCCGGAGGAGCCGCTCGTGGCGCCCCCGGCGACGTTCGAGGAGCAGATCGCGGAGTTGGTCAACCTCGAGCGGCTCAACTGCGCCGACGCCGGCTGCCCGAAGCCGCCGCTCAAGCACCAGGGCCATCTGATCGCCGCCGCCGAAGGGCACGCTGCGGCGATGGCGCTCGACGACTTCTTTTCCCACCGCGGCTTCTCGAGCGGCTGCAACACGGTCGGCGACCGGATGAATGCCGCCGGCTACACCGGCTGGACCAACGGCGGCGAGAACATCGCCGCCGGCAACGCGACCGCCGCGGCGACGATGGCGCAGTGGATGGCGAGCTCCGGGCATCGGGCCAACATCCTGAGCAGCAACTATCGCGACCTCGGCGCGGGCCACTTCCACCAGGCCGGTGACCAACCGACGGTGGACCTCGACTGCAACAGCAACTGCACCTGCACCGACCCGACCGCCTGCGGCGGGAACCCGGAGTCCTGCTCCGCGGGCCCCTACTCCCACTACTGGGTCCAGGTCTTCGGCGCGCGCGGCGGCACCACCGGCTATCCCATGATCATCGAGCGCGAAAAGCACTTGATCGCGAGCCGCAACGTCGCGCTCCACCTCTACCAGCCCCCCGGCAGCAACCCGCAGATGCGCTTCGCCAACGAGACCGGCTCGTTCAGTGGCTCCGAGGCCTTCTCGACCGCCAAGGCCTGGCAGCTTTCGGCCGGCGACGGTCGCAAGGCGGTGATCACTGAAGTAACGACCGGCTCGGGGACCTTCCGCACCTGCGACCGAATCTGGCTCGACGGCTCGGGCGACGGCTCCTTCGTCTTCGCCGAGGGCTTCGAGTGCGATGGCCTCGCGGCTTGGAGCGCCGTCGTCCCCTGATCGACCGCGGCCCCGGCGTGGACCACGCCGCGGCAACGACTTCTCGCGCTTCACGGCTCCGAGTGGGTAGCGCCCTTGGAAATCCGGCCCCTCACTTCTTCTTGGTTCTTCCGAATTTCCGGGAAAGCAGGGAAGGGACAACGACAGGCACTTGCCCTATCTTGAGGTTGTTCAAGGACCTCAGGGAAGGGAGGCTGCGGTTGTCCGGGACCCAGACCTGCGAAGCGCTTGAAACCCCCTATCTAAGCGGAATCTTCGCCCACAGCCGCTGGCCACTCCACACGAGCCTGCTCGAGGGCATCGACAACAGGATCAAGGTCATCAACCGAATGGCCTACGGCTTCCACGACCATTCCTGTTTCTGCCTCAGAATCCGGGCCGCTTTCCACGGATTTGCCAGATGAACGAAGGAAATGGGGACAGGCACGCAACATCTACTGCGTGCCACCTCCCCTCTTTTCGGCTAGGAGCGTCGGTCAGTAGCGCCACCGCCTCAGCGCCGTCCCGCCCTCGACCTCTTTCGAGATACCGAAGGCCTCCGGACGGGAAGGGTGCTACTTCACGCCCGACACGACCCGGTCGGCGAGAAGTCGGCGCTTGCCGGACTTGCGGTCAAGCAGGATGGCGCAAGTCCCCTTGTCTCCGAAGGCCTCTCTTCCCACGGTGATGCCGATCCAGCTGCCGTCGGGCGAGATCGTGGCGGTGTCCGCGTCCAGCCAGTTCACGTAGCCGCGAAAGCGAGCGATCCGCCGGTCGCCGCGCTCGCGATCGAGCAGGTCAAAGGTCGATCGCGAGTGAATCGCCACCTTGAGCCTCGGGTCGAATTCGACCGGTAGATGCACCTGCCGCTGGCGGGCCTGCAGCGAATCGTTGACCATGAGTTCGCCAGGCAAGCCGTCGATCAGGTGTACCTCGAGCCACGGTGCGTTCTTCGGCAGCATGCGGTCGAACTCCATCCTGCGCCCGCTGGGAGGATGGCTGATGAAGGCACCGCCGCGCCCGATGAACCGAGCGGGGAAGCGCACCTGCGAGCTGCTCTCGTCCCACTCCAACGCCTCGATCCCGGGCTGCGGTTCGATCAGCAGCTCCCCGTGCGCGTTCCACGAAGGCCGCGGCTCGTACGAGCGACCGCTCGCCAGCTCGACCAGGAAGATCCGCGGCCCGAGATCCGGGCCGCCGTGAGCCCCGGCCGCTGCCCACCGTCCGTCGGGCGAGATCGCGACCTCCATCAACAACCAGCGCGAGTCCTCGAGGAAGAGCAACCGCTCGCCAGGCAGCTCCCTCCCACCACCAGGCCCGCAGCCGGCACCCACCAGCCACGCCGCGGCGAGTGCGAGCATCGCTCCACGGAATCCGAAGCTGCCCGCGCACTGTCTCATCTCCGCCTCAGGGCGCACTCGCCGACCACCAGGTCAGATCGCCGCTCTCGAAGTTGTCGATGAAGATCGGCGACCCGGGCGGCAACACCTCGACCACCAGGCTCGCCGAGTGGGTCTCGAACAGGGCCTCGACAGTCGTCTGGCCGATCGCCTGGGCGCTCGCCACCCCTTCGGCGTCGACGGTCACAGCCTCGGGGATCGTCTCGCCTCGCGCACCACCCACGCCCCAGCGCTGGCCGACGCTTCCGAATTCCGACACGGAATCCACTCTAGCGCCAATGCCAGAACCAGAGCCCGAGCGCCGCCCCGGCCCCGGCGCTCTCGTCGGTGGGGCGCGCTGAAGCTCGGCCGAGCGACCGAGCTCCC
The DNA here is from genome assembly GCA_014584695.1 of Acidobacteriota bacterium. GTDB lineage: Bacteria > Acidobacteriota > Thermoanaerobaculia > Multivoradales > JAGPDF01 > JACTMI01. Next base: position 47,688 of record JACTMI010000020.1, read on the forward strand.
GGTGAGCAGGTCGGAGTCGCGAAGAGCGAGGGTCAGTACCGCCAGCGCATGAGCACCCACCGGCCGTCGGAGTCCTTCTCGACACCGAAGAGCTCTCGCCGACTGGGGTGCCACCTCACGCCGTACACGATCCAGTCGGCGAGGGTGCCCCGCTTGCCGCTCTGGCGATCGAGCAGGAAGCCGCGCGCTCCCTTGAACCCGAAGGCTTCCCGGCCGACCGTGATCGCGACCCAGTTCCCATCGGGCGAGATCGACGCCGTGTCCGGATTCAACCAGTTCATGTAGCCGCGGAAGCGCGCGATCCGCCGGCCGCCGCGCTCGTGATCGAGCAGATCGAAGTTCGAGCGCGAGTGAATCTCGACCTTGAGTCGCGGATCGAACTCCACCGGCAGGTTCACCGGGCGCATGCGGGCCTCGCGCGAATCGTTCACCACGAGATCCCCAGGATGACCGTCGACCAGGTGCACCTCGAGCCACGGGGCGTTTCTCGGGAGAACGGGGTCGAGCTCCACCTTCCGTCCGCTCGGTGGGTTACTGACGACCGTACCGCCGCGTCCGATGTACCGCGCGGGGAACCGAACCTGCGTTCCGCCCTCGTCCCACTCCATCGCCTCGATCCCGGGGTGCGCCTCGATCAGGAACTCCGCGCGCGCGTCTCGAGTCGGCAGGGCCTCGAACGAGCGACCGCTCTCCAGGTCGACGAGGAAGATCCGCGGCCCATGATCCGGGCTGCCGAGCGCCGCGGCCGCGGCCCAGCGGCCGTCGGGCGAGATCGCGACCTCGTTCAAGCGCCACCGTGGGTCCTCGACGTCGAGCAGCCGCTCACCGGCGAGCCGGCGACTCGCCCCGGGCCCGCAGCCGCTGGCCACGATCCACGCAGCGACCAGAGCGAGAAGCGCTCCGCGCCGACGCCAGACCCGCGAGCCCGTGCTCACCCGACCCTCAAGGGACGCTCGCCGACCACCAAGAGAAGTCGCCGCTCTCGAAGTTGTCGACGAAGATCAGCGGTCCGGGCGGCATCACCTCGACCTCCAGGCTCGCCGAGTGAGTCTGGAACTGGGCCTCGACGGTCGTCTGGCCGATCGCCTGGGCGCTCGCCACCCCTGCGGCGTCGACGGTCACGATTCCGGGAGGCGTCGTGGAGAACGTCACCTGGCTCGGCGCGATCTCTCGCGGGACTCCATCGGCGAACCAACCGGTCACGGCGAGTCGAAGATCGTCGCCGACACCCACGAGGAAGGCCGGCGCCGGCTCGATCTCGATCGACAGCAGGCTCGCCGCCGGCTGGACAGTGAGCGCTAGGTCCGGCGACGCGTAGTACTCCTCGGTCGTCGCGTTCTTGCCGAAGGCGGCGATCGAGTAGGCCCCGAAGGCCTCGTCCGGGATGGTGAAGGCGACCTCGAACGGCGCCTCGGTGTCGAGCCCGGCGCCATTGGGCCCGACGACGAGCACCTGATCGACGGTGAGCCCGGAATCGGGTTCGACGACGACCGTGATCGTCGCCCCCGACGCCACGAGCGTCCCCGGCCCTGGCGACGTGATCGTCAACCCGAACTCGGGCCCTGGTGGGGCGGCCGTGGCAGGTTCCTCCCGCGTGCGACCGGCCGGGGCGGGAGGCGCCGGACTTGGAAGCTCGGCGAGGGGCGCCGCGGGCGCCGGCAGCAGACCCCACTCCGAGCTCGACGCTGGCGTGTCCAGCAGCTCCCGAATCCGGTCTGAGTAAGCCTCGCTCCCCGTGTTCCCGCGGGAGACGAACCGAATGCCGAGATGGATGCCGTCCGGGAATCCAAACAGCGTCGTGGCGGCGGCGGGCAAGCCCCCTTCCTGGCTCGACCTGCCGACGACACCGTCGTGCTGCGCGGGCCCGAAGATGTCGCTGCCCGTGACGACCGAGGCCAGGTAGAGCACCTGGTAGAAGCGCCCGAGCGGCGGGAAGAGGAGCGAGAGAGCATCGGGCCCTCCGGTGCCGACCAACGCGTGAGTGGGGACGGAGCAGGCCTGGAGCGCCTGGAGGGCGGGGCTGCCGGTCGCCAGGTCCGCGATCGCTCCTTCGTCGATAGGCATCTGCTTCTTCCGAAAGGCCTCCCGCATCCGTTGTCCACGCGACGATTCGTCGAGGGCGATCTCCTTGAGGAAGCTCGCCAGCGGTGAGCCTGCGTGCGGAGTGTCGAGCGTGACGATCTTGCGCACGTTGCCGTGGTTCCGGTTCAGGGGCGTCGCGAACAACGGCGAGCTCGTGTGGATTCGGGCCAACAAGCCTCCCATGCTGTGGCCGACGACGTCGACTCGGGTGCAGAGGATCTCTTCCTTCTGACACCTTTCGAGGGCGGCCTGAATCGCGCCATAGGTGACGGTCAGATACTGCGCGAAGCTCTTGGCAAAGGAATCAGAGTAGTCTGCGCGCACGAGCACTGGAAAGGCGGGGTCGTTGGCCAGCGGAAACTCCCAGGTCTCTCGTTTCGACCAGAGCCCATGCACGAACACCACGGGCGGGCGGACGAGGTCGAGGAAGATCGAGAGCACGAAGGGACCGCCGACATCCGGGATGAATCGCGCTTCTACGGTCGCGAAGCGGACGGAGAGCGCCCCGTCGTCGCCGCGATTGAACTCCTCGGGGACGCGGTACCAGCCTTCCGCGATCCAGCAACCGTCTTCCAGCACCGCCGGAATCGAGACCAGGCCGAGCCTCGGATCGTCAGGCCCCGCCGCGACACCGCCGTTCTCGCCCACCGGAACGCCGAGCATGTCGAGCCGGAAGGTGCCCGAGCCGAAGAGGCCGAAGCAATCGGCCCAGACGATCTGGAGCACCGTGACGCCGTCCACGGCCATCGTGGCGTCCGCACCCTCCGGGCCCGCGAGCGCGAGCCCGCCGGGCGCGCCGACCAGGAACCCGGTTGTTCGCGAAGGCAGGCCTCCCGGAGTGATTCCGCCGGCAGGCGCTACGAAGACCGAAGCGATGACGAGGGCTGTTGCGATCGACCTAGTGCGCATGGTGCCTCCCGTAGCGAAACAAACGTGAAAGAATGCGGCCAAGTCATCTCCTATCAGCCACCGGGCTTCGTGTCAATGAACGGCTACTAGCGTTCGCTTGCGAAGATTCCCCACCGCTCGACCGCGAACAGAGGGGTCTCATCGACAAGTGACTCACAGCAGTTCGCGTCCCCGCAGCGCAGGGTGCGGGGCGCCCGTACCCCACCAGCCGGCGCGACCTCGCCACCCAAGGTAGCGTCGGACCGGCCCTCGGATCGCGTCCCCGCAGCGCAGCGCGAGGGGCCCCCGCGCCTCCAGGAAAGGAATCCAGATACCGTGGGGTGTTGCGGGCGCGAGGAGACCAGAGCCGAGGGCTGGTTCGACGCGGCGGACGCAGACGGCGTTTCCCGTGACTACGCGCGAAGGACTGGTTCCTGGCCAGCGCCGCGCCAGGGCGTGGCTCGCGCCGGCTCTCCTCGCCCCCACGACACCCCACGAGGGAACCAGCAACAAAGTCAAGGTCATCAAGCGAATGGCCTACGGCTTCCGCGACCATGCCTATTTCTTCTTCAGAATCCGGGCCGCTTTCCCCGGAACTACCGGATGAACCTACTTCTTCGGCGGCTGGCTGGGGCGGATCTCGATCAGGCTGGGCAGCGCGCGGGCGGGGAAGTCGAGCAGGTCGGTGATGACCTTGGCGACGTCTTCGGGCTGCAGGCGCCAGGAGGTGCCGTCCTTCATCCGGCCGGCGGCGAAGTCGGTCTCGACCGAACCGGGGCAGATCGCCGCCATCCGGATGCCGTGGTGCCGCAGGTCGAGCATCGCGGCCTCCGAAAGCCCCACCAGGCCGAACTTCGAAGCGTTGTAGGCGGAGCCGCCGGCGAAGGCGTTCTTGGCAGCGAGCGAGGCGACGTTGAAGATCCAGCCGTCGCCCCGCGCTTTCATCGGCGCCGCGGCCGCCCGGATGGCGTAGAAGGCGCCGAATAGATTCGTCTCCAGCACCTCGCGGAACTGCTCGCCGGAGAGCTCGTCGACCGGGGCGAAATGGCCCAGGCCGGCGTTGTTGACCAGCACGTCGAGCCGGCCGGCCTCCTCGACCACCCAGGCGACCAGCGAGTCGACCTCCGCTTGCCGCCGGACGTCGCAGAGCCGCGCCGCGACCCGGCCCGGGAAGCGGATGTAGAGGGCACGGTGGGTCGCTTCGACCCCTTCGAGGGAGCGGCCGCAGAAGAAAACCCGGAAGCCCCGCTCGAGCAGCGCCTCGACCACCGCCCGCCCGATCCCCCGGCTGCCGCCCGTCACCAGGGCCACCCGCGCCTCGCTCGTCATCTCGGCTCCCCCTCTTCCGGCGCCGATGCTATCCGCTCGGAGCGAGGCCAAACCGGACCGGCGGAGTGCTGTTACAATCGCGCGCCGTGATTCGCCTGCCCCGCGCCGCCGCGGCCCTGCTGGCCCTGCTCGTCGCCCTGGCGACGGCGGCGCCGCTCCAGGCCGCCCGCTGCCAGAGCGCCGTCGAGAGCTGCTGCCCGCTGATGCGCGGCGCCGCTTCCGCGCTCTGCCACCGCGCGGGAGCGATCGCGGCGCCGCCGATGGACTGCTGCCGGACCAAGGGCGCCCCGGCGCCGGCTCCGACAGCGGAGCGCGCTGCAGCCCCGGCGGCGCTCGCGGTGCTGCCCGCCGGCGGCGCCGAGCTGGCGACGGCGCTCGCCGTGTCCGCCCCGCCCGCCGCGGTCGCCGCCCCCACGCGCGCCGCGGCGCAGCTCCACCGGTTGGGCCTCTTCACGCTGCTCGCGGTCTTCCGGAACTGATCCGCTCGACGGGGGAGAAGTGTGTCTGGACGGGGCCGTGCCCCGCCCGGCCGGCCCGTTCGAATCCGGAGAGTGAGGCTCATGGTCGCAGCATTCCAGTCGTGGTCGAAGTTCCCGCTGCCGAGGCGCGTCGTCGCGTCGATGCTGCTCGGCGGGGCGCTGCTGGCCCCGCCCGCGCCCGCCGAGGGCGACGACGCCCTCCGTCAGCTCGCCGAGCTCGAGCGGCGGGCGCTCGCCGAGTCGCCGGTTCTCGCGGCGGCCCGCGCCGAGCTCGCGGCGCTGCGCGCCGAGGCGCGCGCCGCCGGCGCCCTCGAGGATCCCCTGCTGGAGGTCGACGGCCGGTGGCTGCTGCCGGCCGGGGAGCGCATGCCGTTCGAAGCGATGGTCGTGCTGGCCCAGCCGCTACCCGGGCGGGGACAGCGGGGGGCGGCGCGCGCGCTCGCGGCGGCTCGGGTGGCCTTGGCCGAGGCCGAGCTCGGCCGCGAGGAGCAGCTCCTGCTGCGGGATCTGCGCCGCGGCTGGGCCGAGCTCTACGCGGTAACTCGCGAGCTCGTCGTCCTCTCCGAGACACACGAGCTGCTCGACCTGCTGGTCGCCACCGCGGCGGTCCTCTACGGCGCGGGCCAGACCGGGGTCGGCGCGCCGCTCGCGGCGCAGCTCGAGCTGTCCCGCCACGATCTCGACGTCGAGGCGGCCGAGTCCAAGCTGCGCGCGGCCGCGGCGGCGCTCGCTGCGCGCGTCGGCACCGCCGACGCCGGAGCCTGGCCGCGCGCCGGCGCGCTGCCCGCCGTCGTGCTGCCGCGCCTCGACCCGGCGACGGCGGCGCCGGTCGCCCTCGGCACCGTGCTCGCCGGACTGCGTGTCGCGCTCGCCGAGCTCGAGGTCGAGGCGGTGCGGGCGGGGCTCGCTCCCGGCTGGACCGTCGGCGGCGGGCTCGTCGTCCAGGACGGCCGGGATCCCAATCTGGTCGCGCGAGTCGGGGTCGAGCTCCCCCTCTTCCGGCGCGCCCGGGAGCTGCCGCGCCTGGAGGCGGCCGAAGCGCGCGTCGTGGCCGAGCAGGCCCGCCAGCGCGCGGCCGAGCTCGACGCCCGCGCGATGCTGACGCGATGGCTGGCCGAGGGCCGGCGGCTGGAGACCGTTCGGCGCCGCTACGCCGAGGCGCTGATCCCGCAAAGCGCCGCGGCGCTCGACGCCGCGCGCAGCGAGCTGGTGGCCGGCCGCGCCCCGCTCACGGAGGCGCTGATGCGATTCGAAGAGTGGTACCACACCCGCATCGACCTCGCGCGCGCCGAGGCCGATCTCTATGTCGCCTGGGCCGAGATCGAGGCCCTGACCGCCTCGCCGCTGCCGGCGAGCGCGTCGACGCCCGCCGCCGGAGGTCCGCGATGACCCCTTCTGCTGTCGCTCGCTGGCTGCTGCCGCTGCTCGTCTTCGCGCTGCTCGCCGCGCTCGCCGGCTGTGGCGCTCCCGAGCGCGCGCCAGGGCTCTGGATCTGCCCGATGCACCCGGAGGTGGTGGCCGATCGTGCGGGCTCCTGCCCGATCTGCCACATGGACCTGGTGGCCAAGGAGCCCGACGAAACGCCTCGAGTCTGGGTCTGTCCGATGCACCCGGAGGTGGTCGCGCACGAGCCCGGCTCCTGTCCGATCTGCCACATGGACCTGGTGCCCCGGGAGGGCGACGACGAAGGGGGCGAGGGCGGCGCCGGCCCGCCGACGCACGCGCCGGTGCGCGCCGACGCCGAGGCGCTCGAGCGGGCCGGCGTCGCCACCGCCGTGGCCGAGCGCGCGGCCTGGCGCCCGGAAGTTCGCACCGTCGGCTCGGTCGCCCCCGACGAGCGGCGCAGCTACCGCATCGAGGCCCGCTTCGCCGGCTGGATCGAGCGCCTGCCGGCCGACTTCACCGGGCGGCGCGTCGCCGCCGGCGAGACGCTCGCCGAGATCTTCTCGCCCGAGCTGCTCGCCGCGCAGCAGGAGTTCCTGCTGGCGCGGCAGGTCGGCGCCCGCTTCATCGCCTCGAGCCTCCCCGAGGTCCGGCGGGGGGGCGAGGAGCTGGTGGCGGCGGCGCGCAAGCGGCTCGATCTCTACGGCCTGCCGGAGGGCTTCGTCGAGACCCTCGAACGGAGCGGCGAGACCCGGCGGACGGTGCCGGTCGTGGCGCCCGCGGCCGGCTTCCTGGTGGAGAAGTCGGTGTTCGCCGGGCAGCAGGTCGCTCCCGGCCAGGCGATGTTCCTGCTGGTCGATCTCTCGCGGGTCTGGGTGGCGGCGAGCCTGTACGAGCGCGACGCGGCGCGAGTGCGGATCGGCGACCGGGCGCGGATCGCGCTCGCCTTCGAACCAGAGCGGGCGCGCGAAGGCCGGGTGTCGTGGGTCGACCCGCGCGTCGACGCCGAGACGAGGACGCTGTCGGTCCGCTTCGACGTCGCCAACGGCGACGGCGCCTGGAGGCCCGGCATGTTCGCCGACGTCGTTCTCGCCGGCGAGCCGCGGGAAGCGACGATCGTGCCGGATGCCGCCGTGCTCGACACCGGCGCGCGCCGCCTGGTCTTCGTCGAGAGCGTGCCCGGGCGCTTCGAGCCGCGCGAGGTCGAGGTCGGGGACCGGCGGGATGGCCGCGCCGAGATCCTCGCCGGCGTCGAGGCGGGAGAGCGGGTGGCGGCGCGCGCCGCCTTCCTGCTCGACTCCGAGTCGCGACTGCGCGCGGCGCTCGCGGCGCGCGCCCCGAAGTCCGGGACCGCGGTGGCCGCGCCGCACGGCGCCGCCGGAGACGAGCGGCCGTGATCGCCCGCCTGATCGCCTTCTCGGCGCGCAACCGGCTGCTGGTGCTGGCGGCGACCGCGGCGGCGGTGGCGTATGCCGTGCACACGCTGGGGGTGATCCGGCTCGACGCGCTGCCCGACCTGTCCGACACGCAGGTGATCGTCGCTTCGCGCTGGGATCGCTCGCCCGACATCCTCGAGGACCAGGTCACCTACCCGATCGTCTCGGGGCTGCTGGGCGCGCCGGCGGTCAAGGCCGTGCGCGGCTTCTCGGATTTCGGCTACTCCTTCGTCTACGTCATCTTCGAGGACGGAACCGACCTCTACTGGGCGCGCTCGCGGGTGCTCGAGTACCTGTCGAAGATCCAGCCGCAGCTGCCGGCGGGCGTGCGGACCGAGCTCGGACCGGACGCCTCCGGCGTCGGCTGGGTCTATCAGTACGCGCTGCGCGACCGCAGCGGCCGGCTGGGGCCGGACGACCTGCGGGCGATCCAGGATTGGACGCTGCGCTACTCGCTGCAGAGCGTGCCCGGAGTCGCCGAGGTGGCTTCGCTGGGCGGCTACGGCCGCCAGGTGCAGATCACGGTCGATCCCAACCGGCTGGCGGCCTACGGGCTCGACCTGGCGGAGCTCGGCGAAGCGGTCCGGCGGTCGAACGACGAGAGCGGCGGCCGGCTGATCGAGTTCGCCGGACAGGAGGCGATGGTGCGGGTGCGCGGCTACGCGCGCGCGCTCGGCGACTTCGAGCGCATCGTCGTGCGCGCCTCGACGGGCGGCGTGCCGGTGCTGTTGCGCGACGTCGCCCGCGTCGACTGGGGGCCGGAGCTGCGCCGCGGCGTCGCCGACCTCGACGGTCTCGGCGACCACGCCGGCGGCATCGTGGTGATGCGCCACGGCGAGAACGCCAAGAACGTCATCCGCCGGGTCGAGGCGCGGCTCGGCGAGCTCGCCGCTTCGCTGCCGGAAGGGGTCGAGGTGGTCACCACCTACGACCGCTCCGACCTGATCGACCGCGCGCTGGCGACGCTGCGCCACGAGCTCACCGTGGCGATGATCGTCGTCTCGCTGGTGATTCTCCTCTTTCTCTGGCACCTGCCGTCGGCGATGGTGCCGATCCTGACCATTCCGATCTCGGTGCTGCTGTCGTTCATTCCGCTCTACTACTTCGGCATCACCGTCAACCTGATGTCGCTCTCCGGCATCGCGATCTCGATCGGCGTTCTGGTCGACGGCGCCATCGTCGAGGTCGAGAACGCCTACAACCGGATTCACCTCTGGAACATCAGCGGCCGCAAGGAGGACTTTCACGAGGTCCGGCTGAAGGCGCTCCAGGAGGTCGGCCCGGCGGTCTTCTTCTCGCTGCTGGTCATCGCGGTCGCCTTCCTGCCGGTGTTCACGCTGGTCGATCAGGAGGGCCGGCTGTTCCAGCCGCTGGCTTGGTCGAAGAACCTCACCATGCTGCTGGCGGCGATCCTGGCGGTGACCCTCGACCCCGCGATGCGGATGCTGTTCGCGCGCGCCGACCCGTTCGCCTTCCGGCCCCGGTGGCTGGCGCGCGTCGCTTCGGCCGCGCTGGTCGGCACCTACCGGTCGGAGGAGCGCCACCCGATTTCGCGCGCCATCCACTGGGTCTACGAGCCGGTCTGCCGCTGGTCGCTCCGCCACCCGGTCCTGGTCCTGGTCGGGGCCGCGCTGGTGCTGGCGCTCACGCTGCCGGTCTACTTCCAGCTCGGCCACGAGTTCATGCCGCCGCTCGCGGAGGGCTCGATCCTGTTCATGCCGACGACGCTGCCGGGGCTGTCGATCGCCGAGGCGCAGCGTTTGCTCGAGACGCAGGACCGGATCCTCGCCTCGTTCCCCGAAGTGGCGAGCGTGCACGGCAAGGCCGGACGGGCCGAGACCGCGACCGACCCGGCGCCGCTGTCGATGATCGAGACGACGATCGTGCTCAAGCCGGAGACGGAGTGGCGCGCCAAGCGCCGCTGGTACGACGGCTGGCCCGAGTGGCTGAAGCCGGTCTTCCGTCCCTTCGCCTCCGATCGCATCTCCTACGACGAACTGGTGGACGAGATGGACCGGGCGCTCCGGATCCCCGGCGTCACCAACGCCTGGACGATGCCGATCAAGGCGCGCATCGACATGCTGTCGACCGGCGTGCGGACGCCGGTCGGAGTCAAGGTCTTCGGTCACGATCTCGAGGTGATCGAGCGGGTGGGGACGGCGATCGAAGGGGCGCTGCGCGCGGTGCCGGGGACGCGCAGCGTCTACGCCGAACGGGTCGCGGCCGGGTCCTTCGTCGACGTCGTCCCGGACCGCGAGCGGCTGGCGCGCTTCGGCCTGACGGTCGAGGACCTCCACCGAGCGGTCGGCGCCGCGCTCGGCGGCGAGAACGTCTCGACGGTGGTCGCCGGGCGCGAGCGCTACCCGGTCAACCTCCGCTATCCGCGCGAGCTGCGCGAGGACCTGCCGATGATCGAGCGGGTCCTGCTGCGGACCCCGAGCGGCGTCCAGGTGCCGCTCGGCCAGGTGGCCCGGGTCGAGGTCGTGCGCGGACCCTCGATGCTGCGCGACGAGAACGGCTTCCTGGCCGCCTACGTCTTCGTCGACGTCGCCGGCCGGGACGTCGGCTCCTACGTCGGCGAAGCCAAGCGCGTGGTGGGGGAGGAGGTCGCGCTGCCGCCGGGGACGAGCCTGCTGTGGAGCGGGCAGTACGAGAACATGCTGCGCGTGCGCGAGCGGCTGAAGCTGGTCGTGCCGGTGACTCTCGGGTTGATCTTCGTCCTCCTCTACGCCAACACCCGCTCGGGCTTCAAGACCCTGCTGGTGCTCGTCTCGGTGCCGTTCTCGGCGGTGGGCGCGATCTGGCTGTTCTGGGCGCTCGGCTACGACGTCTCGATCGCCGCCTGGGTCGGCATGATCGCGCTGCTCGGCCTCGACGCCGAGACGGCGGTGTTCATGCTGCTGTTCCTCGACCTCTCCTACGACCGCGCGCGCGCCGAAGGGAAGCTCGGCTCCCGCGCCGAGCTCGACGAGGCGCTGGTCCACGGCGCGGTCCAACGCGCGCGGCCGAAGATGATGACCGTTACCGCTTCGTTCCTCGGCCTGCTGCCGATCCTGTTCATGACCACGGCCGGCGCCGACGTGATGAAGCGGATCGCGGCGCCGATGATCGGCGGCCTCGCCACCTCGTTCCTGGCCGAGCTGCTGATCTACCCGGTCGCTTACAAGCTCTGGAAGCTCCGCACGGAGCTCCGTCACCTCCCCGCGGGGGAGCAACACTCGTCCATTGCCAAGGAGACGCCATGAAGAAGACGCGCTTCGCCCCACTCGCCCTCGCCATCTGCGCCGTCGTCGCCCTCGGCGCGCGCGCCGCGGCCCACCCGCCCGCCGAGACCGCGCCGCTGTTTCTGTCGGAGTACGGCAAGATCCACGACGCTCTGGCGTCGGACCGGACCGACGGCGTCGTCGCCGCGGCGTCGAAGCTCGAATCGACCGCGCGCGCGATGCTCGGCCACGCTGACACGGCGGAGAAGCCGTTGTACGAAGCCGTCGCGACGGCGGCCGGCCAGATGAAGGGCGGCGACATCGCCGCCCTGCGGGCGCCGATGAAGGAGCTGTCGGTCGCGGTCGATGCCTTCCTGCGCGCCGCGGGGACCAAGGGCTGGCAGCTCTACTTCTGTCCCATGGCCGACGGCTATTGGATCCAGACCGCCGAGGGGGTGCGCAACCCCTACTACGGCAAGTCGATGCTCAAGTGCGGCGACAAGGTGCCGGGTGTGGCCAAGGGCTGAGCCCCCTCGACGGCTCCCGAGCCTGGCGCGAGCACCGCGAGTCGCCTAGCATTCCGGGATGCGGGTCGAGCGGCTGCCGGCGTCGTTCTGGTGGCTCTTCGTGCCGCTCGCTCTGGTGGCGGTCCTGCCGCTCTGGTTGGCTGGGCCGCCGCCGCTCACGGACCTGCCGCAGCACGAAGCCCAGGTCTCGGTGCTGCGCCATTGGCACGACTCGGACTGCGGCTACCCGGCGCTCTACGAGATCCGTTGGTTCACCCCCTACTGGTTCGCCTACGCGCTCGCTTGGGCACTCTCCTGGGTGGTCGGCGTGACGGCCGCTTTCCAACTCCTGTTGAGCCTCGCCGTGGTCGCGATCCCGTTCTCGACCGCGCGGCTCGTCCACCAGCTGGGCGGTGAGCCGGCGTGGGCGCTGCTCGCTCTGCCGCTCGCCTACGGCATGCCCACTTCCTGGGGATTCGTCACCTTCGTCGTCGCGGTGCCCCTCGTCATCGCCCTGCTCGGTCCCGCGTTCCGCTACGCCCGGGCCCCGACCCCGGGGGCGGGCGCTCGCTTGGGTCTCCTCCTCGCCGGACTGTTCGTCGTCCACGTCCTCGCTCTGGCCTTCGCCGGAGTGGTCGTCGCCGGCGTCATCGCCGCCGCGACACGGCGGCTCCGCGATCTGCCCTCGCGGCTCGCGCCGCTGGCGCTGGCGCTGCCACTGCCGCTCGCATGGGCCTGGCAGGCGGCACGGACGGATGGCGTCGCCCCCGCGCGAATCCTCCACCTCGGCGGTTTCGAACGGCTCCGGGAGCTGCCCGTCCTGCTGACCGCGATTCCCTCCGCAGCGCTCGCGACGCTCGCGCTGGCTCTCGTCGCCGCGAGTCTCTTCGCGGCGCGCCCCCGCTGGGCGCGAGAGCGGGAGCGCTGGGTGCCGCTCGCCCTCGTCGCCGCGATCGTGCTGCTGGCGCCCAACTTCGCTTTCGGCACCGCCTACCTCGCGCCCCGCTACGCGATCTTCCTCCTGCCCGCGCTGCTGGTCGCTCTCGACCGCGACGGGGCGACGGGCCTCGGCGGCTTTCGGCGGGCGCAGCTCGCCGCGGTCGCGCTCGCGCTGCTCGGTGTCGTCGCCTTCCGCTTCCACGGCATGGCGCGCGAGGGCGCCGGGTTGGCCGAGCTTCTCGAGACCGCGCCCGCCGGCGGCCGCCTGCTCTACCTCGGCTACGACCGCGGCAGCGGCTACTCGCCGGAGGCGCCGTTCGTCCATTCCGGGATGCGCTACGCGGTCGACCGCTGCGGCGTCGCCGAGCGCTCCTTCGCGCGCAACTTCCAGCAGCCGGTCCGCTACCTGCCCGGTACCGCGCCGCCGCTGCCCGACATGATCGAGTACGCGCCCTACCGCTTCCGTTGGGACCGGCACGGGGGAGCGGACTACGACCTCTTCCTCGTGCGCGCGAAGGAGCGGCCCGACGTGACCCGCCTGGCCGGCGCCGAGGGGCGTCTGGAGCTGCTCGCCCAGAGCGGCCGCTGGTGGCTCTACCGGGACGCGCAGCGAAAGACCAGGGTCTTCACCGCGCCGGGCTCGACGAGAGGAGGGGGGCCATGAGGAGCGAGGGACGATCCGAGCGGCGCGGCGCCCGCGCGCGCCGCCGTGGTGGACGGGGGGCGAGCCGCAGGCGATTCGGATCGCTCGGCCCTGCGCTCCGCCTCTTCGCGCTGGCGCTCGCGACGCTCGTCGCCGGGTCCTGCACCGGGCTGCCGCGGCAGTCCTGGCGCGGGCCGGCGGTGGCGGCGGAGGCCTGGTCGCCGCGGCTCGCGGACGGCACGCGGGTCCGGATCCGGCCGCTGCCGTTCGGCGCCGTGAGGAGCCAGGCCACGCTCGACTACCTGCGCGAGCGCACCGGCGAGCCGGCGCTCGACTCGATTCTCTTCACGCCGCGGATGATCGTCGTCCACTGGACGGCGATTCCGACGCTGCGCGAGACCTGGGACGCTTTCGCGCCCGAGCTGTTGCCGGCCGGGCGCCCGGAGATCGCCGCCGCCGGGCGGGTCAACGTCTCGGCGCAGTTCCTGGTCGACCGCGACGGCACGATCTACCAGCTCCTGCCCGAAACCGTGGTCGCTCGCCACGTCATCGGTCTCAACCAGGTGGCGATCGGCATCGAGAACGTCGGCGGACCCGAGGCGCCGCTCACGCCGGCGCAGCTCGACGCCAACCAGGCGCTGGTCACCCACCTGGTCGGCAAGCACCCGACGATCCGCCATCTGATCGGCCACCTGGAGTACCGGGAGTGGGAGGGGAGCCCACTCTGGCGGGAGCGCGACGCCGCCTACCGGACCGAGAAGAGCGATCCCGGAGCCGGCTTCCTGGCCGCGCTCCGCTCGCGGATCGCGGCACTCGGTTTGGACGCCAGCCCGGCGCTACCGCGGTAGCCGGTCGCGAGCACCGCTCACCGAGCGGCGAGGCGGGCGCGGGCGCGGACGACCTCGGGGCGCTGGCTGTCGGGCGCGGCAACCGCGGCCACCAGCGTGTGGAGGGTGCGGGCGCGCTCGGGCTGGCGCGCGAGATCGGCCGCGCGGGCCGCGCCGGCCAGGGCGCGCAGGCGGTTCGGCGCCTCGACCAGCACCCGCTCGTAGGCGGCCAGCGCCTCGGTGGCCCGTCCCAGCTCGAGCAGGACGTCGCCGAGCAGCTCGCGTGGCGGCAGCACGGTGCCCGGTGTGACCGGATGCTTGCCGACCCGGGCGTCGAGCTCGGCCGCCTCGGTGAGGAGACGAACGGCCTCGTCGGCGTTGCCACGCGCGTGGGCGAGCAGGCCGGCGGCGGCGAGGCGGGTCGCCTCGACGTGCGCCGCCCAGTCGTAGGGTCCCGGCGGCGGCGCGGCGGCGAGCTTCGCCCGCAGCTCGCCGAGTTGCGCGATCGCCGCCTCGGCGCGAGCCGGGTCGCCGGCGCGGGCGGCGCCGATCGCCCGTCCATAGACGGGGATCGCCGCGGCGTAGGGAAAGGCCGCCGCGGCCCGCTCGGACAGCAGGTCGGCCGCCGACGCCGCGGCTTTCCAGTCCTCGCGCTCGAGGTGGAAGCGGACGGCGATCGCCGCCAGGGCATAAGCGCCGGCGAAGTTCTGCTGGTCGAGCTCGGAGAACCGGGCGGCGCGCGCGGCGATCTCGCGGGCGAGCTCGTCCTGGGCGGTCTGCAGGTAGGCGTACTCGAGGTAGTCGAGCGCGTGCAGCTCGTCGAAGGAGGAGGCGACCGGGTAGATGGGCCGCGTCGCGTGCGCGGAACTGGCCGAGTCGAGATTCGAGGCGATCGACTCGGGCCACAAGCCGAGGCGGACGAAGATGTGCGACGGCATGTGCAGCGCGTGCGACGACGAGGGCGCGATGCGCGCGTAGCGTCGCGCCGCGTCGAGCGCCAGATGGGCGAGCTCGGGATAGTCGAGCGAGTGGATCAGATAGTGCGCGATCCCCGGATGGTCGGGGTGCTCGTCGACCAGCGGGCGCAAGATCTCGACCGCGCGCTTCTGCTGCGCGAAGCTCCGGTCGCTGGGCGGCGCGGTACCGAGCAGCATCAACGCCTCGAAGACCCGCGCCTCGTGGTCGTCGGGGAATCTCTCGGCGAGCGCCGTCAGCGCCTCGCGGTAGCGGACCGCCCGGGTGCGGTGATCCGCGCTCTCGGCATCGGCGTAGAAGGCGCCGATGGCGGCGATCCAGGCGCGCTCGCGCTCGGTCTGCGCCCCCACCTCGGCCGCGCGCTCGGCGGCGGCGCGGCCGGCCGCCAGCTCGGCCGGCGTCGGAGCCGCCCAGAGCGGGTGGAGGTAGGTCGTCGCGACCCCCCAGTGCGCCATGCCGCAGCGGGAATCCTCCTCGGCGACCGCCTCGAAGCCGGTCTTGGCGAACTCGTAGCCGAAGGAGTGCAGCTGGGCGACCGCCCGCTCGAAGCGCTGCTGGACCGCGGGGGAGCAGCTGGTCTTGAACTCGACGGTGCCGTGGACCTCGCCCGCCGCGTGGTCGGCGACGAGGCCGGGAGCGGAGCCGAGCGAGAGCAGCAGCGAAAGGGTCAACGGGACAGCCAACGGGTGGATGCGCATGGGCCTCCTCCTCCTGGAAACTACGGCTGGTGATGTGCCCCCAAAGTTGCACATTCCGGCCGCGCTGGCAAGGGCGTGGCCGTCGGCCGACCCGAGCGCCTCGGGCGGCGGTAAGGTATCGAGCGTCCGCGGTGCCGAGAGGAGCGAGCGAGCCGATGAGCCACGAGAGTCACGAGAGCCACGAGAGCCACGAGAGCCACGATCCGAGTCCGAAGCGGGGCCTGGGGCTGCGGGTGCTGCCGGACGCGGCGCCCGGCGCGGTCGACCTCGTCTGTGGGATGCGGGTCGACCCGGCGACCGCGCGCCACCGGCTCCTCCACGAGGGCACCGAGTACGTCTTCTGCTCCGGCGGCTGCGCGGCGAAGTTCGAGGCGGATCCGGCGAGGTACCTCGCCGGGCACCGCGAGGCGATGGCGCCCGCGGTGACGGCCGGCGCCGGTGCGGCCATGGTGCCCGCCGGGACGAGGTGGATCTGCCCGATGGATCCGGAAGTCGAGAGCGACGCCCCCGGCGCCTGTCCGAAGTGCGGCATGGCGCTCGAACCGGCGCTGCCGCTCGCCCCGGCCACGAGGACCGAGTGGACCTGCCCGATGCACCCCGAGATCGTCCGCGACGCCCCGGGCAGCTGCCCGATCTGTGGCATGGCGCTCGAGCCGCGCACGGTCGAGGTCGAGGCAGGGCCCAACCCCGAGTACCTCGACATGCGGCGGCGCTTCTGGATCTCGGTGCCGCTCGCGGCGGCGACCCTGGTCCTCGCGATGGGCGAAATGATCCCGGGCGATCCGCTCGGCCGCCTGCTCTCTCCGGCCACCCGCCTCTGGCTGCAGCTCGCCTTCGCGACGCCGGTCGCGACCTGGGCGGCCTGGCCGTTCTACCAGCGCGCGGTGGCCTCGGTGCGCAACCGCAGCCTCAACATGTTCACGCTGATCGGGCTCGGCGTCGGCGTCGCCTTCGGCTACAGCCTGTTCGCTACCTTCCTGCCCGGCTTACTGCCGCACACCATGCGCCACGGACCGGCGGGGCTGCCGCCGGTCTATTTCGAGGCGGCGGCGGTGATCACCGCGCTGGTGCTCCTGGGTCAGGTGCTCGAGCTCAAGGCGCGCGGCGAGACCGGCGCGGCGCTGCGCAAGCTGCTCGGCCTGGCCGCCAAGGAGGCGCGGCGGATCGAACATGACGGCTCCGAGCACGACGTGCAGCTCGCCCACATCCGCGTCGGCGACCGCCTGCGGGTGCGCCCGGGCGAGAAGGTGCCGGTCGACGGCGTCGTGCTCGAGGGCAGGAGCAGCATCGACGAGTCAATGGTCTCGGGCGAGCCGATCCCGGTCGAGAAGGAGCCCGGTTCGAAGGTCGTCGGCGCGACGGTCAACGGCACCGGCTCGCTGGTCGTCCGCGCCGAGCGGGTCGGCTCCGACACCTTGCTCGCGCGCATCGTGGCGATGGTCGCCGAGGCGCAGAGGAGCCGCGCGCCGATCCAGAAGCTCGCCGACAAGATCTCGGGCTGGTTCGTGATGGCCGTGCTCGCGATCGCCGCGCTGACCTTCGCGCTCTGGGCGACGATCGGCCCCGAGCCGCGCCTCGCCCACGCGCTGGTCAACGCGGTGGCGGTGCTGATCATCGCCTGCCCCTGCGCCCTGGGGCTCGCCACCCCGATGTCGATCATGGTCGCCTCCGGGCGCGGCGCCTCGATGGGGGTCTTGTTCCGCAACGCCGAGGCGATCGAGCAGTTGCGCGAGGTCGACACCCTGGTGGTCGACAAGACCGGTACTCTCACCGAGGGCAAGCCGAAGCTCGCCGAGGTGCGCGCGCTCGCCGGCTTCGGCGAGGACGACCTGCTCGCGCTGGCCGCGGCGGTCGAGCGCGGCAGCGAACACCCGCTGGCGGCGGCGATCGTCGCCGGCGCCGAAGCCCGCGGACTCGCGATGGCGAAGGCGGAGGAGTTCGAGTCGATGACCGGGCGCGGCGTCGCGGCCTTGGTTGGCGGTCGCCGCGTCGTGCTCGGCAACCAGAAGATGCTCGAGGAGGGCGGCATCGAGGCCGGCGCTCTGGTTGCTGCCGCGCTGGAGCTGGCCGCCGCCGGGCGCACCGCGATGTACGTCGCGGTCGACGGCCGCGCCGCCGGCCTGGTCGCGGTCGCCGATCCGATCAAGGCGACGACGCCGGCCGCGCTCGCCGCGCTGCGCGAGGAGGGGATCCGCCTCGTCATGCTGACCGGCGACGCGCGCGGCACGGCCGAGGCGGTGGCGAAGGAGCTCGGGCTCGACGAGGTCGTCGCCGAGGTGCGCCCCGACCAGAAGGCGGAGGTGGTCGCGCGGCTGCAGTCGGAAGGGCGCTTCGTCGCGATGGCCGGCGATGGCATCAACGACGCGCCGGCGCTGGCGAAGGCCCGGGTCGGCATTGCCATGGGCACCGGCACCGACGTCGCGATGGAATCGGCCGGCGTCACGCTGGTGAAAGGCGACCTCGCCGCCATCGCCCGCGCCCGGCGCCTGTCGCACGCGACGATGTCCAACATCCGCCAGAACCTGTTCTGGGCCTTCGCCTACAACGCCCTCGGCGTGCCGATCGCCGCCGGACTGCTCTACCCCTGGACCGGCTGGCTGCTCTCCCCGATGCTCGCCGCCGCCGCGATGAGCTTCAGCTCGGTGACGGTGATCACGAATGCCCTGAGGCTGCGCCGGGCGCGGGTCTGAGGCGGAGGGGAGTCGGCCGGAAACAGTCCCGGCGAACCAGCGATGGACGCATCATTCGAGATGAGATAGCATCTGATGCGTGCGCACCACACTCGATCTCGCTGAGGACGTGCTGGCGGCCGTCAAGGAGCGGGCGCGGCGTGAGAAGCGCTCGGCGGGAAAAGTCCTCTCCGACCTCGCCCGCCAGGCTCTGACCGGTGCGGCGAGCGGCGAGGAGGTGGCGGAGCCGGAGGCGTTTTTCGGCTTCGTGCCGCTTCCTCATCGCGGCGTCGTGGTGACCGACGAGCTCGTCCAACGACTGCGCGAAGAAGACGAAGACCCGTGAGGGCTCTGCTCGACGTCAATGTGCTCGTAGCGCTCCTCGACGCCGATCACGTGCACCACGGTGTGGCCAGGAACTGGCTGGCGGCGGAGATCGAATCCGGCTGGGCCTCTTGTCCGATCACGCAGAACGGTCTGATCCGGATCCTCAGCCAGCCGCGATACCCGGGCTCGATCCCCGTGGCCCGAGCCGTCGAGCGTCTGCGTGCGGCGACCTCGACTCCGTATCACCAGCACTGGCCGTGCGACCTGAGCATTCTCGACCCCGAGCTCTTCGATCGCACCCGGCTCCACGGTCCGGGCCAGGTGACCGACGCATACCTGCTCGCGCTCGCCGTCCGGAACGGTGGCCGCTTCGTCACGCTCGACACGAGCGTCGCCCCTCATGCCGTGCGCGGTGCCGGTGACGAGCACCTCGTCGTCCTCTAGCTCGTTTCCCTTCAGCGCGGAGTCCAGTCACTCGGCCCCTGGCGCGCGCGCCGCGGTCGGCCAGCGGCGGGATCCGGTGGCCGGAGAGCCCGGCGTTTGACGGCGGGCAAGGATCGGCGGCACCATCGGCGCGAGGATGGGCGGGCGAGGGGCTCGAGCCGTCCGCCGGGGGCCAGGAGGCGACCGGGGCGGCAGACGGGCCCTGCCCAGTGGGAGGTCTGCCATGAAGCTCCGATCCGTCGTCGCCGCCACGCTGCTCGTCGCCGCTGTCGCCACGGCCCAGGGGAGCCACGAGCACCATCCTCCGGCGCCGCAGGAGCCGATGGGCTCGGCGCCGGTCGGAGCCCTGGCCGCGCTGCCGCCGGAGCTGCGGGAGCTCTTCCGGCTCGAGATGGCAGCTCTCCAAGGGGCGATGCTGGAGCTGCTCCCCGCGGTGATTGCCGGGGATTGGGGGACGATCGGCCGGATCGCGGGCGAGATTCGGAGCGGCTTCGTGCTCTCCCGCCGGCTGACGGAGGCGCAGCGCGAGGAGCTCCATCGCGTTCTGCCGCCGAGCTTCCTCGAGCGGGATGGCGACTTCCACCGCCTCGCCGATGGGCTCGAAGCCGCGGCTCGCGGCCGCAGCCCGGAGCTGACGTCCTTCTATGTCTACCGCCTGGTGGAAGGCTGCGTCGGCTGCCACTCCCGCTTCGCGCAGGAGCGCTTCCCGGCGTTCGCGCCGCCGGCGCCCGCGCACGCGCACTAGCGAGGCCGTTGACGCGGCGGTCTAGGCCGGCCTCTCGCGACGAACCCGACCGGGTTTCCGGGGCTCAGTTGGTCCCGGGCTTGCAACGGTTGGTCCCCGCGAAGGAAAGGAGGCTGCGATGACCGACCTTCGAACCCAGAGAAATCTCGCGCTGGCCGGCGCCGCGGTGGCGGTGGCGGTGCTGCTCGGCTTCGTGCTCGGCAGAGGTAGCCAGTCGTCCGCGCCGCAGCTCGAAGCGTCGCGCGCCGTGGCGGCCGAGTCCGCGGCCGCGGCAGGCGAGAGCGCGACCCCCGCGCCGGCGGAGCAGAGCGCGCCACCGGCCGCGGGCGCGAGCGTGCCGGCGGCTTCGACTCCGCCCGCGGCGTCGCCCTCGGCGCGTCGCGCCGAGGCGCCGTCGCGGCCCGCGAGCACGGGCGCGGCGGACGCGCCGGCGTCCACCGACCGGCCGGCCGGCGAGCGGTGGACCCAGGAGCCCGGCGCGGCGCTGGAGGCGGCCGAGCAGTCCGCCGCGCCGGCGGAGCCCGAGCCGGCTCCCGCGCGTCCGGAGCCGGTGCCTCTGACGGTCGCCGAAGGCACCCAGATCACCCTCGAGCTGCTCGATCCGGTCTCGAGCCAGACCGCGCAGGTCGGAGACCGCATCGACGCGGAGCTCCTGCTGCCGGTCGAAGTCGACGGCCGCGTCGCGCTCCCCGCGGGCTCCCGGGTCATCGGCCGGGTCACCGAGGCGGTGGCGCTCGGACGCATCGGCGGCCGCGCGCGCCTCGCGTTCTCGTTCGAGAGCGTGCGCGTGGATGGGCGTGACGTGCCGATCGCCGCGCACTTCGCGCGCGAGGGCAAGAGCGAGACCGGCAAGGACGCCGCGACCATCGCCGCGGGCGCCGCGATCGGCACGATCCTGGGCAACCAGGCGAAGAAGAACGACCGCGGCAAGGTGATCGGCGGCGTGGTCGGCGCGGCCGCCGGGACCGCCGCCGCGGCCGCCACGAAGGGAGAGACGATCGACCTCGTGGCGGGCGCCGAGCTGCGCCTGACCTTGCGCCAGGCGGTCACCGTCACCCGCGCCGCCCATTGACGGGCGAGCTCCACGACCTCGGCTGCCGGCGCGAAGTGGGCGAATTGTAGGCGAGCCGCCGGCCGCCGACAAACCCCCTCGGGGTTGCGGCCGACGGCCCCCCGGGGTGGCCCCGAACCGGGTCCGCGGGGGGCTCGCGCGCCGCGCCGCCTCCCTACAATCGAAGCGGGTGCGGAGAGCGAGCCCACGGGCTCCGGCCCCGCATCGGGCGAGCCCACGGATTCGATTCCCGAGGTGCGAGCATGGAGAGGTTCAAAGAGGCGGCGGTCGCGGCGATCTGCGACGGCCTGGGCGGAGACCGCGGGCGGCTGCTCGACGTCCTGCTCGAAGTGCAGCGCCAATTCGGCCAGATCGACGGCGAGTCGATCGACGCCGTCGCGGCGGCGCTCGGCGTCGCTCGCGTCGACGTCGAAGGGGTCGCGACTTTCTACTCCTTCCTGTCGAGCGAGCCGACCGGCCGGGTCGTGATCCGGCTCTGCGACGACGTGCCCGACCAGATGATGGGCGCCGACCAGGTCGCCGAGGCGCTCGAGGAGGAGCTCGGCATCGGCGTCGGCGAGACCACCGCCGACAGCGAGTTCACGTTGCTGCGGACCTCTTGCATCGGCCTGTCGGACCAGGCTCCGGCGGCGCTGTTCAACGACGTCCCGGTGCCGAACCTCGGCCCTTCGAGCTCGCGCCGGCTGGTGCGCGAGATTCGCGCTCACCCGCGCGAGGTCGACCTCGGCAAACTGCTGGTGCGCGAGTACGGCGATGGCGCCAACTCGCACGACCTCGTCCGTTCGGCGGTCAAGAACAACCTGCGTCGCCCCGGCGAGGTGATCTTCGCGCCGATGGCGCCGGGCGCCGCGCTCACCAAGGCGCTCGCGATGAGCCCGGCGGAGGTGATCCGCGAGGTCAAGACGGCGCGCCTGCGCGGCCGCGGCGGCGCCGGTTTCCCGACCGGCATGAAGTGGGAGTTCACCCGCGCCGCTGAAGGGGCCGAGCGCTATCTCGTCTGCAACGCCGACGAGGGCGAGCCCGGCACCTTCAAGGACCGCGTGATCCTCACCGAGCGCCCCGACCTGCTGTTCGAGGGGATGACGGTCGGCGGCTACGCCATCGGCGCCCGCCAGGGCATCCTCTACCTGCGCGCCGAGTACGCCTATCTGCGCCGCTACCTGGAGCACGTGCTCGCCCGCCGGCGCGAGCAGGGCCTGCTCGGCCAGAGCCTGTGCGGCCGGGCGGGAATCGACTTCGACATCCGGATCCAGATGGGCGCCGGCGCCTACGTCTGCGGCGAGGAGACGGCGCTGCTCTCCTCGTGCGAGGGGCTGCGCGGCGATCCGAAGAACCGGCCGCCGTTCCCCGCTCAGCGCGGCTACCTCGGGCGGCCGACCTCGGTCAACAACGTCGAGACGCTCTGCTGTGCGGCGCGCATCCTCGAGCTGGGCCCGGGTTGGTTCGCCTCGCTCGGTTCGCGCCAGAGCACCGGTACCAAGCTGCTCAGCATCTCGGGCGACTGCACGCGCCGCGGCGTCTACGAAGTCCACTTCGGCACGCCGCTCGCCGAAATCTTCGCCCTGTGCGGAGCCGACGAGCCGCTGGCGGTGCAGGTCGGCGGCCCGAGCGGGCAGCTCATCGGCGCGGCGGATTTCGGCCGCAGCGTCTGCTTCGACGACCTCGCAACCGGCGGCGCGCTGGTCTTGTTCGCGGCCTGGCGCGATCCGCTCGAGATCGCCTCGCGCTACATGAGCTTCTTCGTCCACGAGAGCTGCGGCTTCTGCACGCCCTGCCGGGTCGGCAACGTGCTGCTCAAGGAGCGGCTGGACCGGATCCGCGCCGGCCTGGGCGAGCCGGCCGACCTCGATTACCTGCGCGAGCTGGGCGAGAGCGTCAAGACGGCGAGCCGTTGCGGTCTCGGGCAGACCTCGCCCAACCCGGTGCTGTCGACGCTGGCGAACTTCCGCCCGGCCTACGAGCGGCTGCTGCGCCAGCCGTCCGGCGACGGCGCTCAACCGGGCTTCGATCTGGCGGCGAAGCTCGCGACCGCGAGCGCGCTGGCGGGGCGACGGTCGGTCCACGTCGGGCCCCAGGGGGAGAGCTGATGAGCGACGAGACGATCACCCTCACCGTCGACGGCCAGCGGATCCCGGCCCGCCCCGGCCAGACCATCCTCGAGGCGACCGAGGCGGCCGGCATCTACGTGCCCCGGCTGTGCTGGATGAAGGAGCTGCTGCCGGGCGGCAGCTGCCGGGTCTGCACGGTGCGGGTCAACGGCCGCGCCCAGGCCGCCTGCACCCAGCCGGTGGCGTCCGGCATGGTGATCGAGAACGACACGCCGGAGCTGCGGCGGCTGCGTCGGGACATCGTCGACATGCTGTTCGTCGAGGGCAATCACTTCTGCATGTTCTGCGAGAAGAGCGGCAACTGCGAGCTGCAGGCGCTCGCCTACCGCTTCGGCATCACGGCGCCGCGCTTCCCGTACCTGTTCCCCCAGCGCGAGGTCGACGCCTCTCACCCCGAGATCCTGCTCGACCGCAACCGCTGCATCCTGTGCGCTCGCTGCGTGCGCGCGAGTCGCGAGCTCGACGGCAAGGCGGTCTTCGGCTTCACCGGCCGCGGCCCCGGCAAGCGGCTGGCGGTCGCTTCGGCGGACGGCCTCGCTGGCACCGACGCCGAGCGCGGCGACCGCGCGGTCGCCGCCTGCCCGACCGGCACGCTGCTGCCGAAGCGGGTCGGCTACGCCGTGCCGGTCGGCCGCCGGCGCTTCGACCACGAACCGATCGGCGCGGAGATCGAGCCGGCGACGGCGAGCGAGTGAGAGGACTCCGATGGCGAAACCGAGAATCGCGACCACTTCGCTCTGCGGCTGCTTCGGCTGCCACATGTCGCTGCTCGACATCGACGAGCGGATCCTGCAGCTGGTCGAGCTGGTCGAGTTCGACCGCTCGCCGATCAACGACTGGAAGGAGATCCAGGCCGACGTCGACGTCGGACTGATCGAAGGCGGCTGCTGCAACGAGGAGAACGTCGAGGTGCTGCGCAGATTCCGCGCCCGCTGCAAGGTGCTGGTCTCGGTCGGAGACTGCGCGATCAACGGCGGCATTCCGGCGCTGCGCAACCTGGTGCCGCTCTCGGAGTGTCTCGAGGAGGCCTACCTGAACGGCCCGACGGTGGTCAATCCGGGCGGCCGCATCCCGGACGATCCGGAGATCCCGCTGCTGCTCGACCGGGTCTATCCCTGCCACGAGGTGGTGCGGATCGACCATTACCTGCCGGGCTGTCCGCCCTCGGCCGACGCCCTGTGGGCGGCGCTCACGGCGCTGCTCGGAGGCCGGGCGCCCGAGCTGCCCTACGAGCTGGTCAAGTACGACTGAGGGGAGAGGAGAGAGGCAGATGGAGAGCACCGGCAACCGGCGGATCGTGATCGAGCCGGTCACCCGCGTCGAGGGCCACGGCAAGGTCACCATCCTCCTCGATGAGGAGCGGCGGGTCCAGGAGGCGCGGCTCCACATCGTCGAGTTCCGCGGCTTCGAGCGCTTCATCCAGGGGCGTCCGTTCTGGGAGGTGCCGGTCCTGGTGCAGCGGCTGTGCGGCATCTGCCCGGTCAGCCACCACCTCTGCGCGGCCAAGGCGGTCGACGGCATCGTCGGCGTCGATAGGTTGACGCCGACCGGCGAGAAGATGCGCCGGCTGATGCACTACGGCCAGATGTTCCAGTCCCACGCGCTGCACTTCTTCCACCTCGCCGCGCCCGATCTGCTGTTCGGCTTCGACGCCCCGGTCGCGACGCGCAACGTCCTGGGCGTGATTGCCGCCCATCCGGATCTCGCGGTCCAGGGCGTCACGATGCGCAAGTTCGGCCAGGAGATCATCCGGCTGACCGCCGGCAAGAAGATCCACGGCACCGGCGCCATCCCCGGCGGCATCAACAAGAACCTGTCGCTTTCGGAACGGGACTTCCTGCTCGCGGAGCTGCCCCGCATGCTCGAGTGGAGCCGGCAGTCGGTCGCCCTCGCCAAGGACTACACGCTCGCCCATCTCGAGCAGCTCGCCGGGTTCGGCTCCTTCCCGTCGAACCATCTGTCGATCGTCCGCGCGGACGGCGCGATGGACCTCTACGACGGCGGCCTGCGGGCGATCGACGAGACCGGCGGCACGATCCTCGACCACGTCGACCCGCGCGACTACCTCGACGAGATCGGGGAGGAAGTGCGGCCGTGGTCGTACATGAAGTTCCCCTTCCTCAAGCGGCTGGGTCCCGAGCGGGGCTGGTACCGGGTCGGCCCGCTGGCGCGGGTCAACGCCTGCGACTCGATCGACACGCCCGGCGCGGAGGCCGCGCGGCGCGATTTCCTCGCCCACTTCGGCGGCGGCCCCTGCCACGTCACCATGGGCTACCACTGGGCGCGGATGATCGAGCTGCTGCACGCCGGCGAGGTGATCGAGCGGCTGCTCCACGATCCCGACCTCCAGGGCGACGACCTGGTGGCGCCGGCGGGCGAGCGGCGCGGCGAGTTCGTGGCGATGATCGAGGCGCCGCGCGGCACGCTGACCCACCACTACCGCGTCGACGCCCAGGACCGGGTGACGATGGCCAACCTGATCGTCTCGACCACCTGCAACAACGAGGCGATGAACCGGGCGGTGCGCAAGATCGCCGACGACCACTTGACCGGCGTCGACGAGATCACGGAGGGGCTGCTCAACCGGATCGAGGTCGGGATCCGCGCCTACGACCCCTGTCTCTCCTGCGCCACCCACGCGCTCGGACAGATGCCGCTCGAGGTGACGGTGGTCGGCCCGGACGGCGCCGAGCTCGCCCGTCGCGCGAGGCCGGAATGACGGCGGGCGCGACGCTGGTACTCGCCTGGGGCAATCCCGGACGGCGCGACGACGGGCTGGGACCGGCGCTCGCGGCGGCGCTGGTGGCCGCCGAGCTGCCGAACGTCCGCGTCGAGGCGGGTTACCAGCTCGAGGTCGAGGACGCCGCCGAGCTGGCCGGGCCCGCGCGGGTCGTCTTCGTCGACGCCGATCGGACCGGCCCGGAGCCCTTCTCGCTGCGGCGGCTCGAGCCGGACGGCGGCGGCTTCGGCTTCACCAGTCACAGCGTGCCCCCCGCCCGGCTGCTCGCGCTCGGACGGGACCTGTTCGGCGGCCGGCCGGAGGCCTGGCTGCTGGGCATCCGGGGCTACGAGTTCGACGAGTTCGACGAGGGGCTGTCGCCGGGAGCGACGGCCAACCTCGCCGCGGCGACCAGCCACCTGCGGGCGGCGCTCGCCGCGGGCGAGCTGCGCGAGACGCCACCTACTGCTCCCGCCGGGCGCCGGCGCGTCCTGGAGCGGGCCCGCGAGGTCGACCATGGCTGAACAGAGAGCGATGATCCTCTGCATCGACGACGATCCGGACGTGCTGTCGTTCCTCGAGATCGTGCTCGGGAGCGCGGGCTACGGCTTCGCTGGCGCCGCCAGCGCCGAAGCGGGCTTGCGGATCTACAAGGAGGCCCACCCCGACCTGGTCATCGTCGACCTGATGATGGAGGAGGTCGATTCGGGGGCCGTGTTCGCCAAGGAGCTCAAGGCGCTCGGCAACCGGGCGCCGGTCTTCATGCTGAGCTCGGTGGGCGACGACCTCAACCTCTCGACCGACGCGACCGCGCTCGGCCTCGCGGGGGTCTTCCAGAAGCCGCTCGCCAGCGCGCACCTGCTGCCCGTGCTCGAGGCGGCGCTCGCCGAGCGGCGCCCGGCCTGAGGCTTCCGGGCTGAGCCCGCAGCTCACGCCAGCGGGTCGGGGGGCGGCTCGAGGACGGGCTGGCTGACGCGCCGGACCGGGATCTCGACTACCACCGTCGTCCCTTCGCCTTCGGTGCTCGCAACCTCCACGCGGCCGTGGTGCCGCTCGACGGTCTGCTTGACCAGCGCCAGGCCGAGTCCGGTGCCCGCCGGGGAGTGCCTCTTGGCGTTCGAGGCGCGGAAGAACTCCTGGAAGAGCTTGCCCTGCTCGGCGGCCGGAATGCCGATACCGGTGTCGCGGACGACGAAACGGACCTCGCCCGGCGCCCCGGCCTCGAAGCGGACGGTGACCTCTCCCCCTTCGGGCGTGTAGCGCAGCGCGTTCGAGACCAGGTTCTCCATCAGCTCCTTGAGCAGGTCGACGCCGCTCTCGACCGCCGGCAGTCCGGGCGCCACGGTGACCCCGAAGCGGAGCCCCCGGGCCGTCGCCTGGGCGCGGAACGTCTGCTCGGTCTGACGCGCCAGCTCCTCGAGGTCGACCACCACGTCCGGGATCTCGCGGCTGATGTCGCGGGCTCGCGCGATGGTCAGCAGCTGGCCGATGGCGCGGTCGAGCGCGCGCAGCCGCTCCTCGAGGCGGCCGAGCAGCTCGGCCTGCCGGTCGTTGACCGGGCCGACGTGCCCGGCCGCGACCAGCTCGAGCATGCCCAGGCCGGCCGACAGCGGGGCGCGCAGGTTGTGCGCGACCTTGAGCATGAACAGCGTGCGGTCGCGCATCAGATCTTCGATCGCCTCGTTGGCGCGCGCGTTCTCGATCGCCAGCGCCACCAGCTCGGCGGCGAGGCGGAGCAGCTCGGAGTCGCGCCGGTCGAAGCGGTCCGCGGTGTGGGCGTAGATGCCCAGGGTGCCGATCACGCGTTGCTCCACCTTGAGCGGCGCCAGGATGGCGGAACGGATGCCGAGCGCGCCGAGCTCCTGCTGGAGCTGCAAGGCGATGTTGCCCTCCAGGCCCCCTTCGACCAGGGTCTCGCCGCCCTCGATGATGCGGCGGTTGAGCGGGCTCTGGTCGAGACGGATCACGGTCTCGCGCATCAGCGACTCGGGCAGGCCGTGCGCGGCGACGTAGCGCAGCGTCTCGCCATCGTCGGACAGCAGCTTGATGGCGACGGCGGGAACCTCGGTGACCTGCGCCACCTCGCGCACCACCGTCTCGAGGATCGGCGCCAGGTGGCGCTCGGTGCCGATGGCGCAGACCATCGCGTAGAGACTGTGCAGGTGCCGGTTGAGCTCGGCGATCTCGGCGCTGACGCGGGCGAGCTCGTCGACGCCGCGGCGCAGCTGGCCCATGATCCGCGTCACCAGCGTCGCGGTCAGGAAGAGCGCCGCGGTCAGGCCGAGCAGCAGGACGGTGGCGTGCACCGGCTGGTCGATCAGGTGGAGCGGCTCGCCGCGGAAGGCGAGGCCGTGGCTGGGCAGCAAGCCGGAGACGTCGCCCAGCAGCAACCCCCACAGGCCGGCGGCCGCGAGCCCGGCGAACAGATACGCGGTCGCGGCCGGGAACTGGACGGCCGCGATCACGACGTGGAAGAGCAGGAAGAAGGCGAGCGGGCTCGAGGCGCCGCCGGTGAAGTGCAGCAGCGCCAGCATCGCCGCGTAGTCGAGGATCACCTCGACCACCACCAGCAGCCGGTCGAGCGCGGGATCGGCCGCCAGGCGCTCCTCCCAGCGGCTGAAGGCCCAGGCGAAGAGCGCGTTGTAGAGCGGGCTCGCGACGGCGATGAGGAGGATCGGCAGCGCGCGCAGCTCGAAGCCCAGCGCCTGCGCGATCAGGACGCCGGCGATCATCACCGGGGCGACGGCCCAGCGGAGCCGGATCTGCCAGAAACCGCTGCGGCCCCAGAGCTGGGGCAGCCGCTGCTGTTCAGCGAGCCGCTCGCGCTCCGGGGGGCCGGCGGGCGGCTCGGATCTGGGCTCTGCTCTCGCTCCCGCGGCGGACTCCGTCCCCGAGCTCGGCATCGGCCCCTCCTCCGAAAGCACCGGCGACGGCGCCCCGCCGCCGGCCGCGACGCCCCCAAGAGAGCAGGCGGAGCGCCGCCTGTCGACATCCCCTGGGGTGGGGTCAGCCCGGAAACCCCAGTTGGCTTCTGCTGCGAGGCCAGAACTGCCGCCGACGCGGGCCTCCAGGTGGTGGACCCGCCCGGTGGAGCCGTGCGGCGGCGACCCCTTCGCCATCCCGTCGGGGTCGAGGAACGCCTCGTAGACGCGCGCCGCGATCAGGCGAGGTCGAAGCGGTCCAGGTTCATGACCTTCGTCCAGGCGGCGACGAAGTCGTGGACGAACTTCTCGTGGGCGTCGTCCTGGGCGTAGACCTCGGCCAGGGCGCGCAGCTGGGAGTTCGAGCCGAAGACCAGGTCGACGCGGGTCGCGGTCCACCGGAGCTCGCCCGTCGCGCGGTCGCGACCCTCGAAGGTGTCCGCGGCCTCCGACGTCGGCCTCCAGACGGTGTCCATGTCGAGCAGGTGGACGAAGAAGTCGTGAGTCAGCGCGCCCGCCCGCCGGGTGAAGACGCCGTGGGTCGACCCCCCGGCGTTGGCGCCCAGCACCCGCAGGCCGCCGACGAGCACCGTCATCTCCGGCGCGCTCAGGGTCAGCAGCTGCGCCCGGTCGACCAGCAGCTCCTCGGCCGAGACGGTGAAGGCCCGCGGCTGGAAGTTGCGGAAGCCGTCGGCCCGGGGCTCCAGCACGGCGAACGACGCCACGTCGGTCTGCTCTTGCGAGGCGTCGGTGCGCCCCGGGGTGAAGGGCACCTGGACGGCGTGGCCGGCGGCGGCGGCCGCCGCTTCGATCGCGGCGCAGCCGGCCAGCACGACGAGGTCCGCCAGCGAGACCCGCTTGCCGCCCGTCTGGGCGCCGTCGAAGTCGCGCTGAATCGTCGCGAGCACCGCGAGCACCTTCGCGAGCTGCGCTGGCTGGTTGACCTCCCAGTCCTTCTGCGGCGCCAGGCGGATCCGGGCGCCGTTGGCGCCGCCGCGCAGGTCCGAGCCGCGGAAGGTCGAGGCCGACGCCCAGGCGGTGCCGACGAGCTCCGCGACGGTCAAGCCCGAGGCGATCACCTTGCCCTTGAGCGCGGCGATGTCCGCGGCGTCGATCAGCGGGTGGTCGACGGCGGGGACCGGGTCCTGCCAGATCAGGTCCTCGCCCGGGACTTCGGGGCCGAGGTAGCGGACCTTCGGCCCCATGTCGCGGTGGGTCAGCTTGAACCAGGCGCGGGCGAAGGCGTCGGCGAAGGCCTCGGGATCGCGGTGGAAGCGGCGCGCGATCGGCTCGTAGATCGGGTCGAACCGGAGCGACAGATCGGCGGTGGTCATCATCGGCCGGTGCTTCTTCGACGGGTCGTGGGCGTCCGGGATCAGGTGCTCCTCGCGGACCTCCTTGGCCAGCCACTGCCAGGCGCCGGCCGGGCTCTTGACCAGCTCCCACTCGTATCCGAAGAGCATGTCGAAGTAGCCCATGTCCCACTTCGTCGGGTTGGGCTTCCAGGCGCCCTCGATGCCGCTGGTGGTGGTGTCGACTCCCTGGCCGGTGCCGAACCGGTTGCGCCATCCCAAACCCTGCTCTTCGAGCGGCGCGCCTTCGGGCTCCGGACCCACCAGCTTCGGATCGCCCGCGCCGTGCGCCTTGCCGAAGGTGTGGCCGCCGGCGACCAGGGCCACGGTCTCCTCGTCGTTCATGGCCATGCGGGCGAAGGTCTCGCGCACGTCGCGGCCGGAGGCCACGGGATCGGGGTTGCCATCCGGGCCTTCGGGGTTGACGTAGATCAGGCCCATCTGCACGGCGGCGAGGGGATCTTCGAGCTCGCGGTCGCCGCGGTAGCGCCGGTCGCCGAGCCAGGTCTCCTCGCTGCCCCAGTAGATGTCCTCTTCGGGCTGCCAGACGTCGACGCGGCCGCCGCCGAAGCCGAAGGTCGCGCAGCCCATCGACTCGAGAGCGCAGTTGCCGGCGAGGATCATCAGGTCGGCCCAGGAGATCCGGTTGCCGTACTTGCGCTTGATCGGCCACAGCAGGCGGCGCGCCTTGTCGAGATTGACGTTGTCGGGCCAGCTGTTGACCGGCGCGAAGCGCTGGCTGCCGGTGCCGCCGCCGCCCCGCCCGTCGCCGGTACGGTAGGTGCCGGCGCTGTGCCAGGCCATGCGGATGAACAGCCCGCCGTAGTGGCCCCAGTCGGCCGGCCACCAGGCCTGCGAGTCGGTCATCAGGGCGTAGAGGTCCCGCTTGAGGGCCGGCCAGTCGAGTTTCCGGAACTCACGCGCGTAGTCGAAGTCGAGGCCCAATGGGTTGGACGAAGGCGCGTGCTGGTGGAGGATGCTCAGGTTCAGCTGGTGGGGCCACCAGTCGCGGTTCGAGGTGCCGCGGCCGGCCGTGGTCCGGCCGGTGGCGCCGGTCATCGGGCACTTGGCGCTTTCCGTCATCGATGCTCTCCCTGGGTGTGAGGCGGTGGCTGCGCCGATCCTCGAGATGCGCTCCGCGCGCCGGGTCGGCGTCCGGCTCGCCCTGGAATGATGACAGCGCGCGCCGCGCGCGCCAAGCGTCCGGCCGTCAGCGGCCGCGATCGCGGCTCGCGCGTCGGGCGGGTGGCGGGTCTACCGAGTTTCCAGGAGACGGCGCAGGGCGCGGAGGCCCAGGAAGCAGAGCACCACGGGCACCGAGTAGATCAACCCGGCCGCGAGGATCCCCGCGAGCGGCGGCGGCGCGCTGCCACCGCCCATCAGCGCGGCGGGCAGCTCGCCGTAGCTCACCGCCGCTCGGAGGAGCGAACGACCGAATCTCTCTGCACCGAGCCCGAGACCGATCCGGCCGACGGCGCCGACCAGGAACGGCAAGCCCACCAGAACCACGGGGATCAGCCACAGGGGCGAGATTCTCCGGCGCAGGAGCTGGCGCATCATGGGCACTCCGCTGCCGATCCTACGCCCAGGCTGCCATCGGCAGCGTGCCGGTCGCGGCGAGCAGCGAGGTCCAGCCGCCGGCCCTGAGGACCGGGCTCATCGCGGACGCTCGCGCGCCGTCAGACGACGAGTGTGCCTCGGAAGCCTCTCGCCGCGTAGTACGACTCGGCGCCGTTGTGGTAGACGAAGACCGTGCCATAGCGACGGTCGCAGAAGAGAGCCCCGCCCAGCGAGCGAACTTCGGCCGGGGTCGCGACCCAGCTGGAGGTCTTGGTGTCGAATTCGCCCAGCCGCTGGAGATCCCGATATTCCCCTTCCGTCAGAAACGCGACGCCGATCTCGGCGGCCAACTCGAGCGCGCTGCTCCGCGGCTTGTGCTCCTTGCGCGAGTCGAGCGCCGCGCGGTCGTAGCAGAGGCTCCTGCGGCCGCTCGGACTCTGCGCGGAGCAGTCGCAGAAAGTCAGGCGCCCGGTCGCCTCGTCGCGGCCGATGACGTCGGGCTCGCCGCCGGTCGCCTCCATCGCGCGCAGGCTCTTCAGGGCCTCGGGACGACTCTCGAGCCGCGCCTCGACCGCGGTCCAGGCGACGCCCGGGTGGCGATGCGGATGCGCCTCGAAGCGGGCCTTCAACGTGCGGAGCAGCTGGTCGCGTTCTCGGGCGGTCATGGCTCTGGGCGTCCTCTGGAGGTCGGGTGGCGGTCGGTGTCGCGCGCGGCGCGCGCAGCTCGAGTCGGGCCAGGGGAAGACCGATCGTAGCAGGACGACGCAGCCGGGCCGGGGCGCGGGGCGCGGCGGGTGGCGAGCGGTCCGCTACGGCCGCGGGACCAGCCGCTGGTCGAGCTCGAAAGCGATCGCGGGGCCGGTCGAAAGCGAAGCGAAGTCGGGGTGGGTGGGGTCGAGGAGGAGATTCCACTGCTGCTCGATCACCGCGCTGGGCACCCGCAGGGCCAGCGAGCTCTTGGCTCGGATCCAGGAGTCGCCGAGCCGCGCCAGGCGAGGGGGCGCGGGATAGGCCCGCCAGTCCGTGGGCAGCAGCGAGCGATCGAGGTCGGCGACCGACGCGTCGGGCACTTCGATGCCGCGCAGCACGAATCTCGAAAGGAAGGAGGCATCGTTGAGGCCGACCAGGAGCTCGAGCGCGGCCAGCGAGGGCGAGTCCGAGGTGTAGACCATCGCGATGCCGGGCGAGTTCCAGCGCCCACCGTGGAGCCGCGCCCCCTCGCCGTCGAAGGCCGTGGCGGCGTACTTTTCGGCGACGATCCTCCAGGCCGTCGGCACTACGAGTAGACGCCGTGCTCGATTCGTCCGATGACCGCTTCGACCTCTCGCGCGCCGACTTCCGTCCTGGCGAGCTCCCAGGGCGCGGCGCCCCCCAGCACGGCTTGCGGGGTGGCGAGCCACCTGCGCGCGGCGGCCGGCTCGCCGCCGAACAGCTCGATGGCGCGGCCGAACAGACGGCCGGCTCGCAGCAGGCGGTCGGTCTCGTCGGGCTTCAAGCGGCCCTCTCGCTTCCGCCGCGTCAGCGTCCGCTGCGGGATCTGCACGACGTCGAGCAGATCGATCTGCGACAGCTCCAGGTTCCGCTGCAGCCGCGCCAGCGCCTCGAAGGGAACGCCGCGCTCGACGGTCCGCAGCAGCTCGGCCGGGTCGAGCTGCTCCAGGCCCAGGAGCAGGACATAGGAGTGGGCACCGGGCCCGCCCTCGTGAACGAGCTCGACGAAGCGGGAGACGTCGGCCGGTTCGCGGGCGCTGTCGGAGAGAACCGTCGCCAGCGCAGGAGTAGCCATGTGGCCAAGGATAGAGGCCAATTGGCGCACTGTCAAGCGAAGGAGGCCCGCGCCGCGCCTCTCGCCGGCGGGGTCGAATCCGCGGGGGTCCTCTCGGGCGAGGCTCCGTTGATTGGCGCCGGCGCGAGTTTGGTGGCCGGTTCGGCGATTGGGTCGCGTTGCAGGGGCGTGCCCGCGAGGTACTCCGCCTCCGAGATCGACCCGCCGCGCGCCGTGTCCTGATCGACCAGGATCCGCCACCGCCCATCCTCCAGGCGCAGGATCATCTCGAAGGCTGTGTACCGGACTCGGGTTTCCCCTCCCGCCAGCACCACCTCGGAGCGAAACACCCCGGTATCCCGGGCCAGCCCGCCGGAATGGGTCCGGGTGAGGAAGCGCACTTCGCTGTGGCGCCGGATGCCCCGCTCGCGCGCCCGGGCGAAGCCTTCGACCAGCTCGCGCCGATAGCGGTCCAGTCCGTAGATTTCGCTGGTGTCGACCGACACGCGCACCAGGTCCGCCGACTGCACGGCCAGGAAGCCCTCGGCGTCGAATTGGTTGGAGGCCGCGAGCAGCGGAATCCAGACCTGCCGATCGATCTCGCGCGGTACGTCGCTCGCGCCGACCGGCGCCGCGCCGCCGGCGGCCAGCGTCACGAACAGTGCCGAAACCGTCACGGTCGCTCGGAGCCAGATCGTCATGGTCGTCTCCCGTCGAGTCCCCGGAGGGACGCTGGTCGGTGAGGAGCAGTGCTTATCACGGCGCGCCCGAAGCGGACCACGGCGTACCCCACGGGGAGGCCACCCAGAAGAGCCGGGTTGACCTCGATCCACCGGGGGAGCGTGCGGGTGATGATCTGGCCCCAGGGAGGTTACGCTCCCGGCGCGTCGATGACCCGGCCTCGGCAGCAACGATTGTCTCGAGCAAGGCGCGGAGCGGCTCGGGTCAGGGACCCGTGGACTGCTCGCGGATGGCGTTCTCGATGACGTCGAGAACGGTGGGCCAACTGTAGATCAGCAGCCCATGATCGAGCATCCAGGGCAACCGCGGCGCGAGCTCGAGCAGCGCCGGATGTTCGACGACGAGCGCCCGCAGACGCGAGGTGCCGCGCTCCCGGAGCCGTGCAGCCTCCGCGGTCGAACCATGGTCGAAGGCATCGTTCGCGACGCCAAAGAGAGTCAGGAGCCGGCCGACCTCCGTCAGTACTTCAAGCGGGATGCGCGAGGAGTTCACGGGCAGTCTCCAGCACCGGCGAGAGCGCGTCGAGAGGAGGAATCGAAGCCGCCAGAGCTGACCCTGATCCTGCTCTACGGCAGTTCAACGCGCCAGACCTTCTTGCTCGGGTCGACAGGCGAGTTCACGTCAAGAACCACCAAGCGTTCATCGGCAGTTCTGGCAACGATGTCTCCCTCGGGGAGGGCCGAACCGCGATCTGCCAGATAGGCCAGGAGATCGGAGAAGGTCTCCAGGCCATCGCTAGTGGACGAGTGCGGTGCCAGCTCTTCACGCATCCAGCGCACGCTGCCGGGGCTGTCGCGGCGCAGGGTCGAGCAGTGCGCCGATCTCGGCCCGACGCATCCTCAGCAGGAGCAGCACCGCGACCCCCCAGGACACGCCGACGGTCGACCAGGCCACCAGTGAACCGTGGAACGACATGGGGTTCACCGCATCGGGCACCGCCGCGGGAACGATGCCCGTCGTGTTGTTGACGGAAGCATGCATCAGCATCACCAGCAGCAGACTGCCCTCGGTCTTCCAGTAGAGCCAGGACATCGCCACCGACAACGCGGTCACGTGCAGCAGGTAGATCGGAAACGACTGCCCGTCACTCCCGCTGCCGGGCAGGAAGAACAGCGGCAGGTGCCAGAGCGCCCAGACGACGCCGAGAAGCACGCTCGCGCCGCCGAGGCCTAGGTGCACCGCCAGGCGAGGGAGCGCGTATCCCCGCCATCCGACCTCCTCGCCAGCTTGCGCCCAGGTCGAAATGAGAATCGCGCCCAGCATCAGGGGGACCGAAGTGTCGCCGAAGGTCGGCCACGCGCCCAGGACCAGGCGATGGGTCAGGGCGGCGACGACTTTGGTGGCCGCCATGTAGCCGATGGCGAACAGATACCAGCGTGCGCCGAGCCGCCACTTGCCGATGCGCCTCAGCAGTCGCGCGACTCCAGCGCTCCCTTCACTGTGGGCAGTGAGCGCGAGCGCCACGAACGCCGGCGCGAAGACACCGAGAAGGAAGACCGGGCCGCCGAGGCCGAACAACCAGGAGTTGCCTGGCGTCACGAACGCCGCCGATGCCAGCCAGGCGATCCAGGTCAACGCAAAGGTCAGGACGAAGAAGCTCGACCAAGCGGTGGGCGCCTCGCTCCGAGCATCGGTGTCATCGCTGTCGCCCATGACCGGGATCCGTCTGGTCGGGCTAACGAGCCGTGACGTGAGCGGCGTGCCATCCACGGCGAGCCGCGAATCGGGCCACGACCGCGGAACGTCTCCGCTCGCAGGACCTGTCGGGCGACAGGCTCCGACCGTTCCGGATCACAGGAACCGCCGCTTTAGCCAGGTCGCCGGGCTCAGCTGCTGGCGACGCCAGGAACCAGAGGGGGCGTTCATGGAATCTGCTCCGCAGACCAACGGCCGAGCTCACCGGCGACACCGGGAGCGCAGCGACCGGTGGCGCCCGGTGCAGCGTGTAGTTCGGCCGCGCCTCGGTACCTTCGCGTAGAGAACATGGAAGGTGCCACTGCAGGCAGGCGACCCGCAGCACATTGCAGCCGGCGCGACCGACGCTAGGCTTGCTCTGGTGCGGGTACTTCGAGGTCGCGGCAGATCTTGGCCGCGAGGTACGAGTTGATCTCGCGATGGCGGGGCACCGTGCTCGTGCGGCCAGCGGCAGCGTTGACCCAGACGGTGTGGCTGCCGCCCTCCCGCAGCAACTGGCAACCATGCCGCTCGAGGTGCCGGGAAAAGGTCCCTCCGTTTCAACCAGAGACCCTGAGCGGCTCGCGAAGAGCCTCCACGCCCTCGAGCTCCCGTTCCGCCAATTCTCGATTGGCCTCGAGTACCAACTGGACGGCCTCCCGGAGATTCGAGCGCGCCTCCTCTAGACTCGAACCCTGCGTGTTGGCTCCCGGAAGTTCCTCGACGAAGGCGATGTAGCCCTCCGGGACCTTGCGATACACCGCTGTGAATTCGGACTCCATACCGCCACCTCGCATTTAGGATACCAGCTCGCCCGGGCCCGACTCGCGCTGCTTCCTTCACGCCCGCCTGCGCTCTTCGCCACTGGCGAAGTGCGGCCGGACAGATCCTGAGTTCACCGCGGCGCCCCTCGAACGTCACCGAGCGAAGCGAGCCGCTGCGCAACGGGCGCGTCCGGTGAAATGACTTGCAGCTCATGCAGGCCCCCTCTGGAGCTACCCACGCGGTAGCTTTCGAGGTGGCAATCAACCCACCCAGAGGAAGCGCTGCATGCGAGTCTGTCCGCCGTCGCCACGACTTCAGCTGCGGCATCGACCTGCACGCCCGGACGCTGTACCTCTGCGTCCTCGGCCGTGAGGGCCGAACGGGGCGGGGGCGGGTGGTCATTGCGCGCGGTGTGGTGGGGTCTCCTGGCCCGGGTTGGACGGGCGTTTCCGGCGGTCGACGTGGGGGGTGGAAACGGGGGATGATCGCGGGCCCGCGGGGATGGAAGGAGGAGCTTCGATGGACCTCGACAAGGCGCTCGAAACGCAGCTCGCGAACATCCAGAAGAAGACCGGCAAGTCGCTCGATCAGCTGTATGGGTGGTTGAAGGGGACCGGGCTCGCCAAGCATGGCGAGCTGCGGGACGCGGCCAAGAGCGGGCTCGGGCTCGGGCACGGGGATGCCAATACGTTGGTGACGCTCTACCTGCGGGCGAGCGGCGGCGCGGCGGCCCCCGCGGCGAGCGGCCAGGCGGCGGTCGGCGAGATCTACGCCGGGCCGAAGGCGGCGCTGCGGCCGGTGCACGACCGGGTGATGGCGGCGATCGAGGGCTTCGGAGCGTTCGAGATCGCGCCCAAGAAGGGCTACCTGAGCCTGCGCCGGAAGAAACAGTTCGCGATGGTCGGGCCGGCGACCAAGACCCAGGTCGAGATCGGCCTCAACGCCAAGAGCCTCGCGGGCGGCGCCCGCCTCGTCGCCCAGGCTCCGGGCGGCATGTGCCAGTACAAAGTGCGCATCGCCGCCGCCGACGAAGTCGACGCCGAGCTCATCGGTTGGCTCCGCGCCGCCTACGACGCCGCCGGCTGAGCGGGGGGGCCGCATGGCCGAACCCAGGACCCGACGCAAGGCCGAACCCTGACCGGCCCACCGCGCTTCTGGGCCCGACATCCCAGCGCCGAGCCACCAGCGCGCCGCAGCCTGCTACCGCCCTTCCGATGGACACTTCTCGACCCTGCGCCCGCGAGCCCATTCCGCTTCGAGATTCCAGCGAGAAGTAGCAGAGAAGGAGAAGATCAGAAAACGAAAAGACCAGGGAAGGAACGGACCAGGGAAGGAAAGGACCAGAGAAGGAAAGGACCAGAGAAGGAAAGGACCAGAGAAGGAAAGGACCAGAGAAGGAACCCTGATCGGTCCACCGCGCTTCCGGTCCCGGCTCCGCAGCGCGGAGTCACCAGCGCCCCGCCGCCCACCGGCCCCCTTCTATGGAGCTTCTTCTCGACATCGCGCCCGCGAAGCCGTCGAGCTTCGCGACATCATGGAGAAGCAGCAGAGAAGGAAAGGACCAGAGAAGGAAAGGACCAGCGAAGTAGCCCTGATTGGTCCACTGCGCTCGCGATCCCGGCTCCGCAGCGCGGAGTCACCGGCGAGACGCCGCTCACCGGCCCTCTTCTATGGAGCTTCTTTTCGACATCGCGCCTGCGAACCCGTCGAGCCTCGCGACATTCTGGAGTCGCAGGGAGGATGGAATGAACGGACTCGAGAGGACGAGCGAGCGAGAGAGTGCGGTAGGGTGCGAGCATGCGAACTTCGACGACACTCTCCGTGCTCCTGCTGGCTTCGATCTCGTTCCTCGGCTGCGACGCCGCGCCGCGCGAGGCCGCGCCCGCGCCGGCGCCCGCATCGGTGCCCGGGGACGCTCCCGCAACCACCGAGCCGGCGGCTGCCGCCGAGACGGCACCGGTGGACGCTTTTCTCGCGGCGTTCGAGTTCCACTGCGGACAGGCGTTCCCGGGGAAGATCGTCGCCAACGAGCCGGCTGCGCCCGACGATCCCTTCGCCGGCCAGGCGCTGGTCATGCACATTCGCGAGTGCGGCGAGAGCGAAGTCAAGGTGCCCTTCCACGTCGGCGAGGATCGCTCGCGGACCTGGGTCCTGACCCGTACCGAGAGCGGGCTGCGGCTGAAGCACGACCACCGGCACCAGGACGGCAGCCCCGACGCGGTCACGATGTACGGCGGCGACACCGCCACCGCGGGCACGGCGATTCGCCAGGAGTTCCCGGTCGACGCCGAGTCGATCGCGATGTTCGAGCGCGCGGGGCTCGCCGCCTCGGTCACCAACACCTGGGCGATGGAAATCGAGCAGGGCCACCGCTTCCTCTACGAGCTCTCCCGCCCCGGCGGCCGCCTGTTCCGCGTCGAGTTCGACCTGACCGCGCCGGTCGACGCGCCGCCCGCGCCCTGGGGGCACGAGTAGCGCCGAGCGATCGAGTGGGAGGTCCGGCGCCCGTCGAGTGGCGGTCGGGCGCGCCGCTCGGAGCCCGGCGAGGAGGAGGTGACCGACGATGCGAAGCTCGAGCTGGTTTCGCGGCGCGCTGGCTGGGCTGGCCGGTGGGATCGCCTGGCTCGTCGGCCTGATGCTCTGCTTCGGTCCCGTGCAAGGCCTGCTCGCCGATCCCGATCTGCAGAGCGCGAAGATGCTCGCCGCGTTCGGTGGCGAGCCGCCGCCCCGCACGGTCGAGGCACCGTGGATCCTGGTCGCCGGCCTGCTCGGGATCGGCGTGCTGTGGGGATGGGTGTACGCCGGGCTGGCGCGGGGCTGGGATCTCCCCTGGTGGCGGCGCGGGTTGCGCTTCAGCCTCGTCGCGTGGGTGCTGATGGTGCCGTGGTTCGAGTTCTACCTGCCCTGGAGCGTGCTGCGCGAACCGGCGCCGCTGGTGGCGTTGGAGCTCGCTTGCTGGGCGGGGGTCCTGCTCCTGGTCGGCGCGGCCATCGCGGGGGTCGAGCAGGCACTGCGCCCGCCGCGCCTCAGCCGAGCAGCTTGATCGCCGCGAAGCCGCCGATCGCCGCGAGAGCGAGGGCGACCAGGGCCCACTCGAGCTTGGTCTCCAGGAAGGGGCGAATGCGCTCGCCGTAGCGGCCGATCAGACCGGCGACGAGGAAGAAGCGGAACGCGCGGCCGATCACCGAAGCGCCCACGAACTGCGCGAAGTCGAAGTGGAACCAGCCCGAGGCGATGGTGAAGACCTTGTAGGGAATCGGCGTGATGGCGGCGACCAGCACGCCGAGGAAGCCCAGCTCGGTGTACCACCGCTGGACCTTGTCCATCACCTCCTGACCGTCGTAGAAGTCGACGATCGGCTTGCCGACACTGTCCCAGAGCGCCCAGCCGAGGTAGTAGCCGAGCATGCCGCCGAGAATCGAGGCGACCGTGCACCAGAGGGCGATGCGCGCCCAGCGGCGCGGCGTCGAGAAGCAGATCGCGATCAGCAGCACGTCCGGCGGCACCGGGAAGAAGGACGACTCCGCGAAAGAGAGCACCGCCAGCGCCGGCACCGCGTGCGGCGTCGCCGCCCAGTGGAGCGTCCAGAAGTAGAGCTTGCGGACCGGGTTGCGGGTCGCCCGCGCCCGCTCCATCGCGGTCAAAGGGGGGGTCTCGACGATCTCGGGGCGCATCGGTCGCGGCGCACTTCACCAGGAAACGGCCCGGCGCGCAAGTGCGCCGCCGCGCCCGCCGGTGGCGGCGGCCGCCGTCAGGTCGTGCCCAGCGCCCAGCGCGAGGTGTTGCCGCTCTCGAACCCGTCCGCGAAGATGTAGACCTGCGGCGCGAGCGCCAGGCAGGCCGGATTGTTTGTCGCGATGGTGTTGACGTGCGCAGCCATGCGCGCCGGCACCCGCTCGGGGGCGACGCCGTAGAGGTGTCCCACTCCGAAAGTGAAGGCGATGTTGGTGAAACCGCCGGTGCGTTGGTGGCAGTAGCTCATGATCGTGCCGTTGCGCTGCCCCGAGACGCCCCCGGTCACCGAGCCGGGTCCCGGCAGGCTGACCGTGCCGGCGTAGCAGCCCGGCTGCGTTCCCCAGCAGTGGTCGATGTGCGAGGCGTTGCCGCCGAGCCCGGCGTAGCAATGGGTGTGGGGAGAATTGAAGTTGTGGCCGATCTCGTGCGTGGTCGCCACCAGATCCCAGATGATCGACGGGTTGTTGGGCGAGAAGTTGGCGTTCATGCCGCCGGTGTAGCCGTAGCCGCCGCCGTAGTTGCCGACGCCTGAGAAGGTGCAGTTGCCGGAGGTGCTGTCGTAGTTGAAGGCGCCGCTGCAGAGCACCCCCGCCCAGGCGACGCCGCCACCGTTGCTCTTGCCGCTCATCATGTGGGCGATGGTGCGGGAGGTCGCCCCCATGTTGTCGTTCCAGTGCTTGCCGAACTGGTAGAGATTGCAGAGGGGGCTGGTCTGCGTCCACGGATCGTTCGAGGTGGTCCAGATCCGGACGTAGTGGGCGTTCAGGGAGGTGTTCGTCTCGGCGGCGTAGACGAGCGAGGCGTAGCCGATGAGATCCCCGATGTAGTTGACCGCGCGGCTCGTGTTGTTGAACTTCTGGTAGAACTCGAAGTCGGTGTCGACCGCCACGCGAGCGGTGCGATTCGCCGCCAGCGGCTGGTCCGGGAGAGCGACTCCGAGGGCGCCGGCGGCAGGCGCCGCGGGCTCGGCGAGCAGGTCCGCGGGCTCGAGCAGATCGGCGTCGCAGGCGAAGCCGTGCGCCGCGGTCGCGCGCTCCATCGCCGCGGTGGTGACCCGCACCAGCTCCAGCGCGTCGCCGACACGTGCCGGCCGGTCGTCGCCCCCCACCATCTCGACCTCGCCATCTCTCAGCGCCAGCCCGCGGATCTCGCCCCCTTCGAGCAGCGTCAACAGCACGCGCGAGCCCGGCTCGCCTTCGATCCGCCCCCCCAGGTAGACGTTGGCAGGCGGGCCGAGCCGCTGCTCGCCGGCGTCGCTCATCACCACGACGATGGCGTCCGGCGGGAAGACCTCGAGGCGGGCGACCTCCAGCACCACCTCGCGGCCCTCCGCGGTCGAGCGGACGCCGGTCAACCGCAGCGGCTCACCGAGCGCGAGGTCGGCGGCCCGCTCGGCCAGTTCGGTGATCGCCAGGGTGGCGGCCGGCGGCGGCTCGGCGACGGCGAGGGCGGTCAGGGCGAGCGCCAGGCAGGCGCAAAGAGCCAGCGGAGCGGATCGAACGGGCACGGTGGGAGCTCCTCGGAGAGGGTGGACGAAGTCGTCCATTGGGCAATTTTCCGTCGCCTCGCGGCGGCCGGCTGCGAAGTACTCCGCCGCCCCGGCGCCGATTCCACAATCGCCTCGCCGGCCGGAAAGCGACACGAGAACGACATCTCATTCGCCGGGCTCCGAGGCGCTTCGTGCCACGATCGGGGCCGGCATGAAAGTGCGGACGACGGCGTTTCGGGTGGCGGGGATGGACTGCGCCGAGGAGGTCGCGATCCTCAAGCGCGAGCTCGGCGGGCTGGTCGGCGGGGAGGGCAACCTCGGCTTCGATCTGCTGGCGGGCAAGCTGACCGTGGCGGGAGAGGTCGACGCCGAAGTGGTGCGGCGCCGGATCGCCGCGACCGGGATGCGGGCCGAACCTTGGCTGGCCGGTGCGCGCGCGGGCGCTGACGGGGCGCGGCGCCGGGGCGCTTGGCTCGCCGCGCTGAGCGGCGCCGCGATGGCGGCCGGATTCGCCGCCCATGCCACGCTCGCGGGCGGCGTTCTCGCCGCGCTGGGTGCGGGGGAGCTCGCGGCGTCCGCGGTCGCCCTGCCCCTTCCCGCGCGGCTGCTCTACCTCGTCGCGGTGGTGGCGGGTGGCTGGCTGGTGGCGCCCAAGGCCTGGGCGGCGCTCCGGCGGGCGCGCCCCGACATGCACCTGCTGATGACGATCGCCGTCGCCGGCGCGCTCGGCATCGGCGAATGGCTGGAGGCGGCGACGGTCGCTTTCCTCTTCGCCCTGTCGCTGGCGCTCGAAGGGTGGAGCGTCGGGCGGGCCCGGCGGGCGGTCGAGGCGCTGCTCGAGCTGGCGCCGCCGCTGGTGCGGGTGCGCCGCCCGGATGGCAGCCTGGCCGAGCTGCCCGCGGCCGAGGCCGCCGTCCGCAGCCGCTTCGTGGTC
Source organism: Acidobacteriota bacterium (assembly GCA_014584695.1). Classification (GTDB taxonomy): domain Bacteria; phylum Acidobacteriota; class Thermoanaerobaculia; order Multivoradales; family JAGPDF01; genus JACTMI01. The sequence goes on from JACTMI010000020.1 coordinate 90,096, forward strand.
CGCCCGGGGGAGCGGCTGGCGCTCGACGGCGTGGTCGTCGCCGGCGTCTCGGAGGTCGACCAGTCGCCGCTGACCGGCGAGAGCCTGCCGGTCGCGAAGCAGCCCGGCGACGAGGTGTTCGCCGGCTCGATCAACGGCCGCGGCGCGCTCGAGGTCGAATCGACGCGGGCGGCGAGCGAGACCACGCTGGCGCGGATCCTCCGCTCGGTCGAGGAGGCCCGGTCGCGGCGGTCGCCGTCGGAGCGATGGGTGGAGCGGTTCGCGCGCATCTACACGCCGCTCGTCTTCGCCCTGGCGCTGGTGGTCGGGCTCGGCTGGCCGCTCGCGGGGCTGGCGTCGTGGGGCGACGGGATCTACCGGGGCCTGGCGCTCCTGGTCATCGGCTGCCCCTGCGCGCTGGTGGTCGCGACCCCGGTCTCGGTCGTCGCCTCCTTGGCCGCGGCCGCCCGCCACGGCGTGCTGATCAAAGGGGGACGCTACGTCGAGGAGCCGGCGCGGGTGGTGACCGTGGCGATGGACAAGACCGGCACCTTGACCCGGGGCCGCCCCGCGGTGACCGGGATCGTGCCGCTCTCGGGCCACGACGAGGACGGACTCGTCGCCCGCGCCGCCGCTCTCGAGGCGCACAGCGAGCACGCGCTCGCCCACGCCATCCGCGACGAGGCGACGCGCCGCGGGCTCGCCGCCGCCGCCGCGGAGGGCTTCGCGATCCTGCCCGGCCGGGGCGCCGAAGGGTCGATCGGCGGCCGGCGCTTCTGGATCGGCTCGCACCGGATGCTCGAGGAGCGGGGCCAGGAGACGCCGGAGATCCACGCCCGCATCGAGGCGCTGGCCGCCGGCGGCGCGACCATCGTCGTGGTCGGCAACGAGACCCACGTCTGCGGCCTGATCGCCCTCGCCGACGAGATCCGCCCCGAGGCCCGGCGGCTGGTCGGCGAGCTCCACGCCGCGGGCGTGCGGCGGGTGGTCATGCTGACCGGCGATCACCGGCCGACCGCGGAGCGGGTGGCGGCCGTGTGCGGCATCGACGAAGTGCAAGCCGAGCTCTTGCCGGCCGAGAAGCTCGAGGCGATCGAACGGCTGGTGGCGCGCGACCGCCACGTCGCGATGGTCGGCGACGGCGTCAACGACGCGCCGGCGCTGGCGCGGGCGACGGTCGGCGTCGCCATGGGGGCGGCGGGGACCGACGCCGCGATCGAGACCGCCGATGTCGCGCTGCTCTCCGACGACCTGTCGCGGCTGCCCTGGCTGATCCGCCACTCCCGCCGCACGCTCGCGACCATCCGCGCCAACGCCGCCTTCGCGCTCGCCATCAAGGCGGTCTTCGTCGCCTTTGCCCTCGGAGGCATGGCCACGCTCTGGGGCGCCATCGCCGCCGACATGGGCGCCACCCTGCTGGTGATCGCCAACGCCTTGCGCCTGCTGCGCTCCTGAGCGACGGCGAGCGCCGTCAGTCGGCCGGGGGGGTCGCGGTCAGGCGCAGGCCGACGATCGAGATCAGCAGCAGCGCCAGGAAACCGAGCCGCGGCGCGGTCACCGGCTCGCCGTAGAGGACGATGCCGAGAACCGCGGCGCCCAGGGCGCCGATTCCGACCCAGACGGCGTAGGCGGTGCCGATCGGCAGCGTCCGCGCCGCCGCGGCGAGCAGCGCCAGGCTGGCCGCGAGCGTCACCAGGACGAACAGCGTCGGCCCGGGGCGGCGGAGACCGTCGGTCGACTTGAGGCCGACCGCCCAGGCGACTTCGAACAGGCCGGCGACGAACAGGAGGATCCAGGACATGACGAGGCCTCGCTTTCCCGCGTCGTCTTGTCCTGACCGGGTACGACGCGCCTCGTCCGGGCCGCTCCCCGAGGCAGCCGGGGGAGCGGCGGCTGGATGCTACCAACCCGGCCTCAGGCGGCGCGCGACTCGAGCCACTGGCGCAGCGCGGCCTTGGGCGCGGCGCCCGCCACCCGATCGACCTCCTGACCGCCGGCGAACAGGATCATGGTCGGGATGCCGGAGATGTGGAAGGGATAGGTGAGCTCCGGCAGGGCGTCGACGTCGACCTTGGCGATGCGGACCCGGCCGGCGAGCTCGACCGACAGCTCTTCGAGGATCGGCGCCACCATTCGGCAGGGGGCGCACCAGGCGGCCCAGAAATCGACCAGGACCGGGGTCGGGCCGGCGAGGGTGTCGCGGAAGTGCTGCTGGTCACGAATCTGCACGATGGACTCGGAAGCCATATCTCGTCTCCTGACGGCTCGTCTCTCGTCGGGTGGGCCCGCCGCGGACGGACCGGCGTTCAACGGGGAAGAGACACCGGGGCCGGAAGAGGTTCCCGGGAGGGCTCAGGCGCCCGCGTCCGCCCCCAGGATCCGGGCCCGCAGCCGGGCGGGTAGCGGCTCGCGCCCGAACGAGGCGCAGGTGGCGCCGGCCAGGTCGAGGGTGCCGAGCAGCGAGCGGCAGCGCTCGCACAGGGCCTGATCGGAGTAGGGAAAGGGGGCGCGGCGGTCCATCGCCTCGAGCTTGGAGCGCAGCAGGTCGAGGCAGACCTGGCGTCCGTGGCCCGGCGGCCGCGCGGGTCGCTGCGGCAGACCCTGCTCGAGCACGGCCCGCAGCTTCAGCCGGGCGCGGTGGAGCCGCGTCTTGACCGTCGCCTCGCGGATGCCGAGCACGGCGGCGATCTCCGCCATCGTCAGCTCGGCGACGTCGGCGAGCACCAGCGTCCGCCGGAAGGGCTCGGGCAGCTCGGTGAGCGCACGCTCGACCAGCTCGCGCGCCTCGGCGCGGAGGCGCTCCCGGTGCGGATCGTCGCCGCCGTCACCAACGGCTCCTCCGAGATCGGGCAGCGAGGCGGCGGGGCGCGGCAGCAGCTCGTCGAGCGATTCCATCCGGGCCGGCTCGCCGGCGCGGCGGCGGTGCATCCGCTGGCAGACCCGGCGGGCGATGGCGTAGAGCCAGGCGCGGGCCTGCGCCGGGTCGGCGAGCTGGTCCCAGGCGCGAAAGGCGCGGGCGAAGGTCTCCTGCACGACGTCCTCGGCGTCGGAGCCGTCGCCGCAGCTGCGCCGCGTGAAGGCGAGCAGCTTCGCCCCCTCGGCGTCGAGCAGCCGCTCGATGGCGGCGTGGCGCTCGGCGGCGGGGGCGGGCGCCTCGCTCACTCAGACGCCGCCTCGGCGGTCGGCCTGGTGCCGGTAGAGGACCACCTGGACGCGCTCGAGCGTCGCCAGCCCGTCGCCGATCCAGGGTCCGATCTCGTCGAGGAAGCGCCGGATCTTCTCGGTCTCGTCCACCACCTCCACGACGATCGGCAGGTCCTCCGACAGGCGCAGGATCGAGGCGCGGTGAATGCGCGAGTTGGCGCCGTAGCCGACGATGCCGCGCAGCACCGTGGCGCCGGCGAGGCCGTCCGCGCGGGCCTTCTGCACGATGGCATCGTAGAGCGGCAGGCCGTCGCGGCGGTCCGACTCGCCGAGGAAGAGGCGGAGCAGCGTCCGTTCGCCTTCGAGCTTCATGTCGCCTCCCTCACAGCGCGCGCGCGGCCGCGGCGCCGAGCCAGACCCCCGCCAGGCCGAGCGCCACGCTGACCGCGACGTTGGCTGCGGCGAGCGCGAAGTTGCCGCCCCGCGCCAGCTCGATCGTCTCGTAGCCGAAGGTCGAGAAGGTGGTGAAGCCGCCGAGCAGGCCGATCAGCGCGCAGGTCCGCACCGCCGGATCGACCGCCAGCCGCTCGCCGAGCAGGGTCGCCAGGAAGCCGACGGCGAGGCAGCCGAGCCCGTTGACCGCGAGCGTGCCGGCGGGGAAGAGGGCGATCCAGCCCATACCGGCGGAAGCCCGCTGCTGGACCCAGCCGCCCACCAGGTAGCGGGCGACGGATCCGGCCGCCCCGCCGAGCGCCACGGCGACGATCTCGCGCACCAGAACAGTCTAGCTGAGGGCCCTAGTCACAGCGGTCGGCCGCGGCCCGGCCGGCGATGCGGGAGCCCTCCTCGGTCGCGCAGTCGAGCTCGAGAGCGACCCGGCGGACGTGGACTTCGTTGATGATCCAGCCGGTCGGCGCCAGCGTGAAGGTGAAGGTCTCGCAGTCGTCGCGGAAGAAGACGACGGAGCGCTCGAACCGGTCCTCGGAGTCGAAGACCCGCACGGCCGGCCCGAACAGCGGATCGATCACCAGGCGCACGACGAGCCGCGACGAGGCGTCCTCGAGGTCGACGCCCAGGAACCGCTCCGGGTCGCCCGAGCTGCAGGCGGTCGGCGCGATCCGGGCCGCCGGGCCGAAGGACGAGGCGACCTCGAAGTGGCCGAGCCGCGCCCCCTCCGCGCCATCTCGCGAACCGGGAGCGGCGGAGGGAAGCGATAGACAGCCGCCGCCGAGCAGCGCGGGGGCCGAGAGGGCGAGAAGCGACAGGGCGGTCCGGGGGGAGATCATGGTCACGGGGCGCTCCGGGGCGGGAGAATACGACGGGAGCCGGCGAGTGGGGCGGCTCGGCGGCGCGGCTCGGTTGCTCCGAGCGCGAGGAGGCGGCGATGGCGGGGATGTCCTGGAGGAGCGAGCTCGCGGGTTGGGAGCTCGCCTGGAACCGAGTCGAGATCGCGGGCGACCCGGCTGGGCCGGCGCGGCTGGCCGCTCGCCGGGCCCGCGTCGTCGCCCGCCTGCGCGAGCGCTGGACTCCGGCGGCGCTGGGCGAGGATCCGGTGGTGGCCGCCCTGCGCCGGCTGTTCAAGGCGGCCGGCACCGATCCGTCGCGCTACCGGCCCTCCTCCGAGGCGCTGCTGCGCCGGGTGCTCAAGGGCGAGGAGCTGCCGGCGATCCACCCGCTGGTCGATCTCAACAACCTGTTGTCGATCGAGCTCAAGGTGCCCGCCTGCGTGCTCGCCGAGGGGACCTTCGAGCCCCCCGTCCTCCTGCGCGCCGGGCGCGCCGGCGAGACGCTCGACTCGATGCGCGGGCCGCTCGATCTCGCCGGCAAGCCCCTGCTCGCCGACGCCGCCGGAGCGTTCGGCACCCCGATCACCGACTCCCATCGGGTCAAGGTCCGCCCGGAGACCACGCGCGCCTGGCTGGTCGCCTACCTGCCCGCGGGCGAGCTCGACGCCGAGGCCGCCGCAGCGGTGCTCGCCGACATCCTCGAAGAGGCGCCGGTCGCCCGCGCGCGCTAGACTGCGGTTCGATGAGTCTCGACCTCTCGCCGCGCCAGCGCAAGTTCCTGCGCGGACTCGCCCACGGCTTCGAGCCGCTCGTCCACCTCGGCAAGGGGGGGCTGACCGAGCCGGTGGTCGCGCAGATCGACCGCGCCCTCGCCGACCACGAGCTGATCAAGATCCGCTTCGTCGCCGGCAAGGAAGAGAAAGAGACCGCGCTCGCCGAGATCGTCCGCCGCCTGGGCTGCGCCGAAGTCGGCCGCGTCGGTCACGTCGCCGTCCTCTACCGGCCGCATCCCGAACCCGCGAAACGGAAGATCCACCTCCTCGGCCGGTAGGCGAGCGACACAGCAGCAGCCTCCGAGCGAGAGCCCATGCCCTTGCCGCCCCGGGGGGTGAGGGGCCGGGGCGACGGGGGCGTCGGATACACTGCGGAGCGCGCGGAGCGGCCCCGGCGGGCCGGAATACCCGGGTCGCGCACGACGTTTTCACGGCACGACGAGGAGACTCGCCCATGCTCGGATTCGACCCCATCTATTTCGTCTTCCTGGCCCCGGCCCTGGCCCTCTCGCTGTGGGCCAGCTTCCGGACCAAGTCGGCGTTCAACAAGTACTCGAAGGTCCGCGTCTCGACCGGCCTCACCGGCGCCCAGGCGGCGCAGCGTCTCCTCGACGCCGCCGGCATCACGGACGTCCAAGTGGTGCCGCACAAGGGGACGCTCTCGGATCACTACAACCCGATCACCAAGACCCTCGCCCTCTCCGAGCCGGTCTACGGCGTGCCCTCGGTGGCGGCGGTCGGCGTCGCCTGCCACGAGGCCGGCCACGCCATCCAGCACGCGGTCGCCTACAAGCCGCTGTGGCTGCGCTCGCTGCTGGTGCCGACCGCCAACATCGGCTCCTCGATCGGCTACCTGGTGATGGTCTTCGGCTTGATCCTCGGGTCGATGAACATGTTCCTGGTCGGGGTCGTCCTCTTCTCCTGCGTCCTGCTGTTCCAGCTCGTGACGCTGCCGGTCGAGTTCGACGCCTCGGCCCGCGCCAAGCAGCTCGCGGTCTCGAACGGCATCGTGCTGGCGCAGGAGCGCGAGGGGATGGACCGCGTGCTCAACGCGGCGGCGCTCACCTACGTCGCCGCGGCGGTCTCGACGCTGCTGACGCTGCTCTACTTCCTCTTCCGCGCCGGCCTCCTGGGCGGCCGCCGCGACTGAGCCGACGACGGCGCGCGCGAGGTAGTCTCGGCCCCGACCCCACGGAGGCCGCCATGCCGCTGCGCCGCGCCCTGTCGCTCGTCGTCGTCGCCTGCATCCTCTCTCTCGCCGGGCTCGCTCTCCGTTCCCGGCCGGCGGAGGCCGCGCGGACCCAGAAGCCGCCGCTCCACGCCCGGCACTGGATGGCGGTGACCGGCAAGCCGCTCGGCGCGGTGGCCGGCGCGCGCGCCTTCTGGCGCGGCGGCAACGCCGTCGACGCCGCCTGCTCGATGCTCGCCGCCACCTGCACGCTCTGGGACACCCTGGGCTGGGGGGGAGAGACCCAGGCCCTGGTCTGGCATCCGGGAGAGCGGCGCGTGATCGGCGTCAACGGCCTGGGCACGGCGCCCGCCGCCGCCACGCCCGAGCGATACCGGGCGGAGGGCTCGCGCTATCCCCCGGAGTACGGCCCGCTCGCCGCGGTCGTCCCGGGGACGCCGGGCGGGCTGGTCGCCATGCTGGCCGAGTGGGGCCGGCTGTCCCTGGCCGAGGTGCTCGCGCCGGCGATCGAGCTCGCGGACGGCTTCGCGATCGAAGCGCAGCTCGCCGGCACGATCGGCCGCCACCGCGACCGGTTATCGAGCTGGCCGTTCTCCCGCGCGCTCTTCCTGCCCGGCGGCGCGCCGCCCGTGCCGGGGTCGGTCTTCCGCCAGCCCGACCTCGCGCGGACGCTGCGGCGGCTGGTCGAGGCGGAGCGGGTGGCGCTGGCGGCGGGCGCCGGTCGCCGCGAGGCGATCCTCGCCGCCGGCGAGCTGTTCTATCGCGGCGAGCTCGGCCGCGAGCTGGCCGCCGCGGCCGCCGCCGAGGGGGCGCTGCTCACCTTCGAAGACCTCGCCGGCTGGCGGCCGCGCTTCGAGCCCTCGGTGTCGACCCTCTATCGGGGCGTCGAGGTCCACAAGCTGACCGTGTGGACCCAGGGGCCGGCGCTGCTCCAGGCGCTCAACCTGCTCGAGGGCGAGGACTTGCGCGCGCTCGGCTACAACAGCGCCCGCTACCTCCACACCGTCGCCCAGGCGATGCATCTCGCCTTCGCCGACCGCGACTTCTACTACGGCGATCCGGACTTTCCGCCGGAGGAGCCGGTGGCCGGGCTGCTGTCGAAGGCGTACGCGCGCGAGCGCTGGCGGCACTTCGACCCGGAGCGGAACCGGACCGATCTGGGCCCCGGCGACCCGTACCCGTTCCAGGGCGGGCGGCATCCGTTTCCGGAGCTGCTGCGCGAGTGGACGGCGCCGGACACGGTCCAGGACACCCGGCCGGGTTTCCAGGTCTCCTCGTTGGGCTTCGACGAGGCCTTCCGTGCGGGCACGACCTCGATCGTCGCCGCCGACGCCGAGGGCTGGGTGGTGTCGATGACCCCGTCGGGCGCCTGGGTGCCGGCGGTGGTCGCCGGCTCGACCGGCATCGGCCTGTCGCAGCGGATGCAGAGCTTCGTGCTCGACCCGCGCGACGGTCCCTACAACGTCCTCGCACCCGGCAAGCGGCCGCGGGTGACGTTGACGCCCACGCTCGCGCTGCGCGACGGCGAGCCCTGGCTCGCGTTCGCCGTCCAGGGCGGCGACTCGCAGGATCAGAACCTGCTGCAGTTCTTCCTCAACGTCCTCGAGTTCGGCATGACGCCCCAGGAGGCGAGCGAGGCGGCGAACCTGAACACCTACCAGATGCGCAGCTCCTTCGGCGACCACGCGAGCCAGCCCGGACGGCTGACGCTGCGGACGGACGTCCCCGAATGGGTGCGCGACTCATTGCGCCGGATGGGCTACCGGCTCGACTTCGAGGAGCGGACCTCCGGTCCCTTGACCGCGATCGAGATCGATCGCGCGCACGGCACGCTCTGGGGTGCCGCGTCGAACCATGGCGAGGACACCGGCATCGGGTGGTGACCCGGAGGCTCGGACTGTGCAGTACTCCACACGCGAGGCGAGGCTCCGGCACGCCTCTTGAAGCAGCGCTCCACAACGCGCCTCGAGTCGAGGTGGCGATGAAAGGAGGTCTGCCATGTTTCCCGTCTGGTTCCGTGCATCGCGCCGGTTCGTGGCGCTGCTGTCGCTCTTCGCCCTGGTGGCCCTGCCGGCCGCGGCGTCCGCCGCCGATCTCGACTTCGGCGTCCGTGCCGGTGGCTATCTGAAGGACTCCGACCCGTTCGTCGGCCTCGAGCTGCTGATCCCGCTGGGGCCGTCGGACTGGTATTTCAATCCCAACATCGAAGCGACCTTCGCGGACCGGCGCGACCGGCTGTCCGGGAACTTCGACTTCCACTACGACTTCCGGCAGACCCCCGACTACTACCTGTGGGCGGGCGCCGGATTGGCGGTGATCCACCTGGACGCCGACCGTGGCCGTGACTCGGAGACCGACCTCGGCGCCAATCTGCTCGCCGGGATCGGCTGGCGATTGAAGGACTTCACCCCCTACGCCCAGCTCAAGATCGTGGTCTCCGACGACTCCCAGGTCGTCGCCGGCGTCGGCATTCGGTTCTAGCCTCGGCAACCTCGGCTGGTTTCGTTGCGACAGGCCGCAGCTGCCGGAGAGGACGGGCGAGAACACACGTCAGCTCCGGCAGGGCCGGGGGCCTCGCCGTCGAAGCCAACGGAGGCTTCCAGGCTCGCCTCAGGGGGGCGGGAGGACCGCGTCTTCAGGCCCGCGCTCGGGTTGGACGAAGATGCCGAGCTCGTCGAGCTCACCCGCGGGGTGAACGTGCCAGCCCAGCTCGTGCAGCTCACCCAGAAAGACCTCTTCGATCCGTTTCGGAACCAGCCAGATCGTCGCCCTTTCCCCCTCTTCGATCTCCTCCCGGAGCGGTACGAAGAGGGGTCGGTACGAGGGCTCTCGCGGCCGCGCCGGAATCGACTCGAGCTCCACTCTCTCGACGTCGACGTCGAAGTAGAACGAGAGGCTGTAGGGCGGCCTGCGGTGGACGAGGATCAACTCGCCTGGTGGGTAGGGCAGATGCGAAGCGAGCCGGGCCGCGAGGCGGCGGCCGTCCCGCGCCGTCGGCCAGACAGCGGCGGCGCCCTTGAGCGCCAGCAACAAGCCGAGCCAGGCCGCCACCAGTCCTCGCCGCCGCCGCGACGCCAGCGCGTCCGCGGGCAGGGCGCGTGCGAGCATGATCGATGCGGGCACCACCAGCGGCAGCAGATAGAGCGGCATGCGCGAGCTCGAGAGGCAGAAGACGACGAGCGGGAGCAGCAGCCAAGCGCGCAGCAGCGCGGCGGCCGGGTCCAGCGGGAGTGGCCGCGTGGCGCTGCCCCGTCGGCGGAGCCAACGCGCGATCGCCCACGGACTCCAGGGCAGTGAGGCGGCGACGATCACCGGCAGGAAGGCGCGCGCGAGGCCGGCGAGGCCGGCGTTGCGGCCGAAAGCGTCCGTCGCCACGCGCTCGACCACTTCCTCGCCCAGCAGGTACGGCAGCAGATCCGGCCGCAGCACGATCTCGAGCGCGAACCAACCGAGCCCGACGAGAGCGAAATAGAACACCGCGCGGGTGGAGTAGAGGCGCGCCAGGCCGCGCAAGCCATCGAAGCGGATCGTGCAGGCGAGGATCGCCAGCAGCGGCAGCAGCCCGGGCGGTCCTTTGGTCAGGAAAGCGAGGCCGAATCCCAGTCCCATCCAGGCGAGTGGCCGCCGGGGCCGATCCGGGTCGAAGCGGTGCTCGACGAAGCCGGCGACGCCCAGGGTGGAGAAGAGGGCGAGCAGCGTGTCGGTGGTGACGATGTTGGCGGCGACGAAGGGGAAGAGTGAGGTCGCCTGGATGGTGGCTGCCAGCGTCTCGCGCCCCGGCGCCAGGCGACGCGCGAGCCGGTGAACGAGCAGCACGGTGAAGGCCCAGGCGAGCGCGTTGGGGAGCCGGGCGGCCCACTCGTTGCGGCCGAACAGGGCGATCGAGCCGCCCACTGCCCAGTAGGTGAGGGGCGGCTTGGAGAAGTGCGGAACATCGTGCCAGAGCGTGGGCGTGAGCCAGTCGCCGGAGCGGACCATGCGCAGCGCGACGTTGACGTAGCGCCCCTCGTCGGGATCCCAGAGACCCCGGGCGCCCTGCAACGCGAACGCGAAGGCGAAGAGCGCGAGGATCGCGGCCGCGCGGCCGCGCGCTCCCTCCATGCCCGCTCCCTCAGTGGTCGACCGGGTGGCCGATCCGGTCGACCAGCTCGGCCATGCGGGTCGCGAGCAGCTCGGGTGTGCGCGCTTCGCAGACCAGGCGCAGGAGGGGTTCGGTGTTCGACGGCCGGACGTTGAACCACCAGTCGTCGTACTCGACGGTGATGCCGTCGAGCCAGTCGATCCGGCCGCCGGCGTAGGCCGCTTCGAGCTCCTTCATCTTGCCGCTCTTGTCCTCGACTTCGAAGTTGGTCTCCGGGCTCTTGGCGTAGCGGGTGAGCGGCGCCACCAGCTCCGACATCTTGCGGCCCGAGTGCCAGAGCAGGTTCAGGATCTCGACCACCGCGGCGATGGCGCAGTCGGCGTGGTAGTTGTCGCGGAAGTAGTAGTGGCCGGCGAGCTCGCCGCCGAACAGGCCGCGCTTGGCGCGCAGTGTCGCCTTCATGAAGGAGTGGCCGACGCGCTCGCGCACCGGGATTCCGCCCCGCTCCCGGATGTACTCGGCGACCGCGCGCGAGGAGCGCAGGTCGTAGAGCACGTGCTTGCCGGGATCGTGCGCGAGCAGCTCGCCGGCGATCAGCGCCGTGGCGAGGTCCGAGCCGATCGGCTGGCCGCGCTCGTCGACGAAGGCCGCGCGGTCGAAGTCGCCGTCGCAGGAGACGCCGAGGTCGGCGCCGGTCTCGAGCACCGCGGCCTGGAGGTCGCGCAGGTTCTCGAGCTTCAGCGGATTCGCTTCGTGATTCGGGAAGGAGCCGTCGAGCTCGAAGTAGAGCGGCACCAGCTCGATGCCGAGCGCGTCCCAGATCGCGCGGTCGACGACCGCCATGCCGTTGGCGGCGTCGACCACGACCCGCAGCGGCCGGGCGTCGGCGGGCCGCTCGAGGAACGAGAGGACGTGCCGCCGGTAGGCCTCGGCGACTTCGGCGCGCTCGACCGTGCCGACCCGGCTCGCCGCCGGGAAGGCACCCGCTTCGACCACGCGCTCGAGCAACGGAATGCCGTGGTCGCCGGAGACCGGCCGGGCCTCGTGCTTCGAGAACTTGAGCCCGTTGTATTCGGCCGGGTTGTGGGAGGCGGTGACCTGCACGCCGCCGGCGGCGCGCAGGTGGCCGATGGCGAAGTAGTTCATCGGCGTCGAGGCGAGCCCGATGTCGACGACGTCGAGGCCCGCCGCGACCAGGCCCTCGGCGAGGGCGGCCGCCAGCGGCTCGGAGGAGGGCCGCATGTCGCGGGACACCACCACCCGCGTGCCGCCGTGGGCGACGTCGTCGGCGTCGAGCACGGCCGGGAAGGCGCGGCCGATCCGGCGCGCCATCGATTCGTCGATCTGCGACGGGTAGATCCCGCGCACGTCGTATGCCTTGAAGATGCCGGCCATCGTTCCCCCGGTCGACGTTCGTCCTGGCCGCGAGGTTATCAGCCCCCTTCGGCCCGCCGGCGTGTCCTGCTGCGGCGCTGAATCGCGTTCTTCCCGGAGAGGAGATCCCGGAATGCTCCGACTCGCCCTGCCCCTGGCCGCCGCGGCGGCGCTGCTCGTCGCGGCCGCGGCGCTCGCCCTCTGGCTCGACCGCCGCCGCGGCGCCGCGGCGGAACCGGCGAGCCCGCCTTCCTCGCTGGCCCCGTCACCGCCAGAGGGCGACGCGGAGCCGGCGCACACGACGCTGGTCTTCTCCCCCGGGCGCAGCGGCGCGCTCGAGCGCACGGCGTTCGAGGAGACGATCGACTTCGTGCCGCCGCCGGAGGCGCTCGAAAGACCGCCGAAGCCCTCCTGAAGGGCGGCGGCCGGCGGGCCGGAACCCGGCTGAGGTTTCCGGGCTCAGGCCCGGTCGAGGGCGAAGCGGAGGGTCAGGGAGTCGATCTCGGTGGTTTCGAGGTCGCCGTCGGTGGCATCGGCTTGCCAGCCGACCGCCAGGGTCTCGCCGTCGATCCAGGCGCGATGGGTTTCGATCGCAGCCTCGAGCGCGGGGTCGGCGGCGTAGCGGACCCGGATCCGGTCGGCGTAGTCGAGCCCCATCTCCTTGCGCGCGGTCTGGATCCGGTTGACGACCTCGCGCGCGCGGCCCTCGGCGACGAGCGCGGGGGTGAGGTGGGTGTCGAGAACCACCAGGAGCTCCCGATCGCCGGCGGTCGCCAGGCCCTCTTTCTCGATCAGCCGTACTTCGACCTCCCCGGCCTCGAGCTCGACCGGACCGCCCTCGACGGCGACGGCGATCCGACCGTCGCGCTCGAGCGCTTCGGCGAGCGCGTCGCCGTCGGCCGCCGCGAGCGCCGCTTGCACCGCCTTCATCCGCGCGCCGAGCCGCTTGCCCAGGATCCGGAAGTTCGGCCGCACCTCGTGGGTGACGAAGTCGCCGCGCCGCTCGGCCCACCGGATCTCCTTGACGTTGACCTCGTCGAGGATGAGATCCCGAGTACGGTCGACTTGCGCTCTCAGCGCGACGCCTTGGACCTCCCCCGAGAAAGCAAGGACCATGGAAGGGAGGGGTTGGCGTGTCTTGAGATCGTGGCTCGATCGGGCCGCCCGCGCCAACCCGACGATTCGCTTCGCGAGCTGCATCGAGGCGACCAGGCGGTGCAGGTCGCCCCGCTGGGAGGCTTCCAGGTCGTCGAGCAGCCGCAGCGGAGCCGGCCAGCCTTCCAGGTGGACGCTGTCCTTGGCCTCCTCCTGGGCGGAGCGGCACAGGAGCTCGTGGAGTTTCTCCGCGACGAAGGGTGTAAAGGGCGCGATGAGCCGCGCCAGAGTGGTGAGGACCTCGTACAGCGTCTGGTAGGCCGCTTCCTTGTCTTCTCTTCCCTTGGTTGGGCTTTTCGCTTCACTCTCGACGGGCGCCGGGTTCGACCAGAACCGCTCTCGACTCCGCCGGATGTACCAGTTGGTCAGGTCGTCGAGGAAGCTCTCGATCTTGCGCGCCGCCGGTGCGATCGCGTACTCCTCGAGGCAGCCGGTGACGGAATCCCGGCTCGCGCCGTCGTCGCCGACCAGTTGGTCGAGCTGCCACAAGATCCAGAGGTCGAGGTCCGTGCGCTGGCCGTAGGGCAGCGTCGGCGTGGCGCCGGGTCGCCAGCCGTCGAGGTTGGCGTAGATGGTGAAGAAGGAGAGGGCGTTCCAGAGCGGCAGCAGGAAGCCCTGGGCCGCCTCGCGCACCAGGCGGGCGGAGAAGCGCGAGGTCTGCTCCGGGTCGTTGAGGTAGAAGTACCAGCGCAGGGCGTCGGCGCCGGTCTGCTCGACCACCTGCATGGGATCGACCACGTTGCCCAGGCGCTTCGACATCTTGCGTCCCTGGTCGTCGTTGACGTGGCCGAGCACGATGCAGTTCTCGAAGGCGGGCCGGCCGAACAGCGCGACCGCCAGGACGTGCAGGGTGTAGAACCAGCCGCGCGTCTGGTCGATCGCCTCGGAGATGAAGTCGGCGGGCCGGAAGTCGGCCGCCATCAGCGCCAGCTCCCGCGGCGCGTCGGCGTGCACCAGGCGGTGGTCCTGGGCGAACGGCATCGCGCCCGAGTCGAACCAGGCGTCGAGCACGTCCTCGACGCGCCGGAAGACGCCGCCGTCGCAGGCGTAACAGGGCCAGGTGATCTCGTCGATGGCCGGCCGGTGGGGGTCGAAGTCCGCGCGGTCGTAGAGGTCGGCGGGCCGGGGCCGCCCGGACTCGGCGAACAGCTCCTCGAAGGAGCCGGCGACGAAGGTCTGCGGGCAGCCGTCGCATTTCCAGATCGGCAGCGGCGTGCCCCAGTAGCGGCGGCGCGACAGCGCCCAGTCGACCACCCCCTCGAGCCAGTTGCCGAACCGGCCGCTGCCGATCGCTTCGGGGCGCCACCGGATCTCGCGGTTCTTCGCGACCAGCTCGTCGCGGATCGCGGTCGTGCGGACGAACCAGCTCTCGGTGGCGTACTGCAGCAGCGGCGTGTCGCAGCGCCAGCAGAAGGGGTAGGAGTGGCGGTAGCGCTCGACGTGGAGCAGCAGCCCGCGCTCCCGGAGGTCGCGCACCACCTCCCGGTCCGCGTCCTTGAACCAGAGCCCGGCGAAGGCCTCGATGCCCCGCCGCTCGGCGACCCGGCCGTTGGGTTCGATGGTGCGGAAGAGCGGCAGGCCGAACTTGAGCCCGGTCTGGTGGTCGTCGGCGCCGAAGGCCGGCGCGGTGTGGACCAGGCCCGTGCCGTCGGTCGTGGTGACGTAATCGGCGGGCACCACCAGCCAGCCGTCGGCGTCCGACGGCGGCGCGCCGTAGGGGGTCGGCTCGCTCCGCGCGTCGTACGGCTCGGTCCGGTACGGGCGGTCGTAGCGCAATCCGGCGAGCTCGCCGCCACGGACGCGGACGACCGGCGGCAGGTCGCGCAGGTCGAGCCGCTCGCGCTTGCCGTCCCGCTCGACCTCGCACGGGATGGCGACCTCGATCGCGTCCGCGAACAGCAGCAGCGCGCCCGGCCGGCCGGGGTGCTCGACCACGCGGTAGAGCGATTCGGGGTCGACCGCGAGACCGGAGTGGCCGGGCATCGTCCAGGGCGTGGTCGTCCAGGCGACGAGCGAGAGGTTGTCCGGCACGGTCCAGTGGCCGCCGCCCGCGACGGCGAGGCGGCGGCCCGGGCGGGCCGGGAAGAGGACCCAGATCGAGGGGTCGTCGAGCTCGCGGTAGTTCTGCGCCACCTCGTGCGAGGAGAGCGTGGTGCCGCAGCGCGCGCAGTAGGGCTGGCTCTTGTGCCCCTCGTAGAGGAGACGGCGGTCGTGGAGCGCGCGCACCGCCGACCAGACCGATTCGACGTAGCCGCTCGAGTAGGTGAAGTAGGCGTCGTCGAGATCGATCCAGTAGCCGAAGCGCTCGGTCATCGCCCGCCACTGCTTCTCGTAGGTCATCACCGAGTCGAGGCAGGCGCGGTTGAAGGCGGCGATCGAGGCCGCCCGATCGCCCGGGACGAGCTGCTCGATGTCTTTCTTGCCCGTCAGCCCGAGCCGTTTCTCGACCTCGATCTCGACCGCCAGGCCGTGGGTGTCCCACCCCGCCTTGCGGCGGACGGGTCGGCCGCGCATCGTCTGGAAGCGCGGGAAGAGGTCCTTGACCACGCGGGTGAGGACGTGGCCGACGTGCGGAGTGTTGTTGGCGGTCGGTGGGCCCTCGAAGAAGACGAAAGGCTCGCCGTCGGCATGCTGCTCGAGCGTCCGCTCGAAGATCCGCTCGCGCTGCCAGCGCTCGAGGATCTCGCGCTCGAGGGCGGGGAACGGGTAACCGGTCGGGACGGTCGGGAAGCGCCGCGAGGTCATGCGCTCGGGAGGCTCTCGTGGAAACGCGCCAAGAGAGCGGCGAAGCTCGCGGGCGCCTCGGCGTGCGGGAGGATGCCGGCCCCCTCGACGACCTCGAGCTCCGCGTCCGCTTGCGCTTGCATCCAGAGATCGGCCGACTCGACCGGCGGATGGACCGCCTGGCGGCCCCAGACCAGCAGCGTCGGCAGACGGAGCCGGCCGAGCGCGGCGCCGGTCTGGTGGTTCAGGTAACCGGAGAGATAGGCCGCGAGTGCGCCGCGGCTGCCGGATTCGTGGGCTCCCCGCCAGTGGTGGTCGAGCAGCTCGGGTGTCACCCGGGCCGGGTCCGCGTAGACCTCGGTGCGCAGGTGGTGGTCGAGGCCGGCGCGACTCGAGTAGACGTTGAGCGCCGAAGTGCCGACGACCGGCAGGCGCAGCAGCCGGTGGATCACCGCGTCCTTGAGGTCGGGCTCGTCGCCGGCGGTGTCGAGTCCCAGCGGGCAGACCAGCGCGAGCGCCCGCACCAGCTCCGGCCGGTCGACGGCCACCTGGACCGCGTAGGCGGCGGAGAGGCCGCTGGCGACCAGGATCGCGCGCCGCCGGACCACCTCGATCAGGAAGTCGATCAGGAACTCGATGTAGAGCTCGGAATCGTACTGGACCGAAGGGCGATCGGACCGCCCCCACCCGGGCAGGTCGGGGGCGAAGAGCTGGAAGCGGGAGGCGAGCGACCCGGCGGCATCGCGCCACTCGAGCGAGTCGTGCCCCGGCCCGAACGAGTGCAGGAGGACCAGCGGGTCGCCTTCGCCCAGGCGTTGAAAGAGCACGTCGCCCAGGTCCCAGGCGTAGCGGTGGCGCCGCCCCCAGGTCGTCGGCTCGACCCGCTTCGCCCGCCGGGCGATGACGGCGTTGACCAGCGCCGGCAGGCCGACCGCGGCCCCACCCACCAGCAGCCCGCGCAGGATCCGCTTGCGCCGCCTCCGGCGCTCCTCTTCCTCGGCGGTCCAGGCGGCCATGAGACGGTCGAGATTATCACGCGCTGCGGTCGCCGCCGGGCCGCAGTAAGATGCGCTCATGCCCGTCCTGCCCATCGTCCGGCTCGGCCATCCGGCGCTGCGGACTCCGGCTGAACCGCTGCCCGCCGGCCGGCTCGAGGAGGCGGCGACACAGCGCCTGATCGACGACATGATCGAGACGATGCGCGCGGCCGACGGTGTCGGCCTGGCGGCGCCCCAAGTCGGCACCGGTTGGCAGCTGTTCGTCTACGAGGCGGTCGACGCCGCCCGCCCCGGCGAGGGCATCCCGCTGCGGGTGGTGGTGAATCCGATGCTGGTCCCGGACGGCCACGAGCTGGTCTACGACTGGGAAGGCTGTCTGTCGATTCCCGACCTGCGCGGCCTGGTTCCCCGTCACCCCGCGGTGCGCGTGCGCGCGCTGGATCGCGCCGGCAACCCGCTCGACTACCTCGCCGAGGGTTTCGAAGCGCGGATCGTGCAGCACGAGTTCGACCATCTGAACGGCGTCGTCTTCCTCGACCGGATGCGCGATTTCCAGTCGCTCGCCTTCTACGAGGAGTGGGAGCGCTACCTGGTCGAACCGGGCGCCGCTCCCGGCGGCGCTCGACCGGAATAAGTGGCCCTCTCCTTCCAGATCCTGTGGGCGGGCCGGCACCAGCCGGACGCCTGGGAGGCGCTGTGCGCCGACTACCGACGGCGGATCGAGCCGCTGGTCCGCATCGAGGAGCGGCCGATCCGAGCGCGGACGCCGGGCGACGATCCCGCGCGTCGGCGCGCCGAGGGGCGCGCGATCGCGACCGCCGCGCCGCCCGACGGTTTCTGGGTAGCCCTCGACCGGCGCGGCGAGATGGTGGACTCCGAGCGTCTGGCGCGCCAGGTCGAGACCTGGCGGCGGGAGTGGCCGCACGCCGTCGTCTTCTTTCTCGGCTCCGACCTCGGCCTCGCCCCCGAGCTCGTCGAGCGCTGCCGCTGGCGCTGGTCGCTCGGGCCGTTGACCTTGCCGCACGCGCTCGCCCGCCTGGTGCTGCTCGAGCAGCTCTATCGTGCGCTTTCGATCGGCGCGGGAATCCAGTATCATCGCAGGCCGTTTTAACCAGGCGACGCCGTTGGCCGGCGCGGCCGGACGGTGGCCTCCAAAGGGGGACGTGCGCGTGGCCCAGAAGAAGAGCAAGTCCGTGAAGTCGGCGCGACCGAAGCCGTCCGCGAAGGGTGCCCAGGGGAGCGGGAGCCGCCGTTCCGCCAAGGCGGCGCCCGCGCGGCCGAAGTCGGCGTCGAAGGCCCAGCGGGCCGCGGCGGTCCCGGCGAAGGTCTCCAGCCGCGCGAAGCCCGCGCAGGCCGCAGCGAAGCCCAAGGTGGCCGCGAAGGCGAAGTCGAAGCCGGCACCGAAATCGAAACCGGCGCCCAAGCCGAAGTCCGTCGCCAAGCCGAAGTCCGTCGCCAAGCCGAAGTCTGTCGCCAAGCCGAAGTCCGGCGTCAAGCCGAAGTCCGTCGCCAAGCCGAAGTCGGCGCCGAAAGCGCCGGCGAAGAAGGCCAAGCAGCCCGAAAAGAAGGGGGCACCGAAAGTCTCGCGGGCCGCCCAGCGGCTGGCCAGGACCCAGGCCAAGGCGCAGGCGCGCAGCTCGGCCAAGGGCACCCCGGCGGCGAAGCCCGCGGTCAAGAAGCCCGCCAAGCCGCGGGCCCCGAAGACGCCCTCGGCGAGCGCCACCCCGATCTGGTCGGCGCCGGTGCGGTCGCAGCGCTCGAAGCCGGTGCCGCCGCGGCCGCCCGCGCCGGTGCCGGCGCCCCCCGCCGGGGTCTCCTTCCCCGCCGACTTCCTCGCCGAGCAGCGGGCCCGCCTGGAAGCGAAGAAGGAGGAGATCCTGGCGCTCTATCGCAAGGACCTGAAGAGCGGCCAGGAGTCGAACGACGGTCCCACCGAGGACATCGTCGATCGCGCGAACAACGCCTACAGCCGCGAGCTCGCCTTCTCGATCTCCGACGCCGAGCGCAACCTGCTGATGCAGATCGAGGAGGCGCTCTCGCGGGTCGAGGCGGGCACCTACGGCTTCTGCGCGCACACCGGGCAGCCGATCGGTCGAGCCCGGCTCGAGGCGCTGCCCTGGGCCCGCTACGGCATCGAGGCGCAGGAGCTGCTCGAGAAGGGCCTGCTGACCGAAGCCTGAGGACACCGGGCCGAGGCAGGAAGCGATGCGCATCCGCTCCTTCTTCGGCCTGCTGCTCGCCGTCGCCGCGGCGGTCTACGGCGCGGTCCTGCACACCCACAACCGGGACCTCTTCCGGGAGCGTTTCCAGCTCGCGCCGGATCTGTCGATCTCGCTCGGCACGGCCCTGGTCGCGATCTTCCTCGCCGGATTCCTGCCGACCGCGATCACGCTGGTGATCGACACCCTGCGGCGCGACCTCGGGCAGCGCCGCGAGCGCCGCCGCCTGCGCGAGCAGGAGAGCTTCGACGGCATCCTGCGGCGCGCGGCCGACTTGCAGGCCGACGGCCAGCCGTCGCGCGCCGCGGCCGAGCTCGAGGCCTACCTCGCCGGCCGACCGGACGACTTCGAGGGCTTGCTCCGCTACGGCGAGGCGCTGCGGGAGCTGGGCCGCGGCGAGGAGGCGGTCGAAGTCCACCGGCGGGCCGCGAAGCTCCATCCCCAGTCGGTCCGGCTGCTCTACCAGCTCGCCGAGGATCACCGGGCGCGGGGCGAGAGCGACGTCGCGCGAGAGATCGAGAGCCGGATCGTGCGCGAGTTCCCGGGCCTCGGCCTCGCGGTGCTCGAGCGCCGGCGCGCCGCCGCCCTGGCGCGACAGGACTGGACCGAGGCCACGCAAGTCCACGACCGCATCGCCGCCATCCTGAACGAGAGCGGCGACACGGCGTCGCTGGCGCGCGAGACCGGCTTGGCGCGCGGCCTGACGTACCAGCGGGGCCTGCTGCTGCTCGAGAGCGAGCGCGTCGAGGAGGCGCGCGCGCTGTTCGAGTCGTTGCTCGAGCAGGAGCCGCGCTTCATCCCGGCGCGGATCCTGCTGGGAGAGACGGAGCTCGTCGCCGGGCGCGAGGAGGCCGCGGTCGAGGCTTGGCGACAGGGGTATCTCGGGACCGGCAGCCCGGTCTTCCTGCACCGGATCGAGGACCACTTCATCGAGGAGGAGCAGCCGGTGCGCGCGATCGAGACGCTGCGGGCGCTGATCGCGCAGGCCGACAACGACCTGCTGCCGCGCTTCTACCTCGGCCGCCTCTACTACCGGCTGGAGATGCACGAGGAGGCGCTGCGCCAGCTCGAGTCGGTCGAGGAGCGGATCAAGTCCTCGCCGACCTTCCATTTCCTGGTCGCCCGGATCCACGAGCGGCGAGGCGAGCTCGGCCGCGCCGTGGAGTCCTACCGCGCTTGCTTGCGTCAGCTCGAGCTGGGCGCGGCCGAGTACGCCTGCCGCGTCTGCCACGCGCGGTCGAGCGACTGGCGGGACTACTGCAACCGTTGCGGCTCGTGGAACTCGGTCGAGCTCGACTTCGAGGAAGAGAAGCTCTCGGCCGAAGAGCTGGGCGTGCTCGAGGTGCCGGTGTGGGGTGCGGCGGACGACTCCGGGGACTATCCGGTGCTCGAGCTCGAGCCGCCCGCGGCGCGCTGAGGGAGCTGGCTTCGATGTCGCGCGCCGATTCGAGTGGGACCGGCGACCGGGCGGTCGATCGGCTGTTGACGGCCGCCCGGGAGGGTGAGGCGCCGCCGCTGGTCGTCGTCGCCGGGGATCGTCCGCTGGCCGAGCCGGTGGCGCACCGGCTCGCCGCGGGCCTGGGCGAGCTCTGGGGGACGGCGCCCACCACCCTGCGCCATCCCGACGACCTGGGCAGGGTGGTGGAGGACCTCGAGACCTTCTCGCTCTTCGAGGCCGGCAAGGTGGTGGTCGCGGTCGGCACCGGGGCGCTCGCGGACCGCAGCGCGGCGAGCCAATTGGTCGCCGAAGCGCTCGCGTCGACGCCATTCGCGGGCGGACCGACCGAGCTGGTGGGGAGCGCGCGCCAAGGGGCGCTGGCGCTGCTGAGGGTCCTGCGGCTGTTCGATCTCGATCCGGCGCAGGGCGCCGCGGAGTCGCTGCTGGCGCGGCTTCCCGCCGCGCTCTTCACCGCCGGCGCGGGCGGCCGGGGGCGCAAGGCGGCCGCCGCCGGGGATCCGCGGGAAGCGCTCGTGCCGCTCCTGCACGCGGCGGTCGAAGCGGGGTTGCGCGGCTTGGGCGCGGACTCCGGCTCGCGGCTCGCCGACCTTCTGCGCGACGGGCTACCCGAGCGGCACGTCTTGATCCTGGCCGAGAGCGCGATCGCCGACGGGCACCCGCTGGTGGCCCCGCTCGAGCGCCGCGGCGGCTGGATCGACACCGGCCGGCTGGAGAGCGAGCGCGGCAGGATCGACGGCCTCGAGCGCCTGGTCGGCGAGCTCGAGCGCGAGACCGGCGTCCCGATCCGGAGCGACGCCGCGACCGAGCTGGCGCGACGGACGCTGCGCGGCGCCGGGCGGCGCGGCGCCGAGGGCGCCGTCGACACCGATTCCACCGAGCGCTTCGGCGCCGAGTACCGCAAGCTCGCCGCCCTCGCCGGCGGCGGGGAGATCCATCGCGCGGCCGTCGAGGCGCACGTCGAGGACCGGGGCGAAGAGGATGTCTGGGACATCCTCTCCGCTTTCGGCGCCGGCAAGCGGGGAGAGGCGCTGGCCCGGCTGGAGCGCCGGCTCGCGAGCGCGGAGGACTCGGTGGCCGAGCGGCTGAGCTTCTTCGGCCAGCTCGCCGCCTTCCTCCGGCACGTGGTGGCGGTGCGCGGCATCGCGCGGTCGCTCGGTGTCGGGTACGGCGAGTCCTTCTACCCTCGGTTCAAGAGCGAGGTCGCGCCGCGGCTCCTGGGCAGCGTGCCCGGCATGGAGAAGAACCCGCTCGCGGGCGTCCACCCCTACCGGGTGCATCGGGCCTACCTCGCCGCCGAGCGGCTCTCCGACGGCGAGGTCGATCGCATTCCGGCCGAGCTGCTGGCGACCGAGCGCCGCCTGAAAGGCGACTCCGGCGAGCCCGACGCGGCGCTCGCCGCTCTGCTGCTGCGGCTGTCGCCCGCCGCGGCGAGCGGCCGCCGGCCCGCTCCCGCCTCAGGCCAGATCCGAAGGCGAGATCGGTAGCCGCCGCAGCCGCTTGCCGGTGAGCGCGAAGAGCGCGTTGGCGACCGCCGGCGCGATCGGCGGCAGCGCCGGCTCGCCGATCCCGGTAGGGCGCTCCTCGCTCGCCACCGCGTGGACCTCGACCACCGGCATCTCGTCGATGCGCAGCATCTCGAAGTCGTGGAAGTTCGACTGTTCGACCTGTCCGCTCGCGACCGTGATGGCGCCCTTGAGCGTCGCGGTCAGGCCGTAGACGACGCCGCCCTCGACCTGCGCGGCGAGGTTGTCCGGGTGCATCACCTGGCCGCAGTCGACCGCGGCGACGACGCGGTGGACGCGCGGGCGGCCGCGCTCGAGCGAGACCTCGGCCACTTCGGCGACGTAGCTGTGGAAGCTGAAGTGCGCCGCGATGCCGCGGGCTCGACCGGCCGCGAGGGGGCGCCCCCAGCCGGCCTTCTCCGCCGCCAGCTCGAGCACGCGACGCAGCCGGGCCGTCAGGAGCGGTGGTCCGCTCGGATCGCCCGGCTCGCGAACCTCGCGCGGCTCGGCGAGCAGGCGGAGTCGGAACTCGAGCGGATCGACGCCGGCGGCGTGGGCCAGCTCGTCGACGAAGCTCTCGATCACGAACGCGTTGCCGGAGTGCTCGACCGAGCGCCACCACATCACCGGCACCGCGGTCTGGGCGAGCGCGTACTCCATCCGATGGGCGGGGAGCGCGTAGGGCAGGTCGACAGCGCCGCCGATCTCGCTCATCTCCGGCCGCGAGCCGCCGCCCCAGCCCCAGTAGGCGGCGATCGAAGGCGACGCCATGCGGTGGTGCCACGCGATCGGCCGGTCCTCGCCGTCGAGGCCCGCCACCAGACGGTGGCGCGCCGCGGGGCGGTAGAAGTCGTGACGCATGTCGTCTTCGCGGGTCCACAGCAGCTGCACCGGCCGTCCGATCGCCTTGGAGATCTGGGCCGCCTCGACCGGATGATCGGTGGAATAGCGGCGGCCGAAAGCGCCGCCCAGGAAGAGGTTGTGGACGGTCACCTTGGCCGGATCGACGCCGGTGACGGCGGCGATCCGCGCTCTGACGTCGTGGGGGCCCTGGCTGCCGAGCCAGACCTCCACGCCGTCGGCGCGGACGTCGACGGTGGCGTTGAGCGGCTCCATCGGCGCGTGGGCCTGGAACGGAATCTCGTAGGTCGCCTCGATGCGGCGGGCGGCGCGCGCGAGGGCCGCCGGCGCGTCGCCGTCGTCGCGGACCACCTTGCCTTCGCGGCCGAGCAACTCCTCCATCTGACGAGACAGCGCCGCGCTGCTCTCGCCGGCGGCGGCGCCGGCGTCCCACTCGATCGCGAGCGCGTCGCGGCCGGAGATCGCGGCCCAGGTGTGCTCGGCGACCACCGCCACGCCGCCGGTCGAGAACACCCCGTTGTCGCGCACGGCCGGAATCTCCAGCACCTCGCGCACTCCCTTGACCGCCTTGGCCCGCTGCGCGTCCCACCGCTTCGGCTTGCCGCCGATCGTGGGACAGCGGGCGACCACGGCGTAGAGCATGCCGGGCCGCCGGACGTCGAGGCCGAAGCGGGCGCTGCCGTCGAGCTTCGGTGGAATATCGCGGCGCGGCACCGACGTGCCGAGCACCTGCCACCCGCTCGCGGGCTTGAGCGGCAACGTGGCGAGGTCCGGCAGCGGCCGTTGGGAAGCCGCCGCCACCAGCTCGCCGTAGCCTGCCCGCTCGCCGCCCGGCCCGATCACCACGCCGTCGTCGACGCGGCAGGCGCCCGCCGCGACGCCCCAACGCTCGGCCGCGGTGGCCACCAGCTGGTGGCGCGCTGCCGCCGCGGCCTGACGCAGGGGTTCGAACGAGGTGCGGACGCTCGTGCTGCCGCCGGTGCCGTGGCTGTAGATCTCCGCGTCGGTCGGCGCCTGCTCGATTCCGACGCGCGCGAAATCAACGTCGAGCTCCTCGGCGAGCAGCATCGGCAGCGTGGTGAAGACGCCCTGACCCATCTCGGCCTTGGCCACCAGCAGCGTGACGGCGCCGTCGGTACCGATGCGGATCCAGGCGTCGAACGGGCGCGGCGCCGGCCGCGAGCCCGCGGGCTGGGCCGCCGCGTCGCGGCTCCAGTGGAAGCCGATGACGAGCGCCGCGCCGGCGGTCGCGGCGGCGCCCAGGAAGTCGCGGCGGGACAGCGACTCGAGGGGGCTCACGCGGCACCTCCGCGCGCGGCGCGGTGGACCGCGCTGCGGATCCGCTGATAGGTGCCGCAGCGGCAGATGTGATCGCCCAGGGTCCGGTCGATGTCCTCGTCGGTGGGGCGCGGCTTCTGCGCCAACAACTCGGCCGCAGTCATCAGCATGCCCGGCTGGCA
Source organism: Acidobacteriota bacterium (assembly GCA_014584695.1). Taxonomy (GTDB): domain Bacteria; phylum Acidobacteriota; class Thermoanaerobaculia; order Multivoradales; family JAGPDF01; genus JACTMI01. Next base: position 114,300 of record JACTMI010000020.1, read on the forward strand.
CCACCCGCATTGCGGCACCTGCTCGTCGACGAAGGCGCGCTGCAGCGGATGGCTGCCGTCCGTCGACAAGCCCTCGATGGTGGTGACCTTGCGACCGGCGGCGGCCGAGACGGGGGTCGCGCAGGAGCGCGTCGCGACGCCGTCGACGTGGACGGTGCAGCAGCCGCAGAGTGCCATGCCGCAGCCGTACTTGGTGCCGGTCAAGCCGAGCACGTCGCGGATCACCCAGAGCAGCGGCATGTCGGGGTCGACGTCGACGCTGCGGCTCGCGCCGTTGACGTTCAGCTCGATCGGCATGGCAGGTCCTCCTCGGGAAGGTGACTCCGTTCCCAAGCGTATGCCAACCGGGGGAGGGGTGGGGCGGCGGCGCGGGCGGGCGCTCGCGCGGGTGGTCTCAGGCCCGGCCGGGCAGGGCGCGGGGGAGCCCGTGCTCGAGGCGGAGGCGGCGGTAGTTGGCGAGCAGCTCGTCGCGCGCGGCGGCGCCGAGGTAGTCGCCGCGCTGGTAGAGGCGCCGGTAGAGCGACAGCAGCGCCGGCTGCTCCCGCTCCAGCCAGCCGAAGAAGACCGCGCGGGTGGCCGGGCGCAAGAACAGCGCCGAAGCGTGGATGTCCGCCGCTCCGGCCGCCAGCGCGCGCTCGAACAGCGGCGCCAGCCGCGCGGTGGAGTCGTTGAGACCGGGCATCACCGGCATGCAGTTGACGACGACCCGGAGGCCCGCCTCGGCCAGCCGCTCGATGGTGCGCAGGCGCGCGGCCGGGTCCGGGGCCTGGCGCTCCAGGCTGCGGGCGAGTTGACCGTCGACGGTGGTGAGCGTCACCGCCACCGTGACCGCGTGCCGGCGGTCGAGCTCCACCAGGAGGTCCAGGTCGCGCAGGACGAGCGGCGACTTGGTCGTCAGGGCGAGAGTCAGATCCTCGGCCTCGGTCAGGACCTCGAGCAGGGCGCGGGTGATGCCGTAGTGCTTCTCGGCCGGCTGGTAGGGATCGGTGGCGGTGCCGAGCGCGATCGACTGGCCGCGCAGGTCGCTCTTGCGCAGCCGTTGACGCAGCTTCTCGGCCGCCCGGCGCTTGACGAAGATCTTGCGCTCGAAGTCCTCGGGATCGGCGAGATCGAAGAAGCCGTGGGTGTAGCGGGCGTAGCAGTAGGTGCAGCCGAGCTCGCAGCCGCGGTAGGGGTTGATCGTCCAGTCGAACGGCAGTCGCTCCTGATCGTTGCGGTTCAGGACGTCGCGCACCAGCAGATCGAGGTACTCGACCCCGGCGCGGCGCCGCAGCGCCTCGGCGCCCGGGTCGGGGCGCCCGGGCGCCGGCAGGAGCGAGGGGAAGAGCGGGAGGGTGGCTTGGTCGATCATTTACGCCTTTTTTACGCCAACGCGGAGAAAATGTCAACCGCGACCCGCTGCGGCTCCGATCCGTAGAATTCGACCGTGCCCGAGCTACCCGAAATCGAAGTCCTCCGGCGCTCCCTGGAGCCCCGGCTGCTCGGGCGGCGGATCGTGGGGGTCGAAGTCCATACCCCCGCATTGCGCGAGCCGCTCGACCGCCGGGCGCTGCGGCGGCGCCTGCAGGGTCAGTCGATCCTGGCGCTGCGGCGCCGCTCGAAGTACCTCTGGATCGAGGTCTCCGGCGGCTCGACCCTGGTCGTTCACCTGGGGATGAGCGGGCGGTTGACCCTGGCGCCGGCGGGCGCGCCGCGCGAGGCCCACGAGCACCTGGCCTTCGGGCTCGATTCGGGCGAGCGGCTCCGTCTGCGGGACCCGCGCCGCTTCGGGATCGCCTTCGCCGCGCCGACCGCCGCGCTCGCCCGCGACCCGCATTTCGCCGGCCTCGGCCGCGAGCCGCTCGATCCGCCGCTCGCCGGCCCGGAACTCTCGGCCCTCGCCCGCGGCTGCCGAGCCCCCGCCAAGGCCTTCCTGATGGACGCCAAGCGCCTGGTCGGCGTCGGCAACATCTACGCGAGCGAGTCTCTTTTCGCGGCCGGAATCCACCCGGCGCGGTCGGTCGCGCGGCTCTCGGCGGCGCGCTGGCGGCGGCTCGCGGTGGCGGTGGTCGAGGTGCTCGAGCGCGCGATTCGCGCCGGCGGCACGACGCTCAACGACTTCGCGGACGGCACCGGAGCCGCCGGCTACTTCCAGGTCGAGCTCGCGGTCTACGGCCGGGAGGGGGAGCCCTGCCCGCGCTGCGGCGCCGCCATCCGCCGCCTCGTGCAGTCGAACCGCAGCAGCTTCTACTGCCCGCGCTGTCAGCGCTGACCGGCAGGGCCAGTGCCGTCGCGTACAATCCCATTGGCATGAGACCCGTCGCGCTGGGGGTGGCCGGGGGGACCGGCTCGGGCAAGACCACGGTGGCGCGGGCCATCCTCGAGGCGGCGGGGCCGGACCGCATCGCCTTCCTGGCCCAGGACAACTACTACCGCGACGTCGAGTGGGAGAGCCCGCAGCAGCTGCTCGACTACAACTTCGACCACCCCGCGGCGCTCGACACCGAGCTCATGGTCCGCCAGCTGTCGGCGCTCAAGTCGGGCCGGCCGATCGAGCTGCCGGTCTACGATTTCGTCCGCCACCGCCGCACCCCCGAGACCCGGCGCATCGAGCCGCGGCCGGTGATCCTGGTCGAGGGGATCCTGCTCTTCGCCGAGCCCGAGCTGCGCGCGTTGCTCGACTTCAAGGTCTTCGTCGACACCGATTCCGACGTGCGGCTGGTGCGCCGGATCCGGCGCGACATCGCCGAGCGCGGCCGCAGCGTCGGCGACGTCCTGCGTCAGTACATGGCGACCGTGCGCCCCATGCACCTCGAGTTCGTCGAGCCGTCGAAGCGCTGGGCCGACGTGATCGTCCCCGAAGGGGGAGAGAACCGCGTCGCGCTCGCCATGGTGGCCGCGCGGGTCGAACAGCTGCTCGCGGCGGACGCGGTCCGCAGCTGAGGCCCGGCCGCCGAGCGCGGCTCGAGTCAGCAGTCCCCCCAGCCGCCCGCGACGGCGCGCCGGACCGATGAAGAACGAGGTGCGGGGGCGGGCGACTCAGCCGGACAGATCGAGCTCGGCGGTGAGCGAGCCGGACGGGTCGAGGGCGCGCAGGCGCTCCACCAGGAGCGGGACGTCGAAGGCCGCGCGCAGCGCTTCGCGGGGCTCCACCATCCGGTAGGCCACCAGGTCGGCGAGCGCTTCGGCCTCGCTCTGCGCCCCCGTGCCGTGGGCCGCGGCGAGCACGGCAGGGAGCCGCCAGAGGTCGCCCTCGGCGATCGTCGAGGTGACCGCTGGAGCCGCCGGCGCGATTTCCCACGCCGCCAGCCTTCCCGCTCCAGTCGCGCGGCGCAGCAGCTTCTGGGAGATGGCGCCGGCGAAGACCGCGGCGAGCTCGGCGCCGGGGCGGCGGGAGCCGGCCGCGGTGAGCGCCGCGAGCGCAGTCTCGAGCGCGGCACGCACGGAGGCGGCGTCGACGACCGCGAACACCAGGACGCCCGCGGCCGCGCGTTCGATCGCGGCGGCGAGGGCCGCCGCGTCGCCAGCGTCGGCGAGCGCGAGCACGTCGGTGTCGGTGTGCCGGCTGGCGGCGATGGCTTCGACCGCGTTCGCGGCGTGGGTGGGTACCTCGGTCTGGCGGAACAGCGAGCGCCGGGAGGTGAGCAGGAACTCGACGGGGCGCTCGATCGTGGTCACGTGGGCCGCCCGGCGCAGGTCGACCAGACCGAGTAGCGCCGCCAGGCTGGAGCTACGGCCGGAGCCGGGGGGACCGGCGAGCAACACCAGGCCCCGCTCGACCTCGGCCAGCCGCCGGACCGCGGGCGGCAACTCGAGCGTGTCGGCGGACGGCGGCACGAGCGGCACTTGGCGAATCGCCGCGCCGACTCCCTGGCGGTCCCGCGAGAGCGCGATCCGGAAGCGGGCGATCCCCTCGATCTCGAGGGCGAACAGCGCCCTGCTGGAGCGCTCGAACTCCTCCCGGACGCGCTCCGGAGCGACCTCGTAGAGCAGCTCCTTGAGGCGCGCCGAGGTCGGGGGCTCGAACGTCTCGAGCCCGGCGAGCTCGCCGTGGATGCGCAGCCACGGGGCCTCCCAGGCGGCCAGGTGGAGGTCGGAGGCGCCGAGATCCACCATGCTGCGCAACAGGGGGACGAGCGCGGGGAGCGCTCGGCGGCCTTTCTCGCGGGCGGTGGCCCAGGTGGGCGTCGGGGGGCCGGGGTGTGCCGGTTCGGACTGGGGCGCGATGGCGACCTTCCAGCCCCCGGGTGCCGCCAGGCAGGCGAAGTGGAACCGTGCTCCGGCGGCCCGATGATCGAATTCGAAGCGGGCCTGATTCGCCGGGTTGGGGACCAGCCTTCCGGGGGCGACCTCGGCCAGCAGTCGCTCGATCGCCGGGCCGTCGAGCACCTTCTGGGTCACCTCGTGGTCGGCGCCGCCACGGCGGAAAGCGGGCAGGCGGCCGGGCTCGAGCAGGACGAGCTCGACTTTGTGGCGGAGCGCTTCCTCGAGCAGACGATCGATCGCGGCCACCGGATCAGCTCCGGACACGCAGGATCGCGCCGCGCCGGACGTAGCGATCGACGCCGGCCGTCACCAGGTGGAGGAAGCGGTCGCTGGTCGAGTTGAGCAGGTCGGAGACGCGCGCGCGCCCGGGCCGGGCGACGAAGACGAGATCACCGGCGAGCGTTTCGCCCGTGACCAGCTCGAGGTCGACCGGCGCGCGCCGGCAGGCGGCATCCTCGGGCCGCGCCGGCTCGGCCCCGGCGGGACATTCCACGTAGGCGATCCACTCGAGATTGACGAGCGCGGTCTCGCCGCCGATCTCGCACGGCAGGAACTCGCCGTCGAGCGAGTTGAGCCGCTCGGCGACGGTCTCGGGGCTCGGGCCCCGGGCGGTGGCGTCGCGCAGGTAGAGCTGGGCGTTCGCGGAGCTGCCGTCGAAGCCGAACAAGCGCGCGGCGCGCCGTCGAACGGCCAACGCGTAGTCGGACATGCCGTTAGTTTACGTTACGATTCCGGTCATGGCCCGCTATTCGCTCGCGGTCTCGGCAGGCTTCGAGGCGGCTCATCATCTGCGTTCGTACCGGGGCGCGCCGGAGCCGGTGCACGGGCACAGCTGGCGGGTGATCGCGCAGCTCGAATCCGACCACCTGGACGGCGAGGGGATGGCCTTCGATTTCGTGCCGGTGCGCCGGGCGCTCGAGACCCTCGCGGCGCGTTTCCACCACGGCGACGTCAACGGCGTGCCGCCGTTCGACGTCGAGAATCCGACCACCGAGCGGATCGCCATCTGGTTCTTCGACGAGCTCGCGCGGCGGCTGCCGGAGGCGCCGCTCGCCGCGGTGACGCTCTACGAGGGCCCCGACTGCAGCGCGACCTACCGCCCCGGGGGATCCGGTCGGTGACCGTCGCCGGGCGCCTCGGGCTCGGGCTCGCGCTCCCCCTGCTCGCGAGCTTGGCCGCGTGCACGCCCCGGTCCCCGTCGGTGGCGCGGATGGAGTCTCATCCCGCGCATCTGCGCCTCGCCTACCCCGAGTTCGCCGAGGTCGAGATCGTCCTCGAGCCGCTGCTGCCGCTGCCGGAGGGAGCGGGCACGCCGATCGTCTTCCTGCACCTGAACGACGAGCCGGGCTCGGTGGCGCGCACCTTCGATCACACCCTCGCCGCTCCCTGGAAGCCCGGCCGGACCATCCGCCACGTCGTCCGCGTCTACCAGTCGGCGCTCGCCGAACCGCTCGAGCCGGGCCTCTACTCGCTAACCGTCGGTCTCTACGATCGCTACCTCGGGCGCTACCGCCTCGCCACCAGCGACGCGGAGGTGGCGCGCGGCGAGTACAAGGTCGGCGACGTCGAGGTGCCGGCGCCGGAAGCGGAGATCCCCCACCTGCGGTTCTCGGAGAACTGGCTCCCCGCCGAGGCCGGCGCCGACCGCCAGATCCTGGTCCGGCGCGCGCTCGGCGCCGGGGGGCCCGGGCGCCTCCAGGTCGGGCCGCTCCAGGGTCCCGGTCGTCTCTACCTGGCCTTCGAGATTCCGTTCGGCGCCGCCGGCACGCGCCTGGACCTCGCGGCCGGCGAGACCGAGCCCCGGCTGGGCATCGTGTCGGATTGCGGCGGCGAGCGGATCGAGCTCGCCGGCGGGGGGCGTCACGACGTCGACCTGTTCGTGCCGCCCGCGGCGATTCCCTGGCACTGCGACCTCGAGATCGCGCCCAACTTCCGCCTCCAGTCGCGCGAGCGGGCCGAGGCGAGCTCGGCGCGGCTCCAGATCGTCGCCTGGTCGGCGGGAGCCGAGCCTGGGCCGCGCTGACCCGATCCTGCGCCCGCGGCAGGCGCGCTACCTCGAACGGCTCTTGCCCCGCGAGGACGCCGTCGCGCAGCGCTTCGCCGCCCGCGCCGCCCTGCTGGGGGTGCCGATCGCCGCGCGCGCCACCGCCCGGCTGCTCGAAGCGCTCGCGGCGGCGGAGCCCGCCGGCCGGGTGCTCGAAATCGGTACCGGCATCGGCTACTCGACGCTGCACTTGGCGCGCGGCGTGCGGGAGGGGCGGGTGGTCTCGATCGATCTCGACGGCGAGCGCCAAGAGGTGGCGCGCGAGCTGCTGAGCGAGGCCGGAGTCGCCGCGCGGGTGGAGCTGATCCAGGGGGCGGCGCTCGAGCGGTTGCCGGGGCTCGCGCCCCCCTTTCACCTGGTCTTCCTGGACGGCGCGCCGGGCGAGCTGCGGCGCTCGCTCGACCTGGCGCTCCCGCTGGTCGCGGTGGGCGGCCGGATCGTGGTCGATCACCTGCTCTGCGGAGGTTGGGTGGCCGAACCCGAGCGGCGGCCAGAGAGCGGCGCGCCGGAGGCCGAGGCGATCGAGCGCTTCAACCCGTACCTCCAGGTCCACCCGCAGCTCGCGACGGTCCTGCTGCCGCTCGGCGACGGCGTCGGCCTCGCGGTCAAGCGGCGGCCGACGCTGCGCGAGCTGGGGGGACCCTACTGAGCTCCTGAGCTCGAGCTGCCGGGCTCGAGCTGCCCGGCTCTCAGTACTTGACGGTGCAGCCGTACGGCTTGGTCGAGGCCGGGTCGGGGCTCTTGCCCGCCGCCAGCGCGTCGAGCGCGGAGACGACGTAGTTGACCTTGGCGTTGCCACCGCGCGGGTCGTCGTCGATCGCTCCCATGTAGGCGATCTTGCCGGCCGGGTCGATCACGTACATGTGCGGCGTCGTCTTGGCGCCGTAGGCCTTGCCGACCTTGCCGTCGCTGTCGTAGAGGACGGGGTAGGTGAGCGACTTCTCGCCCAGGAACTTGGCGTAGTCGGCCGGCTTCAGGAAGTCCTGGTGCGAGGCTTGGGTGCTGTTGACGGCGAGAAAAACCACGTCGCCGCCGCGATCGGCGATCTTCTGCATCGTCTTCTCGTCCGAGTGGCGCAGCGAGAAGGGGCAGTTCGGGTTCATCCATTCGAGCACCACGGTCTTGCCCTGGAACTGGTCGAGCGACACGGTGCTGCCGTCGACGGCGGTGAGCGAGAAGGTGGGGGCGGCCTGGCCGACCGCCAGATCGGCGAGGGTCGGATTGGCGCAGGCGGCGAGCGCGAGGGCGAGCACGGCCGTCATCTTGGCGAGGCGGTCGAGGTTCATGCGGGGTTTCCTCCGGGTCGTTGCCGCCGACGGCGGGCGAGATAGATCACCACGGTGAGCAGGATCACCGCGCCGATCCAGACGAATCGGTTCCGGGCTTCCGGGGCCGGTCGCGACAGCGCGGCAGTCCCCTCGAGCGCCAGGGAAGCGCTTGCAATCTCGAGGCCGGTCGCGGTCCACTCGAGCGGCAGCGGGTCGGGCAGTGGCCGGGTCTCGTCGAGCGATCGCAGGGGCACGCGGAAGACGGGCCCGTCCGCGCTCGCCACGAACCGCGGCCGGGCCAGCTCGACCCAGTCCTGCGGCGCGAAGAACAGATCGGGGTCCGGCGTGCGCAGGCCGGCGGCGGACAGGCCCAGCTCGAGCGTCGACCAGGGATAGTCCCCGGGCAGCCAGCGGATCGTCACCGCGACCGGCGGCTCGACCTCCGTCGCCCGTCTGGGCAGGCGCGAGCGCCAGCGGTCGACCGCCGGCGCCATCTCGGCGTCCTCGGCCGCGCCGCCGATCGACAGGGTGAGCGCCAGCTCGGCCAGGTAGGGGATGCACTTCTCGGCGCAGACGAGGTAGTCGAGCCTCGCCGCGAGCGCGAGCTCGCCCGCCGCAGCCGGATCGAGGGCGGCGTCGATCGGGTAGATCACGGCCTCCTCGTAGCCGATCGAGACGAGGTCCCCTGGCAGCTCGAAGCGCTGGGGGGCCGGGAAGCGAAGGGTCGCCGCGCCGAGGCCCGGGGCCGGAGCGAGCTCCAATCGGGGCGGGAATCCGGCGTCGCCGCTGTTCTTCCAGTAGACGTGCCAGCCTGGCGCGAGCGCGAACTCGAGCCCCAGGCCGGCGTCGCCGCCAGCCGGTGCGACCGCCCAGCGCGAGACCAGCCGGACCCTCGCCTCCGGCATCTCGGACCAGGGTCCGGTGGCGGCGAACGAGCCGCCGCCGGTCGCGAGGACCGCCAGCAGCGCGCAGCGGGCCGCACGCCGGCGGCGGCCGCTCGCCGAGCCGTGGCGAGCGGATTCGGGGAGCTGCGCGGCCGATCTGGGGACGGAACCGCGAGTGCCGGCGCGTGCGGTGGCCATGGCCGGCATCTTACCGGGGTCGACATAGACTGCGCGGTCATGCGAGCGCGCGGCGTGGTGCGGGGCGGAGTCGTGGTGCTGGGGTTGCTCTTGGTGGCGGCCGCGGGGTTGGTCTTCTGGCTGCAAGGGAGCGGCCGGCCGCAGCGATCGGGAGAGGCGGTGCTCGCGGGTCTCGGCGCGGCGGTCGAGGTCCGCTTCGACGGATTCGGCGTGCCCGCCATCCGCGCCGACTCCTCGCTCGATGCCTTCGCGGCGCTCGGTTGGCTGCACGCCAACGACCGCCTGTTCCAGATGGAGATGTCCCGGCGGGCCGCGGCGGGCCGGCTCTCGGAGCTGCTCGGCGAGCGCGCCGTGGCGTTCGACCGCCGGATGCGCCGGCTCCGGTTTCGCAGAGCCGCCGAGCGCGGCTGGACGCACGCCTCGGACGAGGCGAGGCGGGCGCTCGAAGCTTACGCGGCCGGGGTCAACGCTTGGATCGCCGCGCGCGGCGCCGACCTGCCGCCCGAGCTTCGGATCCTCGGGCACCGTCCGGAGCCCTGGACGCCCGTCGACACCCTGAGCTTCATCCTGATGATGGCGCGCAATCTGTCGCCGATCGACGCGCCGCCGGAGGACGAGTACTTCGCCTATCTGCGCGCCTTCGGACCCGAGCGCGCGCGCTCGCTCGCCGGGGATCCGGAAGCGGCGCTGTTCGACGAGGTGGTCGAGCTCGCCCGCGCGACGCCGGCGGCGCGGGAGGAAGTGGGTCGGCGCCCCGAAGCGGCCGGGCTGGGAAGCAACAATTGGGTGGTCGCCCCGGAGCGGACGGCCGACGGCCGCGCCCTGGTCGCCAACGATCCGCACCTCGGCCTCGAGCTGCCCAACGTCTGGTACCAGGCTTCGATCCGCAGCCCCGAGTACGAAGCGAGCGGCATGACCTTGCCGGGCACGCCGATGGTGACGCTCGGCCGCGGTCCCGACGTCGCCTGGGCGATGACCAACCTCTACGTCGACGACGTCGACGTCTTCGTCGAGCAGCTCGATCCGAGCGGCACCAGCGTGCGGCGCGGGGACGGTTTCGTGCCGATCGAGGTCGAGACCGAACGGATCCTGGTCAAGGGTGGGGAAGCGGTCGAGGTCCTGGCGAAGACCACCGACCGCGGGGTCTTTCTCGACGCCGATCCGGAGCGCGGCCTGCCGCCGCGCAGCGTCGCCTGGACCGGCTACGCGAGCGGGGACCAGTTCGCCGCCATCCGCGCGCTCGCCCGCTGTCGCTCGGTCGACGAGGTCCCGGCGGCGATCGCCCCCTGGGTCTTCCCGGCCCAGAACCTCCTGGTCGCCGACCGGGCGGGGCGGATCCTCTGGACGCCGATCGGCCGCGCGCCCGCCCGCTTCGGTTGGGACGGCCGTTTCCCGGCGCCCGGCTGGTCGCTCGCGGTGGGCTGGGAAGGGCTCCACCCGGCCGAGCGCAACCCGGTGCTGGTCGATCCGCCGAGCGGTGAGATCACGACCGCCAACAGCTTCCTCCCGGTCGAGCAGCCCGACTGGTTCCAAGGGGATTTCGACACGCCGTTCCGGGCCGAGCGGATCCGCGAGCGGCTCGCCCAGCGCGCCGACTGGAGCGTCGAGTCGCTCGCCCAGCTCCAGCAGGACCACGTCTCGAAGTGGGCCCTCCTGCTGGTGTCGCGGATCACCGAGGGCGGCGCGACCTACGACGGCGACGCCGGCCGCGCCGCCGCGGCGCTCGCCGCCTGGGACGGCGCGATGGCGCTCACCGGGCCCGCCGCGCTCTTCGCCCTGTTCGAGCGCGCGCTGCAGCGGGCGACGTTCGAGGACGAGGCGACCGCGAGCGGGCTGCGCCGCTTCGGCACCCGCTGGCGGCTGCTCCGCTTGCTCGACGGCGCGCTGTCGGAGCAGTTCTGGGACGACGTCTCGACGGCGGCGGTCGAGGGGCGGCGGGAGATCCTGGAGCGCGCCCTGACCGAGGCGTGGCGCGAGGGCGTCGCGCGCTTCGGCTACGAGGTCGCGCGCTGGGACTACGGCGCGCTGCGCCGCCTGACGCTCGACCATCCGCTCGGCTCCCTGCCGGTGGTCGGCCGGTGGCTCAACCGGGGCCCCTATCGAGTTCCCGGCTCGGCGACGACGGTGCTCGCCTTCGGCGGACCCTGGCGGGGGGACTTCCAGGAGGTCACCTACGGCCCGTCCATGCGCTACGTGACCGCGCCGGCCGAGCCCGAGCGGACGCTCGCCGTGATGCCGGGGGGGCAATCCGGCCATCCGTTCGATCCCCACTACGACGATCAGATCGGGATCTTCCTCGAGAACCGCCAGCGGCCGGTGCCCTGGGGCGAGGCGGCGATCGAAGCCTCGACGGTGACCCGCCTGCGACTGGTGCCCGCCGCGCCGGGCTGATCCCAAATCCGAGATCAGTCCTCGGCTTCGGCCGGCTCGGCGTCGGCCGAGAGCGCCCGCGGGCCGTTCTCGAGCGCCACCGGAGTCTCGAGAGTCTGGCCGTCGGCGGGACCGAGGCTCTCGAAGCGGCGCCCCTGGGGCAGGACGCGCAGCTCGAAGGAGCCGACGGCCCGGTTGTAGGCGCCCACCGCCGAGCTGAGCCCTTTGCCGACGCCGCCGAGGTGCTCGGCGAACTTGCGCAAGCGGTCGTAGAGCTCGCGCGCGGCATCGGAGATCTCGCGCGCGTTGGCGGCGAGGGACTCCTGGCGCCAGCCGTAGGAGACGGTCTTGAGCAGGGCCACCAGCGTCGCCGGCGTGGCGATCAGCACGCTCTGCTGGAAGGCATCCTCGATCAGCGTCGGATCCTGCTCGAGCGCCGCCGAGAAGTAGGCCTCACCGGGGAGGAAGAGGACGACGAACTCCGGCGCGTCGTCGAACTGATCCCAATAGCGCTTTTCGGCCAGCCGGCCGAGGTGGGTGCGGACCTGGCGCGCGTGCCGGGCGAGCGCCACCCGCCGCTCCTCGTCCGTCGTGGCTTCGATGGCCGAGAGGTAGGCGTCGAGGGGGACCTTGGCGTCGACGACCACCCGCTTGCCGCCCGGCAGCTGGACGACGAGATCGGGCCGCAGCCGCCCCTCCTCGCCCTGGACCGTCTCCTGGGTGCGGAAGTCGACCCGGTCGACCATGCCGGCGAACTCGACCGCGCGCTGGAGCTGGACCTCGCCCCAGTTGCCGCGCACCTCGGGCCGGCGCAGGGCGGTGACGAGCTTGCCGGTCTCGCGCACCAGGCCGTCCTGCGAGCTGGCGAGCGAGCCGAGCTGCTGGGTGAGCTGGCCGTAGGCCTCCTGGCGCACCCGCTCGAGCTCGCGCAGCCCGGTCTCGTACCGCTCGAGCTGCTCGCGCAGCGGCGCCACCAGCGCGTCGATCGCCGTCCGACGCGCCTCGAGCTGTCCTTCCGCCTCGGTCCGCGCGCCGGCGAGCTTCTGCTCGGCGAGATCGAGGAAGGCGCGGTTGTTGCGCGCCAACGCGTCCGAAGCGAGGGCCTGGAAGGCGTCGGCGAGCTTGCGCTCGGCGACTTCGAGCAGCGCGAGCTTCTCGGCCGACTGCTCGCGCTCCTCCTCGATCCGGGTCGCGAGCTCGGCCTCGCGCGCCCGCAGCCGCGCGACCGACTCGCGCAGGCCCTCCTCGCGCTCGCGCGCCGCGTCGAGCTCGGCGCGCGCTCGCTCGAGCTCCTGCTCGCGGCCGCGCAGCCGCTCCTCGAGCGCCGCCCGCGCGATCTCCCCCTCGGCGCGCGCGAGCGCCGCCGCCGCGGCCAGCCGGCGGTGCACGATCGTGCGGATGAACACGAAGATCCCCACCGCGGCGAGGACCGCCGCGGCGAGACCCGAGAGCTCCTGCCATGTCGCCTCGGTCACCGCGCGAGGCTACCAGAGCGTGGAGCAGTCCCTGTCGCGCCGGGCGCGCGGTTTGCTACATTGCTACGGCATTGCGAGGTGCGCCTCACCGGCGCGCGCTCCCGCGGAGGAACCCGATGCCTCGAAGCATCTGTCGCTTGGTGCCGATCGTCGCGCTCGCTCTCCAGGCCGGCCTCGCGCCGACCTGGAGTCAGACCCCGGGCGCGGCCTCGCCCGCTCTCCGACGGCCGATGACGGTCGAGGACCTCTGGGCGATGGCGCGCGTCGGCGCGCCGGTGGTCTCCCCCGACGGCCGCGCCGTGGTCCTGCCGGTCACCCGTTTCGACTTCGAGAAGAACCGCGGCAACTCGGATCTCTGGCTGGTGTCGGTCGATGGCTCGACGCCGCCACGGCAGCTCACGTTCCAGGAGGAGGGCGACAGCTCGCCGGCCTGGAGCCCCGACGGCAGGCGCCTGGCCTTTCTCTCCAAGCGCGGCGACAAGCCGGCGCAGATCTACCTGATATCGCTCGAAGGGGGCGAGGCCTGGCCGGTGACCGACCTGCCGATCGCCCCCGGCGCGCCGAAGTGGTCCCCCGACGGCCGTCGACTCTATTTCGCGGCCGCCACCTATCCCGGCCTGGATGGCGACTGGGCGAAAGTGAAGCAGCGGCTCGACGAGGCGAAGGAGGACAAGACCAGGGCCCAGGCGAGCGAGTCCCGGATCTTCCGCGCCTGGGATCGCTACGCCAACGACGGCACGTTCGCGCACTTCTTCGCCCTCGATCTCGCGACCCGCGCGGTGACCGATCTGACGCCGGGGCTGGCGCTCTGGACCGCGCTCGAGGGGGGGCCGCAGTGGGACCTGGCGCCGGACGGTCGCGAGCTCGCCTTCGCCGCCAATTCGACCGCGCCGCCCCACGCGACCCTCGACTACGACCTCTGGGCGCTGCCGCTCGGCGCCGACGGGCTGGCCGCTGGCGCGCCGAGCAACTTGACCGCCGGCCATCTGCCGGACGACCTCGCGCCGCGCTACACGCCGGACGGCAGGTACCTGATCTTCGAGCGCCAGACCCGGGCCGAGCACCCGGCCGATTTCTCCCGGCTGGCCCGGCTCGACCGGCGCACGGGCGCCGTGACTCTCGTCGCGCCGGCCTGGGACGCGTCGCCGTCGCTCGCCGGATTCACCGCCGACGGGCGGATGCTGCTGACGGTCGAAGAACGGGCGCGCGTCCACCTCTACGTGCTGCCGGTGACCGGCGGCGAGCCGAGGCCGGTGGCGCGCGGCGGCCGGATCCACGCCGCGGAGGGGGCGCGCGGCAACCGCGTCGTCTTCACCCGCTCGAACATCAACTCGCCGGCCGAGCTCTACGCGACCGAGCTCACGGCCGCCGCCAAGGAGAGGCCGCTCACCTCCTTCAACGCCGAGCGGACGGCGCTCCTCTCGTCGGTGCGGGTCGAGGAGCTCAACGTGCCGGGCGCGGGCGGCGAGCCGGTCCATTCGCTGCTGGTCTATCCGCCGGGCTTCGATCGCGGCGCCAAGTACCCGCTCCTGGTCGCCATCCACGGCGGCCCGCACGGCGCCTTCCTCGACGAGTACCACTATCGCTGGAGCGCGATGCTGATGGCCTCGCGCGGCTACGTCACCGTGCTGCCGAACTTCCACGGCTCGACCGGCTACGGCCAGGCGTGGGCGGAGTCGATCGTCGGCGACCACGCGACGAAGCCCTACGAGGACATCCAGAAGACGGTCGATCATTTGAGCCAGCTCGGTTTCGTCGATCCGCGCCGGCTGTTCGCCGCGGGCGGCTCCTACGGCGGCTACCTGGTCAACTGGATCCTGGGCTCGACCGATCGCTTCGCCGCGCTCGTCTCGCATGCCGGCGTCTTCGACTTCGAGGGGCAGTTCGCGAGCGACTGGGTGTGGGCGCGGCCGGCGGCTTACGGCGCCGCCCCCTGGGTCGATCCCGAGCGGACCGTCCGCTTCAGCCCGAGCCGCCAAGCGCCGCGCTTCGCGACGCCGACGCTGGTGCTCCACGGCGAACGCGACTACCGCGTGCCGGTGACCCAGGGGATCCAGCTCTACGGCGTGCTCCAGGGCAAGGGCGTGCCGAGCCGCATCGTCGTCTTCCCGGACGAGAACCACTGGATCCTGAAACCCCAGGCCGCCCGCCTCTGGTGGCAGGAGTTCTTCGGCTGGCTCGAGCGCTTCGATCCGGGGCGAGGAGCCGGCGCACCCGCTCCTGCCGAGCGCTGACCTCTGGCGTGTCCCAACTTGTCGGAGGGGATCGACGGAGCTATCGTAGAAGCATGCGCGAGGTGATTTTCGAGGTGACCCAGGAGGGCGACGGTGGGTTCGTCGCCGAGTGCCTGACGGAAGGCATCTACAGCCAAGGGGACACCTGGGAGGAGCTGCGGAACAACGTACGAGAGGCGGTCGCGGCGTACCATTTCGACCGTGAACAGCCACCCGGCATCCGCCTGCATCTCGTGCGCGACGAGTACCTCGCGATCGGATGAAGCTCCCGCGCGACCTCTCGGGAGCCGCGCTGATTCAGCATCTGGTTCGTGATTGGGGATACCGCCAGGTCCATCGCGTGGGCAGTCACGTGACGCTGGAAACGGCGGAGCCGGCGCGCCAGCGCATCGTCGTGCCCGACCACTCGCACCTGAGGATCGGCACGCTCACCGCCATCCTGAACGCCGTCGCCCGCCACAAGGGAATTCCGAGAACGGATCTCCTGCGCGGCCTGCGCTGACTTTCGGCACCGCGCCAGGCGCCACGCCACGAGCAGTTCCAACCTCGGCGGGCCGGAGAAGGAGCCGGGACTGCTGGCCGGCCGAGCGTTCGATACCGCCACGGCGCGGGGCCTTGGTGCGCCCTCATTCCCAGCGCAGGGCGTCGATGGGGTCGAGGTCGGCGGCGCGGGCGGCGGGGTAGTAGCCGGAGGCGACGCCGACCGCGGTGGCGACGCCCGAGGCGACGACGACCGAGACGAGCGTCACCTTCGTCTGCCAGCCGGCCCACAGCGCGACCCCCGCCGAGAGCGCGAGGCCGAGCAGGATTCCCGCCGCGCCGCCCAGCGCGGTGATGGCGAACGCCTCGACCAGGAACTGACGCCGGATGTCCTCACGGCGGGCGCCGACCGCGCGCCGGACGCCGATCTCGCGGGTCCGCTCGAGCACCGAGGCGAGCAGGATGTTCATGATGCCGATGCCGCCGACCAGCAGCGAGATGCCGGCGATCGACCCCATGACGACGTTGAACAGCCGCTGCGTCCGCCGGCTCTCGGCGAGCAGCGCCTCGGGCACCACCAGCTCGTAGTCGGCGGCGCCGGCGTGCAGCCGAGCGGTCAGGGTCGACAGCGCGCGCGCCGCCGCCACCGGATCGGCCTCGGCCGCGAGCCGCACGACGATCTCGTCGAAGGGCGAGGCCTCCGGATCGCGCTCGAGCTTGCGCTCGGCGGTCGAGACCGGGATCCAGAGCGTCCTCGCGGTCGAGCCGAGCGCCACCCCCTGGAAGGTCTCGGCGGCAGTGCCGGCCTCCGCCAGCACGCCGATGACCTCGAACCAGACGTCGTTGACCTTGACCCGGCCACCGAGCGCCGGCGAGTAGCCGAACAGCTCGCGGCGGGCCGCCGGGCCGAGCACCGCGACCTGCGCGTGACGGCGCTCCTCGTCGGCGTCGAAGAAGCGCCCCTCGGCCAGGCGGAAGGTGACCAGCGCCGGCCATTCGGCGGCGACGCCGTGGACCTCCGCTTTCGAGCGCCCGCTCGCCGACAGCACCTGCCAGGCGGAGACCTCGATTCGCGCCGCCACCATCTCGACCCCGGGCAGGCCGGCGCGGATCGCCTCGACGTCCCGGCGCGCGAGGCCGATCGAGCGCTTGCGCACCTCGCGCAGCTCCTCGGTCTTGAGCTCCTTGGCGCGCAGCACCAGGTTGCGCCGGCCGAGCCGCTCGATCGTTTCCAGCGCCTGCCGCTCGGCGCCGGCCCCGATCGAGAGCATCGAGATCACCGCTCCGACGCCGAACACCACGCCGAGCATGGCGAGCGCCGAGCGGAGCTTGTGCGCGGCGAGATGGGCGAGGGCGGAAGCGATCGCCTCGCGCCAGCTCACTTTGTCGCTCCGTTCCCGGCGCCGCCCGCCCCGGTCGGCGCGCCGCCTTCGGAGAGCGGATCGGCGAGCGCCAGCCGGTCGCCCGGAGAGATCTCGCCGGAGATCGCGGCGAGACCCGCGGCGGTCGCCTCGATCGTCACCGCGACCTCCTCGAAGCGGCGCCCGGCGCGGCGGTGGACCACCGCCCTGCCCTCGCGCTCGAACAGCGCGGCGCGCGGCACCACCAGCACGTCGGGCCGCCGCTCCAGGGTCAGGCGGGCGCGCACCCGCTGGCCGGGCTTCATCACGCCCGGGTCGGTCTCGGCGAGCGCCAGCGTGGCGCCGAAGTACTGCACCGGCGAGCCGCGCCAGCGCGGCTTGGCGACCTTGTCGACGCGCTCGACGGTGGCCTCGAAGAGCCGCTCGGGATGCGATTCGAGGCGCACCTCGGCGACGGCGCCGACGGCGAGCCCGCCGGCGTCCGCCTCGAGCACGAAGACCTCCGCCTGGAGGGTGGCGAGCTCGGGCAGCTCCGCCAGCCGCTGCCCGGGCCAGACGGTGTCGCCCGGCCGGACCGGGTTGCCGCGCCAGTCGCGCTGGAAGACCACCAGCCCGTCGTGCGGGGCGGTGACCGCGAGCGCGGCGAGGGCGCTGTCGGCCCGACCGAGGCCGAGCTCGGCCTGCCGCCGCTCGAGCACGATCAGCGCCTCGGCGCCCATCGCCACCTGGCCGCGCACGTCGCGCGCGGCGAGCGCGTGCTCCTCTTTTTCGCGCGCGAGATCGCGGTCGAGCTCCGATTCGATCCGCTCGTGGAGCGAGAAGATCTCGGGGTCGGTGAGCTGGAAGCTCTCGGCCACCTCGCGCTCTCGCCGCGCCACGGCGGCGTCGAGCTCGGACTTGCGCCCCTCGGAGGTCGCGCCGGTGCGTTGGCTCTCGAGCTTGAGGTCCGCCTTGGAGCGATCGGAGACGGCGCCCTCGCGCTCCTTGCGAAACCCCGAATCGTCGAAGCGCGCGATCAGATCGCCGGCGGCCACGGCCGAGCCGTCGGCGATCAGCCACTCGACCCGCATCGGCTGGCGAGCCTCCTGGGGCACCGGGATGGGGGTCGACTTCTTCGCCTGCAAGTGGCCGTCGGCGAGCACCTCGCGCACCAGCTCGCGGCGCTCCACGCGGCAGGTGGGGACGGTGCTCTCGACGCCACAGCCGGCGGCGAGCAGCGCCGCGGCGAGGAAGCGACCGGCTCTCACTTCTCCTCCGCGGGGGCCGGCAGCAGCAGGCGGTCGCCGACCGCGAGGCCGGCGAGCACTTCGACCTCGGTCGCGGTGCGGCGGCCGAGCCGGGGCTCCACCGTCTCGACGCCGAGGAGGCGCTTGCGCCGCGCGAGCGGGCGGTCGCCGGTGGCGTCGATGGCGGCGAGCGGCGCGATCAGGATCCCGGTCGCCCGCTCGCGCTCGATCTCGGCGCGGAAGCGCATGCCGGGCCGCATCCGCTCGGCGTCGGTCTGCTCGAGCTCGATCTCGGCGCGGACGATGCGCGCCGGGTTGTTCGGCGCCTGTCGCTGCACGGCGGTGCCGACCCTGCGCACCACGGCACGGTAGGGGTGATCGGGATGGGCGTCGAGCCGGATGGTCGCCGCCTGCCCCTCGCGCACGCGGCCGGCGTCGGCCTCCGGCACCTCGGCGACGCCGCGCAGTCGGGTCAGGTCGGGGATCGAGAGGATCCGCTCGGCGCGCCAGGCGGAATCGCCGACCTTCTTCTTCTCGCCGCGCCAGTTGGTGACGTAGACCACGGTGCCGTCCCGCGGGGAAGCGACCCGCATGGCCGCGATCGCGCGCTCCAGAGCGGTGACTTTCTCCCGCGCCAGGTCGCGACGATGGGCGAGCTGGGCGCGTTCGGCGCGGGAGCGCTCGGCGAGCGCGGTGAGCTGCCGGCCGAGGTGGCCGACTTCGCGCTCGGAGACTTCCAGATCCTCGCGCGCCTTGGCGAGATCGCGATGGGCGGCGAGGTCGGGCGGCACTTCCGCTTTGAGTCGCGCCTTGCGCAGCTTGGCCTCGGCTTCGGCCAGGCGGAGCTCGAGGTCGAGCCGCTCGAGCTCGAGATCGGCGCCTCGCTTCTCGAGCTCCTGACGCGCCTGCTCGGCGCGCCCGCGCTCCTCCTCGAGCCGGCGCTCGAGCTGCGAGGTGTCGAAGCCGAGCACCGGCTGACCGGCCTTGACCTCGGACCCTTCGGGCGCCAGGAAGGCGACCTTGAAGTCCCAGACGTCGGCGACCAACGGCGGACCGAGATCGGCGGATTCGATCGCCTCGAGCAGACCGATCGCCTCGATGGTGAGGACGAGATCGCCGCGCTCGACCCGCGCCAGCGGCTCGCCACCCTCCTCTCCCGGCACCAATGCCGCGAAGGCGGCCCAACCGAGGGCCGCGACGAGGGCTGCGGCTCCCGCGGTCCAGGCTGCGCGCCGGGTCACCGCGGGCCTCCGTCGGCGGGCGCCGCCGGCACGGCGCCGGCATCGACTCCGGACAGGATCACGCAGTCGCTGGCGTCGCAGGGCCCGAGCGCCACGTCCAGCCAGCCGCGCGCGGCGGCGAGGCGCGGCGGCGCGCTGGTGAAGTCGATCGCCGTGCGCGGGGCGAGCAGGGCGTCGTCGCGGCGATCGACGACCACCTCCAGCCGAACCGACATGCCGGGGCGGAAGCGCTCCCCGTCGATCCGTTCGAGGTCGGCCACCACCCGGAAGGCGCGGCGCTGGGCGCGGCGATCGATCTCGCGCGCCATCGCCGCCACCGACCGCACGACGGCGGGGAGGACTTCGTCCGGGAAGGCGTCGAGAATCGCCCGTGCGGGCATGCCGGCGAGTACCCGGCCCTCGTCGACGTCGGAGAGGTCGGCGACCAGGTAGAGGGTCGCGAGGTCGGGCAGCGAGGCGAGCGGGAAGCCCGGCCAGACCTGGTCGCCCGGCTGCAGCTTGCGCCCCTCCCACGGGTGGTCGGCGAGGATCAGGATGCCGGCCGCCGGAGCCTTGACGATCAGCCGGTCGAGCGTCGCCTCGCCGGCCGTGAGCTCGGCGTTCGCGCGCCGGAGCGCCAGTTCGCGGACGCCGATCTCCGAGCGGGCCGTGACCCGGCGGGCCTCGAGGTCGCGTTCGGCTTTCTCGAGCCCGGCTCGGGCCCGCTCGAGCGCCAGGCCGCGCTCGGTGGCGTCGCGCGCGGTCAACAGCTCGGCGGGGACCTCGGCGTCGAGCCGCGCTCTCGCCAGGGCCGCTTGCGCGCGCGCGAGCGCCAGCTCGCCCTCTTCGAGCCGCCCCTGCTGCTCGGCGCGCACCCGCTCGAGCTCGTCGATGGCTTGCAGGTGCGTGGCGCGCTGCTCCTCGACCTGGGAGAGGAGCTGTCCGGCATCGAGCTCGGCCACGCGCGCGCCGGCCGCGACGGCGATGCCATCCTGCTCGAGCCAGCGCAGCTGGAGATTCCAGGCCGAGGTCGCGGGAACGCTCAGGAACTCGGCCCGCTCGGCGGCGAGCTCTCCGGAAAGCAGCTGCACCGCCTCGAACGGCGCGCGCCGCAGCCCGCTCCCCGGCCGCTCGACTTCGGCCGCGTCGACGCCGGGGCCGCAAGAGATGACGGCGGCCACGGCCAGCGTTCCCAGCCAGAACCCCAGAGCCTTCATCTGTCTCGAATCTACGGCTGGCAGGGGTCCGGCGTCCAGCCCGACGCGCGCAGTGTCACCAGAAGCGCGTGGGCTCCCCCGCGTCGCGGCGCCGCTCCGGTGAGCTTGCCTCGACGCCCTGATCAGGCGCAGTCGAGCAGCAGCTTGCCGGAGGTGGCGCGCGCTTCGAGCAGGCGATGCGCCTCGGCGGCCGCGGCGAGCGGCAGGACGCGGTCGATCGCGAGCTTCAAGCGCCCTGCGATGGCGTCGTTCGCCACCCGCTCCCAGCGCTCGAGGAGCTCGGAGCGCTGACTCGCGTAGTCCATGAGGGACGCCGAGACGAGGGTCCGGCTGCCGAGCACCGGACGCGGCGAGAAGGGCTCGATCCGGCCGCTCGACTGGCCGAAGACGACCAGGGTGCCGCGGACGCGCGTCGCCCGCACCGAGCCGGCGAAGGTCGCGCGCCCGACCGAGTCGAGGACCAGATCGCAGCCGCGGCCGCCGGTCAGTGTCAGCGCGGCCGTCGCGAAGTCCGCGTCGATGCCGACGATGGGGTGATCGCAGCCCGCGGCGCGCGCGCGCGACGCCTTGGCCTCGGTCGAGCAGGTGCCGAGCACGATCGCGCCGGCGGCCTTGGCCATCTGGGTGGCGAGCAGGCCGACGCCCCCGGCCACGGCGTGGACGAGCACCATGTCGCCCGCGGCGACACGGCCGATCGTCCGCACCAGGTAGTCGGCGGTCATCCCTTGGAGCGGCAGCGCCGCCGCGGCGAGATCGTCGAGCGCCGCGGGCACCGGCAGCAGCCGGTCGGCGGGGAGGATCACCTCTTCCGCGTAGGCCCCCGCGGCGTCGACGAAGGCGACGCGATCGCCGACGGCGACGGAGACGACCCCCGCGCCGACCGCGGTGACGATGCCGACCCCCTCCTTGCCGAGACGGGCGGGGTGGGGGCCGGGGTCGTAGAGACCGGTGCGCAGGTAGACGTCGATGAAGTTGACGCCGGCCGCGGCGAGGCGGACGCGCGCTCGACCGGGTCCCGGCTCCTCGGTCGCCAGCTGGTCGAGCGACAGGACCTCCGGACCGCCCGCGGCGTGGGCTCGGATCGCTCTCATGGACGGATTCCTCCGCCGTAGGGCGGCGCCAGCTCCGGCAGCAGCACCGCCGAGCCCGAGATCCGTCCGTGGCGCAGGTCGTCGAGCGCCGCGCCGGCCGCCTCGAGCGGGTAGGCGCGGGTCTCTGGGCGGATCGGGATCGCCGCGGCGAGGCGCAGCAGCTCCTCGCCATCGCGGCGGGTCAGGTTCGCCACCGAGCGCAGCACACGCTCGCCCCAGAGCAGGCGGTAGGGGAAGGAGGGCAGGTCGCTCATGTGGATGCCGGCACAGACGACGACGCCCCCTTTGCGGACGGCGCCGAGCGCGGCCGGGACAAGCTCGCCCACTGGCGCGAAGACGATCGCGGCGTCGAGCGGCGCGGGGGGCGCGTCGCCGCCGCCTCCGGCCCAGCGCGCTCCGAGTCGCAGGGCGAGCGCTTGCGCCGCGCCGTCCCCCGCGCGGGTGAAGGCGAAGACTTCGCGCCCTTGGTGGCGGGCGACCTGGGCGAGCAGGTGGGCGGCGGCGCCGAAGCCGTAGAAGCCGATCCGGGTGACCTCGCGCGTCCCCTCGAGGGCCATCCGGTAGGCGCGATAGCCGATCAGACCGGCGCAGAGCAGAGGCGCGGCCGAGCGATCGTCGAATCCGGCCGGGATGGGAAGCGCGAACCGCTCGTCGGCCAGGCAAGCGTCGGCGAAGCCGCCGTCGCGCGTGTAGCCGGTGAAGACCGGCGCGTCGCAGAGATTCTCTTCGCCGCGTCGGCAGAACTCGCAGTCGCCGCAGCTGCCGCCCAACCAGGCGACGCCGACGCGGTCGCCGGCCGCGAAACGGCGGGTCCCCGGGCCCGCCGCCTCGACCACGCCGACGATCTGGTGTCCGGGCACCACCGGCAGCCGCGGCTCGGGCAGCTCGCCGTCGACGAGGTGGAGGTCGGTGCGGCAGACCGCGCAGGCGTGGACCCGCAGCCGCAGCTCGCCCGGCCCCGGCTCCGGCAGCGGCCGCTCCTCACGGCGCAGCGGCAGGCCCGGCCGGTCGAGGACCATCGCGCGCATGGCACCGGTGATCCTACGCTCCTCCGCGAGACGCCTCGGCGCGTCCCGTTCGGGTAGTCTAGGAGTGCCAAACGGAGAGGAGGACACCATGAACCGCACCCCTGTTTCGCGACGGCTCGCCCCCGCCCTCGCGGCCACGCTCGCCGTCGCGCTGGCCCTACCCGCGTTCGCCCAGCGCGGCGACGACACGCGGCGCAAGAGCAAGAACGGCAAGACGGAGGGCGAGATCGCGGGCGTCGCGGTCACCCTCGAGTACGGCCGGCCGAGCGTCGCGGGCCGCACCGTCTGGGGCGAGCTCGTCCCCTACGGCAAGGTCTGGCGCACCGGCGCCGACGAGGCGACCACGATCACCTTCTCGAAGGACGTCGAGATCCAGGGCCAGGCCCTGGCGGCGGGCACCTACGCGCTCTTCACCATCCCGGGCGAGAGTGAGTGGACGGTGATCTTCAACAGGGCGGCCAAGCAGTGGGGCGCCTACGAGTACGCCGACGCCCAGGACGCGCTGCGGGTCCAGGTGCAACCGGCCGAGGGGGAGATGGTCGAGGCGCTCGACTTCGCGATCGAAGGCGACCGGGTGATCCTGCGCTGGGAGAAGCTGCGGGTGGGCTTCGCCGTCGCCGCCAAGGCCTCGTAGCGGCGAGGGCCGGTTCGACGCGGCGGCCGGCGACATCGCCGCCCGGGACATCGCGTGAAGGAAGCGTCCGTGGCGAGCGCCGCGCCGGGACGTGGCTCGCGCCGGCTCTCCTCGCGCCCGCGACACCCCACGGTTTGATTGGATTCTGATGGTGTGGGGGCCCCTCGCGCTGCGCTGCGGGGAGACGTCGCGATCCACGCCCCGGCGCTCTCGGTGGTGGGTCGCACCAGCTCGACCAATCTCAACCAGGACGGAGCCATCACGCTCACCAGCGGTAGCGTCGGACCGGCCCTCGGATCGCGTCCCCGCAGCGCAGCGCGAGGGGCCCCCGCTCCTCCAGAAGAGAAATCCAGATACCGCGGGGTGTCGCGGGCGCGAGGAGACCCGAGCCGAGGGCCGGTTCGACGCGGCGGCCGCCGATATCGCCGCCCGGGACATTGCGTGAAGGAAGGGTCCGTGGCGAGCGCCGCGCCGGGACGTGGCTCGCGCCGGCTCTCCTCGCGCCCGCGACACCCCACGGTTGGATTGGATTCTGATGGTGTGGGGGCCCCTCGCGCTGCGCTGCGGGGAGGCGTCGCGACCCACGCCCCGGCGCTCTCGGTCGGGATGGCGCCAGCTCTCGGGCTGGCCGTGCCTCAGACCATCGCGTCCGAGGCGATCTCCGGGTGCCGCTTCATGAAGTCGACCAGCACCGGCAGGTAGTCGGCCAGCCGCGGACAGTGGATGCCGAGGGCGGCGAGATCGCGGTCGGCGTTCGTGGTGTCGTAGAAGGTCGGATGGACGAAGTAGTCGACCGCCGACGACGGGATCTGGAGCAGCCGCCCGACGCCCGGCACGTGATCGATCGCCGCCTTGGCCAGCCGGATCGGCGTCGGCACGCGCAGGATGATCCTCCCGGTCGCCTCCGAGAAGAGCCGGATCGCCTGGTCGACGGTGGGTGGATCGGGATCGGCCAGCTGGTAGCAGAGGCCCGCCGAGCGCCGGTCGGCGGAGAGCGCGGCGATGGCGCCGATCACGAAGTCGCGCGGCACGAAGTTGCCGCGGGTCTTGTCCGTGTGGCCCGGCACCGGCAGCACGGCGACCGAGGGCTGCTTGAGCAGCCAGCGCAGGATGAAGTAGGGCCCGTCGTACTTCTGCGTCTCGCCGGTGGTCGAGTCGCCGACCACGATCGCCGGGCGGTAGATCGTCGCGGGCATCCCGGCCGCCATCCGCCGCCGTACTTCGATCTCCGCGAGGTACTTGGTCTCCTCGTAGAAGTTGTTGAAGGTCTGCCCCTTCTCGAGGTCGGTCTCGCGGAAGATGCCGGGGTGGCTCCCCGAGACGTAGCAGGTCGAGACGTACTGCACCCGCTCGAGGCGCGGCAGCGTCTCGGCGAAGTCGAGCACATGGCGCGTGCCGTCGACATTGACCTTGAGCGCGATCGCGCGCGGCACCGACAGGTCGTAGACCGCCGCCAGGTGGAAGACCTCCGAGACACCGCGCGCGATCTGCGCGGCCGGCTCGAGCCCCAGTCCGGGCAGGGTGATGTCCCCTTCGACCAGATCGATCCGGCGCGCGTCGATCCCCTCCTCCGCGGCGAGCTCCAGCGCGCGCCGCGTCGCCAGACCGGCGAACTTCGCCTGCACCAGGCAGAGCACGGAGGGCTCGCCGGGGCGCCGGAGGATCCGGCGGACGAGCTCCGAGCCGAGGAACCCGGGGAAGCCGGTGAGCAGGACGCGGGCGCCCATCAGCGGATCCCCGGCAGCCGCTTGACCGCCCGCAGCGCGCCGGTGAACCAGCGCGCGAAGGCCTCCTGAGGCACTCCCCTCGGAGGGGCGATCGGCAGGCCACGCTGGACGGTGACGTTCTGGGCTTCGGTGTACTTGAGGATCCCCTCGGCGCCGTGGCGGCGGCCCAGGCCGGAATCCTTGAAGCCCCCCATCGGAGCCTCGACGGAGGCCCAGCCGGCGACGTAGGTCTCGTTGATCGTCACCGTGCCGCAGGCGAGGCGGGTGGCGGTCCGCCGCGCCAGCTCGGTGTCGCGCGACCAGATCGAGGCGTTGAGGCCGTAGCGGGTGTCGTTGGCGCGCTCGATCGCCTCGTGGTTCGAGGCGACCGGGTAGACCGCCACCACCGGCCCGAAGGTCTCTTCGGCGTAGAGCTCCATCTCCGGCGTGACGCCGGTGAGGATCGTCGGCTCGTAGACCAGCGGCCCGATCTCCGGCCGCCGCCGACCCCCGGTCTCGAGCCGCGCGCCCTTGCCGAGCGCGTCCCGGACGTGGGCCTCGACCGCCGCCAGCTGTTTGGCGGAGGCGAGCGAGCCGACGTCGTAGCTCCAGTCGAGCCGGGTGCCCAGCCGCAGCGCGCGCGTCGCCGCCACGAAACCGGCGAGGAAACGCTCGGCGATCGATTCGTGGACGTAGACGCGCTCGGTCGAGACGCAGAGCTGACCCGCCGAGGCGAAGGAGCCGCGCACGGCGCCGGCGACCGCGGCGTCGAGGTCGGCGTCGGCGAGCACCAGCATCGGGTTCTTGCCGCCCAGCTCGAGCCCGCAGGAGATCAGGCGCGAGCCCGCTTCGGCGGCGATCCGCCGGCCGGTCTCGGTCGAGCCGGTGAACTGCAGGAAGCCGACGGCGTCGAACAGCGGCGGGCCGAGCGTCGGGCCGTCGCCGCACACCGGGGCGTAGAGCCCCGGCGGCAGCCCGCACTCCTCGAGCAGGTCGATCGCCCAGAGCAGCGTGAACGGGGTCTGGCTGTCGGGCTTCTCGACCACCGCGTTGCCGGCCACCAGCGCCGGGATGGCGTCCGTGATGCCCATCGAGAGCGGGTAGTTCCAGGGCGCGATGATCCCGACGACCCCCTTCGGGTGGCGGTACTCCCAGGTCTGGGTGAGGCCGGGCACGGCGCCCATGCGCGCCTGCGGCGCCAGGTAGTCGGCGGCGCGCAGCGCGTAGAAGCGGGCCACGATCGCGGCGTCGGCGACCTCTTCGTAGGCGTGGAGCCGCGCCTTGCCACTCTCGAGCTGGAGCAGGTCGAGAACCTCGCTCTGACGGTCGAGCAGGAGGTCGTGGAAGCGCAAGAAGACGCGCGCCCGCTCGTCGAAGGGGCGCTGCGCCCAATCCTCCTGGACCACGCGGGCACGCGCCGCCGCCGTGGCGACGTCCTCCGGCCCGGAGCGCGGGACGGAACCGATCGGGCCGCCGTCGAGCGGCGAGACGATCGGCATCTTCTGGGAGCCCGACGCGACCACCCGCCGGGCGAGCTCGGGGAGGCGGGCCAGGTGAGCCGGTCGGGCGACGGCGGTCGGGGCGGGGGCGGCGGGCGCGGCGACGCTCATGGGGGAAGCCTTCCACCCCCCGCCGGGAACGTCAAGCTGCGGCATGCCGGCTGCCGCGTCGCGGCGAGAGGGCGCCGACCGGCCGGCCCGGCTCACTCCGTGCGGGCGAAGCGGGCGAGGATCGCGCCGGCGAGCGCCCAGGCGACCAGGTCGTAGAGCATGGCGAGCAAGTGGAACTTCCAGGGCTGGTAGAACCAGATCGGATCGCCCGCGTGCGCCCAGAAGGTGGCCGCGAAGCCGGCCAGCGTGACGAACCCCGCTTTCGCCCCCCAGCCAGGCAGCGCCGGCGCCGCCTTGCCCAGCAGCCAGGCGATCAGCACGCAGGTGATCAGCTGGTGCAGGAAGCCGTTGAAGAAGAGCAGCGGGTCCATCGGATCGGCGCCGGCCTTGCGCACGATGACCATGCCGAGCGGTCCGCGCCGATGTCGCTCGAGCCACCGCTCCTGCGACTCCCCTTCGGAAAGGTCGGGGACGAAGTAGACGCCGTCCGTGGGGAAGAGCTCGTCGAGCGCGCGCTGGACCCGGTCGGGATCGGCGCCGGGAGTCATCGCCGCTTTGCCCAGGGGCGTGGTCCAGAACAGGAAGCCCCAGACGAACATCGCCAGGGCGGCGAGCACGCTACCGATCAGCAGATCCCGCTTCATCGCGCCCTCCTTCGCCCGGCGGCCGGCGCCGCGACGATCAGGCGGCCGGCTCGCCCAGGCTGCGGCGGAACAGCTCCTGGATCGCCGCGCGGCCGTTCTCGGTCAGGTTCCGGGTGCCGGTGCCGCAGAACGGGCGCTCGCCCAGGCTCGGGGTGTCCGGCTCCCAGCGGCCGCCGCGCCAGTGGAACCACTCGCCGCGCTCCTGGTCGAAGACCCACACCGGCCGGTTGAACATCCGCGCCAGCTCGACCGCCCAGCCGGTCCCCCCTTTGACCGTGTCGTCGGGGAGGATCTTGCCGATCACGAAGACCTGATAGGCGTCGGTGACCATGTGGTAGATGGACTGGATCACGCGCCGGATCAGGTCGGCCTGGTGGTAGGCCCGCCCCATCCGCTGCGAGACGATGGTCATCGAGACGTCGCCCTTGGCCAGCTCCTCGGGTGCGAGGACGCGCACGGACATCGGCCACTCCATGACGTGGCCGTCGAAGGACAGGGTGGTCTGCTCGAGCTTCCAGCGCTGCGCGGCGCGTCCGAACTCGGCCTCGGCGCCGCGGTGTCCGCCGGAGACGAGCTTGGGCTTGGGTGCGGTCATCGGGGTGCTCCTCGTGCTGGGAAGACGCGGCCGGAACCGCGCGAATCGGAAGTCTATCCGAGCGGCGGCGGAGCAGCGGCCGGCCGAGCGGGGAAGCGCGCCAGGACGTCGAGCACGAAGTCGATGTCGCGCTCGGTGTGATCGGCCGAGACCTGGAAGCGGATCGTCTCGTCGCCCTTGGGCACCACGGGGTAGTTGAGGCCGGTGGCGAGGACGCCGTGGTCGACCAGGTGGCGGACGATCGCGGTCGTGCGCGCGGTGTCGCGGACCAGGAGCGGGACGACCGGATGCCCGCCGGCGAGCGTTTCGAACCCGAGGCGCGCCAGGCCGTCGCGGAAGCGCGCGGTCATCCGACGCAGGTGGGCGAGCAGCTCGCGCCCCGCGGCGGAGTCGAGCAGGTCGACCGCCGTCCGGGCCGCCGCCGCTTCGGCCGGGGTGATCGGGTTCGAGTAGATGTAGGTCGGGGCGCTCTCGCGCAGGTAGTCGACCAGCGCGCGCGCGCCGACGACGTAGCCGCCGTTGACGCCGAAGGCCTTGCCCAGGGTGCCGATCAGGACGTCGGCGGGGGGCGCGCCGGTGGCCTCTTCGGTGCCGCGGCCGCTGACGCCGAAGGCGCCGACGCCGTGGGAGTCGTCGACGACGATCACGGCGTTCTCGGCGAAGCGGTGGTCGTGACGCCGGGCGGCCTCGTGGATCGCGGGCAGAGGGGCCTCGTCGCCGCGCATCGAGAAGATGCCGTCGGTGACCACCAGCGCCCTGCGGCAGCCGGCGGCGGCGACTTCGCCCAGCTTGGCGTCGAGGCCGGCGACGTCGTTGTGCCGGTAGACGCGCTTCTCCTTCGGCCGGGCGAGCCGAATGGCGTTGATGATGCAGTTGTGGTTGAGCTCGTCGGAGACGATGGCGGTGTCGGCGGTGACGAGCGGCGTGAAGACGCCGACCATGGCGGCGTAGGCGGCCGAGAAGATCATCGCCGCGTCGCGGCCGTGGAAGGCGGCGAGGCGCTGCTCGAGCTCGACGTGCGGCGCGTAGGTGCCGCTGATGAAGCGCACCGCCCCGGGGCCGGCGCCGAACTTCCGCGAGGCCTCCTCCTCGGCCGCGATGACCTCGGGGCGCAACCCCATCCCGAGGTAGTTGTTCGAGTTCATCTTGAGGAACTCGCGCCCGCCCTGGCCGGCGAGCAGGTAGCGCGGGCCCAGCCCGGCGCGCGCCGGCACGACGCCGACGATCACCCGCTCGTGGCGCTTCGGGTTGCCGCGCCCGTCGAGCGCGTCGAGCTCCGCCGCCAGCGCGGCGAGGAATCGTTCCTGCGGCATGTTCGAGCCCCCGGGATCCCCCCGGCCCGGAGCCGGAGACCGGCCATTCTCTCAAGACCCGCCCGGCCGGGGCGAGCGCCGGTCGGGCGGCGCCCGTCGGCATCGATGCAGAGGCCGATCGGTTACACTTTTCTCGTGCCTGATACCGCGTCCCAAGTCACCGTCGATCCCGTCGCGCTGGCCGCGCTCTGCGAGCGTTGGGGGATTCGCGAGCTGAGCCTCTTCGGCTCGGCGCTGCGGCCGGACTTCGGGCCAGAGAGCGACGTGGACCTCCTGGTCGAGTACCTTCCCGGCGTGGTGCTGGGATTCCGGTACTTCGAACTGGAGCGGGAGCTCTCGGAGCTGTTTGGCGGGCGGCGAGTGGACCTGGTTCCCCGCAAGTTCCTCCACCCCCGCCTCCGCGATCGCGTTCTCAGCGAGGCCCGAGTGCAGTATGCGGCATGACGACCTGGTCTACGTTGGCCAGATGGTCGACGTCGCCTCGAAGATCGACGAGCGAGGACAGCGACTCGACCGGGTCTCCTACGACGCCGATGAGGACGTGCGTCTGGCGCTGGCCCACCTGGTCGAAACTCTGGGCGAAGCGGCGCGCCGCGTCTCAAAGGAGTTCAGCGCCGCGCATCCCGAGATCCCCTGGCAGCAGATCGTGGGCATGCGTCACAAGATCGTGCACGACTACTTGACCGCCGACGCGGACCTGGTCTGGGACGTCACCGCCTTCGAGATTCCCAAGCTCTTGCCGCTGCTTCGGGCCTTGCTTCCGGACCCCTGAGCTCGGCGTCGAGGCCACCACCAGGTTGCCGCGTCGGCCGCCTGGTGATTCCTTCAGCGGCGTAGCAGATAGGCCGCGAAATGGGAGCGGATGCGCCCGTTCGCGGCGAGCTCTTCCTCGAGCGCGAGAGCTTCGGCGAGCAGGCCGTCGACGCGGCCGGCGCGGATGGCGGCGGGGGTGAGCGCGCAGACGAGCGGGTGGACGACGTTGCCGAGGTAGGGGCGGTACTCGACTACCTGGAAGCGCTCGCGCAGCAGGCGGTCGATGGCGCTCGAACCGACCATCTCGCTCTCGTCCTCGATCGCGAGCGGGGGGTAGACCTCCGGCGTCCGGCGGTCCGCCGCCGGCACGCGCTCGAAGAGCGCCCGCGCGGGGGCGAGCTCCTGCTCGCTCCACTCGTCGCGCGACGGCCCGACGTACTCGTCGACGTAGACGATGCCGGGCGGGTCCCGACGGAGCGCGGCGCGGGCGAGGTCGAGGATCTCTTCGAGCGCGACCAGGTGGTGGAGCACGAAGTGGAAGACGACGAGGTCGTAGCGCCGACCCGCCGCGACCGCGCGGCGCAAGGACTCGAGCGCGTCCCCTGCCTCGTAGCGGATCGCCTCGCCCAGCCCGGCCGCTGCCGCGCGGTCGCGCGCGACGCCGATCGCGTCGGGAGCGACGTCCACGGCGTCGAAGCGCCGGACGATCCCGAGCTCGCCGACCGCAGCGCGCTCGAGCTCGCCGGTGCCGCAGCCGATCGACAGCCCCAGCTCGAGCGGCCAGCGGGAGCGGAAGGTCTCGGCGAGCGCGATCGCGACCGGCTGCTCCGGATCCCCGGTGGCGCGCCGGTTGATCGCCGCGCGCACCCCCGGCGCGTCCATCCAGAGCACCGCCTCCTCCCGCTCCCCCCGCGCCCGCGCGCTCCAATACGCCGCCGCCGAAGCGGCAACCGGGTCGTCACGGTCCGAGCTGCGGGGCGCCGTCATCGCGAGTCGACCTCCACGGCGGATCCTACCGGTAGCACCCTGGACGGCGAGCGCGGCGATCACTCGGTCTCATGAGCAGACCTCCGGACCGCCTCTCGGATCTCGTCGACAGTCGTCGAGCCGGCGACGAGAGGGGAGTTGGGGGGAGCGGTGACCTGACCGTCCTCGTCGATTCGGTACGCAGAGTCCAAAACATGAACGTACGTTGGCTCGGTGCTGTCGACAGGAACGGCAGCCACGAGCGCTCGATCGCCTGGCTTCCAGGCATGCACATATGGGGGGAGCTCGGTACAGCGAGTTGCGGAGCCCGCTCGAAGCTCGCCACCGAACTGTAGAAAGACGAGCTGGGTGCCGACGCCGCCGAGGCCTCGAGCCTCCCTGAACGACTCGGTCACCGTTGTCTGGACGCGTGTGACGACGTGACCTGCCGCCATGGACTCGCCGTATCCAGGCGTCAGGGACTCGATCGTGCCCGCGACCACGACTCGGCTGCGAGAGATCGTCTGCAACAAGCTGGGCTTCAGGAAGAAGGTCTCGGGCGTTCCGTCGGCGAACGAGGTCATCTCGGGGAGGCGCAAGCACTCACCGTTCCAACCGGGGGCGCATCGGGCCGATCGGAGGATCCGGGGGGCGACGCCCTCGCAGGTGTAGCCCGGAGCGAGGAGAGTCTCGGGTATCCAGAGCAGAGCAGTGACTCCTTCTCCCTCCTCGTCCATGCCGGCAAGCTTGAGCGAGATGATCCCCTCGCACTGTTCGGCGGCGACGACTGCCGGCAGCAGGAGCAACGCGAGGATCGAGATGGCGAGTGACTTCGTGATTCCTCTCATCGCAGGTCTCCGGGTTCTTGGGCTCATGATCTCTATTCGACCTCGATGCGAGCCACGACCACGGTTTCCGCTAACTGAAGCTCGTGACGATCGGCGCGCCGGGACCGGCCGCGGCTGCTCTCTTCGAGGCGAGAGTGAAGGCCTCTCCCAGAAGAAGAGTTCGTCGTCGAAGTACCTGTCGCCTTCGTCGGGTCGCGGTGCATCGGACGCCGAACGTCACTGCGCGCGATGGCCAAGAGGTCTGCGGATTCGAAGATGAGGCTGAGGCTGGGGTTCTGCACTTGAAGCCTCCCATCACCAGAGACGATTCGAACCGAGGAAGAATAGGAGCGTAGCCAGGTCCGGTTCTCACGGCAAGGGTCAGCTCGGCGGCGTGCCTTGCGTCGGGAGCGATGTGTACCAGCCAACTGGCGGCCTCGAAAGCGCCGGAGTCGAGTTGGGCTCGAATGCGCGCTGGGGCGGGTGCCTCCGACAGGTCGCTGCCGCGCCATCAAGTGTGACTGAATATCTGATAATCTGTCATCCGGAGGTAGCGTCGATGACGGAGACCGCGATCGTGGGCAAGCGCGGCGTGCTGGTGCTGCCGGCGCGGGTGCGCCGCAGATTCGGGCTCACCGAGGGCTCGCTGGTGCTGATCGAGGACGACCTCTCGGGGGGCATTCGCTTGCGACCGGCCGCCGCGCTGCCGGTCGAGGTCTACACGAGCGGCCGTCGCGCGGAGCTCCTGCTCGAAAACGCCGTCGACGAGCGCGACTACCAGCGAGCTCGCCGCCTCGTGCGCGACCTCGGCCTGGATCCGGACGAGGTCCCCCATCGGCGCCCCTGAGCCGTGGACAGGGTCTATCTCGACGCCAACGTGCTCTTTTCCGCGGCGTACGCCGAGGGGAGCGGTCTCGCCCGGCTCTGGCGATGGAAGAGCGTGCGGCTGCTCGCTTCCGAGTACGTGATCGAGGAGGCGCACCGCAACTCGGAGCCGGAGGCACAGGCGCGTCTCGTGAAGCTTCTGGTCCGTGTCGAGCGGGTCGGCGACCCCGCCGAGGCGCTCGATCCCGAGAGCGAAGAGCCGTTGCCGGCGGACGATCGGCCGGTCCTCCGCGCCGCGATGGCTGCCGGCGCGACCCACCTCCTGACCGGCGACCGGCGGGCGTTCGGACCCCTCTACGGCCGCCGCGCGGGAGGCGTCCTGATCCTGCGCCCCGCCGAGTACCTCGCAACCCGCCACCGCGCCAAGCGCTGACGCCCGTGTCACTCCGCCCCGGCGCGACTCGCGGCCCGGCGTCTCACCCCGGCAGCTTGAGCTTCAGCCGTAGCTCGCGCAGCATGTCCTCGACCATGGCGGGGAGGCCGTACTCGGGGCGCCAGCCCCACTCCTTCCGGGCGGCGGTGTCGTCGAGCGACTCGGGCCAGGAGTCGGCGATCCGCTGGCGGACCGGGTCGACGTCGTAGTCGATCTGGAAGTCGGGGAGGTGGCGCCGGATCTCGGCGGCGAGCTCCTCGGGGGTGAAGTTGAGCGCCGCGATGTTGAAGGCGTTGCGGTGCGCGAGGCGCGCCGGGTCGGCTTCCATCAGCTCGACCGTGGCGCGGATCGCGTCCGGCATGTACATCATGTCGAGCCGCGTCTCCGGGCCCAGGAAACAGGTGTAGCGGCCGTAGCGCAGGGCCTCGTAGAAGATCGTCACCGCGTAGTCCGTGGTGCCGCCGCCGGGCGGCGCCGTGTGCGAGATCAGGCCGGGGAAGCGCAGGCCGCGGACGTCGACTCCGAAGCGCAGCGCGTAGTAGTCGGCGAGCAGCTCGCCGGCGACCTTGGTGACGCCGTAGAGCGTCGTCGGCCGCTGCACCGTGTCCTGCGGCGTCTGCTGGCGCGGCGTCGACGGGCCGAAGGCGGCGATCGAGCTCGGGAAGAAGACCGCCGCGCGGACCGAGCGGGCGGTCTCGAGCATCTTGTAGAGCCCGCCCATGTTGAGCTCCCAGGCGACGTGCGGCTTCTCCTCCGAGGTCGCCGAGAGCAAGGCGGCCAGATGGTAGATGGTGCCGACCTGGTAGCGGTGGACCAGATCGTGGATCTGGCGGACGTTGGTCGCGTCGAGGACTTCGAACGGGCCGTCGGTGTCGGGGTCCCCCGCGGGCATGCGGATGTCCGAGGCGACCACCCCGTCGGCGCCGTAGCGGGCGCGCAGCGTCGGCACGAGCTCGGAACCGATCTGCCCGAGCGCGCCGGTGACCAGGATTCTCTTCATCGGGAGGAGGGCTCGGCCGGAGATCGGCGCGGCGGAGGGGCCGCGCCCGCGAGCGCCCGAGCCGCCCGAATCGTACCGGCGCCCGGCGAGCGAGGCAATCGAAGGTGAAGGGCGGCCTCAGGCCGAGGCGCGCAGGTCGACCCACCGGCGGCAGGCGGCCTGGAACTCGCGCGGATCGTCCTGCGCGAGCGCCTCCGCGAGGAAGCGATCGATCTCGCGGCGGTCCTTGCCCGCGCGCCGCATCGCCATCCGGATCGCGGCGGCGACCGCCCAGCGGTTGCGCGTCCGCACCGTGACCTGGACGTCCGGGTAGATCGGCGAAGCGGCTTCCATCGTTTCCTCTTACGGATCTACTGCAGATTCCGTGAATTGTTACAGGCCCGGTCCGCCGGGCCGCTCCCAGGCCCCCTCCAAATGCCGTGCCACCTCTGGATCGGCCACCGCGCCCGTTCGCCCAAAGGAAAGAAGAGTCCGTGGACTCGCCGCCGCGGACTGCCGAAACCAGGACAACCTCCCCATTTCCGGAGAGTTGCCGCTCGGCGTGATAACCTGAAACGAGGACCGGGCGTCCCCGCCCGCGAAGCAGGAGGCACCCCTCGTGACGAAGAGCCAGGAAGAACTGGAGCGCGAGCAGTTCGCCGCGCTCCTGGACCAGTACACGCCGGCCGCCAGGCCCACCCCCGGCGCCAAGAGCGAGACCGAAGTGGGCTCGACCGTCTCGGGGAAGATCCTCGAGATCGGCCCCGACTCGATCTTCGTGGACCTCGGCGGCAAGGCCGAAGGGATCCTCGACCGCCTCGAGCTCGCCGACGACGAGGGGCGACTCACCGTCGCCGTCGGCGACACCGTCGAGGCCCAGGTCGCCGGCACCGACCCCGAGTCCGGCGCCGTCCGTCTGCGCAAGCGCTTCGGCCGCGGACCCGAGGTCGCTTCCGCGGTGCGCGAGGCCTTCGCGCTCGGCGCGGCGATCGAAGGGCGGATCAGCGCCGTGGTCAAGGGCGGCGTCGAGGTCGACGTCGCCGGCCTGCGCGCCTTCTGCCCGGCGTCGCAAGTCGACCTGCGCTACGTCGAGAACCTGGGCGAGCTGGTCGGCCGCCGGGTCGCCTTCCGGATCACCCGACTCGAGGAGGGGAGGGGCCGGCCCAATTTGGTGCTCTCGCGCCGTGCCGTGCTCGAAGACGAAGCGCGCGCGCGCGCCGCGGTCGCCATGGAGAAGGTCAAGGTGGGGGCCGTCGTCGCCGGCCGCGTGACCTCGCTCGCCGCCTACGGCGCCTTCGTCGACCTGGGCGGTGTCGAGGGGATGCTCCACGTCTCCGAGATCTCCCACGCCCGTCTCGCCCACCCCCAGGAGATGCTCGAGGTCGGCCAGGAGCTCGAGGTCCAGGTGCTGCGGATCGAGCCGGGCAAGGACGGCCGCGACCGCATCGCGCTGTCGCGCAAGTCGCTCGAAGCCTCGCCCTGGCAGGACGCCGAGCGGCGCTTCCCGGTCGGCACCGAGCTCACCGGCCAGGTCCGCCGGATCGAGAGCTTCGGCGCTTTCCTCCAGATCGCCCCCGGTCTCGAAGGCCTGGTCCACGTCTCCGAGCTGGACCGCGACCGCCGCATCTCCCATCCGCGCGAGCGGGTCTCGCTCGGCCAGGAGCTCAAGGTGCGCGTTCAGGCGATCGACGCCGAGAAGCGCCGCATTTCCCTGGTGCTCGCTCCCGGCGAGAACGAGGCCCGCGCCGAAGAGGTCGAGCGCCTGCGCAGCTCGGCCCCGCGCGGGGGCTTCGGCGCCCTGGGCGACTTTCTCGACAAGCGCCCGAAGTAGCTCGAGCACGGTGGCCCCGCGGCCACCATCTCGGCGGTTGGAGCGCTCGACGCGGCCGGAGAGCTCGCGGTCAGAAGAACCCGAGCTGCAGCCGCGCCGCCTCGCTCATCATGCTCGGATTCCAGGGCGGATCGAAGACGATCTCGACCTCCGCGCGCGCGATCTCCGCGAACCGCTCGAGCTTCTTCTGGACGTCCTGTGCCAGGACGTCCCCCATGCCGCAGCCCGGCGCCGTCAGCGTCATCTTGACGCGTACCGGGTGCCGCCCATCGGCCGCCGCGGGCTCGATCGTGCAGTCGTAGATCAGGCCGAGCTCGACGATGTTGACCGGAATCTCCGGATCGAAACAGGTGCGCAACTCGTCCCAGATCCGGTCCTCGAGCGGGCGCTTGCCGTTCGCCGCGAGCGCCGGGTCGGGCCCGGGCGCCTCGAGCCCGAGCGCGTCGAAGCTCTCCGGGTCGATCCGGTAGAGCCCGCCAAACTCCGCCGCCACCGTCAACGAGCCGCCGAGCCGCTGCTGCACCCGCACCACCGTCCCTTTGGGCAGCAGGGTGGTCGACCCGTAAGGGATGACGATCGCCGCGCAGTCGCGGACGAGAGTGTGCTCTTCGTGGCTGGCCATCGAGATCTCCCAACGTGCCGGGCAACCCACGCGAGGCGCCCGCCACGGCGGCACATCATAACAGGACCGCCAGGGTACGGATTCCAGCCGGCTCGATCAACGGATGATAAAGTCCGAAAGAGGCCCGCTGCCGCGCGGCCGCTCCCAATTCCTCCGAAGGAGGCCCCGATGAAGCTCTCTCTCGTGCTGCTGCTCGGTGCCGCGATCGCCGCTCAGGCCGCCGCTCAACCCCAGCGGCCCACGACCCGCGTCGAGCCGGTCACCGAGACGCTGCATGGCTCCGTGATTACCGACCCCTACCGCTGGCTCGAGGGCGACAACTCGAAGCCCGACCAGATGGGGGCGATGACCGACGAGGTCGCCGCGTGGACCGACGCCCAGAACGCCTACACCCGCGACGTGCTCGACAAGCTGCCGGGCCGCGCGTGGGTCGAGGCGAAGCTGCGTCCGCTGATGGAGATCGGCACCGTGTCGCTGCCCGAGGTGCGAGGCGACCGCTACTTCTACGCCCAGCGGGAGGGGAGCCAGAACCAGGCCGTCCACTACCTGCGGATCGGGCCCGACGGCGCCGAGCGGGTGCTGCTCGACCCGGCGCAGATCGATCCCTCGGGGCTGACCACCGTCGCCTGGACCTCGCCTTCGGACGACGGCAAGCTGCTCGCCTACGGCACCTACCGCGCCGGCGACGAGAACGCCACGCTCCACCTGCTCGAAGTGGACACCGGCAAGACCCTCGCCGACACGATCCCGAACAAGATCTACGGCTGCGACTGGCTGTCCGACGGTTCCGGCTTCTTCTACCGCAACCTCGCCGATCCGGCCAACCCCTACTCGGGCCAGATCCGCTTCCACCGACTGGGCCAGCCGGTCGACCGGGACCCGCTGATCCTGCGCCAGTTCACCCGCGAGGAGAACGAGAAGCTCGCCACCACCTATGGCCCGTACCAGTACCTGTCGGCCGACGGCAAGTGGCTGGTGCTGCTGTACCTCACCGGCACGCGCGAGAACGACCTCTGGGTGATGCCGGTCGAGGAGTTCCTGAAGAGCGGCGAGACGCGCAGGATCGCGATCACCGAGGGCCTCGCCGCGCAGAGCGCGGGACCGGTGCTCGGCGACACGATGTACATGCTGACCACGCTCGAGGCCGCCAACGGCCGCATCCTGGCGGTCGATCTGCGCGACCCGGCGCGCGAGAAGTGGAAGACGCTGGTGCCGGAGCGCGCCGACGTGACCATCGAGAGCGTCTCCCTGGGCAAGGACGTGCTGATCGTCGAGACCCTCCAGAAGGCGACCAGCCACCTCGAGCTCTATGCGCTCGACGGCCGTCCGCTCGGCGAGCTCGAGCTGCCGGGGCTCGGCTCGGCGGGCGTGGCGTCGCGCCACGACCGCGCCGAGGCCTTCGTCCGCTTCACCAGCTTCAACTACCCGGTGACGATCTTCCGCGTCGATCTGGCCCATCCCAAAGCCATGCCGGTGCTGTGGGAGCGCCCGGCCGTGCCGGTCGATCCGGAGACGGTCGAGGTCAAGCAGGAGTGGTACAAGTCGAAGGACGGCACCGAGGTCTCGATGTTCGTCGTCCACAAGAAGGGGCTGAAGCTCGACGGCGGCAACCCGACCCTGCTCTACGGTTACGGCGGTTTCACCGTGTCGCAGACGCCCTCCTTCGTCGCCACCCTCTTCCAGTGGTTCGACGCCGGCGGCGTCTACGCCGTCGCCAACCTACGCGGCGGCGGCGAGTACGGCGAGCGCTGGCACCGGGACGGCATGCTCGACAAGAAGCAGAACACGTTCGACGACTTCATCGCCGCGGCCGAGCACCTGATCGCGCGCGGCTACACCAAGCCGGAGAAGCTCGCCATCCGCGGCGGCTCGAACGGCGGCCTGTTGACCGGCGCCGCGCTCGTCCAGCGGCCGGAGCTGTTCCGGGCGGTGATCGTGGGGGTGCCGCTGCTCGACATGCTGCGCTACCAGAGCTTCCTGATGGCGCGCTACTGGGTGTCGGAGTACGGTTCGGCCGAGGACGCGAAGCAGTTCGAGACCCTCGCCGCCTACTCGCCCTACCACCACGTGCGCGACGGCGTGCGCTACCCGGCGGTGCTCCTGACCGCCGGCGAGAACGACGCCCGCGTCCACCCGATGCACGCGCGGAAGATGACGGCCAAGCTGCAGGCGGTCGCGGCGGCGGTCGAGAATCCGAATCCGGTTCTGCTGTGGGTCGACCGCGAGGCCGGCCACGGCCAGGGCAAGCCACTCAATCTGCGTCTGCGCGACGCCGCCGACCAGACGATGTTCGTGATGTGGCAGCTCGGCATGCTGAGCGCCAATTAGGTCGGGTGGTATCGCAAAGGGGAGGGCACGCGCCCTCCCCTCGGCCAGCGGAGTGAATCCGCTGGCCTCACCCCTCCGCGGTCGCTCGCCTTTCGGCTCGCTCCGCTGGCCTCGCTTCTGCGCGGTCGCTCGCCTGGCGGCGCTTTGCGCTCGGCCGCTGAGGCGGGGCGGCCAGCCCGGTAGAATGCCGGGCTGGTTCCTTCTGGGGGCCGCGAAACTGCCATGACCGCTGCTCCTCGCGCCGACCGCCTCCGGCTGCTGCCGCTCGGCACCAACGGCTACATCCCCACGGCCGGGCGGCAGACCATGAGCTTCCTGGTCGCGAGCGCGCAGGGGGCGCTGCTGCTCGATGCCGGCACCGGCGTGGCGCGGCTGGCGCAGCCCGAAGTCCGCGAGTGGCTCGAGGGCCTGGAGCGGCTCGAAATCCTGCTCACCCACTACCACCTCGACCACGTCATCGGGTTGTCGTTCCTGCCCGGGCTGGCGCGCCAGCTGCCGTTGCGCATCCACGCGCCGGCGCCGCCGATCACCGAGTTCGGTCCCGAGGCCTTGGACCGGCTGATCACGCCGCCGTTCTTTCCGATCGAGCTGGCGCGCTGGCCGATGCCGGTCGAGCTCAGCCCCTACGGGCTCGAGCCGTTCCGCGCCGGACCCTTCGAACTGCGCGTGCGGGCGCAACGGCATCCCGGCGGCTCGGCCGGGGTGCGGATCGGCGACGCCCTGGTCTATGCCACCGACACCGTGCTCGACCCGGCGACGGCCGACTTCGCCCGCGGCGCCGGCCTGCTCCTGCACGAGGTCTGGCTGTCCGACGAGGAGGCCGCGAGAGACGACGCCGGCCGCACCGGCCACTCCGCCGCCGGCGGTGTCGCCGATCTGGCGCGCCAAGCCGGCGTCGGCCGACTCGGTCTCGTCCACCACCACCCCCTGCGCGCTGCCGCTGAGCTGGAGACGATCCGCCGCGAGATGGCCGCCCGCGCCGGCCTGCCGGTCCTGGTACTAGAAGAGGGCGCCGCGCTCGAGCTCTGAACCTCGCCCCCCCCGCACTCCTCAGCAAATCAGCCGGACCATGTAGAAAGGAGCGAGCCGCGAGGCTCGCGACCGCGCAGAACCGAGGCCAGCGGAGCGAGCCGCCAAGCGAGCGACCGCGGAGGGGTGAGGCCAGCGGATTCACTCCGCTGGCCGAGGGGAGGGCGCGTGCCCTCCCGTTTGGCGGCGCTGGCCCCGAACGGCGCTTTCGCGCGCTGCCACGGGCGACGATGTCGGCGTCGGCCGCGTCGAACCGGCCCTCGGCTCGGGTCTCCTCGCGCCCGCGACACCCCGCGGTATCTGGATTTCTTTTCTGGAGGAGCGGGGGCCCCTCGCGCTGCGCTGCGGGGACGCGATCCGAGGGCCGGTCCGACGCTACCGTGGGTGAGCGCGATTGGAGGGCCTTGGTCGAGAGATCGAGCTGGCGCGAGCCACCTCCCGGCAAGGGCGCGACCGCGCAGAACCGAGGCCAGCGGAGCGAGCCGCCAGGCGAGCGACCGCGGCGGGGTGAGGCCAGCGGATTCACTCCGCTGGCCGAGGGGAGGGCGCGTGCCCTCCCCTTCTAGACGAGCCCCGCGTGCCCTCCCCTGTGAGGCAGCGATCGGAGCGAGCCGCCAGGCTCGCGACCGCGGCGGGGTGAGGGCGCCGGATTCACTCCGGCGTCCGAGGGGAGGGCGCGTGCCCTCCCCTTCCAGGTGCCGCCAGCGCCAGCGATTCGGGGGTGCCGATGTCGAGCAGCCGGGCGTCGGGCGCCTGCAGCGTGTCGATCTCGAAGCCCTCCGCGAGCGCCGCCTGGAGCACGTCGCCGACGAAGGGCTCGCGTCCGAGCCGGGCGCGCCGCGGCTCGAAGGTCTCGGTCCACTTGGTGAGGAAGCGGGTGAAGCGCGGTGTCCAGACCGCGAAGGCCCAGGTCCACTTGAGCTGGGTCGCCTCGGGCTTGATCTCCAGCCGCCGGACCCGCCCGCGCGCGTCGATCGCCACCAGGTCGGAGGCGTGCGGACGATCGCAGTGCGCCAGGGCGAGCGCGACGTCGGCGCTGGCGCGCTCCCGGTGGGCGACCAGCCGTGCGAGCAGGTCGCGCGGCTGGACCAGGATGTCGGGAAAGCCGAGCGCGATCAGCCGGTCGCCGGCGAAGGGCGCCGCGGCGGCGAGCGTGAACGGCACGCCGCGGGTCGGCGCGAGCACGCGGTAGGCGAGGTCGACGCCGAACTCGGCGCCGTCGCCGAGCCGCTGCGCCACGTCCCACTTGCCGCGGCGCAGCAGCACCAGCGCGCGGGTGACGCCCGCGACGCGGAAGTTGTCGAGCAGGTCCTGGCAGGCCGGTTTGGTCGGACCCGCGGGGTCGGCGCCGGCCGGCACCGGCAGGACCTCCTTGCTCGGGCCGCGCCGCCGGCCGAGCCGCGTCGCCGCGCCGGCCGCCGGGATCAATCCCCAGATCTCGCGCATCGCTGGACCTCGCACGGAGCCCCCTGGTAGCCTCGTCGTGACCGCTCCGACTCTACGGCCGACCCCGATGTTCGACAACCTGCGCGAGGACACGCGCCGCCTGCGCGAGGTCAAGAGCAAGCCGTTCCCCTGGTACGTGGTCGAATCGCTGCTGTTCGAGACCGGCTATCAGGCGGTCGTCCTGCACCGGATCGCGCACGCTTTCAAGCGCCGCGGCATCCCCTTCTTCGGCCCCCTCTGCGCGCGCTGGAACCAGTTCCTGACCGGCGTCGACATCGCGCCGGCGGCGCGCATCGGCCCCGGCCTCCGCATCGCCCACGGCACCGGACTGGTGATCGGCAACGGCGTCGAGATCGGCCGTGACTGCCTGCTGATGCACGGCGTCACCCTCGGCGCGCCGACCCTCTCCCGGATCGGCGACATGCCGAAGCTCGGGGACCGGGTGACGGTCGGCGCCGGCGCGAGCGTCATCGGTCCGGTGACGATCGGCGACGACAGCTTCGTCGGCGCCCACGCGCTCGTCACCACGGACGTTCCGGCGGGATCGAAGGTCCTGGCGCGCGTCGAGGTCGAGGTCCGGCCCCGGTCGGGCGTCGGCTCCAGCTGAGCCGGCCGAGCGGTGTGGCGGAGCCCACATCGCCGCCGCGAGCCGCGCGATACGGTCGTAGCGTGAGCGCTCCACGCCCTCGCCGCTCCCGCCCGGGGCCGTCGTTGCCGGTCCTCGGCGCGCTCGCCGCGAGCGCGCTGGCGCTCGCGGGGCCAGCGGCCGCCCAGCTCGTCTTCGCGGAAGACTTCGAGCACGGTGACACCGCCGCCTGGTCGGCGGTGGTGCCGCCGCGCTGCGACGCCATCTGGCCGTTCGATCGCGGCCTGGCGCCGAGCCAGGAGATCCACGTCGCGCCGCCGCCCGTGGGCAGCGACTCGACCGGCGACGGCTCGCCCGGCAGCCCGTACGCGACGCTCCAGCACGCGGCGCAGTTCGCGGTGCCGGGGACGGCGGTCCGGCTCCACCCCGGAACCTACGCCGGCGGCACTTCTCTCTCGCAGCTCCAGGGCACCGCGGCGGCCCCGATCTGGATCGGCGGGCTCGCCGGCGCGGCGCGCCCCTCGATCCAGGGGAGCAGCCAGGGGCTCCACCTCGTCCGCGCCCGCTACGTGGTGGTCGAGGACCTGGAGATCGCGGGCGCGACGGCGAACGGTCTCAACGCCGACGACGGCGGCCTCGTCGGCGATCCGCTGGCGAGCCATCACCTGGTCTTCCGCCGGCTTTCGATCCACGACATCGGCACCGGCGGCAACAACGACTGCCTCAAGCTGTCGGGCATCCGCGACTTCTGGGTCCTCGACGGCGCCTTCGCCCGCTGCGGCGGCAACATGTCGGGCAGCGGCATCGACTGCGTCGGCTGTCATCGCGGGCTGGTGGCGCGCAATCGCTTCGACGAGATGTCGGGCAACGCCGTGCAGGCCAAGGGGGGCAGCGCGGACGTCGAGCTGCGGTGGAACCACCTCGTCTCGCCGGGCGAGCGCGGCTTCAACCTCGGCGGCAGCACCGGCACCGCCTTCTTCCGGCCGCCGCTGGCGACCACCGAGCCCAACGCGGAGGCGAGGAACCTGCGCGCGGTGGGCAACCTGATCGAGGGCGGGCGGGCGGCGATCGCCTTCGTCGGCTGCGTCGACTGCGTCGCGGCCCACAACACGGTGATCGACCCGTGGCGCTGGCCGCTCAGGATCCTGCAGGAGACGACGAGTGGCGGCGGCTACCTGTTCGAGCCGGCGCGCGATGGCATCGTCGAGAACAACCTCTTCTACTTCGAGGACGACGTCGTCGCGGCGCACGTCAACGTCGGCGGCGGCACCGACGCGCCGAGCTTCGAGTTCGCGCACAACCTCTGGTACGCCTGGGACGCCCCGGGGGCCTCGGTCCCGTCGCTGCCGGCGCCCGAGACCGGCGGCGTCTACGGGCAGGATCCGGGCTTCCTGCCGGGCTTCCGGATCCCCCCCGCGAGCCCGGCCGCCGGCGCCGGCCAGGGCGGCCCCTGGCTCGCGGGCGACCGCGACGGCCGCTGCTACGCCGCCCCGCCCGCGATCGGCGCCCACGAAGCGCCCTGATCGCCGCCTCCGTCCGCCGTCCAGCGGCTGTTCAGCCGCTGCTCAGGGGTGCGGCTTCTCGTATCGGACTTCGCCGCCGACGATGGTGTAGGCGACGCGCGTGGCGAGGATCTCCTCCTCGGGGATCGTCAGCAGGTCGCGGTCGAAGACGGTCAGGTCGGCGAGCTTGCCGACTTCGAGGGTCCCCTTGTCGGCCTCCTCGAAAGCCGCCCAGGCGGCGTTGCGGGTGTAGGTCGCGAGCGCCTCCAGCCGGGAGAGCACCTGGTCGGGGTAGAAGCGGGTGCCGTCCGGGAGCTGCCGGGTCACGGTGGCGTGGAAGCTCGCGATCGGGTCGACGTCCTCGACCGGCGCGTCGGTGCCGTTGACGATCACCGCGCCGGCGTCGGCGAGCTTGCGCCAGACGTAGGCGCCTTCCTCGGCACGCCGCGCGCCCAGCCTCGGTACCACGAACGGCGCGTCCGAGGTGCAGTGGATGCCTTGCATCGAGGCGACGGCGCCGAGCGCGGCGAAGCGCGGGATCTCGTCCGCATGCAGGTGCTGCGCGTGCTCGACCCGCCAGCGCTTGGCCTTGCCGTCGGGCAGCGCGCCCAGGGTCTCCTCGAAGATGTCGAGCGTGACGCGGTTGGCGCGGTCGCCGATGGCGTGGACGCAGAGCTGATAGTCGTGCTCGAGCGCCAACCGGGCGAGCTCGCGCACCTCCGCCGGGTCGGTGGTGGCGAGCCCGGTCGAGCCCGGCAGATCGGAGTAGGGCTCGAGCAGCCAGGCGCCGCGCGAGCCGAGCGCGCCGTCGAGCGACACCTTGATCGCGCGCACCGCGAGACGGCCGCCGTCGGCGCTGCGCCGGTAGCGGGCCAGATTCGCGGCGTGGTTCGCCACCGAGTCGCGCACCATGACCCAGAGCCGCACGCCGAGCTTGCCCTCGTCGACCATCGCCGCGAGCCGGTCGACCGTCTCGTAGGAGGAGCCGGCGTCGTGGAAGGTGGTGATCCCCTTGGCCAGCACCTCGCGGTCGGCGAGCTCGAGCGCGTGGCGGGCGTCGGCCTCCCGGCGCTCGGCCGGCCGCTCGACCAGCGCGCGGTCGAGCGCCGCCGCGACCAGGTCCTCGGCGCTCTCGCGCAGCAGCCCGGTGGCGCGGCCGGAGGCGTCGCGCAGGATCTCGCCGCCGGGCGGATCGGGGGTCGCGGCGTCGATGCCGGCCGCCTCGAGCGCGCGGGCGTTGGCGAAGGCGGCATGGCCGCTGGCGTGGATCAGCATCACCGGGTGATCCGGCACCGCGGCGGAGAGCGCGTCGTGGACCGGGAACCCCTCGATCGCCGGCGACGGCGGCGACGTCCACTTCTCCTGGTGCCAGCCGCGGCCGACGATCCACTCGCCGGCGGGGGTCTGCCGCGCCGCCGCGGCGACCGCGGCGACGATCGCCTCCCAGTCGGGCAGCGGGCCGAGCGAGAGCACCATCGCCGCCTGCCCGATGCCGGAGAAATGGCCGTGCCCCTCGATCAGGCCGGGAGTCGCGAGGCGGCCCTCGAGCTCGACCACGCGGGTCGAGGGGCCGATCCAACGCGCGATCTCGGCATCGGAGCCGAGCGCGGCGATCCGCCCGCCGCGCGCCGCGAGGGCGGTCACCTCCGGCCGCCCGGCGTCGAGAGTGACGATCTTGCCGCCGCTGAGGACGAGGTCGGCGGTCGCCATCGGTGCCTTCGCGCAGGCCGCTAGAGCGAGGCCGGCGAGGGCGGCGAGCGCCGCGCCGGCGAGCGATCGGAGCGGTCCGAGCGATCCGAGCGGTCCGAGTGGTCCGAGCGGTCCGAGCCAGCGGGTGCAGCGCATCCTGTGCGTCCTTCCGATCATGGCGGCGAGCCTCCGCGCCGCATCCTACTCATCCGGGGGCTTCAGGAGATCGGCGCCAGCAGGCCGGCCGCGAGCAGTCGGTCG
Source organism: Acidobacteriota bacterium (assembly GCA_014584695.1). Taxonomy (GTDB): domain Bacteria; phylum Acidobacteriota; class Thermoanaerobaculia; order Multivoradales; family JAGPDF01; genus JACTMI01. The sequence continues at coordinate 159,220 of JACTMI010000020.1, forward strand.
GCCGCTTCGCGCAGGCGGGCGAAAGGGAGCCGCGAGCGCTCGGCGATCGCCAGCAGGTCGTGCGCGCCGTCCGAGAGGTTGAGCACCCAGAGCAGCGCCAGCTCCCGCTCGCGTCCCGCCTCGTCGCCGCCGAGCGAGCGGTAGAGGCCGCGCCGTCCGAGCATCGGCTCCCCCTTGGGCGAGAGGTTGCGGAACACTTCGTTGCCCTCGAGCAGGTCGACGACCGCGCGGTAAGCGGCGAGCGCGCCCGCGAGCTGCGCTCCGGAGACGAAGTCGAGGTCGTCGCCGGAGGTGTGGTACTCGGGGTAGCGCCCCCACGGGGTGCGGGTGAGCGAGCCGACGTCGAGCGCGAAGCCGGGCGAGTTGTACTGCCGCTCGTCGTAGCCGAAGGGGACGAAGTCCTCGACCACCAGCCGCTCGTCGAGGCCGGCGAGCGCCGCCGGCACCGCGCGGTCGATCGTCGCGTCGCCGCGCCGGCTCCGCTTGTAGTGGAACGGGCCCGCGTCCCCCAGCCCGGCGGCGACCAGGCCGTGGCGGATCCGCCCGGCCGTCGCCTCGTTGCGCGCCAGCCAGGTGATGGCGCCGATCGTCCCCGGCACGAACAGGAAGCGGTAGGAGAGCCGGCGGCGCGGGCGCGCCGCGAGCTCGGCGGCGAGCGCCGCCATCACGGCGACGCCGGAGAGGTTGTCGTTGGCGAGCGACGGGTGACAGACGTGGGTCGAGAACAGCACCTCGTCGTCCCGCTCGCCCGCGAGCGCGAGCTCGCCGTAGGAGAGCGCGCCGTCGACGAGCTCGGTCTCGATCACGACCTCGTAGTCCCCCTTGGGCAGGGTCTCGACCACGCGGTGCGGCAGGCAGAAGCCCCAGTCCTCCCGGTAGTAGCTGGTCCGGTAGGGGATGTGGTCCGGCCGCTCGGGCAGGGAATGCAGGTGCGGGCGCAGCTCGGCGAGCCCGATGCGGCCGCGGAAGGGGACGCTGTAGCTCACCAGGTGGAGCGTGTGGTCGGCGAGGTCGGCCAGCCGGCGGCCGTCCGGGGCGGTCAGGTGCGCCGCCCGCGCGCGCCACTCCGGTGGCACCGTCCAGTCGAGCACCGGCGTGCCGCTTCGAACCTCCTCGATCGCGAGCGGAACCCACTCGCGGAGGATGCGCAGCGTCTCCCGCACGCCGTCGCCGGTGATCGAGCGCAGGATCGGGAAGAGCCGGCGGACGAGCCCGTGGAGCTCGTCGGCGGACTTGGGTCGGGGAGCGGTCGACACTTGGGTGGCCCGGGACGTGCAAACCCTGCAGTCGCTGTGGCACAGTCTAACGCGCGCGGCCGCGCGATCGGCGTACACTCGGGGTTTCCCAGCCGATCCGCCGGTTCGCCGCAGGAGGAGACCATGACCGCCCGACGCCTCGCCCCCATCCTCGTTCTCGCCCTCGCGCTGCCCCTGCCCGCGGCGGCACCCGGGGCCGCCGGCGGCAAGACGCCGAAGGCCGCCCCCGGCGGCAAGAGCGAGGTCCGCCACCCGGAGGACCTGTTCGTCGTCGATTGCCTGCTGCCCGGCAAGGTGCGCAGCCTCGGCCGCCACAACAAGATCGCGACCCCGCGCAAGGTGGTGCGCGCGAGCGCCCACGAGTGCGGCCTGCGCGGCGGCGAGTTCTCGAAGGATCTCCAGGACAACGCCTGGGCGCTCCAGGCCTGGACGGCGCAGGCCGACTCCGGCGACGCCGAGGCGATGAACAACGTCGGTGAGATCTACGAGCAGGGGGTGCGGGGCGCCGCGGACCACGTCCAGGCGGCGGCCTGGTACCGCCGCGCGGCCGAGGCCGGCAGCCGCCGCGGCCAGCGCAACCTGGCGGCGCTCTACGAGCAGGGTCTGGGGGTCGAGACGGACCACGCGGCGGCCCTCTCCTGGTACCGGAAGGCCGCCGGCCTGACCGGCGAGGCGGAGCTGTCGGCCGAGCGCGAGGCCGCGGCGCTGCGCGCCGAGCTCGAGCAGATGGGCGCCCGGGCCGCCGCGGCGGAGGCCGAGCTCGCCCAGGTCCGCGACCAGCTCGCGGGGGCGCGCGCCAGCCTCGCCACGGCCGAGAAGGAGGCCGAGCAGGCGCGCCGGCGCGTGGCGACGGCCGAGAATCGGGCCGACTCCGCCGCCCAGCTGGCGCGGCAGGAGGCCGAGGTCGAGGCGCGGCGGCAGCAGGTGGCCGAGCTCGAGGGGGCGCAGGACCGCTTCCGCGCCATGCTCGCCGAGCTCGAGGCCGCCGAGTCGGCCGCCCAGCGGACGCAGGGGGTGGCGGGGGCGACGCTGCTCGCCAAGCGGGCGCCGGCGATCGAGTTCGTCCGCCCCGACGTGCTGGCGACGCGCGGCCCGGCGCTGGCGCCGGTGGCCGCCGACGCGCGCGAGGCCGAGGTGGTGGGCCGCGTCACCGCGGAGCTCGGGCTGTCGGCCTTCACGGTCGACGGGCGGCCGCAGGAGGTCGACCCCGAAGGCTACTTCCGCGTCCGGCTGCCGGTGCGGACCGCTTCGACGGTCCGCTTCGTCGCCATCGACCGCGCCGCCCGGCGCGCCGAGGCCGAGCTGCGGTTCGTCGCCGAGGCCGCCGCGGCGCCGGCGACGCCGAAGAGCGCCGCGGCGGCGCCCGCGACGCCCGGCAAGGCGCGCCGCCAGCACGCGCTGGTGATCGCCAACGGTGCTTACAAGACGCTGCCCGAGCTCGAGACCGCGCGCGCCGACGGCGAGGAGATGGCGCGGGTGCTGCGCGCCGACTACGGCTTCGAAGTGCGCACGCTGGTCGACGCCTCCTTCCTCGACACCATGCTGGCGCTCGACGAGCTGGGCCGCAAGCTCCAGGCCGGCGATGACCTGCTGGTCTACTACGCCGGCCACGGCCGCATCGACGAGGCGACCGGCCGCGGCTTCTGGCTGCCGGTCGACGCCGATCCGGCGGACCGCTCGACCTGGCTGCCGAACGACGCGTTGGCCAAGCAGCTCGGCTCGTTCTCGGCCGGGCACGTGCTGGTGATCTCGGACTCCTGCTACGCCGGCACGCTCGCCGCCTCCGGGCTCGAGGCCGCGAGCGCCGGCAGGGGCGCCGGCCGCTCGCGCACGGTGCTCGCCTCGGGCGGGCTCCAGCCGGTGCTCGACACCGGCGGCAGCGACGGCCACTCGATCTTCGCCCGCGCGCTGCTGTCGGTGCTGAAGCTCGCCGAGAGCGCCACCTCCGCGAGCCAGGTCGCCTCCGCCGTCACCGCCCGCGTCGGCTGGCGCGCCGCCCAGCTCGGCATTGCCCAGACCCCCGTCTACGCCCCCATCCGCCACGCCGGCCACGAAGCCGGCGACTTCGTCTTCGTGCCGCGAGGGTAGGAGAGGGGCGCGGGCCGGGCGGGGTCAGAAAGCGTCGTTGTCCCCGACCGAGGCGTAGCGGCCGGCGGGGTTGAAGTAGCTCCTGGCGAAACCGGTTACCGTGTCCGTCACCGTGATCGTGTACTCGACGTTCGAGAGCGCGCCGTAGTAGACCCAGAAGCGGTCGTTGATCGGCCGGCCGTCCAGAACCTTGAGAATCGCCTCGACGTTGGTGTCGGCGAAGAACCAGAAATATCCGGTGTCGGCCGACAGCGGCACCGCGGTGCCGACTCCCGTGTGGCCCTGGAAGTCCCGCCATGTCGCTTCGACGGCGAAGCGACCCTGCTGGAGGCAGAGACGCGTCCCGGAAGGGGCGCAGCTGCCGGACGCCGCCGCCGAGGCGGGGAAGCCAGCGAGCAACAGCGGCCGGCCGTCGGTGCCGGGGACGGCCACCTCGTTGGTCGGTTCGGCGGTCACGCCTCCGGCCGGGTCGAAGGCGTCGTTGTCGCCGACCGAGGCGTAGCGGCCGGCGGGATTGAAGTAGCGGCGCTTGACCCGCGTCGCCGTGTCGGTGACGTCGATCGAGTACTCGACGTTCGACAGCGCGCCGTAGTAGACCCAGAACCGATTGTTGACACCGAGCGCGTCCAGCACCTTGATCACGGTCTCGACGTTGGCTTGGTCGAAAAACCAGAAGTAGCCGGTGTCGCTGGTCAGCGGCACGGCGACGCCGTCGCCCGAGCCGCCGGTGAAGTCGCGCCAATGGGCCTCGAGCTGGAAACGGCCCTGCCGCAGGCAGAGCGTGCGGCTCGACGGCTGGCAGCCGCTCTCGTCGAGCGGCATCGCCCAGAGCTCGTGGCCGTGCAGCCCGTCCGTGGCGCGGAAGAAGAGGTGAGTCTCGGTGGCGACCAGCGCCGAAGGGAAAGACGACCGCGAGCCGGGCGCGATGTCGGAGAGCCGGCTCAGCGCCCCGGTCGTCGCGTCCAGGCGCCAGAGCTCGACCCTGTGGCGCGGGTCTTCCGCCGAGTAGAAGACATCGCCGCCTGCGACGATCGGCGGTCCGGGTTTCGAAGAGGGCGGCCCAGCCTGGACTTCTGGCAGGAGGAACGTCCCATCCGAAGTGCCGTCGGTCGCCCAGAGCTCGAGGCCGTGTTCCGCCGTGAAGGCCCGAAAGAGGAGCCAAGGTCCGACCCGAGTCCAATGCGGCGGTGCAGCTGAGCTCAGTCCGCCGTTGTGCTCGCTGAGTGGCCGCACGGGAGCGGTGCCTTCCGGTGTCCCGTCGGTGCGCCAGAGCGTGACTTGGGGATCCGGATCGAGGAAGTAGACACCCGTGGCACCCGCGCCCAAGCCGAGGCGCGCCGCGGGCAACGAGACCAAGACGACCCCATCGGTTGCGCCCGAAATCACGTCATGCCGCCACAGGGTCTTCGGGTGCGGGGGACCCGCCAGGAAGTAGATGCCACCGTTCCAGCCGACGAATCGGGGCGTGGCGAATCCGTCTCCAACCAGGCCCGAGGCGTCGATCGGGAGCTGCCTCAAGGTCGAGTCGCCCGGGTTCCAGGTCCAGATCCTCGCAGCTCCCACCGAGTCGGTCGCGGTAAAGGCGAGGCGACCCTCGATCCAAGTCAGGCTCCCGGGAAAGGCGATCTCGGAACCCAGGGCTCGCCGCAACACCGTCCCCGCCGGCGTCCCATCGCTGGACCAGATCTCGGCGCCGGCAGGTCGATGGCGAAGCAGCCAGGCGAGGCCACCCCCCGAGGTCAGGCTGCCGAGAGATTCGCTCGGAGGCACCGTGAGCAGAGCGAGGTTGCCTGCAGCGGTGCCGTCGCTCCGCCGAAGAACGCTGGGAGCATCCCCATCGAGAACGAAGGCATGGTCGTTGGCGACGGCGATCCGGCTCGGCTGATGCTCCTGATGACATGGCGCTGCGCTCCAGGCGAGCGGTCCGAGAGTCGACACTTCCTGGGCCGTGCTCGCGGCCGCGGCCCAGCCAGGTCCGGAGGCGTCGCAGTAGGCGAATGCGACTCCACCGCGCAGCGGCTGGATCGAAGTGGGAAAGCTCGAACCCGCTCCGAGCGCCAGGTCGGTGAGCAGGTGACTGCTCTGAGGATCGAGGTCCGAGAGCCAGAGCTCGGCGCCGTGAAGGGGATCGATGCCGACGAACGCCAGCCAGCGGCCAGTCCAGGCCAGGGCGGGCGGCCTGTCGGAAGAGACGCTGATGACGCCGCCTGGAACGGATGCGACTTCGCGGGTTCCGGCAGGCGAGCCGTCCGTCACGAGCAGCGACCAGGCACCGAGCGCGACTTGCGGTTGAAAGAAGAGCAAGCCGTTGACCCATTGAGGCGGCTTGAGGGCTCCCGAGCAGGGTCCTGGACAGCTATCCGAGAGGAGCGTCAGCTCTCCTCCTGGCTCCACCGCGAAGAGCTCCTTGCCGACGTCTTCGCGATGCGCGATCAGCACGAGTCGCCCCTCGACAACGGTCAGGGTCGAATCGAGATTGCCGGGGAAGCCGCTTGCGGATTCGCAGCCTCCTGTTGCGACGAGCTGGGTCGTCCCCGGGAGGCCTTGGGACCTCCAAACCGATTCCGTACCGCCCCCCTCCCCTGCGCAGAAGTAGATGTAGCCACCTGTCTCCGCGACACGCCCCCTGGAGATTCCGCCCGAGAAAGGCGAGACCGATGTGAAATCCGAGACCCGCTGGGTCCCCGCGACGGTGCCGTCGGATCGCCAGAGCTCCTGGCCGTGGATACCGTCGTTCGCGACGAAGAAGGCCGTGCTCCCGTGGACCACCGGACCGTGGTGAATCGGATAGGGACCTGGGAAGGCGGTGAGCGTCCTGGTGCCAGCGGTCGTGCCGTCGGAAGTCACGATCTGAGCACCGGGGGAGCTGGTATCGGTGAAGAACAGGCGCTCCGAGGTCGCGACTGGGTCGACTTCGGAGATCTCCAGATCCGGGAACAAGGCAACCGGCGCGAGGTGGCCGGTCGATCCGTCCGAGCACGCCAAGCCGGCGATGCCAGAGTGGTCGTGGTAGAGGAAGCAGGCCAGGTCCCCGACGCGAGTGAAGCCGCGGGGATTGCTGGTCAGCTGCCCCGGGTAGAGGTCCGCGAGCAAGTGGGTTCCCGCCGGTGTACCGTCGGAAAGCCAAGGCTCCCATCCGGTTGCCTCCGAGTACCCAGCGAACAGGAGGCGATCCCCCAGCGGGACCATCAGTTGGCGATCTTCCCAGTGGAAGGGGATCGCCGGCGAGCGGTGAATCTCGAGCGTCCCCGCCGCCGTGCCGTCGGACCGGAGGAGGACGTCCAGTCCACTGATGTCCCGGGTCCACCAGTAGGCGAGCGTCGTGCCGACGGCCCGACGGCCGAGTCGCCACCCCTCTGGATGAGGGTCGAGGAGCTCGATCGACTTGCGGTCGGGATCTCCTGCCCACACTCCCGCGGCTTCGGGGATCGCGGACCCTTCTGTGGCGAACAGGATCCGCTCGCCCAGCACTTCGAGACCGCCCGGGTGGCTGCCAGCGAAGCCTTGATCGATACCTGGCGCGAGGTCCTTCACCAGGAACGGAGCCCCGGCGGGCAGAGCCGAGGTGGAGACGGTGAGGGCGAGGACGGCAACGAGCGTGACGCGGAACATGGGAGACCTCCTGGGGACTGCAAGCCGACCCAGCGGAAGGCAACCTAGCGCGAATGCTGGCCCGGGCTCAAGGGGGCGGCGAACATCTCGGGCTGGACCTTGTTTTTCACCGGCAGCGCGATCGCGTTGCTCCTCTTCGCGATCCGGCTCGCCCGCCCGGAGCCTGCTCTTCAGCTTCGACAAGGCGCAGCGGCTGCTCTCGGTGACGGAGGGGGGCTCGGGTGGACGGGTGCTCAAGGAGCTCACCTACGGCGCCTCGGGCGCGGGGCTGGGCAAGGTGGCGACGGCCAAGCGCTACAACTACTTCCCGGCCTTCGCAGTCGACGTCGCGGTGACGGAGAGCTACGGCTACGGCGGCCCGTCGCGGGCGGTGACTTCGAGATCGACGCAGCTGCACTACTTCGGCGCCAACCAGGAGCGGTTCGACCAGACGTTCGCCTGGAATCGAGACGGTTCGCCGGCGTCGGTCGGGTATCCGCGCTGCTTCAGCGGCGGCTGCCCTTCCTTCGGCTCGCCGGCGCGGACGGTGAGCAACTCTTACGCCCACGGCTTCTTGACCGGCGTCAACGGCTACGCCTCGATCGGCTACCACAAGAACGGTCTCGTGGCCTCGGTGGCGCACGTGAATGGCGTCACCGCGACCACGGCGAACGATCCGGTGCTGATCCGGCGCCCGGCGTCGATCCAGATCGCCGGCCCCGGCTGGTCGCAGTGGACGGGCGGCTACTCGTACGACGGCGCGGGCAACATCAAGGCGATCGGTCCCGACCGGTTCGCCTACGACGGCGCCTCGCGGCTGGTGACGGCGCAGATGGGGATCGGCGGCCAGACGAACACGCAGCAGCACGCTTTCGACGCGTTCGGCAACGTCCAGTCGATCACGACGAACGGCATCGTGCGCCACACGCCGACCAGCACCAGCACGAACCGGTTGGAGGGGTCGGGGCCCACCGCGCCGGTCTACGACGACGCGGGCAATCTCCGCTCCTGGCCCGGCGCCGCCTACGAGTACGACCGGTTGAACATGACCACGCGCCGGACGGTGGGCGGGGAGGATTGGCTGTTCGCCTACACGGCGGACGACGAGCGGATCTGGAGCTTCCGGACGAACCTGGGAGGCAGCATCCTGACGCTGCGGGACCTGGGGGGCAAGGTGCTGCGCCGGTTCGACTCGCACCTGGGTTGGGGGACCTTCACCGACTCGATCTACCGGGGAGGCGATCTGGTGGCGACGGTCGACCAGGCGAACACGGTCACCCACTTCCACGTCGACCACCTGGGCACGCCCAGGATCCTGACGAACGCTTCGGGCCAGGCGATCCGCTACTACACCTACTACCCCTTCGGCGAGGAGCTCTTCCCCGCCAACGACACCCAACCCTTCCGCTTCACCGGCCACGAGCGCGACCTGCTGAGCACCCTCTCCGTCGCCGACGACCACGACTACATGCGGGCCAGAGACACGCGGCCGATTCTGGGGAGGTTCCTCAGCCCGGACAAGGCCGCGAGTTGGAACCCCGGGCAACCACAGAGCTGGAATCGGTACGCCTACGTGACGGGCAATCCGCTCAAGTACCTGGATCCGGACGGGAACTGGGCGCTCCTGGCACTCGCTACGATCGAGATCGGTCTGACGATCTTCGATCTCAACGAGACCTCGAAGGTAATCGCCGATCCGGCGAGCGACGGCTGGAGGAAGTACTCCGCCGTCGGCCTGCTAGCGGTGGGCTTGGCGACACCAGGCGGTGGCTACACCAAGCTCACCGACGACGTCGCCGACGCCGGGCGGCTGCTCGCCCAGAACTACCTGCGCGGCAAGGAATTCGAGTCTGCCGCCAGGAAGGCACTGGACGTCGCCGAGAACACGACGGTATTCCGCCCGGCCGGGGCCCGAGGTACGCGGCCCGACAGCATGACCCGCGCGGTCTGGGAGTTCAAGGATCGCGTAGAGGTCTCGAACAGTCTGCAGCTCAAGTTGCAGGCCATAGTGGCCAAGATGCGTGGTCTGCCGCTGAACCTGGTAGTGAGTTCTCGAACGAAGCGAATCTCAGAGAGCCTCAGAACCGCCATTCGGGATAGTGGCGGGACCATCTACGAGTTCGATCCCGAAGCTGATACTTTGCGAGCACTGACGAATCATCTGCCATGAGCCGAGAACGCAATCGCACCCAGATGACGATTCTCCTCGAGGACCCGATCTCGGATCGCAACGCGGCGCGAGAAGCTCTCTGTCTCGTGAGCTCGGAAGAGGTAGGTCTTAGACTGAACTTTGCGCGTGCCTTCGAGCCCGTCAGGGTGCCCTTCTCGGACTCAGATATTCCGCGCATCGCGGAGCAGTGGGATGGTGGGCCGTTCTACCTGAGGTCCTCCACGACCAGAGTGCTTCTCGGGGTGAGTCCAGGTCTTCCAGGCGAAAGTCCTGGGGCGATCAGGGCGTCCGCACCAGCCGGCAGCAACTTCGTCGAAGTGTTCGCGAAGCTCGCTGGGTTGGCAAGCGAGCGGTTCGGTGCCGAGATTGGCTTCGTCGAGTGCGTTGGCAGAGCTGAGGCCTTGGCACAGGCTCGTTCCGGGGCAGCAGCCTTCCTTCGACGAGACGGATCCGAGTGGTCTCTCTCTCTTTTCTCTATCCAGCTCGAGAAGCATCTCGCGGACGTCTTTTGGTGGATGTTCTTCGGGCGCCCGTATGTGGAGGAGATCGGGCGCGAGCGGCTGCTGAGTGCGCCGGCGTACCGTGTCGAGGCGATCGGTGAGGCAGGGGTGGCGATTCAGCTCACCGAGGACCCCTTCGACGCATTGCGCTTCGAGGCGCCGTTCCTCGAGGCGCGAGAGCGGGTGAAGCATCATCTCGGTGAAGATCTGTTCTTTCGCCTCGGAGCGGACGGAAACCCCCTGCCCTGCCGGGTGCCGAGGGTCTTCCTGGAGCGGCGCGCAGCGCGAGAGCGCCGGCGAATCGCGGCGGAGCTTCATGATTCGGACCTAGTGCACTGACGGGGTCCCCGGCTGCTGCTGGGGCGGGCAGACGAACACGCAGCAGCACGCTTTCGACGCGTTCGGCAACGTCCAGTCGATCACGACGAATGGCATCGTGCGCCACACGCCGACGAGCACGAGCACGAACTGACGAGGTGCCAGCCGAGTTGTGAAAGCCCGGGCGGACGGGTTCCGTCTCTGGTGGACATGCCGCGCCGACTCCGCTTCATTCCCCCGCGCTCGCTGGTCGAGGTCACCTGCCGGACGGTCCAGGGACGGCTCCTGCTGCGGCCCTCGCCGCTGCTGCGGGACCTCACCCTCGGCGTCCTCGCCCGCGCCGCCCGCCTCTACCCGGTCGAGCTTCATGCCTTCGCCTTCCTCTCGAATCACTTCCACCTGCTCCTGACCGTCCCCGATGCGAAGCGCCTGGCGAGCTTCATGAACTACCTCAACTCCAACCTCGCCCGCGAGGCCGGGCGGCTGCTGCGCTGGCGCGAGAAGTTCTGGGGCCGGCGGTACCAGGCGATCCTGGTCTCGGGCGAGGAGGAGGCCCAGCTCGGCCGCCTCCGCTATCTGCTCGCCCACGGCGTCAAGGAAGGGCTGGTCGGCTCACCGCTCGACTGGCCCGGCGCCCATTGCGCCCGCGCCCTGCTCGACGGCGAGCCGCTCCGCGGCCGCTGGATCGACCGCACGCTCGAGCAGGCGTCCCTGCGCCGGCGCCGGCCCCTTCCCCGCGAGGTGTTCGAATCGATCGAAACGCTGCGCCTCGTCCCACTGCCCTGCTGGCAACATCTCTCCGAACCCGTGCGGCGGAGCCATCTGCGAGCTCTCGTCGAAGCGATCGAGCGCGAGGGCCGGAGCCGAGCCGAGTCGACCCGCCAGCCTCCGCTCGGCAGCGAGGCCGTCCTCCATCAGGACCCGCGGCACGAGCCGCAGCGTCTCGCCAAGGGTCCGGCCCCGCTCGCCCACGCCGCCTCCCGGGCCGCGCGAGACACGCTGCGGCAGGCCTATCGCGACTTCCTCGACGCCTATCGCCGCGCCGCCCAACGACTGCGCGCCGGAGCGCTCGACGCGCTCTTCCCCGATGGGGCCTTCCCGCCCGCGCTGCCCTTCCAATTCCCGGCCGGGTAATCAGCTCCGGTCGGTGAGCGCTCGCGAATCCTCGGCTCCGGCGGAGAGGCCGGACCGGTGGAGGTCCGCCCGACGACGGACGCGGCCCGCAAGCGATCAGTTCTGCGAGGATCCGTGGCGAGCCGCGCAGCCGCGTCGGGAGGCTTGCCTCTCGCAGAGGATCGTCGGTGAGCTCGTGCAGCGTTTCCGCAGTGTCCCAATAGGAACGGCTGGCACCTCGAGCGGCTGGCCGGTGGCGGCAAGTGCCGCAATTCGCAGCAACTCGGCTGACACCGTAAGCGCCGGGCCGAGCTCGAACTGCCGCTGCCCTGAGACGGTGCCGAGCCTCCGCCGGGCGGTCAGCCGGGAAGGGTGCGCAGTGGCGAGGGGGGGCGGCGGCGGACGTGGTCGTCGAGCCGGAAGGCGAGCGGGTCGGCAATCTCGAGCGGCCCACGCTCGACCGCGACGAAGCTCTGCTCAAGGTGGATCGACGGAATCAGCCGCTCGTCCGAGCCGGCCGCTTCGACCAGCGCGCAGACTAGGTGGGTCGGCTCGTTCAGGCGCGTCCACGGGTGGGCCGGGTCCTGGTACTCGGGCCAGTGCGCCCACGACCAGTCCTCGATCAGGAAAAGGCCGCCCGGGCAGAGCAGCGGGAAGAGGACCTCGAAGCTCGCCAGGGTCGCCTCGTAGAGGTGGGAGGCGTCGTCGACGACCAGGTCGAGCGGTCCGTCGTGCTCGCGCCGAACCAACTCGAGCACCTGATCGCGCCGCCCCTGGTCGATCCGCCAGTGGGTGGTGACGCGGCTCTCGAGGCCGCGGCGCGCCCGCCAGGCGAGGAAGTCCGGTCCGTCCGGTCCCTCGGCGAGGTCGAGGGCGAGGTGGCGCTCGGGGTGGAACAGCTCGCTCCAGAAGGCGACGCTGCCGCCGTCCCAGATGCCGAGCTCGACGATCCGGCGCGCGCGGAGCTCGGCTCGGCGCGCGAAGAAGGCGGCGAAGGCCTCGACCTGCCGGCGGGTCTTGTAGAAGCGGAAGCCGGTGCCTGGCGCGACCGGACGGTCGCGCCAGGCTTCCTCCAGGTGGAAGACGAGGTCGTCGAGGAGCATGCGGTCGGCCTGCCAGCGCAGCCGGTCGAAGAAGCCGCGGCCGTCGCCCGCCGCGGCCGCGGGGTCCCGTCGGAGGTGGTCCACGGGCGGCATCGTCTCCCGGCGGCGGGCCTTTCGTCCAGCGGCGGTTTCGCCGCGGGACCCCGTGGCGGGCGGGGGCGTCTCCTGAAAGGATCGGGGGCGGTGGGATGAGCGCGGAGAGCTGGGCAGGGGCGCTGAAGGTCGGGGCGGGGATCTACGCCGCTCTCGGGCTCGTCTTCGGCGTCGCCTTCCTCGTGCGCGGGGGACGGTACTTGTCTTGGCAGACCCGTCCCCCGCTTGCGGAGCCTGGAGCTGATGCTCCCGGCGCGGGCATCACCGCCGCTTTGGAGGTCGGAGTCCAGACCCGGGAGCACCGGCCCTGCGACCCGACTGTCGACGTTTGCTGTGCGATGGCTGCCGCCGCGCGGCTTACCTGTGCTCGTGGTGCGATCGAGGGCAGCGGTACTGCTCGCGACGCTGTAGTCAGGCGGTGCGCCGGCGCGGCTGTCGGGAGGCTGGCCGGCGCTACCAGCGCAGCTTCCGCGGGCGGTTGGTGCACTCCCAGCGGCTGGCCGCCTATCGCCGCCGACGGGAGGCGGGCCCACAGAAAGTGACGCATCAGGGTGGCCCGGGGCTGGATCGCTCTGGCAGCGTGGCGACATGGGAGAGCACACCGTCCGAATCGTCCGGTCCACCTGCCGACGTGCCCGCGGAGCCCTGTGGCGCAAGGAGGACACGACAAGGCGCAGATTCTTGGGAGTCGGCCTCGGGCTTATCGCGGTAGCGGGCATTGCGCTGTTGGGAACTCTGGTAGTGGAGGCGGCCTGGCCCACACAATTGGCGCGGCCGAGAGGAAGCGTCGCTTGGTACGTGGGGTTGCTGCTCTCGGGGATGGTGCATCTCGGGGCCGGCTTCGCTGGTGGGCGCTTGCTTCGGAGGTTCGCAATCCGAGTCAGCAGGTACGACCGGGCTTCGCTCGCTGTGATTGTTTTCGCGATCGGCGTCCTGCAGATGCTCGGAGACTGGGGGCACGCCGAGAGGTTCTGGTCCCAAGCGTGCCTTCTCGGACTTTCGGTGGTCGGTGTCCTCTGGGGCGCACGTTCCAGGAGCCCGTCAGGTTCCGCAAGTGAGCCAGCCTGACTGAGGGCTACGCCGAGCGGAGAGCTACGGCTACGGCGGCCCGTTCTCCCCGTATTTCCAGATGGGGATCGGCGGGCAGACGAACACGCAGCAGCACGCCTTCGACGCGTTCGGCAACGTCCAGTCGATCACGACGAACGGCATCGTGCGCCACACGCCGACCACTGTCGCGAGGTGAAGGAAACCCGGCCCCGGGAGGGACGATCGGCTCAGTTGCCGCCGGCGCGGTCGCGCGCCTGGCCGGCGGCTTCGGCGGCGGCGGTGAGGAGCTCCTTGAGGCTGGAGAGGGCGTCTGCGGTGTGGTTCTCGGCTTCGAAGACCTGGCCCAGGTCGCGGCGGGCGCGGGCGGCGGCGAGGACGCGGTCGGCCTCGGCGGCGAGGTCGGCGATCTGCTTCTCCTGCCGTGCGAGCTCGGGGCGGGAGCGCCAGAGCGCGGCGACCGCGGGCTGGGTCTTGAGGCCGCGCAGCTCGCCCAGCTGGCGCAGGAGCCGCTCGAGCTTCCCTTCGACCTCGGCGAGGTGGGTGGCGAACTGCTCGCCGTCGACTGTCGTGACGGTGCCGGCGGCGCAGCGGCCGCGGGCGGCGACGACCTCGCTCCAGATCGGGTCGCGCGGCGCGCGCTGCTGCGCCTCGGAGGCGGCGAACAGCCGCTCCGCCTGCGCGCAGTCGCCGAGCGCCGCCAGCGCCAGACCGTAGGCGGCCTGCGGGTAGTAGCCGGAGCGTTCGGTCGAGTCGCCGGCGAACGCCGCGCGCAGCTCACGGGCGGCGGCTTGGGAATCCCCCGCGGCCAGGCGCTCCATGCCGGCGGCGTAGGCCGTCTGGGGACCGGCAGTCGCCCCGCCGCCGGGTGCCGCCGGCAAATCGTTGCCGCCGGGTGCCGACATCGCCCGGAACAGCAGCCAACCGGCGATCGCGACGCCGAGCGCGGCCGCGGCGACGCCGGCGAGGGCGAGCGTCGAGCGCCGCGGCGCGGGCCGCGCGATTCTCTCCCGCTCGGCGGCGACCGAGATGCCGGCGGTGACCTCGTCGGCCGCCGCGGCCGCCGCGGCGGGCGAGACCAACCGCTCGGGCGGCAGCGTTCGCGCGGCCCCCGGGGTGTCCGGGCTGCTCCGCTCGGCGACCACCGTGGCCTGGGTCGCGCCGGCGTTGCGCGCCTCCTGGTCGCGCCGAATCCGGTCGATCCGCTCCTGCAGCTCGCGGCCGCGGGTGTGGAGCGGATCCTGGGCGACGATCTCGAACACTTTCGACATCGCCTCCGGCAGCTTGCCCTCGGCGAGCGCCTGCTCGGCCTCGTCGGCCATCCGGTCGAGCCGCTTCGACTCCGCGAGCTCCGAGCGGTGGCCGCGCTCCTGCTGGTCGACCTGCCGCCGCAGCTCCGCCAGCCGGGTGTCGTTGCCCAGCCGCTCGACCGCTTGCGAGAGCAGCTGCCGCGCCTCGCCGAACTCGCGCCGCTCGATCCGCTCGCGCAGCTGGCGCTCGGCCTCGTCGAGCGCGGCCAGCCGCTCCCGCCGCGCCCCCTCGCGCGCGGCGTCGAGCAGTGCCCGCTCCTCGCGGCGGCCACCGTGGGTGAGCGACTCGGCGACCTCGGCCAACCGGCGCGAGAACTCCTCGGCCGAGGGCAGGCGCTCCTCCGGCCGCTTGGCGAGCGCGGCGCGGATCACCTGGCGCAGGCTCTCCGGCACGACTCCGCCCGGGTCGGAGACCGCGAAGTCGACCGGATCGCGGTGGAGGTGGCCGGTGATGAGCGACGGCAGATCGTGTCCCGGGATCGGGTAGACCCCGGTGACCAGCTCGTAGAGCAGGACGCCGAAGGAGTAAAGGTCGCTCCGGGCGTCGATGTTCTGGCTGACCAGCTGCTCGGGGCTCGAGTACTTGGGCTTGCCCAGGTAGAGCGAGGTGGCGGTGCCCTTGCCCTCGCCCTTGAGGATCTTGACGATGCCGAGGTCGATCAGCTTGACCAGCGGCTCACCGTCGACGTCGCGCGTCAGCATCAGGTTGTCGGGGGCGATGTCGCGGTGGACGAACCCCTTGCGGTGCAGGTAGCCGAGCGCGCGCAGCCCTTGCTGCGCGATCGCCAGCGTCAGCGTCAGGTGGCGCGCCTCGGGCTGGCGGCAGTACTCCTCGAGCGTGATGCCGTCGATGTACTCGAGGACGATGTAGGCGGTCCCCTCGTCGTCGATCGAGAAGTCGTAGAGCTGGGCGATGTTCGGGTGGCGCAGGTGAATGGCGATCTTCGCCTCGCGCAGGAACCGCTCCTTGAGGTCCTCCTCGGCGACCAGCTGCGAGCGCAGCACCTTGACCACCCGCAGCTCGTCGAGCAGGCGGTGGCGGACGAGGTAGATCGCCCCCATGCCCCCTTCGCGGAGCTTCTTGACGATCTCGTACTTGGGGTCGATCTTGGCTTGGATCACCGCGCTCGCGCGGGGGCGCCGACGAACGGCGCCCCCCTCCTCTGGATTGCCGGGGCGATCCTAGACCATCCGGTCCGGCTGGCCGCTCTCAGCGCTGGCTTCTCGCCCGGAATCCGAAGCTCCGAGCGGGATCGCCGGCGCTGATCTCACAGGGGAGGGCACGCGCCCTCCCCTCGGCCAGCGGAGTGAATCCGCTGGCCTCACCCCTCCGCGGTCGCTCGCCTGGCGGCTCGCTCCTGTGCTTCTGTCCCGGGAGATCTGGCGCCTTCATCGGAGAGCTCGAGGAGTTGCTCGCTCAGAACTCGAAGCGCAGGCCGGCGTTGAAGGTCTCGAAGTCGAAGTCGTCGCGGCTGAGCTCGCGGTCGTAGGCGACGAACAGGCTCCCCCACAGGAACTGGAAGCGCAGCGAGGCGCCGACGTTGAAGAAGTCGCGGTCGGGATCATCGGTGAAGACGACGAAGCCCGAGCCGGCGGCGACGTCGCCCAGGAAGCGGCCGCGGATCCCCTGGCCGTCGTCGTCGAACTCGTGCAGGTACGAGGCGTTGATCTGCGGCACGAACAGGCCGCCCGAGAACTGGAAGACCCGCGAAAGGTCGATCCCCACCTCGCCGACGAGCGAGGTCACGGTCTGCGCTTCGAGCTCGAGCCCGAAATCGGCGACGAAGGTCGTGCCCGGCAGCGTCGCCACGGCGCCCCGCTCGCGGAAGCCATCCACCTCGGCGCGCGCGTAGTGTCCGCGGCCGAACAGCGTCGCCGTGCCGCGCGGCCCGTCCCAGGACCAGCCCCCCTCGAGCGTCGAGGCCAGCTGCTCGCCGTCGAAATCGGCGCGCGCGGTGAGCGTGCCGAGGACCGGCAGCTCGATCCGCCGCGTCTGCTCGTACTGGTTCTGGCCATAGGTGGCGCTGGCCTGGAAATAGCCGTTGCCGGCCCCCTCCCAGATGCCGTAGAGGGTGAGCGAGAGGCCGCTGGTGTCGAGATCGCCGCCGGCGTCGGCCAGGCCGGTCTCGGTCTCGAGCGCCGACAGCGCGAAGCCGAAGAACGAGTTGCTCCCCACCGCCCGGTCGAAGCCGATCGTGACGCCCGCGGTGTCGAAGTCGAAGCCGGTCTCGTCGACGCCGCGCGCCTTCTCGCCCTTCGACAGCCGGCCGTTGACGAAGAACCCCCAGGGTCGCTCGCGCTTGGGCTGCACCGCGGGCGCCGCCGTGGCCGGGGCTTCGGCCGCGTCCAGGCCGGCGTAGAGCTGGAGGAAGCTGCGCTCGAGGCTGGCCCGGAAGGCGTCGCGACGGCCCGCCTCGGACCAGGCCGAGGCCAACAGCCCGTCCGAGACGGTGCCGCCGTCCAGGGTGAGCGCGATCTGGGAGAGCGACCGGCGCAGCGCGCCGCCGCGCAGCGCCGAGAGGCGGGATGCGATGGCGTCGAGCTGCCCGCCCAGGCTGGCGACCGCCGCTTCGGTCTGGGCGCCCAGGCCGGTGGCGGTGAGCTCCTGGACCGCCTGCGTCCGCTGCGTCCGGGTGGTCAGCGTGCCGGTCATGAAGACGCAGAGCGGGGTGGGCTCCGGGGTGGGCGTCGCGAAGACCTCCTGACAGATCGCGTCGAAGGCGGCGCCGACCGAGCGGTAGCTCCGGTTGCCGGGCGTCAGCTCGCCCAGGCTCTGGGTCTGGATGTTGAACCGGACCGGCGCCAGGCTGCTGTAAGCGGCCGAGATCACCGTCGCGCCGGCGACGCTGAAGCCGAAGTCACCGGTGGCGATGCCCGCGGCGTTGCTGGCCGTCGTCGTGCCCACGGCGCGCGGCGAACCGGGGCTCTGGTCGACTCGCCAGGTCAGGGCGACGCCTTGCACCGGCTGGCCGGCGGCGTCGAGCACGCGCACCTGGAACGTCTGGCGGTCACCGAGCACCAGGGTGGTGTTCTCCGGGGTCACGCGCTCGAGGCGAGCCACCGGGTCGACCGGCGGCGGCGGCGCGACCGGGTTGACCGTGATGAAGAAGGAGACGGAGTTGAAGCGCTCGGCGTTGGCGTCGATGCGCACCGAACCCGGATTCGCCAGCTGGACCTCGGTGAAGGCGATCCCCTGACCGTCGGTCAAGCGCGGATTCGCCAGGCCCGAGACGCCGCCCGGCCCCGAGATGAGCTGGAAATTGACCGGGACCTGCGCCGCCGGCTGGCTGCCGAAGGTCAGGCGGACTTCCAGCCGGAGCGTCGAGCCGGCGGTGACCGAGCGGCTGGTGCCGCCGATCGCCTGCATCTGGCCTTCGGTGGTCTGGGCCTCGCCGACGCCCGCGGCGAGGGTGCCGATGAACGCCAGAACGGCCGCTCGGCTGAGCCAGGTCCGGCGAGTCGAAAGTGGTTCGAGAGCGCGCATGTGCAGTGCCTCCCTGGTACTACGCGAGATCGGGCGGCCGTGGGGGACGCCGAACCCGCAAAGTCGTGTTTCCGGCAGTCTAGCAGGGACCGGGGCGGCGGGCGCGGCGGTCACGGGACCGGTTGCAGATCCGGCCAGCCGCGGTCGCGCGCCGAGATCACCGCGATCGCGCGCGGCCAGACGATGCCGAGCGCGGGGTCGTTCCAGCGCACGCCGCGCGCGGCCTCGGGAGCGTGGAACTCGGACATCTGATAGTGGACCTCGCAGTCCGGCTCGAGCGTCAGGAAGCCGTGCGCGAGCCCGGGCGGCACGTAGATCGCGTTGCGCTCGTCGGCCGCCAGCTCGATCGCGAGGTGCTGCGCGAAGGTGGGGGAGTCGGGTCGCAGGTCGGCGATGACGTCGTAGATCCGCCCGCGCACGCAGCGGACCAGCTTCGCCTCGGCGTGCGGGGCGGCCTGGAAGTGCAGGCCGCGCAGCGTCCCTGGCGTGGGGTTCCAGGAGAGGCTGGTCTGGACCAGGCGGCTGTCGAGCCCCGCGGCGGCGAACTCGCGGGCGCAGAAGGTGCGGGCGAAGAAGCCGCGCTCGTCGGCGTGCGGCTCGATCTCGACCAGGAAGGCCCCCGCCAGCCCCAGGCGGACGAGCTTCATCGCCGCCGGCTCACGGCAGGACCTCGACCTCGGGGATCGCGACCACGAAGCGTCCTCCCCACTCGCGGATGCCCGCCATCTGCGCGCTGATCTCCTCGCGCAGATTCCAGGGCAGGATCAGCACGTAGTCCGGCCGGTGCTCGAAGATCCGCTCCGGCGCGTGGATCGGCAGTCGGGTGCCGGGCAGGAAGCGCCCCTGCTTGTGCGGGCTGCGGTCGACGGTGAAGTCGAGGAAGTCGGCGCGGATCCCGCAGTAGACCAGCAGCGTGTTGCCCTTGGCCGGCGCGCCGTAGGCGACGATCGAACGGCCGGCGCGCTTCTCGCGGATCAGGAACTCGAGCAGCTTGCGCTTGGTCTCGCGCACCCGTTCGGCGAAAGCCTGGTAGTAAGCCGCGCTCTCGACGCCGCGCTCGCGCTCGCGCCGAGCGAGGGCGTCGACCGCCGCGGCGCGCGGCTGGCGCCCGCTGTCGGCGCGCTGCGCGAAGACGCGCAGGCTGCCGCCGTGGGTCGGGAGCTCCTCGACGTCGAATAGCGCCAGCCCGTGCGCGGCGAAGACCCGCTCGACCGCGACGAAGGAGAAATAAGAGAAGTGCTCGTGGTAGATGGTGTCGAACTGGTGGCCCTCGACCAGCCGCTCGAGGTGCGGGAACTCCATCGTCAGCACGCCGCCGGGCGTGAGCAGCCGGGCGAGGCCGGCGACGAAGTCGTTCAAGTCCGGCACGTGGGCGAGCACGTTGTTGCCGAGCAGCAGGTCGGCCGCGCAGCCGCGGCCGACGAGCTCTGCGGCCGTCGCGCGGCCGAAGAAGCGCACCTCGGTCGGAACCCCCGCCGCCACCGCGGCCGCCGCGACGTTGGCCGCCGGCTCGATGCCCAGAACCGGCACGCCGCGCGCGACGAAATGGCGCAGCAGGTAGCCGTCGTTCGAGGCCACCTCGACCACGCGCGAGGAGGCGTCGAGATCGAAGCGCTCGACCATCGCGTCGCAGTAGCGGCGCGCGTGCTCGACCCAGCTGGTCGAGTAGGAAGAAAAGTAGGCGTAGTCGCCGAAGATCGCCTCGGGGGTCGCCACCGCCGGCAGCTGCGCCAGCCAGCACCGCTCGCAGACGTAGACACAGAGCGGATACCAGCACTCCGGCCGTTCGAGGTCGGCCGCCGAAAGGAAGGAGTTGGCGAGCGGCGAGCTGCCGAGGTCGACCATCACCCGCTCGAGCGGCGCGGCGCAGAAGCGGCAGGCGGGGCCGGTCAAGCCAGCCCTTCGCAGCGCTCGATCTGCGCCAGGGTGAGCGCGCGGGCGTCGCCGGAGGCGGCGACCGCACGACGCCATTCGACCAGCCAGCCGACGGCGCGCTCCAGGTCGAGCCGGGGGCATCGCCAGGAGCCCTCGAGACCGGTGTATCCGGTCACCAGGACCCGCTTGCCGCGCCAGAACGATGGGTTGGGGATCACGGCCTCCGTCGAACCGCCCGGGCGCGCCGGGGCACGGGCGGCGGGATGGTACCACGCGCGTCGCCGGCGACGCGTTCGGCGTCGGGGGCTGTGCTAGCGTCCGCGCGATGGCCGTCGATCCGCAGCTGCTCGAGATCCTGGTGTGCCCCAAGAGCCGCGGCCGGCTGGAGCTGGTCGAGCTGCCCGCGGCAATCCGGCAGACGCTGGTCGACCGCTACCGCGAGCACTTCCGGGACGAGGTGCCGGTGGTCGAGTCCGGCCTGCTCTGCGCGGAGTCCCAGCTCGTCTACCCGATCGTCTCCGACATCCCCGTGCTGCTGGTCGACGAGGCTCTGCCGGCGTCGATCCTCGCCGGCTGAGCGGCACCACCCGGGTGTCCGCGCCCCCCCTTCTTTCGAGCGCGCCGAGCCCCCGGAGCTTCCTGGGCTGGCCGGTCGAGGCCGGCCCGGGGCGGTTGCGGTTCGCGCTCTACGCGCTCCACCTGCTCTTCACGGTCGCGCTGGCGATCTCGAACATCCTGCTCGCCCTCGCGCTGCTGGCGTCGGCTCGCTCGCGGGAAACCTGGCGGCGGATCGCCTCCTCCGGTCCCGCGGTGCGCTGGGCGGCGCTCTACCTGGGTCTGCTGGTCGCCTCGGTGCTCGCCGCGCCGTTCCCGCGCGACAGTGCCCGGGCGCTCTCGGAGGTCTTCACCTTCGCGACCTTCCTGCTCGCTTTCGCGCTGGTGCGCGGGGAGCGCGCGGTCCGCTGGCTGCTCGACGCGACCGTGCTGGTGGGCGCGGCCGTGGCGGTGTCGGGTCTGCTGCAGCTGGCCGCCGGCTACGGCGACCTGGAGCGGCGGATCCGCGGCCCCTTCTCCCACTACATGACCTTCGCCGGGTGCCTGTTGCTGATCGACATGGTGCTGGTCGCCCGCCTGCTGGCGCGCCGCCCGGCCCCGGACGCCGCCGGGCCCACCCGTTGGCTGGATCACCCCGCGGTCGCCTGGAGCGCGCTGGTGGCGATCAACCTGGCGCTGGTCGCCAGCCTGACCCGGAGCGCCTGGCTGGCGCTGGTGGTCGCGCTGCTGGCGCTGGGCGCCTTCGTCTACCGCCGCCTGCTGCTGGTCGCGCCCGTCGCTGCCGGCGCCTTCCTGATCCTGGCGCCGGTGCCGGTGGTCGCGCGGGCGCTGTCGGTGACGGATCTCGAGGATCGCTCGAACTACGATCGCGTCTGCATGGCGGCGGCGGGGCTCCAGATGGTGACCGAGCGGCCGCTGCTCGGCATCGGGCCGGAGGAGGTCCGGCGGCGCTATCCGCTCTACCGCCATCCGACCGCGCCGCGGCGGACGGTGCCGCACCTGCACAACGCTTACATCCAGCTGGCCGCCGAGCGCGGTTTGCCGGCGCTCGGCGCCGCGCTCGGGCTGGCCGGACTGTCCCTGTTCCGCGCCTATCGCGGTTATCGCGGCGCCGGCAGGGCTGGCGGCCGAGCGGACGTCCACCTGGGTGTCCTCGGCGCCCTGGTGGCGTTCGGAATCGCCGCCCTGTTCGAGAACAACTGGGGCGACACGGAGGTTCAGCGGCTGTTGCTCTTCCTGCTCGCCGTCCCCTGGCTGCTGCCCGCGGAGCCCGAAGCCGCCCGGCCGGAGCCGACCCCGTGAGCCTCTCGGGAGGGGTCTTTCGGGAGTTCCTGGCCGAGCTCCGCCCGGACGTCGAGGCGGAGCTCGACCGCCGCCTCCCCGCTCCGACGGCCTGGCCCCGGCGCCTTCACGAGGCCATGCGCTACAGCGTGTTCGCCGGCGGCAAGCGGCTCCGGCCGGCGCTCGTGGTGGCCGCGGGCGAGGCCTTCGGAGCGCCCCGGGAGCGGCTGCTGGCCGGTGCCGCGGCGGTGGAGATGATCCACACCTACAGCTTGATCCACGACGACCTGCCGGCGCTCGACGACGACGACCTGCGGCGCGGCCGGCCGACCCTGCACCGGCGTTTCGACGAGTCGACCGCGATCCTCGCCGGCGACGCGCTGCTGACCGCGGGGCTGACGCTGCTCGCCGCCGCCCCCGAGGCGCTCGACGGCGCGATTCGCGCCCGGGCGGCGGTGGTGGTCGGCGAGGCGATCGGCACCGCCGGGATGATCGGCGGCCAGGAGGAGGATCTGGAGTCCGAGCGCCATTGGCCGGCCGATGCCGCCGCCGCCCTGGAGCGGATCCACCGCGGCAAGACCGGCGCCCTGCTGACCGCCTGCCTGCGGCTCGGGGGGCTCTACGGCGGCGCGTCGGCCGAAGCCGACGGCCTGCTCGCGGCGTTCGGCGAGCGGGTCGGACTGATGTTCCAGATTCGCGACGATATACTCGACGTCGAAGGAGACGCGCGGGAGCTGGGCAAGACGCCAGGCAAGGACGCCGAGGCCGAGAAGCTGACCTATCCCGGACTCCACGGTCTCGCGGCCAGCCGCGAGAGGCTCGCCGGGCTGGCGGCGGAGGCCGCCGCGATCGCCGGCAGGCTCCCCGATCCCGGCGGTCGATTCCGCGCTCTCACCGACTACCTCTCCTCTCGGGACCGCTGACCATGAGCCTGCTCGACCAAGTCTCGAATCCCAGCGACCTCCGGCAGCTGCCGGCCGAGGATCTGCCACGCCTGGCCGACGAGCTGCGCGAGGAGATCGTCGCCTGCGTCTCGAAGACCGGGGGGCACTTCTCGTCGAACCTCGGCTCGGTGGAGCTCACGATCGCGCTCCACTACCTGTTCGACACGCCGCGCGACCTGCTGGTCTGGGACGTCGGTCACCAGACCTATCCGCACAAGATCCTGACCGGCCGTCGGGACCGGATGTCCACGCTGCGCCAGTACGGCGGGCTGTCGGGATTCTGCCTGCGCTCGGAGTCGGAGTTCGACGTGCTCGCCGCCGGCCACGCTTCGACCTCGATCTCCGCCGCGCTCGGCTTGGCCATCGCGCGCGACCAGCGGCGCGAGACCCACGAGGTGGTGGCCATCATCGGCGACGGCTCGATGACCGCCGGCATGGCCTTCGAGGCGATGAACCAGGCGGGAAACCTGGGCACGAAGATGATCGTCGTGCTCAACGACAACTCGATGTCGATCTCGCCCTCGGTCGGCGCTCTGACCAAGTACCTCAAGGAGCTGATGGCGGGGCGCCACTACTCGAAGCTCAAGGACGACGTGAAGAAAGTCCTGCACCGCATCCCGGGCATCGGCGACCCGATGCTCGAGGTGGCCAAGGGGCTCGAGGAGGGGATTCGCCAGGTCTTCACGCCGGGGTCGCTGTTCGAGGAACTCGGCTTCCGCTACCTGGGGCCGGTCAACGGGCACTCGGTGCCGGCGCTGCTCGACGTCCTGCGCGAGGCCAAGGCGATCGACGGGCCGGTGCTGGTGCACGCCATCACCCAGAAGGGCAAGGGCTACAAGTACGCCGAGGACGAGCCGGTCGAGTATCACGGTCCGTCGCCGTTCGACCCGGTGGCCGGCATCCAGAAGGGCAAGGCGGCGTCGGCGCCCTCGTACACCTCGGTCTTCGGCAAGGCACTGCTCAAGCTGGCCGAGCACGACCCGCGCATCGTGGCGATCACCGCCTCGATGCCCGACGGCACCGGCCTGATCCCCTTCTCGGAGCGCTTTCCGGACCGCTTCTTGAACACCGGCATCGCCGAGCAGCACTCGGTGACGCTCGCCGGCGGCTTGGCGATGGGCGGCTTGCGGCCGGTGGTGGCGATTTACTCGACCTTCCTGCAGCGCGGCTTCGACCAGATCTTCCACGACGTCTGTCTGATGGACCTGCCGGTGGTCTTCGCCATGGATCGCGGCGGCATCGCGGGCAACGACGGCTGGACCCACCACGGGCTGTTCGACTACGCCTACTTCCGGATCTTCCCGAACAGCGTGGTGATGGCGCCCAAGGACGAGAACGAGCTCCAGCAGATGCTCGCCACGGCGCTGGCGCAGGAGCACCCGGCGGCACTGCGCTATCCGCGCGGCAACGGCGTCGGCGTGCCGCTCGACGCCGAGGCGCGCGCGCTGCCGGTCGGCAAGGCCGAGGTTCTGCGGCGCGGCCGCCAGGGCCTGGTATGGGCGGTCGGCTCGACCGTCTACCCGGCGCTCGAGGCGATCGACCGACTGGCCAAGGAGGGGATCGACCTGACGCTGGTCAACGCCCGCTTCGTCAAGCCCCTCGACCGGGAGCTCTTGCGGCTGCAGGTCGAGCAGGCCGGAGCCGGGGCCCGGCTGGCGACGATCGAAGAACACGTCGTCGCCGGCGGCTTCGGTTCGGCGGTGGGCGAAGCGCTCGCCGAGATGGAGCTCTCCGGCGTCGCGACGCTGCCGATCGGTGTCCCCGATCGCTTCGTCCCTCACGGCTCGCAGGAGGTGCTGCGCAAGACCCTCGGCCTCGACGCCGAGAGCCTCTACTTCCGGCTGCGCACCTTCTTCGGCCAGCGCGCCGCGACGCCGGCCCCCGCCGCGCGGCCGATTCAGGCCAGCGGCCGCTCGCTCGCCTGACCGCCGGCCTCTCGGCTAGACTCCGCCGCAAGTCGCCGGTTGGAGGAGGTGTCGGGGGTGTCGCTAAGGCGCTGGGGGGGACTTCGCTTCGCTGCGGTGATGCTGGGGCTCGGGGTCGCGGCGGCGCCGGCGGCCGCGATCGTCCGCGTCACCTTCAATCCGGTCACCCAGTTCGAGGCCTTCGAGGGCAATCCGAATCTCGAGGTCTCGGTCTCGATCGGTCGCGATTCACCCGACTGCCCCGGCACCTGGGAGCTCAACGGCGTGCTCACCTTGCGCCCCCTCCTGGTGGGCGCCGACGACGCCACGCCGGGCGAAGATTTCGTCCTCGCCGAGTTCGATTTTCCGGTGCAGCAACTGGCGATCGCCCAGCTGACGATCGAACGCCAGCTGGTGCTCGCCGGCATCATCCTCGACGACGCGATCTACGAGCCGGAGAAAGAGAGCTTCTCGCTCGAGCTGCGCTCCTGGACGGATCTCGGCACCCGCTGCACGCTGGGCCCGCTCCTGCCGGTCCAGCTCGACACCGACCTGGCGCAGGTGTCGATCAACGACAACGACCCGCCGCCGGCCTTCACGTTTCAGATGAACGCCGCCGGTGTCACGGCGCCCGATGACGCCGGGGTCGTCGCGATCGGAGTGCACTTCGACTCGCCGATCGAGGACCAGTTCGCCTGCCTGCCGCGCCGGGTTCGCTACCGGGTCTTCGCCGACACGGCCGAGCCGGGCGATTTCGTCGCGGTCGCCGACGCCCTGCTCACCTTCGCCGACGGCGCCTCGACCGCCGAGATCCCGGTGACGGTCTTTCCCGACGCGGACGGCGACGACGAGACGATTCAGATCGAGATCTACGACCCGGAGGCCGGTATCTGCGTGGCGCAGGTCGGCAGCTTGAAGTCCACGCTGCTGACCCTCACCGACACCGGCGCGACCGAGCTCCCGGCGCCGCGGTTGCGGTTGGCGACCGAAGCCGTCACGGTGGACGAGACCGCCGGCCGCGCCGAGATCGGTGTCCTGATCGAGCCATCCGACCGCCGCGGCTTCGGCGTCCACTATCGCGTCGTCGCCGGCAGCGCGGAGCCCGAAGACTTCACCGCGGTCGCGGCCGGCACGGTCGAGTTCGCGGAGGGCTCGCCGGCCTCGCTGCCGATCGTGGTCGAGATCTTCAGCGACGCCGACCTCGACGACGAGACCATCCTGGTCGAGCTCTACGACCCCTATCCCCTGAATCTGCTCGACCGGGCGCCCGAGCTCGGCAGCCCGTCCGCCGCCACCATCCTGGTTGGCGACACCGTGGCGCAACAGACCGTGGCGATCCGGTTCACCGCGCCCTTCTTCGAGGTCGCCGAGGACGCCGGCGAGGTGGTGATCGGGCTGCAGCGCGCGCCGGTCGAGGGGGCGGTGCGGGCGACGCTCGCGATCGCGGCGGTGACCGCCGAGCCCGGCGATTTCGAGGCGCCCGCTGCGCAGGTGGTCGAGTTCCCGGCGGGCTCGGCGACACCGACGACGCCGGTCGTCGTTCGCGTCTTCGCCGACGCCGACGACGAAGTGGAGACCCTGTCGCTGACGCTGTCGGCGCCCGCGACGGTGGCGGGGGAGGTCGTCGCGGTCCTGGCGAGCCCGCACACCGCGACGCTGACGATCCTCGAGCCGGGCGCGCCGCCCCCGCCGCCGCCGACGGCGCGGGGGACGGTCCGCTTCGCAGCGGCCGAGCGGCGGGTGGCGGAGTCGGACGGCCGAATCGAGGTCGAGTTGGTGCGCGACGGAGCCGAGAAGCCGGCCTTCGTCGCGCGGATCGAAACCGATGGCGATGCCACACCGGGCGTCGACTACCGACTCGCGGGCACGTTGGTGGCCTTCGCTGAGGGGCAGAGCTTGGCCACGCTCGCGGTCGAGCTGATCGACGATCTGGAGACCGAGCCGGAGGAGACGGTCATCCTGCGCCTCGCCGGGGTCGACGACGACCGCCTGGAGGTCGGCGCGCCGGATACCTTCGCGCTGCGTATCTCGGCGAGCGATCAGGAGGTCGTGCTCGCGCCCGAGGGGGAAGCGCCCGCGAGCGTCGTCGCGGGCGCCGAGGTCGAGTTGGGTGTGCGGGCGCGGCGGCCCGATGGCAGTCCGGCCGCCGGGCTCGTGGTGCACTGGGCGCTCGAGGCGCGCGACGGCGCCTCGGCGACGCTGCTCGGCGAAGCGGACGGGGTGACCGACGCGGAGGGGCGAGCCAGCCGTCGGGTCCGCGCCGAGGGCGCCGGCGGCAGCTTCACGCTGCGCGCGACGATCGGCGAGCCAGTGGTGGCCGAGGTCCGATTCGAGGTCGGCGTGCTCGCGGCGACGCTGCCGCCGCCGCCGTTCGGCGTGCCGGCGTCACCCGCTGCGCCGGCAATCGAGCGGCTCTGTCAGTCGCCGGCGGGTGCGGGTAACCCGCTCTGCGTCTACCTGTTTGCTTCCGGGCTGACGGCCGCCGAGCAGTTGCGCGCGGCCGAGGAGCTGTCGGGGCGTGAGGCGACCCTCCTCGGGCGCGCTGCCCGCGCCGGCGCCGACGAGCATCTGCGCGGCGTGCGCGCGCGGATGACGGCGCTGCGCGGCGGGCCGATGACGGCCGCGGCCGGCGACCTCGGCATCTCGCTCGGCGGGCGGGCGCTCTCCTCCGGCCAGATCGCCGCCGCCTGGCAGGAGTCCGAGCGTCGGGCCGGGTTCGCGCGGCGGGTCGCCTGGAGTCTCGACCGCGCCGGTCGCGACGGGGACCCGGGCGAGGAGTCGCTGGAGGCGGGTCTGCCCGCGCTCGCGCCGCCGCGCCCCTGGGGCCTGTTCGCGAGCGGCCGGATCTCTTTCGGCGAGAAGGACCGCACCGGTCGGGAGCCGGGATTCGAGTTCGAGACCTTCGCCTTCACCCTGGGCGCCGATCGCCGCTTCGGCCACCGACTCGTGCTCGGCGCGGCCCTCGGCCTGTTCGAGAGCCGGACCGACCTCGCGGACGATGGCGGCCTCGACGTTTCCGCGCGTGACCTGACGCTCTACGGGCTCTGGCAGCGCGAGAACGGTCTCTACCTCCAGCTCTCGGGGACCTACGGCAGCAACGAGCTCGCCCTCGACCGCCGGGTGGAGCTGCCGCGGCGCGGTGTCGAGCGGGCGACCGCGACCGCCGACGGCGACCAGACGGCGCTGGGGCTCGAGCTCGGCGCGACGTTCGAGCGCCGCGCCTGGAATCTGAACGGGTTCGGCCGGCTGTCGTGGGTGGAGGCCGAGCTGGATCGTTTCGCCGAGCGATCGACGGGGGTCGCGGGCGCGCCCCCGCTGGCGGCGCTCGAGGTCGCCGACCAGGGCGTCGATTCGCTGCTCGCCGAGGTGGGGCTGGATCTCGCTTACACGCGCCACGTGCGCTGGGGCCTGCTGCGGCCGCTGCTCCGCTTCAGCCTGCTGCACGAGCTCGCGGACGACGCGCGCGCCATCCGCGCGCGTCTGCTCGTCGATCCCGATCCGACCAACGTCTTCCTGGTGCCCACGGATGCGCCGGACCGCGACTGGGCGAGCGTCGGCGTGGGGCTGCAGCTCTACACGCTGCGCGGCTCGCTGTTCCTGATCGTCGACCGCGAGGTCGGCCGGCGAGACCTCGAGACCACCCGCGCCACGATCGGCCTGCGCCGGGAGCTCTGACCATGAACCGTCTCCTGCCGTTGTCGCTGCTCGCCGCCGTCGTCTCGGTCGCCCTGCCGCCGCCCGCGGCGATCGCGGCCAAGCCACCGAAGGTGGAGCCACCCCGCCACGCCGAGGACCTCTTCGTCGTCCACTGCCTGCTGCCGGCGCCGCTGCGGCGGCTCGGGCGCTACGCGACCATCGAGGGAGCCCGGCGGGTGGTCAAGACGAGCGCCGAAGACTGTCGCGTCCGCGGCGGCGAGTACGGCGCCGACCGCGGTGACGAGCTGTTCGCGCTGCGCGTCTGGCTCGAAGCGGCGCGCTCCGGCGACCCCGAAGCGCAGAACGCGGTTGGCGAGCTGCTCGAGCGCGGCGCCGGCGGCGAGGCCGACCCCGCGGGGGCGGCGGCCTGGTATCGGCGCGCGGCCGACCAGGGCTTCGCGCGCGCGCAGATCAACCTCGGCCACCTCTACGAGCGCGGCCACGGGGTCGAGCGCGATGCGCAGGCGGCCCTCGGTTGGTACCGGCGCGCGGCCGGCTTGAGCGAGCTGCCGGGCGAGGCGGCGGCAGCCGCCGCCCAGCGTCGCGCCGAAACGCTGGCGCGCGAGCTCGCCGAAGTCGAGCGCGAGCTGGCCGCGACGCGCGCCGAGCTCGACCGGTTGCGGGCCGAGCGCGAGGCGCGGCCGGAGGCCGACGCCGATCCCGGGCGCGAGCAGACCCTCGAAGAGCGGCTCGCGCGCTACGAGCAGCGGCTGGCGCGACTGCGAGAGGTTGGCGAGACCGCGGTTGCGGAGGCGACCGGGCCGCGGATCGCCTTCCTCCGGCCGGACGTGCTCGCGACGCGCGGCCCGGCGTTGGTGCCGATCGCGCCCGGCGCCGCGGAGCTCGAGCTGGTCGGACGGGTCGAGGCCCCGGCGGGTTTGGCCTCGCTGGCCATGGGCGAGGAGCCGGTCGCGATCGATGCGCGCGGCTATTTCCGGCTGCGGATCGGCGTCGCGGAGCCGCGGGAGATCGAGTTCGTCGCCGTCGACCGCGGCGGCGCCCGCGCGACCGCCCAGCTCCTGCTGCGCCCGGCCGGCGCGGCCGCCCCGGCGGTTCCGGCCGTCGCCGCGCCGGCGCCGAGCGAGCTCGACCGGGTCGGCAAGCGGCGCTACCGGGCGCTGCTCTTCGCCAACCAGAGCTATCGCAACCTGCCGGCGCTCGCCAGCGCGCGGGCCGACGCGGCGGCGCTCGCCAGCCTGCTCGAGAGCGAGTACGGTTTCACCACCACCCTGGTGGTCGACGCCACGCAGCTCGACCTGCTGCGCGCCTTCGAGGCGCTGCGCGGGGAGCTCACCGAGGAGCACGACCTGCTGGTCTACTTCGCCGGCCACGGCCGCATCGACGCCGCCAGCGGGCGCGGTTTCTGGCTGCCCGTCGACGCCGATCCGGAGGACGCCGCCGGCTGGGTGGCCAACGAGCTGGTCGCCGACTTCCTGGATTCCTTTCCGGTGCGGCGGGCGCTGGTGGTGGCCGACTCCTGCTACGCGGGCACGCTGACCCGGGCCGGCCTCGCCGCCGAGCCCGCGGCGCCGGGTCGGAGTTTCGCCGAACGGCAGGCGCGCACCGCGCTGACCTCGGGGGGGCTCGCGCCCGTGCTCGACGTCGGCGCCGGCGGGCGCTCCATCTTCGCCCGCGCGCTGCTGACGGTGCTGACCCTCAACCGGACCACCGCCGCGGCGAGCCAGCTCTTCCCGGAGATCGCGACCCGCGTCGCCTTCTTCGCTGGCGAGCTCGGCGTCGAACAGAGCCCGGAGTACGCGCCGATCCAGTTCGCCGGTCACGAAGGGGGCGACTTCGTCTTCCGGCCGCGCGCTCGCGCGGCGCGAGCGACGCCCGCCGGCGGGCGGTGAGCCCAGTCAGCTCTCCGGCGCCGACCAGAGCGAGCGCAACTCGGGCGGGAACAGCTCGGGCGACGGCACCAGGGTCGGATCCGCCCGGCGGGCGGCCCGCGCGTCGGCGCGCGCCGCGTCGAGGGTGCTCGGATCA
This sequence comes from Acidobacteriota bacterium, assembly GCA_014584695.1. Taxonomy (GTDB): domain Bacteria; phylum Acidobacteriota; class Thermoanaerobaculia; order Multivoradales; family JAGPDF01; genus JACTMI01. Next base: position 189,534 of record JACTMI010000020.1, read on the forward strand.
CCGTCGCGGCCGCGCTGGGAGGCCCAGCGCGCCGCCGCCCGCAACAGCAGCGCGGCGGCCCGGGCCCGCGGCGGGCCGGTGTCGAGCTGGAGCCCCTGGAGCTCGGCGAGCGCCGCGGCGTACTCCCCGGAGAAATAGAGGGGCGCGGCGCGCCGGAGCGCGCGATCGAGCCCGGGCGCCTCGCCGGCGGCGGTGAGCGCGCCGGCAGCCGCCACCGGCGCTCTTGTCGCCGGCGCGGCCCGCGGCGCGCGGGCCGCCGCCAGGATGTCGTCGGCGAGGCCGGCGAGGGCGCGTTCCGCTTCGGCCGCCGCCTCCTGGGCCGCGAAGGCCGCGCCGAGATCGCGGTCCCGTTCGGCGACCTCGAGGCTGGCGCGGGCGGTGCGAGCCCGCGCTAGCCCCTGCCGCAGCCGCTCCGCCGCCTCGCCGCCGGGCGCGAGCGCGGCCGCGAGAGCGGGGTCGGTGCGCAGGCTCTCGCCGAGCGCCGCCAGCTCCTCGGCGGTCGCGACCGCCGCGCGCGCCCGCTCGAGCTGAGGGTCGACGAGTTGGGTCTCGCAAGCCGCGCGCTCGCGCGCCAGCTCCGCGGCCTCCGGCAGGCCGGCGATCGCTCCCTGCTCGAGCGAGGCGCGCCACTCCCGCAGGGCACCGAGGCAGTTGCCGAGCCGCTGCTGCGCGAGCCCGAGGTAGAAATGGGGCAGGTAGCTCGGCGGCCCGGCGCGCTCCCGCGGCGAGTCGCCGAGCGCGCGGCGGAGCAGGCGCGCCGCCGCGGCCGGGTCGCCCTGCTCGAGCGCGGCGCGCGCCGCCAGATAGCTCTCCGGCGGCGCTTCGGACGCCGTCGCCGGCCCGATCGTGGCCAAGACCGCCAGGGCGAGCAAGAGCAGCGCCGGCTTCACGGCAGCGCCTCGGCGAGGAAGCGCTGAGCACCGTCGTCGAGAAAGATCGCCTCGAGGCGCGCGGGAGCTGCCCCGGCCTCGATCCGCGCCTCCAGGGTGCGCGCCGCCCCCTGGCTCGGATGGCGCAGCCGGATCTGGTAGGCGCCGGCGGGCAGCTCGAGCCACAGCGGGGTCGAGCGCTCGACCGGCAGCGGCAGGGGTGCGCCGTCGGCCGCCCGGACCTCGACGACCTCCGCCCAGGGCCGGGCGTCGACCCAGAGGACGCCGGTCGGCGGCGGCGCGCTCGGCGCGCGCTCCGGCCCCGCCGGCCGGCGAAGCCAGAGCGCGAGCACCACGGCGGCGACGACGACGCAGCCCAGCGCGGCGGCGGCCGCGACCACCGGTCGCCGAGCTCGCGCCAGGGCGCCGCCGGCGGGCGCGGGTCGCGCCACCGAAGAGGTGCGCTCGAAGGCACCCGAGCGCGTGGCCACCTCGCCGCCCACCACCGTCTCGGGCAGCGGCAACTCGTCGGCCGCCGACGCACCGCGCGGGCTTTCGGGCGCGAGCGGCTGGCGCTCCGGGCCCGGAGCCGCGAAGCCGCGACCGCGCCGGGAGAGCTCGGCGTCGAGCGCCGCGAAGCTCTGCTCCAGGGCGGGCGAGCGCGCCGCGGGAAGCTCGCGCGCCAGCCGTTCGAGCCCGGCGCGGAAGGCGTCGGCGTCGGGTGGCCGCGCGGCCGGGTCCTTCTCGAGCGCCCCCAGCACCAGGTCGCGCAGTGGCCCGGGAACCCGGCCGGCCGGATCGGACTCGGCGAACGGAGTCGGGGCCCGAAAGAGGTGCCCCGAGACCAGGCTCGAGAGATCGGGGCCCTCGATCGGCCGCTGCGCGGTCAGCAGCTCGTAGAGGAGGATGCCGAAGGAATAGAGGTCGCTGCGCGCGTCGAGGCTGGCCGTGGCGCTGAACTGTTCGGGGGAGGCGTAGTGCACCTTGCCGAGGAAGGTGCCGGTGGAGGTCAGTCGCGCGGCGCCCTCGAGCTGCTTGGCGATGCCGAGATCGATCAGCTTGACCAGCGGCCGCCCGTCGGCGTCCGCGGTCAGCATGAGGTTCTCGGGCGAGATGTCGCGGTGGACGTAGTGGCGGCGGTGGAGGTAGGCGAGCGCGATCAGGCCCTGCCGGCCGATCTCGAGCGCGAGCGAGAGCGGCGGCACGCCGCCGAGCTGGCAGAGCTCGCGCAGGTTGACGCCGCGGATGTGCTCCATGACCATGTAGAAGCGCCCGTCGGCGTCGACGGAGAAGTCGTAGAGGCGCGCGACGTTCGGATGGTCGAGCTCGGTGGCCGCGCGCGCTTCGCGCACGAAGCGCTCGCGCAGCTCCGCGCTGTCGGCGAGCTCCGGGCGGAGCACCTTGACCACCCGGACCGCGCCCAGGAGCCGATGGCGCGCGCGGTAGATCGCGCCCATTCCCCCCTCGTGGAGCTTGTCGAGGATCTCGTAGCGCGGATCGAAGCTGGTGGGCGGTTCGCTCATCGCCGGGATGCGCCGCGCCGGCGCGGCCGTGGAGGACGGCGCTGGATCCTACCCTGTTCTAGACTGGCCGCATGATGGGGGCCGCGCGGGCGAGGCTGGATCAGCTGTTGGTCGAACGAGGGCTGTTCGAGTCGCGGGAGCGGGCGCGCCGGGCGGTGATGGCGGGCGTGGTCGAGGTCGACGGCCGGCGCCTGGACAAGCCGGGCACGGCGGTCGAGCCGTCGGCCGAGGTGCGGGTCCTGGCGCCTGCGGAGCCCTACGTTTCGCGCGCCGGGCGCAAGCTCGAAGCGGCCCTCGACCACTTCGGGGTGGATCCCGATGGGCTCGCCTGCCTCGACGTCGGGGCCTCCACCGGGGGGTTCACCGACTGCCTGCTCACCCGCGGGGCGAGGCGGGTCACCGCGCTCGACGTCGGCTACGGCCTGCTCGACGCGCGGCTCCGAGTCGATCCCCGGGTCGAGGTGCGCGAGCGGGTCAACGCCCGCCACCTCGCCGCCGACGCCTTCGCCGACCGCTTCGACCTGATCGTCGTCGACGTCTCCTTCATCTCGCTCGCCAAGGTGGTTCCGGCGTTGGTCCCCCACCTGGCGCCGCGGGGGCGGCTGCTGGTGCTGATCAAGCCCCAGTTCGAGGTCGGCCGCGGGCGCGTCGGCCGCGGCGGCGTCGTCCGCGACCAAGAGCTGCGCGAGGCGACGGTCGCCGCGCGGGCGGCGGAGCTCGCGGCGCTGGGCCTCGAGCCGCTGGGACGGTTCGATTCACCGGTCCACGGCGCCGACGGCAACCGCGAATGCTTCGCGCTCTTCGCCCGGAGCGGCGCGTGAGCGAGCGGTTCCCCCGCGTCGGCGTGGTGGCGCGCCACGGCAGCGCTTCGGCACGCGCGGTCGCGGCCGAGCTCTCCGAATGGCTCGCCCGCCGCGGCCACCAGCCCCTGCTCGACGCCGAGAGCTTCGCCAGCGCCGAGACCGCCGCCGGGGTGCTCGAGCCGGGCGGGCCGTGCGATCTGGTGGTGGTCCTGGGCGGCGACGGCACCCTGCTCTCGGTGGCGCGCAACTACGCCGGCGGTCCGCCGCTCCTGGGGGTGAACCTGGGCCGCCTCGGCTTCCTGACCGAGGTGCCGCGCGACGAGCTCTACCCGGCGCTGCTCGAGATCCTCGCCGGCCGCTACGAGCTCGAGCCGCGCTCGCTGCTCGAAGTCGAGCTCGCGCGCGGCTCGGGGGAGCGGATGCGCTACCGCGCGCTCAACGACGCGGTGATCGCCAAGAGCGCGCTGTCGCGGATCATCGATTTGCGGCTCTCGGTCGACGGCCGGCTGGTCTCGCGCTACCGCTCGGACGGGCTGGTGGTGTCCACGCCCACCGGCTCGACCGCCTACAACCTCTCGGCGGGGGGGCCGATCCTCCATCCGCTCTTGCCCGTGGCGGTGCTGACGCCGATCTGTCCGCACGCCCTGACCTTGCGGCCGCTGGTGGTGCCGGACACCTCGGCGATCGAGATCGGGCTCGAGACGCCGAGCGAACGGGTCTTCCTCACCGTCGACGGCCAGGAGGGGACCGAGCTCGGCTTCGGCGACGTGGTCGGCGTCACCCGCTCCGCCGAGGAGGTCAGCCTCGTGCGCACCGCCGAGCCGCGGTCGATCTTCGAGGGCCTGCGCAGCAAGCTGCATTGGGGCGAATGAGGGTGGCGACGGGCCGGAAGCGCGGCCGCTTCCGACGCTGGGTCGTCCGGCCGGCGTTCTGGTTCGTCGCGGCTCTGGCGCTGGCGTTCGGTGCCCTCCACCTCTTCCTCGGCTCGGATCTGGCGCGCGAGCGCGGACGCGACCTGCTGGCCGCCCGGCTCTCCGAGGCGCTCGCCCGGCCGGTCGCGGTCGGCGGCGTCGACTTCGAGCTGTTGCCGCTCGGACTCGAGCTCCGCGATCTCGAGATCGCCTCGGACCGTCCCGACGAAGCGCCGTTCGCGCGCGTGCGCCGGCTGCAGATCGAGGCCGAGGTCACCGGCTTCCGGCGTGCCGCGGTGCGGCTGCGGTCGGTTCGCATCGAAGGGCTCGACCTGTCGCTGGTCTTCCGCGAGGAGGGGGGCGACAACATCCCGCGGCCGCCGCGGCGGGAGGGGAGCGGGCGCCAGCTCGACCTGCGCATCGACGCGCTCGCGGTCGCCGATTCGGCGGTGACCGTGGCGGAGCGGCGGGCCGAGGTCGACGTCGCCGCGCGCGCGGTGGCGGTGCGTCTGCTGGGCCTGGGCGGCACCGATCTCGCCGGCACCGTCGTGGCGCAACAGATCGAGCTGGGCTTGCCGAGAGCGCGCCCGCTGCCGCTCGCACTGGCGACACGGGTCGAGCTCTACCGGGACCGGCTCGAGATCGTCTCCGCGCGCGTCGACGGGCCGGACCTGCATGCGCGCGTCTCGGGCCCGATCCTGTGGATGCCGGAGACCCGACTCGAGCTCACCGCGCGCATCGACGCCACCGGCGCGGTGGCCGACCACCTCGGCTACCTGGACGGCGAGGTCGCCGGCGCGGCGCGGATCGACGGCGTCTTCCGCTGGCGGCCGGAGGCCTGGGGGTTTCGCGGCGAGGTCACCTCGCCGCGGCTCGACCTGTTCGGGTTTCGTCTCGAGCAGCTGGCGGGCACCGTCGCCGGGGAGGAGCGCTCGATCCGCTTCGACCTCGCCCGCGGGCGCTTCGAAGGCGGTGAGGTGCACGGCGCTTTCGCCGTCGACCTGGCCGATCGCCGTTACCCCTCCCGGCTCGAGCTCGGCCTGGTCGAGGGCGATCTGGATCGCCTGTTGAACCGCTTCGGCGTGCCGGTCGCCGGACTGGGGGGCGAAGTCTCCGGGCCCTTCCGCTACGACTTCGATCTGGTCGCCGCGGCGCGCGGTCGCGGCGACGGTACCTTCGAGATCCTGCCCGAAGCGGCGTCGAGCCAGCGCGTGCCGGTCGCGGGCACGGTCGACCTGCGCCTGCTGGACGGGCGGATCGAGCTGCCGGCGATCGATCTGGCGACCTCGGGCCAGCGGATCGCGGCGAGCGGCGGCTACGGGCTCGAGGACGAGCGCGGCCGCTTCCAGTTCGACGTGCGCAGCGAGGACCTCGGCGAGCTGGTCGCGCTGCTCCCCTTCGCGGAGCCGGGCGCGCTCTGGCAGCCGAGCGCCGGGACCGGGTTGGTCGCCGGGTCCGTCGAGCTCGCCCCGCGGGCGCGCTTCGAGGTCGAGCTCGAGCTCGCCTGCGCGGCGGTCGAAGCGCCCGGCTTTCGGGCGCGCCGCCTGGTCGGCAGCGTGCGCGCGAGCGAGGAGGCGGTCGACGCCCTCGACCTGACGCTCGAGACGGCGGGCGGGAGGCTCGGGCTCCAGGGCCGGATCTCCTGGGCCGAGGCGGGGGGCGAGGCGGACGGCCTCGACCTCGATCTCGACGCTTCGCGCTGGCCACTCGATCAGGCCCGCCCGTGGCTCCCCTTCGAGCTGCCGCTCGATGGGCTCTGGAGCGGCGACCTGCACCTCGGCGGCTCGCTCGAGCGACTAAGCGGGCGGCTCTCCGGAGTGGTGGCGCCGGCCCTTCTGGGGGAGGTCGAGGTCGACCGCGTCGCCGTGGACCTAGACTTCGACCCGGAGCGTGTGCGTGTCGACCGCGCGGTGGCCAGCGCGGCGGCCGGGACGGTCGAGGCGGGCGGGACGCTGCTGCTGGAGAGCGGCGAGCTCGAATTCGCCGCCGCGGCGCCCGGCGTCGAGCTGGGGGCCGCGCCGCTCGCGGGCCTGCTCGCCGAGCGCCTCTCCGGAGCGCTGGATCTGACCGCGACGATCCGGGGCACGCTCGACGCTCCCGCGCTGAATCTGCGGGGCGAGCTGCGCGGCCTGGGCGTCGCGGGCCAGCCGGTGGAGCTCGAGGGGGGCGGCAGGCTGGAGCTCGCGTGGGCCGCGGATCAGCTGGAGCTCGACCTCGACCTGCCGGGACTGCTGCGCCTCCGCGGCGGCGGCGAGCTCGACCTCGAGCGGGAGTCCGAGCTCCGATTCGGCCTCGAGAGCGGGAGCGTCGAGCGCCTGGCGGCGGCGGTGGCCGGCGTCGGGGTGGAAGGCCTCTCCGGCGCACTCGCGGGCGAAGTCGCGGTCCGCGTCGGGCCGGACTCGCCGCTGGCGGCGGAGCTGACCTTTCCCGAGCTCGCCTTCCGCTACCGCGAGCGACAGCTGCACAGCCTCGAACCGGTCCGGATCGCGCTCGACGCTGATTCGGTCCGCCTGCGATCGGTCTATCTCGGCATGCCGAACAGCGAAGACGAGCTGTTCGTGGGCGGCGCGGTGCTGCTGTCGCCGGCGCCGCAGCTCGACCTGCGCGTGCAGGCGAGCCTGGACGCCGGCTGGGCGCGCCCCTTTCTCGCCGGCCTCGATCTCGAAGGTCGGATCGACGCCATCGCGGTGGTGCGAGGCGCTCTCGACCGGCCGGAGATCAACGGCCAGGCCGAGCTCTCGCAAAGCCGCTTGATCCCGCCCCAGATTCCGCACAGCCTGGAGCGCCTGCGGGCGGTGCTGCTGCTCTATCCGCGCGCGCTGGTGCTCGACTCGCTCGCCGCCGACCTGGCCGGGGGCACGGTGCGGGCCAAGGGGCGCGTCGAGCTGCCCGAAGGCGGCGAGCCGAGCTACCGCTTCGAAACGACCGTGCGCGGCTCGACGCTGCGCTGGCCGGCGGGTTGGCTGCTGCGCAGCGACGCGGACTTGGCTCTCACCTCGACCGCCGACGGCCGGCAGCTGCGCGGCGAAGTCCGGCTCGACCGCGCTCTCTATCTGCAGGACGTCGCCTTGTCGCCCGCCCAGCTGCTCCAGCGGGTGCTGACGCGCGGCCGCCTGGACGTGGTGGAGACCGACGATCTGCTGTCGACCACGTACCTCGCGATCGGCATCCGCGCTCCGGCGGCGCTCGCCGTCCGCAACAACCTCGCCCGGCTCTCCGGTGGCGGCGACCTGACCGTGCGCGGCTCGCTGGCGCGGCCGGTGCTCTTCGGCGAAGTCGAGCTCGAGCCGGGGGGCACGGTCGAGTACGGTGGCAACACCTACCGGATCGAGCGCGCGCGCATCGCCTTCGCCAACCCCGCGCGCATCGAGCCGGTGCTGGACATCGTCGCGCACGCCAAGGTCGAGAACTACGACGTCGCCGTGCGGCTGGGTGGCACGCTGGAGCGTCTGGAGACCTCCTTCTCCTCCGACCCGCCGCTGCCGGACTTGGACGTCCTGGCGCTGCTGTCGGTGGGCGCGCCGATCGACGCGCCGGCCGGCGGCGGCGCGACGGCGGTCGGTGGCTCCGCCAGCCAGGCCGCGGAGACGATCCTCTACGGGCAGGCGGCCTCGCTGCTGTCCGAGCGGGTCAACCGGCTCTTCGGGTTCGACAAGCTGCGCATCGACCCGCTCACCTCGGGCGACTCGATCTCCGCGGCGCGGGTGACCGTCGGCAAGCGGATCTCGCGCCAGGTCTACGTCACGTACTCGGTGGATCCGACCTCGACCGCGCAGCAGATCCTGCAGGTCGAATGGCGCCTCACCGACCGGCTGGTGCTGGTCCTGACCCAGAACGGCAACGATTCCTACGCCGTCGACGCGCGATGGGAGTCCAGGTTCTGATCGGCGCGACGGCCCTGCTCGTGGCCGGTCTGGCCGCTGGCGCCGCGGTCGAGGCGACGCCGCCGCGGCCGGTGGTGGCGATCGAGGTTCGCGGCGACGCGCCGATCGCCCCTGACGAGCTCGAACAGCTGCTGGCGATCGAGGTCGGCCAGCCGCTCGACGAGGAGCGTGTGCGGCGGACGCTGCTGCGCATCAGCCGGTCGGGGCGCGCCGCGGAGGCGGCCGTCTACGCGCGCGACGAAGCCGGGGGGCGGGTCGCCGTGGTCGTGCTGTGGGCCGATCCGCAGGCCGCCGCGGTCGAGCTGGCGGGCGAGCTGCCGCTCGCTCGCGACCAGCTCCTGGCACTGGTGCCCCAGGTCGCGGGCGAGCCCCTGCGCGAGGACCGCGTGCTGCGCGGGGTCTACCGCCTCGAGGAGGCGTTGCGCGCCGAGGGCTACCTCGACGCGCGGGTCGCCCTGGCCGTGGGCGCCGATGGCGGCCGGGGCGGCGTCGCCATCGTCTACACCGTGAGCGCGGGCGAGCGCTGGCGGGTGGGCGAGCTCGCGCTCGACGGCCTGGGCGACGCGGTGCCGCGCCAGGAGGCCATCGCCGCGCTGCGGGCGCAACCGGGCGAGCCGCTGCGGTCGGCTTCGGTGCGGGACGATCCGGAGCGCTTGCAGCGACTCCTCATCCGCCGCGGCTACCGGCTCGCGCGGGTGGAGGCGGCGACCGAGCAGCGGCATCCGGAGAGCCGCACCGCCGACCTCGCCTACCGGGTGACGCTGGGCCCGGTCGTCGAGCTCGAGCTGGTCGGCGCGGATCGCAAGCAACTCGAGCGTCGCGATCTGCTCCCGTTCATGGGCGCCGCCGGCTACGACGAGGCCCTGCTGCTCCAGGCCGTGGCGCAGATCCGCAGCGATTTCCAGAAGCGGGGCCACTATCGCGTCCAGGTGGACAGCGAAGAGCGCCGTGAAGGCGATCGCCTGGTGGTGCGCCTGGAGGTGATCCCCGGTCCCCGCTTCAGCCTCGAGGAGCTCCGGTTCGCGGGCAACGAGACGGTGCCGGCGGACCAGCTCGGCCGGCGCATGGCGACCGCTCCCCGGCGCTTGCTCACGCCGGGCAGTGGTCGCCTGGTCGACGAGGTCCTGGCGGCCGACCTGTCGAACCTGCGCTCCTTCTACGCCCTGGAGGGCTACGGCGAGGCGCGTGTCGGCCCCGCCCGGGTCGAGGAGCAGGGTGACCGACTGAGCCTCACGGTCGAGATCTCCGAGGGACCGCGACGGCGGGTGGGCGAGCTGCGGCTCGAGGGGGTCGAGCGCCTCGATGCCGAGGCGCTGCGGCGCGACCTGCCGATCGCGCCCGGCCGCCCCTACCACCGCGTCCTGGTCGAGCTGGCGCTCGACCAGGTGAAGGCGGCCTACGAACGCCAGGGCTTCGGCGCCGCGCTCGCGTCGGCGAACACCGAGTGGAACGCCGACCGCTCGCTCGCCACGGTCACGATTCGCGTGCTCGAAGGGCAGCGCACCGAGATCGACGCCGTGCTCCTGCGCGGCCTGCGGCGGACGCGAACCGACGTGGTCCGGCGCTTCGTCGATCTCGAGCCGGGCGAGCCGCTGTCGACGGTGCGACTGCTGGAGACCCAGCGGCAGCTCTATCGTCTCGGCATCTTCTCGCGCGTCGACGTGCAGGTGCCGCGGGCGAGCCCGGGCGGCGGCGCGGCGGAGGTCGTGATCCAGCTCGAGGAGGGGCGAACCCGGTCGGTCGCCTACGGCGCCGGCTACGACTCCGAGACCGGCGCGCGCGGCCTGCTCCGCCTGTCGCAGCAGGACCTGTTCGGGCGCGCGGTCTCGGTCGGCCTCGACGCGATCGCCGGCGAGCGCAATCAGCTCTTCCGGCTCCTCTACCGCCAGCCCTACCTGTTCACGACGCGGCTCGAGCTGCTCGGCAACCTCTACCGGGAGGTCGAGGACCGCCCGGCGTTCGACGTCCTGCGGCGCGGCTCGCAAGTCGGGCTGGCGCGCCAGCTGGGGGATCTGCGCCTGGGCGCCACCTTCGACTACCGGATCGTCGAGCTGGAGTCTCTCGATCCCGACGTGGACGTGCCGCTCGAAAGCCGCAACGCGCGGGTCGCGAGCCTGACGCCCTCCGTGCTCTACGATCGGCGCGACGATCCGCTCGACCCGCGACGGGGCTGGAGCGTCTCCGGACAGATCGAGCGCGCGGCGCCGCTGTTCGATGCCGACGCCGAGTTCACGAAGCTGTTCGCGCAGTGGACCGGCTATCTCGACCTGCGCCGCTTCGGCGTCGTCGCCGCGAGCCTGCGCGGCGGCTCGATCGAGAATCACCGCGCGGCCACCGAGCGCGGCGACCAGGGCATCGACCTGGTGCCGGCGGCCGAGCGCTTCTACGCCGGCGGCCGCACCAGCCACCGCGCCTACTCGCGCGACGAGCTGGGAATCGCCGGCGAGACGCTGTTCGTGCGCGGGCCGGAAAGGGTGGTACCGCTCGGCGGCGGCGCCCTGGCGCTCGGCAACTTCGAATACCGGTTCGGTATCGCGGGTCCCGTCGGCGGGTCGCTGTTCGTCGACGTGGGGCAGGTCTGGCGCTCGACGAGCGAGGTCGACTTGCGGCAGCTGCGCTGGGGCGCCGGCGTCGGCGTGCGGTACCTGTCGCCGATCGGACCGCTGCGGCTCGAGATCGGTTGGAAGCTCGACCGCGAGCCCTACGAGGCGCCGAGCGTCTGGTTCATCAGCCTCGGCAACCCGTTCTGAGGCGGTCCCGCGCGGTGGCGGTTTGACCCCTTCCGAGCGCGGCGGATAGACTCCTTGCGGGCCCCGGCGCATGGTTCGCCGCCGCCCCCCGAGCCCGCTGTGTCCCCTCACCCCGAGCGTCCCGTTGCCCCGTTCGCCACCGTCGGCGAAGCTGTGGAGGAGTTCCGCGCCGGCCGATTCGTCGTCCTGGTCGACGACGAGGACCGCGAGAACGAGGGCGACCTCGCGATCGCCGCCGAGGCGGTCACGCCCGAGGCGGTCAATTTCATGGCCCGTTTCGGGCGCGGCCTGATCTGTCTGGCGCTCACCGAGGAGCGCTGCGAAGAGCTCGCCCTGCCGCTGATGGTGAGCCACAACACCTCGCCCTTCGGCACCGCCTTCACGGTCTCGATCGAGGCGCGCGGGCGGGTGACGACCGGCATCTCGGCGGCGGACCGCGCGGCGACGATCCGAACCGCGGTCGATCCGGCGACGCGGCCGGAGGACCTGCTGCGTCCGGGACACGTCTTCCCGCTGCGGGCGCGGCCGGGCGGGGTGCTCAAGCGCGCGGGCCAGACCGAGGCCTCGGTCGACCTCGCGCGGCTCGCCGGCTTGACGCCGGCGGCGGCGATCTGCGAGATCATGAAAGACGACGGCACCATGGCCCGGGTGCCCGACCTGGTCGAGTTCGCCTTCCGGCACGGCCTGCGGATCCTCACCGTGGCCGAGCTGATCCGCCATCGGATGGCGACCGAGCGGCTGGTCGAGCGGCTCGCCTCGCCCCGGTTGCCGACCGCCTGGGGCGAGTTCCGAGTCCACGCCTACCGCGCCGAAGCGACCGGCGAAGAGCACATGGCGCTGGTGGCGGGCGACGTCTCGGGCGACGAACCGGTCTTGGTGCGCGTCCACAGTCAGTGCCTGACCGGCGACGTCTTCGGCTCGGCCCGGTGCGACTGCGGGCGGCAGCTCGAGCTGGCGCTCGAACAGATCGCGCACGAGGGGCGGGGCGTGCTGCTCTACCTGCTCCAGGAGGGGCGGGGGATCGGCCTCGCCAACAAGCTGCGCGCCTACGAGCTGCAGGACCGCGGCCACGACACCGTCGAAGCCAACGAGCGATTGGGCTTCGCCGCCGACGAGCGCGACTACGGCGTCGGCGCCCAGATCCTGCGCGATCTCGGGCTGCGCCGGCTGCGGCTGATGACCAACAACCCCCGCAAGTACGTGGCGCTCGACGGCTACGGTCTGGAGATCGTCGAGCGGGTGCCGCTCGAAGTGCCGCCAACCGAAACCAGCCGCGACTACCTGCGCGCCAAGCGCGACAAGCTGGGCCACCTGCTGACCTTCGTCTGAGGCCGCCGGGCGACCGTGCGCCTGCTCTGGGTCGCCACCAAGCCGCCGCATCCGCCCACCGACGGCGGCCGCCGGCTGCTCGCGGAGTCGCTCGCGGCGCTCGCGGGAGCCGGGGTGAGCATCACTCTCGTCGCGCCGGCGGCCACGGGTGCCGCGGCGTCCCTGAGGGCGGCCTGCGAGCCGCGCCTGGTCGCGACGCGGGCCGGCGGCCGGGTGGCGAGCGGCCTGCGGGCCCTGGCCGGGCCGGAGCCGTGGGCGCTGGTGCGCCATCGCTGGCCGGCGCTCGCGCGCGAGGTCGCCGCGCTCTGCCGCGAGCGCGAGTTCGACTGGGTCGTCGCCGAACAGCTCCAGGCCTTCGCCGCGACCGCTCCCGCGCGCGAGCGCGGCGTGCCGGTCCTGCTGCGCGCCCAGAACGTCGAGAGCGCGCTCTGGCGCGGCGCGGCGGAGCGCGCCGGCGGGCTCGCCCGCCGCGCGCTGGCGCGCGAAGCCCGGCGGCTGGCCGCGCGCGAGGCTAAGGTCGTCGCCGGGTGTGAGCTCGTGGCGGCGCTCTCGGCCGGCGACGCGGCCGAGCTCGCCCGGCTGGCGGGCGCGGGAAGCCGCATCGCCGTTCTGCCGGCCCCCTTCCCGGCGGAGCTCCCCGCGGGCGGCGCGACGCTCGCGGGCGCGCCGCCGCTGGTCTTTTTCGGCAGCGCGGGCTGGCTGCCCAATCGCGATGCCGAGCGCTGGCTGGTCGGCGAGGTCTGGCCGCTGCTGCGGCGCCGCCTGCCGGGCGCGCTCCTCCATCGGTTTGGCGGTGAACCCGGGGAGCGCAGCCCGGGGATCGAGGACCATCCCGCTCCGGCCGATTCGAGTGTGGCGTTTTCCGCGGGCGCGATCCTGCTGCTGCCGATCCGGCTGGCGAGCGGGGTGCGGATCCGGATCCTCGAAGCCTGGGCGCGGGGCATCCCGGTGGTCGCGACCGCCGCGGCCGCTGCTGGCCTCGAGGTCGAGGACGGCCGCGAGCTGCTGCTGGCCGAGAGCCCGGACGACTTCGCCACCGCGGCCGAGCGGCTCGCGCTCCAGCCCGAGCTCGGAGCCGAGTTGACCCGAGCCGGCCGCCTGCGGCTGGCAGCCGACCATTCCCCCGCCCGCTTCGCCGCCCGCTTCCTCGAGCTGACGACCCGACCGCCGGAGCCGCGATGAGGATCCTCCTGGTGACGCCGCGGCCGCTCGCGCCGATCCGTCGCGGTCACCAGCTGCGGGCCTGGCAGCTCGCGAGAGGGCTCGCCGCGCTCGGTCACCGTGTGACGGTGCTCGAACCGGGCGGAGAGATCCGGGCTCGGCCGGCCGCGGAGCCGGGCGAGGCGGAGGTGTTCGCGCGGATCGCGGTCCCCGTCCGTCCGGTTCTGGCGCCGCTCGGCGCGGTGAGCGCGTTTCTCCTCGGACTCCCGGCGCAGTCGGGCATCCACCTGTCGAGGGCCCTGGCCGACGCGACGACGAAGCTCGCGCGCGATTCCGACCTGGTGGTGCTGCAGCTCGCGCGGCTCGGTGGACTGGCGAGCCGGCTGGAAGGCGTTCCCGTGGTGGCGGACCTCGTGGACAGTCTGGCCCTCAACTTCGAGCGCCGAGCACGGTTCGAGCGCCCCTGGGCGCGGCTGTTCTTTCGGCTCGAGGCTCGCCGCATGCTGGCCTGGGAGCGCGCGCTGGTGCGCCGGACGCACGGCGCCTGGGTGGTCTCCGAGCGCGATCGAGCTTGGCTCGCCGCGCGGCTCGAGCCCACGCTGGCCGCGAAGCTGGCGCGGGTGCCGCTCGCGCTCGAGGCATCGCCGCCCCCCGCGGCAGCGCCGCGAGCGCGGTCGGCAGCGCGCGCAGTGGTGACGGGCAACCTCGGTTACTTCCCGACGCTGGACGGCCTGCGGCGGTTCCTCGCGGAATGCTGGCCCGCGGTGCGTGCGCGGCGTCCCGAACTCGATCTCGTGCTGGCGGGCGCTCGACCCCCCCGTCACTTGGTGCGCGCGGCACGTCGCGCGGGAGCGCGGGTCGTTCCGGAGCCGGCGGATCTGGCGGCGGTCCTCGCGGAGTCCCGCATGGCCCTGGTGCCGCTCGACGCCGGCTCCGGCGTGCCGATCAAGCTGCTGGAGGCGTGGGCCGCCGGCGTGCCGGTCGTTGCGTCTCCCTGGGCCGCCGCCGGCGCCGAGGCGCGCCCCGGCCTCGATCACCTGCCGGCGGAGCGACCCGCCGACTGGCTGGCGGCCATCGAGTCCCTACTCGAGCACCCGGAAGAGGGCGAGCGCCTAGCCCGCGCCGGGCGCGAGCGGCTGGCCGAACGCTGGAGCCAGGCGCTGATGGAACGCGAGCTGGTGCGGCTCCTGGCGGCCCTCTGATGCCGAGATGGAGCCCTGCACAAGGTTCGCGACCCGGTCCCGGCTAGGATGAGACCCGAGCACAAGATGCCCCGCATTTCGTTGACCCTCGCCTTGGCCTTCGGGGCCCCTCCTCTGCTCGCGCAGGCGACGACCGGGACGATTCGTGTTTCGACCGCCGGCAGCGACGCGGGCAACTGTGGTTCCGCGGTCGCTCCTTGCCGCAACCCGCAGCGTGCCGTGACGCTCTCGGCCGCCGGCGATCAGATCCTGGTCGCGGCCGGCGTCTATACGTTCCAAGCCGGCCTCGATCCCTGTTCCACCTCGGGCATCGGCGCCACGGCCGTCGTGTGCGCCCTCAACAAGCCGATCGTCCTGCGGGGCGGTTACGACGGCGCGAGCTGGGCGTCGCCGGCCTTCGGTCCGGATGCGACGGTGATCGACGGCCAGGGGAGCCGCCGGGGCGTCCTCGTCGAAGATACCGCGGGACTGAACCGCGCGGCGGTGACGCTCGAGAACCTGACCGTCGCCAACGGCCGTGGGACGGCCCGCACCGCGGGTGCCGGCGACGCGCTGATCTTCGGCTTCGGCGGCGGGCTGGACAGCACCTTCGCGGCGACCGTCGTGCGCGACGTCGTCTTCCGCGACAATCTCGCGCTCGGCACCGCCTCCGGCGGCGCCTACGGTGGCACCGGTAGCGGCGGTGCCGTCTCCCTGCGGGCGGTGCCGGCCGGAAGTCTCCTCGAGCGCGTGGTCTTTCTGCGCAACGAGGCGCGCGGCGGGGCCGGAGCCCAGCGCGGCGGCTATGCCGTCGGCGGCGCGGTCTTCAGCTATCGGTCGAGCTACACCGGGTCGGACTGGACGTTGCTCGACAACCTGGCGCAAGCGGGATCCTCGGCCGGCAGCGGCGTCGCCGGGGGCCAGAAGGCGGATGGCCTGGGAGGCGCCGTGGCCTTCCAACTGGGCACCCAGGCCACCGTCGAACGACTCGTCGCGCACGGCAACGAAGCGCGCGGCGGCGCGGCGAACGCGACTTCGGGCAGCGCCGGTGGGGCGTTTGGCGGGGCACTTTTCGCCGAGGGTGCTGGCGGAGCCGATGCCACGGCAGTGACGCTGCGCGACCTTCGGCTCGAGTGGAACGTGGCACGCGGGGCGGCGGCCGGAAACGGCGGCTACGGCAGCGGCGGAGGGTTTCACACGATCGACGCGGGAGTCGTCCTCGAGCGGGCGCGCGTGGTCGGCAATCAGGCGTTGGGTGGCAACGGCACCGCGGCGGGCAGTCAGGGTCCGGCGGGGGGAGGGGGGGCGGCCTTCACCCGGACTACCCCGGCGGTGACGGCGCTCGTGCGCGACAGCCTCTTCGCGGCCAACAGCGTGGTGGCCGGTGCGGTGGGCAGCGTCGTCGGCGGCGGGGGTGGCGGGCTCTGGTTGCAGGGTCTCGGGGCCGTCGTCCGCGACTCGACGCTGGTCGACAACTGGCTCGGCCAGAGCTACCTCCAGGGCCACGCGATGGTGCTGCTCGCCTTCGTCTCGGGGGCCGACGTCGAGCTGCAGTATTCCGTGGTCAGCGACCATGTCACTCCGGCTGGCCCCCACGCGGTGCACGTCCAGGCGGGCAGCACGATCCACTTCGAGCCGAGCCTGTTCGCGGCCAACGGCAGCAATACCAACCAGGGGCAAGCTGGGGCGGGGACCTTCCTCGGCGCGGGCTCGATCCAGACGGCCGGCGCGGTCGGGTACCTCTCTCCCGGGGCGCCGCAGCACAACTACCGCCTGGCGATCGGCTCTCCGGCGGCCGATCCGGGCAGCGGCAGCTCGGCGGCGCTCGATCTCGACCGCGCGCTGCGGGACGGCAATCCCGATTTCGGCGCTCACGAGCTGTCGGCGGGGCGAATCTTCCTGGATGGTTTCGAGAGTGGCGGAACCGAGGCGTGGCAATAGGCGGCGCCCCAGGTACCCGCTGCGGCCGCGGTCAGCGGCGCCGTAGCCGGTCGCGCAGGCGATCGAGCTCGACCAGCCAGCGCGTCGCGGCGGCGAGCCGGCCGTAGAGCGCTGCCGCGTGCG
Organism: Acidobacteriota bacterium; assembly: GCA_014584695.1. Lineage (GTDB taxonomy): Bacteria > Acidobacteriota > Thermoanaerobaculia > Multivoradales > JAGPDF01 > JACTMI01. The sequence continues at coordinate 206,009 of JACTMI010000020.1, forward strand.
CGTGCCCGGCGCGCGCGCGAGCGGATGCGCCCGCGGGATCCGCGAGCGCCGCGGCGAGCGCGGAGGCCGCCGCGTCGACCTCGGCTTCGATCCAGGTCGAAGTGCCCGGCGCCGGCCCGTGGGACCGGCCGAGCCGAACTTCGCGCGTGGTGACGGGGAAGCCGGTCGACTCGTCGAGCAGGTCGGCCAGGGCTCCGTGCACCGGCCCGACCACCACGGACCCGGCGGCCATCGCCGCGAGCGGCTCGAGCGAGAGCTCGCCGGTGCGGCGCAACGAGAGGGTGACCGCGCCCCGGGGAGCGCCGTCCGGCCGCGGACCGAGCTGGATCTCGACTGGCAGGTCGGATGCCGCCGACCGGAGGGCGTCGAGCCGTTCGGCGGCCGCGGTGGCTGGATTCGAAGGGTCGCCGAGGCCCACGACGCGGAGCTCGAGACGCCAATCGAGCCCCGGAAAGAGCTCACGCAGGCGCCGGGCGGCGGTGAGGACGGACCAGGGATCGTCGCGCTCGAGCGGATCGTCGGCATGAAAGAGGGCGTCGATTCGCCCCGGCTCCGGCGGCGGCTCGGGCACTGTCGTCTCGGGTTCCCAGCAGGGTGGAACCAGCCGCACGGGCACCGGCGCGCCGGGAGCGATGGCGTCGAAAGCGAAGCGGGACGGTACCCAGATCTCGTCCCACTGCACGAGCCGCCGGCGACTCGACTCCGGCAGGTCACCGAGCTCACTGTCGAGGTAGCCGATCCGGAAGCCGCCCTGCGTGGCCGCGGCCGGCAGCCAGCCGAAGCGCCAAGGAGCGAGACCCAACCGCAGGTGGGTGAAGAGGATCGGCCAAGGGTTGCCCTCCGGCGGGGCGAACAGTCCGTCGACGGCGTTGCCCAGCAGGTCCGTGTCGATGTCGAGCAGCGCGGCCGGAATTCCGGCCTCCGCGAGCGCCACGAGCGCGCCACGGACGATCGGCTCACCCTCGGGCTCGCTGCGCAGGGCCGCGAGGATCTGGACCCCGAGCGTTGGGGGAGGGGGTGCCGGGGCCTTTCGACGGTCGATCGGATGCGGGTCGGCGGCGCTCTCTCGCCGGGATTCGACCTCCCAGGGTCCCACCGGCCGTACCGTCAGCGCCGCGACTTCGGAGGGGAGCGCCGCGGCGAGCTCGCGGGCCAACTCGGCGGCGAGCGAGAGGCGCTCAGCGCCGGGTCCAGCGAGCCAGGCCGCGAGCGCGTCCGCGTCGGCGCCGAGCGGATCCGGGAAGGCGCGCTGAAGCGGTCGCTCCCGTTCCCACAGCAGCATCGCGAGCCGCCGCAGCCAGGGACGCTCGCGCTCGGTGGCCGGAAAGGGCTCGAGCAGCCAGCCGGCCCAGGAGCCCGGCGCGGCGAGCTCGATCGTCTCGAGCGGCGCGGAGCCCTCCTCTCGGGTCAGGCGCAAGAAGGGCCGCAGCGGCTCCTGCTGATAGGGCACGCGGGCGGCCGGCTCGGGCTCACCCTCGAGCAGCGGCGCCAGGGTCTCGGGTGGCAGACCGGTCTGGTGGGCGCCCTCGGTCGTCAGCCAGGCGACGAAGTCGGGCAGGTCGTCGTGCGCCACGTCGCGGAACCGCCCGCTGATCGCTGGATCGCTCTCCCAGACGGTGAGGGCAGCGCGAGTCAGCACGCCGAGCGGAAAGGCCAGGGGCTCGGCGAGCCAGGCGACGAAGCCGTCGGGGCGTTCGCGGTCGAACGGATCGTCGAAGCGGCGCCCCGCGGGATCGAGGCGCAACAGCGCGCGCCGCAGCAACTTGGGAATGGGCCAGGCGCCGGGGTGAAACGTGCCGAAGCCATAGGGCAGGCCGCGGAAGCGGTCGTGGCCCGCGCTGACGACCGCCTCCCGGTAGCTCGCGAGCAGCTCGGCGAGCTCCGGGAGTCGCTCGAGCGACAGGCGGTCCTGGTGGCGCGAGAGCCGAGAGGAGTCCTCGAGGTCGACGCCGCTCCAGTGCACGAATCCGAGCGGCTCGTCGTCGACCAGCAGGCCGTTCTGTCCTCGCGTCAAGCTTCGGTGCGCGAGGTTCCAGTAGGCGAGATTGAGACGTGGCGAACGCAGGATCTCGACCCGGTCGAGGAACGCCGGGGCGAGGTCCATCCAGGCTTGGTCGACGAACAGGCCGTGGTGTGGATCGACCAGACAGAAGCGGTGCAGGCGCTCCTGCCACCACTCGAGGAAGCCCGCGGTCGAAGCGTCGAGACGCAGCGCCAGGAAGCCCAGGTTGTAGACGCCCATCATCCGGATCTGTCGTTCCGAAGGACGGTGCTCGTTGTCGATCGGCTTCGTCAGGTGCGGCGTGAGCGCCGCCTGGCTCCGCTCGAGCGCCCGCTCGACTTCGACCAGCCGGTCGGTGACCAAAATGTCGGGGTCGAAGTAGATCGCGCGATCGTGGCCGACCCGGTCCCGCAGATGGGCGAAGAGCCAGGGCTTGATCGCGGTCGACAGCTCGAGCTGGTCGTAGCGGAAGGCGAAGCTCGGAAACGCCGGGATGCCGAGCTCCTCGGCCGCCACGACGCGCATCGGCAGGCGGCCGTAGTCGACGCGTGGGTCCCGCCGATCGGCCAGGCCGAGCCAGACTTCGGCGCCGGGGTGATGGCGGCGGTAGGACTCCGCGAGCACGGTCGCGAGCGCCAGGTAGTTGTTCGAGGCGATCGTGCACGCGACCGGAGGCCGTGCCGCGGGAGAAGTCACGTGGCGTCCGCGCTCGAGGACTCGAGGGCCGCGAGTCTCGCCTCGACCGTGGCCAGTCGGCTTTCGAGGCGGTCGGAGCGCGCGGCCTCGGCTTCGATCTCGTCGAGCAACGCTTCGACCACCTTCGCCTGGCGGTCGAAGGCCGAGGCCACGAACCAGTGCACCAGGCTCTTGACCAGCACGCCCTTGCCGCCCAGAGGCTGGGCGCGAAACCGGCGCTGCAGCTCGCGAGCGCGGCCCGCAGCGGCCGGCGGCGGCGGCGCGAGCTCCGGAGCCCGCCCGAGCTCGCGTTCGATCGCCACCACTACTTGATCGACGGTCAGCGGCTTGCGTTCGGGCACGGCGTTTCTCCTCCGCCTCAGCTGTTGGTCAGTCGAGAGCCAGCGCTCGCCGGTAGAGGGCGGCGAATCCCTTGGCCATGTCGCGGTGCGTGAAGCGCTCGAGCAGCCGCTTTCGGCCGGCTCGACCCATCTCCCGACGCGACCTGCGGTCGGAAGCGAGCTCGACGATCGCCTCCGCCAGCGCCATGGCGTCTCCGGGCGGCACCAAAAGGCCGGTCTCGCCGGCGGCGATGATGTCGCGAGGGCCGCCGGAGTCGCAACCGATGACGGGCTTGGCGAGATCCATCGCCTCGAGGAAGATCAAGCCGAAGGACTCGTAGTGCGAAGGCGCGACGAAGAGGTCGCAGGAGGCGTAGTCCCGCGCCAGCTCGGCGTCGCTGACGTGGCCGCGGAACTCGACCCGGCCGGCGAGCTCCGGGTGGCGGCGCCGGAACCAGGTCGGGTAGTCACAGCGCTCGCGCGCGAAGAAGCCGTCGTGGCGGCTGTTGTCGGCACCGGTCACGACGAAGCGCAGCCCCGGCACCTCGGCCGCCGCCCTCGGGATGGCGTCGAACAGCTCGAGAATCCCCTTGCGTCCCTCCAGCCGGCCGACGAACAGCGCGGTGATCCCGTCACCGTCCCGACTCTCCGGCAGGCCCGCGACTTCCGCCTCCGGCCGGGGAGCGAGCCCGTAGGAGACGCGGCCGTGCAGGCGGGCCGCCAGGTCGATGCCGTAAACGTCGGCGAGCGAGCGCTCGGTCGCCTCCGAATTGGACACCAGCAGCGTCGCGCGGCGCAGCAGGTCACCCTCGAGGTCGCCCAGGAGGCGGGTCTCGGCGGTCTCGGCGCCGTGCACGGCGGCGATCTGGCGCATCGCCGTGACCGGCCGGACGGCGACCGGCAGCTCACCGGCGACGGCGGTGACGTAACCATCGAGGTTCCAAAGCGGCGTGTCGACCAACTGAACGGCGTGGTTGCGGATCAGCGAGCGCACGGCGGCGAAGGCCTCGTGGCTATGGTCCATCCAGGCCGCCAGGTCCGGATAGCCGGCCTCGGCGAAGGCGCGGTAGCGGCGCAGCGCGACCGGTCCGACCTCGTGGATCCAGGCGCCATCCTGCTCGTAGACGCGATGGCCAGTGCCCGCGGTGACGACGTGGACCTCGTGGCCGAGCTCGGCCAGACCGAGGGCGAGCGTCGCGGTGCTCCGCGCGACGCCGTGGGTGGCGCGCGGCGGGTAGTCGACCGAGAGCATCGCGAGTCGCAACGGCTCTTCGCGCAGGGGCAGTCCCCTCCTCTCGCAGGAGAGTACCGCGGGCGCCACGGCTGGCGCCCGCCGCCAGACGTCGCGCGGAAACGGGCGGAACCCGCCGCCGAGCTCCGGAATGCGGCCCGGAATCCGCCGCTCGCCGAACAGCCCTTGAATCAAGCCGTGGCGTCGGGCTCGGCGCAACATCCGCCGCGCCTTGGTGCGCAGTTCCCGTGGCAGCTCACCCCGCCGGGCGAGATCTTCGACCTGGGCGCGCAGCTGGCGCGAGTGGCGTAGCGCCGCCCGCAAGCTGCGCCGCCAGCCGACGGCGCCGGGGCCGTTCTTGAGCGTGAAGTAGATCTGCGAGCGCGACCACGAGTACCAGTTGAGGTCGTAGCGGTGGCGTCCGCGGTTGCCGGTGGTGGCGCCCAGGTGGTAGACGACGGCTTCGTCCAGCTGGCGCAACCCGAAGCCCGCGAGGCCCAGCCGAACGCCGATGTCGCCGTCGTCGTAGAGGTACTCGAAGCGCTCGTCGAAGCCGCCGATCGCCAGCAGCGCGGCCCTGCGGTAGCTCATGTTGGTGCCGTGGAAGCGGGGAAACCAGAACCGCGGCGGTGTCTGGGAGGGGGGCAACTCCCGGGTACCCCACCGCACGTCGTCCTGCTCGGCCAGCACCGAGAAGACGCCGCGCAAGAACTGGATCCGGTCCTCGCCCGGCCGCACTAGGTAGGTCCGCCCGCCGGCGCCCGAGATCGAGTCGTCGAGGTAGGCCACCGCCAGCTGCTCGAGCCAGGTGGTGGCCGGCACCGAGTCGTCGTCGATGAACGCCACGATCTCCCCGTCCGCGTGTGCCAGCCCCAGGTTGCGCGACACCGAAAGATTGAACTCCGGGCACGAAACCACCTTCACCCGATCCGGAAACTCCTCCGCCAACATCTCGAGCGTCCCATCCCGCGACGGCCCGACGACGGCGACGACCTCGAACCGCGGATGTGTCTGACGGTTGAGCGCGTGGAGGAGCGTGCGAAGCTCGAGCCGGCGGGAGTCGGTGTTGATGACGACGGAGATGGTCGGAGCGGTTGGCGGATCGAGGCCTCGATCCGCGGAGGGCTCCTGCGCACCCCCTGTTCCCGTGTCGACGCCGGCGGGAGGAGGGAGGGTCGTCATTTCATCTCGACAGCATGCCTTCAGGGCAAGACTCGAAGCGCTCGTGAGTAGGACGCGTCTGTGGCTGCGGGCCCGAAGGAGCGGTCCAGGATACGAGGCGCTCCGCCCCAATTCGGGCGAGCTGCGTCCAGACGAACGCGAGGGCCTCGTTACTCCGAGGCCCTCGCACTCTTGAGAATCGATGGGACGAGGTCGGTCGCCGTTCGAGAGCGTGCCGAAGCCGTTCGCCCGGTCTCGTCAGAAGTTGCAGCTGGCGAACTGGCAGGTGCGCGTCGAGATGAAGTCGTCGAGGTCGAGGAAGCTACCATTCGACGCGACGCCGCCCGTGGAACCGAGGCCGCCTCCGAGGCGGATGTAATCGATGTCGAAGTCGTTCGTATTCAGGTTCTCTGCCTTCTTCCGGAAATTGCCGTTCCGGTAGAGCCGAATGGTCGCGGTCGTGCCTTTGTGCCATTCCACAGTGAACTGATCGCCACCGTCACGCAGCGCCTCAGCGATGCGGGGGTAGAAGCCGCCGCCTGCAGCAGCAGAGCGCGCAGGAAGAATGTGGAAAGCCCAAAGTGTGGCCTGGCCATTCGGTCGGCGGTACAGGTTCAGGCGGAAGACGTTCGCCCCGCTGGTCTCCTCGAAGGCACGGAAGATCTGCAAAGTCGCCTCGGGCGCCATCACCATGCCATCGGCACGGATTCTGAACGTCGCATGATACTCGGCCTCGTTGGCGGGCGAGTTATCCTGAACGTAGGCGTTGGTGACGGTGCCGTCGAAATTGACCCGCATGCCGAAGTTGCCCTGCAGGGCAGCGGCAGCGGTCACGGTAATGCTCACGGCGGCGCTCACCGGCGCGGCAGCAAGCAGCAAGACTACGAGAACAGCCAACCCTTTGAGCTTCATGCGAGATCCTCCCTTTGATACTGCAGAGTCGCAGACCGATAGAATGTTCCCATGCGGCCTATTTACGCCTTTCTTGCTCCTTCTAGGGCAGCATGCAGCTTTTCGGGCGGGGTGGCGCGACGCGGCGAAAGGCCGAGGAGGAGGGCGACAGGGCCAGGCAGAGGGATGAGCGAACGACCGCGGGCTCTGCTGACGTGGCTGCTGATCGCCCTCGTCGCCGCGTCCTGCGAGCGCCAGGGTGCCGAAGATCGGCCTCAGCCGAACGTCTATCTTCTCGTCGTCGACGCGCTTCGAGCCGACCATGTGAGCGCTCATGGCTACCGCCGCGACACCACACCTTGCCTCGATCGGCTGGCGGCCGAGGGAGTGCTGTTCGAGCGGGCTCGGAGTGCGTCGAACTACACTCGGAGCTCCGTTCCCTCGCTGTTCACAGGTTTCCAGCCCTCAGTTCACGGCGTTGTCGAGCCATCCGATCGACTTCACGACGGTTTCGAGACCCTAGCCGAGTACTTCTCGGCCGCCGGATATGCTACGGCAGCATGGGCTCCGAATCCCTCGTTGGAACGACGCCTGAACTTCGGCCAGGGATTCGAGCACTACGACGACCAGGTTCTTGATCCGGAGGCAGAGGAGGAATGGCTCCAGTTTGAGACTGTCCGGAGAATCAACAGCCGCGCGCTACGGTTCGCGGAGGAAGCGAATCGACGCCCACTGTTCCTTTACCTGCATTACCGCGACGTACATGGGCCCTACCTCCCTCCCCCCGAGTACCGCAACCTGTTCTGGAACGAACGGGAGATAGGCCAGGTGGAAATGCGCGCGCTGACTCCGGCGGAGCTCGAAGTTATGCCGACCTACCTCCGTCTCGAGTCCGGCCCGCAAGTCCGGGAGTACTACGTCTCGCAGTACGACGCGGAGATTCGCTACACCGACGACGAGATCTGTGGTCTTCTCTCTGAACTCGAGCGGCGCGGCCTGCTTCAGAACTCCCTCATCGTTGTAACGTCTGACCATGGCGAGGCGTTTCTGGAGCACGGCAGGTGGAACCACGGCAATGAGCTGTTCGAGGAGGAGATTCGCGTACCGCTGGTACTCGCCGGATCTGTCCTGGGGGCGCGCGCTGGCGTCAGGCTGGCGACGCCCGCTCAAGGTGTGGACGTCATGCCGACGATACTCGAACTGGCTGGCTTGAGAGTTCGTAGACAGTTGCAGGGGATCAGCCTTGTGCCGCTGCTCGAAGGTGGCACTCTCCCTGCTCGAACGGTCTTTGCGGAGGGCAAGAAGTCGATACGACTGGCTGCCATTTACGGAGAGTACAAGCTGCTCCGGAATGCCAGGACGGGAGCCTGGGCACTGTACGACCTTGCAGCGGACCCAGGAGAAATCGAGGACCTGTTCGAGGAATCTCACCCTCGGGCGCGGTATCTTGGGGGCGAGCTGGGGCGCTATCGTCGCCAGGCCGCAGAACTTGCCCGGAGCTTTCCGGTACGAAAGATCCCGTCCACTCCCAAGCTCGAGCAGGATCTGAAGGCACTGGGCTACCTGTGAAGAGACAGGAACGGAGCGCACCTCCAGGCCGACAGCACCTGGGACGCATCCCGAAGGAGGTCGAGGTCGCCGGGCCAAGCGATCGGCGATGCCGTTGGAGACATAGAAGCGCCACCGATCGGTCGGCGCTGGTGGTCTTCCTGGTGGCAGCTGCCCTGTCGACCATGACGTGCTTGCGGCCAAGCCCTTTGAGGCCGGACATCGTGTGGATTGTCGTTGACACCCTGCGAGCGGACCATCTGGAATGGTATGGCTACCACCGAAGCACGTCACCGTCCCTCGCCGGGATGATTTCCGATGGGGCACTGTTCGAGCGGGCCTTCTCCCCGCAGCCCGAGACCACTCCGGCGATCGCCTCGATGTTCACGGGTCTCTACCCACCGAAGCATGGTGTGACCGCGTTATACCTGAAGCTCCACGAGGACAACATAACCCTGGCTGAGCGATTGGCGACGGTTGGCTACGAGACAGCGGCGTTCGTCTCGAGCTTCGTGATGATCCGCGATTTCTGCGGCCTCGACCAGGGATTCTCGATCTACGACGACTTCGTCCAGGAACGTGAGGCATTCAGGGATAACTTCGAGAGACGCGCTGAGGGCACGATCGACCTGGCGACGAAATGGGTTGAAGGCCGCGACGGCGCCAAGCCCATGTTCCTCTTCGTCCACTTGATCGACCCGCACGGCCCCTACACTCCACCAGGAGACTGGGCGGCACGCTTCCATTCCGATGAGACGCTTCCGGTTCGAGGAACGATTCCCGCCTATCAGAGGATTCCGGGCGAGACGAATCTAAACCGGTACCGCGACCTTTACGACGGCGAGGTTGCCTACGCAATGCATGAAGTCGGGCGCTTGCTGGAGCAGCTGAGGGCGCGGCGGCTGCTCGACGCGGCCATGGTCGTGATCACTTCCGACCACGGCGAGAGCCTCGGCGAGAGGGGCCTCTACTTCCGTCACGGCGACGATGTCTTTCAAGAGAACGTCCATGTCCCATTGCTCGTGAAGCTCCCATCTCGGCTCGGAGCGCGTCGCGGGATCCTTCACTCAAGTCCGGTCAGTCACGTCGACCTGTTGCCGACTGTGCTTGACCTGCTGCAGCTCGATGTCGGAGAACAGCTCGATGGGCAAAGCCTGCTCCCGTCCTTGCTCGGCCGAGGGCACGATCGAGGTCCGGTGTCGATGTGGGCGCGTCCACGAGGCGAAGTCAGCTTTGCCGAGGCCACCGGGAACGCGAAGCTGATGCTTCGTACTTACGCCTCCGGGCAGCGCCAGTTCGCCAGGTACGAGCTCGAGGGCGACGCCGCGGAGGCCGAACCGCTGGCACTCTCGACCGAAGAGGCAGCGCGTCTGGCCCAACGGCTGGATGCGTGGCTGGCGAACGAGCCGAGATTTCGGGTCGAGGGGAACATCCTTCACGAATCTAAACGACAGGAATTCGTACGAGGCCGTCTTCGCCAGCAGGAGGACGAAGACCTCGATCGGTTGCGCAGTCTTGGCTACTTGTGAGCGGCACGGCTGCGTCCACGTGGGGTCGCGTCGTCCGAAGTGCACCATGGTGCGGTGGCGGCGACAGACGCTGCGTTGGGGCAAGGCCGGGCCGGCTCCGCTTGACCAAACGCCCGGGGTGCCCGGGCCAGGCTATCGGAGATAGCCGAGGGCTCGGAGCCGAGCGAGATCCTCCGGGGACAGAGCAACGCCGGTGTTCGTGTCGATTCCGGCCTCGATCTGCTCCAAGCGGGCGAGGTCGACCTCGGCGAGCCTGCGAGAACGGGCGACCATTCTGTGCTTTAGCGGCGAGTTCTCCTCCCAGAGATTGACGATCTCCCTGGGGTCATCCGCCAGGTTAAAGAATAGTTTCTCGTCCGGGAAGACCTTCACGGTCCCTGCGCGGAGCACCGAATACATGTGAACGTCACGGCGACCGGTAACTCCACTTTCTAGCGAGGGCTCGAGATTTTGTCCCTGTGCCAGCGGAAGCGGCGGCAGGCCCAAGAGTGAAAGCAGTGTTGGAGCGACGTCAACCATGGCTGCGAGCCCACGAACCCGGACGCTTCTGCCCCCGAGGCCCGGGACGCGCATCATCCATGGAACGCGCGCCAGCTCCTCGAAGCCCCCTTGATCGTGAAGCACGCGGCCGTGCTCCCCGAATTCTTCTCCGTGGTCCGAGAGCACGACGAGGAGAGTGCGCTCCAGGAGTCCCAGGCGTGCTAGTTCATCAGCGAGATGACCGATCTGCTGATCGACGTAGAACACGCACCCGTCGTAGAGATCGGAAGCGAGTGCGACGTGCTCCGCCGCTGTGAGCTCGGTTACACGGACCCCGCGGCGATCCGCCGTCGCGTTGAGTTCTCTCAGAAGCTTGGTGCCGCACAGTCCGCTGTCGCAGCCGTCGTAGTCCTTCGGGCGCTCCTCGACGAACGTCCACTCGGACTCGCCAGGGCAGTCGTAGGGCAGACTCTCACCCAGCCCCGTAGAGTGCACATCGTAGGTGTGAAGGAAGAGAAAGAAGCGCTGCCTCGCGTGGTCCCTAATCCACTCGATGGCGCGGGGGAGAGTATCGCGTAGGCGGTGGCCGCGGTCATCATAGGAATCGAAGCCTCTTCCGAAGCCATATCTCGGATTCATCCAACCAGGGTCGACGAAGGCGGCGGTCGAAAAGCCAGATCCAGCGAGTACTTCCGGCAGCGTCATGATCTGCGGCGACAGCGACCGATCGCGATGCGGTTCGACGCCGTGCGCAGCCGGGTGGTGAGAGGTGAAGAGCGACATATGGGAGGGCAAGGTTCCGCCACCGCTGTAGTAGAAATCCTCGAACACGACTCCGTCCCGGGCGATGGCCTCGAGAGTCGGTGTCGTCTGCCGGTGATAGCCGTAGAGCGATGTTCGGTCTGCGCGAAGCGTGTCGATGGAAATCAGAACGAGATTCCAGCCCGGGCCAACGGAGCGCGCGAAGGAATCGGACGTCTGGCGTCCGACGAGAAACCACGACACGAGAAGCGCCGTTACTGAAGCGACGAGGAGGCGTAGTGGCTTCATGGCATCCCGACTACTCGTGCGCACTTCCCGTCGTCATCGGGTCATCGTCAAAGGTATCCGAGCGCCCGGAGAGACTCGATCTGGTCGTCGAGAAGCTCGATCCGGCTGGACCGATCCTCGCTTACCGCGAGCCTGCGCTCGAACCTCTCGAGCGAGGCGCGGCAGACTCTCGCGCCCTGAGAATCCGCCTCGAGAACCACCTCTTCCGAGTGGTCCTGCAACGTGCGAAAGAAGTGCCAGCGTGTGGCCTCTGGGGTCTCCTTGCTCTTGACGAAAGGCTGAATGTGAACGCAGCGCACTCCTTCGAGTAGCAGGCTACGATGCAGCCGTGACTGCTCCTCCGGACCCTCGCGGTGAGTGACGACCTCCGCGAGCTTGGCTGTTCGAAGGGGTCGCTCACTTCGCAGGTCTGGCAAGAATGAAAGGCCGTCCTTGAAGTCTCCAGCGGCAGATTCCAGACCTAGGTACTCGATGAGCGTGGGCGCTACGTCGGTCAGCGAGACGGCGCGTTCGACCGTACGCCCGCGCCAGCGCCCGTGCGGGAACTTGATGATCAGCGGCACGCGAGTCACTTCGGCGAAGAGGTTACGGCCGTGACCGTATCCGCCGTGCTCGCCAAACTCCTCGCCATGGTCGGAAAGAAGGAGAATCATGGCCTCATCGTAGAGGCCCAGGTGCCGCAGCAGATCAAGGAACTGACCGAAGGCGCGATCAGCAAAAGTAACCTCGGACTGGTAGAGGTGTTTTGCGAAGTCGAGCTCTCGAGGCGTGATGCCGGCGCGCAGATCTACCAGGGTCTTGATATAGAGGGGAGCGGCGACTCGTGGCTCGGGCTGCACCCTTCCGAAGCGCTCGAAGTCTTCTCGTCGCGGTGCGTATGGAGCATGCGGTTCGACCGTGTGCAAGTAGCCGAAGATCGGCCGGGCGCCAGTCCAGGAGCCAATGGCCCAGTGCCTGAACAACGTGAGGAGATCCGAGGTCCTGAGTTCTGGGCCGTTGATCTGCTCGCTCACGAAGAACTCGCCGAAGCCGCGATCGATGCCGTAGGTAGGACCTGCAATCCAGCTCTGGCTGATGGCAACAGTGTCGTAGCCAGCTGATCGGAAGGTCTCCGCCACCGTGCGAGGACCGGCCGCAGGGAGCTCCTGATCGAGCTTCCAGACGCCGTGGTTGGAGGGATGGGTGCCCGTCATCATGGAGATGACTGACGGGAGCGTCCAGGAGCTTGGTGCCCATGCATTGCCGAAGATCACCGAGTCGGCGGCGAACCGGCGAATCGAGGGAGTAGTCGCGAGACCGCGAAAGGTACCGAGAATGGCATCGGCGCGCAGTGTGTCGACGAGATACACGAAGACATGAGCCGGTTGGGATCGATTCCGGTCGGCAAGAGGTGCTGTGCGAATTCTCCCGAGAGCGGGTGCAGTGAGATCGAAGCCGCAGCCCGAGCCCGTCGCTAGCCCCACATCGACTCGCAGCTCCGCGGGATTCGGACTGTCGTTGGCAGCGTCGAAGATAAGTCGACTCTGATCCAGCCTAGCCCTGACGGTCTGCGCGTGGCGCGCCGTTCCCACAACGCTACTGGTGGCCTTGCAGCTCCCACCTCCACCTGCTACCAACAACTCGACTTCGTTGCGCGAGTGTGGCGGAAGGGGTACTCCGATCTCCCGCACGGCGTTGTTGGCGGCCCGCGGTGAAGCACCAGGCTCGTCGAGATCCTCGCCGTGCAACGAGGCGAGGGTGGCAAGAGGGGCGCCGGCGGACGTGGGAAGAATCGCCACGGCCGAGCATATGGCGCGACGCTGTCGCGCGGGTCGGCTTCTTCCCGTGTTTGACTCGAGGCTGCCCGATGTCTGGAATGCCAGCGTCGCCGCGATCAACGAGCCGGCGAGGTGATGATCGCTGACCTGGAAGCGGAGGTCATTCCAACCAGCTCCGACTTCACGCTGCAGAAGTGGACCATCATTGATTCGCAATGTCGCGCCAATGATCGACGCCCCCGATTCCTGCGGTAAGGGTCTGCAGCGAAGATAAAGCTCATGATTGGGAAGCGAGGGTGCAGCGTAGTAGAGAACCGACTCGTCGCCCAGAGCCGTGGTGACAAACCGATCGATGCCCGCAGCGGTCGGGTCCTCTTCAGTGCGTGACCAGCCGGCGCCAGTGAGAACACTGGCGACTCGTCGATCGAAACTACTCCACGGCAGCGAAGGGTTCGGGCGGACGGGAGAATACTCGCTGAGTGAGGGGGATGCGAGCGGGATGCTAGAGACAGCTTCGCGGCAACCGAGTAGCACAACCGCACTCATCAGCACGAGGTGGAGTGAAAGCGCGGCCCCGAACCCGGGCTTTCTGGCGCTTCGCCTCGGTGACGGCGACGCCCACCGCGCCCTCGCCGAGACGTTGCACTCTGGCTCTCGCAGGTTCTGGGACTCGACTTGAAGCTCAGGCATCCGCTCTCTACTCATACTTGTTATTCGCGAGACATGCTGGCCCGGCGCATCGGAAGCCAGGCGGCCCCCTGCAATCAGACGTGCCAGGATACCGCGAACGCCACAACGGGCAACCGTCGCATCCAAGAATCAGCAGCGCCGAATCAGCGTCAGCCGCCAGCCGTTCTCCTTCGGTGGACTCTGCCAGACGGCCTCCGCCGTAGAGGAGGCGGTCGGCGATACGTCGTCCAGGTGCCGAGCCCAAAGCTCGAGTCGGCAAGGAGCGAGTGGTTGAGGCTGTGAACGCGAACTCCGAAGCAGCTTGTGCGCCGCGGCTTGGACCAAGAAGTACTCGGTCGCATCCAATTGGCCCGACCTGCCGAACCTCAGCTCGGGATGGATCCAGGTCAGTGGCTCCCCGCGGCGCGCAAGGTCCAGCAAGACGGCTTCTGTGGAGTGCAGAATCGGGGGGCGCCGCAACTCATTGAGTGTTCCGAGGAGTGGACCGAGCGCCGCGACGGCTGCCAGCACCGTTGCGGCGAGGCGCCAGTGCTTGGAGCCGAGCAATCGAGGAAGTTCGAAAATCGCCCAGGCGGCTAGCCAGCAGAGGCCGGGATAGGCGGCAAGCGCGTACCAGGGGAGCTTCGATACGGGGACAGAGATGGCTGCGACCCAGGCTACTGAGATCAACCAGAGCGAAAGCCGAAGGCGATAGCAGGATCGGGCCCGCAGTGCGGGCACGAATAGAGCCAGAGACGCCGCCAGTAAGAGCAGTCCGGCGAGTCCGAAGTCGGCGGAGATCGTCTCGATGTAGAAGGTGGGTCCCTGGAGGTGCGCTGCGTTCAACCCCTCCGTTAAACGTCGAAGGACGCCCCGGCCGACCACTCTCGCCCAGACGTTCGGAATGCCAGCGAGGTGTAGAGAACAGATCCAGGCGAAGTACGAGATCCATGGTGTTACGAGGATCAGGGTCGCGCCGAAGGCGAGCCGCGGGCGATGGGGAGAGGCTCGGCGAGATCGATGGCGCCCGAGTATCAACAGCGCGGGCACGGCAACGAACAAGAAGGCCGGTCCGACGGCGCCTTTGGCCCAGGGGCTTGCTGCCGCTGCGATTAGCGCGAAGGAAAGCGAGGGCACGCGGCCATCCTTCAGCCAGCTTTGAGTCGTCAGCATTGCGCTGAGAAGGAGGAACAGGAGCAGAGAGTCCCCAGTGCCACTTGCGAGGCCATGGCGACCATGGACGCCAAGTGCGACCGGTAGGGAGGCCAGCAGAAGACTGCTGGCGCCACCAGCCAGTGGCCCCCATTGGATCCGTGCGAAGCGAAAGACGAGCAAGAGCGAGCCAATTCCAAAAAGCGCGGCAGGGAGACGTGCAACGGAAGTGGATGGGCCAAGCAATTGCATCGACAACATCTGGAGCCAGAAGAGGAGTGGAGGCTTCTGAATGTACGGCTCCCCATTGACGATCAATGGGTACACACGCCCTGCAGCAGAGGATTCCAGCGCGACTCCGGCGTAGAAAGCTTCATCGCCCTCAAGGCTCCCTCGTGTCATGGCGGCGGCCACGAGTGCCACCGACCCGGCGAGAAGAGCGAGTCCCACGCTCGCATGGGGCGCGAGATTGCGGACTCTCGAAAGCCGCGACATGAGCAGATCAGCCCCGCCGGGAATGCTCTGCAAGAGTTGCCTGCCGCTCTGTCGCCTCTCGCGGGAGTGCGAAGAAGCGACGGTGGGTGGTCGCGATGCTGAGAATCACCGTCACTGGAACCCAGTCGAACACCGTGGCGAAGCGGAGGTTGTCCGCCAGCGCCTCAGCGTGGAGCAGCACAGTTCCGGCATACCCGGCGAGTAACCAGCCCGTGAGGGAAGGACAGGCAAGATCGGGATCGCCTCGGCGGTGCAGAAGCCACAAGACCGTCGCCAGCAGCAATAGGGCCAAGATCCCGGGCCGAACCCAGGTGGTGTAGAAATGAATTGCAAGCTGGAGCACAGCGATGACCTTCGGGTCCGCTCGGACATTGCTCGGGGTGAGGAAGCGGCTCGCAACCCTCCTCGAGTGGACCAGGCGGTCCTCCGGCTCGAGCAGGTGCGATAGCCACATCACGGCGTCGCCTTCTCCGCGCGCCGGCCAAGCGCCGAGAAAGGTCGCGGCGGTGCGAATCTGAGCACGCCGGAGTCGACCTGCCTGCTCTCCTCGGGCGCGAGCCAGAGCATCACTGGCTCTGCGCTCGCCTTCGGCGGAACCGAGAGCTACCAGCTCCCAA
Source organism: Acidobacteriota bacterium (assembly GCA_014584695.1). GTDB lineage: Bacteria > Acidobacteriota > Thermoanaerobaculia > Multivoradales > JAGPDF01 > JACTMI01. Next base: position 221,607 of record JACTMI010000020.1, read on the forward strand.
AAAACGACGTGCGCCGGATCGCGTGCGAACCGCTCGGGATGTGAGACGGCTCCCGGCAGGAGACCTGCGGGGTCGATCAGCCCCGCCTCGATCGCGTAGATCAGACGCATCTTCGCTGGCGAGGCGAAGACCGTGGCGGAATCGAGGTATCGAAGGTTGCGGAGAATCCATGGGGTCAGCAACGCTGCCAGGCCTACTACGAAGAGCATCGCTGCTGTCAACCACCTGAGCGACGAGGCTGAGCTTCGGAGGCGCCGTAGAAGAGCTGTGAGCACAGCGAGAAGCACCGAGGCGAGGAGAACGAGGCCATTGAGCCTGGTCAGGATGACGCCCCCGGCCAACAATCCGACGAGAAGGCCCATAGCCGCCGAGTCTGGAGAGTGAAGCCAGCGCGAGGCGATCCACACGACGATGAGGAGGCCCATGAGTGCGAACGTCTCGCTCATGATGGCGTGCTCGTTCGTCAGGTAGAGCGGATTGAGACCGACGAAAAGACCGAGCACCGCAGCAGCGAGGGTGGAGCGGGTTAGGCCCATGGCGAAGATGTAGGCCACTGCAGTGGAGATCAGGCCGAGAACTGCCTGGGCGACCAGCAGTGCGGTCGCGCCGCCGCCGCCGACCAGCTTGGTAGTACAGAGGAATGCAGGGTAGCCGGGCAGGCGAAGCACGCCGAGTTGCGGCTCAGCGAACGAGGCGGAGCGCAGCATCCAGTCGGCGATCCGCAGGTACGACCGGGAGTCGAGCGTCCAGAGTTCCGGGAGGGAGACAAGCAGGCCGAGCCGCACGGCAAGAGACAAGCCGAGCACGGCAGCCAGAACTCCCCAGGGCGAACGTACCCTCGATCGCTCTCGGTTGTGGCCTGTTTGGGCAGAGAGCACGGCGAGCTGGGCGACTAGTGAGATGCCTCGTGCCCCTGGGAGCCCTGTCGTGTCGACTCGTCAGTAGGAGCAAGTGGTCTGCTCTCGAGGGATGCAGTACGGCTTTTCCAATCGCGCCAGCGAACTGACTGGCGCAGCGCGCCCTGCGCGATGAGCCTTGCGTGAAGGGCTTCGCTCCTTGAGACGGCTGCATCGGCCCGACTAGAGGAGAGTTCAAGCGACAGGATCTCGAGCAAGGCGCGGTCGACCTCGCGCTGGTGCTGCCAGATTGGGCTCAGGAGCCGCAGCATCGCGCGGCGCCAACGGCTTTCTTGCCGAATCAGGCGCGCGGGTCCTTGCTCCACGCCTATCGCGAGCCGCTCGAGCTTGGTGCGGATTCCTTCTTCGAGGCAACGAGGACTTCGCGCAAGGGTAGCGGAAGTCGACTCTGACGGCTCTAGATTAGGCTGGAGAGTTAGCCCGCGCGCCATCCTGATTGCTGCGAGCCGCGCTGCAACCTGATGAGAACGAGCCTCCGGAGTGTGGCCTTCGAGAATGGCTGCCCGAGCACGTCGACCGAGGGCTGCAGCGACGTCGGCATGGCTGAGGACGTGGCGAAGCGCCGAAGCGGCTGCAGCAACGTCGGGCTCGGCCCAGGTGCCCCCATAGGGCCCGGCGCCTTGCTGTATGGCCACACGCGTCCAGGGAACCAGCAGCGCGGTCTGATCGTCCATGAAGTCGAGATTGCCGGAGTAGCCGGTCGCGACCACTGGCTTGCCCGCGAGCATCGCCTCGGCGAGCATCAAGCCGAAGCCTTCAGCACGGTGCAACGAAAGGTAGACATCGCAAGCCGAGATGAGTCCGGCTTGTTGTCCCCTTGTCAGGTACCCGTCGAGCAGAGTGATGTCGGACCTGCCCTCGACCGCAGCGGCAAGGCGAGAGCCCAGTTCGGGATGCCGCTCGCCGTTGACGCTCTTGATCAGGAGCCTCGCTGGCCCTGGTTCGGGAAAGGCGGAGCGAAAGGCGGCAATTGCCCCCAGTGGGTTCTTCCGGTCGAACACGCTGTCGTAGTCGAATGCGACGAGGATGCGGGGCGAGGGGGGGAGCGACCAGGACGCAGGTAGCGGCTCCGGAACCGGTGGGTCGACTGCCGGCGGCATGGCGAGGACGGGGCGGTCGGGGACTTTGCGAGCGATGGCCGCGGCGGAGTGGCGACTGTTGGCCCAGATCTCGTCGACCAGCGCGGCGCTCGCGGCCATCTCATCGGGGAACTCCTCGACCTCCCAGGCCCAGTAGCCGATCGAGTACCGGCCTTCGCGAATGTCGGGATGCTCGGAGAAGAGCCTTGGCGTCTCGTCTGCATTGACGAAGAGCAGGTTGAGGTCGTAGAGAAGGAATGGCGAGTCCTCGTGGTCGAGCGCGTGGGCTTGGCGGCTAAGCGTGCGCATGAAAGTGCGGCGGGCATAGGGGATTCCAGCCGCATCCAGGCTCGCAGCCAAGGTGCGCGCGTGCTCGCCGACACCACTCTCGGCGCGGAAGTAACCGACCAAGTTTGCTCCGTCGAGGTCGGGCCGGAGTACGAAGAGGGAGCTGTTCACGCCGTGGCTACCATCCTACGCTAACGTGGCGACTAGCTCTCCGTGCCGGGTGATGCCTGAGCATAGATCTCGAGGTGGGCAGCTGTTGCCGTCTTGGGAAGCGAGATCCGAGCCGCACCAGTTGGCGCATCGACCGCTCCCGAGAGAACCTGCTCAAGGCTCCAGTCGAGCAGATTGGTTGCGATTCGCGCCGCCCCCGCCACCCTCTCCCCCAGCGCCCCCATCCCGCTCGTCAGCACCGGGACGCCGGCGGCCAGGCAGGCGTCGAGGGCGAGGCAGTGGGTTTCGGGGAAGCGGGACGGCAGGACCGCCAGGTCGACGCTGTGCTCGACCAGGCGGCGGGGGAGGGTGGGCGCGCGATAGTAGCCGTGGACTCGGAGGCCGGCGCGGCGGGCGTCGAGCAGCAGGCCGGGGTCGCCGCCGCCGAGGACTGAGAAACGGACATTCGGGCTCCGGGCCGCCGCCGAGCGTGCGGCGGCGATGAAATCGGGCAGCCCTTTGCGCACCGAGGCTTGGCCGACGAAAGCGACGTGGCGCGGGGGGCTGGCGACCGTGCGCGGGTGGCAGGGCAGGAAAGTGAGCGCCGGCGGCAGGATCTCCTCGCGCGCGGGCCGAGCCTCGGGGAAGAGCTCGGCGTGGCGGCGGCGCGCGAAGTCCGACGGGTGGATGAGCGCGCGGCATGCCGACAGCAGCTCGGCGGCGGCACGGCGGCGCGGTGCCTGCGGCGGCGGCGCGACCGCACCGGCGGCGGTTCGGCAGGCGTGGCAGCGCGCCTCGTCCCGGCTGCCGCCGCAGTCTCGCGCGTGCGGTGCCTCGAGCAGGTCGACGCGCGTGCAGAAGAGCGCGAAGTCGTGGGTCGACAGCACCATCGGCGCGCAGCGGGCGAGCGCGGTCAGGCGTTCGAGGTCGAGCCCGCTCGCCTGTTCGAGATGCCAGAGCGGCGGCCGGCCGAGCCGGTGCGCGAGCGCGGCGAGGATGGCCGCCAGGGCCTCGGCGCGGTCGGCGTCCGTCACCAGCCGCTCGCCCGCGGCGGGAGCGCGCAGCGGCGCCGCGCCTGGCGAGTCGACGCGCAGCCACCAGCGCCCGTCGCGCAGCTCGGCCAGCGCCGTGGCGACTTCGCCTCGGGCGGCGGCGAGGCGCGCGGCCAGGGCCTGTTGGACGCCGCCGCGCCGGGCCTCGAGCGGCGCCGGCAGGACGTTGAGGACGACCGCGGCCGCCGCCCGGTCCAGGACCTCCTCCACCCCCCGCAGCCGGTGGCGCGCCAACTCGCGGGCCTCCTCTCGCCGCTCGTGCCAGCGCTCGATCAGACCGCGCGCCCCTTCGGCGCGGGCGACGGCGAGCGCGACGCCGAGGCGGCTCATCGACCCTCCCCGCCGCCGAGCACCTGGCGGTAGATGGCGTCGACCACCTCGACCTGGTCCTCGAAAGACGGCGGCGGCGCGATCGAGCGGCGCCAGGCGGTGAGAACCTCGGGCTGGGTGGCGATCTCGCGCAGCTGGCGGGCGAACGCCGGAACGTCCTCGGGATCGAACCGCCCGCCGCCGCCCGCGGCGAGCCGCTCGACGAGAGCGCCGCGGCCGGCGGCCAGCACCGGCGTCCCGGCCGCCAGTGCCTCGACGACGGCGAAGCCGTAGGACTCGAGGCCGAGCGAGGGCGCCACCAGCAGATCCAGGGCGCCGAGGAGCCGTTCGCGCTCCTCCTCGCCGAAGGGCGGGTGGAAGGTCACCTCCAGCCCGCGCGACAGGGCCTCGATCTCCTGGCTGTAGGCCGGATCGCCGCCGCCGCTGCCGCCCCAGACGTCGAGATGGATGGCGGTCGTGGCGGGCAGGTCGCGCAGCGCCGCGAGCAGCACGTGCAGCCCCTTGTGCGGCAGCAGCGAGCCGACGAATCCGAGGCGGAGCGCCGCGCCCGCGGCCGGCTCGGAGCGCGGCGCCCGCTCGCCCGGAGCCGCGACGCCGTAGTCCAGGACGTGAACGGGCACGGCCGGATCGAGGATGCCGGCGGCGGCCAGGTCGTCGACCACCGCGCGGGAGCCGGCGATGTAGGCGGCGGCGCCCGCGAGCGCGCGCCGGGCGAGGCGGCGGCGGAGGCGGTAGAGCGCGGCGCTCCAGAGCCGGCCCGGAATCAGGCGGGTCATCGGCAGGCAACGGGCGCAGCGCCCCGGCCGCGGCCCGGGACAGAGCTGCCGGCCGGCGTCGAGCCGGTTGGCGCGGGCGCAGAGGAACCACCAATCCTGGAGCTGGACGACGCGCGGCAGGTGCCGCGCGCGCGCCGCCTCGGGCAGGTCGAGCGCGAAGCCGGCGAGATGATGGAAGTGGACCAGCTGCGCCCCGCTCTCGTCGAGCAAGCGGCCGAGCTCGCGCCGGAAGCGGCGCTCGCGCAGGGCGTTGCGCGACAGCGGGTCGCGCTGGCGGAAGTCGTTGGCGAGCAGGCGGACGCGGACGCCGTGGTCCTCGTGCTCGAGCGCCGCGGCCAGCGGCCGCCGCTCTCCGGGGTAACGGGCGAGCACGGCGACCTCGTGCCGCTCGGCCTGGAGCCGCGCCAGGCGCGCGGCGTACCACTCGGTGCCGGCCTGGCTCCAGGGCGGCCAGCCGTGGACGACGTGGACGATGCGCAGCGGCCGCGCGGCGGCCGGCGCCGGGCGGCTCGGCCGCAGCTCGCGCAGGATCGCCTCGCGCACCGGTCGCAGCGGATCGGCGGCCAGGAAGGTCGAGAGCTGGCGGCGCCAACCGCGGTGACGGCGCTCGAGCCGCCGCTGGGCCCGTCGCTCGCGTCGCCGCTTTTCGGCGCCGAAGCTCGCGCCGCCCCGGTGGAAGACGAAGGTCGCGTCGTCGATCAGGTGCCGGAAGCCGAGCGCCGCGGCGCGCAGGCACCAGTCGACCTCCTCGCCGTAGCCGAGCTCGAAGGCCTCGACGTCGAGCCCGCCGGCGGCCTCGAGCGCTTCGCGCCGGACCAGCATGCAGAAGCCCACCCCCGTCGGCACCTCGGGGTAACTCCGGGCGGAGACCCGCTCGACCAGCGCGTCGAAGGCCTCGAGGTCGAGCCCCGAGGGCAACGTGTTCTCCTCGAGCCAGCGCGGCACGGAGGCGATCGTGCCGTGGTTGGTGAGGGGGGTCACCGAGGCGACGCGCGGGCGCGACGCCGCGGCGGCGCGCAGCCGGCCGAGCCACCCCGCCGGCACCTCGACGTCGCTGTTGAGCCAGACCAGATCGCCGCCGGCGCTCTCCCGCTCCGCCCGGCGCAGCGCGGCGGCGAACCCGGCGCGCTCGGGGAGACGGACGACCCGCGCCTCGGGGAAGCGGCCCGGAACCCCCCGCGCCAGGCTCTCGACCTCCTCGGGCTGCGGCCCGTCGAGCGCCAGGACCAGGCGGCAGAGCGCTCCCGGCGGGCGCTCCAGGCTGAGCAGCAGCCGCGCCAGCTCCGCGGCGGCCCCGTGAACGGGCACCAGGAGATCGACCGGGAGGACGCTCATCCCGGGGATGCGGGGCCAGAACCGAGTCGCGGGTGCCTCACCGCGCTGGATTGTATGGCCGCCGAGGCGGGCTCGGTTCGGGCCCGAGACGCGCCGTCGGGGGCCCCCGTAGGAATTTTTTTTTAGCGTTGGACACTAAGAAACGGTACCCGAGGGGGTTGACAGCCCCGAAATCGGTGCCTAAAGTATTAGCAGTCACCGGCGGTGAGTGCTAATTCCGTCGCCGGGAAGTCCGGACCAACCCCTATCCGAGTCGCTGCCAAGACTCCAAGGAGGACGCAACGTGAACATCCGTCCGCTGCACGACCGCGTGGTGGTCAAGCGCATCGAGACCCAGGAGCAGATCCGGGGCGGCATCATCATCCCCGACACCGCCAAGGAAAAGCCGCAGGAGGCCGAGGTGGTCGCGGTCGGCCCGGGCAAGGTCAACGACGAGGGCAAGCGCTCGCCGATGGACGTCAAGGCCGGCGATCGCATCCTGATCGGCAAGTACTCCGGCTCCGAGATCAAGCTCGAGGACCAGGAGTACGTGATCGTGCGCGAGGACGAGATCCTCGCCGTGATCGAGAAGTGAGCCGCGAGCCCTAGCGCGCGAATTCCCAGCCATCCGTTCGATCGAAGACCAACGCTCAGGATTCAGGAGACTCCGACATGCCAGCCAAGTACATCACCTATTCCGAGGAGGCTCGCGGCGCGATCCTCCGCGGTGTCAACAAGCTCGCCGACGCGGTCAAGGTGACGCTCGGTCCCAAGGGCCGCAACGTCGTCATCGAGAAGAAGTTCGGCTCGCCGACGATCACCAAGGACGGCGTCACCGTCGCCAAGGAGATCGAGCTCTCCGACGCGCTCGAGAACATGGGCGCCCAGATGGTGCGCGAGGTCGCTTCGAAGACCTCGGACGTCGCCGGTGACGGCACCACCACCGCCACCGTGCTCGCCCAGGCGATCTACCGCGAGGGCGCCAAGAACGTCACCGCCGGCGCCAACCCGATGGAGCTCAAGCGCGGCATCGACCTCGCGGTCAAGGCCGTGGTCGACTCGATCGACAAGATGTCGAAGCCGGTCGAGGGCTCGGAGATCGCCCACGTCGGCACCATCTCGGCCAACAACGACCAGGAGATCGGCAAGATCATCGCCGAGGCGATGGAGAAGGTCGGCAAGGACGGCGTGATCACGGTCGAGGAGGCCAAGGGCCTCGAGACCACGCTCGAGGTGGTCGAGGGCATGCAGTTCGACCGCGGCTACCTGTCGCCCTACTTCGTCACCGACGCCGAGCGGATGGAGGCGGTGCTCGAGAGCGCCAAGATCCTGCTCTACGAGAAGAAGATCTCCTCGATGAAGGACCTGCTGCCGATCCTCGAGCAGGTCGCCCGCCAGGGCAAGCCGCTCCTGATCGTGGCCGAGGACGTCGAGGGCGAGGCGCTGGCGACGCTGGTGGTCAACAAGCTGCGCGGCACGCTGCAGATCTCGGCGGTCAAGGCCCCGGGCTTCGGCGACCGCCGCAAGGCCATGCTCGAGGACATCGCGATCCTGACCGGCGGCAAGCTGATCACCGAGGACCTCGGCATCAAGCTCGAGAACGTCAAGTGGGAGGACCTGGGCGAGGCCAAGAAGATCGTCATCAACAAGGACGACACCACGATCGTCACCGACGTCGACGACAAGAAGCGGCGCGAGGCGATCGCCGGCCGGGTCAAGCAGATCCGCACCCAGATCGAGGAGACCACTTCCGACTACGACCGCGAGAAGCTGCAGGAGCGTCTGGCGAAGCTGGTCGGCGGTGTCGCGGTGATCAAGGTCGGCGCGGCCACCGAGACCGAGATGAAGGAGAAGAAGGCGCGCGTCGAGGACGCCATGCACGCCACCAAGGCGGCGGTCGAGGAGGGCATCGTCGCCGGCGGCGGCGTGGCCCTGATCCGCGCCATCGACGCGGTCGACAAGATCAAGGCCGAGGGCGACGTCGCGGTCGGCATCAAGATCGTCCGCCGCGCGCTCGAGGAGCCGTCGCGCCAGATCGCCCAGAACGCGGGCGAGGAGGGCTCGGTGATCGTCCGTCAGCTGGCGGCCGAGAAGGGCAACGTCGGCTTCAACGCGGCCAACGGCAAGTTCGAGGACCTGGTCAAGTCGGGCGTCATCGACCCGGCGAAGGTGACCAAGTCGGCGCTGCTCAACGCCGCGTCGATCGCCGGCCTGATGCTCACCACCGAGGCGATGGTCGCCGAGATCAAGGAGAAGGAGAAGGCCCCCGCGATGCCCGGCGGCATGGGCGGCGGCATGGGCGGCATGTACTGAGACACAGCGAGGGCGCCGACCGGCGCCGCGCGTTTCGATACCGGGCCGGTGGGGCAACCCGCCGGCCCGTTCTTCGTTCGCACCGGCAAGGACGGCTCCGGCTCCGATAGTCTCGCGGCCGGAATGGACCTCTTTGCCGAGCTCGAGGAGCTCGACGCGTGAGCGCCGCCGCGGCGCTCGGAGGGGTCCATTGCGGGTTACACCCTCCTGAAGTAGCCTCCGAAGGTTGGATCACCCGACCCAGGAGGCCCCGATGTCCCCGTGCACACTCGCTCGCCCTCGCGGGCCGAGAGCGGCCGCTCTCGCCATGGCATTCGCCGCTTGCGCCGCCGGCTTCGCCGCCGAGCCCTCCCGTCGCTCGATCGAGCCCGCCGCGCCCACCCCGGAAGCGGTGGCCGTCGCGGCCGGCAACCCGCAACTGCTGGTCCTGGCGGCGGGGGTCTTCGACCCGGTCGCGGAGCGGCTCGATGGCGCGGCGGTGGGCCTGGCCGGCGCGACGCGCGGGCGCTACGGCGTCGTCCAGCTCCATGCCGATGCCGCGGCGGAAGCGCCCTCCTGGCAGGCCCTGGGCGCCGAGGTCGTCGGCTACCTGCCGCACCACGCCTTCCAGGTGCGCTGGGAGCCGGGGGCGCGGGCGCGGCTGGCGGCGCACCCCTCGGTGCGGTGGGTGTCCGACTACGAGCCGGTGTGGAAGGTCTCGCCGGCTCTCCACCCTGGCCGGACGCTGGCGCCCGACCAGCGGGTCAACGTCGTCGGCTTCCGGGGGGCGCGGCTGGAGGAGGTCGAGAGCCGCCTGCTCGCCGAGCAGCCGGCGGTCCGGCTGGCGTCGCGGGTCGAGACCTCACCGCAGCCGCAGGTCCGCTTCCGCGTCCCGCCGGCGGAGCTCGAGGAGTTCGTCCGCCGCGCGGCGGAGCTCGAAGAGGTGGCCTGGATCGAGCCCTGGTCCCTGCCCGAGCTCGACAACCACAACTCGGTCTCGCCGATCCAGAACAACAGCACCACCGGCACGCCGATCTGGGATCAGGACCTGATCGGCACCGGCCAGATCGTCGCCGTCTCCGACTCCGGCCTCGACCGCAACCAGTGCTGGTTCACCCAGTACAACGACGGCGTGTCGACCAACAACGAGATCACCGACGCCGAGTTCCCGATCCCGCCGGCTCAGGGGACGACCTACCCGGCGCGCAAGGTCTTCGCCTACTGGGTGGCGCCCGGGGCGACGGCGTACGACAACAACCAGGTCTGCACCACCAGCGCGACCTCCTTCCACGGCACCCACACCACCGGCACCGTGCTCGGCGATCGGGGCATCGTGGCGACGCCGACCGATCCGGCCTTCCTCGCGACCGACCGCGACGGCATGGCGCCCAACGCCCAGGTGCTGTTCCAGGACATCGGCAACGACGTCACCGGCTGCCTGTCGGGCACCGCCGGGGACCTCGGGCTGCTCTTCAAGCAGGCCCACGCCGGCGGCGCCCGGCTCCATTCGAACAGCTGGGGGGCGGCGGTCGGCGGCGCCTACACGTCGAGCTCCCAGGAGACCGACGCGGCGGCCTGGAGCCTCGAGGACATGCTGATCTTCTACTCGGCCGGCAACAGCGGCTCCGGCGCCAACACGATCGGCGCTCCGGCGACGGCGAAGAACGTCGTCACGGTGGGCGCGCTCGGCAACGGCAACTCGACCACGGTGGCGAGCTTCTCGAGCCGCGGCCCGACCGACGACGGGCGCTTGAAGCCCGACATCATGGCGCCGGGTTCCTCGATCATCTCGGCCGCCGGCGATATCGACAACACCACCCCGGGCTGCCCGGCCAACGGCCGGACCCTCTCCGGCACGTCGATGTCCTGTCCCACCGTCGCGGGCGGCACGGCGCTGCTGCGCCAGTACTTCACCGACGGCTTCTACCCGAGCGGCGCCCGCACCGCCGCCGACGCCCGTTCGCCGTCGGCGGCGCTGATGAAGGCCGTGCTGCTCAACGGCACGCGCGAGCTGACCACGATGCCGAACAACAACAACGGCTGGGGCCGGATCTGGCTCGAGAACAACCTCTACTTCTCGAACGTCGCCGGCGACCGGCGGCTGCGCGCCTGGACCCGCGCGCACCAGGTCGGTATCACCACCGGCGGCCTCGACACCTACACCTTCGTCGCCCCCGCCGGCGCCGAGCTGCGCGTGACGCTCGCCTGGCAGGACCCGTATCCGAGCCTCGCCGCCGGCATCCAGCTGGTCAACAACCTCGACCTCGAAGTCGAGGGCCCGGGGCCGACCCTCTGGCGCGGCAACGTCTTCTCGGGCGGCCAGTCGACCACCGGCGGCAGCGCCGATCTGCTGAACAACGTCGAGCAGGTGCGGCTGAACACGCCGGTCGCCGGCACCTACACGGTGCGGGTCATGGGGACCGCCGTGCCCGGCAACGGCGACGCCTACACCGCGCGCCAGGGCTACGCCGTCGCCGCCTCGTTCGGCTCGTGCGCGAGCGCGGTCGCCGCGGCGCCGAACAACGTCGTCGCCACCGACCTCGGCGCCGGCGGCATCCAGGTGACCTTCGACGCGGTCGCCGGCGCGACCGTCTACCACGTCTACCGCGCGGCGGGGAACTGCTCGGCGGGGGCGCAGACTTTCGACCTCGTCGGCACGACCGCCGCCACCAGCTTCACCGACACCCGCGCGCAGGGCGGTTTCACCTACGCCTACAAGGTGCGGGCCGCCGACGGCTGCAGCGAGGGCCCGCTCTCGGCCTGCGCGACCGCGAGCGCGACCGGCGGCTGCGACCTGGTGCCGGACTTCGACGCCGCGAGCGTCGCCGCGGTCGACCTGGGCGCGACGCCGGCCTGCGACATCGAGCTCTCCTGGAGCGCCGGCTCGTCCAACTGTCCGCTGGCGGGCGGGGTGACCTACAACGTCTACCGCTCGACCGCTTACGGCTTCGTGCCCGGCGCCGGCAACCTGCTGGCCTCCGGGATCGCCGGCACGAGCTACGTCGACGCGGCGGTCGACTCGCTGACCACCTACTTCTACGTCGTGCGCGCCCAGGACAGCTCGACGCCGCCCAACGAAGCGCCGAACAGCCGGCGGGTCAAGGCGACGCCGACCGGCGGCGACGTCACCATCGGAACCTTCTTCGACGGCGCCGACGGCGCGTCGTTCCTGGCGCTCGAGGAGCCCTGGCAGATGACCGCGACGCAGGCGTCGCAGGGGACGCTCAGCTACCACAACGCCGAGGACGGCGCGAACTACCTCTCCGACACCTGCGCCGCGATCACCACCCCCGATCTCGCGCTGGTCGGCGGCGGCACGCCGGTCCTCTCTTACGCGGCACGATGGAATCTCGAAGCCGATTGGGACGGCGTCGTGGTCGAGATCTCGACCAATGGCGGCGCGAGCTGGGCCGACCTGCCGCCGGCCGGCGGCTACCCCGGCAACTTCAGCCAGACCGGCAACCCGCCGATCAACGCCTGCGGCTACCCGGCGAGCCAGGGCGCCTACAACGGCAGCTCGGGCGGCGTCTTCCAGACCAAGACCTCGAGCCTCGCGGCCTTCGCCGGCCAGACGGTGCGGATCCGCTGGCGCTTCTCCTCCGACCCGGGGGCCGAGGAGCCGGGCTTCTTCCTCGACGCGGTCTCGGTGACCAACGCCACCGCCCCCTACCCCTGCTTCGGCATCTTCCTCGACGGCTTCGAGTCGGGGACCACACTGGAGTGGTCGGTCACCGTCAATTGAGGCTCTCGGGCTGAGCCGGCGCCGAGCCGCGGCGCCGCGCCTCCACCCCCTCCGGCGCGAGCGGAACCCCCTCGCGCCGGAGCCGGGCGCCCGCTCGAGGACGGCGAGGGGAGCCCGCCGTCACTCGAGCGAGACGAGGTACTCCGCGATCGCGGCGAGCTCCTCCGCGGGCAGCTGGGCGAGCTCGCTCTGGATCTTCCCCATGCCGCCGCTCGACAGCTTGTCGTAGCCGAGCGTCTCGCCGTATTGGAGAGCGAGGGCGAGGTCGGCCGCGTCGGCGTAGCGGCCGCGCGCGACCAGGCCGCGCAGGCTCGGCACCCGCCCCTCCTCGGACGGATGCGGCGCGCCGGCGAGCGCGCGCTGCTCGTCGCGGACCATCAGGCGGTCGCGCGGCGTGTGGCACTCGCCGCAGTGCCCGGGGGCGGCGACCAGGTAGGCGCCGCGGTTCCAGGCTTCGCTCCGCGCCGGATCCGGCACGATCGCCGCCGGCTCGCCGGCGAAACGCTTCCACAGCCCGACCCCGCGCCGGGCGATCGGTTCGAGCGGCACTTCGGCGGCCCGAGCCGGCGCGCGCACCGCGGGCAGTTGCCGGAGGTAGCCCCAGAGGTCGCGCAGGTCGGAAAGCGACATCGCGGCGTAGGCGGGGTAGGGGAAGGCCGGGAAGAAGTGCCGGCCGTCGGGCGAGACGCCGCGCACCATGGCGCTCAGGAAGTCCAGCTCGCTCCAGGCCCCGAGCCCGGTCTCCGGATCGGCGGTCAGGTTGCCCGGGTAGAAGGTCCCGACCGGCGTCGGCAGCGGCGTGCCGCCGAGCGGCAGCGACCGGTCGGCGCCGGCGACCTGCTCCGGCGGCTGATGGCAGGCGTAGCAGGCGCCGATGCGGTAGATCGCCGCGCCGTTGGCGAGGTCGGCCGAGTGCTCCGGCAGCGCCGCGCGCTCGATCGGCCGGGGCCGCGTCAGGGCGACGAAGGCGGCGGCGCCCACCAGCGCCGCGAGCGCGAGACCCGCGGTGCCCCTGCGCAGGATCCTCATGCGCCTCTCACGGGCCCCTCAAACCCGGTCACTCCTTGGGGCGGCGGTAGGGCTCGTGGCAGGCCTTGCAGGCGTTGCCCAGCTTGCCGAGCGCCGGCATGAAAGCGGCCTCCTCCGCGACCTGCGCGAGCTCGCCCGCGGCGGCGTGCGCCGCTTGCAGCTTGGCGTCGAAGTCGGCCCGGTTCGACCAGATCTCGGCCTTGGCCCAGCTCTCCGCCGCGCCCCGGTCGCTGCCCGCGGGGAAGAGGTCCTTGGCGCGGTCGAGGTTGGCGGCGATCGCGCCGCCCTGGCTCGCGACCACGGTGGCGTCGAACGGCGCCTGCTTGCGGGCGATGGCCGACAGCGTCTTCATCGCCTCGCCGACGCCCTCCATCTCCATCTGCCGCGCGGCGATCGGATCGCTCTCGGCGGCGCCGGCCAGAGGCGACAGGGCGAGCAGGGTCACCGGCAGGATGGCGAGCAACGAAGTACGGCGAGTTCTCCAGATCATCGGGCATCTCCTGGGTCGGTCGTGGACGATCTGAAGATTCTAGGCGAAGCGCCCTCAGCCGTCCCCGGCCGCGGCCGGCTCGGCGGCGTGCGCGCTCTTGGCGAGCGCCGCGAGGCGCGCCTCGACGCGGGCGTTGAAGCTCCCCTCCGGGAAGCGCCCCTCGGCGTCGCGCTCGCCGGGCGGCGTACCGGTCAACGCCTCGATCGCGTCGTCGACGCTCTCGACCGCCCAGACGCGGAACTGGCCGCGCGCCACGGCGGCGACCACTTCCGGCCGCAGCATCAGGTGCTGGACGTTCGACCGCGGCAGGATCACCCCCTGCTCGCCGGTGAGGCCGCGCTCGAGGCAGACGTCGAAGAAGCCCTCGATCTTCTGGTTGACGCCGCCGACCGCCTGCACCTGCCCGTGCTGGTTGACCGAGCCGGTGACCGCGAGCGACTGCGCGAGCGGCACGCCGGCCAGCGCCGAGAGCAGCGCGCAGAGCTCGCCGAGCGAGGCGCTGTCGCCCTCGACCGGACCGTAGGACTGCTCGAACACCAGGCTGGCGGAGAGCGAGAGCGGTCCGTCGGGCAGGTAGCGCCCACCCAGGAAGCCGCCCAGGATCAGCACCCCCTTCGAGTGGATCGGGCCGCCCAGCTCGACCTCGCGCTCGATGTCGACCACTTCCCCCTTGCCGGCGCGGACCCGCGCCGTGATGCGCGCCGGGTGGCCGAAGGCCACCTCGCCGTGGGCGAGCACCATCAGCCCGTTGACCTGGCCGACCGCGGCGCCGGCGGTGTCCAGCAGCACGATGCCGCGGCGCACCGACTCGAGCAGCCGCTTGCGGACGCGGCCGGCGCGGCGGCGCTGGGCGGCGATGGCGCTCTCGACGTCGTCCCGGGTGACCACGTCGCGGCGCGCGCGCTCGGCGACGAAGTCCGACTCGACCAGCAGGTCGACGATCGGCCGCATGTGGATCGACAGCTTCTCGCCGTCGTCGGCCAGCCGCGCCGCCTGCTCGACGACGTAGGCCACCGCCGCGCGATCGAGCGGCCGCAGACCCTTGTCGCGCGCGACCTGCCCGATCAGCCGCCCGTAGAGGGCCTCCGTGTCCGGCTCGCGCGGCGTCGCGTCGTCGAAGTCGGCGATCACCTTGAACAGCTCGAGAAAGTCGGAGTCGAGCTCGGCGAGCAGGTGGTAGATCAGCCGGTCGCCGATCAGCACCACCTTGAGGCCTTGGATTCCGATCGGCTCGGGCTCGAGCGTGACCGTCTCGGTCAGGCCGAGCTGCTGGCCGAGCGACTCGAGGCGGATCTCGCCCCGGCGCAGCGTCCGCTTGAGCGACTCCCAGGCCCACGGCGCCTGCAGCACCCGCTGCGCGTCGAGCACCAGGTAGCCGCCCGCGGCGCGGTGGAGGGCGCCCGGTCGGATGAGCGTGAAATCGGTCGACAGCGCGCCGAGCTCGACCACCTGCTCGATGCGGCCGATCAGGGCGGCATGGGTCGGGCGGTCCTCGAACACGACCGGCGCGCCGCTGCTCGAGCCGTGGTCGACCACCGTGTTGACCTGGTAGCGGCGGAACGGACTGTCCACCGGCCCGTGACGCAGCGCCCGCCGAACCGCCGCCTCGAGCCCCTCCTCGCGGGAGGAGAGGAACTCGCCGGCCCGCTCGACCACGTCGGCCTCGACCTGGGCCAGGAACTCGACCACCCGCGGCAGATCGCGATAGCGCTCGCGCAGCGCGCCGAGCAGACGGCTCGCGACGCCGGCCGCCGTGTCGTGGTCGAGCTGGGCGAGCGCCTCGCGCTGCTCCTTCTCCCACTCGTGGAGACGGGCGAAGAAAGCCGCGAGGTCGTCGTGGGTGGCGCGCATCGCGACGTCGATCGCCGCGCGCTCCCCCTCCGGCAGCTCCTGCACCTTCTGCGGCTCCAGCGTCGAACCGTCGCGGGTGGGCGCGAACACGACCCCGGTGTCGGTGCGCAGCACCTTCACCTCGCGGCCGCGCGCCCGCTCCTGGACCTCCGCGAAAGCGGTCTCGCGCCGCTCGGCCAGGAGCCGTGCGGCCTCCTGCTTCCGGGTGCGGTAGTCGTCGCTCTCGAAGGCGGCCGGCAACCCGAACCGGAGCTCCGCCACGGTGAGCGCCAGGTCGCTCGCCAGCCGGGCGCCGCGCCCCGCCGGCAACTGGAGCGCGCGCGGGCGCCGCGGGTCGTCGAAGTTGTGGACGTAGCACCAGTCGGAGGGGCGCGGCCGGGTCGCCGCCGCGCGCGCCAGGAAGCGGCGCAGCAACGTCTCCTTGCCGGTCCCCGGCGGCCCGGCGGCGTAGAGGTTGTAGCCATGGGCGTGCATCGCGAGGCCGAACTCGAGGGCCTCGATGGCGCGATCCTGGCCGAGGTACTCGTCGAGCTCTGCCGCCTCGGCGCTGGTCGGGTAGGGGAGGCTCTCCGGCGCGCAGACTCGCCGCAAGGCCTCGGGCGGAAGCTGCTGGAGCGGGCACATCGCGCCCCGAGCGTATCGCCACCCCGCCGCGCCCGACCCACCCCGCGGTGTGAGGCGCGAGGCGGAGGGGAGATCCAGGGGAGGCCTGGCCCGGAACCTGCACTCGGGAGCGCCGTCGTGAAGTCACGAACGAAGTTCCGGCGCCGGCTCACTTAGGATCGGCACGACCCCGGAGGTGACCGTGAGAGCTCGAAACTCGATGGCGCTCGCTCTGCTGACGTTGACCTTCGCCGCCGTGGCGCCGGCCGCCGCCGACGCCCGGGACGCCTGCCGCCGGGCGGCGCGCGCGCTGGTCGATCAGAACACCCGCTTCGACGACGCTCGCGGCGCGCGCGGGCAGGGCGGCACGCTCTACTGGCGCGCCGACGACGGCACGCAGGGGATCTGCCGGGTCGACCGGCGCGACCGCGTCTTCGAGGTCAAGGTCGAGCGCTGGGGGCGCGGCGACGACGGCATCGGCGTCTGGCCCGGCTCGGGCGTCGGCGAATCGTCGCGCTACCTGCGCTGCGAATCGGAGCGGGGCCGCCGCAAGGAGTGCTCCATCCCCGACCGTGCCGCGGTCACGCTGGTCGACCGCCTGAGCGACTCCCCGTGCGTCCAGGGGCGCAGCTGGGGCGTGCGCCGCGACCGCATCTGGGTCGACAACGGCTGCCGGGCGGTCTTCGAAGTCCGCTGGTAGGCGGCGCCGCCGCGGTTAGGCAATTCTTAGGATTTTCCAAGCGTCCATTTAGCAACCGGCGGCGCATCTCGCCCGCGATGCTTCCGTACGTCGTACGGAGGGATCGACAATGCGGCCCGAGAGCGACCACCCGAGAGCTTCGCCGAACCGGACGGTGACCGTCGCGACCCGGCGCGCCGCCCCGCGCAGGGCGCCGCTCGCGCTCGCCGCGGCGGTCGCGCTCGCGGCGGCGCTCGCGGGCCCGGGCGGGGCGCAAATCGGTCGCGGCGCGCCGGCGACGCTCGCCGAGACCGGCCTCTACGCCGATGCCGCGGCGGGGACGCTCGCCGCGGGGGTGCTGCCGTTCACGCCGCAGTACCCGCTCTGGACCGACGGCGCCGCGAAGCGTCGCTGGATCCGGCTGCCGGAAGGCGGCGAGATCGACGCCGCCGACCCGGATGCCTGGGTCTTTCCGGTCGGCACGCAGCTCTGGAAGGAGTTCTCCTTCGGCGGCCGCCGGGTCGAGACCCGCTATATGGCGCTCGGCCCGACCGGCTGGACGTTCGCGACCTACGCCTGGAGCGCAGACGAGAGCGCGGCCGCGCTGGTGCCCGAACGGGGGGCGCGCGCCGCCTACGAGCTCGCGCCCGGGGTGTTTCACGACCTGCCCGGGCGCTGGGACTGCCTCTCCTGTCACGACGGCAACCGGACGCCGGTGCTCGGCTTCGCGGCGCTCCAGCTGTCGCCCGACCGCGATCCGCTGGCGCCGCACGCCGAGCCGCCGGAGCCGGGCGCGGTCGATCTCGCCCGGCTGGTCGAGCTCGGCCGGATCCGCAACTTGCAGGAGCGGTGGATCTCGAGCGCGCCCCGCATCGCGGCGGCGAGCCCGCTCGAGCGCGCCGCGCTCGGCTACCTGCACGGCAACTGCTCCGGCTGCCACAACTCGCGCGGGCCGCTGGCGTCGCTCGGCCTGTCGTTCGAAGTGCGGTTGACGCCGGCGCACGGGCCAACCGCCGAAACGCTGGCGACCGCGTATGCGCGCTCCGCCACTTATCGGCCGCCCGGCGGCGTGACCCTGGCGCGGATCGCCCCGGGCGACCCGGACGCGAGCCTGCTGGTGCGCCGCATGGCGTCGCGGCAGCCGTTGCTCCAGATGCCGCCGCTCGGCACCCAGCGCGTCGACGAGCAGGCCCTCGCTCTCGTCACGGAGTGGATCCGCCAGGCGCACGAGGCTCCGGCGGAGCCACCCCAGCCGCTTCGCAGCACCCGTCTCACCGCAACCGACACGCTCGACAACAGGAGCTCGAAATGAAATCCATCATCCGCATCGCCTTCGCGGTCGCCCTGCTCGGCGCCGCCTCGACCGTCTTCGCCGCCGAAACCCCCGACCCGGCCGCCGCCGAGCGGATCGAGCGCGGCCGCTACCTGGTCACGCTCGGCGGCTGCCACGACTGCCACACGCCTTGGAAGCTCGGCGCCCGCGGCCCGGAGCCGGATCTCGAGCGAGCGCTCTCGGGGCACCCCGAGCAGCTGGTCATGCCGCCGGCGCCGACGCTGCCAGAGGGTCCCTGGATCTCCACCGTCGGCGCGACCATGACCGCCTGGTCCGGGCCCTGGGGAGTCAGCTTCACCGCCAACCTGACTCCCGACGCCGAGACCGGCCTGGGCCGCTGGACCGAGGGTGACTTCGTGGCCACCCTTCGCTCCGGCCGCCACCAGGGGCGGGGGCGCGAGCTGCTGCCGCCGATGCCTTGGTTCAATTACGCCCAGGCGACCGACGCCGACCTGGCGCGATCTTCGCGTACCTCCAGAGCCTGCCGCCGATCCGCAACCGGGTCCCCGAGCCGGTGCCGCCGGTCGCCGCGCACTGACGGCCCCGGCGGCCGCCGGAGTGCGCTCGGTCACGGGCGTGGCCCGCGGATCGGGGTATTCTCGTTGTCGTCATCAACGTCGAAAGGCGTGACCCGCTCCGGGGCCGGCCCGTCCGGCCCCGGTCCGTGGCCCAGGCTCGCCGTGGCTGCCGGGTCCGCTCGGCGCCGGGAGCCGGGGCCTCCGCGCCGGGCCAGGGACGACACGACCGAGGAGCCGACCATGCACCGATCCGCTCGCCGCCGCACCGGCAGGTCCGACCTGCCGATCTTCCTCTTCGTCGCTCTGCTCTCGAGCGCTCTGCTCGGACCCGTGCCGGCGATGGCGCAAGGCGGCTCCTCCGCGGCGCTGGCGCGGGCCTGGGTCGAGGCGAACCGGGAGAGCCTCGGCCTGGTCGAAGGCGACCTGGCCGACTTCGTGGTCTCCGCCGAGTCGAGGAGCGCCGCGAGCGGTGTCGCGCACGTCTACTTCCAGCAGCGGCACCAGGGAATCGAGGTCGACGCGGCGATGCTCGGCGTCCACCTCGATGGTGACGGCCGGGTGGTGCATCACACCAGTCGTTTCGTCGCCGGCTTGACGGGGCGGATCGACACCACCGTCCCCGTGCTCACGGCGATCGCGGCCGCCGAGAGCGCCGCCGGCCACCTCGGGCTGGCGCTCGCCGAGGCCCTCGCCGTGGTCGAGGAGATCGGCGGTCCGGCGCGCAAGGTCCTGCTGTCGTCCGGCGGCATCTCCCAGCGCCCGATCGCGGTGCACCTGGTCTTCTCGCCGGTCGAATCGGGAGCCGTCCCGCTCGCCTGGCAGGTCGAGATCGAGACGCTCGATTCCCGCCACTACTGGGTCGTCCAGGTCGATGCCCGGTCGGGCGCGATCCTCGCGGTCGCCGACCGCGTGGTCCACGACCGGTTCGACGCGCCGGAGGGGGGCCGACGGGCACCGCAGGGCCGGGCGGCGGCGCCGGGGCGCCACGCCGGAGCCGCGCGGCGGATGCCGGGCACGCTGCCGGCGAGCGGAGCCGGGCTGGCGGCCGCGCCGGCGGCGGTGGTGCCCAGCGGGCCGGCGAGCTCACGCTACGAGGTCTTCGCCATCCCCAGCGAGTACCCGAACGACGGCCCCCGCGAGATCGTCGAGGACCCGTTCGATCCCGCGGCGTCGCCGTTCGGCTGGCACGACACCAATGGCGCCCCGGGCCCCGAGTTCACCCTCACGCGGGGCAACAACGTCCACGCCTACGCCGACCGCGACAACGACGGCGCGCCCGATGCAGGCAGCCAGCCGGATGGCGGCCCCAGCCTGGATTTCACCGGCGCCCTGGTGCCGCTCGACTTCACCCAGCAGCCCGACCAGTCGATCCACGCCGCGGTGGTCAACCTCTTCTATTGGAACAACGTCCTCCACGACGTGCTCTACCGCTACGGCTTCGACGAGCTGGCCGGGAACTTCCAGCTCAACAACTACGGCAACGGCGGCGTCGGCGCCGACGCGGTCAACGCCGAGGCGCAGGATGCCGCCGACAACGGCACGCGCAACAACGCCAACTTCCTCACCCTGGTCGACGGCAATCCCGGCCGGATGCAGATGTACCTCTGGAACGAGCCGAATCCGGAGCGGGACGGCGATCTGTCGAGCATGATCATCGCCCACGAGTACGGGCACGGCCTCAGCCACCGCCTCACCGGCGGGCCCGGCAACGTCGGCTGCCTGGGCAACGCGGAGCAGATGGGCGAGGGCTGGAGCGACTTCCTCGGCCTGGTCCTGACCGTCCAGGCGGGCGACACGCCGCTGACCTGGCGCGGCGTCGGCACCTGGGCCTTGGGCCAGGACCCGGACACCGGCGCCGGCATCCGGCCGGCCGTCTACACCGCGGACTTTGCGGTCAACGACTACACCTACGCCGATCTGCCGCTGCTCGTCGGCGCGCACGACGTCGGCTTCCTCTGGGCGACGATGCTCTGGGACCTCCATTGGCTCCTGGTCGAAGCGCACGGCTTCAACCCCGACATCTCCGCGCCGTGGAACACCGGTGGCAACAACCTCGCGCTGCAGCTGGTGGTCGACGGCCTGAAGCTGCAGCCCTGCGGCCCCGGCTTCGTCGACGGCCGCAACGCGATCCTCCAGGCCGACATCGACCTGACCGGCGGCGCCAACCAGTGTCGGATCTGGGAGGCCTTCGCCCGCCGCGGCCTCGGCTTCAGCGCCAGCCAGGGCAGCCCGAACAGCACCCTCGACGGCACGCCGGCGTTCGACGACTCACCGAACTGTCGCTTCGTCGACGTCGTCGCTCCGGCGTACGGCCAGGCGGTCTGCGCCGGCGAGGACGCCGCCTTCGATCTGGCGATCGGTACTTCCTTCACCGCCGGGCCGCCGGTGACGCTGTCGTCGGCCGGGCCGCCGGCCGGCACGACGGTCGTCTTCGCGCCGAATCCGGTGGTGGCGCTGCCCGGCACCGCGACGATGATGGTGGGCGACACCGCCGCCGCGACGCCGGGCGCTTACGCCCTCACCGTGACCGGCACGGACGGCGTCGCCACCGAGAGCGACATCGCCTACCTCGAGATCCAGGCCGCGGCGCCCGCGGCGCCGGCGCTCCTCGCGCCGGCCGACGGCTCGATCGACGTGCCGCGCGCGCCGACTCTCTCCTGGAGCGCCGCCGGGGTCGGCAGCGTCGTGGTCGAGGTCGACGACGATCCCGCCTTCGGCAGCATCGACCGCAGCGCGACGGTGTCGCCGCCCTTCACCAGCTGGGTGGTCGATCCGCCGCTGGCGCCGGAGACCTTCTACTACTGGCGCGCGCGCGCGGTGAACGCGTGCGGCGAGGGCGAGTCCTCCGCGGCCGCGCGCTTTCTCACCGAAGTCGCCCTCTGCTCGGCGCCGGGACTCGCGATTCCGGACAACAACCCGGCCGGAGCCTCCGACGCGCTCGTGGTCGCGCTGCTCGGCTCGATCGCCGACCTCGATGTCGCGGTGCGCGCGAGCCACGAAGCACCGCGCCAGCTGATCCTGCGCTTGCGCCACGTCGAAACCGGCACCGAGGTCGAGCTGATGAACCGCCCCGGCGATCCGGGGCCCTCGGGCGGCTCGTGCTTCATCGATGACGTGGACGTGCTGTTCGACGACGAGGGGCCGGCCGACGTCGAAATCTCGTGCGACTCGACGCCGCCGTCGGTCGACGGGACGCTGCGGCCTGACCAGGCGCTGGCGGCGTTCGACGGCGAAGCGCTCGCCGGGACCTGGACGCTCACCGTCATCGACACCGCGGCCGGTGACACCGGGACGCTGGTCGAGTGGTGCCTCCTGCCGCGCGGCGCCGGAGCCGGCGGGGCCGACGTCGTGGCGACCAAGGAGGTCGCGGGCATCTTCACCCCGGGCAGCGGCGTCCGCTACACGGTGACCCTGTTCAACCAGGGGAGCGTCGAGCAGTTCGACAACCCGGGTGACGAGCTCGTCGACGTCGTGCCGGCCGGCCTCGAGCTGTTCGACGCCACCGCGACGTCGGGGGTGGTGACGCTCGATCCGATCTCCGGCACGGTGCGGTGGAACGGCGCCATTCCGGCCGGCGGCAGCGTCGTGGTCACCTTCGACGCCTGGATCGACGACGGCTTGGCTCCGGGCTCGGTGGTCTCGAACCAGGGGGTCCTGGGGTTCGACGCCAACGGCAACGGCACCAACGAGAGCTCCGGGGTGACCGACGATCCGGCGCTGCCCGACCCGGACGATCCGACCGACTTCATCGTCGCGCCGCCGATCCTGATCCAGGAGATCCCCGCGCTCTCGCCGGCGGGCCTGGCGCTGCTCACTCTCGCCCTGGGCGGCATCGGCGCGCTGGCGCTCCGCCGCCGCCGCGGGGAGGGGTAGAGCCACCGATTCACTCCGGTGATCGAGGGGAGGGCGCGTGCCCTCCCCTCCTCCCTCCTCCCGCGGCGGTAGAATTCGCCGCCGTGAGCCTTACAGCCGTCGTGGGAGAGCTGGCCGAGTTCCTCGAGTCGGGGGTCTCGGTGCTGGTCGGTACCCGCGACGCGGCGCTCCTGCCCGCGGCGACGCGCGGCATGGGGTTGCGCGTCGAGCCGGGGGGCGGCGAGGTCACCGTCTTCCTGCCCGCGGCGACCTCGACCACCGCGCTCGAGCACCTCGCCGACAACGGCCGCATCGCGCTCACGGTGTCGCGGCCCGGCGACCACCGCTCGGTCCAGATCAAGGGGCGGGTGGTGGAGATCCGTCCGGGGGACGCGGCGGATCGCGAACGGATCGAGCGCTACCGCGGCCAGCTCGCCGCCAGCTGGGCGGCCATCGGCATTCCGCCCCACGGCACCCGGCGGTTGGTCCACTGGCCCTGCCACGCGGTCCGCTTCCGGCTCGAGTCGAGCTTCGCGCAGACGCCGGGCCCGGGGGCGGGGCTGGCGCTCGGCGCGGCGGCGGCCGGAGGCGGCGCGTGAGCGTCCGGCTCGAGGAGCTGGGGGCCTGCTTCCAGGGGCTCTTTCCGGCCCTGATGGCCACCTGCTCGGCCGACGGCGAGCCGAACGTGACCTATCTCTCGCAGGTCCAGTATCTCGACCCCGGCCGCGTCGCGCTCTCTTGTCAATTCTTCAACAAGACCAAGCGCAACGTCGCCGAGAACCCCTACGCCGCGATCGAGCTCTACGACCCGCGCACCTTCGAGGCCTACCGGCTGCGGCTCCGCTTCGACCACGCCGAGACCGAGGGGCCGCTGTTCGACGCCATGGCGACCCGCATCCAGGTGATCGCCACCCACACCGGCATGGCCGGCATCTTCCGGCTGCTCTCCGCCGACGTCTACGAGGTGCTGGCGGCCGAACGGGTCGAAGGCTTCCTGCTGCCGCCCGAGGAGGCGCCGGCGCCGCCCTGCGCGGCGCCGGTCGACGGGCCGCTCACCGAGCTGCGCGGCCTGTCGGTGATCTCCGACCGGATCGCGCGCGCCGAGGACCTCGACTCGCTGCTCGCCGGCACCCTGGCCGCTCTCGACGAGCTGTTCGGCTTCGCCCACTCGATGGTCCTGGTGCCGGAGGACGGTGGCACCCGCCTGGTCGCGATCGCCAGCCACGGCTACGGCGACGCCGGCATCGGCGCCGAGATCGCGCTCGGCGACGGCGTCATCGGCGCCGCCGCGGAGCGCCGCCGGATGATCCGCATCGCGGGGGTCGGCGCGGAGCTGCGCTACAGCCGGGCGATCCGCGGCCGCGTCGAAGCGGTGGGCGAGCGCGCGCGCCTGGCGCCCGAGGTGCCGCTGCCCGGCCTCGCCGACGCCCAGCTCCAGCTCGCCCTGCCCCTGGTGGCCGGCCACGAGCTGATCGGCGTGCTGGCGGTCGAGAGCCGCGACCCGCTGGCGTTCGACGAGTGGGACGAGGCCTTCCTGCAGATCGTCGGCAGTCAGATCGCGCTCGGCATCGACCGGGTCTCCGAGCGGAGCCAGGAGGAGGAGGAGGGCGGCCCGGTCCGTCGGCGGGCCGCCGAGGTCGCGCCGCCGCCGACCTGTCCGCCCGGCCGTTGCGAGCTCGTCTATTACCGCAACGACGACGTCGTCTTCGCCGACGGCGAGTACCTGGTGCGCAACGTGCCGGCCAGGATCCTCTGGAAGCTCTTGCGCCAGCGGCGCGAGGAGGGGCGCACCGAGTTCACCAACCGGGAGCTGCGCCTCGACCCCGCGCTCGGACTGCCCGGTTACAAGGACAACCTCGAGAGCCGGCTGATCCTGCTGCGCAAGCGGCTCGAATCGAAGTGCCCGTCGATCCGGATGGTGCCGGTGCGCCGCGGCCGCTTCGCGCTCGACGTCACCTGCGCGCTCGAGCTGGTCGAGAGAGACTCGGGCTGAACGGGAGTTGTTCGATGGGCAGGGCACGCGCCCTCCCCTCGGCCAGCGGAATGAATCCGCTGGCCTCACCCCTCCGCGGTCGCGAGGGCTCCTTCACAGGGGAGGGCACGCGCCCTCCCCTCGGCCAGCGGAATGAATCCGCTGGCCTCACCCCTCCGCGGTCGCGAGCCTTTCGGCTCGCTCCGGGACCGGGGCTCAGGATCTCTCGGCGGTGAGCTCTTCGAGGGGCACGGGGTGGCCCCAGAAGTAGCCCTGGCCGTAGTCGACGCCCAGATCGCGCACGAGGTCGGCGACCTCCTTCGTCTCGACCGCCTCGGCGATCACCTCGCGTCCGAGGGCGTGACAGACGTCGGTCATCGCGCGCACGATCGCGGCCTCGGCGCCGTGCGCGGAGAGTCCCTGGAGGAACGAGCCATCGATCTTGACCAGGTCGAAGGGCAGCGCCCGCAGGTGCTCGAACGACGCGAAACCGGTGCCGAAGTCGTCGAGCGCGAAGCGGGCGCCGACCTCCTTCAAGCTCTCGATCCAGCCGCGGGCCGCCGCGAGATCGGCGACCGAGGCCGACTCGGTGATCTCGAAGGTGAGCCGCGCCCCCGCGTCGGGCATCCGCTCGAGGCGCTCGCGGATCGAGGCCAGGAGCTCCGACCGCAGCAGCGTGTGAGCGGAGAGATTGACCAGGAGGCGAAGCCGCGGCCGGCGCGCCAGCTCGGCGAGCGCGCGGTCGATGACCCAGGAGTCGATCCTGGGCGCCAGCCCGAAGCGCTCCGCGGCGGGCAGAAAGCTGGCCGGACCGATCAGCCGCTCCTGCGCGTCCAGCATGCGGACGAGCACCTCGTGGCGATCGGGCGGGCCGCCCGCGAGCGGCACCACCGGGTGGTAGTGGAGAACCAAGCGGTCGCGCGCCAGAGCGTCGCGCACCTGCGCGGCCCACCGGGCTTGCTCGGACTCGTGGTGAATCCTGACCCGAACGCGGTCGCCGGAGAGCTCGAGCCCGGAGCCCGATTCCCTGGCGGCGTCGAGCGCCGCGTCGGCGAGGGCTTGGATCTCGTGCGCGGCGGTCTTGCCGTCGATCCAGGCCAGGCCGCCGCTGACGCCGAGGGTGTGGACGACGCCGCCGTCCGAGGTCTCGATCGCCTCGATCGCCGCCCTTACCTGCTCGGCGCGAGCCGTGGCGGCGGCCAGGTCGTGGGCCTCGAGCAGGACGGCGAACTCGTCGCCGCCGGTGCGCCCGACCGCGCGGTGGGAGGCGGACAGCTCGTGCAGCACCCCCGCCACCCGCCGCAGGAGCTCGTCGCCGGCGGCGGCGCCGAGCAGGTCGTTGAAGGCGCCGAAGTGATCGAGGTCGAGCGCGAGCAGCGCGCAAGGACGGCCGGCGGCGGCTTCGGCGA
This sequence comes from Acidobacteriota bacterium, assembly GCA_014584695.1. Lineage (GTDB taxonomy): Bacteria > Acidobacteriota > Thermoanaerobaculia > Multivoradales > JAGPDF01 > JACTMI01. Next base: position 247,283 of record JACTMI010000020.1, read on the forward strand.
CGGCCTGCTCGAGCTGCGCCAGGAAGCCGCGCCGGTTCGGCAGCTCGGTCAGCGGATCGACCGTCTCGAGATAGCGAATCCGCTCTTCTTGACGACGCCGCTCGGTGAGATCGTCGATGACCGCCACGATGTGTTGCGATCTGCCTTCGCCCTCCCCCTCGTCCACCGGCGTGTAGGAGACTTCGGAGAGGAAGATCCGTCCGTCCTTGCGCCGGTTGTAGACCTGACCGTGCCAGGTCTCCCCGCGTCGGAGGTGCTCCCAGATCGTGCGATAGAAAGCCTCGGGGTGGATCCCGGACCGCAGCGCCCTCGCGTCCGTGCCGATCGCTTCGTCCGCCTGGAATCCCGTGGTGTCGACGAAGGCCGGATTCACCCACTCGATGACGCCGTCGGAGTCGGCGATCACGATCGCGCTCGGCACCGCGGCGAGCGCGGCGGAGTGGATCCGGAGCTGGGCGAGCGCGACCTCGGCGCGCCGCTTGTGCTGCCGCGTCTCGAGGGCCGCCTCGACGGCCGACGGCAGGCGGGTCAGGCGCTCCTTGAGCAGGTAGTCGGTCGCCCCGAGCCGCAGGCAGCCGACCGCCGTCTCCTCGCCGATCGAGCCGGTGACCACCAGGAAGGGGAGGTCGGGTGACCACGCCCGGGTGATCGCCAGGGCCTCGAGCGCGTCGAAACCCTGCATGTTGTAGTCCGAGAGGATCGCGTCGGGGGTGAACGTCCGCAGCGCGTCGCGCAGACCCTCGGCCGAAGCCTCCACCCGCCAAGCGAACCGGTCGGGCGGCCTGAACTCGCGGCGCATCAGCTCCACGTCCTCCGGGCGATCCTCGAGCACCAGCAGGCGAACCGGACGTCCAGATACCGTCGTCGTCATGGCGGCTGTCACCTCGACTGCTGATTGAGCATCAGCCAGTAGAAACCGAGCTGGCTGATCGCGCCCATGAAGTCCTCGAACTCGACCGGCTTGACCACGTAGCTGTTGGCGCCCAGCCGGTAGCTCTCGCGGATGTCCGGATCCTCGCGCGAGGAGCTCACCACGACCACCGGCAGGCTGGCGAGCTCGGCGTCGGCGCGAATCCGCGCCAGGACCTCGAGGCCGCTGACCTTGGGCAGCTTGAGATCGAGGAAGACCACCCTGGGTGTCACCGGGCGCTCGCCATCGGCGGCGCCGCCGAACAGCAGCTCCAGGGCGCGCGCACCGTCCTCGGCGACCTGGATCCGGTTGGCGACGTGGTTGCGGCGCAGCGTCCGCAGGATGAGCTCGAGGTCCTCCGGATTGTCCTCGACCAGGAGGATGTCGACCGATTCACGCTCCGTCATGGGCCCTCCCCGGCGGCCGGTAAGGTGAAGGTGAAGGTCGCGCCCTTCCCCGGCGCGCCGCTGGCGCCGACGGTACCACCGTGGCGCTCGACGATCCGACGTACCAGCGCCAGGCCGACGCCGGTGCCGGGAAACTCCGTCGCCGCGTGGAGGCGCTGGAAGACGCCGAACAGCTTGTCGACGTAGCGCGGGTCGAAGCCCACGCCGTCGTCGCTGACCGCGAGCTCGACGAACTGATCGCGCCGCTCGCCGCGGACCGCGATGCGGGCGCGCGGTCGGTTGGACGTGAACTTGATCGCGTTGTCGAGCAGGTTCTGCCACACCTGGCGCAGCAATCCGGGGTCGCCCTCCACCGCTGGCAGCGGACCCACGTCGAGCTCGAGCGATGCCCGCCGCTGCGCCGGCAGCAGCTCGGCGAGAACCGACTCGACGAGCGCGCCGCTCTCCACCCGGGCGCGGCGCAGCTCCTGCCGACCGGCGCGCGAGAAGGCGAGCAGATCGTCGATCAGCTGGCCCATCCGCCGCGTGTTGGCGCGCACGACGCCGAGCAGTCGCAGGCCCTCCTCGTCGATCCCCCGCGCGTGCTCCTCCTCCAGCAGGCGCGAGAAGCCGTCGATCGCCCGCAGCGGCGCCCGCAGGTCGTGCGACACCGAGTGCGAGAAGCTCTCGAGCTCGCGGTTGGCCGCTTCGAGCTCGGCGGTGCGCTCGCGCACGCGCTCTTCGAGCGCGCTGGCCAGCGAGCGCAGCTCCTCCTCCGCGCGCCGGCGGCGGTCGATGTCGACGTGGGTGCCGAGCATCCGCAGTGGCCGGCCCGCCGCGTCCCATTCCACCGCGGCACCGGTCGACAGGATCCACTTCCAGCCGCCGGTGGCCGTGCGCTGGCGACACTCCACCCAGTAGCGGGTTCGGCGCCCTTCGAGGTAGTCGCTGTAGGCCGCTTCGACCCCGGGACGGTCCTCGGGGTGCAGCCGGTCGAGGAACTTCTGGTTCGTCTCCGTGAAGCCCCCCGGATCGTAGCCGAGCATCCGCGCGTAGCCCGCGTCGACCACCGCCTCGCCACTCGGCACGTCGAGATCCCAGAGCCCTTGCGACGCCGCGGCGAGCGCCAGCCGGAGCCGCTCCTCGCTGAGCACGAGCTGAGCCAAGTGTCGCCGCCGGCGCGTCCGTGCCGCCGCGGTGACCAAGCCGACCGCCAGGGTGGCGAGCCCGAGCCCGGCGAGCGCCGTGCGCCAGCTGTTCGCCCGCCAGGCCGCGTAGGCTTCGGGGTAGTCGACCTTGACCACCAGTCCCCAGTCGGCCCCTTGGAGCCGCTTCGTCGCGGCCAGGACGCGCTGGCCGCGATAGTCGCGTAGCTCGCCGTACGACAGCGGTGCCTCGAGCGCGCGGCGTGCCGCGAGTCGCTCGTCCTGGAGCTCGGCGGGAATGAACCGGAGCTCCTGGTCGTGGAACCGGAGGCCGGCGAAGAGGACGAGGTAGCGCTCGTGCGGAGCGACCAGGAGGACCTCGCCCGATCGGGTGAGGAGGAACGTCGGCGAAACGAGCCGGCCGAGATCGTCCCCGGGGGCGTGCGTGATCGCCGCGAAGGCGGGCGCGGCGGTCTCGACTTCGATGCGCGCGGCGGCGACGACTCGCAGCTCGCCCTCCGGCCTGATCTCCAGCCCGACGGTCTCGGTCTCGGCTCCGGCGAGGGCGCGTCCGAGCCTTGCGACGGCGGCCCGAGAGAGCGGCTCGCCGGCGGTCACGACCTCCCGGCCGCCGACCACCAGGCCGACGCCCCGCGCCGCGCTGCGCGCGCGCACCCGCTCCAGGACCTCGGGCAGCTGCTCCTGCACCTCCGGATCCGCAGCGTCGGGGTGGACGGCCAAGCGCCGCGGCGTGGGGAAGCTGGCGATCAGCGCGGCGTCGGCGCGGCGCTCCCGGAGCCACAGCTCGACCCCCGTCGCGCGGATTTCGGCGAGCGAGGTGAGACGGCTGCGCCAGAGATCGTGCTGCTGCTGGTAGTCGAGCCCGATCAGAGCGCCGGTGACCAAGCCGATCAGGACGACCAGCGCCAAGGGTAGCGCGAGCGGGTTCTCCCGGCGAGCGAGCTGCCGCTCGATCCTCACCGCCGCTCGTTCCCCGGACGCCCCGCTCGGGAGGTGCATCATGGCTTCAGGACTCGATCGGAGCCCGACCGTGTCGGGCCGAGCTTACTCCTTCGCGAGGGTCGCTGGGCGCGGGCTCGGGATTGACAGCTCGGGACCGCGCTGCGTAGCGTCGCGAGCGGGGGTCGGAGCCATGAGCCGTGCGCTGCGTTTGGCTTTCTCGCTGGGAATCTGCGCCGCCGCGAGCTGGGCGGAGCCAGTGCCCCGACCCATCTCCGCCGCCGAGCGCGCGGCGGTCGAGCTCGTGCTCGCCTACGCCGAGCGAGGAGCGGCGGCCTGGGTCGAGCGGCGCGCGGCGGGCTCCTGGCTCGGCGCGCTGCCGGCCGCCGAAGCGGCGGCGGAGATCGCCGCTCGCTGCGGCCCCGGCGAGGCGGCGCACTGGCGGCTGCAGACTCCCGCCGCTTCGTTCGGACCCGAGACGGCGATCTTCACCGTCGAGTTCCCCTCGGGCATCGACGAGACCGTGGTGCTGACGCTCGCCGAAGCGGGCGGCGTCTGGACCCTCGCCGACCTGCGCTCGCTGGTCGATCCGGTGGCCGCGGCGCGCGGCGTGACCTCGAACCGCGCGACCCTGCCGCCCGCCGGTGCCCCGGTGATCCCCCGCGCCGCGGGGAGCTGGCTCGCCGCCGTTCTGCTCGCCGCCGCGGCGGCGCTCGCGGTGGGCCCGGCGCGGCGGCGGCGGGCGGTGGCGGTCGGCGCCCTCCTCGCCCTGGCCATCGGCGCGCTCGCCTGCCAGCGCGAGGCCGACGGCGACTCGCCCGCGCCGGAGCCCGCCACCGCGCGGCTGCGACTGGCGCCGCTCGAGCCCCTGCGGCGCGCGCTTGCGGCCGGCACGGACCGCGCCGCGATCGACCGCGAGCTGGCGGCGCTGCCGGCCGATCCGCCCCTGCAGCGGGTGGCCGCGCTCTGGTCGGCGCAGCTCGCCTGGATCGAGGGCAACCTGCGGGCCGTCGAGCAGACCCTGGCGCCGCTGCCCGAGCCCTCCGGCACGCCGCTCGCCGAGCTGCTGCGGGCGCGGCTGGCGCTGTCGCGATTCCTGACCGGGACCACCGGCTGGGCCTACACCCGGGCGATCGACCAGGGGCCGGACCACGACGGGCTGCGGCTCGAGGCGATTCAGGCCAACAGCTGGACGGGCGAGGAGAGCCGCGCCTCGGTCGAGCTCGCGCTGGTGGTCGAGATGGGGAGCCGGCTCGCCGAGCCCTGGTACGCGAGCGGGCGCGAGGCGCTGATCGCCGAGCGCGGCGAGGAGGCGGAGCAGCGCTTCGCCACCGGCTGGAAGCTCGCGCCGCTGCCCCGCCGCGAGCTCTTCGACGACCCGGCCACCGCGGCGCTGGTCGCTCGCTCGGGCAGCTTCGCGCTGTTCGAGCTGCACTCCGCCGAGGAGCCGAAAGTGGCGCCCGCGGAGCGGGGCACCGCGGCCATCACGCCGCCGGTCGGCACCGAGGTGACACTGGCGGGCGCCGAGTTGACCCTGCGTCGCGGCGACTACGAGCTGACGGTGCCCAACGGCGCGCCGCTGGCGCCGCCGGCGGCGGTGGTCGAGAGCGCGGACGCCCGCGACCGGCGCCGCGAGAGCCGCGCGCTCGCCGCGCGGCCGCAGCTCGTCGCCGCGGCGGCCAACGCCGACCGCTTCACCCCGCGCCAGATCCATCTGGCCGAGGTCGCCGGCAAGGCGCTGCTGCGCGAACGGCGCTGGGAGGAGATCGTCGCCTTGACCGCCAACCTGGCGCACCGGGTCGACGCCGGCTCGGCGCTGCTCGCCCGCCTGCGCGGTTTCGCGCTGCTCCAGCTCGGCCGGCAGGGCGAGGCGCGAGAGCTGCTGATCCGGCTGGCCAAGCGCGAGCTCGAGCTGGAGCGGCCGGCCCCCGGCACGCTCTACGATCTCGCCGAGGTGCTGGCGAAGTCCGGCGAGCTCGAAACCGCCATCCGGCTGATCCGCAAGGCCGACGCGCGGCTGCCGTTTCCGGCCGGAGAGCGGCGGCTGCGCCAGTTCGAGATGAGCCGCGACCTCGAGGTCGAGGCGCGCAGCCACCGCTCGCCGCACTTCGACGTCCGCTATCCGCGCGGCACCGGCGAGCGCTACGCGCGCCAGCTCGTCGTCGTGCTGGAAGAGGAGCGCCGCCGGCTGCTCCGCTGGATCCCCTCCCCCGGCTCGGAGCGGATCGTGGTCGAGCTCTTTCCGGTGCAGCAGTTCCTGTCGAGCTACGGCGGCGCGGTGGCGGTGGCCGGCGTCTTCGACGGCCGCGTGCGGGTCCCGTTCGCCGATCTGCGCAGCCTGCACCCGCAGCTGGTCGAGATCCTCTCGCACGAGCTCGCGCACGCCATGATCGCCGGCGCGACCCGCGACCAGGCGCCGAAGTGGTTTCACGAGGGGCTGGCCGAGCACGTCGAAATGGGCACCGGCCGGGTCAACCCGCTCAAGGACCTCCAGGCGCGCGGCCACGTCCTGGCGTTTCCGACCGTGGAGCCGATCCTGGCCGGCTTCGCCGATCCGCAGCTGGTCGATCTCGCCTATTCCGAGGCGGCCTGGGCGGTCCATTTCCTGGAGTCGCGCTGGGGCGTCTCGGCGCTCCACCGGATGCAGCGCGCCTTCGCCGACGGGCTCGATACCGAGCGGGCGATCCACCGGGTGACCGGCCTCGATCTCGCGGCCTTCGATCGCGCCTTCTGGCGCTGGGGCACCGAGAGCGCGCCGGCGGCGCGCACGCTCGAAGTCCGCCGCTACGATCTCGAGTACGACTCCCTGATCCAACGCGACCTGACGGCGAAGGCGGTGCAGCCCGTGCTGGTCGCGCCGAGCGCCGCGGCGGAGCGCGAGCTGCTGGCGCGCCAACGCCTGCCGCGAATCACCTCCTGGCACGCCGCCTACCTGGAGCGGGCGGCGGCGGTCAAGAGCGCCTACAAGCCGGTGCTCGCGTCGTTCCGAGCTCCGGACGCGCCGCCGCCGGCGCCCGCGGACTGCCAGCAGCTGGCGACCGCGGCCCGCCGCGTGCTGGCCGATCCGCGCAGCTTCGACTCCTCGGACGCCGACGTCGACCGCACCCTGCGCGAGACCTATCGTCTGCTGGCCGACCTGGGCGACGCCTGCGCCGCCGGCAAGTCGCCGCCGGCGCAGCTGCTGTTCGAGCGGATCGGACAGTCGATGGGGGTGGCCGCGAGCGCCCTCGCGCGCTACGGCCTCACGCCCTGATCCCCGGCCCGGAGTGGCCTCAGTCCAGGGGCGCGGGGCGGCCCCAGAAGAAGCCCTGGGCGTAGTCGACGCCGCAGTCGACCAGCCGGCGCGCGGTCGGCTCGTCCTCGACCGATTCGGCGACCACGCTGCGGCCGTACGCCCGCGCCACCTCGGTCATCGCCTTGACCAGCGCGAAGGCCGTCGCATCCTCGTTCATCGCGCGCACGAAGGAGCCGTCGATCTTGACGAAGTCGACCGGCAGAGCGCGCAGGTAGGAGAACGAGGAGAAGCCGGTGCCGAAGTCGTCGAGCGCGAAACGGACGCCGGTCTCGCGCAGGCGGTGGATCCAGCGCTGCGCCTCGGCGAGCTCTCCGACCGCCGCGGTCTCGGTGATCTCGAAGACGACGCGCGCGGCGAGCTCGGGCTGGGCGAAACGCTCGCGGAGCCAGTCGAGCAGCTCCTCGTCGGCCAGCGTCCGGCCGGAGAGGTTGATGAACAGCCGCAGGCCGGGTCGCCGCTCGAGCTCGGCGAGGCAAGCCTCCACGACCGCCCGATCGAGCAGCGAGGACAGCCCGAATCGCTCGGTGGCGGGCAGGAAGGAGGCCGGGCTCTCCAGCTCGCCGTTCTCGTCGACCAGTCGCACCAGCGCTTCGTGGTAGTCGGTCGACCCGCCAGCGAGCTGGATCAGCGGTTGGAAGTGAAGGACCAGGCGGTGCTCGCGCACCGCGTCGCGGACTCGCGCCGCGCGCTCGAAGAGGTCGCTGCCGAGCCGGACGCGCGCGCTGCCGTCCTGGTCGGCGCCGAGGCGTGAGCGCCCGCCCTCCTTGGCGCCGGCGAGGGCGGCGTCGGCCCGCGCTTGGACCTCCCAGGCGGGAGCCCGGCCGTCGATCCAGGCGATCCCGCCCGAGAGGGACAGATCGATCTGCCCTGCCGACGTCGGATGACGGCTCGCGCTCAGCTCTTGGCGAATCCGCTCGCCAGTTTGCGCGGCTAGCTCGGCGGATTCTGCTCGCCACAACACCGCCAGCTCGTTGCCGCCGGTACGCGACAGGAAGGAGCCCGCGGGCGCGAGAGCGCCGAGGCGGGCGGTGAGCCCGAGCAGGAGCTGGTCGCCGACGCCGTGACCGAGCGCGTCGTTGACGACGCGGAACTGGTCGACGTCGACGAGCAGGAGCGCCGAGGTCCGCCCCTCGCTCGCCTCGGCGACCGCCAGCTCGAGCCGCTCGCGCAGGGCGGCCCGGTTGGGAAGGCCGGTGAGCGCGTCAGTCGTCGCCGCGATGCGCAGCTCCTCCTCCTGACGCCGGCGCAGCGACAGGTCGTGCTGCGTCGCGACGAAGTGGCCGATGCCTCCCCGCTCGTCGGGCACCGGGGAGATGGTCGCTTCGACCGGCACGATCGAGCCGTCCTTGCGTCGGTTGTAGATCTCGCCCCGCCAGACCCGCCCTTGGCGCAGGGTGTCCCAGAGCTGGTCGTAGAAGGTGCGGCCGTGAATGCCGGATCGGAACAACCGCGGCGTCTGGCCCAGAACCTCGCCGGACTCCCAGCCGCTGATCAAGCTGAAAGCTGGGTTCACCCATTCGATCTTGCCCTCGGCGTCGGTGATCAAGACGCCGTCGGCCGAAGCCTCGAGCGCGGCGCCGAGCAAGCGCAACCTGGCCTCGGCGGCCCGGCGGGCGGTGACGTCGTCGAGCAGCACCAAGCGCGCCGCGCGGCCGGCGAACTCGAGGTCGTAGGTGACGACCTCGACGTCCAGCTCCGAGCCGTCCTTGCGGCGCTGCCGCCAGACGCCGACGCGGCGCAGCGGCGCGGCGCGGCTCATGACGACCTCGGCCAGCCGCTCGCGCTCGCGCTCGACGTGGACGTCGAACAGCGTCATCGCGAGCATCTCGGCGCGCGTCCAGCCGTAGGAGGAGCAAGCGGTGTCGTTGACCGCCAGCAGGCGGAACGTCTCGCGGTCGTAGATCCAGAGCGGCTGCGGGTGACGCTCGAACAGGAGCCGGTAGCGCGCCTCGCTCTCCGAGAGCGCCGCCGTCGCCGCCTGCCGGGCCCGCTCCGAGTCGAGCGCGGCAAGGGCGATCCCGAGCCGCGCGCCGAGCTCGGCGAGCAGCGTGCCGACTTCCGGCGGGACGTCGTGCGGCGAGGTCGAGTAGACGGAGAGGACGCCGGAGACGCGCCCGTGCTCCTCGATCGGCACCGCGGTCGAGGAGCGGATGCCCAACGCGGAGAGCCCGGGCTGGAGAGGTGGCGCGTCCGCGTCGGCCCCCCAGTCGTCGAGCGTCACCTGGCGCCGCTCGCGGATCGCGAGCGCGGTCGGGCGGTTGCCGAACGGGGAGTCGGCGTCGATCTCGAACCGGCGCCCCATCACCGTCGGTGCCCCCTCCCCGGCGATGGCCCGCACCGTGTACGCGGTGCCGTCCGGCTCGACCATGCCGATCATCGCGGTCTGGAACGCGGTCTCGCCGACCAGCAGCTCGCAGGTCGCCTGGAGCAGGTGGTCGCGCTCGCGCGCGCTGGAGACCTGGTCCGAGAAGCGGACCAGGATCCGCAGCACCTCGTTGAGCCGTTCGATCCGCGCCTGGTCGGCCACCCGATCGGTCAGGTCACGGACCAGCGCGCAGAGCACCGGCTCCTCGTCGAGCGCGACCCGGCGGACGCTCACCTCGACCGGGAGGATCGAGCCGTCCTTGCGGCGGTGCCGGGTCTGGAACACCGCGCCCTTGCGGATCGCTTCCTGGATCCGCTCCTTGAGCGGCACCGGATCGTCCGCCAGCCGGAGATCCTGGACCGTCATTTGGCGCAGCTCGGCGGCGGTGTAGCCGTACATCTCCTCGGCGCGGTGGTTGACCTCGAGCAGCCGCGCGTCGCGCGCGCGGATGAACAGGATGGCGTCGTTGGCTTCGTCGAGCAGGCTGCGGAAGCGGGCCTGCTCGCCCGACAGCGCCTCGAACGCCTCGCGCCGGTCGGCTTCGCGCAGGCCCCAGAGCAGCGCGGCGACGGCGAGCCCCAGCGCGAGCAGCGCCAGGCCGCGGAACTCGACCATCTTCGTCCAGGGGTCGAGCGCGTCGACCTCGTCGATCATCGCCACGATCGCCCAGTCGACCCCTTCGACCGGCGCGACGGCGGCGATCACCGGCAGGCCGGACGGGTCGCTGAAGGTGCCCGCCAGGGGCTGGGCGTCTCGAATCGCCGCCGTCAGCGCCGGCGGCACCAGCCGCCCGGCCGCGTCGAGCCGGGGCGCGCTCGTGCCGCCGGTCGGCAGGTGGATCGCGGCACTCCCTCCTTCGGCGATCCAGTAGAGACGGATCGGGGCCCGGTCGCGCGGCGCGAAGCGGAGCACCGCGGAGATCATCGCCGCGAAGCTCGCGGTGGAGTCGAGGTAGAGGCGATCGCGATCGTTCGCTGGCCCCAGCGGGAAACGCAGGGTCACCAGGACGTCCGCGCCGGCCGACGAGCGGCGGACCGCGGGCCGGTCGAACGCCGGCTCCGGCGTGTCGGCGGGCGCGGGCTCGCCGAAGCTCGCCAGCGCGCCGCGCTCGCGGTGCACGAGACGCATCGCCGTGTAGTGGTAGGCGGTATGGACGTCGCGCAGGCGCGCGTGAATCCGCAGCGAAGCGGTGGGATCCGAGGTCTCGAGCTCTCCCAGCAGCTCCTGGACCAGGCCGCCGACCATCTGTGCGCCGGCGCGCCGCTCCGCGAGCCAGGCGGCCAGGTGCTGGGCCGAGGATTCAGCCGTCCCTTCGAGGGTGGCTCGCGTCGAGTCGACGAGCTCGCGCCGATCGGCGATCGCCCCCCACAGCCCCCAGCCGACCGCCAGCGCGATCAGGAGCGCCGCGCCGACCAGGCTCGTGATCTTGCGACGGGGGCCCCCGCCCCCCGCAATGCCGCCGCGCGGCTCTCGCTCGGACATCCGCTCTCGGCGAAAATGGTAGCAGAGGGCCGACCGGCAGAGCTCAAGGGTGCGCCTCGAGCTGGGGCTCCGGTGGGGTGGCGGTGGCGACGTCGGCTGCCGTGGCCGCTCCCACGAGCGCCGCCAGCGTCACCGCGTTGGCCGGCACGGTGAGGCCGAAGTCGACCAGGCTGTGCAGCGCCGCGGCGGCGAGCGCCCCCAGCGCCGCCAGGCCGGCGGCGCGATCCTCGCTGCGCGCGCCCGCGCGGGCGATCTTGGCGAGCCTGCGCACGAGGGGTACCAAGGCGGCGGTCACCAGCGCGAAGCCGAGCAGGCCGGCGGTGGCGCCGAGCTCGACCCAGTCGTTGTGGGCGTGGCGCCAGAGGCCGGGCAGATCCGGCGGCTGGACCAGCGGAAAGGCGGCCCGGAAGCTCCCCAGGCCGCTGCCGAGGAGCGGGAAGCCCGCCCAGAGGGCGAACGTGGCCCGCGCGGCGCGCGGCCGGCCGCCCCCTTCGAGCCCTTCGGCGCTCGCGCCCAGCAGGCGGCCGAGGCCTTCGTCGAAGCCCAACCAGGCCACCAGCGCGACGCCGGCGAGCGCGACCGCGAGACCGCTCACGGCCACCCAGCGCCGCCGCCCGAAACCGCCGATCCCCGCCCCCTGGAGCGCCGCCACGACGAGCGCCACCAGCAGCCCGGCGCGGGAGCGGGTGAAGGCGAGCCCGGCAAAGAGCAGCAGCCAGACCAGGATCGGTCCGGCGGCGCGCACCAGGCGCTCCTCGGCGGCGCGCGCGGCCGCGGCGCGGCGGAGGCTCCAGTAGCCCCAGGCGAAGACCACGGCGAGTGCGATCTCGAGGTAGAGCGCGGCGTGATTCGGGTTGACGAAGGTGCCGCGCAAGCGGGCGCCGAAGGCGGGGAGATCGACCCCCCACAGCGTGTCCGAGCGCGCGAACCACTGCTGGGCGCCGAACAGCACCTGGAACATGGCGCCGCCGACCAGCGCGACGGCGAGCGTCCGCCGTCCGCGCCGCGCCGCGCCGACGCTCGCGGCGGCGGCGAGCGCCGCCGCCGCCGCCACCCAGTCGAGCGCGGCGGCGC
>JACTMI010000036.1 GCA_014584695.1 Acidobacteriota bacterium
GCCGACGAGCCGCCGAGCGCCGCGGCGGCGAGCGCGGCGGCGCGGAAGCGCCCTCCCAGGGTGAGCGCGCGGCGGGCGCGCCGCGCCCAGGCCCTGCCGTGGCGCCGCTCGGCCCAGGCGGCGAGGTCCCGCCAGAGCAGGTCGAGCCGCTGGCCGGAGGCGGCGCCCTCGCTGCGGCCGATGGTGCCGCCGAGGTGATGGAGCACCTCGAAGTCCGCGAGCACGCGCAGCGTCCAGCCGGCGGCGGTCAGGCGCGAGCCGAGATCGAGGTCCTGGGCGTAGAAGCCGTAGCGCTCCTCTTCGAACGGGCCGACCGCCGCCCACGCCTCGCGCCGCAGCGCGAGGGCGGTGCCCGGCAGCCAGCCGACGGGCCCGGGCGCCGCGCCCGAGACTGGCCGGAGTCGGCGCCAGAGCGCGCTGCCGCCGAGGGCGGCCGGCAGGCCCGAGGCGAGGGCGAAGAGCCAGCCGAGCGTCGGCTCCGGTCCGCCGCTCCACTGCGGCCGCCCGTCGGGATCGAACAGACGGGCGCCGGCCGCGCCGAGGTCCGGATCGCGAGCGAAGGCCGCGGCGAGCGCCGCCGCGTCGCCGGCGCGCAGCTCGGTGTCGCTGTTGAGCAGCAGCAGGAGGTCGCCCCGCGTCTCCCGCAGGCCGTGGTTGGCGGCGCCGGAGAAACCCGCCGGCCGCTCGTGGCGCAGCCAGATGGCCTCCGGGTGGAGCGGCGACAGCGCCGCCAGGGTGCCGTCGGTCGAGCCGTCGTCGACCACCACGACCTCGCTGGCGCCGAAGCCGGCGAGCGAGGCGAGGCAGCGGGCGGTCAGATCCCGCGTGTCGTGGGTCGGCACGACGACCGAGACCCGGAGCGGCATGTCGGGGCGACTCTATCCGCGCGCGCTGTCGATTCCGTCACCTCTGCGGCGACGGTCGGCGGATAGGATCGCCCGTCCATGCCGCCCCCCGTTCGTCCTCGGCGCTCGCCCGCCTCGACCCCGAAAGCCGGCCCGATCGAGAAAGCACCCGGCCGTGGCGCCGAGCGGCTGGCGTACGGCCTAGTCGCGCTGCTCTCGGTCGGGGTGGCGCTGGTCTTCGACCCGGGCTTCGGCGGCGTCTTCCGGCTGCCCAAGCGGCTGCTCGCCGAGACGCTCGGGATCGCCTCGCTGGCGGCGCTGATTCTCGCGGCACGACGATTCGACCCGCGCGAGCTGCTCACCTCTCCAGCCGTCGTCGGGGTGGGGCCGTTGCTGCTCGTCGCCGCGCTCCTGGCCCCCTTCTCGCGCCATCCCGAGCACGTCGCGGCGGGGCTCGCCGGGTGCTGGATCGGCGGCGCCTGCCTGGTCGGGTGGAGCCTCGGCTTCGAACGCCAGCGGCTGGGCCGCCTCCTGCTCTGGACCCTGCCGGGGGCGCTGCTCTCGGGCGGTTTGGGGGTGCTCCAGGCGCTCGACCTCTACCAGCCGTTCGGTGTCGTCGCGGCGGGCGCGGAGTCGCCGCGCTACGAGGTGATCGGCTTGGCCGGCAACGCCGGGGATCTCTCGGCCTCGCTGGTACTGCCGGCGCTGGTGGCCCAGGCGAGCTTCGCCCGCCGCCGGACTTGGTGGGCGGCGGCGGCGGCGCTGCTGGCGATCGCCGCCGCCGGGGCGACCCAGACCGTCGCTCCGCTGCTGGCGATCGCCGGCGGCAGCGTCCTGATCTGGTGGCCACGGCTGGTGCGACGGCGCCGCTGGCTCTTCGCCGGCGTGGCGGCGGCGCTCGCCCTCGCCGGCGCGCTCGCTTTTCCAGATGCGCGCGAGCGCTTCCAGGGCAAAGTGGCGAACCTCGTGCGCGGCGAGTGGAACGCACTGCTGACCGGCCGCCTCGACGGCTGGCTGGTGGCGGTCGAGATGCTGCGGACCGAGCCCTGGACCGGCGTCGGCCAGGGCGCGTACCGGGCCGCTTTCGTCGACACCAAGGCGCGGCTCGCCGAGCGCGGGGTCGAGTTCTTCCCGGAGCAGCCATTCCCGGTCTTCGCCAACGCCCACAGCGAGCCGCTCGAGGTCGGCGCGGAGCTCGGCCTCCCGGGGCTCGCGGCGCTCGCCTGGCTACTGTTCTATCTCGGCCGCCGGATGACCCGGGCGCGCTTTCCGGGCGACGCCGGCGAGCTCGCGCTCGGCCGCGCGGCGCTCGCGGCGCTCGGCCTGCTGGCGCTCGGCGGTTTTCCGTTCCGGATCGCGGTGGTCGGCTATCCCGCCTTGGTGCTGGTGGCGTTCCTGCTCGCCGGGCGCGAGCGCCCGGCGGTGCCGGTACCGGCTCGGGTACCGGAGGGAGTCGGGGAGCCGGCGCCGTGACCTCCTCCCGGATCGCGCGCTGGCTGGTGGCGGCGCTGCTCGGCGTGGCGACGCTCGCCCAGGCCCAGCGGGCGACCGACCTGCTGCGCGCGCGCCGGATCGTGCGCGCGGTCGAGGCCCGGACCGAGCGGATGGCGCAGGCCGGCAGCGGCGATCCGACGGTGCTGCGCTCGCACCTGCTGGCGCTCGAGGACGCCGCGCGCCTGGCCCCCGCCGACGTCGCGGTGCCGATCGCGCGCGGCAACCAGTATCTGCTGCTGGGGGCCTGGGCGAGCGCGATCGAGGCCTACCGGGCGGCGCAGCGGCTGGAGCGGCGGCCGGAGACTCACGTCAACCTGGCGCACGCGTTGAAGAGCGCCGGCTGCCCGGCCGACTCCCGCCGCGAGATCGAGTGGGCGGCGCGGCTCGATCCCGCGGTCGATCGCCAGCTGGGCGAGGAAGCGGGCCCGCGCGCCGGCCGTGGGTTGATCTTCGAGGGCGACTTCGAATGCGGCTGGGGCGGTTGGGGCGAGCCTCGGACCGGCGGCGACGCGGAGTCACCGGGGCCCGGCGAGGTCAGACCCCGCGCGAAGTGAGCACGATCCGCACCGTGCGAATCAGGATCGACAGGTCCAGCCAGAAGCTCCAGTTGGCGATGTAGGCGAGGTCGTAGCGCAGCTTGTTGGCGGCGCTCGAATCGTACTCGCCGTTGACCTGCGCCAGGCCGGTCAGTCCGGGCGGCACGCTGAAGCGCTCGCGGTAGCCGGGCACTTCGGCGAGGTACCGCTGGACGAAGCCGGGGCGCTCGGGGCGCGGCCCGACCAGGCTCATCCTGCCCGAGAGCACCTGGGCGAGCTGCGGCAGCTCGTCGAGGCGGTAGCGCCGCAGGAAGCCGCCGATCGGCGTCAGGCGGGGATCGGCCAGGGTCGCCAGCCGCTCTTCGCCGTTCGACTCGGCGTCGATCCTCATGGTGCGCAGCTTCCAGATCTCGAACGGCACCAGCCCGAGCCCGATCCGACGCTGCCGGTGGAGCACCGGACCGCGCGAGGTCATCGCCACGGCGGCCGCGGCGACGAGCAGGATCGGCGCGGCGGCGATCGCCGCCAGCGCTCCGACGACCAGGTCGAACAACCGCTTGGTCGGGTGACGCAGGCGCCACTCGCTCTCGCGCACCACTTCGATCACCGGCAGATCGCTCACCCAGCGGTAGCGCATCCGCCCGATCAGGCTCTCGAAGGGTCCGGGCACCAGCAGGACGCTGGCGTGGGGCGGGCGGACGCCGGCCAGGCGGTCGACCAGCGAGGTCTGCCAGCTGTCGCCGCTCGGCGCGAGCAGCAGGTCGTCGGCGCCACCCGCCACCAGGAGATCGGGAAGATCCTCGACGGTGCCGAGGCAGGGGCCGAGCTCGGGCGCGGGACCCTCCGGCGCGCTCTCACCCGGCACCGGCACGTGGCCGACCACGACCAGGCCGTGGAATCGGTGCTCGGCGAGGCTCGAAGCGACCTCGCGGGCGACCGGACCGCGGCCGACCAGGACCACCCGCCGGATCGGGATCTTGTGCAGCCGGTCGAGCAGCCGGCGGTAGGAGTAGAGCAGCGGCGCGTCGACCAGGGCGTAGAGGAGCAGCACGGAGCGGGGGAAGGTCAAGTTGCCGAGGAAGACGGCGGCGGCGCCGGCGAGCGCCTGGAGGCCGACCACCAGCAGGATGCGCCGCACCAGCTCGAGCCGGGCGAGCGGCCGGGCGCTGTCGTAGAGACCGACCAGCGCCAGCAGCGCGATCTGACCTGCGACCAGCCAGGGGAGCGCGTGCTCGAACAGGACCAGGCGCTCGGCCGGCAGCCGGCCGGCGGTCATCGGCAGCGGCAGCTCGACCCGGATCCGGAAGGCGAGAAAGAGCGCGAACGCGGCGATCAGCGCATCCCCGAGCGGCCGGAGCGGCGCCAGGCGGCGCGAGAGCGGAAGCGTGGGCATGGGGCGACGAAGGATGCTAGCAGGCGCCTCTCCAGCCCCTGCGCCCTGAAGGTGCCGCCCTGAAGGTGCTGCCCTGAAGGTGCTGCCCTGAAGGTGCCAGCCGCTTATCCGCTGCGCCGCTGAGAATCGGCTGGCACCTGGGGCGGGGCCTCGAGGTCGGGGCGGTCGCGGTGGATCGAGCGAAAGGCTTGCTGTTGAAGGGGTTGGCTCGCGGGGCGGGGGGGCGAGGGCGGGGCGAAGCTGAGAATCGGCTGGCACCCCGCTGCTCGCGGGGCGTGGGGCGAGTACGGGGCACCGCTGCAAGTCGGCTGGCACCCTACGGCACCCTACGGCACGGTGCAAGTCGGCTGGCACCCTGCGAAGAGTCGGCTCGAGGCCGAGCGGGTGCGCGAGCAGACGCGTCGCTACATCGATCGCCACGGCTGGGACGTGGCCGAGGACGACGACGTCTGGCGCGAGTACCAGCGTCGACGGATGGCCCAGGAGTACGCCGGTGACGAATGGTGAACCCCTCCCCGGCCGGGGCGAGGTCTGGTGGGTGCGCGTCGACAAACGCCGCCCGGCGATCGTGGTTCAGACCGACCACGTGCGCGACCCTCGTGTGCAGTCGTTCCTCGTCGTACCCCTGACCAGCCGGCTCCACCTCGCGGAGTTGCCCGGCAGTCTCCGTCTCGATGCTCGGGCGACGGGACTGCCCAAGGCCTCGGTCGCCAACGTCTTCGACGTCCAGAAGGTCCTCCGCTCGGACTTTCTCTCCGCGGTGGGCAAGCTCTCCACCGGCGACGTCCAGCGGCTCGCAGAGTCCCTCCGCTTGGCGTTCGGCCTCTGACTGTTCTGGTCGTTTGACAGGCGCGGCGCCATTCCGTATCGTTCGCCGCGCATTCGGAGCGGCCCGGCGACTCGGAGACCGGGCACGGCAACCTGGGACGGACCCCCAAGGTGCCCTCCCGCCCACGGGCGGGGATGCGGCCACGGCCCACGCGGGCGGCGGCAACCAAGTGTCCGGGCGGTCGAGATCCCGCTCTCCGAATGCCGGCGAGCGGGATTTCGCTTTTTCCGGGGGGGCGAGCGCCCCGGAGGAGAGGGAGCGAGCAGGTGCGCGTCACCGAACACCTCGAGCGGGCGAGCGGCCCGCTGATCAGCTTCGAGATCATCCCGCCCCTGCGCGGCGGCAACATCCAGAGTCTGCTCGCGCTGATCGACGACCTGGTCCAGCACCGGCCGCCGTTCATCGACATCACCAGCCACGCGGCGGAGGTGATCTACGAGGAGACCCCGGCGGGGATCCAGCGCCGGGTCAAGCGCAAGCGGCCAGGGACGCTCGGCGTCTGCGCGCTGATCCAGAACAAGTACCAGGTCGACGCGGTGCCGCACGTGCTCTGCCAGGGCTTCACCCGCGAGGAGACCGAGGACTTCCTGATCGAGCTCCGCTACCTCGGCATCGACAACGTGCTGGCGGTGCGCGGCGACGAGAGCGGCTATCAGAAGCCGCTGCAGCACGGGCGCAGCGTCAACCGCTTCGCCGGCGACCTGGTCGAGCAGATCGCGGCGATGAACGAGGGGCGCTATCTCGCCGACGACCTGCTCGACGCCCAGCCCTCGAACTTCTGCGTCGGCGTCGGCGGCTACCCGGAGAAGCACTTCGAGGCGCCGAACCTGGAGACCGACGTCCGTCACCTGCGGGCGAAGATCGAGGCCGGCGCCCAGTACGTCGTCACCCAGATGTTCTTCGACAACCGGCACTACTTCCGCTTCGTCGAAGCCTGCCGCGCGCAGGGCATCACGGTGCCGATCATTCCCGGCCTCAAGGTGCTGACCGGGCGCTCCCAGCTGACCTCGATTCCGCGCAACTTCTTCGTCGAGATCCCGGCCGCGCTCGCCGACGAGATCGGCGCGGAGCCCGAGGAACGGGCGCTCGAGGTCGGCGCCGAGTGGACGGCGCGCCAGGCCGAGGAGCTGCTCGCCGCGGGGGTGCCGGCGGTCCACTTCTACGTCATGCAGAGCGCGGCGGCGATCACGCGCGTGATGGCGAGGCTGCGGCCGTGAGCGGCGACGGCGACTGTCCGCAGGGCGCCGACCGCGCGGCGCGCGAAGCGGCGCTCCACGAGGCGCTCGAGGAGCGCATCCTGGTGCTCGACGGCGCCACCGGCACCGCGCTCCAGGGCTTCGACTTGACCGCGGCCGACTTCGGCGGGCCGGAGTACGAAGGCTGCAACGAGCACCTCTGCCTGACCCGGCCCGACGTCGTGCGCGGCCTCTCCGAGCACTACCTGCGCGCCGGCGCCGACGTCGTCGAGACCAACTCCTTCGGCTCGACGCCGCTGGTGCTCGCCGAGTACGGGCTCGGCCACCTCGCCTTCGAGCTGTCGCGGCTGGCCGCGGCGCTGGCGCGCGAAGCCTGCGCGAAGTTCGACCAGCCGGGCCGGCTGCGCTTCGTCTGCGGCGCCATGGGGCCGACCACCAAGGCGATCTCGGTCACCGGCGGAGTGACCTTCGAAGAGCTGGTCGAGACCTTCCGGGTGCAGGCGCTCGGGTTGATGGCCGGCGGCGCCGACTACCTGCTGCTCGAGACCTGCCAGGACACGCGCAACGTCAAGGCGGGCCTCGCCGGCATCGAGCGCGCCTTCGCCGCCGCCGGCTGGCGGTTGCCGGTCGCCGTCTCGGCGACCCTCGAGCCGACCGGCACCATGCTCGCCGGCCAGGACGCCGAGGCGCTCGCGGTCTCGCTCGCGCATGCCGATCTGCTCTACGTCGGGGTCAACTGCGCCACCGGCCCGGCGCTCATGGCGGACCACCTGCGCACCTTCTCGGAGCTCTGCCGGACCCGCGTCGCCTGCGTCCCCAACGCCGGGTTGCCCGACGAGGAGGGGCGCTACGGCGAGAGCCCCGAGCACTTCCGCGAGGTCTTCGGCCGCTTCCTGGACGCCGGCTGGCTGAACCTGGTGGGTGGATGCTGCGGCACCACCGACGCCCACGTCGCGGCGCTCGCGGCGCTCGCCGCCGGGCGCCGGCCGCGGCCGGTCCCGCATCACCAGCGCGCCCTGGTCTCCGGCCTCGAGGCGGTGGAGCTGACCGCCGACAACCGCCCGCTGCTGGTGGGCGAGCGGACCAACGTGCTCGGCAGCCGGCGGTTCAAGGAGCTGGTGACGGCCGGTCTGTGGGAGCAGGCGGCCGAGGTCGGGCGCGCCCAGGTCAAGGCCGGGGCGCAGGTCGTCGACGTCTGCCTGCAGGATCCCGACCGCGACGAGCCCGCCGACATGGCGGCCTTCCTCGACCGGCTCACCCGCCTGGTCAAGGCGCCGCTGATGATCGATTCGACCGACGCGCGGGTGATGGAGCTGGCGCTCACCTGGTGTCAGGGCAAGTCGGTGCTCAACTCGATCAACCTCGAGGACGGCCTCGACCGCTTCGAGAAGGTGGTGCCGCTCGCCCGCCGTTTCGGCGCCGCGCTGGTGGTGGGGCTGATCGACGAGCGCGGCATGGCGGTGTCGGTCGAGCGCAAGCTCGAAGTGGCGCGACGCAGCTACGCCATCCTCACCGAGGAGATGGGGGTCGCGCCGGAGGACCTCTGGTTCGACCCGCTGGTCTTTCCCTGCGGCACCGGCGACGAGAGCTACGTCGGCTCGGCGGCGGCGACGATCGAGGGCGTCCGGCGGGTCAAGGCCGAGTTCCCGCTCGCCAAGTGCGTGCTGGGGATCTCGAACGTCTCGTTCGGCCTGCCGCCGGCCGGGCGCGAGGTGCTCAACTCGGTCTTCCTCTACCACGCCACCCAGGCCGGGCTCGACGCCGCGATCGTCAACACCGAGCGGCTGGCCCGCTACGCGGAGATCCCGGAAGAGGAGCGGCGGCTGGCCGAGGCGCTGATCTTCCTGCCGCTGGGCGACAAGGCCGCGGGCGAGGCGGCGGTCGCGGCCTTCACCGAGCACTTCCGCGGCCGCGCGGCGGCGGCGGCGAAGAGCGACCGGCTGGCGCTGCCGCTCGCCGAGCGGCTGGCGCGGGCGATCGTCGAGGGCTCGAAGACGGGGCTCGAGGCCGACCTCGAGGCGGCGCTCGCCGACCCGCGCTGGCCGACGCCGCTCGACGTCGTCAACGGCCCGCTGATGGCCGGCATGAACGAAGTCGGCCGGCTGTTCAACGCCAACCAGCTGATCGTCGCCGAGGTCCTGCAATCGGCCGAGGTGATGAAGGCCGCCGTCTCCTACCTCGAGCCGCGGATGGAGCGGGCGGCGGGCAGCTCGCGCGGCCGCGTGCTGCTCGCCACGGTCAAGGGCGACGTCCACGACATCGGCAAGAACCTGGTCGAGATCGTGCTCGCCAACAACGGCTTCGAAGTGGTGAACCTCGGCATCAAGGTCCCCTCCGAGCAGCTCGTCCTGGCGGTCGAGGAGCACCGGCCGGACGTCATCGGCCTCTCCGGCCTGCTGGTCAAGAGCGCGCAGCAGATGGTGGCGACCGCCGGCGACCTCGCCGCGGTCGGCATCACTACGCCGCTCCTGGTCGGCGGCGCGGCGCTCACCCGCAAATTCACCCACAAGAAGATCGCCCCGGCCTACGGCTCGCTCTGCACCTACGCGCGCGACGCGATGCACGGCCTCGAACTGGTCGGCCGGCTGCTCGACCCGGACGCGCGCGGCGAGCTCGAGCGCGACGTCGCCGCGCTGGTCGCCGCCGACGCCGCCGACGCCGCCGAGGCGCGCGCCGAGGACGCCTTCGTCGCGACGCCGCGCCGCAGCCTGGTTCGGCGCGACCTGGCGCCGCCGGAGCCGCCCGACCTCGACCGCCACGTCGCGACCCTCGACCTCGACCAGGTGTGGGCCGAGGTCAACCCGCAGATGCTCTACGGCAAGCACTTGGGCCTGCGCGGCTCGGTGGCGAAGCTGGCCGCCGAGGGCGACGAGAAGTACCGCAAGCTCGAGCGGGTGGTCGACGAGGTCCAGCGCGTGGCCCGCGCGGGCGCCATGACCGCGCGCGCCGTCTGGCGCTTCTTCCCGGCGCGCGCCGAGGGCGAGCGGGTGACTCTCCTCTCGCCCGCGGACGGCCGCCAGGTCGCGACCTGGGTGCTGCCGCGCCAGCGCGGTCCGGAGGGTCTGTCGATCGCCGACTACCTGCTCGACGGCGACCACCTCGCCCTCTTCGTCACCACCGCGGGCGAAGGCGTGCGCGAGCGGGTCGAGGCCTGGAAGCGCGCCGGCGAGTACGTCAAGAGCCACGTCTTCGCCGCGCTGGCGCTCGAGACCGCCGAAGGGGCGGCCGAGTGGCTGCACCGCAAGCTGCGCGCCGACTGGGGCTTCCCGGATCCCCCCGAGACCACCCCTCAGGACCGCTTCGCCGCGCGCTACCGCGGCAAGCGCTACAGCTTCGGTTACCCCGCCTGCCCCGATCTCGCCGGGCAGCAGGCGCTGTTCGCGGCGCTCGAGCCCGAAGAGATCGGCGTCCGCCTGACCGAGGGCGACATGATGGATCCCGAGGCCTCGGTGTCGGCGCTCGTCGTCCACCACCCCGACGCCCGCTACTTCGGCGTCTGATCGCGGCGGCGGGAGCGGCGGACGGCGAGCCCGGCGCGGGCCGCGCGCGCCAGCCGGCCGACCAGCGCGAACGGCCGCAGCAGCCAGCGCCCGACCCGCCGGCCCCAGCCGAGCGGGCCGCGCGCGCTCTCGCCGTCGGCCGGCGGCGCCAGCGTGCCGAGCAGGAGGCGCGCGCGGGCCAGCGGCCGCGGCAGGTCGCTCACCGGCGCGGCCAGCCAGCGGGCCTTGAGCGACTTGGCGTAGCTTTCGTCCTGGACGCAGGCGACGAAGTGCCGAGCCAGCTCCCGCGCGTCGGCCGGCGCGTCGGAGCCGAGCGGGTCCGCGCCCGCGGCGACCCACCGTGCCAGCGCCAGCGCGGCGTCGAGCTCGCGCGCCGAGAGCTCGCGCGCGACCCAGTCGCGCCAGCTCGGAGCGGCTGGCGTCTCCGGGCGATGCACGCCGAGGTCGAGCAGGTCGGCGATCAGCAGCCAGCCGGGAAAGGCGGCGTGCAGCCCGTGTTGCGCCAGGCCGTGGACCAGAGCGTGGGCGATCAGCACTTCGCGCGCGGGGACGGCGAGCGCGAGGAGAGGCCCCTCCGAACCGAGCGGGTGGAGCAGCCCCGCCTCCGCCAGCGCCTCCCAGGTCGCCGAGGCGCGACCCGCCCCGAGCCGCACCCCCGGCAGGTGGCGATGCAACTCGACCATGGCGCCGCCGGGGCGCAGCAGCGCCGGCGCGTGATGCTCGTAGCCTTCCGGCGCGGGCGTGAAGCCGGCCGCCCGCAGCGCGCCGCCGAGCGGTTCGACCGCGGCGCCGGCGACCAGCAGGTCGAGGTCGACGCTCGGCCGGGCGCCGGGCGCGGCATGGCCGGCGAGCACGAGCGCGCGTCCTTTGAGGAGAGCGAGCTCGATGCCGAGCTGGCGGGCCGCGGCGGCGACCTCGGCCAGCGTCTCGTCGAGCCGCAGCTCCCGCGCGATCGCGTGCGCCCGTTCGCGCCGCAGCTCGTCCGCGAGCGACGCGCCGCCGGCGGCGGCGAGCCGTTCGAGGTCGGCGCGCACCGCCAGGCGCGGCAGCAGGCCGAGCCGCCCCGCCAGCGCGAGCGCCGCGGGCGAGCCGGGTGGAGTGGGGACGCCGGGTCCGAACGCCCCCGACAGGAGCCACCGCAGCTCGGCCGAAGCCGGCAGGGG
The DNA here is from genome assembly GCA_014584695.1 of Acidobacteriota bacterium. Taxonomy (GTDB): domain Bacteria; phylum Acidobacteriota; class Thermoanaerobaculia; order Multivoradales; family JAGPDF01; genus JACTMI01. The sequence goes on from JACTMI010000036.1 coordinate 10,957, forward strand.
GGGCGGCCGGAACCGGAAGCCGAGCGGGTTCAGAGCCCCGTCTCGGTGAAGCTCCAGCGCGCGGTGTTCCCGCTCTCGAAGCCGTCCCGGAACAGCGCGTCCGGATCGGCGAACTCGCCGACCTCGAGATAGACCACCAGCGGATCGTGATCCGCCATCCGCGCGTTCGGCAGCGCCCGGTCCGTCTCCGGGAAGTCGGCGTTGACTCGCGCATGATCCAGCCGGCGCGTGGAAGTCGAGGCGACGAGCGCGGCGTTGACCAGCGCGTGGTCGAGATTCTGCGCGTTGCCGTCGAAGACGAACGAGTAGTCGTCGGCGTCGACCAGGCGAACGAGGTCCGGGTTCACCAGATCGGGCGAGGCGAGGGCGACCTCGTCGGCCGGCGCCGGCGTCCCCATCACCGTCCCCATGACGTCGACCAGGCCGTCGTTGTCCTCGAAGCCGTTGAAGTCACCGACCACGACGATCCGCTCGGTCGGATCGGCGACCTGCCGCGCCTGGATCAGGTCGGCCAGGTACTCCGCTTGCGCGCGGCGCTTCTGGCGCACTCGGTTGCCGGTGGTGGTCGCACCGTTGGGCTCCACCGAAGTGATGCCGTTGAGCGAGCGCTGGTGGACGACGATCACGGTCAGCGCGTACTCGCTGCCGTTGGGGTGGTGGACGATCGCCTCGAGCCGCAGCGGCGGCCGGTCGTTGAGCAGATCGGGCTGGCCATCGCTGGGATCGATCCAGGTGGTCGTGAGCCCCTCCTGGACGACGCCGATCACCTCGATCCGCGGCGTCGGGCCGTTGACCGGCGCCGTCTTGACCAGGAAGCCGACGTCGATGCCGCCCACGTCGTTGCCCTCGAACAGGTGGGCTTGGTAGAGCGGATCGGGCTGCGCCGCAGCGATCGCGTCGGCCGAGATGCGGGCGGCGAGGTCCTCGAGCACGGCGAGCTTCTCGACCTCGACGGCGCCCAGGATGTCGGGCGCGTGCAGGAACTCGCGGACGTGCAGCGACGCCTTCTCGAGCCGGCTCTCGTAGTAGGCGGTCTGCACCACCGGCTCGCCGATGCCCGGGTCGTCGACGTCGTCGAACAGCCGCTCGAAGTTGTAGGCGGCGACGGTGATCTCGCCGAAAGTGGGCGGCGCGGCCGGCGCCGGATCGACACTGCCGGTCGCCTGCACCACCGCGCCGGTGTCGGGCAGGATGGTGTAGGTGCGGAAGGAGTAGTCGAGCGGTCCGATCAGGCCGGTGACGATCTGCCCGGCGCGCGCGTCGAGCGCCGTGGTGCCCGGCTGCGCGTCGCTGTCGACTCGGATCCGTTCTGGATTCGTGTCGAAGCGGGGGATGTTGGCCGGCGGCACCTGCGGCGCCAACAGCGCCGCCAGGTCGTCCGGCAGCTGCACGCCCGCCTCGCGCAGCGGCCGCCCGTGGCCGGGGACGACGCCGTAGAAGACGCCCGTCGAGCTGGTGACGCCGGTCGTCTCGGCGAGGTTGCCGAGCGTCGGCCCGACCACCTCGAGCGCGGCGACCGAGACGCGCATCCCCTCGAGCCGCTCGAGCTGGTCGAACGCGCCGGCGGGGTCCGGCGTGCCGAGCGTCAACGGCACCGGCGCCGGCAGCGGGTTGCCGGAGGAAAAGACCAGGATCGAGAGTGGCGCGCCGAGCTCGGTGAGTGGCGGCTGCTCCGGATCGGCCGCCGGAACGAACTCGATCACCGTGCCGGTCACCGCGGCGTCGTCGCCGACGGCGACGGTCGGCGCCGAGCCGGTGAAGACCAGGATCCCCTCGGAAGTCGCCGGATCGGCATCGTCGAGGCCGTCCGGGGTCTGCAGGAAGAAGCCGTTCGACCGCCGGCCGGTGACCAGGCCGCGCACCGTCACCGTCTGACCCACGAGCGGGGAGGCCGCGCCGCCCCCCTGGACGTCGTGGATCGCCGTCAGCGTGAAATCGTCGTTCTGGATCGTGCCGGTGGCGACTCCGTCGTGGAGCACCGCGCCGGTGACGTTCGAAACCAGGAGCTGGAAGGTCTCGTCGGGCTCCGGGTCGGTGTCGCCGTGGACCGTGACCTGGACCAGGAGCTGGCTCTCTCCTTCGGGGATCGTCACGCCGGTCGCCGCCAGGGCGTCGTAGTCGCCGTCGGCGACGGTCGCCGTGCCGTCCTGGGTGGTGACGTCGAAGGTCACGCCGCCCGGATCGGCGGCCCGCGAGAGCTGCACCAGGAAGCCGGCGCTGGTGGTGCCGGAGTCGCCCTCGAGGACGCTCGTGTCGGCGACCGAGAGGAAGACGGGGCAGGGCTGGGTGTCGATCGCGATGTCGTCGATGCCGACCCACTCGTCGCTGCCGACCGCGTCGGTGGTCATGACCCGGAGCTGGACGAGCGGCTGGTTCTCGGCCGCCGCCGGCAGCGTCACACAGACGATGGTCTCCTGCGTGGCGGAGCCGCCGGTGGTGGCGTCCGCGACGTAGGCGGCGGGGACGTTGGTGAAGCTGCCGCTCGAACCGACCCGGTAGTGCAGCGCGATCGGCTGGACGGCGTTGTCGGCCGAGCCGTCGATGTCGCGCACGCGGTAGTAGACGCGGATGTTGCTCTGCGCGGTGGTGTCGAGGTAGAAGCGCAGATAGGGGGCCCGCGCGGTACCGCTCCCCTGGAGCGCCACCACCGGATCGGTGATGTGGAACTCGGTGACGCCGCCGGTGCCGAAACCGCCGGGATTGGTCTGGTTGGCGTTGACGTCGAGCACGCCCGGGTCGTCCGCGGCGAGCACGGTCTGCGGGTCGACGGCGGTCCCCCCGGTCAAGTTGTCGCCGCGGAAGCCCTCGATGCCCGGCACGCCCGACCAGATGTCGTTGACCGTGATCAGCCCGGTGTTCGTCCAGCTCTGGGCGAAGGGGAGGGTCTGGGGCACGCTGTCGCCGAGCAGGGGCGCAGCCGGCAGGGCGAGGAGCAGCGCGACGAGAGCGATGGTCGGGCGGCGGAGCTGGGGCATCAGGGGCCTCCGAAACGAGTGGACCGGGCAGCGCGGCGCCTCCGCGGTGGGGGCGCTGGCGGGTTTTTCGAGTCGTCGGTCGGAATTCTACGGGTTGGCCGGAGACGGGGGAACCCCATCCCCGTGACCGCCGGGTGACAGCTGTCCGGGCAGGGTGGGCCGTTTCGAAACCGCCATGATCCGGGTCATCCAGGGGCGTCGCGGATCTGGCGTATCCTGGGAACCACCCTGGAGGGTGGCGACGCCCGGGCGCCCGGGCGCCGAGACTCTCGGCAGAGGGAGGACCGCATGACCGGCGAGCTCGCCACCAACCCGGCCCTGCTCAAGCTCGATCTCTATTGCCAGGGGCTCCGCCTCGACGAGTCCTGCTTCATCGAGGAGGACGGCGGGCGCAAGATCCTGCGCACCCGCGCCGGCCTCGGCAGCGGGCTGGAGCTGATCCTGCCCGGGGAGCTGTGGACCAACGCGCCGGTCTCCGAGCCGTTCGCCGCGCGCTCGCCTTACACGCTCCACCGCGAGCGGGGGCGCTACTGGCTGCGGCACGAGGGGAGGGATGTCGTCCCGGTGCGGCTGTCGCCGCGCCCCAACTGGTACGAGGCCGCGACCTCGACCGGCAAGCCGATGACCCGCATCGGGACGCTGCAGGGCACCTACCTCGGCATCTACCAGGCCAAGGTCTGCGAGTACTGGACGCAGAAGCCGACCAAGGTCAACTGCAAGTTCTGCTCGGTGGGCCTGAACCTGGGCGTCGACGACGCCGACGAGAAGAGCGTCGAAGAGGTGATGGAGGTCATCCGCGCGGCGCGCGCCGAGTCCGGCATCACCTACGTCGACTTCAACACCGGCCACTACGAAGGCGACACTTACCTCGACATCCTCGAACCGTTCATCGTCCGCATCAAGCAGGAGCTCGGGCTGCTGGTCGGCGTCCAGACGCCGCCCCACCGCGACCTGAAGCGCTACGACCACCTGCGCGAGATCGGCGTCAACCGGGTGTCGTTCTGCTTCGAGATCTTCGACCGCGAGCTGTTCGAGGAGATCTGCCCGGGCAAGCACGCCGAGTACGGGCTCGACTTCTACCTCGAGGCGATCCGCTACTGCGCGACGCTCGGCGCAAAGGGCCCGGCCGACGAGCCGTGGGTCACCAACGGCGAGATCATCGCCGGCCTCGAGCCGCCCGAGTCGTCGATCCGCGCCATCGACTGGATCACCTCCGTCGGCGCCATTCCGACCGTCTGCGTCTTCCGCCCGCTGGTCGGCACCGATCTCGAGGACCACGAGCCGCCGAGGACCGAGGACATGGTGCCGATCTTCCGGCGGCTCTACGAGTCGACCATGGAGGCCGGCCTGCCGATCGGCTGCGCGCCGAACATCCACGTCTCGCTGGTCATGCTGCCCGAGGAGTGCCGCTACCTGTCGCCGCGCCGCTACCTCTGGCAGAGCGCCAAGCTGGGCGTCATGAAGCGCGTCTTCGCGCGCCGGTTCGACCGCAAGCTGCGCGAGACCGAGAGCCGCGCCGCCGCCTCCGCCTGATCCGGCGTCGAGGCAGTACGACCCCGGTAGCGCGACGTGGGTCCACCCCCGCGAGGGGTCCCTGTCCGGCCTCGCCGCCACGGTTGCCCCGCAGATTCCGAGCCGACGCCGAGCCGCCAGGCCCGTAGAACCGAGGCAAGCTAGGATCCCCCCTCGAGATGCCGACGACGATCGAGCAGCAACTGGCGACCATCCCCATGTTCGCCCGCCTGAAGCCGGAGGACCGCCAGTCCCTGGCGGCGGTCGCCGTCGCCGTCGACTACGCCCGCGGCGAGGAGATCTTCGCCGAGGGCGATGCGCCGCGCTCGCTCCACGTCGTCCTCGAGGGCCACGTCAAGATCGCCAAGCTGACCCCCGCCGGCCGCGAGGTCATCCTCGAGATCTTCGGCCCCGGCGACCCGCTGGGCGCCGTCGCGGTCTACGAAGGGCGCGAGTTCCCGGCCTCGGCCCGGGCGCTCGAGCCGACGCGCTGCGTCCGCATCCCGCGCGACGCCTTCTTCCGCCTGCTCGCCGAGCGGCCGACGCTGGTCGCCGGCCTGCTGGGCGGCCTGACGCTGCGCCTCATGGAGCTCACCGACCGCCTGGTCGAGCTGACCGGCGCGCGGGTCGAGGAGCGGATGGCCCGTCTGCTGGTCAAGCAGGCCGACGAGATCGGCCGGCCGGAGCGGGGCGGCGTCTTCCTGCCGCTCCACCTCAGCCGCCAGGAGCTCGCCGACCTCGCCGGCACCACGCTCGAGACCGCGATCCGGGTGATGAGTCGGTGGAGCAAGCGGCGCTGGGTGCTGACCGAGCCCGACGGCTTCGTCCTGCTCGACCGCGCCGCCCTCGAGCGCCTCGCCTCCGGCGAGCGCGACGACGCCTGAACCCCGGCGCCGCGCGCCTCAGCGCAGGATCAGCGGCACGGCGAGGAAGCACCAGGCGGCGACGACGAGCGCCGCCAGCAGGTCGAGCACCGCGCCGTAGCGCGCCATCACCGGGATCCGGACGTAGCCGCTGCCGAAGACGATGGCGTTGGGCGGCGTGCCGACCGGCAGCGCGAAGTCGCACGAGGCCGCGAAGGCGGTGGCGACGAGCGCGGTCGCCAGCACCTCCGGGGCGACCGCGTCGCGCAGCACGACCAGCAGGATGGCGGTGGTCGCGGTGTTCGAGGCGATGGCCGAGAGCGCCACGGCGCCGACGCTCGCGAGCAGCACCTGGGCGAAGGGCTCGAGGCTCGCGACCGCCGCCATGCGGCCGGCGAGCCAGGTCGAGAGCCCGCTCTCCTGGATCGCGGCGGCCATCGCGAAGCCGCCGCCCAGGAGCAGCAGGGTCTCCCACGGCGCCCGCGCCAGCCGGGCGAGCGGCAGCACCGCGCGGCCGCGGGCGCGCAGCGCGAGCAGCAGCAGTCCGGCGGTGACGGCGATCGCCCCCTCGACGTGCGCGCTGCCGAGCGCGAACGGGGCGCGCGGGGCGAGCCAGCCGGTGAGCGGCCGGCTGGCGATCCAGAGCGCGGCGGTCGCCAGGAAGACGCCGAGCACCAGTGCTTCGGCCCGCCCCATCCGGCCGAGCGCGGCGCGCTCGCGTCGCACTTCGTCGCGGGCGTCGTCGACCGGCCCGTCGCCGCGGCCGAGCCGGGCGAGCAGCAGCCAGGCGAGCGGCAGCAGCAGGACGACCAGCGGCAGGCCGAGCGCCAGGAATTCGAGGAAGCTCACCGACCGCCCCTGGCGCTCGAGGAAGCCGGCGAGCTGGGCGTTGGGCGCGGTACCGATCTTGGTCCCCAGGCCGCCGATGTTGGCGCCCCAGGCCACCGCCAGCATGACCGCCATGCCGAAGCGCGCCAGGCGCTCGCCGCCGCGGCGCTCTTCGAGCGAGTGGACGAGCGCGATCGCGATCGGCAGCATCATCGCCGCGGTCGCGGTGTTGGAGATCCAGAGCGAGATCGCGGCGGTGGCGGCGAGCATCCCGGCGATCAGCCGCTCGCCGCGGGTGCCGAGCGCGGCGAGCACCGCCAGCGCGATCCGCCGGTGCAGGCCGGTCGCCGCCATCCCGGCGGCGATCGCGAGGCCGCCGGCGAACAGGAAGATGTAGGGATCGAGGTAGGGGCCGACCGCCCCGGCCGCATCGCCGGCCGGGCCCCGCCCCAGGATGCCCAGGAGCGGCACGGCGAGAAGCGGCACGCAGGCGGTCCAGTAGATCGGCAGCGCCTCGGTCAGCCACCAGACCGCCATCAGCAGCGTCATCGCCGCCGCCGCGCGCGCCGACCCGGCCTGCCCGCCGAGCCCGGCAAACGCGCCCGCGAACAGATAGGGCACCCCCGCGGCCACCAACCCAGCCACGAACGGCAGCGGCCGAGGCCGCGGCAACGCGAGCATCGGCGGAGTCTAGACCGCCCGAGGCCCGGCGCCGCCCGCCGCGTGGAGCCTCACCGGCGTCGACGGCCTGTTGCCTCGCGGCGGCTTCGGGTGCGGCTCCTCGGTCGCCGCGATGGCGCTCGTGGCCCCTATGGTACGGTGCCGGGAAACACCGTCGGCAGGGCGCTCGGGCGATCGACCGTAGGGAGGTGGCCGTCGAGGCCGTCGTCGCGCGTGTCGATCGGGCTCACGGAGGAGGCGAGATGCGCAACTGGCTCGGGACGATCCTCGGACTGGCGCTGAGCGCGTCGGCATGCGGCGGTGGGCAGGAGCCCGCGGCGGCCGACGCCGAGAAAGAGGCGCGCGAGACGATTCGCCGGATGCGGGCCGGCGAGACCATCCGCGAGACCTCCTCCGGTCTCGACCCCTGTGCCATCCTCCAATCCGGCATGGTCGCCGAGGTCTTCGGCGTCGAGGCCGCCGCCCTCACCTTCACCGCCGGCAGCGCCCGCCACGCGCTGTGCACGGCGCGCTGGCGCAAGCCGGACGCCGACCGCATCGAGGCCGAGGCGCCGCAGCGGATGATGGACTACATGAAGCGGCGCATGGAGGCGCAGAGCAAGGGGCAGCCGTTCGACGAGAAGATGCCCTCCGTGCGCACCGAGAACGAAGCGAGCCTGACGATCAACAACGAGCCGATCGCGAGCCCCGCGGCGGCGGTTGCGCGTCTCGAGCAGCTCGTCGGCCGGCTCGGTGAAGGGGTCACGACCGAGGTGGCGGGGCGGCAGCACACCGCGCAAGTCGAGTACGAGGGCTGGCTCGAGGGGGTCGGGGATCGCGCCGCCTGGGCGCCGAGGCTCTCCCAGCTTTCGGTGGCGGCGGGCGGAGTTCTCTTCCACGTCGGGGTCACGGCCTCCCCGGACGCCTCCGAGAACCGCGCCAAGGCGATCGAGCTGGCGCGCCGGATCGCGCGGGCGCTCTGACCCCAGCCAGGTGCCAGGCGAGTCGCGGACAAACGATGTCGAAGGTGCCACCCGAGCTCTCGGAGGCCTGAAAGGCGCCGCCCGAGTGCTCGGAGCTCCGGGACGACTCCTCGGGGCGGGCTCAGGGCGCCGCGATCCGCCAGACGTGGTCGTGGCTGCCGCCGAAGCTCCCTTCGTACTCGCCGCCGTTGATCGACATGACGAGCGCGGTGCTCTTGCCCATCTCGCGGATCAGGCGCAGCTCGATCGTGTTCTCGCCGCCGCGCAGCATCGCCCGGAAGCAGCTGCGCCCCCCCTCCGGGTTCTGCACCGTGCCGATCGGCGCGCCGTTGACCACCAGCGTGTAGTGGTCGTCGAGCACGCTGTTGGCGTCGATCACGCAGATCTCGACGTTGCGCGAAGAGACGCGGCCCGTGCCGGCCTCGCGCGCACCGCCCGGGCCGCCGCGCGGTAGCAGGCCGTCGATGCCGACGCAGGCCGCCACGCGCGCGGTCTCGGCGTAGCGCTCCGCCTGGCCGCGCTCGCCCATCGCCACCGCCTGCCGGATCATGGTGCGCAGCACCTCGCAGAAATCCGAGTCGCCACTGGTCGAGAGGACCGGGTCGGGCAGCCCCTCCCAAGGGGTGACGCAGCGCCGCTCGCTGGCCACCCACTCGCCGGCCGGGCAGCGGCAGGACCAGCGGCCGGTCGCCGGGTCGCGCCGCGGCAGCGTCCCCGGCATGGCGCTGCAGTCGGCCTGTCCGGCGGCCGCGACCGCGGCACCGGCCGCTCCCTCGAGCGACAGGCAGGCGGCGCGCACCAGGCTCCAGGCGGTGCCGCGCGGGCAGACGCAGCGCTGTCGCCCGGTCGCCGGGTCGGGCTCCGCGCGGGTGCCCGGCCAGGCGGTGCAGTCCTCGACCGCGCTCGTCGCGGGCAGCGCCGCGAGGATCTCCTCGAGCTCGTCGCCCAGTCCGGCCAGGCGCTCGAGCAGGTCCTCGAGGCAGGCGTGCGGTACGTCGGGGGTCGCGGCCACTTCGGCGAAAGCATCGGCGACCGCACGCTCGACCTGGGCGCGGCCGTGGCCCGGGTCGTCCCCGCGGCGCAGCGCCTCGCGCGCCGTGCGCAGGTAGCCCTCGGCGATCGCGATCTTGGCCCGGACCCGGGAGCGCAGCCCCTCGCGCCGGGCGGCAAGCGCTTCGACCGCTGCCGCGTCGCGCGCCTCGAGGGCGCGCACGCGTGCCTGCTCGGCGGGGGGCAGCGCCGAGGCGGCGCAGCGGTCGCCGGCCCAGGCGACGACGCGGTTCGCGACCCCGAGCAGACCGGTGATCGAGCAGCGCCGGTAGGCCTCGGCCCACTCGCGCGCGAAGGGCTCGATCTTGCCGCGGAAAGCCTCGATTCGCCGCTCGAGCTCGGCCAGCCGCGCGCGTTGCCGGGCGAGCTCGCCGTCGCGGTCGGCCCCGCAGACGACCGGCAGCGCCTCGAGCTCTGCCAGCGCGGCCGCCGCATCCGCGACCGCGCAGCGCGCCAGCGCGCGCTCGGTTTCGGGCACGAGCCGCGCGAGCTCGGCGCGGCCGAGCTGGCGTGCCGCCTCCGCGCGCCGACCTGCTTCGGCCAGCCGGCGCCGGTGCTCGGCGGCGGAAGGCGGCGGCGGGCACTCGGCCGGCGGCGTGAAGCCGGCGCCCAGGCCGACCATCTCGAGCACCCGCTCCGCCGCGCCGCAGCGCTCCGGCTCCCGAGGCTGCTCGGCCCGGAAGAGCTCTTCCTCGATGCTCGCGAGCAGATCCCGCCAGGCGGCCTCGAAGTCGCGCTGCCGCGGCTCGATCGCCGCCCAGCGCGTCTCGAAGGCGGCGCGCTCGGCCGCGAGGGCCGCCGTCCACCGGTCGGTCTCGGCGTGCCCCGCCGGGCAGCCGATCGACGCCACCGCGGCCGCCATCGCGTCGAGCGCCGCCATCGCCTCGCGCCAGTCGCAGGCGGCGCTGGCCGCTCGCGCTCGCGCGGCCGCGGCCGAAGCCGAGGCCGTGGCGCCGCCGATCTCCGCCTCGCGCTGCGCGAGCTCGCGGCGCAGCGCGTCGGGAGGGTACTCGTCGTCGCGCCAGGGCGGGCGCCAACAGGCGGCGAAGCCGCTCGCGGTGTGCGGGCTCCACTCGGCGTCGAAGCGGGCGAAGCGCTCGGCGACCCGCCGCCGCGCCTCCTCGAACTGGCAAGAGGCGGCGAGCGCGCGCGCCTCGCCGACGGCCGCTTCGACCATCGGGAAGAACACGTCACGGGCGTTCTGCAGGCGGATCAGCCGGTTGCGCAGCTCGTGCGCGCTGCCGCCGATCCCGGCGAGCGACCAGGCCGCCTCGAAGCAGGCCTCGCTCTGGTAGCGCTCGAGGTCGCGCAGGAGGGAGCGGGCATCCGCGCACTCGCCGCCCGCGGCGAGCGCGCGGGCGATGGCCCCGAGCCCGGCGACGATCTCGTCGCGCCTGCGGCCGTCGGTCGCGATCCGGCCCTCCGCCGCCAGCCGGCGAGTCCTCAGGTCGAGCACGATCGAGCGCGCCCGCTGCTCGACCCAATGCAACCCCTCGAGCCGGCTGCGCAGCTCGACCCAGGCGGCCAGCGTGCGGCGCATCGCGGCCGTCGAGACCCAGCTGCCGGCGATGCCGCAGAAGGCCGCCTTCTCCCCGTCGACGACGTGCCGTCGGGTTCGCGCCAGGTAGTCGAGGGCGCGCGCCTCCAGGCTGGCGAGATCGGCGGCGGCGCCTTCGAAGAAGCAGCGGTCGGCGTTGCCCTCGGCGCGCGCCCGGTCGAGCGCGATCGCCGCCTCGAAGTGGCCGTGGAAGGTCTCGGCCGCCTTCTGGAAGTTGTCGAGCCAGCCGACGCTCTGGGTGACGCCACTCGCGACCTGGTTGGCGGCGCTGGTCGCGGCCTCCCGTGTCGTGTCGCCGAGCGCCCGCCACCCCTTCGCGCTCGAGGAGACCGTGCGCGCGGCGTTGAAGAACTCGCGCAGCTCCATCGCGTCGCCGAGCGCGTCGATGCGGGTCATCCAATCGCTCTTCTCGAGGCTCGGCGGATGGGTCAGGTGGACGTAGGTCTTCAACGCGCACTTGACGGCGCTGGTCGGGATGCCGAGCGAGCGGGCCGTGACCTCGAGAGCGCTCCAGGCCGCGGGTCCGGCTTCGGTCGGGTCCCCCTTGGCGAAGGCGCGTGCCAGCGCCTGGTGGATCGCCTCGCCCGCGGCGAAGTTCTCGCTCAGGATCTTCCAGGCTTCCTTGCCGCACTCGAACTCGGCGACCGCCGTGTAGAGCTGGCCGCCCCAAGTGCTGCAGAAGTGGTGCGCCGGGTCCCACTCGGGCCACCCCGGATCTCCCGCGCCGATGCCGGGGCCGCGCAGGGCGAAGATCTCGCGGCCGAGCGCTTCGCGATCCGCGGCGTCGTCGGCGCTCGCCATCGGCGAGGTGGCGGAGAAGCCAACGGCGAGCGCCAGCAGGAGCCGACTCGGGATCATCGTGAACCCGGAGCTCCAGGCGCGCACCGGAACTGCCGGGCGTCGAACGTCCACCCCGCGCAGCGGCAGATCGGCTCGACCGACCACTTCGATGGATAGCCATAATCGAAGGCGCAGCGGTCGATCGGCGCCGCGCCCGCACCGGTGGCGACCCCGGACGGCAGCGCCGGGAGGCCGCCGGGCACCACCGCCGTGCCCTCGGACTGGAGCGTGTTGGCGAGAGCGATCAACGGCACCAGCAGAGCCGCCGCCGCGCGCCGGTTGGCGACCTGGCGCTCGGCGCGCAGGCGGGCGTCGGCCTGCTCGATGCCGCTGGCGAGCTGAGACACCGCGACTGTCTGGCAGCCGAGCGAGGAGGCGGCGGCTTCGCGCGCGATCTCGCGCGCCTTCTTGAAATCCTGTTGCTCGAGCAGCTGCGCGGCGCGCCAGACTGCGGTCTCGGTCCGCTTCTGCCGGGCCGCGAGCTCGCGCAGCCTGTCGCCGTTGGCGGCCAGAAAGGAGTGGTTGGGGTCGAACTCCGCCATCTGCACGGCGACGGCGTGCGCCGCGTCGTAGCGGCAGGCGTCGGCCGCGGCGCGCGCGGTCGACACCAGCACCGAGAGGTCCGCCGCCGCCGGGGGCAACGGGCCGCCGGGTGCGGGCGACGCTCCGCCGTGCGTCGCACGGCCGCCGGCGAGGTCGACCACCTCGCCTGCCTCCCAGCCTCCTCCCGCGGGTGCCGCGCGGTCCGGCGCCGCCGCCGGTTCCCTCGCCTCGGCCCGTTCCGGTGCGGGCGCCCTCGCACACTCGCCGTCCTCCGTGCAGCGCGCCGAGGGGCAGTTCTCCTCGATCCAGGCGCGCGCCGTCGCCCCCCCGGGGAAGCCGTCGGCGAGCAGGATCTCGCCCGCCTGGCCCGGGCCCTCGACGGCCGACACCTCGCCGCTCGCGGTATCACAGCGGACGCGCCAAGCGCCGGCGGCCGGCGCCGCCGCCGCGGCGAGCGCGAGCAGCGCGAGCGCCAGCCGGAGCGTCACGGCGCCGTCACCTCGAAGAGCGCGGTCGCGATCGCTTCGCGCCCGCCGGCGAGGACGCTGCCCCGCAGCGTGTAGAGCCCGGGCTCGAGAGTCGACGGCAGGCGCAGGCTCTGGGCGCTCGAGTGCACGCCGGCGGGGCGGACGAGCGGAGACTCGAGAGTGCGCAGCACGCGCTCGCTGCGCAGGATCTCGCGCCGTTCGACGACCTCGAGCGGGCCATCCAACCCGCCGCCGACGAGCTCGTAGGTCAGGACCAGCTCGATCGTGCCGCCGGCGGCGACGCTGGGCGGACGGACCGCGGTCGCGTGGAGCTGCAGCGCGAACGACGCCGCGGGGGCGCGGGGAGGCGGCGCGACGGCCGCCGGCGGGCGAGCGGGTACGTGGGGCACCGGCGGGGAGGTCGCGGGAGGCTCGGTCAGCCTCTCGTCCGCTGCGGCGCAGACGAAGGCCTCGAGCCGGGCGTAGCGCTCGACCTGCTCGAGCCGGGCGAGCGGCAGCGAGTCCGCGCTGCCGAAGGCGGGGATGAAGCCGACGCGCAGCTCGGCCGGCGCGTCGCGGAAGCGCAGGCTCAGACCCAGCCCCTCCTCGGCCTCGGGGCGGCTGAGCGACCAGCCGAGCGAGACGAGCTGGGTGCCGGCGGGGATCTCGTCACCGATCAGCAGCCCGGCGATCGCCGCGCGGCTCGAGACCGTATAGACGAGGCCGAGGTTCTTCTCTCCTTTGGTCGAGGGGAGCATCCAGAGCGGGCTGCGCGAGGCGCCCTCACGGTCGACCTTCTTCTTGATCGGGATCGGATAGCGGGTCGCACAGGCGGCACCGCCCCAGCGCTGGTTGGCGCGAGCGAGCGACGGCTCGACGCCGGCGGCGCGCGGCGGCGTCACGAGGGCGAGCACCACCAACGCCGCGGCGCCCGTCAGGGCCGCCGGCCGCGGGAGCATGACGATCGCTCCGGGCTCAGGAGGCGGACGGGGTGGCGGGGGGAACGGGTCGCGGTGGGGGCGAGGGCGCGCAGGCGAGCGCGGCGAGCGCGCCGCAAGCGAGGATCAGGGCCAGGGCGAAGCGAAGCGCGATCGGCTTCATGCCGCACCTCCTCGACGAAGTCACCAAGATCCTAGGCCTCGACGGCCATCGCCGCAAGGGGCGAAACGACGGCAGGCGCGCAAGACGGCTGAGTGACAGGTGCGAACCACGGCATCGGGACGAGAGTACCGGGTGCCAGCCGAGTTTCGGACAGTACGGGGCTCCACTGGCGGCGCCATGAAGCTTCTCGTCACCGGCCATCCGAGCTGTGTCGGCCCGCACCTGGTCGAGCTGCTGATGGATGCCGGGCACCAGGTGACCGGCGTCGACCTCGACCTGTTTGCCGACAGCGCCTTCGCTCCGATGAGGCCGCCGCAGTCGAGCCTCGTCATGCACCTGCTCGACCGCTTCCGTCGCTGTGGGATCTCGTCCGATTGCCCTACCGGCGACCAGTTCGTGCGCTTCGAGACCCGGCGACGCAAGCTCGGGGCGGAGCGGGTGCCGCCCTACTCCCAGGTCGCCTCGAAGCCCTCTCGTCCGCGCGGCGGCAAGCGGGCTCGGTGCTCGCGAGTGCGAGGCTCTCAGGCCTCGACTTGCTGCGCGTCGCTGGGTGTCGCGACTCCCTCGTAGCGGGCGATCTGGTCTTCGACCAGCCGCCGGGCCGGCGCGCCGTCGTAGAAGGCGCGGTACCAGTCCACCGTCCAGTCGACGGTGTCGTGGATGCGCAGCTTCGGCCGCCAGCCGAGCTGCAGACGCGCCTTGCTCGAGTCGAGCTTCAGGAAGATCTGCTCGTGGTGGCGCGCACCCTCCTGCGGTCGCCACGCCGGCGTCACGCCCCAGGCGCGCTGCAAGCGCGCCGCGACCCAGCCGACGGTGCGCGCATCCTCTTCCCAGGGGGCGAAGTTCCACCCCTCGGCGAAGGCGTCGCCTCCCGAATCGAGGCGCTCCGCCAGCTTCAGGTAGCCCGCGAGCGGATCCAGCACGTGCTGCCAGGGCCGAATCGCGTTCGGATAGCGGAGCTCGACCGGGCGACCGGCCAGCAGGGCCTGGATCGTGTCGGGCACCAGTCGATCCTCCGCCCAGTCGCCGCCGCCGACGACGTTGCCGGCGCGGGCGGTGGCGACGAAGATGTCGCCGGTCACCTTGAAGAACGAGTTGCGGAAGCTGCGCGTGACGATCTCGGCGCAGGCCTTGCTCGCCGAATACGGGTCGCGGCCGCCGAGCGCCGACTTCTCGCGGTACGACCAGACCCACTCCCGGTTCTCGTAGCACTTGTCGCTGGTGACGACGACGACGGCTCGCGCCGAGCCGACCTGCCGGACGGCGTCGAGGACGTTCACCGTGCCGAGGACATTGGTCGCGAACGTGCCCACCGGGTCCTCGTAGCTGCGGCGCACGATCGGCTGCGCCGCCAGGTGGAGCACGACCTCGGGTCTTGCCGCGGCGAAAGCCCGCGTCACGCTCTCGGCGTCGCGCACGTCACCGTAGGTGGAACGGATGTCGTCGAGGAGCGCGCCAGCGAGGAACAGGCTGGGATCGGTGGCGGGCGGCAACGCGAAGCCGGAGACTCGCGCTCCCATGCGGAGCAGCCAAGTGGTGAGCCAGGAGCCCTTGAAACCGGTGTGCCCGGTGACCATCACGCGGCGATCGCGCCAGAAGTCTGGACTCGGAATGGGGTGTCTCCTTCGCTAGAGGAAATAGAGCGTCTCGTCGACCTCGGGACGGCGGAGGCGGCGGGCGAGGGCGGCGGGCTTCAGGCGGAAGAGCTCGGAGAGGTCTTCGTCGCCGTCCTCGTCGCCGCCGAAATCGGCTTCGAGATCGTCGGGGTTCTCGCCGCGGTCGAGGCGGGCCAGCATCTCCTGCATTTTGGGTCCGGCCTCGAGGCCGGTCAGCTCCGTGAAGCGGCGCAGGAAGCGCGACACCGCCTGGGGATCCTGCGGGCGCTCGCCGTCCATGCCGTCGAGCTCGCCCGCCAGCTGCTCCATGGCGCCCTCCAGCCGCCCCTCGTCCAGGCTCGAGAAGGGGTCGTCCGGGTCGACGGCCTCGTCCTGGCCGGCGCCGGCGGAGCGCTTCAGAGTCGCGAAGCGAGACGGCCGGCGGTCGAGGTCCGGGCGGCCGCAGCGCGGGCAGGCGGGGCGGACCTCGGGGGCCACCCGGGCCGAGAAGAAGCTGAAGACGGTGTGGCAGGCGGAGCAGTAGAATTCGTAGATCGGCATCGGCGTGCCGGATGCTACCCCCGCGGGGGTCCGGCGAGAAACAGCACCCGGCAGTGCGAAGGGTCTGGACAAGGGAGCCGCTGGTCGATTATGCTGCACGAGAATAGAGCCCTTGATCGGGAGGTGATCGGTACTGGGTGGGGGAGGGAGCTGGGTCGCTGATGTTGCTGGAGTCCGCCGGTGCCACTGTCGCACCGGCCTCGTGATAACTCGAATCATCAATCTGGAGATGGGAATGAAGAGAGCTCTGACCGCTTTCGCCCTCGTCGCGCTGCTCGGCGCGAGCGTCGCGCCGGCCGACCTGTGCACCATCGAAGCAACCCCGGCGGCGACCCTGCTGCTGCCGTACTTCGAGGTCGACATCGCGAACACGAACGGTATCGACACGTTCTTCTCGATCAACAACGCACGCGAGTACTCGGTGCTGTCCCACGTCATCGTCTGGACCGACATGTCGGTCGAGGCGCTCGACTTCAACGTCTACCTGACCGGCTACGACGTGCAGACGATCGGCCTCGGGCTGATCATCCGCAACGGCCTGCTGCCGCGCACCGCGGCGACCAACACGGTCAGCAACCGCGGCGCCTACTCGGATGCGCATCCGTCCTACGCCTCGTGCGCGGGCATCCTGCCGTACACCAACCCGGCGCTCAACGCCGCGTTCCTCCAGCACCTGCAGTCGATCCTGACCGGCGGCCCCTCGTCGATCTACGGCGGCCGCTGCGGCGGCTACCCGTACGGTGACGGCATCGCCCGTGGCTACGTCACGGTCGACACCGTCAGCGCCTGCACCCTGCTCACCCCCTGCGACCCGGGCTACTTCGTGCCCGGCCCGGGCGGGCTGGTCGGCTCGTGGGACAACGCCCTGTGGGGCGAGTGGTACATGATCGACTACGCCAACAATTTCGCCCAGGGCGACACCCTGGTCCACATCGAGGCGCTCGAGGACTTCGACATCGACCTCGCCGCGCAGACCGACATGGAGGCCGCGCGCGCCGCCTACCAGCGCATTCTGGGCGGCAATGGCATCGGTCCCGCTCTGACCAGCACCTTCTGGGGCCGTTGCGCCACGCAGTTCGACTTGAACGTCGTACTCGACTTCCGCGAGCCGCTGGCGACGACTTTCGCCACCCAGTTCTACCAGAACGCCGCCTTCTCCGGCGGCACCGACTTCCTGGTCTGGCGCGACTCGCTGTTCAACGTGCTGTTCGGTGACGAGGACGGCTTCAGCTGCGCGGCTGGGCCCGGTTGGTTCCCGCTCAACGAGCGCCAGACGGTCTTCTTCGACGAGCAGGAGAACCCGGAAGCGGTGTGCACCATCTCGCCCTGCCCGCAGGAGGACATCCTCTTCCCGCTCGAGGCGCAGCGGGTGTCGGTGGCCGACATCGGCGTCACCCCGCAGTCCGGCTGGGCGTACCTCAACCTGAACCAGCTCTGGAACTATGTCCAGGCCGGCAACCTGCCGACCGCCGCGCAGGCCTGGGTCAGCTCGGTCCACAGCGCCGAGGGCCGGTTCAGCGCCGGTCTCAACGCGATCCAGCTCGACTCGCGCTGTGACCTGCAGAGCATCATCATCGGCCCCTCGGGTCCGGACTATCCGTACGCCGAGGATCTGTTCGATCCGTTCTACACGCTGTTCACCTTCGGCGAGGGCGCCGGAACTCCCCGCAACGTCCTGAACCCGTAATCCCGGTCCCGGCGGCATCCGCCGGGGTCGCGCGAGGGCGTGGGCCACGTGGTCCACGCCCTCGCTGTTTGTGGGCGGGCCGAGACCGGTCTGAAACCCGGAGGCCGGGATCTCGTATCTAACGGGCACTTGGCTACCGACCGGTCGTTCGATATGCTTCCGACCGGTCGGTAGCCGCAATCCCCCAGAGAAGCGACATGGTGATCGAACCCGAAACCGAGACCCTCTCCACCCGCGACCGCCTCCGCGCCGCCGCCTACGAGCTGTTCGGGGAGCGGGGCTACGACGGCACCTCGATGGCCGATCTCGCGGAGCGGGTGGGGATCGCGAAGCCGAGTCTCTACAACTACTACCGGTCGAAAGAGGAGCTGCTGCTCGACCTGGTGGAGGCGGCGATGGGGGCGTGGGTCGACGCCTGCATGGCGCCCTTCGACCGTCCCGGGACCTTCGAGCTCCAGCTCGGGCAGCACTTGCGCCGCGTGGTCGAGTTCGCGCGGGAGCAGCCGCAGGTCGTGGCGGTCTTCCACATGGCGACCAGCCACGTCCAGGGCGAGCTCGCCGCACGGGTGCAAGCGCTGGTCGACGGCATCGAAGAGGACCTCCGCGGCCGCATCGGGCGGCGGATCGTCGAGGCGATCGCGGCCGGCGAGCTCGACGCCCGGGACCCCGAGGACGTGCACGCCTTTCTCGCTATCTTCTTTCACGGCATCCTGTTCCTGCAGACCAACTGCGCGCCGCAGGCGGAGCGGGCCAACGCCCATCTGCCGGCGATCTGGACCTACCTGTTCCGCGCCATCGCCGGGCGCGAACCGTCGGAGAGCCCCTTCGCATGAGGTTTTCTCGCTTGCTCGTCGCCGCGGCGCTGACCGCGGCTCCCGGAGGCGTGGCCGCGGCCGAGCTCGACCTCGAACGCGCCGTCGCGCTGGCGCTCGAACACAATCCAGCGCTGCTCGCGGTCGAGGAGACCCGCCGGCAGGTCGCCGGCGGGGTCGTCGAGGCCCGCGCCGACGCTTTTCCCCAGCTCGCCGTGGTGAGCTCCTGGGGCCGGTCGAAGAGCCCGGCGCTGCTCAACAGCCCGGACTTCGAGGACATCCTCGAGCAGTTTCCCGCCGGCTCCTTCTCGCCCTCCGAGCAGGAGCTCTCTCGCGCGGTGATCGAAGTCACGCAGCCGATCTGGACGTTCGGCAAGGTGGGCGCCGCGGTCGAGCTGGCGAGAGTCGTCGCCGACGCCGCCGAAGCCCAGATCGCGACCGCGCGCCTCGACACCGGGCTCGCGGCGGCCGAGGCCTACTACGCCGTGCTCGCCGCCCGCGAGGGCCTGGCGACGCTCGAGAGTGAGCGCGAGTTCCGGCGCGGCGACCTCGAGCGGATCGAGAACCTGCTCGAGATCGGCGAGGCGACCGAGCTCGAGCGCCTCCGGGCGGTGGCGGCGCTCGCGGAGGTCGAGCCCGAGGTCGCGCGTCGGCAGGGTCAGGTCACGGTCGCGGAGACCCAGCTGCGGCAGGTGCTCGCGTTGCCGGCCGGCGAGCCGCTCGTGCTGGCGGCGGTCGAGCGGACGATGCCGGCGCTGCCGGAAGCGGCGACGCTGGTCGAGGGGGCGTTCGCCCGGCGGCCCGAGCTGAAGGACCTCGCGCTGCAGGAGGAGGTCTACCGGAAGCGGCAGAGGATCACCGGCGCCGACGGCCTGCCGCAGATCGAGTTCACCGGCAGCTGGGGGCGCGAGGTGCGCGAGGTGGAGAACTTCGGCGAGCCGCTCTATTCGGCCTGGTCGTTCGGCGTCGGCCTCCGTTGGGAGCTGTTCGACGGCGGCCGGCGGCGCGGCCAGATCGCCCAGTTCGAGAGCCAGCGCCAGCAGCTCGCCTGGCGGCTCGAGGACTTGCGCAGCCGCGTCCGGCTCGAGATCGACCAGGCGCTGTCGGACCTGCGCACCGCGCGGGCCCGCGCCGCCGCCGCCGAGACCTCTTCGGCGGCCGCCTCCGAGGCGGTGCGGGTGGCGCGCGAGAGCTACACGCAGGGGGTCGCCACCCAGACCGATCTGCTCGACGCCCAGAGCCGCGCCATCGCGGCGGAAGTGCTCGCCATCAACGCTTTCTACGACGTACGGATTCAGGCCTCCCGTCTCGCCCGCTCCCAGGGCCAGCTGCCGACGGCGAGCCGGGATGGTTCCACGGAGAGATGATCGCCATGTCACGCCAGACCCTGCTTCTCATCACCCTGCCCCTGCTCGCGGCCGCCGCCCTCTCGGGTTGCGGACGCGGAGCGGCCGAGCCGACGCCGGCGGTGCCCGCCGAGCGGATCGCCCAGGTGCGTTCGATCGAGCTCGCGCCCCGCGACGTGGTCGACCGGGCGAGCCTGCCCGCCGATCTGTTGCCCCGCCTCCGGGCGACGCTCGCCGCCGAGGTCGGCGGCGCGGTCGAGTCGGTGCGGGCCGAGTTCGGGCAGGCGGTGGCCGCCGGCCAGCTGCTGGCCACGATCGACGAACGCGCGCTCTCGCAGGCCGTCGCCGAGGCGGAGGCTCTCGTCCGGCAGGCCGGGCTCCAGTACGAGCGGGCGCAGAACCTGTTCGATCGCAAGGCGGTCACCAAGGCGCAGCTACTCGACGCAGTGACCAACCGCGACGTCGCGGAGGCGCGGCTGGCGACGGCGCGCCTGGCGCTCGACAAGGCGCGCGTGCGGGCGCCGTGGAGCGGCAAGATCGCGGCCCGACACGTCGAGGCGGGTTCGTTCGTTTCGCCCGGCGCGCCGCTCTACGAGCTGGTCGACGTGGCGCGGATCAAGGTGCGCGCGCCCGCGCCGGCCGCGGACGTGCCGCTGCTCGAGGTCGGGCGCGAGATCGAGGTCACGATCGACGGCTTCGCGGGCGAGGTCTTCCGCGCCCGCATCGAGCGGCTCGGCGCCGAGCTCGACCCGCGCACGCGCACGCTCGCCGTCGAAGCGGAGATCGCAAATCCGGAGGGGCGTCTGAAGCCGGGTCTGATCGCGCGCGCGCTGATTCCGCGGCGCCAGATCGAGGGCGCTCTGCTGGTGCCGCTCGCGTCGCTGGTCGACCTCGCCGGCAGCAAGGCGGTCTGGCTGGTCGAAGGCGAGCGCGCCGCGCGCCGGACCGTGACGCTCGGCCCGGTGATCGGCGAGGAGGTGGTGGTCGAGGGGCTCGCCGCCGGCGCCCGCGTCATCGTCGAGGGGCAGCACGCCGTCGGCGAGGGCCAGAAAGTCGAGGAGGTCTGAAGTGCGGCTGGGCGAGTTCTCGGTCAGGAATCGAGCCACCGTCTTCTTCGCCATCGCGGCGGTGGTGGTGGCCGGGTTCTCGGCCTACTCATCGCTGCCCCGGGAGAGCTTCCCGGACATCTCGGTGCCCAACATCCTGGTCTACACGCTCTGGCCGGGCGCATCGCCCGCGGACGTCGAGACCCAGATCACCGACGAGCTCGAGCGCGAGCTGCAGGGGCTCGAAGGGATCAAGCAGATCACCTCGACCTCGCTCGAGAGCGTCTCGACGGTGAACGTCGAGTTCGTCTCGGGCACCAACATCGATTTCGCGCTGCAGAAGGTCCGCGACCGCGTCAACATCGCGAAGTCCGAGTTCCCGGAGGACGCCGAAGAGCCGATCCTGCGCGAGCTGAACTTCTCGGACGTGCCGATCCTGCAGGTTCACCTCTCGGGTGACCTCGGACCGGTGGCGCTGCGCAGCCTGGCCAAGGGGCTCCAGGACGAGATCGAGGCGATCCCGGGAGTGCTGCGCGCCACCCTGGTCGGCGGCGTCGAGCGCGAGGTCAAGGTCGACGTCGACCCGGAGCGCCTGCGGCTCTACGGCGTGTCGCTCGACGATGTGATCGACACGGTGCGCGACGAGAACGTGTCGATCCCGGGCGGCGAGCTGCGCCTGTCCGGCCAGACGCTGGCCCTGCGGGTGCCGGGCGAGGTCGGGGACCCGCGCCGGATCGAGGACTTCGTCGTCAAGGCGATCGGCGGCCAGCCGATCCGGATCCGCGACCTGGCCGAGGTCAGTTTCGGATTCAAGGACCGGTCCTCCTACTCGCGCATCGACGGCGCGGACTCGGTGTCGCTGTCGGTCCAGAAGCGCTCGGGCGCCAACATCATCGCGGTGACCGACACGATCAAGGCCGAGGTCGAGCGGCGCCGGGAGAGCTGGCCGGCGGGCGTCGAGGTGGCCTTCCTGGCCGACATGTCGAAGGACATCCGGATCATGGTCGCCGATCTCGAGAACAACGTGCTCTCGGGCGTCGTGCTGGTGGTGTTCGTGCTGTTCTTCGCCATGGGCCTGCGCAACGCGCTGTTCGTCGGCGCGGCCATCCCGCTCTCCATGCTGCTCACCTTCGTGGTGGTGCAGCTCGCCGGCATGACGCTGAACATGATGGTGCTGTTCTCGCTGGTGCTGGCGGTCGGCATGCTGGTCGACAACTCGATCGTGGTGATCGACAACATCTATCGCCACGTCCAGGAGGGCAAGGGGGTCGTCGAAGCCGCGCAGCTGGGGACGCGCGAGGTCGGCGGCGCGGTGATGAGCTCGACGCTCACCACTATCGGCGCCTTCGTGCCGCTGTTCTTCTGGCCCGGCATCGTCGGCGACTTCATGTCGATCCTGCCGATCGCGGTCTGCATCGCGCTGGCGGCGTCGCTGGTGGTCGCCTTCACCGCCAACCCGACGCTGGCCGCGCAGTACATGCGACTCGGCCGCGACCAGGGGGTGGTGGTCGACGACCGGGGCGAGCTGCCGGCCGACGCCGGGCCGATCGGACGGGTCCTGCTCGGCTACCGCGCCCTGCTCTCCTGGGCCCTCGATCACCGTCTGGTGGTGGCGGGGGGCACGCTCGGCTTGTTCGTTCTGGTGCTCGTGCTGTTCGGCGCCTTCAATCACGGCGTCGAGTTCTTCCCGGAGACTGAGCCGCGGCAGATCTGGGCCTCGGTCGAGACGCCACCGGGAACTCGGCTCGAGCAGACCGACGCGATCGTGCGCGAGCTCGAGCGGCGCCTCGTCGACCTGCCGGACGTGCAGGTGGTGGCGGCGGCCTCGGGCGCCGGCGCCTCGGGCGACGAGTTCTCCGGCGGCCGTTCGGAAGGGGGCGATCCGACCCGCGGGCGGGTGACGCTCGACCTGCTGGACATGGAGGTGCGCAGCCAGAGCTCGTTCGTGACCCTCGAGCAGGCGCGCCAGCGGGTGCGCGGAATCCCGGGAGCGACGATCAACGTCGAGCGCCCGGCGGAAGGGCCCCCGGTGGGGGATCCGCTCTCGATCGAGATCGCGGGTGACGACTTCGCCAAGCTGGGCGAGATCGCCGACCGGATTCAACGCGCCATCGTGGACATTCCCGGTCTCGCCACGCTCGACAGCGACTTCGACCTCGCCCGCCCGGAGGTGGTGGTGACCGTCGACCGCGACCAGGCGGCGCGGCTCGAGCTGACCACCGCCAAGATCGCCTCGACCCTGCGCACGGCGGTCAACGGCACCAAGGCTTCGACCTTCCGCGAGGGCGAGGACGAGTGGGACGTGACCGTGCGCTTCCGCCCCGAAGCGCGCGCCAGCATCGCCGACCTGTCGCGCCTGACCGTGGTCACCGAGGCGGGCCTGCAGATTCCGCTCGAAAACATCGCCCGGGTGGAGACGGGCTCGGCGCTGCAGTCGATCCAGCACAAGAACCGGCGCCGCGTGGTGACGGTCTCGGGCAAGGTGACGAGCCCCGAGCTGGCGCAGCCGGTGCGCGACGCGGCGAGTGAGCGGATCGCCGCGCTGCCGGCGCTCCTGCCCGCCGGCTACACCATTCAGTTCGCGGGCGCGAGCCAGGACGAGGAGGAGGCGAAAGCCTTCCTTTCGAAGGCGTTCCTCTACGCGATCCTGCTCGTGCTGCTGCTGATCGTCGGCAAGTTCAACTCCTACGCG
The DNA here is from genome assembly GCA_014584695.1 of Acidobacteriota bacterium. Lineage (GTDB taxonomy): Bacteria > Acidobacteriota > Thermoanaerobaculia > Multivoradales > JAGPDF01 > JACTMI01. The sequence continues at coordinate 34,076 of JACTMI010000036.1, forward strand.
GCGCCGTTCATCATCATGACTTCGGTGGTCATGTCGCTGATCGGCGTGCTGCTCGGGCTGCTGATCACCGGGACGTCGTTCGGCATCATCATGACCGGCCTGGGGGTGATCTCGCTCGCGGGCGTGGTGGTCAACAACGCCATCGTGCTGCTCGATTACGCCGAGCAGCAGCGCGCGCGCGGCCTGGCGCGCCGGACGACGCTGCTGGTCACCGGCATGCGCCGTCTGCGGCCGGTGGTGCTGACCGCGGTGACGACCATCCTCGGCCTGATCCCGACCGTGGTCGGCTACGGCTTCGACTTCCGCGAGCTGCGATTCGTCCACGGCGGCGAGTCGAGCCAGTGGTGGCGGCCGATGGGCGTGGCGGTGATGTTCGGTCTCGCCTTCGCGACCTTCCTGACGCTGGTGCTGGTGCCGGTGCTCTACGACCTGCTGCTCGAGACCCGCGAGCGGCTGGGCCGCTGGCGCGCGGCGCGCGCCATCCACCGCCACCGCCGCGCCGGCCGCCCGGGCGGTGCCGACGACGACGAGGAGCTCGGAGAGCTCGCTCCGGCGCTGGCCGGCGCGCGCCTCGAGCCGGAGCGCGAGGGCAGACCCGCGGAGTGAGCCGCGCCGCGCCGGCGCCTCACTCCCAGCGCCCGAAGCCGCCCGACTCGAAGCCGTCGCAGAGCAGGCAAGAGTCGCCGAGGTAGAGGTCGCGCTGATCCACGACCTCCTGATCGGCGATGTAGACGAGGTCGCGGCCGACGTCGTCGGCGAGCGCGAAGGACCTGACGCGACTCCCCGCGAGCGCGACCTCGTCGTGGCGCGTCCACTCGCCGCCGGCGAGCGGGACGGTCCAGAGATGCACCTCGGAGGCGCCGACCTCTGGGCGCGCCAGGAAGGCGACCCTGGTGGCATCGTGGCTGACCTGTGGCGGGCCGAGCACGTTGCTCGTCGGCGTGGGTTCGAGGTCGATGCCGGGTCCGCCGGCCATTGGCGTGCTGGTCAGGCGGAAGCGAGATTGGCTGCTGTCGAACCAGACGTAGACCGCGTGGCTTCCGTCGAGAGGGATCGCGAGGTGCGCGATGAAGTCGCTGGCGAGCAATCCGGCCGTGAGCTGGACGCGATCGGACCCCGCCAGCGTGATGCTGTGCAGGTCGACGACACCAGCGACCGCTTCGCTCGCCTCGTACAGGACGCGGGAGCCGTCGGGGCTGATCAGGTACTGCAGCACCGAGAGGGAAGCGAGCTCGCCATTGAGCCGAATCGGATCCCCCCCGGCGATCGGAGCGCTGTAGAGCTCGAATCTGCCCGGGACCAGCAAGCTCGCGAGATAGACGACGCGGGTCGAGTCGGGGCTGATCGCGAGGTCGCCCAGGACCCAGCCACCCGGGACGGGGTCGTTGTTCAGCTTGACGCTGGTGCCGCCGCCGATCGGCACGCTGAAGATCTCGTAGCGGAAGGCGACCTCCTGGTCGGCGACGTACGCGACGCGGCTGCTGTCCGGGCTGATGGCGAAGGGACCCACCTCGCCGCCGCTGGGTAGCGCGCCGTTGATCGGCGCGGCGGCGGCGCTGCCGTCGGCCGCGACGCTGTAGAGGTAGTTGACCGTGCCGCTGGCATAGTTGGCCAGGTAGACCACGCGCTCGCTGTTCGAGCTGTACTCGAACTGGGTGGTGGCCGCGCTCGCCGCGACGAAGATCTGCGGCTGCAGCGAAGCCAACGAGCCGCCTCCGATCGGGACGCTGTAGAGCCTGTGCCTGCCGACGATCCCAGGGTCGGCCCGAAAGGCCACCCGCGAGGCGTCGGGGCTGATCCGGAAGGCCGTCACCTGGCCGCCGGAACCGAGGTCCTGGTTCAGCCGGATCCAGGAATCTTCCGGTCCGGCGATCGGAGCGCTGTAGAGCTCGACCCGCCCGGACTGGGGAGAGAGGAAGACCACCCGCTCGCCGTCCGGACTGATCTCGAACTCCGAGATGAATTGGCCCGGGGAGAAGGGGGCGCTCAGACGGACCGGGTCGCCGCCCGCGAGCAGCACGCTCCAGAGCTCGTTCGCGCCGTCGACGACCGCGTCGTGAACGTACACGGCGAAGCGGCCGTCGGGGCTGACTCGGAAGTCGACGCTGACGTCACTGAAGGGCAGCCCCTGGCTCAGGCGGTAGGACGCCGCGGCGAGGAGGCCGGGTGTCGCCAGGGCGAGCAGCGCGGCGACGGCGAGCCGCGGGGCGGGCCGCGGGGTGGGTTGTCGCACAGCTGCGAGGGATGCCATTTCGATCTCCTCCGGAGCCGCGTCGTACTGGATCAGGGGGGCTCCGAGAGAGGGAACGGAGGCGCCCGGGAAACCGGGACAGGCGGGCTAGACTCCGCCGCCGGGAGGTCCGGCGATGAGGCGAGCGGCGCGGGTCGTGGTCCTGGGGTGGCTGGTGTCGCTGGGGTGGGTCGCGGCGGCTGCGGGCGCGGCCGGAGCGGCGGCCCCGCTCGCTGCCGCCGGGGAGTCGGAAGCGCGGCTGCTCGAGCTGATCGAGCGCGAGTGGCGGTGGCGGCTGGCCGAGTTTCCGCTGCTGGCGACGCAGGTCGGCGTGCACGACTACGACGACCGGCTGAGCGACGATTCGCTCGCCGCCCACGCGCGGCGGGCGGAGGCGACGCGCGCCTTCCTCGCCGAGCTCGACGCGGTCGACACGGCGGCCCTGCCGTCGCCGCGGCGGGTCGACGCCGCGATGTTCCGCGACCAGCTCGAGGACCGGCTGGAGGGCTGCCGCTTCGGCGAGCACCTGCTGCCCCTCAACGCCGACTCGGGCTTCCACACCAGCTTCGCCCTGCTGCCGATGCAGGTGCCGCTCGTCACGCCGCGCGACCTCGCCAACTACCTGGCCCGGCTGCGGGCGTTGCCGGCGGCGATCGACCAGAACGTCGAGCTGCTCGCCGAGGGGCTGCGGCGCGGCGTCACGCTGCCGCGCGCGACTCTCGAGGGGATCGAGGTCACCATCCGGCCGCTGGCCGAAGGCGCGCCGGAGGCCCACCCGCTCTACGGTCCCTTCCGGTCGCTGCCCGAGCGCTTCCCGGCCGCGGAGCGCGAACGGCTCGCGGCCGAGGGGCGTCGCGCGCTCGAGGCGGGAGTGCTGCCGGCCTATGGCCGCTTCCTGCGCTTCATGCAGCGGGACTACCTGCCGCGCACGCGGACGACGCTCGCCGCCGCCGCGCTGCCCGACGGCGAAGCCTTTTACCGCTACCTGGTGCGCCGCTTCACCACGCTCGACCGGACGGCCGAGGAGATCCACCAGCTCGGGCTGGACGAGATGGCGCGGATCCGCGCCGAGATGGAGCGCGTGATCGCGCAGACCGGGTTCGCCGGGAGCTTCGCCGAGTTCCTCGCCCACCTGCGCACCGACCCGCGCTTCTACGCCCGCACGCCCGAGGAGCTCCTGCGCGAGGCGAGCTGGATCGCCAAGCGGATGGACGCGCGGCTGCCGTCGCTCTTCGGCCGCCTGCCGCGCCAGCCCTACGGCGTGATGGCGGTACCGGAGGCGCTGGCGCCCAAGTACACCTCGGGGCGCTACTCGCCTTCGCCACGCGACTCGACCGAGCCGGGCTGGTACTGGGTGAATACCCACGCGCTCGACCAGCGCCCGCTCTACAACTTGACCGCCCTGACGCTGCACGAGGCGGTGCCCGGCCACCACCTCCAGGGAGCGCTCGCGGACGAGGCCGAGGGGGTGCTGCCGTTCCGCCGCTTCGCCTACATCTCGGCCTTCGGCGAGGGCTGGGGCCTCTACTCCGAGTGGCTGGGGATCGAGACCGGCATGTACGAGGATCCCTACGCCGAGTTCGGCCTGCTCACCTACCAGGCCTGGCGGGCCGCGCGGCTGGTCGTCGACACCGGTCTGCACGCCTTCGGTTGGAGCCGCGAGCGCGCGATCGAGTATCTGGCGGGTGGCACGGCGCTGCCGCTGCACGAGGTCGCGACCGAGATCGACCGCTATATCTCCTGGCCCGGCCAGGCGCTCTCCTACTACGTCGGCTATCTCGAGCTGCGGCGCCTGCGCGCGCGGGCCGAGGCGGAGCTCGGGGCGGCCTTCGACGTGCGCGCCTTCCACGACGCGGTGCTCGAGCAGGGCTCGGTGCCGCTCTCCGTCTTGGCGGAGCGCATCGAGCAGTGGCTGGCCGGGCGCCGCGTCGCGCCGCGAGGGGCGAGCTCGCAGTGAAGCAGGCCTGACCCCCACCCTCGCGATTGCACAGGCGGGCCGAGGCGGAGACTCTCCCCACAGGCTGCTGCCGCAGCGCCGACGGCCGACAGCGGCTCCGTCGAGCCCAACTTCGCGCCGCACGAGGTCTCGAGCGACCAGAAATGCTCTTTTCGTACGTTGACAGGCGACAGCCGAGTGCTAGAGTGCCTGTGACTTTTTGCACAGTGTCGCCACCTTGGGCCGAATCGAGGCCGGGGCGGGGGCTTGCCGAGCTGAGGTCGATGCCGGATGTCGGGTGAACGGCCGAGGCTTTCGGCGAGCCCGGCGCTGCGGTTCAGGCGGAGGGGATATGAGAGGGACGCTGTGCGTTGGCCGTCGTGACCTGCCGAACCTGCGGGCGAACGCCGCCGAAACTGGCTGGCGAGGACTCTCGAACCCGGCGCTCTGGACATTGGCGCTGGCGCTGGCGCTGCTGGGCGCGGCGCCGGGCCTCGCGCAGACGCCGGTGCTCGTCTACACGACGCTCACCGACAGCCCCGACCCGGTGGTCGCCGGCGAGCAGCTGACGATCAGCGTCACGATCACGAATACGGCGACGGCTCCCGGCGTCGGCAACAATCACTCGACCAACACCATCCTGCGCAGCACCCTGACCGGCCTGCCGGTCAGCTACGATTCCGAGACCTTTCCCGGCGCCACCTGTGGCGTGGCCGCCTCGGTGCTCACCTGCAATCTGGGCACCCTCAACCACGGCGGCGGCTCGATCACCGGCACGATCGTCTTCGACGTATCGCCGAGCGCCGCCGACGGCAGCACGATCGACCTCGACTTCGATCTCTACGGCGATCAGATCGCCGCTCCCGGCGTCGACGGCGACACCGCGACCGACGTCGAGACCGAGGCCGAGCTGACGGTGGCCTCCGACGGGCCGGCGCCGACCGGCGCCGTCCCCGGCCAGAACCTGGTCTACAACCTGACGATCTCGAACGCCGGCCCCTCGGACGCCGCCGGAGTCACGCTGAGCGTCAACGCGATCACCGGGCTCGGGGCGGCGACCTACTCGGGAGCCTGCATGGGCGCGTCCTGCTCGATCGGCACCCTCTCCGCCGGCGCTGACGCCGACGTCACCGTGACCTTCGTCATGGCGGACGACTTCCACCTCACGCAACCGGCGACGACCTCGCTGGCGCACACCTTCACCGTCGCCTCGACGACCCCCGAGCCGTCGCCGCCGGGGAACCGGACGGCCCTGTTCTCGACCCCGGTCACGCCGATCGCCGACCTCGCGGTGACGCTCACCGACGGCCTGACCACCGTCGTCGCCGGGGCACCGATCACCTACACGCTGACGCTGACCAACAACGGTCCGAGCCGGCTGGATGCCGTCGGCGTGAGCTCGACCTCGCCGCCGCCGGTCCTGTCCGCGATCTACTCGACCAGCCAGGGCTACTTCAGCTCGGCGAACCTGACCGACAACTGGGCGGGACTCAACCTCGCGACCGGCCAGTCGGCGACGCTCACCGTGGCCGGCACGGTGGCCCCGGCGCTCACCGGTTCGCCCATCGTGGTGACGCTGGCCGTGGCGCCCCGCACGGGCATCACCGATCCGACGCCCGCGAGCGCGACCGACAACAACACCGCGCTGACGCGGCAGGGCGACCTGCGCATCACCAAGAGCAATGGCGTCGACGGCGTCGCCCCCTCGCAGCTGGTGACTTACACCATCGAGGTCAGCAATACCGGACCGAGCGACATCACCGGTGCCACCGTCGCCGATACCTTCCCGCCGGAGATCAGCTCGGTCACCTGGAGCTGTGTGCCGGCCCGCCCGCTCACCGGCATCGGGCAGCTCCTCGACGGCACCGGTGGCGTCGACGGTCTCGACGCCGCGGCAGCGGTGGCGGTCGCCCCGAACGGCGCCCAGGTCTACGTGGCGGCGGCGGGGTCCGACAACTCGCTTTCTGTCTTCACCCGCACCGCGGCCACCGGCCTGCTGCAGTTCGCGCAAGTGGCCAAGCAGGGCGCCGGCGGCGTCGACGGCATGCTCGGCGCCGCTTCGGTGGCGGTCTCGCCGGATGGCCTCCACGTGTACGTCGCGAGCCCGGGCAGTGACGCCGTGGCGATCTTCTCCCGCAACACGGGGACCGGTCTGGTCACCTGGCAGGGCATGGTCCAGGACGGCGTCGGCGGGGTCGACGGCCTCGATGGCGCGCGCGGAGTGGCGGTGTCGCCGGACGGCCGCAGCGTCTACGTGGCGAGCCAGGTCGACGGCGCGGTGGCGGTCTTCTCGCGCAACCCCGCCACGCACGTGCTAACCTTCGTCGAGCGGCTGAACAACTCGTCGCCGGGCGTGAGCGGTCTGGCCGGCGCCCGCGCGGTCGCCGTCTCGCCGGATTCCCGCGTGGTGATCGTGGCCTCGGACGGCGACGACGCGATCGTCTCCTTCCGCCGCAATCGCGCCACCGGCGCGCTGACCTTCGCGGACGTCGAGAAGGACGGCGTCGGCCTGAACGGTCTCGACGGCGCCGCCGCGCTCGCCTTCGGGCCGCGTGGCGACACGGTCTACGTCGCCGCCGCGGTCGACAACGCGGTCACCGCCTTCACGGTCGACGTCTCGGTCGCCAACCTCGGTCTGCTCGGCATCATCGACGTCGAGATCGACGGCATCTCCGGAGTCGACGGCCTTCTCGGCGCCCGCGGCATCGCCGTCTCTCCCGACGGCCGGCAGCTCTTCGCCGCCGGTACCGGGGAGGGCGAGATCGCGATCTTCAACCGCGTCACCACGGTCGGCGGCAGCTACGGCACGTTGAGCTTCGTCGAGGTCGCCGACTTCCCCGGTGTGGCCGGCTTGACGATGTCGCCGGGGGGCGAGCAGCTCTACGCCACTTCGCCGACCGGCGATGCTCTGGGCATCTTCAACGAGACCGCGGGCGCGAGCTGCGGCGGCGGCGGCGGGTCGGGCAACATCTCGCGGGCGGTCACGCTCCCAGCTCACAGCGCGCTGACGTTCAGCGCCGCCGCGACGGTTTCGCCCACCGCCTCCGGCATGCTCGAGAACACCGCGATGGTGACGGCGCCGGTGGGAGTGGTCGACGCGACGACCCCGTTGCCGACTGGCATCTGCATCGCGGCCGTCGACACCAGCAACAACCGCTGCACCGATCGCGACCAGATCGGCCTGGTGGCCGACCTGGTGGTGACCAAGACGGCCAGCACGGTTTCGGTGGTGCCGGGCGGTGGGCTCGGCTACACCGTGACGGTGGTCAACGACGGCCCGGCCGACGTGGCCGGCGTGATCGTCACCGACCCCGGGCTCGCCAATCCCGAGCTGACGAGCGTGACCTGGACGTGTACGCCCCAGGCCGGAGCCCTGTGCGGCCCCTCCCCGGGCGCGGGCGCGATCTCGCAGACGGTGACGCTGCCGGCCGGCGGCCGCGTCCGCTACGACATCACCGCGACCGTGGCCCCTTCGGCGGTCGGCGTCGCCTGCACCAGCATCCCGGGCGCCAACTGCATCGTCAACACCGCCCAGGCGGCGTTGCCCTCCGGCTACATCGACGCCACGCCGGGCGATCAGAGCGCGACCGTCGAGACGCCGATCGGCCCCCAGGCCGAGCTGACGATCACCAAGGAGCTGCTGACCCCGACCGCCGGCGCCAACGACCCGCTGAGCTACCGGATCATCGTTCGCAACTGCGGTCCGAGCAACGTCACCAATGCTCGCGTCGAGGACAACTTCCCGATCGACTACCTGACGCCGACCTGGAGCTGCTCGGCGGTCAACGGCAGCTGCGGCACGCTCAACGGCAGCGGCGACATCGACGTGCTCGTCACGCTGCAGGCGGGCGCCGCCAACGGCTGCGCCAACGCCGGCGTCGCGACCTTCATCGTCGACGGCACCGTCGGGCCGCTGGCGGAAGGGGTGCTCACCAACGTCGCCAAGGTGACGCCGCCGTCGGGGGTCTTCGATCCGACCCAAGGCAACAACACCGCGAGCGTCAACCTGGTGCTCTCCGCCACCGCGGACCTCGCCATCATCAAGGACGACGGCCAGACCTTCGCGGTGCCCGGATCGCAGATCACCTACTCGATCACCGTGCTCAACAACGGTCCCGACAACGCCACCGAGGTGCTGGTCGAGGACATCTTCTCGCCGCTCCTGCGCGACGTCCGCTGGACCTGCGATTCGGACGCGCCGGCGCTCGGCACCCTGACCTATGTCGAGGAGCTGCGCGACGGCGCGGTGATCGAGGGCGAGCCGTTCGACGGCCTGGCGGGGGCCCGCGGCGTGGCTATCGCGCCCGATGGTGGGCACGTGTACGCGACCGGCTACGGCGACGATGCCCTGGTGGTCCTCGGGCGCAGCGCCGCGACCGGGGCGCTGACCCCGATCGCGACGATCTTCGAGGGCGACACCCAGGGCCCGCTGACGGTGGCCGGTCTCGAGGGCGCCGCGGGCGTCGCGGTCAGCCCCGATGGTCTGAACGTCTACGTCGCTGGCGCGACCTCGAACGCCGTGGCGGTGTTCAAGCGCAACCCGTTCCTGGGCACGCTGACCTTCATCCAGGCGGTGGTCGACGGCGCCGGCGGCACGGTCGACGGTCTGGCGGGGGCCCGCGCGGTGGCGCTCAGCCCGGACGGCAATCACGTCTACGTCGCCGGCGAGCTCGACGACGCGGTCGCGGTCTTCCGCCGCGACGCTTCGCTCGAGGGCACGTTGGAGTTCAAGCAGGTGGCGCGAGACGGCGTCGGCCCCTTCGACGGGCTGGCGGCCCCTTCGGCCCTGGTGGTCAGCCCGGACGGAGCGCACCTCTACGTCACTTCCGAGGGTGAAGACGCGATCACCGCGCTCCGCCGGGAGACCAGCGGGGCGAGCCCGAGCTTCGGGCAGCTCTCTTTCGTCGAGACCCTGCGCGACGGCGATGTCCAGGGATCGCTCACGATCGACTGGCTGGACGCGGCGAGCGGGGTCGGCGTCTCCTTCGACGGCCGCCACGTCTACGTCTCCGCCGCCGGGGATCACGCGGTCTCGGTGTTCGCGCGCAATACCAGCTCGGCAGACGTCGATTTCGGCCGCCTGGGGTTCCTCGGCGCCCGCTACGAGTCCGACAGCGGTCCGGGCGGCTCGGTCTCCGGGATCGAAGGGGCGAGCGGCGTGGCCCTCGCGCCCGATGGCCAGCACGTCTACGTGAGCGGCGGCGCCGCCAACGCGGTCGTGGTCTTCCAGCGCAGCACAGCTACCGGGAGCCTGAAGGTCATCGAGGTGCGGCGCGACGGCGTCGACATGCCGTGCGCGCCTTCCGGGATCGCCTGCCCGGTCAACTCGCTCGAGGGGCCGGGTCCGCTGGTCGTCGCGGCCGACGGCTTCCACCTCTACGTGGCGGCCGCGGGGGACTCGGCGGTGACGGCGTTCGAACGCGCCGGACCGCCGCCCGCCTTCGCTTTCACCGGCGGCCAGCCGCTTTCGAGCCCACCCGCGCCGGTGCGCGACGGCGTCGGCGGCGTCGACGGCCTGGACGCCGTGAGCGCGGTCGCGGTCACCTCGGACGGGATGTTCGCCTACTCGGTCGGGTTCGCCGACGCCGCGATCACCGCCTTCGGGCGGGATCCGGTGACCGGTGACCTGACGCAGCTGGCGCCCCCGTTGCGGGACGGCATCGGCGGGGTCGACGGGCTCGAGGGGGCGAGCGGGATCGCGCTGGTCGGCAACCACGTCTACGTCGCCAGCCAGTCGGTGGTCGAAGCCGACAACTCGGTGGCGGTCTTCTCGCGCCATCCGTCCACCGGTCTGCTGACCTTCGTGCAGGTGCTGCGGCAGGGGCAGGGAGGAGTCACCGGGATCTTCGGCGCCGCGGCGATCGCCGCCGACCCCTCGGGCGAGCACCTCTACGTCGCCAGCCGCTTCCCCGGCGCGGTGGCGGTGTTCAAGCGCAACTCGGCCAACGGCACCCTCACCTTCGTCGAGGCCAAGACGGTCGGCGTCGGCGGCATCGTCGGCTTGCAGGGTGCCCATGGCGTGGCGCTCAGCTCGGATGGCGCGCATGTCTACGTCACCGCCTCGGTCGACGACGCGGTGGTCGTCTTCCGCCGCGGTACCGACGGCGGCGATCCGGCGACTTTCGGCCGGCTCACCCAGGTCCAGCTCGTCCAGGCGCTGCCCGGCCTCGATCGCGCGCTCGGCATCACCATCAGCCCGGACCCCGGGGACGGCCTGGGTAGCCGCAACGTCTACGTCACCGGCCACACCTCGGACGCGTTGGTGGTGTTCACGCGCAACATCGACAACACCTCGCCCGACTTCGGCAAGCTGTCGGCGGTCCAGACCTTCGTCAACGGCCAGGGCGGGGTCACCGGCCTCGACGGCGCGCGCGCCGTGACGGTGAGCCCGGACGGCAAGAACGTCTACGTGGCCGGCGAGGACAGCGACGCGCTGGCGGTGTTCGCGCGCGAAGCGACGGGGGGCACGCTGCTCTTCGTCGAGGCGCGCGTCGACGGCGTCGACGGGGTGGACGGCCTCGACCAGGCCTACGCCGTCGCGGTGTCGCCGACCGGCCGCCACGTCTACGTGGCGGGCTTCGGCGAGGACGCGATCGCGGTCTTCTCGCGCGTCTCCGGCTCGCGCTGCACCGGCAGCGGAGTGGGGAACCTGATCGACACGATCGACGTCGCGGCGGGCGGCCAGGTGGTCTATACGGTCACCGCGACGATCGCGCCCGGGGCCACCGGCGTGCTGGTCAACGAGGCCTACGTGACGGTGCCGACCGGCATCACCGATCCGGGAGACGATTCCGACGGCCTGCACCCGCCGGGCACTTGCCCGGGCAACAGCGCGCCCGGCTACCCCGCGCTGACCGACAACAACGCCTGCCGGGACATCGACGTCCTGACGCCGCGCGCGGACCTCGAGCTGATCAAGACCGACCGCGACGACGTCGCCGTGCCGGGCGAGCAGCTGACCTACACCATCACGGTGATCAACGACGGCCCGAGCAACGTGGTCGGGGCCACGGTCTATGACGACCTGACCAACGTCTTCCCGGCCGGCGCCAGCTGGACCTGCGTCGCCGCCCCCTCGGGCGCGCTCACCTTCCTCGCCGCTTACTCCGACGGCGACGAGCAGCCGCAGCCGGCGCCCGATCCGCCGGTGACGATCGAGGGCCTCGACGGCGCGAGCTCGCTCGCCGTCTCGCCCGACGGCGTCCACCTGTACGCGACCGGCCTCGGCGACGACAGCGTCACGGTGTTCTCGATCGACGCCACCACCGGCGCGCTCGCCTTCCTCGAGGCCGAGCTCGACGGCGCCGGCGGCGTCGACGGCCTCGACGGCGCGAGCGCCGTGGTCGTCTCCCCGGACGGCGAGCACGTCTACGTCGCCGGCCAGATCGACGACGCGGTGGTCGTCTTCACGCGCCAGTCGAATCCGCTCCACGCCGAGTTCGGCCGACTGACCCCGCTCGAGGTGATTCAGGACGCCGGCCATCCGGCGCCGATCCCGGGAGCCACGCTGATCAGCGGGCTCGACCAGCCGGTCGGCCTGGCGTTCGATCCCGCCGGCGACAGCCTCTACGTGGCCGCCGCCAACAGCAATTCGGTGACCGTTCTCGCGCGCGGCAACGACTTCCCTGGCAATCCGGCGGGCTTCGGCCGGCTGACCTTCCTGCAGCGCCTGCAGGACGGCGTCGGCGGCATCGATGGGCTGGCCGGCGCCAGCGCGGTCGACGTCTCCTCCGACGGCCAGCACGTCTACGCCACCGGCGCCAACGACCACGCGCTGGTCGCTTTCACGCGCGCCGGCGACGGCACGCTGAGCTTCGTCGAGAGCAAGACCGACAACGCCGGCGGGATCGACGGTCTCGACACGCCGCGCGCCGTCGCGGTGTCGGCGGATGGCGTGAGCGTGTATGTCGCCGGTGCGGGCGACAACGCCCTCGCGGTCTTCGAACGCGCCCCCGCGAGCGGGACCCTGACCTTCCGCCAGGTGCTCCGCCAGGGCGTCGGCGGAGTCACCGGCCTTGCCGGAGCCGCCGCGGTCGCGGTGTCGCCGGACGGCTTCCACGTCTACGCCGGCGCAGGCGCGGCGGCCGCCGTCGCGGTCTTCCGCCGCGACCTCGAGACCGGCGGCAAGCTCGACTTCGTCGAGGCGCAGCGGGACGGGCTGAGCGGCGTCAAGGGGCTCGAGGGAACCGGTTCCGTCCGGCTCTCGCCCAATGGTGAGCTGGTCTTCGCGGCCGGCCGGGTGGCCGACTCCGTGGCGGTCTTCCGGCGGCCGGTCGACTCGAGCTGCAACGGCGGCTCGGACTTCACCGGCCCCGCGATCGAGCTCCTCGACGTCGTCAACATCGCGGCCCGCAGCCGGATCGTCTACTCGGTGACCGGCGTCGTCGACCCGAACATCTGCCAGGGCAATCCCTGCACCGGCATCCAGCTCGTCAACCACGCTGAGGTGACCCTGCCCGGCGGCACGACCGATCCCAACCTCGGCGACAACTCGGACACCGACACCAACGCGCTGTCGCCGCGCGTCGACCTGTCGATCACCAAGACCGACGGCATCGCGGTGGTCCAAGGCCTCGCTGGCGCCTTCGGGGTGGCGGTCAGCCCGGACGGACAGCATCTGTACGCCGCTGGGCAGAGCGGCGACGGGGTCGTGGTCTTCGCGCGCGAGGCGCCCGACGGCGCGCTCGTCTTCGTCGAGTCCCAGCTCGACAATCAGGACGGCGTCGACGGTCTGAACGGTGCGTCGGCGGCGTGGATCAGCCCGGACGGCGCGCACGTCTACGTCGCCGGCAACAGCGACAACGCGGTGGCGGTATTCGCGCGCGACGCCGCGACCGGCGCGCTCGCCTTCCTCGAGCGCAAGCAGAGCGGCGTCGGTGGCGTCACCTCGATGCTCGGACCCTGGTCGCTCACCGGCTCGGCGGACGGCCGCTTCCTCTACGTCGCGGCCTCGGCGTCGAGCGCGATCGCGATCTTCGCGCGCGAGCCCGACAGCGAGAGCCCGCAGTTCGGGCGGCTGAGCTTCCTCGGCGCGGTCGCCGACGGCGCCAACGGAGTCGACGGCCTGGGCCTGGTGCGCCAGATCGTCCTCTCTCCGGTCAGCCTCGCGGCGGTCAACTCCCACCTCTACGCCGTGGGCGAGTCCGACAGCGCCATCGCGGCCTTCGCGCGCGACGAGTCGACCGGCGCCCTGACCTTCCTGGGCGTCCACTCGCATGGCGTCGCTGGCGTGACCGGCATGGCCGGCGCGCGCGCCCTCGACGTCTCGCCCGACGGGCGACACCTCTACGTCGCGGCTCGCACCGCCGACGCGGTGGCGCTGTTCGCGCGCGAGAGCAACTCCGGAAGTCCGAACTACGGCAAGCTGACGTTCGTCGGCGCGGTCGTCGATGGCGACGGTGGCATCGACGGGCTCGACGGCGCGAGCGCGGTAGCGGTGGCGCCGGATCCCCCCGGCGGGGATCCGGGGGGCCAGCACGTCTACGTGGCCGGCCTGGAGGACGACGCGGTCGCGGTGTTCGCGCGCGACGCGGTGTCCGGCGCCCTGACCTTCGTCGAAGTACGGCGCAACGGCTTCGACGACATCTCGGGCCTCGACGGGCCGAGCGGCCTCGCGCTCTCGCCCGATGGCCAGAACCTCTATGCCGCGGCCTTCCACGACGGCGCGGTCGTCGCCTTCACCCGGGATTGGGATTCCGGCACCGAGACCGGCACCGGCGACCTCACCTTCGTCGACGTTCAGAGCGAGGGCAGCGGCACGGTCGCTCCGGGCACGGTGATCGAGTACACGATCACGGTGACGAACCACGGGCCGAGCGCGGTGCGCAACGCCCGGGTGACCGACATCTTCCCGGGCCAGCTCGAAGACGTGGAGTGGGACTGTGTGACCCTGACGCCCGGCGCCCAGTGCTTCGGCGGCCTCAGCGGCCTCGGCGACTTGAACCAACTGGTGTTCCTGCCGCCGGGCGGCAGCATCGAGTTCCTGGCTCGCGGCAAGATCAAGTCCGGCGTCACCGGAACGATCACCAACACCGCGACCATCACGGCCCCGGTGGGCGTCATCGACCTCGATCCGAGCAACAACTCGGCGAGCGACACGAACACGGTGCTCGGACGCGTGGCCGATCTCCAGGTCACCAAGGTCGCCTGCACCGACTTCGGGGATTGCGACGGCACACTGACCGGTACCGCGGTACCGGGGACGCCGGTGCGCTACCGGGTGCGGGTCGAGAACCTCGGCCCGAGCGACGTGCAGGGGGCGGTGCTCACCGACGTGCTGCCCGAGGTGCTGGTCGACGGCTTCTGGAGCTGCGCCGCGGCGCCGATCGCGGGCCTGCTCGAGCCGATTGAAGCGCAGGCGGACGGCGCCGCGCTGGCGGTGCCGGTGCCGAAGAGCTGTCCGGTGGGCGCCGAGTTCTCGGCGATCGACGGCCTCGCCGGGGCGCGCGCCGTGGCGCTCTCGCCCGATGGGCTGTCGGTCTACGTGGCGGGCAAGGACGACGACGCGCTGGCGGTCTTCCGGCGCGATCTGCGCAACGGCAAGCTCGCCTTCGTCGAGCTCGTCCAGGACGGGCAGCCCGTCTACAACGGCGCCTGCGCGGTGACCGGCTCGGTCGACGGGCTGGACCAGCCTTCGGGTGTGGTGGTGAGCCCCGACGGCAAGCACGTCTACGCCACCGGTCAGGCCGACGACGCCGTGGTGGCCTTCGGCCGCGCGGCTTCGACCGGCAAGCTCTCGTTCCTGCAGATGCTGCGCGACGGCGTGGGCGGGGCCAACGGCCTCGGCAACGCGCGCGGGCTGGCGATCAGCCCGAACGGGGCGCACGTCTACACCGCCTCGCCGAGCGACAATGGCGTCGGGATCTTCTCCCGCTCGTCGGTCACCGGCCTGCTGACCTATCTGTCGATTCGCGTCGACGGCCAGTCGCAGGGTCCGCTGACCCTGGATGGCCTGGCCGGCGCCGCCGCGGTCGCGGTCAGCCCGGCCGGCGACAGCGTCTACGTGGCGGGCGCGGCCGAGGCCGGCATCGCGGTCTTCTCGCGTGACGCCGGCACCGGCCTGCTGACTTTCGTCGAGGCCGAGAAGAACGGCGTCAACGGCGTCTCCGGCCTGGGCGGCGTCTCGGCGCTGGCGATCTCGGCCGACGGCCGGCACCTGTACGCCGGCGGCACGGCGGACGGCGCGGTGGTGGTCTTCCGGCGCAACGTCGTGACCGGGGGCTTGGACTACAAGGAGACCCACGTCGACGGCATCGACGGCGTCGACGGCTTGACCGGCGTGGCCGGCCTGGCGGTCACTCTCGACGGCGAGCACCTCTACGCCGCCGGGGCCGGCGACAACGCGGTGGCGATTTTCCAGCGCGACCCGGTGAGCGGCAAGCTCGCCTTCCTCGAGGCCGAGTTCGACGGGCCGGGCGCCGACGAGAAGCTCGGCGGCGCGGCGGCGATCGCGCCCTCGGCCGATGGCGACCAGATCTACGTCGCCGCGGCGGCCGAGAACGCGGTGGCGGTCTTGGCGCGCGGCGCAGGCTCCCGCTGCACGCGGAGCGGCTACGGCGACCTGCGGGACGGCGTCGACATCGTGGCCGGTGGCTCGGTCACCTACGACATCGAAGCGGTGCTCGCGCCCTCCGCGGTCGGGACGCTCACCAACGTCGCGAGCGTCGTCTCTCCCGCCATCAACGACGATCCGGTGGCGGCCAACGACGAAGCCGTCCTGGTGCTCGACATCACGCCGGTGGTCAACCTGGTGATGGAGAAGACGGACGGCCAGACCGAGGCGATCCCGGGCCTGCCTCTCTCCTACACCATCACGATCCAGAACAACGGCCCGAGCGACCTGGTCGGCGGGTTGATCGAGGACTATTTCCCG
The DNA here is from genome assembly GCA_014584695.1 of Acidobacteriota bacterium. Lineage (GTDB taxonomy): Bacteria > Acidobacteriota > Thermoanaerobaculia > Multivoradales > JAGPDF01 > JACTMI01. The sequence continues at coordinate 50,114 of JACTMI010000036.1, forward strand.
CCCATCTTCGTCGACACCGAGTGGAGCTGCGTCGCGACCGCCGCGCTCTCCCAGATCGATCTCGAGGTGCAGGGCGCCGGCGGCGTGAGCGGGCTCTCCGGGCCGCGCACGATCGTCGTCGCGCCCGATCCGGACGGCGTCTTCGGACCCGAGCCGGGAGGCGAGCACGTCTACGTCGCGGCGCGCGGCAGCAACTCGATCGCGGTCTTCGCTCGCGACGGCGGCGACGGCACGCTCGCGTTCCTCACCCGCTATGCCGACGGCGTCGACGGCATCGACGGCCTGGGCGGAGCCGGCGGCGTGGCGTTGAGCCCCGACGGCCGGCATCTCTACGCCACCGGCGCCACGGACGGCGCGCTGGCGGTCTTCGAGCGCGATCCGGCGACCGGCCTGCTGACGTTGGTGGAGATCGAGCTCGAGTCCGATCCGGGCGTCGACGGCCTGGCCGGCGCGGTGGCGGTCACCGTTTCGCGCGACGGCCGCAACGTCTACGTGGTCAGCGAGGAGGACGACGCCCTCGCCGTCTTCGCCCGCGATCCCGGCACCGGAGAGCTGACATTCCTCGAGCGGAAGAAGGACGGCTTCGGCTCGCTGCCGCTGCTGGTCATCGACGGCGCGACGGCGGTGGCGGTGACTCCGGACGGCAGTCAGGTCCTGGTGGCCGGCGCGGAGTCCGACACTCTGGCGGTCTTCGATCGCGACCCCGACACCGGCCTGGTCACCTACCGCACGGTGTTCCGCGACAGCGTCGCGGGCGTCGACGATCTCGACCTGCCGCAGTCGATCGCGGTCAGCCCCGGCGGCGGCTACGTCTACGTCGCTGCGCTCGCCGACGACGCGATCACGATCTTCTCGCGCGACGACGCGACCGGAGAGTTGTCCTATCTCGGGGTGGTGAAGAACGGAGTCGGCGGGGTCCAAGGCCTCGACGGCGTGCGCTCGCTCGCTCTGTCGGCCGACGGTCTCTACCTGGCGGCGGTCGGCTACAACGACGACGCTCTGGTGCTGTTCCGGCGCGACGGCTTCACCGGCCTGCTCGAGCCGCGCGCCGTGCTGCGCGACGGCATCGCCGGCGTCGACGGTCTGGATGGCGCCCGCGGCGTCACCTTCTCGCCCACCAGCGCCTACATCTACACCACCGGCGACCACGACAACGCCGCCGCCGCCTTCGCCCGCCTGGGCCGCGCCAGCTGTGGCGGGCCGGGCACCGGCGACCTGATCGACACCGTCGACATCGCCGTCGGCGGCTCGGTGGTCTACACGGTGAACGGCTTCGTCGTGCCCTCCGCCACCGGGTTGCTGATCAACACGGTGACGGCGACGATGCCGCCACCGACCACCAACGACGGCGACGACAGCGCGACCGACATCGACGTGCTGACGCCGATCGCCGACCTGTCGATCACCAAGAGCAACTTCGTGAACGAGGTCACGCCGGGCACCGCGACCGTCTACCTGATCACGGTGGCCAACGCCGGGCCGAGCGACGCGCCGGCGACGCTGGTCTCGGATCCCCTGCCGCCGGGCGTGCTCTCGGCGACCTGGAGCTGCGAGGGGGTGGCGGGCGGAGTCTGCGCGCCGACGGGGAGCGGTCCGCTCGCCGAGCTGGTCGATCTGCCGGTCGGCTCGAGCGTGGTCTTCGCGTTCGTGGCGTTCATCGATCCGGCCGCGACGGGCACCCTCGTCAACGTCGCGACGGTGGCGCCGGCGGCCGGAGTCACCGATCCGAACCTGGCCAACAACACGGCGACCGACAGCGATCTGCTGGTGCCGCGCGCCGACTTCTCGATCGACAAGACGGTCGACGAAACGCTGCTCAGCCCGGGCGATCCGCTGGTCTTCACCCTCGTGGTCAGCAACGCCGGTCCCTCTCAGGCCGCGGCGCAAGTCGTCGACCTGCTGCCGGCCGGGCTCACCAACGTGGTGATCACGGCGGTGGATTGGACCTGCGGCCAGGTCGGCGACGTGATCACCTGCGACATCGCGGCCGTGGCGCCGGGGACGCAGGCGCCGCCGATCGAGATCGCCGCCGACGCGCAGACGCTGCCCGGGACCTACGTCAACGGTGCCGCGGTCTCGACGCCGGCGATCGATCCGATCTCGGCCAACGACACCGACACGGCCAGCTACACCGTCGGGTCGGGTCCGCAGGTGGTGTCCGTCGCCACCGTGCCGATCTCGGCCGGCGGCACGCTGGAGGAGATGGAGACCGCCGAGGTGGCGGTGACCGCGCTCCGGGTCACTTTCGACGAGGCGGTGTTCGATCCGCCGGGCGACGGCGATCCGGACGACGTCACGAATCCCGAGAACTTCCAGCTCTACGAGGCGGGGCCGGACGGGCTCTTCGCGACCACGGGCTGTGGCTTGCAGGCCGGCGACGACCGCCGGATCGTGACCGGGCCGGTCAGCTACGACGGCGGGACGTTCACGGCCACGGTGGCGGTGGGCGGGGGCGTGCCGCTCCACGACGGTCTCTACCAGCTGTTCGTCTGCGGCTCGACTTCGATCGTCGACCTCGACGGCACGCCGCTCGACGGCAACGGCGACGGGGTGCCGGGCGACGACTACGGCCTGCTGTTCCGGACGCGACACCAGAACCTGGTCGCGCGCTCGCACTTCGACTTCGCGACCGACCTGGATGCCTGGATCCCGACGGTGCCGGTGCCGGGCGACGTGGCGTGGGACCCCGCCGAGGACTCCGACGGCTTCCCGCTCTCGGGCTCGGTGCACTTCACGAACGTCACGGGTGGCACGCTGCTGTCGCTGCGCCAGTGCCTGGCCACCGTGCCGACGGACACCTACCAGTTCCAGGTCGACTTCCTGGTCGACTTCCCGGTCGGCGCCGACGTCGTGGCTCGCGGCGCCGTCGAGTCCTGGGCGTCCGGGGTCTGCGGGGTCGGCGTGGCGAGCCGGAGCGGCGGCCTGACGAGTGGCGATACGGGCGGCGACTGGATTACGCAGGGGCTGTTCGTGCCGCTCATCGGCACCGGCGGCGGGGCCGTCGTGTCGGTCGTGCTCGAAGTGCAGACGTTGAGCGGCTCGCCGTTCGACGTCCGGGTGGATCAGGTGAAACTGATGGCGACGATGTTCAGCGACGGTTTCGAGACCGGCGACACCTCGAGATGGTCGGTGACCGTTTCCGGGCCCTGAGGGCGGGGGGCGTGAAATGGGCATGGAGATCGAAATGAAGAGCGATGCGAGGCGGGCCGTGCCGGCGCTGGCGATGGCGCTGGCGATGGGGTTGACGCTGCCGGCGGCCGCGGCCGCGGTGGCGGAGCACACCCAGACGATTCAGCTGCAGCCGGGCTGGAACGCCGTCTTCCTGGAGGTCCGGCCGGAGCCCAACGACGCCGAGTCGGTGTTCGGCGGCCTGCCGATCGCCAGCGCCTGGACCTGGAATCCACGGGTCGGCAAAATCGAATTCGTCGAGGATCCGACCGAGGAGATGATCGAGAGCCCGACCTGGCTCGGGTACTTTCCGCGGCCGCGCCCCGAATCGATCCTCACCAACCTCTTCGCCGTTCAAGCCAACCGCGCCTACCTGATCAAGCTCGAAGGCACCCAGCCGGTGGTCTGGAACGTCACCGGCCGTCCCGAGATCAAGAGCTACCGCTGGGTGCCGGACTCCTTCAACCTGGTCGGGTTCCACGTCGACCCGAACCAGCTGCCGACCTTCGCTCAGTTCCTGGGGCCCTCGCCCGCGCACTTCAACCAGCCGATCTACCGGTTGAACGCCGCCTCGGAGTGGGAGCTGGTCAACCCGTTCGCGACCCAGATCCGGTCCGGTGAGGCCTACTGGGTCTACTCCAAGGGAGCGTCGGACTACAGCGGGCCGATCGAGATCGAGCTCGACACCGGCTCGGCGATGGACTTCGGTGGCAGCTCGCAGGTTCAGCGCATGCGGATCCGCAACCTGGGCAGCGCGCCCTCGGCGGTCAACGTGGCGAGGATCGGGGGGCCGGCGCCGATCGAGCTCTCCTATTTCAACTTCGACCCCGACACCGGCGAGATCGCCTGGCCGAACATGCCCGCGTCGCTGACCATTCCCGCGCAACAGGGCGGCGAGCTGCTGGTGGACCTGGCGCCCCGCCGGGCCGCCTTCACCGCCCCGGAGGTGGGATCGATCCTGATGATCCGGGACGGCTTCGGGTACCGTCGCCTGCTCGCGGTCGCGGCCAAGACCGCCTTCGCGCCGCCGGCCTTCGCGGCGGCGCGGCAGGGTCGCCTGCCTGCCCACATGGCGGCGGCGGTGACGTCCACGAATCCCCTGGCGGGGCTCTGGATGGGAACGGTGCGGATCCAGAAGGTGAGCGAGTCGCAGACTGGCTCCCTGGTGCCCACGCCCGTCGGCAAATCCTTCGACTTCAGGGTGATCCTCCACGTCGACGCGGTCGGCACGGTGCGGCTGCTCAAGGAGGTCATCCAGCTCTGGAAGGAGGGGACGCGGATCCCCGATCCGGAGAATCCGGGCATGTTCGTGGTCGACGAGCCGGGCTATTACGTCCTGGTGACCGACGACAATCTGCTGTCGCAGTTCGAGGGCGCGGTGCTCCGCGACGGGCAGCCGGTCGGCTACCGGATGAGTACCGCCGCCTACGACTTCCAGCCACAGTTCGTGATCATGAACGGGACCTTCGCCATCGGCAGCGCGGTCCAGACCACGCTCACGCTCGAGGCGGAGGCGCCGACCAACCCGTTCAAGCACAGGTATCACCCGGACCACAACAACCGCGACGAGACCTACACCCAGTACCTCGAGGAGGCCTTCGTCGTGACCCGGCAGCTCGAGCTCGAGTTCGCGGCCGCCGATCCGCTCGAGCGCAGCCAGCCCGAGTACGGCGAGAGCTCGATCGGTGGCGTGTACCGGGAACGGATCAGTGGCCTCCACCGCAGCGACATCGCGGTCGAGGGCATCTTCATGCTGCGCCGGGCTTCGGCGCGCCCCTTCCTCAATCAGTGACGGTGGAAGGAGGCGAACCGTGGAACGCATCGAAACTCAGGAGACCCCGCCGATGAACCCGAAGAGCCATCTCTTCCGGACCCTGACCCTGACGGCCGCGCTGGCGCTCGCCGCCACGGCAGCGCAGGGGATCTGGCCGCAGGCGAGTGGTGGCCCGCTGGCCGACGGCGTGCACGACACGGTGGTCGACTCCGCGGGCAACGTCTACGCCGTGGGCGAGTTCCGGGGCACCGCGTTCTTCGGCCCGAAGACGCTTCATTCCGAGGGCTTGGTCGACTTGTTCGTCGTCAAGTACAGCCCCGATGGCACGGTGGTGTGGGCGGTGAGCGCCGGCGGCCCGTCGGTCGATCGCGGCCTGGCGCTGGCGGTCGACGATGCGCAGAACGTCTACGTCACCGGCTACTTCACCAACGAGATCGAGTTCAACAACGATCCTGGCGCGATTCCGATCGGATTCCCGCTCGCGCTGCCGGTGCTCAACACCTCGGCCCAGCACACCGGCCGCGAGCTGTTCGTCGGCAAGATCACCGCGCAGGGGTCGTGGGACTGGGTCCGGCAGGCCGGCTCCGGCGGCGTCGACGAAGGGTGGGCGATCGCCATCGCGCCGGGGCTCGAGGATCCCAACACGCCGATTCCCGATGGCGTCATCGTCGCCGGCCGTGGCTCCGGCTGCGTCGAGTTCGTCAAGGGAGACGGCAGCGCCGCGATGGGCGCCTGCCTCTCGCAGTCGATGCTGATCGCGCGCCTCGACAACCAGGGCAACTGGATCTGGCGCATGGGCGCCGGCGGCGCCTCCAAGCCGGCCTGGATCACCGACCTGGCGGCCGACCAGAACGGACAGCTGTTCCTGGCCGGCGCCTATCGGGAGGCGACCTCGATTCCGACCGCGCCGGCGACCAACCTGCCCTTCTCGGGCAGCGCCGGCGGCGGCATCCTCGAGTTCTACCACCGGTACGACTTCGAGAACCTCGGCAGCTGCTACGACTCGGGGGTCGTCGAGTACACCACCGACAACGGCGGCAACTGGTACGACATCCTCTCCGGCGCCGGCGACAACGACCCCTCGACGACAGCGAACCAGCCCCGCTTCCTGGAGAACGGCTACAACGGCACGACCTCGAGCAGCTTCAGCAATCCGCTCGGTGGCCGCCAGGCGTTCTGCCACTCGAGCGGTGGCTGGAAGCGGGTGCGCGTCAACCTGGCCGGCTTCTCTTCGCTGTCGATCCGCTTCCGGTTCCGCTTCGGCGCCGACTCGTCGGTGGCGGGCATCGGCTGGCGGGTGGACGACGTGCGGATCCTCAACGCCGCCGGCACGACGGCGCTCTTCGCCGACGACCTCGAATCGGGCACCGGCAACTGGACGTTGCTGGCGCCGCAAGGCGGCAGCATCTGGCAGCTGCTGTCGGGTGACTCGAACTCGCCAGTCAACGCCTGGGTGGTGCCCGATCCACCGTCGGTCCAGGACCAGATCGTCCAGATGTCGCGCGCGGTGGCGATCCCCGAGGGTGAGGCGGCCTACTTCGTCGCCAAGATCAGCGCCGTCGACAGCCCCGGGCCGTTCTGGCAGTGGGCGACTCCGATGCCGGGCCAGACCACGATCGGCGGCATCGCGCTCGCGCCGACCGGCATCTACGTCGCGGGCACGGCGAACGCCGCGAGCCAGGTCTTCGACAACCCGACCGGGGCGGATCCGACGATCGCCGCCCCGGGCGCCTACGTCGCGCAGCTGTTCGACGCGGGTAGCACCTTCAATTGGAACTGGGTCCGGTCCACCGACGGCGGCTTCGGCGCCGACGTGGCGACCACGCCGACCGGCGATGCCGTGCTCGCTGGTCACTACACCGGACCGCTGTCGCTGCAGGACGTGCAGATCGACCCGGACAGCGAGTTGGCAGGAACCGAGCTCCGGACCTTCCCGGCGCCCGGCGCATCGACGGTGTTCGTCGCTCGCGCCGCGAGCACCGGCACCAAGTGGCGCTGGGTGCAGACCGCGACGCCCTCGAGCAACCGGATGGCCGCGTCCTCGGTCGGGCTCGCGAACAGCTCGGGCAAGGTGAGCGTGGGCGGCGACTTCGACAACTCGGCCGAGTTCGGCGAGATCACCATCGCCTCCTCGGGCGCCGCCGACGGCTTCGTCGCGCAGCTCGACCTCTTCACCGGCGAGTGGTTCGCGGTCGACTTCCAACGCTGGATCGTGGGCGAAGAGGTCGTGCCGCCGCTGCCGCCGAGCCAGCTCTGTCTCAACGATCCGATCGCCTCGGTGCCGGAGATCGTGATCGCCGGACCGGGCGCGGCGATTCCGGACTTCTTCATCTGGAGCCCGCCGGGAGCGAACAGCGGCGGCCTGGGCCAGAACGACGGCAATGGCCACCTGTTCGCGGTCCAGCCGGTGGCGGCCGAGGTCAAGTGGAAGAAGACCTGCACGCTCACCGACCCCACCCGCGTGGTCTCGACCGGAGCCTCGGTCTGGCCGGAGCAGGCCGACCGGCAGCCGCGCTACTGCGGCTCGGCCGACGCCCAGGCCAATCCGACGCGGGCTTGTATCCAGCTCCACATCGCCGGCGCGCCGGTCGACATCGAGCCCGCCGGCTCGAACTTCTCCTTCGCCAATCTGGTCAACCTGACGACGGGGGATCGGGCGCCCGGCGCGGAGGCGACCGTCGGCGGCCCGAACCAGGCCCGGTTCTCAACCACGGGCGCCGGCTACAGCGTCCTGATTTACGCGGACGATCCGTCGTCGCGCGACATCAACGCCAAGCCGATCGTCGTCCAGGTGGTCCGGTCGGTTCCCTACGACACCTCGATCCAGGTCGACGGCGTGCCGATCTACACCAACGGCGCGACCTGCACCATCGGCACCGAGATCGTCGAGCCCAGCCACCAGGAACACGGCGGTCGCAACGGCTTCGTGGTCTTCCAGCGAGCCTACTTCGACGGCCAGGGGGCGGATCGGGCGTACGACCGGGCGACCCGGCTCGGCCAGATCATCCCGGTCAACGAGGTTCCGCTCGACTCTGACGGCCAGGACATCATGGCCGTCGCCTGGTACCGGCTGAACGCGCGCACCGTGGCCTGGCCCTCGCGGTCGACCCGCTACGACTGCCAGTGGCCGGCGAACCCGGATCTCATCATCATCGCGAGCGAGCTCGGCTCCGAGGCGCTAGGGCAGCCGGTGCTGTCGCCGACCCTGTTCCCGCAGGCGCGCATCTACTCGCAGTCCGACCCCGCCTTGCCCGGGTTCAACCCCAACGACGAGCACGCGCTGATGGCGCCGGCCAACTCGAGCTCCGGCCAGCAGGCCATCTTCGCCCTGCGCAGCGACCACTCGCCGGCCGAGCTGGCCAAGAACTCGAAACCGTACGTGCTGATGAAGTATGTGCACCCGACGCTCGGCAAGTGGAACTACCGGATCTACCGCGTGCTCGCCACCGGCGCCGGCTACAGTGCCTTCCAGTACAACGGCGTCGCCGGCAACGCGGTCTTCCCGCCTTACCCGGTCCGCCTGCTCGGCAACTGCCCCCAGAGCGACGCCAAGGGGCGGCCGGCGTTCAAGGACTACAAGAACCAGGTCTGGGCGCGCGCCGCCGGAACGATGATCGGCGAGTACTGGTACCCGCTCCAGCCGACCTTCTACTACGACCGCGACGGTGACAATCAGGTCGAGCGCTCGACCGGCGACTGCGTCGCCTGGCTGGGTGGGCTCGACGACAACCCGGTCGATGTCCGCTACGACATCTCCTGGCCGCCGAATCCGCCGATCCTGGTGGTCGGCGAGACGCTGCTGACGCCGAAGCGTGGGCTGCCCGACATCATGAACCAGGCGGCGGCCGAGATCGTCTTCGACGAGAAGGCCGAGCGCCTGGTCGACGCGCTGGTCTACGACCCGACGGTCTCGCTCGTCCGGTTGATCGACCCCCTGAGCCCCCGGACGGTCCGGCTGAACGCGATTCCGAGCTCGATCGCCACCGACATCGAGACCGAGACCGGCCTGCTGGTGCCCTCCGGCAACTCGGACGGCACGATCAAGCTGCCGTCCTCGATCGCCGACCGCATCCGCTACGACTCGCTCAACAAGCTCCTGAGCTTCGCCGGCATCTTCGACGAGTCCGGGGCGGGCGATCCGTTGCTGATGTTGAACGTGCTCACCGACGTCGAGCGCAAGCGTTTGAAGCAGCTCGACGGTGGCGACGGCACCGAGGAGAGCGACCACGACGGCGACTGCTCCACGCTGGCCCAGGGCTGTACCTGGGACGAGGCGATCGAGGCCCTCTACCGCCTGACCCGCAATCCCGGCCAGCTCGACCTCGACCTCGACACCGATCGCTGCCAGCTCGAGCAGGTGCTGGATCCCAACACCGGTCTGATGGTGCCGACGCTGGTCTGCAGCGGACCGACCGACGGCGAGGTCGACAACGAGCTGCTGCTCGGACTCCAGGACGCCGACGAGGACAACGTCCCCGAGCCGCTGCAGGTGGTCGGCTTCTCGCCGGCGTTGACCGCCGGCTTCGCGCAGGGCACCGGCTACGTCACCTTGGCGTTCAACAACGACCCGACCCTCAACCCGCTGCCGGTGAGCCTCAACGTCATCCGCGTCGACTGCCTGCAGATCCCGCCCGACGAGCAGAGCACCTACCAAGGGCAGATCAACGTCATCCAGTCGGCCAACGTCTTCGACGAGGCACTGACACTGCGGCACAGCGGAGATTTCGGCGGCGCTGCGGACGGCATCGAGTTCGAGTGGTTCTTCCACCCCGACGAGGGTGGGCTGCCGCCGGAGCCGCTGCCCGACCCGGACAACGGACAGATGCACGGCTGGCTCCAGTTCACCAACCTGCCGGACCCGGTCGGCGCGATCGACATCACCATCGAGGGCGCCAACATCCAGACGCTGTCCGACAACTGGTTCGTGGTGCGCTATCGCTACGTCGACACGCCGATCGACGTCGGGCCGGACGGTATCCCGGACACCAGTGACGACGCGCCCCTGTGCGGCGGCGGCTGGAGCGTCTACGCGGGCCAGCCGGGCGGCACGCCGCTCGAGCCGCGGGCGCAGCTGGCCGAGGGCTGGATCAAGCGCGTGGTGCGGGGTCTCAATCCGTTCGAGGCGCGGGTGCAGGACTTCCACGCCTCCGAAACGAACACCTACGCCAGCATGGTCTATCAGCTCGGCGAGCGCTACGAGGGCGACATCGCCTTCAACCCCGACGCCGGGAACCTGAATGCGATCGGCCTGATCGAGGCCTACACCACGGTCTTCAACCGCGCCAAGCGCCTGTCGATCGAAGGCACGCCGCCGGTCAACTACGCGCCGGTCAACCAGGCGCTGCTGCTGATCGCGTCGCGGATCTCGGACTTCTACATGCTGCTCGGCAACGAGGCCTACGCCGACGCGCAGGACCCGATGATCGGCTACGGCACCGGCAGCGACATCTACGGCACGCTGGCGCCGACGGTCTTCACCTTCCAGAACCAGCTCAACACCCTGCTCGACGAAGAGCTGGTGCTGCTGCGCGGCCGCGACAACACCAACACCAACACCAGCGCCCGGCCGGTCTACAACCGGCTGTACTGGAACTTCACCTCGGGCGAGGGCGAGTTCGCCTACGCCCTGGCCTACAACATCACCGACCAGAACCTGGACGGCGTGGTCAACGAGTTCGACGCCCGGGTGCTCTTCCCGCAGGGCCACGGTGACGCCTGGGGTCACTACCTGACGGCGATGGACATCTACTACGACCTCCTGCGCCAGCCTTTCTTCACCTGGTTGCCGAGGCCGGAGGCGGTGCTGGTCGCGGGCGTGCCGATCCAGGTCGACTACCTCGACGAGCGGAAGTTCGCGAAGACGGCCGCGATGAAGGCGCGGACCGGCTCCGAGGTCGTCAACCTGACCTACCGGCTCAACTACGTCGAGGATCCGGCGGGCCAGTGGCAGGGCTACAAGGACACCGACGCCAGCCGCGCCTGGGGCCTCTCCGAGTGGGGCAAGCGCGCGGGGCAGGGCGCCTACTTCGATTGGGTGGTGGGCAACTCGATCCTGCCGGCGGTCGATCCCAATCCGAGCCACGTCGGCATCCAGAAGGTCGACCGCAAGCAGGTCGAGGAGCTGCAGGAGATCGCGGCCCACTACCGCGCGATCCAGACCCGGCTCGACGAAGCGGACCGGGGTCTCAACCCGCTCGGCTTGGCCAAGGGCGTGGTGCCGTTCGACATCGATCCGTCGCTGCTCAATCCGAACATCGGCACCTTCCGCAAGACTCACTTCGAGCAGATCTACGACCGCGCCATGGCGGCGATGGACAACGCGGTCGCGACCTTCAATCACGCCAACCTGCTGACCGAGCTGATCCGCCGCACACAGGACGCGACCGAAGCGATCTACTCGAACAACTACGAACAGGAAGTCGACTACAAGAACCGCCTGATCGAGATCTTCGGCTATCCGTACGTCGCCGACATCGGGCCCGGCGGCACCTACCCGGCCGGCTACGACGGTCCGGACGTCTACCACTACATGTACGTCGACCAGAGCGACCTCACGGGCGCCGAGGGGGCGGAGTTCCAGACCTTCACCGCCAGCTTCGCGCCGATGCCGACCGGAATCGGCTTCTTCAACTTCTCGCCGCGGGCGGCTGAGTGCACTCATGCCATCGACTTCAGCGACTGCTCGCTGGCCGATCCGCCGAACACCAATCTCGACGTCACCTACCACGTGGTCGACACCCGGCGGACCAACACCGCCGGTGGCCCCGACGTGGCGGACTCCTTCTTCCTAGTCAAGCCGTCGTCCTGGGGCGACTCCCAGCGCCGGGCGCCAGGAGACCTGCAGGGCCGCCTCTCGGCGCTGATGGTGGCGATGAACTCCTACGAGCAGATCCTCGGCGAGTACAACAACTACATCCGCGAGGTCGAGGACGCGGCGGACCTGCTGGAGACACAGTACAACGTCAAGAAGAGCAAGATCAGGATCATGAACGGCGCCCGGCAGGAGCTCAGCCTGCTGACCGGATTCATCGAGGCGATCAAGGCCAGCAACATCGTCCTGCGGCGCGTCGCCGAGGGGTTGAACTACAACTTCAAGGATGCCGCGAAGTGCATCCCGGAGAACGTCATCGTCGGCGTCGCGGCCGGTGGCGACGTGAACTCGCCACTCGCCTGCACCATCGACATCGCCGGCAGCACGGCGTCGTTCGTGCTGGACACGATCGCCGATGGGCTCGAGATCGCGCAGAACGCGATGGAGGCGGCGAAGGAGGACGTCGAGAAGCAGGCCGAGATCGAGATCGAGATCGACGACGCCAACTTCGAGATCCTCCAGGCCTCGAAGGAGCTCGAGAAGCTGATTCGCGAGGAGCCGCTCAAGAGGCTGGAAGCCTACGTGCGCAAGGAGGCGGTCGAGGCGGCGCGCGGCGACTACCTGATCAAGCTGGCCGAGGGGCAGCGCACGCTCTCCGAGCTGGCGCAGTTCCGGCGCAACAGCGCGGCGGACATCCAGACCTACCGCTACCGCGACATGGCGTTCCGGATCTTCCGCAACGACGCGCTGCAGAAGTACCGGGCGCAGTTCGACCTCGCGGCGCGCTATGCCTTCCTGGCGGCGACGGCCTACGACTACGAGACCAACCTGCTCGGCACGCACAACGCGGCCGGCCGGAACTTCCTGACCAAGATCGTCAAGGAGCGCGCGCTCGGCCAGATCATCGGCGGCCAGCCGGTCCCGGGATCGCGGGGGTTGGCGGGGCCGCTCGGCCAGATGCGACAGAACTTCGACGTGCTGAAGACCCAGCTCGGCTTCAACAACCCGCAGGTCGAGACCAACAAGTTCTCGCTGCGGCGGGAGGCCTTCCGTCTGCTCGAGGGCTCGGACGAGGAGTGGCGGGCGAGGCTCGAGAACGAGTTCCGGGTGGCCGACCTCTGGCAGGTGCCGGAGTTCCGCCGCTACGCCCGGCCGTTCGCGCCGCAGAGCGCCGGTCCGCAGCCCGGCCTGGTGATTCCGTTCGAGACCACTGTGACGTTCGGTCTCAACTACTTCGGCTGGCCGCTCGGACCGGGCGACAGCTTCTACGACTCGTCGCACTTCGCGACGCGGGTCAATTCGGTCGGCACCTGGTTCGTCAACTACAGCGGCCTGCCGCTGACCAACACGCCGCGGGTCTACCTGCTGCCGGTCGGCGCGGACATCCTGCGCTCGCCGTCCGACGATTCGTTCACCACCCGCGAGTGGCAGATCGTCGATCAGGCTTTGCCCGTACCGTTCCCGCTCGCGGAGTCGGACTTCGACGACCCGAACTGGATCCCGATGAACGATACGCTCTCCGACAGCTTCACGCAGATCCGCCGGATCGGCTCCTACCGCGCGTACCACTCCGACGGCAGCGGCTTGATCAACCTGGCCGAGACGACCTTCGACAGCCGTCTGGTCGGGCGCTCGGTGTGGAACCGGAAGTGGCTGTTGATCATCCCGGGCGGCACTCTGCTCGCCAACCCCGACACCGGCCTCGACACCTTCATCCACGGGCGTCTGATCCCCGGTGGTGGCGGCGAGCGCGACGGCGACGGGGTCAGCGACATCCAGCTCTTCTTCTCGACCTACGCCTATACGGGGAACTGAGGACGCCATGCGAATCGCAAACAGCCGCCGCGCCCATCGGACGACCGGACTCCTGGCCGCCGTTCTGGCTCTCGCCGTCCCCGCGGCGGGGGTCCTGCCGGAGCCCGATCACATCTTCTACGGCACGCCCACTCGCGACGGCGAACCGGTGCTCACCGGCGTCGTGTCGGCGCGGCTGGCGGGCGCCACCGAGGCGATCGCCAGCTACGCGCTCGGCTCTCGCCCCGAGGTGGGCAACCGCTACGTGCTGCGGATTCCGATCGATTCGGTGGACCCGCGGCAACCCGGCCACGCGCGCACCGGCGACGCCGTCCAGTTCTTCCTCGACGGCGTGCCCTCCGGCAATGGCACCGTCGGCGAGCGCGGGACGGTACAACTGCTGAACGTCGATCCGGCCCAGGGCGGGCTGCCGACGGTCGCGATCGCCGATGTCTCGCTCTACGAGGGGAACTCCGGTCAGACGCCCTTCGTTTTCACCGTGACGCTCTCGGAAGCGATCGCCGAGGACGTGACCTTCACCTGGAGCACCTCCCCGGGAACCGCCCAGGGCGGCATCGACTTCGTCGAGGTACCGCCCGGGACGCCGGCCGTAGTCGCCGCGGGCAATACGTCGACCACGATCACGGTGCTCGTCAATGGCGACACGTTCCAGGAGGACAACGAGACCTTCTTCGTCAACCTGGCCAATGTCAGCTCGAACGCCGTGCTGTTCGACCCGCAGGCGGTCGGCACGATTCTCGACGACGACCGGCCGCCGGCGATCTCGATCGCCGACCTGGCGGTGATCGAGGGCGACTCCGGCAGCAGCGTCGCGACGCTCTCGCTCTCGCTGACCCGCCCGATCGCGCAGGCGATCACGGTCGGCTGGGCGACGTCGAACGGTACCGCCACCGCCGGTTCGGACTATCAGGCCGGCAGCGGCGTGGCGGAACTCCATCTCGACGACGATTCCGGTGACGATCTTCGGCGACCTCGACGACGAGGACGACGAGACCTTCTTCGTCACCCTCTCCGGACCGAGCTCGCCGGCCGTGATCGCCGACGGACAGGCGGTGGTGACGATCCTCGACGACGACGGCTTCCTCTCCTTCGTCGAGGCGGAAGACCTGTCGGTGCTCGAGAGCCTCTTCGGCGCCACCGGCGTGGTGGTCAGCCCGGACGGGCTGCACGTCTACGCGGTCGGCCAGTTCGACGATTCGATCGCCGGCTTCTCCCGGAACTCGGTGAGCGGCGAGCTGACCTATCTCTTCCACCTCCGCGACGGCGACGCCCAGGGTCCGGTCAACATCGACGGCCTGGACGGCGCCGAATCCGTGGCGATCAGCCCCGACGGCGCCCACGTCTACGTCGCCGCCTTCAACGACGCCTCGGTGGCGCTGTTCGAGCGCGACGCCGTGACCGGCGGGCTGACCTACGTCGCCCTCTGGCGTGACTCCTCGCTCGGCGGCACCGCCGACGGGCTGCTCGGCTCGATTTCCGTGATCCTCAGCCCGGACGGCTCGCACGTCTACGTCGCCGGCTCGAGCGAGGACGCGATCGCGATGTTCGACCGCGACGACGACGGCTCCAGCCCGACCTACGGCCGGCTGACCTACCTCGGCAAGGTGGTCGACGGCGCCGGGGCGATCGACGGCCTGGACGGCGTGCAGTCGTTGCGGTTGGCGCCGAGCGGCGCCCATCTCTATGCCGCGAGCGCCGTCGACAAGGCGGTGGCGGTGTTCGCGCGCGACGCCGGCACGGGGCTGCTGACCTTCGTACAGGTGCGCAAGGACGGTTTCGACGGCGTCAACGGTCTCGACGGCGCCAGCTCGGTGGCGGTCTCCCCCGACGGGCTGTCGGTCTACGTCACCGGACCCAACGAGGACGCGGTGGCGGTCTTCTCGCGCAACGACGTCACCGGCGCGCTCACTTTCCTCGAGATGGAGGTCGACGGCAACGCCGGCGTCGACGGTCTGGACGGCGCGATCTTCGTCACCGTGAGCCACGACGGCCGCTACGTCTACGTCGCCGGCTTCTTCGACGATGCCGTGGCGGTCTTCCAGCGCGACACGGCGACGGGGCTGCTCTCCTACCTCGAGATCCAGCGCAACAACTTCGGGGCGGTGACGGGTCTGGCGCGGCCGATCGAGATCGGCCTGTCGGGAGACGATCAGCACCTGTACGTGCCGGCGCAGAACAGCGACAAGCTGGTGGTCTTCATGCGCGACGCCATCGCGCCGTCGGTGCCGACGGTGCTGGTGTCCACCAGCCACACGCCGCTGGTGTTCTCGAACGACCCGACCGTCGACATCCAGTGGTCGGGCGCGCAGGACAACCCGGGCGGCAGCGGCCTCGACGGCTACTCGTTCCTGTTCGACGCCAGCCCGCTCACCGCGCCGGACTTCGTCGTCGACCTGCCGCACACCAGCGACCCGCACTCGATCACCAGCCCGCCGCTGCCTGATGGCACCAGCTTCTACTTCCACTTCCGCGTCTGCGACCGGGTCGGCAACTGCTCGGCGCCGCAGCACCTGGGACCCTTCTACATCGACACCACGCCGCCGGTGAACCCCGCGGTGCTGATCTCGACCACCCACCCGGTGCCCGGCGGCGACGTGATCGGCATGAGCTGGACGCCGGCGACCGACGCGCTCTCGGGCGTCGACGGCTACTCGGTCTTCTTCGACAACCTCCCGACCTCGGCCTGCGACCAGACCAAGGATCTCGAGGAGGACGCGGTCAGCGCTGCGAGCCCGGTGCTGGGTGATGGCACCTGGTACTTCCACCTCTGCACTCTCGACAACGCCGGCAACTGGAGCACCACGAAGCACGCCGGTCCCTACATCGTCGAGGTCCAGCCGCCGCGGGTGGTGGGCCTCACCACGGTGGCCGATACCGGCGACGGCGTGCTGCTGCCGGACGAGTCGACCGACTATCCGATCACGCAGTTCGTGGTCGCCTTCAACGAGCCGGTGTCGGATCCCGTGGGCCACACCGGAGTCACCGACGCGAGCAACCCCGCCAACTACCCGCTCCTGAAGCCGGGTCCGGACGGCATCTTCCAGACCACGATTTGCGGCCCGCCGCAGGGGGACGATCAGATCCAGCTGGCGGCGAGCGCGACCTACGACGCGGCGTCGTTCACCACCGTGCTGCGGCTCGGCACGCCGTTGGCGCTGCCGATGGGCAGCTATCGCCTGCTGGTCTGTGGCTCCACGGTACCGGGCGAGAATTCGATCGTCGATCTCGTGGGCAAGGCGCTCGACGGCGACGGCAACGGCATCGGCGGCGATCCGCTGGTGCTGCCGTTCGAGATCGCGAGCTCGGACCTGCTGCGCAATCCGAACTTCGACGCCGATCTCTCTTCCTGGATCCGGGTGCCGCCGACGCCGGGCGTGGTCCGGCACGACGGCGAGGACGTCGACGACGCGCCCACTTCGGGCTCGATGCTGGCCGAGTTCGTCGCCGGCACGCCGTTCTACGCGGTCTCGCAGTGCGTGGCCGTCGACGAGGGGGCGAGCTACGAGCTCGGCGGCGTGGCGCGGATCGACAACGCCGGCGCCTCGGCGCCGCTCGCCTACGGGCAGGTGCAATTCTTCGCCTCGACCAATTGCAGCGTGACACCGATCGGCGTGGAGCAGTTCTCCGACGTGGTCGACGGCGACACGGGCGGGGCGTGGGAGACCTTCGGTTCGACGCCGCTCGTGGCGCCGGTCGGAGCGCGCTCGGCCTACGTCTCGTTCGTCTTCGAGACCGCCGGGGCATCGGACTTCGACGGTTACTTCGACCGCTTGCAGTTCCAGGCGCCCCTGGTCATCTTCGGATCGGGCTTCGAGAGTGGCGACTTCAGCGGCTGGGACGTCGTGGTCGGAGGGATCTGAGGGGGAGCGCACGGCGGCCGCGACGAGGGCGCCCGCTCCAGTCGCCTTCGGTTTTCTCGACTGCCACGAAGGGGGAGCGCAGCGGCTGACCGTCGCGGCCTGCGAGCGGTTGGATCGCCGCCGCTTCGCGCCGTTCCTCCTCTGCGCGCGCGGCGGCGGCCGGCTCGCCGCCGACGCGCGGCGGCGCGGGCTCGAAGTGGTCGAGCTCGGACGGCTGCGCCGGCCCTACGATGTGGCGGCCGTCGGGCTCCTGGCGCACGAGCTCGAACGCCGCGGCACCCGCATCCTCCATCTGCCGCTCTACAGCCGGGCCAGCCCCTACCTGCGACTGGCGGCGCGGCGGGCAGGGGTCCCCCTGGTGGTCGCGCACGAGTGGTCGCGGCCGGGCCCGCCGTCCTGGGGCCGGCGCGCGGCGGATTGGTGGCTGCGTCCGGGGACGTGCTTCGTCGCCGCGTCGACGGCGCTGCGCCGGGAGCTGGTCGCGTCGGGAGTGCGCCCCGCTGCGGTCGAGGTCGTCCACGCCGGCGTCGACGCACGGCGGTTTGATCCATGGACGCGCAGCGCGGCACGGCTCGAGCTCGAGCTCGACCCCGCTCGCCCGGTCATTCTGGTTCCCGCCCGGCTCCACCCGGTCAAGGGACACGACGATCTGCTCGCCGCCCTCCCGGCGATGCTCGCGCGCCGCTGCGATCTGCTCGTGCTCTGCGCCGGCGAGGGGCCGCGGCGCTCGGATCTCGAGGCGCGGGCCGCGCGGCTCGGCGCCGGCGACGCCGTCCGTTTCCTGGGCCACCGCGAGGACATTCCCCGATTGCTGGCCGCGGCGGACCTGGTCTTGCTGCCGTCGCACGTCGAAGGCCTGCCGGCGGCCCTGCTCGAGGCGATGGCGGCGCGGCGCGCGGTGGTGGCGACCGCGGTGGGTGGCGTGCCGGAGGCGGTCACGAACGGCGTCGAGGGAACGCTGGTGCCGCCCGCGCGGCCGGACCGGCTCGCCGCCGCGGTCGACGAGCTGCTGCGGCGACCCGACCTCGCGGCGGCGATGGGCGAGCGGGGTCGCGCGCGGGTGGAGCGGGAGTTCGGTCTCGACGCCTCGACGCGCCGGCTCGAGGATCTCTATACCCGCTGGCTCGCGGCGCGGTGAAGCCCGTCCTCCACCTGCGCGCGAGCGCTGCGCTCGCCGGGCCCGAGCGCTGCCTGCTCGAGCTGGCCCGACCGCTCGCCGCGGAGGGCTACGAGCTGGAGCTGGGCCTGATCGAGCGCCCGCGCTCAGCGAGCGCGGCCCTGCTGGCGGAAGCGCCGGAGCGGGGCCTGAGCGTCACCGTGCTCCCCGACACCGGTCGGCGCTCTCCGGCGGCCGGGCGGGGCGCGCGTCGGCTCGCCGCGCGCTCGTCCGTGGAGATCGTCCACGGGCACGATCCGAAGTCGAACCGCTTGGCGCTGGCGCTCGCCCGCGAGCGCCGGATCCCGGCGGTCGCGACGGTCCACCTGCACACCCGAGAGACCCTTGTCCTGCGCTGCCACCGCTGGTTCGATCTGCTGCAGCTGCGTCGCTGCGCGGCGGTGATCGCGGTCTCGCGCGCGGTGGCGGCGGAGCTCGCGCCCTGGCTCGGGCGACGAAGGGTGCGGGTGGTGCCGAACGGGCTCGACGTCGCGCGCTTTTCGGCGCGCGCCGACTCGGAGCGAGACGCCGCGGCCGGCGAGCTCGCGGGGCGAGGCCAAGGGCCCTGGATCGTCGCGGCTGGTCGCCTGACGCGCCAGAAGGGCTTCGACCTGTTGCTCGAAGCGCTGGCGGGCGGCGGTGGGCCGCTGGCTCGCGCCCGCCTGGCGGTGATCGGTGAGGGACCGCAGCGCACGGCGCTCGAGCGTCGGGCGGCGGCGGGCCTGGCCGGCCGGGTCTGGCTCGCCGGCGCGCGCCGAGACGTGGCGGGCTTCCTCGCGGCGGCCGAGGTCGTCGCCCTGCCGTCGCGGCGGGAGGGTCTGCCCTACGTGGCGCTCGAGGCGCTGGCGCTCGGGCGGCCGGTGGTGGCGAGTCGGGCCGGAGGCCTGCCGGAGCTGATCGACGACGGAACGGAAGGGTGGCTGGTTCCAGTCGGTTGCGCGGCGCCCTTGGGACGAGCGCTCTCGGAGGCGCTCGCTTCGCCCGCAGAAGCCGCCGCCCGCGGTGCCCGCGGACGCCAGCGGGTGCTCGCCGCCCACGGCGCGGAGGGGATGGCCCGCGGGGTCGCGGAAGTCTACGAGGCCGTGCTCGCCGGGAGAGCGCGGGCATGAAGGTCGCGCTCTTGGACCCGGGGGGGTTCACGCCCGACTACGACGCCGCGCTGGCGTCGGCGCTGGCGTCGGCCGGCGGCGACGTGGACCTCATCGCGGCGCCTTCGCCCTGGTTCGGCTGGCCGCGGCCCGAGGGGTATCGGCTCGAGCTCGCCTTCGCCCGCGCGCTCGCCGGCGCGCCGGCGGCGCTCGCTCGCTGGCGGCCGCTGCGCCGGATGCTGCGCGCCCTCTCTTTTCCCGGGGATTGGCGCCGGCTCGACCGGCGCTTCCAGCGGCGACCGCCGGATGTCGTCCACCTTCAATGGTCGCTTGCGCCACGGTTCGAGCGGGCCTGGCTCGCGCGCTGGCGGCGGCGGGGCTCCGCGATCGTGGTGACGGTGCACAACCCGCGGCGGCGCGGCGGTGATCGCGGCCCGACCGCGGCCTCGGTGTCGCTCGCCGCGAGCTCCGACGGTGCCCTCTTCCTCTCGCGTTGGGCCGCCGCCGAGGCGGCGCGCACGGGGGACCCGCCGCGCCGGCATGCCGTGATTCCGCACGGACTCGGCCCGCCGCCGGGATACTCGAGAGCTGAGGCGAGAGCTCGCCTGGGCCTGCCGGAGGAGATCCCGATCGTCTTGCTGGCCGGTCTGCTGCGACCCTACAAGGGCATCGACCTGCTGGCCGAGGCGTTCCGCGAGGTGGCGCGCACGCTGCCCGCGGCTCGGCTCTGGCTCGCGGGCCGACCCTGTCCGCCGTGGCGGCCGACGGCGCGGCGGCTCGCCGCGCCGGAGCTGGCGGAGCGGCTCCTGCTCGAGACCCGCACCCTCACGAGCGAGGAGCTCGAGCTCCGGCTGGTGGCGAGCGATGTCGTCGTGCTGCCCTACCGGGAGGCGTCGCAGAGTGGCGTAGGATCGTTGGCCCTCGCCTGCGAGCGGGCCGTCGTGGTCGCCCGCAGCGGAGGACTTCCGGAGCTCGTGGGGGAGGAGGATGCCACTCTGGCCGTGACCGCCGGAGACGCGCCGGAGCTCGCCGGGGCGTTGATTCGCCTGCTCGGCGATCGCGAGGGCGCCGATCGGATCGGTCGCCGCCTGCGGTCGCGGGCGCTCGAGCGCGGTGCCGGGTGGCGCGAGGTCGCCGCCGCCCACGTGGACTTCTACGGCGGCTGTCTCGCCGCGCTCCGAGGCGAGTCGGCGTGAGCACCCCGTCCGAGATCACGCCGATCGTCACCGTCGTCGTTCCGGCGCGCGACGAAGGGACCCACCTGGGAGACTGCCTCGAGGCGATCGCGCGCCAGGACTATGCCGCCGAGCGGCTGGAGGTGCTCGTGGTGGTCGCCGCGGGCGACGCCGCGACGCGGTCGATCGCGGAGCGGTTCGCGGCGGCCGACGCGCGCTTCCGGGTGCTCGACAATCCGCACGGCGGCACGGCGGCGGCGCTCAATGTCGGCGTGGCGGCGGCGCGGGGGGACTACCTCCTGCGGATCGACGCGCACTCGCTCCCCGCTCCGGATTACGCGAGCGTCTGCGTCGCCACGCTGCGCGCGACCGGAGCCGCCAACGTCGGCGGCCCGATGACGCCGGTCGGCGACACGACGGTCGGCCGGGCGGTCGCCTGCGCGATGAGCTCGCGCTTCGGCGTCGGCACCGCGCGCTTTCGCTTCGCCCGCCGGATCGAGGAGGTCGACACCGTCTACCTCGGCGCCTTTCCGCGCGCCTGGCTGGAGCGGGTCGGCCCCTTCGCGGAGGCGCTCGACCGCAACCAGGACTACGAGATGAACTTCCGGATTCGCCGCGCCGGCGGCCGGATCGTCGTCGATCCTGCGGTTCGCGTCGTCTACAGGACGCGCCGCACGCTGGCCGAAGTGGCCTCGCAGTACGCGGGATACGGCTACTGGAAAGCGCAGATGCTGCGGCGACACCCGCGCTCGCTGCGGCCGCGCCAGCTGGCGGCGCCGGCCCTGGTGGCGGGGCTGGCGCTGGCGCTGGTCGCGAGCGGGCTCGCGCTCGTCGCGCCACGGCTGCCGCGCGAGCTGGCGTGGGGCTTTCCGCTGCTCGCCGGCCTCTACCTGGCGGCGAACCTCGCCGTCTCGACCGCCTTCGCGGCGCGGCGCGGCTGGCGCCTGTTGCCGGCGCTGCTCGCGGTCTTCCCGACGCTCCACTTCGCCTGGGGGGCCGGCTTTCTGGCCGGCTGGGTGGCGCCGCCGCGCTCCCGTGAGGCGACGTCGTGAGAGAGCGGGCCGCCGCGCTCGCCGAGGCGGCGTGGTCGGTGGCGGCGCTGGTCGCTCTCCTGGTCGCGCCGCCGTTCGGCGCGCTCGGCCTCGAAAGCTCGCGCTGGCTGCTCTTGCGGCCGCTGGCCGCGATCGCCGTGGCGGCGGCGCTCGTCGCCCGGTGGGCGGCGAGGGAGCGCGCGGCGCGGGGCCGGCCTTCCGGTGTCGAGATCGCGGCCGGCTGCGTGGCCCTCGCGTTCGGTGTCGCGACGATTTTCTCGATCGATCCCGCGCGCAGTCTCCACGGCGCGCCGCCGCGGCTGGCGGGGCTCTTGTCGCTGCTCGCTCCGTTGGCGATTTTGGTAGTGGCGGCGCCGGCGCTGGCGCGGCCGGAGCGGCGAGAGCGGTTGGTGACGGTCCTGCTCGCGGGGGGTGGCGCGCTGGCCGCGTGGGCGCTCGCCGACGCGATCGGGCTGGAGCCGATGCCGTGGAGCGAGGACGGCGGCGAGCGGGTGCGCGGCGCACAGGGCAATCCGATCTTCCTGGGCGCGGCGCTCGCCATGGTCGCGCCGCTCGCCATCGCCCGCGCGGCGCGGCTCTGGAACGCCGGGGAGCGACGAGCGGTGCTGGCGCCGGGCGCGCTCGCGCTGCTGCTCGGCGCCGCGGCCCTGACCACGGGCGCGCGCGGGCCGCTGATCGGCCTCGCGGGCGGTTTGACGCTGGCGGCGGCGGCGACCGCCGTGCTCGCGGGCCGCCGCCGCTGGCTCTACGGGATCGCGCTCACCGCGCTCGTCGCCGGGGTCGCGGTGGCGCTCGCGGCGCCGGGTGACGGCGCCGCCGCGAAGCTCCGCCGCGTGCTCGACCCGGAAGCCGGCACGACCGCGCAGCGCCTGCGCCTCTGGCGGGGCACGATCGCTCTGGTCGCGGCCGAGCCGGTCCGGTGGTGGACCGGCCAGGGGCCGGAGACGCTGGCCATCGCGCTGCCGGCGCACCTGCCGCTGGATCTGCCCGGGCTCTTCTTCCAGCCGGATCTCTTCCACGACCGCGCTCACAACGTCGTGCTCGACGATCTCGCCTCGGCCGGATTGCCGGGGGCCGCGACAGCCTGGGTTCTCGCGACGCTCGCGCTCGGCGCGACGCTCGCGGCCGCGGGTCTGGGGGAGAAGCGCCGCGAGGCGATCCGCCGCCACTTCCTGACCGCCGTGGGGACCGCTCTGTCCTGCGCGCTGCTGGTGACGCTCTTCGATCGAATGGAGTGGCTGGGCGTCGCCTTCGGCGTCGCGCCCGTCGTCGCGGCCGCGATCCGCATCGGTGCCGAATCGCGAGCGCGCGCGGCCGGGGCGTCGTGGCCGCTCGCGTCCTGGCTGCCGCTGGGGTTCCTGGCCAGCCTGGCCGCCAGCCAGATCGAGGGGCAAGTGGGGCTGCGGACGGCGGCGACGGCGACCCTCGGCGCGCTGCTGGCGGCGGCATTCGCGCGCGGCGTCGAGGTCGCGGCGCCGGCAGCGGGCAAGTCGAGAGAGCGGCGTGTCCGCACCGAGTCGCCACCGCCGGTGGGAGAGCCGGCGGCGGTCTGGGTGGCGCTGGTGGCGGCGACGGCGGCGCTTTCGACCTGGACTCCCGCCGGTGCGCACGGCGCGCCGCGCGCGCTCGCGCTGGTCGCCGCCATCGCCGCCGCGGCGGCGCTGCCGGCGCCGCGGCCGCTCGCCGCTCTCCTCCGCGGACTGCTCGCCGCGGCGCCCTACCTGTTCGTGCACGGTCTGCTGGTCGCGTCGGGAGCCGGACCGCTGCCGCGGCTCGCGCTGTTCGGCGCCGGGCTGGTCGCCGCGCTGGCCTGGGCGGCGGTCGCGCTGACCCCGCCAGCGCGCGCGGCCGCGGCCACCGCCGCGCGCCGGCCTCTGGTGCTCGCGGTCGCGAGCCTCGCCGTGGCCCTGGTCGGCTGGAGCTCGGCCGAGCGCCTGGTGGCGGGCGTGGAGCTGGGCCGCGGCCGGGAGGAGCTGGCGGCCGGCCGGGCGGAGGCGGCGCGGCAGAGCTTCGCGGCCGCCTCCCGCCGGGCGCCGGAGCTCCAGGAGCCGGTGCTCTGGGGCGCCCGAGCGCTGGCGCGGATCGCCGCCGGCCAGAGTGCCGCCGACGAGCGGGACGCCACCTTCAGGCGGGCACTGGAGGAGCTCGACCGTCTGGCCAGCCGGCATCCCCGCGCCGCGGGGCCGCTCTTCGAAGCGGCGCTCGCCGCGGCCCAGTGGAGCGCGAGCTCGATCGATCCGGCCGCCGCCTCCGAGCGGCTCGGCTGGGCCCTCGAGCGCTTCGAGCGCGCCGGCGCGCGCGAGCCGACCAGCGCCCCGATCCTGCGCGCCTGGGGCGCGGCGCTCGCCGACGCCGGCCGGCTCGATCAGGCGATCTCCCGCCTGCGGCGCGCGACCGAGCTCGCCCCCCGCGCGCTCGAGGGGCACCTCCTGCTCGCCCGCGCCCTGCTCGCCGGCGGCGAGGTCGCCGCCGCAGGCGAGGCGGCGGCCGCGGCGCTCGCACTCGACCGGACGCGAGCGCTGCAGATCGTCGGCGGGTTGGCGCGCGCCCGTCCCGACGACGTCGATGCCCAGCTCGATGCCGCGCTCCTGCTCGCGACCGCCGGCGAGTCCGAGGCGGCGCTCGCGGCGGTGGCCGCGGCCCGCGCGATCGCCGGTCCTGGCGATCGCCCGCAGGTCGAGCGGGTCGCCGCGGCGCTCGCGGCGAACCGCTGAGGAGCCGATGCGAATCGCCCTGCTCTCCTACGAGTATCCGCGGGAGACCGGTTTCGGCGGGATCGGCACCTACACCTGGACCCAGGCCCGCGCGCTGGCGCGGCTTGGTCACGAGGTGCACGTCCTGGCGGGCTCGCGGGAAGGCCCGGCGCTGCGGCGGACGGAGGAGGGCGAGGTCACCGTCTGGCGGCGCGGTGTCGAGGGTCTCGCCGCGCGCGCGGGCCGCGGGCTCGGTCACGCCGGACTGCACTGGAGCCGCAACCGACTCGAGAACGCCGCCGCGATGCGCGCAGGGTTGGCGGAGCTCGCGCGGCGGGTCGATTTCGACGTCGTCGAGATGCCCGAGTGCGGCGCCGAGGGACTGCTGCTGGGTGGGCCCGAGCGCCGCCGCCGCATCGTCCGACTGCACTCCCCGGCGGCCCTGATCCAAGGCTTCTACGACGTCCCGCGGCTCGACCGCTGGTTGTGCGCGCGGCTCGAGCGGCGGGCGGCGCGGCGGGCGGGCGGGTACTCCTCCTGCTCGGCCTTCCTGGCCGAGCAGGGAGCGCGGGTGCTGGGCATCGAGTCGCCGGTACCGGTGTGGCCCAACGGCATCGATCTCGAGTCCGCCGACGCCGTCGAGCGTTTCGATCTCCGCCGCGAGCTCGGGCTGCGCTCGACCCGCCGGATCGTGCTCTTCGCCGGCCGGCTCGAACGGCGCAAGGGGGCCCATCTGCTGCCGGCGATCGCGCGCCGCGTGCTCGCACGCGACGACGTGGCGCTGGTCCTCGTCGGCGACGACCTGTTCGGAGCCCTCGGCCGCGAGCTCCTGCCGCGGTTCGAGGCCGACGGTGTCGCCGGCGCGGTGCACGCCCTGGGCCGACAGCCGGTCGAACGGGTGCGCGGCGCGCTGCACCAGGCCGACGTCGCCCTGGTGCCCAGCCTGTGGGAGAGCTGCCCCTACGCCGTGCTCGAGGCGATGGCGGCGGCGGCGCCGATCGTGGCGGCGGCGGCTGGGGGGGTGCCGGAGCTGATCGGCGACGGTCGCGAGGGCCTGCTGGCGCCGGTGGGCGACGTCGAGGCGCTGTCCGGTGCGGTCCTGCGGCTCCTCGAAGACCGCTCCCTGGCCGAGCGGTTGGCGGCGGCGGCGCGCGCGCGCGCCGAGACGGAGCTCGACTCGACACGCGTCGCCGAGCGCGCGGCGCGCTTCTACGCCGGCGTCGCGGCCGGCGGGAGCGTCGGCCCGGAATGAGCGCGTCGGCGCCGGCGCTGGGGCGCGTCCTGCGCCGCTGGGGGCGGCTGCTCGCTCGGCCGCTGCGCGCCGCTCGCGCCCTGCCCGCGAGGACACTGCGCCGGGCCCGGGCGGCCCGCGCGGCGGTGGCGCACGCGCGGGCGCAGCGGCGGCTCGAACGGAGCGCGGCGGGCACCGCGCCGCGAGCGCTCGGCATCGGCGACTGGACCTTCCCGCGCTACTCGCAGGCCTTCGTGTACCGCGAAGCCCTGGCGCTGGTCGACGGCGGGTTCGATTTGCGGTGGATCCACTCTCGCGCTGGCCGGCCGGACGAGCTCGCGCCGAGCCTGGCGCGGCTCGCGGCGCGCGGGGTCCTGCTCGAGCCGGATCCGGCGCTCGGGCGGCGCGAGCTCGAGCGCTATCGGCGGCTCTTCCCGGAGCGGGTGGCGAGCATCCTGGCGCGCCTCGTCGAGGCCTCCGGCCTGCCGGAAGATCTGCTCGTCGAGCGTGCGGACGTGGGGCGAGCCTTCGCCTTCGCCAGCCTCGCCGAGGCCTACCGCGCCGACTACCTGCACAGCTGGTTCTTCTACGAAGGGGCGCTCGCGGCCTGGGTCGCGGCCGAGCTGCTCGACCTGCCACGGGGCCTGACCGCTTACGCCGATCACCGGCTCGCCGACTATCCCCTGAAGGCCGTGGCGCTGCACCTGGCGAGCGCGGATCCGGTGGTGGCGACCTCGCGCCGGATCGGGATGGAGCTCACCGCGCTGGCGCCGTCGCTGGGCGGCCGCCTGCTGGTCAAGCCCAACACGGTCGACTGCGCGCTGTTCGCGGCGCCGCCACGACGAGCTCCCGCGGACGGTGAGCCGTTGCGGCTCGCCGCGGTGTCGCGGGTGGACCCCAAGAAGGGCCTGCCGGTGGCGGTCGAGGCGGTGGCGCGGCTGCGGGCTGGTGGCGTTTCGGTTCGCCTGGAGCACCTGGGCGGCGCTGACGAGGGGAGCCGGTCCGGTCGCGAGGAGCAGGAGCGGCTGTCGAGCCGGATTTCCGCGCTGGGGCTCGATGAGGCGATCGTCCTGCGCGGCCGCGGCAGCGAGGACGAAGTGCGGCGGCTGCTGGCGGAGAGTCACCTGTTCCTGGCGCCGGCGGTCGAGACCGCGGAGGGCGACGTGGACGGCATCCCGACCTCTCTGCTGGAGGCGATGGCGAGCGGCCTGCCGATCGTCGCGACGACCGCCGGCTCGATTCCGGAAGCGATCGACGACGCCGTCGAAGGGCTCCTGGTAGCGCCGGGGGATGCCGCCGCGCTGGCCGGCGCGATCTCCCGGCTGGCCGCGGAGCCCGCGCTGGCCACCCGCCTGGGCGCGTCGGCGGCAGCGCGAGCCCGGCGCGAGTTCGACGCCGCGCGCCGAGAACCCGAGCTTACCGCGCGCGCACTCGAGCGGGTCCGGGCCGCGCGCGGCCTCTGCTAGCCTCGCGGGGAGAGTCGCCGCCGATGGAGATCCCCGCCCCGCCGTCGCCGCCGCTCGGCCGCCTGCTGCAGCCGGTGCCGGAGGCGCGGCGGAGCCACCCCTACGCCTACTACGCCGAGCTGCGGCGGGAAGACCCGGTCCACTGGAACGCCGACGGCTTCTGGGTGCTGACCCGCTACGCCGACGTGCGATCGGCGCTGCGCGATCCTCGGCTGCGCCGGTCGCTCGACGACTTGCCGGGGGCCCGGGCGCCGTTCCGCCCCGAGGGGCCGGATTGGCTCGAGCGGCTCGAGGAGCGCGCCGCGTCACCGGCAGGGCGTGGCGAGATGGTGGCGCTGTCGAAGCTCTGGATGGTGAATCTCGATCCGCCGCGTCACCCGCCGCTGCGCCGCGCGGTGGCGCCCGGGCTCGCGACGGCTGCGGTCGAGCGGCTGCGGCCGCGCCTGCGAGCCCTCGCCGTGGAGCTCGTCGCCGCCGTCGCGGCGCGCGCGAGCTTCGACCTGGTGGCCGAGATCGCGCAGCCGCTGCCGGCGCGGGTGATCTGCGAGTTGCTCGGCATCGACGAGTCCGAGCGCGAGCGCACGCTCGCCGCCGCGCGCGCTCTGGGGCCGGCGCTCGCCGGGGATGGGCGGCCGGCGGCGGTCGATCGCGCCGCGGCGGCGACGCTCGAGCTGGCGCGCTATTTTCAGGCGCTCTTTCGCCGGCCCGGCGGGCCGCCGCCAGCGACGCTCTCGGCGCGCCTCGCCGCCGACCTGCCCGAATCCCACGCCGTGGCCCAGGCGATCCTGATGCTGTTCGCCGGGCAGGAGACGACCGCGGGCCTGATCGCCAACGCCTTCCTGGCGCTGGCGGCCGACGAGCCCGCGCGCCGGCGGCTCGCCGCCCCGTCCACCTCGGCGTCGCCGGCGGTGGAGGAGCTGCTGCGATTCGACGGTCCGGTGCAGTTCACGTTGCGCGTGGCGGCCGAGGATCTCGAGATCGATGGACGGCGGATCGCCCGCGGGGACTATTTGGCGCTCGGGCTGGCGGCGGCGAACCGCGATCCGGCCGCCTTCGCCGCGCCCGACCACCTGGAGCTCGAGCGGCAACCGAACCCGCACCTGGGCTTCGGCCACGGAGCACACGCCTGCCTCGGCGCCGCGCTGGCGCGGGCGGAGGCCGAGGAGCTGCTGCCGCGATTGCTGGCCGCGCGACCCGACTTGCGCCCGCGCTGGCAGGAGGTGATCTGGCGGCCGGGTTCGATCCTGCGCGGGCCGGCGTCGTTGCCCGTGGGTGGCGAGTCGCCTCAGTCCGCGCGGCGCGCGACGGCGATCACGTAAGCGGCGACCGCCGCCTCGATTCGATCCACCTCCGCCGCCGCCGAGCGACGGCGCAGCGCGGCGCAGAACCCCCGCCAGCAGGCGTCGGTGGCGTCCTCGATCTCGATCGCGGCGAAGCCGGCGCCGGCGAGGAGACGCCGATAGCCGTCGATGTCGACGTCGCGGTTGGCCGCCGGCACCAGCCAGCCGCCGAGGGACTCGGCGTCCCGCACCAGGAAGTCGGAGAGCGCGAGCGTGCCGCCGGGCGCCAGCAGGCGCGCCGCTTCGGCGAAGAACCCGGCGCGCGAGTCGAAGTGGAACGCCGCCTCGATCGACAGGAGCTGATCGAAGGCCGCCCGGCGGAACGGCAGCCGGATCGCGTCGGCGACGACGGCGCGGCCAGGCGCGGCGTGGGCCGCGCGCCGCAGTCGCGCCAGCGACAGGTCGCACAGGACGCCGAGCTCCCGGTCGGCGCCGGCGTCGGCCGCGCGCGCGCCGCAGGCGACTTCGAGGCGGCGGCCCCGGGGCGGCAACCGGCTCGCGACCCTCGCCGTCAACCGTTCCGCGGCCTCGGCCACCGTCGCGGCGCCGTCGCGCCACCAGCCGACGTTGAAACGGCCGGAGCCTTCATACAGCGGCGCCAGCGAGGGCGACTGGACCAGCGCGTCGTAGCGCTCGGCGAAACGGCTCACCGCGCGAGGCTACCGCAGCCTGGACCCGGCGTCTTGCCGCTTCGGAGGTGCTGCCGTAGTCTCCACCGGCACGCGCGCATCGAAAGGAGAACCCCGGTTTGAACCGTCGCGAGATTCGCAAGGTGGTGCTGGTGGCGGCGAGCCCGGCGCTCGCGAAGCCGGAGAACCGCGACCTCGACTGGAGCTTCCCCAGCTTCGGCGTGCGGCGCATCCAGGCTTCGATCGCCTCCGATCCGGCGCTCGCCGACGTCGAGCTCGAGACCTGGGAGCTGCCGGGCATCGCCGCCGAGGAGCTCGCGAGCCGGTTGCTCGACGCGCGCGCGGATCTGGTCGGCTTCTCGACCTACGTCTGGTCCTTCGCCGGCTTCCTCGAGACCGCGCGGCGGCTGCGTCGCGCCGACCCCCGGATCAGCCTGATCTTCGGTGGCCCCGCGGCCGGGCCGAGGATGTGCGCACTCGAGCCTTACGCGGACGCGCACGAGGTGCTCGACGCGCTGGTCATCGGCGAGGGCGAGCGGACGATCCGCGAGGTGCTCGCCGCCGGCTTCTCGGATGGCGACCGGCTGCGCGCCGTGGCCGGGCTGGCGCTGCCCACGAGCAGCGGCTTCGAGTCGACGGCGCCCAGGCCCCTGGACACGCGGCTCGACGAGCTGGCGTCGCCCTCCCAGCTGGGCCTGATACCGCGGGGTTGGGTGGCCTATCTCGAGACCTTCCGGGGCTGCCCGATGAGCTGCTCGTTCTGCGAGTGGGGAGTGATGGAGGCGGGCGCCCACTTCAGCGCCGAGTACCTCGAGCGCGAGCTCGCGGCGATCGCCCGCGCGCGGCCGGTCTCGATCTACCAGGTCGACGCCGCGCTCAACCTCAACAAGCACGCATTCCGGGGGCTCGAGGCGGCGGCGCGTTCGACCGGAGCGCTGCGCGATCAGACCCTGATCACGCTGCTCTATCCGGCGCTGCTCGACGAGGGCCATCTCCGGTTTCTCGAGCGCGTCGGCAGCCTGTTCCTGACCGTGGGCCTGCAGTCCTTCGACGAGGAGGTCAACACGGCGGTCGAGCGCCGGACCCGTCGGGATCGATTCGAGCGGGTCGTCGCCGACCTCGACGCGCTGCCCAACCTGCGCGGCTTGGCGATCGAGCTCATCCTCGGACTTCCCACCGACGGCCCCGAGCGGTTTCGCGCCTCGCTGGAACGAGCTCTCGCCTATGGGCTCGGCGTCCGTGTCTACCGCTGTCTGGTGCTCCCCAACGGGCTGATGAGCCGCGCGCCGGCCGCCCATCAGATTCGATTCGACCCCGCCTCGCTGGCCCTGACCTCGTCGATCGGCTGGAGTCGCGAGGCCTTGGCGGTCGAGCAGCAGCGGCTGACCGAGCTCACGAGCGGCCTGGCCGGCGGCTATTCGGGCGAGTACTGGTGGTACTTCCCGCCGACGCGCGCGCGCGGGGCGAGGGCGGCTCCGAGCGCGCTGCTCAACGCGTCGTGAGGACCATGATGCCGGCGACCGTGAGCGTCATGCCGATCGCCGTCCGCCACGACAGCGGCTCGCCGCCGAGCAGGATCGCCGTCAACGCCCCGAACAGCGGCGACGTGAAGGCGATCGGCAGCACCAGCGAGAGCGGCGCCGCCTTGAGCGCGGCGTAGAAGCAGAGGATGCCGAGCGCGCCCGCAGCGACGCCGCCGCCGAGCACGATCGAGAGCGCCGCGCCGGGGGGCGCCACCAGGATCTGACGCAGCTGCGGCCCGCTGGCGATGGCCAGCACCACCAGCGCCACGGCGGTGCGCAGCGTCGCGCCCACCGAGGGCGCGAAGCCGCCGGCGTGCAGTCCCTTCTTCTCGAAATAGCCGCCGATCCCCCAGGCGGCGGCGGTGACGATCGCCAGCAGCTCCGGCCTCATGTCGCTCCTCCGGGGCGCGCGGCCCCGACGTCGATGGCGGCGGCCGCGACGGGCCGACGCTCGGTTTCGATCTCGACCAGCGCGCGCGACAGGCGGATCAGTCGGGCCACTTCGTCGGCGGGCGAGCGCACCTCGACGAAGCGCGGCGTCTCCTGGTAGCCGTGGAGCGCGAGCACGGTGCGGCGGTAGGGATCGACGATGGCGCCGCGCAGGCCGTAGGTGCCGGCGAGCAGAGGCAGCTTCGGCACCCGCGCGCGCAGCTCCCCGCGGCCGGCCTCCAGCCGCGCGCCATCGCTCTCGAGCGCGCCGATGCCGGCGCCGATCTCGATCATCAGGTCGGCGCTGACCAGCTGGAAGAACCAGGGGACCTCCTCGATCGCGTCGCGAGCGTGATAGCGCAGCACCACCTCCGCCGGCTCGCCGCTGACCGGAGCGCGCCCATCGGCGCCGACCAGATCGATCGCCTCGATCACCACCGGCCGCTCCGCGCTCGGCTCCACGGTTCGCGCGGCGGTGGGATCGCTCCGCTCCCCCTCGCCCCGCTGGGCCTCGAGGTAGGCGGCGATCGCGTCGGAGGTCGCGCCCGCGAAGACCAGCCGCCCGCGGTCGAGATAGAGCGCGCGCGGGCAGAGAACCTGGAGCGAATAGAGGTCGTGCGAGACGATCGCCAGCGAGCGTCCGGATTCCGCGAGGCGGGCCATGTGGCGGAGGCACTTGCGGCGGAAGGCGGTGTCGCCGACGGCGAGGGCCTCGTCGATCAGCAGCACCTCCGGCTCGAGGTGGGCCGCCACCGCGAAGCCCAGCCGGGCGCGCATGCCGGTGCTGTAGGTCGAGTAGGGTGCGTCGGCGAGCTCGCCCAGCCCCGAGAACTCGACGATCGAATCGAGCAGAGAGCGGTCGGCGGCGGCGCCGAGGTCCAGCAGCTGCGCGGCGTGACGTGCGTTGGCGCGGCCCGTCAGGCGCGGGTCGAAGCCCAGACCGAGGTCCGAGATGGCAGCCAGGCGGCCGCGCACCGTGACCCGGCCGGTGTCGGGGCGCATACGGCCGTGGATCAGCCGCAGCAAGGTGCTCTTGCCGGCGCCGTTGGGACCGAGGATCGCCAGGCACTCGCCCGCGGCGAGCTCGAAGGAGATCGAATCGAGCGCCCAGAACTCGGCCGGCCGGAGCGCCGCCGGGCGGGGCTGCCCGGCGAGCTCGCGCGCCAGGTCGGCGGCGGCGTAGAGCAGCGAGCGCCGGGGGTCACGGCAGAGCTTCTTGCCCAGCCCCTCGGCCTGGACCCGCGGCGCCTCCGCGCTCACGCCCGCCCCTCGAGCCAGCGCGCGCCGTGGACGGCGAGGCGCGAGATCCGCCAGGCGCCGTCGACCCTCTGGTAGTGCTCGCGGTACTCGGCGAGCAGCCGGCGTTCAGCGGGCGGCTCGGCGCGCGTGTCCTCGGCCAGCAGGAGCATCCACCAGCGGCCGGTGGCGCGATCGCCTTCGACTTCGAGGCGCGGGTTGGCGAGCAGGTGGGCGCCGCGCGCGAAGCGGCCGTCGAGCCGCGCGTAGAACGCGGCGATCTCGGCGTGGCCGCGAGCGCGGCCGCCGTCGGGCAGGAGCGCGAGCTCGGCGTCCTCGGTGAAGAGCGCGGCGATCTCGCTCCCCGCGGCGCCCCGATCGCACAGCTCACAGTAGTCGGCCTTCAACCGGCGCAGCGCCTCGAGGTCCTCCAGGCGGCGCAGGCGCGCGGCGAGCGCGGAGAGCTCCATGGGAGGAGGCAGTCTAGCAAGCGGGTGAGAGGGGTGAAGGGGGTGTAGGCTGCGGCGCGCGATGGCGACGGGGCGTCGAGCGAGCCGTGGGCTGGACGAAGCGCTCGCGGCCGCGAGCGGGGCGCTGGCCGCCGAGCAACGAGCGGACGGTGAGATCCCGGTGACGATGCGACGCCGGGGCGAGCCCGCCGAGGGGCGCCCCGACCGGACGCTCTTCGCGACCGCGCTCGCCGTGCCCTTTCTCGACTTCTTGGCGCCGCCGTCGGAGACGAGAATCGCGGCGGCGGCGCGCGGCTTCTTGAGGCGCGAGCGGGGGCGGCGCGACCTCGCCCGCTTCTGGCCGCGGACGCACCCGCGCGGCGCCTCGCTGCCGGCCGACCTGGATGACACCGCGGCGATGGCCCTGGCGCTCGGCGCGCTCCGGCCGGTCCGTCTGAGGCGACTGCTGCTCGCCCAGCGGGACGCGTGGGGGCGATTTCACACCTGGTTGCTGCCGCGTTCCCCGGGCGTGCTGGCGCGCCACCCGGAGCTCTCCGCGGCGGTGCCGCTGCTGGCGCGGCGCCACCCCTTCTGGACGCGCACCGAGGCGGCGCGCGACGATGTCGATGCCGGCGCCAACGCGCACGCGCTCGCCTGGCTCGGCGACTGCCCGGAGACGGCGTCGGCGGCGAGTTGGCTGGCCGAGCTCGCGGTCGCGGGCACGGAAGAGGAGGCCGATCGTTGGCATCGCCTCTGGGGGGTGCGCTGGCTGGTGGCGCGGGCGGCGGCGACGGTCGCGTCGCTCGCGCCAGCGGCGGCGGCGCTCACCGATCGGATCGCGGTCGAAGCCGACGGCCTGGCGCGGGCGGGCGAGGCCGCGGACGTGGCGCTGGCCCTCGCCGCCGGCGTCGTCCTCGGCGTGCCCGCCGGCGCGCGCGCGCCGCTCGCCGAGCGCTTGCTGGCCGAGCAGAACGGCGAAGGTCGCTGGCCGCGGGCCGCGCTCTGGTACGGCGGCGCCCGTCGGACGGTCGAATGGGGCTCGGCGGCCCTGACCACGGCCCTCGCCGCCGGCGCTCTCGCCGCCGAGCGGCAGCGGCGGGCGCTGAGCGACTAGCGTGCGAGGTCGCGGCCGAGCGGCCAGGAGAGATCGCCGAGGCCGCCGCCGATCAGGTGGAGGAGCTGCGCCCCCTCGGCCTCGAGATCCCGCAGCCGGACGCTCGCCCCGGCGCGCGAGCGGCGATCGACGATGCGGTTGAAGGCCGCGGGCAGCCGCGGGTGGCGGTCGAGGCCGTGCGCCCAGGCGGTGGCGACGAGCGCGGCCTGGTCGCGCACGGCGAATCCGGGCGTCGCGAACAGCTCTTCGCAGCGCCGCCGCCAGTCGGCGAGCAGCGGTCGCGCGCCGGGGCCGAAGAGGAAGACGCCGCCGTTCCAGGGGACCCAGGTGCGATCGGCGATCGAGATGGCGAAGCGGCGCTCGAGCGCCTCGGCCAGGTGATCGCAGACCCCGAGCTCGTCCCCTGCGCCGTCGACCCAGGCGCCGCCCGCGTCGCGCTCCGAATCGTTCCGCCAGCGGCGCCGCGGCCGGTCGTCGCGATACCACCAGAGCACCCCGTCGCCGGAGTCCGCGATGCGCCGCAGAGAGTCGCCGTCGGCGTCGCGCCAGAAGCCCCCGCCGACGCAGCTCCGGTCTTCGATCCACGCCAACGCAGGGCCCTCGCCGTCTTCGAAGCGCGCGCCGCCCTCCTCCTCGATCCGCAGGAAGCGGCCGTTGCGGAAATGGTGGACGAGACGCACCGGCTGGCCGGCGCGGAAGGTCTGTTCGAAGCGGACCGAGCCGTCGGCCGCGGCGCCCGTGGCGGTGCCGTTCCACCAGGCGCCGCGGCGCCGCTCGCCTTCGAAGCGGGGGTTGCGGTAGAGCTCCGGATCGCCGAGCGCGGCGAGCTCGCGGTGCTCGCGGTGCAGAGCCGTCAGCCGCTCGAGCCGCCGGCAGAAGCGCTCGAGGCGTGAGCGTTCCCGCGCGCACTCACAGGCGAAGCCGTGGCCACCGAAGGTGCGCAGGGTCGCTTCCGGAACCGGCAGATCGGAGGCGAAGGTGAGCGGCGGTTGGAAGTGCTCGAAGATCCGGTCCACCTCGCCGCCGATGGCGACCACGTCGCTGTCGAGGTAGCAGTGGACGGCGTCGCCGGGAAGGTGCTCCGCGAGCGCGGACTTGAGCAGGATCGCGGCCTGGGCGTCGCTCCAGCGCGGATCGGTCGGGATGGCGAGGACCTCGACACCATCGAGGGTGGCCCGATTGCGCGCCGGGTCGGTGGCGACCAGGATCGGCCGCGCGGTGAAGCGCCGCAGCCGGGCGGCCGCCTCGCCGGCGCGTGCCAGGTGCTCGCGCCCGCCGCAGACGGCGAAGACGAAGCTGCCGGGCTTCATTCGAACCGCCTCGCACGCGCCGCGACGAGATCGGACAGCGCGGTGCGGAAGAGCGCCAGGTGGAGCAGCGCGATGACGAAGTAGCGCCAGTCCGCGACCGCCAGCGCCGCGAGCGCGCCGAGCGGCAGCCAGCGCTCGTGGAAGTCGTTGAGCAGCGCGTAGCCCGGGTAGCCGCGGCGGTAGAAACCCCGGCCGCGCCGCCACCGCACGTGGATCTTCCAGAGGGTCAGGGCCAGGAACAGGGCCCAGGCCGGCAGCAGCCAGGGCGCGCGCGGTCCGAGCGCCGCGCCGGCGGCGGCGAAGGCGGCGAGCTGCAGGGGGAAGAGGAGGCGGAGCAGCAGCCGCCGCGAGGCGAGCGGCCCCCAGGCCAGGACGAAGGTGCGCGTGCCGGAGCGGCGGTCCGCGCGGCGGTCGGCGAGCTGGCTCGCGAGCGCGCCGCAGAGACCTTGGAGCAGCTTCCAGACGAGCAGCGCGGCGAGCGTCGCGAGCTCGATCGTCTCGCGGCCGCCGGCGGCGGCGAAGATCGCGGCGGCGACGCCGACGGGCAGCGCGTGGCCGTAGAGCGCGTCGGCCACGACCCCCGCGACGCCGCGCTCCTTGAGGCGGAGCGGCGGCATCGAGTAGGCGAGGAAGAGCAGCAGCTCGGCGCCGTAGAGCGCGAGCGCGATCGGCTCGCGCGGCAGGCCGAGCCAGGGCAGCAAGGACAGGGCGAGCGCGGCGGCGACCACCCCGGCGCGGCCGGAGTTGGAGAGTCGCGCCAGGGCGCTGGGCCGGCCGGCGCGAGCGTCGGACTCGAGGTCGCTCCAATCGTTGACCAGGTGGCCGAAGGCGGCGGTGCCGAGCGCGGTGGCGAGGAACAGCAGCAGCGTGACGCCGCCCGCGAGCGGCGCCGCCGGCTCCGGCGCGGCGAGCAGCAGGTAGCCGATCGCGAGCAGCGGCGGCAGCTTGTAGTCCCACCAGTCCGGCGCCCGGACCAGCGTGCCCAGAGCCCGCCCGGGCGCGTCCCCGGCGGCCGCGGCTTCGCTCGCTCCTGGCGGCGCGGCCGGCATCGGCTAGACCCCGGTGCGTTCGAGAACGTAGGGGAGCGCCAGCCGGTAGAAGAGCCAGCCGGTGGGCAGCAGAACGAGGACCAGCCCGACGGAGGCGCTGGCGCCGACCGGGTGCGAGACCAGGCCCGCGACCGAGAGATCGCGCGCGAAGCCGAGCAGCGGGGTCACCGGGTTGGTCAGCACCAGCAGCCGGAAGGCCCCTTCGACGGGGACCGGGAAGATCACCGGGGTCAGGAAGAAGCCGGCGGTGGTGACCGCCGGAAGTGTCCGCGCCAGATCCGGCCAGAGCGAGGCCAGGGGCGCCAGCCAGAGGCCGCAGGCGGTGCCGAGCAGGACCAGGGGCAGCGCGAGCAGCGGTAGCCAGGCGACGGTCGGCGGCAGGTCGACCCGGAACAGCAGCGCCAGCGCGACGCCGAGCGCCACCTTGAGCAGCAGCTGGAAGAGCGTCTCGGCCAGACGGGTGAGCTGGATCGACTCCGGTGGCAGGTCGAGCTTGGCGAGCAGGTGGCGGTCCGCCGCGAGGCCATCGACCTGGTGATGGAGCGCCTCGGCGAAGGCCTGCCAGAGGGTCACCGAGAGGAAGACCCAGGCCGGGTAGGGGAGCGCCAAGTCACCGACGGTGAGCACGCGCGCGCGGTGGGCCAGGGTCGCCCAGAGCGTGACGACCAGCGCCGGCACGAAGGCCGAGGGGAGGCCGAACAACGAGGAGAGGTAGCGGGAGCGGAAGTCCCGGACGAAGCGGCCGCGAGCGAGCGAAATCGCGCGGCGCAAGTCGCGGCCGCCGCCGGCCAGCTCGCGCAGGTGGTCGCGCAGCCGCCGCTCCGAGGCGCGGACGACCGGCCGCGCCGGCTCGCCGACTCGTCGCCCGCTCGCCATGCCCGGCCCGCTCACCGCGGCTCAGCCGCCGGGCAGCGGCGGCGGCGCGAGCGCCGGCCGCTCCGTCGGCGCGAGCGGCGCGATGGCGCCGAGACGGGCTTCGTCGACCGCCACCGGATGGCTGGCGAGCACCCGTTCGTAGAAACGCGCGCGGGCCTCTTCGTTGCGCTGTTTCATCAGGCGCGCGCGGATGCCGCTGCGGACTCGCTCGAGGGGCGTCGGGCGAGCCTCCTCGCGTTCGACCAGCTTGAGGAAGTAGAAGCCCGCCTCGCCGCGCGTCAGCGGAGAGATCGCGCCGGGGGCCGGCAGCTCGAAGGCCTGTCGCACCAGCTCGGGGCCCCAGCGGTAGCGGTCGGCCTGTGCCTCGTAGAGCCAGCCGAGCTCGCCGCCGGTGTAGCGGGTGGCGGCGTCGTCCGAGTACTGCTGCGCCACCGGACCGAGCGCGCGTTCGCCGGTGGGCAATTTCTCCGCCGCCGCGCGCGCTTCGGCGGCGCGGTCGGCCAGGCGCGCGACCTCCTCTTCGCTCGCTTTCGGGCTGACCGCCACCAGCACCCAGGCGGCGCGGAGGCGGGCCGGCTGCAGGAACTCCTCCTGGCGGCTCCGGTAGAAGCTCTCGACCTCGGCGTCGGTCACCGGCGCGGCCTCGAGCCGGTCCTCGAGCTGGTCGCGCAGGAAGCGGCGCGCCAGCATCTTCTCGACCGTGGCGACGAATTCGGGGTCGCGGTCGTAGCCGGCGGCGCGGGCCGCCAGCGAGAGCGCCCGCTCCCGCACCATCTCGTCGAGCAGCGCGCGCCGCTGCTCGGGCGTCGCGTAGCTGCCGGGCACCGAGCCTCCCCGGTTGGCCATCTCGCGGCGGAACTCCTCGACCGTGATGCGGGTCTCGCCGACCGTGGCGAGGACCTCCTCCCCGCCCGGCGAGCCCGCGGTCTCCTGCGGACTCGGCGCCGCGGCGGCGGGCTGCAGGCTCAGGATCAACAGCGCCGCGACGGCGGTCAGCCCGGCGGCGCTCGGTGGTGGCATGCGAATCACGGCTCCTCCCTCGAAGACGGCACGGTCGAACGCCGGTCACCGTATCGGGGCGGGGCCCGGGCGTCAAGCGGCGCTCAGGGGCCGCCCAGAACCTCCTCGAGCGCCGCCAGGGCGCGGGGATCCTCCGACTGCCCGAGCCA
Organism: Acidobacteriota bacterium; assembly: GCA_014584695.1. Lineage (GTDB taxonomy): Bacteria > Acidobacteriota > Thermoanaerobaculia > Multivoradales > JAGPDF01 > JACTMI01. The sequence continues at coordinate 88,527 of JACTMI010000036.1, forward strand.
GAACAGCGCTTGGCGGCGGACCTCGGGCTCGCGCCCCTCGCGCAGCAGGCGCAACAGCTCGGGTACGCCGTTCTCGAGCTGGCTGAGCGCGAAGACCCCCTGTTCGCGCACCTCGGCGGAGGGGTCCGTCGCGATCCGTTCGAGCACGAACGAGGCCGCCCCGGGGGCATCACTCTCGGCGAGCCAGAAGAGCGCCTGGGAGCGCACCTCGGGCTCGCGATCGTCGACCGCGGCGCGGCGGACGCGAGCGAAGGCTTCGGGGGACCCGTTCTGGGTCAGCGCGAAGAGCATGTGCTCCCGCAGATCGCCGGAGCGCTCGGCGTCGAAGCGCCGGTCGAGCAGCTCGAATCCGGCACGTCCGCGCGCCTCGCCTGCCCAGAAGTAGAGGGTCTCGCGGCGTTTGCGCTCGAGACCGGAGTGGTCGGCCAGGGCGCCGAAGAGTCGGTCGGCGCCCGCTCCCTGGTGGTGGGCGATCGCCGCCAGCGCGCCGTCGGCGACCACGTCCGGGGTTGCCCGGACCCAGCTTCCGAGCAGAGCGAGGCTCGCCTCGGGCGTGACTCCGTGAAGCCACATCAGCGTCCGGCCGCGGCCCTCGATGGGGCAGTCGGCGCCGAGGCTCCGCACGCGCAGCGGCAGGCCCCGGTCGACCTCGACCAGGACGTGCAGCTCGGCGGCGGCGGTCGGTTCGAGCGCGCCCTCGGCGCGCGAGCTGCCCCAGCCCCCCTCTCGACCCTCGAGCGTGCATCGCCGGTTGCGCCAGTCGCGGTCGAAGCAGCAGAGCTCGATCGAGCGGGGGGTGCCAGGAACCGTCCAGGCGAGCCACTCCGCACCGTCGCGCCCGGCGGCCGCGACCAGCGGCGCGGGGTCCGTCGCCGACCGCTGGATCCAAGTGGCATCGCGCACCGCCGGCGGGGCCGCGCCGAGGGGCGGCGCCGCGACGAGCGGCGCGACGACGAGCGTCGGGACGAGAAGGCGGAAGGCGCGAGCGATCACGGCTGCGCCTCCAGCAGACCGAGGATCAGTTCCGTCGCCTCCGGGTCGTCGAGCAGCGAGAGCTGTCTGACGATCGCGCGCTTGAGCTCGGGGTCCTTTTCCTCGCGGAAGAGCGAGAGCAACGCGTGCGCTTCGTCCTGGATCATCAGCGCCTCGAGTACCTTGCGCTTGTCCCGTGGCGTCGGCGCGGTGCGGTAGAGGGCGACCAGCTCGCGCGTCGCCTCGGGCGTGCCGGCGATGCCGAGGCCCTCGATCGCCTTGGCGCGCAAGCTCGGATCCTGCTCGGAACGCGCGATCCGCGCCAACGTCTCGACGTCCCCGGCGATGCCGAAGGCCTCGAGCAGCTTGGCGCGCAGGCGCGGCTCGCGCTCGGAAGCCAGCAGCTCGCGCAGCTGCGCCCCGCCATCCGCGACGCCCAGGAGCTCGATCGCCTTGGCGCGCACGGTCGGATCGGGATCGGTTTTCGCGGCGTCGAGCAGCTGCGGCTTGGCGTTTGCGATCATGAGGGCCTGGAGGACGGCCAGGCGCACCTCGCGCGGCGCATCGGCGACGAACAGCGAAGAGAGCAGCGCCAAGTCCTCCGGTTCGCCCGCGATGCCGAGGGTCTCGATGGCCTTCAGGCGCAACGCGGGCGGCTCGCCGCTGCGCGCGACGCGCGCCAGGATCTCGCGCGCCCGCGGTGTTTCGCTCTGCGACAAGACGAAGAGCGCGCGCTCCTTGAGGCGGATGGAGTGGGCTTCGGCGAGGAAGCGCTCGAGGACCGGCACGGCGCGCTCCGGGTCGGCCTGGAGCAGGGCGTCGAGCGCGTAGAGCTTGAGCTGCTCGTCCTCGTCGACCGCCTCGCGGCGAGCGGTCTCGCGGCCAGCGCGAGCGGCTTGGCGCGAGGCCCGTTCGGCGTCGTCCGCAGCCCGCTCGGCGTCCCGTACGCCGCGCTCGGCGGCCCGGGCGAGACGCTCGGCGTCCTGCTCGGCTCGCCGGCTACCGCGCAGCGTGAGTTGGAGCGCCGCCGCGTCGTCGGCCCAGGCACTGGCGGGAAACTCCGCCAGCAGGCGGCGGAGGCCCGCTTGCGCTTCGGCTTTCCGCCCCGCCTTAGCGGCCGCGTAGGCCTGCCAGTAGATCGCGGCGTCGGTCTCGCTGCCCGGCTGGCGGGCGAGCTCGCCGAACAGCTCCATGGCGTCGGCGTAGCGCTGCTCGGCGAGGGCGCGCTGCCCCTCGCGGTAGAGGTCACTGCGGCCGGTAGCGACATCGGAGGCGGCAAACGCCGCGGCAACGGCGCCAGCCGGCGGCGCGAGGGTCGCGGCGATCCCGGCGGCGATCAGCGCCACGACGGCGAGGAAATTCGACGGAGAGGTCATGGGTTGATCTCCGGTCAGAGTTGCGTGGTTGGAAGCAGCGACATCGGACCGGGAGCACGAGGATCGATCCGGCCGCCGACGATACGGACTTTGAACAGCAGGTCTTCGGCTTCGACCAGGCGCCGCGCGCCATCGGCCTCGGTGGAGTCGGCGGGGCGCTCGGCGAGCTCGAGCAGGACTGGCTCGAGCTGGTCGAGCAAGGCGACGATGCGCCGCTGCCCGGCTCGCGCGGCGGCGCGGCGGTAGAGGCGATGCGAGGCCGCGAGCGCCGCCGCGAGCTCGCGCTCCGCTTCGAGCGTTTCGGCCTCGCCCCGGTTCACCAGCTCGGTCAGCAGCCGCTCCGAGGCGTCGAGGTGACCCGCCAGCGAAGCCAGCAGGACGCGCTCGCGGGCGTCGGCGCCGAATCCGGCCGCCGCGGGCGGTCTCCCCGCGAGCTCGTCGGGAGCGAGGTGCGGGCCACTCCAGCGGCCGAGCGCGAACGCGACCACGAGGAGGCACAGGCCCGTGGCGCCGAGCGCGGCGAGGCGCCAGGGGGGAGTGGCGGCGGGTGCCCACCACGGCCGCGGTCGTCCAACCTCCAGCCGGGGCCGCACGCGCCGCCAGATCCGCTCCTCGAGCCCGGGTGGCGGCGCCGGCTCGGGCCACTTCTCGGTAGCGTCGAGCAGCCGCTCGAGCTCGGCGTAGCGTCGCGCGAGCTCGCTGTCGTCGGCGAGCGCCGCGCGGATCGCCTCGGCGTCGCGGCTCTCCCCGTACCGGAACAAGATCAGGTCGTCGTCACGGTAGCGCGGCATGGGGGCTCTCCAAGAGTGGGGCGAGCGCCGCGCGCAGCTTGCGCACGGCGCGGAAGATCGACTGCTTCGTGGCGTTCTCGCGCTTGCCGAGGGCCGCCGAGATCTCGGCGATCGAGCGCCCCTCGTAATGGCGCAGGACGAAGGCGGTCCGCTCGACCGGCGTCAGGCCGGCGAGGGCCGCTGCCGTCGCCCGGCCGACCTCGCTCGAGAAGGCGCGGCGGTCGGGGGAGGGCTCCCCGCTGGGCAGGCTCTCCTCGACGGCGACTGCAGCGCTCGCGTGCGAGGTCGACCAGAGGTGGCGCCGGCGCTTGCGCAGCTCGTCGATCGCGGCGTTGACGGCTATGCGGTGGAGCCAGGTCGACAGCTCGGCCCGGTCGTCGAAGCGGCCGAGGAAGCGAAAGGCGCGCAGGAAGGTCTCCTGGACCGCGTCCTCGGCCGCCGCGGGCTCACCGAGGATCCGGTGGCAGATCCGGTAGACGGAGCGGGAGTGGGTGGCGACCAGCGCCTCGAAGGCTTCGAGGTCGCCGGCGCGGACCCGGCGGACAGCGGCGAGGTCGTCGGAGCTCATCCTCGTCCGCTTAGACGGCGGGTTCTCCTCGCGGTTAGCCCGGACGGACCTTCAACCGGTCGAGCCGGCGCCCGCGAGCTCGGCCTCGAGCCGCTCCCACTCGGCCATCCAGGCCTCGATCCGGCCGGCGAGCTGCTTCTGCTCCTGCTCGAGCTTCCGGATCTCGACCGCCGGCGTCTTGTCGAAGAAGCCCGGGTTGCAGAACAGCTCGTTGATGGCGTGGACCCGCTGTTCGGCGCGGTCGATCTCGGCGGTCAGCTTGTCGCGACGGTTCGCGAGCTCCTTGGCGCGACGGGCGCGGGCCGGGTCCGGCGGCTGCGCGGCCGCCTTGCGCGCGGCCGTCTCGCGGCGCTTGTCCTGGCGGGCGCGGGCGAGCACCGCTTCGGCGTCGAGGTGGTCGTCGCCGCAGCGCTCGAGGTATTCGTCGTAGCTGCCGGCGAAATCGCGAATCCCCTGCGGCGAGATCTCGAGGATCCGGTTGGCCAACCGCTGCACGAACCAACGGTCGTGGGAGACGAAGATCAGCGTGCCGTCGTACTTCACCAGCCCTTCGACCAGCGCCTCGATCGCCTCGAGGTCGAGGTGGTTGGTCGGCTCGTCGAGCACCAGGACGTTGGGCTGCGTCACCGAGAGCTTGGCGAACACCAGCCGCGCCCCCTCGCCGCCCGAGAGCGCGCGCAGCGGCTTCTCCACCTCGTCCTTCTGGAACAGGACCTCGGCCAGCTTGCCGCGCACCAGGCCGATCGGCTCGCCGGGGACGAGCTCCCAGAACCAGGCCTGGACGGTCTGCTCCGAGGCGTCGACCAGCTCGCGATGGTCCTGGGCGAAGTAGCCGGGGTGGGTCTCGTAACCCCACTCGATCCGGCCGGCGTCGGCCGGCACCACGCCCATAGCGATTTTGAGCAGCGTCGACTTGCCGATGCCGTTGGGCCCCAGGATCGCCAGGCGGTCGCCGCGCTGCACGGTGAGCGAGACGCCGTCGAGCACCCGGTTGTCGCCGTAGCTCTTCGACACCCCCTCGAGCGCCAGCACCTGGCGTCCGGACGGCCGCCGCGGCGAGAACTTGAACAGCGGGTAGCGCCGCGAGGAGGTCGGCAGCTTCTCGATCACGATGCGCTCGACCAGCTTCATCTTGCTCTTGGCCTGGCGGGCCTTCGTCGCCTTGGCCTTGAAGCGGTCGATGAACTCCTTGTGGTGCGCGATCTCGGCCTCGCGCTTCTCGATCTCCGACTCCTTGCGCTCGCGCTCGGCCACCTTGGCCTCGGCGAAGCGGGAGTAGTCGCCGGAGTAGAGGGTGATGGTCTCGTAGTCGACGTCGAGGACGTGGGTGACGACGTTGTCGAGAAAGCGATGGTCGTGCGAGATGACGAGGGCGCAGCCGGGGAAGCTGGTCAGGAATTTCTCCAGCCAGCGGATGGTCAGGATGTCGAGGTGGTTGGTCGGCTCGTCGAGCAGCAACACGTCGGGGTCGGCGGCGAGTGTCTGGGCGAGCAGCACGCGCAGCTTGAAACCGCCCGAAAGGACGGCGAGCGGCTCCCGGTGAACGCGGGTCGGGATCCCCAGGCCCTCGAGGATCTCGCCCGCGCGCGCCTCGAGCGCGTAGCCGTCGTGGCGCAGGATGAAGTCCTCGACTTCGGCGTAGCGATCGGTGTCGAACTCCTCGTCGTCGGCGTGGGAGAGCAACCGCTCGCGTTCGACGATCGCCTCCCAGACGTCGTGGCGTCCCATCATCGCGACCTCGAGGATCGGGGTCTGCTCGTAGCGGAAGTGGTCTTGCCGCAGGACCCCGAGCCGGGCGCGGCGAGGCAGATTCACCTCGCCGTCGGAGGGCAGCTCCTCGCCGGCCAGGATCCGGAGGAACGTCGACTTGCCCGAGCCGTTGGCCCCCACCAGGCCGTAGCGTGAGCCGGCGTTGAGCTGCAGCGAGACACCCTCGAACAGGGTGTCGGCGCCCCAGGCCTTGGTCAGATTCGAGACGGAAATCATGGCGACCGCGAAGCTTAGCGCGAACGGAACGCGGGCCGGAGGGCGCCGGTGGCGGCCGCGTCTCGGAGCGCGGTCAGCCCGGCCCGCCGAGCGCCAGCGCCGCCTCCACCTGGCGCAGCTTGCCCTGCACCCGCCGCGCGTTGTCCGGGCCCAGACGGAGCAGGTGCTTCTCGGCGGCGGGGAGCGCTTCCAGCCGGGGCTCCGCGTAGGCGTAGACGGTAGCGGCGGGCACCAGCTCGAGCGAGCGCGCGGGGATCTCGACCGCGAGCAGCCGGTCGATCGCTTGGGCGAGCGTCTGGTCGAAGGTGCGGCCGGGATAGCCCAGCTCGCGATAGGCCTCCTCGAGCAGCGGGTGCATGCGCCGGTAGAGACGCGCCCCCGCCTCGACGTCGAGCGAGACGAAGACCTCCGTCAGCCGGTCGTACCGGCGGTGGCTCGCCGGGTCGGCGACGGTCCGCCCGGCGAACGGCCGCGCGCTGAAGCGCTCGCGCGGGCGGAGGTGTTCGAGATGCGGCGACGGGCTCACCCCTTCGGCGACGTTGTCGACCGCGGCGACGAAGCGCCGGATCAGGTGCTCCGGGACCAGCCAGGCTGCCAGCTCGGGCTGGGCGGAGAGCGCCGAGACCAGGCCGCGTAGCCACTCGTCGCTCTGGTCGAGTGCCGGCAGGGCGGTGTCTATCGCGGGCGCCGGCGTGGCCGGAACCGGCGCCGAGGCCGGGGCCGTCTCCGCGCCGACCGCCGGGGGCCCGGCCGGGCCCGCCGCGGGGCCGGAGCGGCCGCGCCAGAGCCAGAGCGCCGCCAGCAGGAGCACGATCGCCACGGCACCGCCGGCGAGCCAAGGTCCGAGCGGCGGCTTCGGATCCTCGCGCAGAATCGGCAGGGTCGGCTCTCCGCCCCGAAGCGTCGGCTCGTCCAGATCTCGATGGGTCACCCGTTGCCCCCTCTCTCGCCGCCGTCGCTGGCGGTCGGCGGGGAATGTAGCAAGGGCCGCGCCGGGTCGATATCGCCGCCGCCGCTCTGCCGTAGGATCGGCGCCATGGTGTCGGCCCCCGCGACCGCGGCGCGACCGTTCGAGCGCTACGTCGCGATCGGCGACAGCTCGACCGAGGGTCTCGACGACCCGGACGGTCGCGGCGGCTATCGCGGCTGGGCCAATCGCCTGGCCGAGCGGGTGGCGGTGGCGCAGGGCGGGCTGCTCTACGCCAACCTCGCCGTGCGCGGCCGCCGGACGAGCCAGATCCTCGACCAGCAGCTCGGGCGCGCGCTCGAGCTGCGCCCACGCCTCGCGACGCTGTTCGCCGGCACCAACGACGTCGTCGCGCGCCGATTCGACGCCGCCGAAGTGGCCGCCGACATCGAGCGGATCGAACGCGAGCTCGTCCGCGCTGGTGCCACCGTGCTCACCTTCACGCTGCCCGACATGACGCCGGTGATGCCTCTGGCGCGCCGTCTGGCCCCGCGCATCGAGGCGCTGAACCGCGCCCTGCGTGGCGCCGCGGCGCGCAGCGGCGCCCGTCTGGTGGACTTCGCCGCCCACCCGGTGGCTTCGGATCCGCGGCTCTGGAGCGAGGACCGGCTGCATGCCAACGCCGTCGGCCACGCGCGCATCGCCGCGGCGCTCGCGCAGGCTCTGGGGCTGCCCGGCGCGGGTCCGGAGTGGCGGCAGCCCCTGCCGCCGGCGCCCGCGCGCGGACGGCACCAGCGCCTGCGCGGCGAATGGCGCTGGTTCCGGCGCCACCTCCTGCCCTGGCTCTGGCGCCACTCGCGCGGCCGCTCGTCGGGCGACGGCCGGCAGTGCAAACGGCCGGAGCTCGCGCCGGTGGAGTGGACGCCCCGCGGCGCGGACGGCCGCGCCGGAATCGCGGGCTGACTTTCGTCGGTGCCCCGGTCGCGACCTTGGTGACTCGAAACGCGGTCGCGGCCCGGCGATCCTGAGGGGGTGCCGGAGCACCCTCGCTCCCGCACGGCCCCCGCAGGGAGCTGCCATGCCCGCGAATGCCTCGAATCGCCGCCGCGCCGGCTCGGCGCTGTGGTCTTGCCTCCTCGTGCTGTCGGCTCTTGCCTGTTCCGCCGACCGCCCAGCAGCCAAACGGACGGCCAAACAGACGATGGCGCTGCCGACCGGAGTGACGCTCGCCTATCTGGATCTGGGCGCTGCCGACGGCACGCCGGTCTTCCTGCTCCACGGCTACACCGACACCAGCCGCTCCTTCCTGCCCACGATCGAGCGCCTCGCCGAGCTGCGGCCGGATCTCCGGTTGATCGCGCCCGACCTGCGCGGGCACGGTGGCTCGTCGCTGCCCGATGCTGCGGGCTGCGCGGCGGTGCCGGAGCGCTGTTTCGGGGTTCCCGATTTCGCCGCCGACGTGCTGGCGCTCGCCGACGGGTTGGGGATCTCGCGGGCGCATTGGGTGGGGCACTCGCTCGGCACCTTGATCGCCCAGGAGATCGCGCTCGCGCACCCGGAGCGGGTCGAGCGGCAGGTCTGGATCGCATCCTCGGGTGCGACGCTCGACAATCCGGTGCTGCGCGACTTCCTGCTCCCGGAGCTCATCGAGGGGTCGTGGCGTGGGGCGATCGAGGCCCAGGGCGCGACCTGGCCGGACGACGCCTACGGCATGACGCCCGTCGATCTCGATCCAGCCGCCGAGAGCTGGATGGCGGAGAACTGGGTGACCGAGCCGCTGGGCGACTCCGCGCTGATGGCCAAGATCGCCCCCGAGACGGCGCGGGTGCCGGTCGGTGCCTGGTTGGGGACCGTCCGCACGCTCCTCGAGCTCGACCACCGGGAGCGTCTGGCCGAAGTCGGCGCGCCGACCCTCGTGCTCTGGGCGACTCAGGATCCGATGTTCCTCGCGGCGTCGGACCAGCGCGAGCTCCGGTCGGCGCTCGAAAAGGCCGCGTCGCACTGCGGCGGCCCGTTCTATTGGAAGCAGTACGGGCGGCGACCGCTGCCGGAATCTGGACTGCCGGACGGCGACCTGGCGCACAACTTCCATTGGGCGGTCCCGGACCAGGTCGCGGCGGAGCTGGCGGCGTTCCTTCGCGTCGGTGGGTTGCCGACCGTCGATCGCCCCTTCGCCGATCCGGAGCGGCCCGGCCGCCTCGCCGCCGAGCCGGCGGCCGGCGAGCTCTGGAGCGCCCTGCCCGCCGACTGCTCGTCCTGAAGCCGCCCGCCCGCGGCGAGGCGGGCGCCCGGTCAGGGCAGCGCGCGCCCCGGCGTCCAGGGCGCGCCGGCGGCGGCGAGACGACGCTCGAGCGCCGGCAGGTCGCGCTCGAGCGCGCCGCGCAGGCGGCTCGCGACCGCCTCGAGCTCCTGCTCGGCGATCTCGAGGCTCCGCCGGTGCGTCGGCGTCGGGCCGTAGGTCGAGAACGCGGTGCCCATGCCGGCCACTTGCAGGCGGCGCGTGACGGTGGGCACGTCCGGCACCGCGAGCGAGTTGGCCGAGCGGTTGCCGGCCAGCTCGCCGTCGATCGCCAGCAGCTCTTGGCGCAACGCCTCGAGCTCGCGGTCGAGCTCGCCGCCGGCTGCCGAACGCGACAGCGCCCGGCCCAGCTTGTCGACCCGCTCGAGCGCGGCGGCCAACGCTTCGCGGGCGGCGCCCGCGGCGCGCCGCGCGGCGTCCAGGCGCCGACCGAATGCGGCCACCTCGTCCGGCGCGGCGCCCGGCAGTGCCCCCGCGCGCAGCCGCCGGACCTGGAACGTCACCGGCTCGCCGAGCGGCGTCAGCTCGCCGCCGACCTTGCGCGCCAGCGTGACCGTGTACTCGCCGGGCGCCGCGAGCGCGCCGGAGGGCTCGTCGCCGCCGGCTGGAGGCTCGGAGGTCAGCGGCTCGGGCGACGGCAGCCGCAGGTCCCAGGCGACGCGTTGGAAGCCCTTGCCGGTCGGCCCCGAGAGGCGGCGGACGATCTCCCCCTTGGCGTCGCGCACCGTCAGCAGGATCTCCGGCTCGGCCTCGCGGCGCTCGCGCTCGAGCTCGTCGATAGCGGGCATCGGCGTGTCCTTGCCGGCCTCGGCGAGCGGCTTCTCGCGTTGCTGGCGGGCCTTGCGCGCGCCCTCCAGCCCCTCGGCGAGGAAGTAGGTGAAGACCGCGCCGAAGGGGGGATTCGGGGCCATGTAGTAGGCGTCGCCCTGTTCGGCCCTCCCGCGCGAGCCGAGCGGCCGCCGCTCGACGTACCAGAGCGCATCGCGCACCGGGAAGAGACGCGCTCCGGCGGCGAAGCCCGCCGCCGCGACCTCGCGCAGCGGCGTGTAGTCGTCGAGCACGAAGATGCCGCGGCCGAAGGTGCCGGCGACGAGGTCGTTCTCGCGGCGCTGGATCGCCAGGTCGCGGAACGCGATGGTCGGCAGGCCGCCGGTGAGCTCGAGCCAGCGCCGGCCGCCGTCGACGGTGAAGAAGAGACCGAGCTCGGTGCCGGCGAAGAGCAGGTCCGGCGCCACGTGATCCTGGACGACGCGCCAGACCAGGTGCCGGGGCGGCAGGTCGCCGGCGATCGAGCGCCATGTGCGGCCGCGGTCTGAGCTCGCGAGCAGGTAGGGCGAGAAGTCCCCCGCCTTGTGGTGGTCGAGTGCCACGTAGACGGTGTCGGGGCGGTGCAGATCCGCTTTGACGTCGTTGACGAATGCGCGCGCCGGGACCCCCGGCAGCGTGCCGACCTCGATCGTGCGCCAGGTGGCGCCGCCGTCGTCGGTGACCGCCAGCCGGCCGTCGTCGGTGCCGGCGTAGAGCAGCCCCTCGACCAGCGGCGACTCGGCGAGCGAGGTGATGGTGCCGTAGTCCGACATCGCGAACAGGTCCCAGACCGCCTCGTAGCTCCAGCGCCGACCGAGCAGCGGCAGGCGCAGACGCTCCTCGCCGCGGGTCAGGTCGCCGGAGATCGCGCGCCAGGTGTCGCCGCGGTCGTCCGAGCGCCAGACGCGCTGCGACGCGTGGTAGATCCGGCTCGGCGCGTGCGGGCTGACCAGGATCGGCGCGTCCCAGTTGAAGCGCTCGGCGGGCTCGCCCGGCTCGGGCTGCGGCTGGATGTAGACGATCTCGCCGGTGGTCCGGTCGACGCGCACCAGGTTCCCCTGCTGCCACTGCGAGTAGAGGATGTCCGGATTGCCGGGCTCGGTGGCCGGCTGGTGCCCGTCGGCGAAGACGGTGATCCACCAGTCGCGGTTGCGGATGCCGCTCGCCGTGTCGGTGCGGATGGGGCCGCCCTGGGTGCTGTTGTCCTGGGTGCCGCCGTAGACGTTGTAGAACGGCAGGTCGTCGTCGACCGCGATCTTGTAGAACTGGGTCACCGGCAGGTTGGCGACGAAGCGCCAGGTGGCGCCGAGGTCGAAGCTCTCGTAGAGGCCGCCGTCGGTGCCGACGAGCAGGTAGTCGGGGTCGTCGTCGCGGAAGGCGACGGCGTGGTGGTCGACGTGCTTGTGCTCCCCCGGCACCCGCCGGAAGGTCTTGCCGCCGTCGTCGGAGACCCGCAGGTGGACGTCGACCAGGTAGATCCGGTCGAACGCGTGCGGGCTTGCCACCAGCTCCTGGTAGTAGTGGGGGCCGGTGCCGCCGGCCACGGCGTCGGAGCGCTTCTCCCACGACGCCCCGCGATCGGCCGAGCGCCAGACGCCGCCGGTGCGGCGGTCGAGCTCGATCGCGGCGTAGAGGACGTCGGGGTTGTGCGGCGAGATGGCGAGGCCGATCTTGCCCCGGTTGCCCTCGGGCAGCCCGCGCGACAGCTTCTGCCAGGTTTCGCCGCCGTCGGTCGAGCGATGGAGCCCCGACTCGGGTCCGCCGCCGAGGTAGGCGGCCACCGAGCGCTGGCGCTGCCAGGTGGCGGCGTAGAGGAGGTCCGGATCGCGCGGATCGGCGACGACGTCGGTCACCCCCGTCCACTCGCCGCCACCGAGGACGCGCTTCCAGCTCCTGCCGCCGTCGGTGGTCTTGTAGAGGCCGCGCTCGCCGCCCGCCGACCAGAGCGGACCCTGCGCGGCGGCCCAGAGGACGTTCGGATCGCCGGGGTGGACGAGGATCTTGGCCAGGTGCTCGGACTGCTCGAGCCCGCGGCGCTCCCAGCTCTGGCCGCCGTCCTCGCTACGGTAGACGCCGTCGCCGAAGCCGACGTGCCGGCCGCCGACGTTCTCGCCGGTGCCCACCCAGACGACCCGCGGGTTGGTCGGATCGACGGCGACGCAGCCGATCGAGTACGAGGGCTGCTGATCGAAGATCGGCGTCCAGGTGGTGCCGGCGTTCGTCGTCTTCCAAACGCCGCCGGAGCCGACGGCGACGTACCAGACGTTGCGGTTGCTCGGATCGAAGGCGACGTCGGCGATGCGCCCCGACATCAGCGCCGGTCCGAGCGGGCGCAGCTTCAAGTTGGAGAAGGTGGCGGCGCTCGGGCCGGCGGCGGCCGCCGGTGGCGTCGAGGACGTCGCGCCGGCCGCGGGCGGGGCGCAGAGCAACCCGCAGAGCGGGGCGAAGAGGACGAGGCGAAGCTGGCGCATGGTGGCGATCCCTCCGATGGCGAGCACTTCGTCCCAGACTACCAAGGGGAGCCGCGCGGAGGCGCCGTGGTGCCGCGGTTGACCCGGGGCCGCGCTCGCTTCAGCATAGGAGGTCGGACCGATCGTGCCTGCCTTCGAGATCACGTCGTATTCGCTGCTGAGCGCCCTGGCGGCCTGGTCGTCGGCGCTCGTGTCGTGGACCGCCTGGCGGCGCCGGACGGTGCCCGGCGCGCGGGCGCTCGCCTGGCTGATGGCGTCGATCACGGTGTGGACCTTCGGCGCCGCGGTCGAGCTGGCGGTGGTGCGGCTCGCCGACAAGATCCTCTGGTCGAAGGTCGAGTACCTGGGGACCACGACCGTGCCGGTCCTGTTCCTGCTGTTCGCGATCGAGTACACCCAGCACGGCCACTGGCTGACGCGGCCGCGGGTCGCGCTCGCCTTCGCGGTGCCGGCGGTCACGCTGGCGCTCGCCTGGACCAACGAGCAGCACGGCCTGATCTGGGCCGGCTACGCCGAGAGCCCGGCGGGTCAGAACCTGCTGGTCTACGAGCGGGGGCCCTGGTTCTGGATCGGCGGCGTCGCCTACTCCTACCTGTGCGTCGTCGCGGGCATGCTGCTGCTCGCCGAGGCCATCCGGCGCCGGCCGCCGGGCCTGCGCGCGCAGGGGATCCTGGTGCTTTCGGCGGCGGCGATTCCGAGCACCGCCAACCTCTTCTACGTGTCTCATCTCTTTCCGTTGCCCGGTCTCGAGCCGACGCCGATCTCCTTCGCGCTCATGGGCGCGGTGTTCGCCATCGCCATCTTCCGCTACCGCCTGCTCGATCTCGTGCCGGTGGCGCGCGACCTGCTGCTCGAGAAGATGCGCGACGGCGTCCTGGTGCTCGATCGCGACGACCGGGTGCTCGAATCGAATCCCTCGGCTCGCCGCCTGCTCGGCGCCGTCGCCGACCGGGGGGTGGGACGCCCGGCGGCCGAGGTCCTGGCCGCCTGGCCGGGTCTGCTCGAGCGGCTGGGCGCGGAAAGTCAGGGGCGCGCCGAGATCGTCGTCGCCGGCGCGCCGGAGCGGATCCTGGACGTCAGCGTCTCGCCCTTGCGGGGGCGGGGCGGAGAGCGCTCCGGCCGCCTGCTGCTGCTGCGCGACGTCAGCGACCGACACCGTTCGGAGCGCGCGCTGCAGGCGGCCAACCAGCAGCTGCGCGAGCAGCTGGCGGAGATCGAAGCGCTGCAATCGACCTTGCGCGAGCAGGTGCTGCGGGATCCGCTGACCGGACTGTTCAATCGCCGATACCTCGAGGAGACGCTGGCACGCGAGCTCGACCGGGCGCGCCGCGAAGGCGACGTCCTGTCGCTCGCGATCCTCGATCTGGATCACTTCAAGCGGCTCAACGACACCCTCGGGCACGCCGCCGGCGACGAGGTCCTGCGCCGGCTGGGGGATCTCCTGCGCGTGCTGACCCGGCGCAGCGACATCGCCTGCCGCTTCGGCGGCGAGGAGTTCGTGATCCTGATGCCCGGCGCGCCGCTCGAGGCCGCCCGCGAGCGGGCCGAGGAGTGGCGGGCGGCCTTCGCGGCGGCCGCCGCGGCGGCGCTCGGCGTGCCCCATCAGCCGACGCTTTCGGCGGGCTTGGCCGCCTTCCCGCAGCACGGGGAGAGCGTGGAGGCGCTGATGGGGGCGGCCGACGCGGCGCTCTACGCCGCCAAGGCGGGGGGGCGGAACCGGATCGAGGTGGCGGCGGTGGCGGAACCGGTGTCCTAGGTCCGAGGGAAGCCGGCGGGCCGGTTGCGAACGGTGGGATGGGCCGCGCGGCCCGAAAGGAGCGGTCCATGAGGCAGCGGTTGCTGGACGTGCTGGTGGGGCTGGCGGTCGGGGTGTTGGTGGGGGGCGGCTTCGTCTCGTCGCGCTGGCAGCGGACCTTCGCCAGCACCTACCTCGTCCAGACCGCCGACCAGGCGCACGTGGCAGGCGAGATCGCCGCCGGGCGCGCCGCCGAGTTGGCGGCCAAGATCCGCGGCGCGCTGCCGGCCTACGTCGTGGCGCTCGATCGCGAGTTCGCCGACGCCGAGGGGCGGTGCTGGGCCCTCTGGGCGGTGCGGGACGCTTTCGCGGCGGCGGGGGAGGAGCCTCCCGCGGCGATCGCTCCGACGCTCGCCGGCTTGCCCGATCGCGGCTCGTGCCCGCCGCCGGGAGGCGCGCCCGCGGGCGCGCCGGGCTGAGCGACTCAGCTCTCCGCGGCGGGTGGTGTGGCGGCGCCGGCGGGGAAGTGGACGACCCGCTGCGGGAACGGGATCTCGATGCCCTCGGCGTCGAAGCGCCGCTTCAGCCGTTTGTACAGCTCGCTGGTCAGGGCCACGCGGTCGGTGAAGGCGGCGGCGCGCAGGATGACGTTGAAGTTCACCGCGCTGTCGCCGAAGCCGGTGAAGCGGACGACCGGCTCGAACGTCGCCACGCCGCCCGGCACCTCCCGCTCGACCCGCCGCGCCTCTTCGAGCACCACCCGCTCGACCTGTTCGAGGTCGGCGCCGTAACCGACCCCGACCGGCACCACGACCGCCTGTTCGAGCTCGGGCTGGCTGTAGTTGACGATCCGCATCTCGGCGAGCTTCGAGTTCGGAACGATGACGTCGTTGTTGGCCAGCTGGCGAATGCGCGTGGCGCGCCAGGAGATGTCGGCGACGTGGCCTTGGCTGCCGTCCTCGAGCTGGATGAAGTCGCCGACGCGGATCGGTTTCGCCATCGAGAGATGGATGCCGGCGAAGAGGTTGGCGAGGGTCGGCTGCAAGCCGAGCGCGATGGCGAGCGAGCCCAGGCCGAGCGCGGTCAGCAGCGCGCTGATCTCGATGCCGAGGTTGTCGAGCACCAGGAGCGCGCCCGCGATCAGCACCGCGCCGCGCGCCAGCTTGCGCACCAGGCTCGGCTGCGCGACGGCGCCGGAGGCGTCGCCGCCGGCGCCGTCGAGCCAGCGGCCGAGGAAGGTCGAAAGGGCCCAGGTCAGGGTCAGCAGCACCGCGGCGACCGCGAAGCGCTCGATCAGCACCCGCGGCTCGGCGCCGAGCGGCGCGAGCCGGACCGCCGGCACGATGGCGGCGAGGACGATCGCCTGGATCCAGATCGAGGCGAGCGACTCGTAGGCCAGGTTGTCGAGCCGGGTCGAGGTCTTCTCCGCCAGCCGGAGCAGCCGGCCGACGATCAGCCAGCGGGTCACCAGCGCGAACACCACGGCGAGGCCGAGGATGCCGAGCGTCGCGGCCCAGGACTCGAGGGCGAGGAGGAGATCGTCGAAGGGGCTCAACATGGCTCCGTGGCGGTGCCGGAGAGCTCTCGAGGGCGGTGCTCCCCGGCGCCGCGGCGTCCAAGTGTACCGAATCGGCCGCGCCGCCGAGGCCGCGCCGCGCGGGCGGCGTCTATCATTCCCGCTCGATGCGCTTCGCGAGCGATCGATGGCCGGCCGCCCCCTGGCGTACCCGTTTCGCGCCGGCACCGACCGGCCATCTCCACCTCGGGCACGTCGTCAACGCCCTCTACGTCTGGGGGCTGGCGAGCGCTTTCGGCGGCGAAGTCCTGCTGCGCATCGAGGACCACGACCGCTCCCGTTCGCGCGCCGAGTTCGAGCGGAGGCTGCTCGAGGATCTCGAGTGGCTCGGCTTCGCGCCCGCTGCCGACCCCGCGAGCGGACGGCTCTACGTGCGCCAGAGCGAGCGCGAAGAGCTCTACCGCGCGGCGCTCGCGCGGCTGGCCGCGGCCGGCGAGGTCTACCCCTGCGTCTGCACGCGGCGGCGGATCGCGGCGGCGGCGCCGGTGGCGGCGGGGGAGGAACCCCGCTATCCCGGCACCTGCCGCGAACGCCGGCTCGGGCCGGAGACGGGCCCGATGCGGCGGGTTCGTCTGCCGCGCGAGGAGGTGACGTTCGAGGATCTGCGCCTCGGCGCCCAGCGCCAGGTGCCCGCCGACCAGTGCGGCGACCTGCTGGCGGTCGACCGCGACCGCCAGTGGACCTACCAGTTCGCGGTCGCGGTCGACGATTTCGAGCAGGGGATCGACCTGGTGATCCGGGGCGAGGACCTGCTCGCCTCGACCGGTCGCCAGATCCAGCTCGCGCGTCGGCTGGGGCGGGCCGAGGCGGCGCGCTTCCTGCACCACCCCCTGCTGATGCGCCCGGACGGCACCAAGCTGTCGAAGTCGAACCGCGACACCGGCGTGCGCGAGCTGCGCGCCGCCGGCTGGAGCGCCGGACGCGTGCTCGGCGAGGCCGCGCTGCGCGCCGGGCTCGTCGCCTCGGCGCGGACGCTCGCGGCGGCCGACGCCGCCGGGCTCTTCCCGGACCGCGGATAGGATCGCTGGATGGCCGCTCGCCGGCGCGCCCAGCGCTCGCTCTCGAACACTCTCCGGCTCCGCCTGCGCGACCGGCGGATCGCCCTCGGCGCCCTGCTGGTCGGCGCCGTTCTGGCCGTGGCCGCGGTGGTCTCGATCTGGCCCTACTGGCAGCTCGCCGGCCGCTTCGAGACACTGCCCCGAGTCGAGCCTTCGCGCCTCTACGGCCGGCCGCTGCGGCTGCTGGCCGGTGTCGCGATGCGGCCCGAGCAGCTGGTCGAGCGGCTCGAGGCGCTCTCCTACCACCCGGCGGGCGAGCGCGGCCTGCTGCCGGGCACTTACCATCGCGGCGGTGAGCGGGTGACGATCCTGCGCCGTCGCTTCCGCGCGCCGGCGGGCGACGGTGGCGGCGGTCTGCTGGTCTGCGATTTTCGCGGCGCGCGGCTAACCGCGCTCGAGCTCGACGGTCGGGCGATCGCCGAGGCCCTGCTCGATCCGCCGCTGCTCGCCACCTGGTACGGGCCGGAGCTGATGGAGCGGCGGCCGACGCCGCTCGGGGAGATCCCCGGCGACGTCGCGCGGGCGGTGCTCGCCGCCGAAGACGCGGGCTTCTTCGAGCACCCCGGCATCTCGGCGAGCGGGATCCTGCGCGCGCTGTGGGCCAACTGGACCGGCGGCGAGATCCGCCAGGGCGGCTCGACGGTGACCCAGCAGCTGGTCAAGAACCTCTATCTCACCTCGGAGCGGACGGTGACGCGCAAGCTGCGCGAGGCGATGCTCGCCGGCATCCTCGAGTGGCGCTACTCGAAGGAGCAGATCCTCGAGGCCTATCTCAACCAGATCTTCTGGGGGCGCAGCGGCTCGGCCAATCTGATCGGCATCGGCGCCGCCGCCTGGGCGCACCTGGGCAAGCGACCGGAGGAGCTCGATCTGGCGGAGGGGGCGCTGCTCGCGGCGATGATCAAGTCGCCGGTCGATTTCTCGCCGATCCGGCGGCCCGCGGCGGCGCGCGCGCGCCGCGACTTCGTGCTCGGCCGGCTGGCCGAGCTCGGCTGGATCTCGCGCGAGGAGGCCGCGGCGGCGGCCGAGCGCCCGCTGCCGACGCGGGAGATCCAGCTCTCGCGCCGGCGCGCGCCCTACTTCGTGGACGCCGTCGCCACCGAAGTCGAACGCCGCTTCGCCGTCACGACGCTCGCCGACGGCGGCCTGTCGGTCTTCTCGACGCTCGATCTGCCGGACCAGGAGGCCGCCGAGCGGGCGGTTACCCAAGGGCTCGCGGGGCTCGAGGAGAAGAGCGCCAAGGCGCGTCAGAAGAGCGACCAGTTCCAGGCCGCGCTGGTGTCGCTCGAGCCGGCGACCGGCGCCGTGCGCGCCTGGGTCGGCGGGCGCGACTGGCGAGAGAGCCAATTCGACCGCGTGGCGCTCGCCCGCCGCCAGGCCGGCAGCGCCTTCAAGCCGCTGGTCTACGCCGCCGCCTTCGAATCGGGAGTCGCGACGCCGGGGACGCTGCTCGAGGACGCGCCGCTGGCGGTCGAGTCGGGGGGCCGGATGTGGACGCCGGCCAACGACGACGACCAGTTCCGCGGCTGGGTCACCGCGCGCGTGGCGCTCGAGCAGAGCCTCAACGTGCCGACGGCGCGGCTGGCGATCTCGACCGGCCTGCCGCGCATCGTCGACCTGGCGCGCGCCTGCGGCATCTCGACCCGCCTCCGGCCGGTGCCGGCGATGGCGTTGGGCGCCTTCGAAGTCGTTCCGGTCGAGCTCGCCACCGCGTACGCGACGCTGGCCGCGCGCGGCGTCCGGCCCCCCGTCCACCGCGTCAGCGCGGTGTTCGATCGCGCCGGGCAACCGCTCCCGGGCGAGCCGCTGCCGGCGCCGCAGCGGGTGCTCTCGGCGCAGACCGCCTACCTGGTGACGACGCTGCTCCAGGGAGTCGTCGACTACGGCACCGGCCGCGCCACCCGCGGCCTCGGTCTCGCCGATCCGATCGCCGGCAAGACCGGCACCACGAACCGGGGGCGCGACAACTGGTTCGCCGGTTACACGCCGGAGCGGGTGACACTGGTCTGGGTCGGCTTCGACGACGATTCGCCCACCCCGTTCTCGGGCTCGCGCGCCGCGCTGCCGATCTGGACCCGCTTCACCCTCGCGGTGCGGCCGCCCAACGGCTTCGCCCCCTTCACCGCGCCGGCCGGCATCCGGGTGGTCTTGATCGACCCGGCGACCGGCGAGCTCGCCACCGATCGCTGCCCCGAAGTGCTCTCGGAGGCCTTCCCGGAGGACCGGATCCCGCGCGCCGTCTGCTACCTGCACGGCGGCCGCTTCGCCCGGCCCCTCGACGAGAGCGTCGCCGCCGAACGCGAAGCCGAGCGCGAAGGCGAAGGCGGCATCCGCTCCTGGCTCCGCCGCGTCTTCGGCCGCGACCGCCCCCCGACCACCCCGCCGACCTCCCCGCCGCCCTGAGGCGAGGAACGGGCCGAAACCTCAGCCCGCGGTCGCAGCGCCTCGAGGCGGCCGCGCGAGCGCGGCGGCGAGGGCGAGGATGGTGGCGATCCAGACCAGGTCGGCGAGCAGGAGGTGGGCGAGCTGGAGGGGGATGGGGGCGAGCAGGCCGAGGTTGATCGCGCCGAGGACGAGCTGGCCGAGGGCGAGGGCGCCGGCCCAGCGGGCGCGGCGCGCGGTGGTGGCGTCGGCGCCCGCGAGCGTCTGGTGGCGGCCGGTGAGGTGCCAGCCGAGCGCCAGCACGGCGAGCGTCGCGGCGATCGCGATCGGCACGTGGAGCACGCGCAGGCGCAGCAGGAAGTGCGAGGCGGGCGAGAGGTCCTGCGCCAGGCCGTGGGCGAGCGAGGTCGCCGGGAAGAGCGTGTCGCCGAGCGCGGCGATGGCGCCCGTGGCGCCGGTCGCGAGCAGCAGCGCCAGCGCCAGCGCGCCGAGCCGGGCGGCCCGCGGATCGCGCGCCCGGCCGAGCGGCCGGCCGTCCTCGGCGTGGTGGAGCGTCAGCGCGAGCGCGCCGAAGAGCCCCAGCGTGTTGACCAGGTGGAGCGCCATCACCACCGCGCGCGTCGCCGACGCGTCGTCGCCCACCAGCTCGAAGAGCACCAGCCCGGCGCCCAGCGCGGCCTCGGCGAGCAGGAAGAGGAGCGCGACGGCGGCGGCGCGGCGGGCCGGGTGGCCGCGCGGGCGCCAGCGCCGGGCGGCGAGCGCGAGCAGGACCCCGGCCAGCAGCGCGAGACCGCTGGTCGCCCGGTGGGTGAACTCGATCGCGCGCTCGGCCGAAGGGGCGCGCGGGATCACTTCGCCGTCGCACAGCGGCCAGTGCGCTCCGCACCCGGCGCCGCTGCCGGAGGCGCGCACGAAGGCGCCCCACGCCACCACCGCCAGATTCCAGACCAGGACCGCGACCGTGATGCGATGGAGGCGCCGGCGCACGGGTGAAATCCTACCGTTCGCGGCCCCATCCCCGCGCCGGCTCCGGCCGGGGTAGGATCGCCGGTCACCGTGAGCGCGACGGAGCCGATGGTCCAGTCGGAAGCCCTCCGGTCCGCGGCGGGGGAGCGGGCGATCGAGGTCGAGGACGCCCGCACCCACAACCTCAAGGGAATTTCCTGCCGGATTCCGCACGGCCGGGTGACCGTGGTCACCGGGCCGTCGGGTGCCGGCAAGTCCTCGCTCGCCTTCGACACCGTCTTCGCCGAGGGGCAGCGGCGCTTCGTCGAGTCGATGTCGACCTACGCCCGCCAGTTCCTCGACCAGATGGAGCGGCCGCCGGTGGGCGACGTCCGCAACCTGCCGCCGGCGGTGGCGCTCGAGGCCCGCAACTCGGTCAAGAACGCCCGCTCGACGGTGGCGACGATCACCGAGATCCACGACGTCCTGCGCCTGCTCTACGCCCACCTGGGCGAGGTCGCCTGCCCGCGCGGCCACGGCGCCGCCCGCCGGTCGACCGCGGGCGAAGCCGCCGCGGAGCTCGCCGGCGGCGAGGTCGGGGAGCGCTTCCTGCTGGTCGCCCGCCTGCCGCGGCCACGGCGGGGCGCCGACGCGCGGCTGGCCGAGCTGGTCCGCCAGGGCTTCGCGCGCCGCTTCGACGGCGGCGAGATCCGGCCGCTCGCCCCCGACGAGCCCTGGCCGGCGGCGCTCGATCCGCTGCCGCTGGCGCTCGGGCGCTTCCGCGCCGACGCCGCGGTGGCCGCCCGCCTGGCCGCCACGGTCGAGGACGCCTGGAAGCTCGGCGCGCGCGCGGTCGAGGCGCGCGGCGACGGCCTGCTCCGCTTCTACTCGACCGAGCTCGCGTGCCCGATCTGCGGCGAGGCGGTGCGGCCGCCGTCGCCGGCGCTCTTCTCCTTCAACTCGCCCCTGGGCGCCTGTCCGACCTGCGAGGGCTTCGGCCGGGTGATCGGCGTCGACGCCGAGCGGGTGATCCCCGATCCCGGCAAGAGTCTCGCCGAGCGGCCGATCGCGCCCTGGAACACGCCCGCCTACGAGGAGCTCTACGACGAGCTGCTCGCCGCCGCGCGCCGCCGCAAGGTGCCGCTCGACGTGCCGGTCGCGGCGCTCTCGCCCGCCGACCGCGAGTGGCTCTGGCGCGGCAAGGGCTCCTTCGTCAACCTGGAGTCGTTTTTCCGCTGGCTCGAGGGGCGCTCCTACAAGGTCCACGTGCGGGTGCTGCTGGCGCGCTACCGCGCCTACAACCTCTGCCCCGACTGCGGCGGCGGGCGGCTCAATCGCGAGGCGCTGGCGGTCCGCTTCCTGGGCCGCACGCTGCCCGAGCTCACCGCGCTCTCGGTCGAGGAGCTGCGCGCCTGGCTCGCTTCGCGCGAGCTCTCACCCCGCCAGCGCGAGGTCGGCGTCCACCTGTTCGAGGAGCTCGCGGAGCGGCTCGAGGTGCTGCACCGGGTCGGTCTCGACTACCTGACGCTCGACCGCCAGGCGCGCACGCTCTCGGGCGGGGAGACCCAGCGGATCCACCTCGCCGCGGCGCTCGGCTCCGGGCTCACCAGCACGCTCTACGTGCTCGACGAGCCGACCATCGGGCTCCACCCGCGCGACGGCGAGCGGCTGCTCGCGCTGCTGCGCGACCTCGCCGCGCGCGGCAACACCGTGCTGGTGGTCGAGCACGACCCGACGCTCGTGCGCGGCGCCGACTGGCTGATCGACCTCGGCCCGTCGAGCGGCGAAGGCGGTGGCGAGGTGATCGCCGAGGGCCCCGTCGAGCGGGTGCTCGCCCATCCCGAGTCGTTGACCGCGCGCTTCCTGCGCGCGCGCGCGGCGACCCCGGCGCGGCGGCACCTGGCCCGCTTCCGCCGCGAGCGCGGCCGGCGCAGCGTCGAGGAGGAGCTCGAGCAGCGGCCCCAGGTGCTGATCCGCGGCGCCCGCGAGCACAACCTGCGCGGCATCGACGTCGCCTTCCCGCTCGACGCCCTGGTGGCGGTGACCGGGGTTTCGGGCTCGGGCAAGTCGACGCTGGTCGAGAACGTCCTCTACGGCGGCCACCGGCGGGCCAAGGGCCTGGTCGACGCCGAGCCCGGGCGCTGCGACGAGCTCGCCGGGCTCGACGGGCTGGCCGACGTGACGCTGGTCGACCAGAGGGCGATCGGCCGCTCGTCGCGCTCCAACCCGGTCACTTACGTCAAGGCCTACGACGACCTGCGGCGGATCTTCGCCGGCACGGAGGAGGCCCGCCGCCGCGGCATCACCCCGGCGCACTTCTCGTTCAACCTCGAGACCGGCCGCTGCCCGGATTGCGAGGGGACGGGGGTGATCGAGGTCGACATGCAGTTCATGGCGCCGGTGGTGGTGACCTGCGACCGCTGCCAGGGACGTCGCTTCCGGCCCGAGGTGCTGGCGGTCCGTCACCTCGGGCGCGACATCGCCGAGACACTGGCGCTGACGGTCGAGGCGGCGCTCGCGCTCTACGAACGGGAGCGGACGTTCTGCCGCAAACTGACGCCGCTCGCCGAGGTCGGCCTCGGCTATCTGCGGCTCGGCCAGGCGACCTCGACCCTGTCCGGCGGCGAAGCGCAGCGGCTCAAGCTGGCGAGCTTCCTCGGCCGCCCGGCCAGGGAGGGTCGCCGGCTCTTCCTCTTCGACGAGCCGACCACCGGCCTCCATCTGGCCGACATCGACCTGCTCTACCGGACGCTGCGGAAGCTGGTGCAGCGCGGCGACGGCGTGGTCGTGGTCGAGCACAACCTCGACCTGCTGGCCCACGTCGACTGGGTGGTCGACCTCGGCCCGGGGGGCGGCCAGCACGGTGGCCGGCTGCTCTTCTGCGGCCCCCTGGCGACCTTCCTGGACGAGGGGGAGAGCCCGACCGCGGAGCTCCTGCGCGACCATCTGCGCTGGCAGCGCAAGCGGGCGGGATCGAGTACAATCCCGGCCAACCGTTCCACGGCTGCGAAGCCGAACAAGAGGGCGATCTAGACCATGCAAGCGTGGCAGGTTTTCGTCGAGATCCCCGGCAAGCCGCCGGTGGAGCTGTCGGTGGGCGAGGCGCTGGTGGGACGCAGCCGCAACTGCGCGCTGCACGTGCCGGAGTCGACGGTGTCGCGCCAGCACGCGAAGATCCTGGTCGCGCCCGGCGGCCAGGTGACGGTGCAGGACCTCGGCTCCTCGAACGGCACGTTCGTCAACGGCGAGAAGGTCGAGGGGCAGCGCGCGGTCGCCAACGGCGACCGGGTGATCGTCGGCGAAGCGGAGATGACGGTTCGCATCCTGCCGCCGATCGAAGCGGCGGAGGCGACGATGAAGGTGTCGATCCCGCCCATGGACGCCCCGGCGCCCGGCGCGACGCAGCGCTTCGAAGGGGGCATGCCACCGCCGCTGCCGCCGCCGGCGCCAGCTGCCGCCGCAGCGGTGAACCCCGGCGCCACCGTGGTCCACGGCGCGACGCCCCCGCCGCCGCTGCCGCCGCCGCCGCCGCCGATGACGGCCGCCCCGCCGCCACCGCCGGTGACCGTCGCTCCGGTGCCGCCGCCCGTCGCCGCGCCGCCGAAGCCGCCCACGCCACCGCCGATGCCGGCTTTCGATCCGCCGCTGCAGCGGACGGCGCCTGCCGCGCCGCCGGCGCCGAAGCCACCGGTCGCCGCGGTCGCCGCGGCGCCCGCGGCCGGAGACCTCCTGCCGTCGATCCAGGAGATCGAGAAGATGCCGATCCCGCCGCCCGCGGCCAAGAAGGGGGGCGTCGCGGCGCCGGCCGGCGCGGTGGTGCAGGTCGACCCCGCCGGCTTCTGGATCCGAGTCGCGGCGAACCTGATCGACTCGATGATCTTCGGCCTGGGCTTCGGCATCCTGTTCGCGGTCGCCTTCGGCCTGATGTTCGTGCTGCCGGCGGAGCTCGCGATGGCGGTCTACGGCCTGCTCGTCTTCGCCGCTTCGATCGGCCTGGTCTTCCTGCTCTACTTCTATTTCCCGGCGATCAAGGGTCAGACGCCGGGCAAGAAGCTCCTCGGCCTCTGGATCTACAGCGACGAGACGCCGCCGGGGCGGGGCCTCGGCTACGGCAAGGCCTTCCTCCGTTTCGTCGGCCACCTGGTCTGCCAGTTCACCTTCTCGATCGGCTACCTGATGGTCGCCTTCACCAGCAAGAAACAGGGCCTCCACGACCTGATCGCCAAGACCTACGTCGGCCGCAAGCGCTAGCGCGGACCGGCGCTCGCGTCAGGGCATTTCGACCGCGCCGGGGGTGCACTGCGCGCCGCGGGGGTTGCCGCGCTGGTCGGTGGCCGGGCAGCCGGCGGTGGCGGCGCCGTCGAGGGCCGGGTGGGTGGGCTCGAGGGTCGGCGTCGGGCCGCCGCTCCAGGCGAGCGGGCCGATGCCGCCGTCGAGGAAGGTGGTCGAGGTCGAGCAGGGGAGCTCGCTCTGGCCGCCGGCGTTCTGCTGGGGCCACTGGTAGGAAGCACCGCCCCCCGCGGTGACGCCGTGGGTCACGTTGCAGCTGGTGTTCTCCCAGATGAAGACCTTGCTGTTGTCGGCGATCAGGGCGTTGGCGAGGGTGAGGCCGTTGCCGCCGGAGAGCGCGCTGGCGAAGGAGGTCGCGCCCTCGTTGTGGTTGCGCGCCAGGGTGACGTGCCGCAGCCAGCCGGTGACGCCGGTCGCGACCGCCATCCCCGCGCCGAGCGCGGTGCGCGCGTGGTTCTCGGCGACGGTGGAGTTGAGCATCGAGAGGGTCTGGGCGCCGGGGGGGTTGGTCCAGACGAACATGCCGCCGGCGCTGCTCGCCACGTTGTTCGCCACGGTCGAGGCGGTGATCGTCAGCTGAAGGCCCTGGAGATAGAGACCGCCGGCCTGTGAGTGGTCCCCCGGGGGGCTCTCGTTGCCGATCACCGTGGTGCGGTCGATCGTCATCGGGCCGACGCCGTTGTTCGAGACCCGGAACATGCCGGCGCCGCGCGCGTTGGCGTCGTTGGCGGAGATCATGGTGCCGCACAGGGTGACGCTCTGGTTGGCGCCGTCCATGTAGATCGCGCCGCCGTTGCCGCCGTTGCCCGGGTTGCCGCCGGTGCCGGTAGCGGCGTTGCGGTCGACCAGGCTGTTGTAGACGAGAAGCTGGTGGTCGCTGCTGATGCCGAGCGCGCCGAGCGCGCCGCCCGAGGAGCAGCGGTTGCCGGTGAACCGGCTGCGGACGATCGTGGTCGCTCCTTCGCCGAAGGAGTAGATCGCCCCACCGGCCACGTCCTGCCCGGTCACTGGCCCGACGTTGTTCTCGAAGACGGAGTCGAGCACGCGCAGGTGACCGAAGCGATCCTTGTAGATCGCCGCGCCGCCGCTGGTGGTCTCGTTGCCGGGCAGGTGGGCCGTGGAACCGTCGCGCAGGGTGAGGTTCTGCAGCGTCAGGGTCGGCATCGGCGAGGCGTTGAACGGCGGGCGAAAGCCGAGGATGCGGGTCGCGCCGCCGCCCGAGAGGGTCACCAGGCCGCCGCCGTCGATCACGAGGTCTTCGGCCACGGTGACTTCGGCGGCGACCGGAATCGTCACCGGCGCGCCCGCGCACGCGAAGGCGACCTTGCCGTGCCCGGCGGCGAGGGCGGCGGCGATGCCGGAGCGCAGGCCGGCCTCGTTGCAGGCGGTGCCGGCGTCCTGGCCGACGACGAAGGCACCGGTCATGTCGACCGGCCCGATCGGCGCCGCGCAGATCGCCCGCGGATCGACCCCCCCCGGCAGCGCTGCCCAGTGCCACGGCGTCCCCGACTCGAACCCGTCCGCGAACACCAGCTGCGCCCCGGCCCCCGCCGGCGCGACCAGCGCGCCGAGCAGCCCCGCGGCGAAAGCCACACCGGGACGAAGAGCGAGTGCAGAAGCGTGCGAGCGGCCGCGCATGACGGAGAACCCGCCCCGAGCCTAACCTCGCCAGCCGCCCGTCGGCTGTGAAGCGCTGAACGCCCACGCCCCCGCAGCCCACCGCCCCGCGACAACCGACCGGCCATCGACTCGAGTCCCTCGACACCGCGGTGGCGGCCGCGCGGGGCGGCTCCCTCAGCGTGGAATCGCCACAGTACGTGGCCCTGGCGAGCCCGAGGATCCCTTGCTACGACAACGTTCCCTGCCTGGCATTTCGAGGCGGCGACCGGGTGTTCCTCTATCGTTCGGGGAGCCTGTACGAGCTGCGCCATCGGGAGACCAGGATCGCCACCAGTCGATTCGTACACGAAGGGGCCGAGCGCCAAGAGGCCATCCAGTCCATCCGGCCTGGCGAGCAATTCGTGACCCTCGGAGGCGACCTCATGACGATTGCGGTCCCGCTCGAGCCGCGCGCGCGCCACCCCTAGCCCGGCCTATGCTACTGGGAGGAGGAATGATCCGATGAAGAGTCTGTTCTCAGCGCTAGCGATACTCGCCTGGGCAAGCGGAGCAGCGGCCCAGGTCTCGGCGCCAGAAGCTACCCTGGTCGAGGAGATGGCCAGAGCGAGGGTTGCGCTGGAGAACATCGTCACTCTGCTCAAGCAACAGGCTGGAGCACAGGATCTCGATCTGCTGCTCAAGAGGGTGCAGATCGCCGCCACTCGCGTGACCTCGGCGGAGAGCGCGCTGCGCGCCGCGCAGACCGACTGGCACGGCCTGGAAGCCGAGAAGAGCGGCGTGGAGCTGCGGCTCGGAATGCTGAAGCTCCAGGCTGAAGCCGGGGAAGGGGAGGTCCGGCCTCAGTTCGAGGTGATGGCGGAGAACACGGAGACCGAGCGGAAGCGGGTCCTCCAGCGAATGAGCCAACTCGCGCAGGAGATCACCGTTCGCCAGGCGGAGCTCGACCAACGACACGAAGAGCTCGAGGACTGGCAGCGAGTTCTCGACCGGCGGCTGGCGAACCTAGCGCCGTGACCGACCTGCTCGTGGTCGAGCCAGTGAGAGACGCTGTTCTGACCCAGGTCCAGGACCACGCCAGCATTTCGTGTGCTCCGATTCGATGCGAAGGTCCGCTCGGGAGATCGACAGTCGGTTCGTCTTCGCTCTGGCTCACGGACGCCGTTCTCCGAGATGCAGAGGAGTAAGAGTGGTCTCTTGAGGAGGCTAAGGTCAGCGCTAGCGATCCTCGTCTGGGCGAGCGGAGCGGCGGCCCAGGCCTCGGCGCCTGGAGTCACCCTCGCTGAGGAAATGGCCAAGGCGCGGGTTGCGCTGGAGAACATCGTCACTGTGCTGGAGCAACGGGCTGGGGCACAGGATCTCGATGTCTTGATGAAGAGAGTGCAGATCGCCGCCACCCGCCTGACCTCGGTGGAGAGCGCTCTGCGGGCCGCGCAAGCAGACTGGAACGCCCTCGAGACCGAACGGAGTGGTGTAGAGCTGCGGCTCGGGCAGCTCAGGCTGCGGGCCGAGTCCGGTGGCGAGGGGGTCCGGCCCATGTTCGAGCTGATGGCGGAGAGCACGGAGACCGAGCGCAAGCGGGTCCTCCAGAGGATGATCCAGCTCACGCAAGAGATCGCCGCGCGCCGAGCGGAGCTCGACCGACGGCGCGATGAGCTCGCGGATTGGCAGAGAGTCCTCGACCGTCGCCTGGCAAGTCTCGCGCCATGAGTCGCGTCGCGCTCGCACCGCCGCCGATGCAATGGCGGAGCGAGAGCGTGCGCGACAGTGCGGGCGAAGGAGACGCAAGCGAGGCATAGAAGGCACTGCCGAGTTGGGTCGTCGTGCGACTCGAGATCTGGTCTGCGCAGGTGGCGAATGGGGCGGTCGGTAAGGGGCCGACGCCTCACGATCGTGACTTGTGTTCCGAAGCGAGAAGGCTTCTCGATCGGAAGGCGCAGTGCAGCTTCGGTCTTGCCTCTGTTCTGGACCGGAAGGCTGTCGCGCGGGCGGCACCGAAGCCCACCGGCCGAGGAGGACCGAGCGGCCATCGACGCGACCGCTCAGGCCGTGCGATCGACCCCTGCGCCGGGGAGGGGGGGCCACAGCCCAGCTACGCGCAGCCTGGTGCTAGCGTGCCTGCTCTTCGCTCAGGGCCTGCACTGGTTGGTGCGAGTCGACAGGAAGAACTGCCCAGAGAGGGGAGTGAGCGGACCTGGCAGGTGCGTTGAACCAGTCGCGACTGTGAGCTCCAGACCCCGCCTGTGGGGCTTTTCCCTTATCTGGTCTCTTCTCTCGAGACCCCAGCGTTCGACGGCGCTACCCACTCCGACCCGTGAAGCATTCGCTGTTTGCTCTGCTCTTTGCTCTTTGCTCTTTGCTCTTCGCTCTTCGCTCTTCGCTCTCGACTGCGCGCCGTTCGCGATCCGCCGAAGGCAGCGGCGGTGAACGGCATCCGGCTGGGAATTGGCGGTCGCAGCGAGAGCTGGGATCATCGCCTCGGCGTCGTAGTCGGCGAGGGCGGCCCGCAGGGCCCCGCGGGCGCGATGGAGGAGGACCTTGGCATTGCCGAGTCCGAGACCAAGGGCGCGTGAGAGGTGGGTCAGGTCGAGGCCGAGCCAGTAGTAGCCGAGGAGTAGGTCCCGCTGTCTCCGAGGCAGGCCGTCGAGGGCATGGGCCAGGTCGATCCGGGCGGGAACGGACTCGGCCGCGCAGTCTGCAGGGCCCACGGCGGCGACCGAATCGAGCGGAGCCTCCCGCTTCCCGCGCCGGAACGCCGCTCCGGCCTTGCGTCGAGTCACGACCCGCACCCAGGCCCCTGGCGTGACGAGCGGCTCACCACTCCTTTGCAACAGGTCGACCATCGCCTCCTGCGCCAGGTCCTCCGCATCCGCATGCGAGAACCCGAAGCGACGGGCCACCTGGTAGGCGAGCTGACGAAGCTGCCGGATCGAATCGTCGACGAGCGCGGCGCTCGAGCAACCCGGCCGAGAGGGTGGGGAGCGGCGTATCAGGTTCGCATCCACAGCGAAGACCTCCAGTCGATCCAGCTGTAACCCAGCGCCCACTTCAGGACACATACCCTAGCAGGAGACTTGCGCGAACAACTCTGGACTTCCCGGGCGAGGCGATGAGAATGGGGAGGGGCCGGGGGGGGGGCGAGAGGTTCGCTCGCGCTTTCACCCGCCGGTTCACCGGTTGGCGAGGCGCAGGCAGCCGGGGAGGTCCACGATGTCGAGCAAGACGGTGGGTTCGATCGGGGCCCTGGTGGCTTGTGCGTTGCTCTGGGCCGGGGCAGCGCCTTCGCTTGCCAGGGACCGGCTCGAGCTCGTGAAGCGCTTCGACCTCCCGGCGGAGGTTCTGTCTCCGCTCGACGTGCGCTTCAGCGAGCGCGGAACGCTCTTCATCTCGACTCTCGACGGCAGGGTGCTGGAGCTCGATTTGCGCCCCGGGTTGCCCATCCGCGAGACCTGGCTGCGCTCGGAGCGAGAGGCGGCCGAGCGCGGTGGGAAACGCAATACCCCGATGCACCTCGCCACCTCCGGATCCTGGCTTCTCTATTCCAACTCCGGTTCGGTTCGGAGCTGGTGGCGATTGGGCTCCGCCGCCTCGGGTACCCCCGTGCGAACCGCTCGCAGCGGGCTCGGCCTGACCCACGACATCGACCTGCGAGGCGAAGCCGTGGCTCTCTTGGGCATTCCCGATGGCGAGCTCTGGGAGCGCGAGGGAAAGCCGTTCCTCTGGCTCTCCGACCTCGGATCGGCGATCGCCGAGTGGGACCCGACCGACTTGCGCGAGGCGGGCACGAACCCGAGCGGCGCCCGGGTATTCCGGCATCACGGCGAGGCCGCGACGGGATCGGTCCGGTTCCTGGCGAAAGGTGACCTGGTGGTCGCGTTGCCAGCGCTAGGCGTCTTTCGCGTCTCGGGATCCGGCAAAGTGCTCGAGCATCATGAGCTGAAGGAGCTCGTTCGGGCAGCCCGCGGCTCGGAGCCCGCACCACCAGACGGAGGCGGCGGCAGCGAGGCGGTTCAGGATGACGCCTCGTTCGACTTGCCCGAAGAGGGCGGCGCTGAACCGCGGGCGGAGGCGCTGTCGGGGCTGACCCTCGTCGACGAAGTGCTCCCGCTCGGCAGGTCGGGCGCGCTCGTCTTGCGAGAGCGCACTCGAGGAGGATTCGGCTGGTCGATTCTGACCCTCACGGACCCCCCACGACGCCTCGAGGTTCCCGCCCGGGGAGGTAGCAGCGGCGTGAGAGTCCGAGGCGATGTCGATTCGAAAGGGCGCATCGCCTTGCTCCTGGCGGCTCGGCCACGAGGCGACTGGCTTGCGCCCGAAGAGCGGGGCGGAGAAGTCCTTCTGCTGACCCTGTCCGAAGAGTGACACGCGCTCGACGAGTCGACGCGATCCGACGAACAGGTGCATTCACCGATTGTCATGGGAGGTACAGCGAAATGAAGCGATCGAGAGCGGTGGAGGCGCTACGATGGGTTGCGGCCGCGCTGGTGCTGGCCCTGGGCGTTGCGGGTCCGGTTGGAGCAGGTGCCGACTGGCAGTGTCAAGGGCAGGCGTGCGCAGGAACGCCGTGCGGCAACACCAGTTGCTGGATGGTCTCCAACGCGACTGCCTCTTGGTCGACCGATGACTGTGTCTACCAGTACGGCTCCAGCTGCTATCGGTGCCTCTACAACTGCGGAGGGACACTGTGGAACTGCGGTGAGACCCAAGTTGGAGACAGAAAGACCTGCGGCGGCTACGGCAGCTTCTACGATTATCTCCTCCAGCACCCCAACCCGTAGCCTCGCGGCATCGGGGCCGGTCGGCCAGTTCGGCGTGCCCGATGCCGGATGAGGCCGGCGAGCCAGGCCCGCGGCTGCTGGTGCCCGAGCTGCGATCCTGCGTGCTCTGCATCTTGGCGCTCTGCGCACCGACTATTGCGGCCAATGCCGAGACGCAGCAAGTTCGCGTCGAGGTCGCTGGCGGAGGGGCGCCGGAGTCGGTGCGCATCGAATCGAGGGCGGGTGAGGCTCGGCAGGCGATCGAGGTGCCGTTGGTGGCGGGCGCTGGAGTCGGCGAGCTGGAGCTCGGCGGAGGCGGGCCCTGGGTCCTGTCGGCCGACGCGGCCGGGTACTGGGCGGAGGAGATCGAGCTCCGCGCGGGTCAGGGACCGGAGCTCCCGGTGTTGCGCCTCTGGCCGGCGAGCATGGCGCGGGGAGTCGTCAGCTGGCCGAGGAACGTCGTCGGCCCCGAGCGGGTGCGGCTGACGGTCGATCCGATGCCGGAGCCCGGCGAGCGGAGAGGACAACCCCGCCGTGCCAGCGTCGAGTGCCCAGTAGCGCAAGGAGGAGCCTTGCGCTGCGCGCTCCCCTCCGGGCAGTGGCACTTGAGGATCGACGCGGCCGGCTTCGCGCCGGTGTTTCGATGGGGCCTGGGGTTTCGAGCCGGTGAAGGGATCGATCTGGGAAATGTCCTTCTCAGGCCTGGCGCGTCGCTCCTCGGGCGTGTCGTCGACGAGGGCGGTCTCGCGCTGGGCGGCGCCCGGGTCGTCCTGAGCCCGTTGGTCGCCGGCCGGCCGGAACGCGCCGGCCCACCACCGGCCGAAGCGCTGCGCAACGTGGCCGTTGATTCCAATCCCTGGGGGTACTTCCATTTCGACGGCCTCGCTCCGGGCTCGTACTCGCTCCGGGCCTCGAGCGAAGGCCTGCTGCCGGCCGGGAGCTCCCAGATCGATTTGGGCGAATCGCAGGCGGTGGAGCTCGCGCAACCGCTGGTGCTCGCGCGCCCGCTCCGCCTCGGGGTCGAGATCGCCCTCACCGGAGCGACTTCGGCCATGCGGCTCGTCGTCCAGATCGTCGCGGAGACGGAGCAGGGGCGCCTCGAGCCCGTGGCACGGTCGGAAGCCGTCGACGGCAGCTGGCTCTCGCCACCCCTCGCGCCTGGGCTCTACTCCGTTCAGGTCTTGGATCCTCGAGGAGCCTCGCTCGCCTGGGAGGAGATCGACCTGCGCGCCGACCAAGTCCTCGAGCTCGAGCTCGCGCTCGTGCTGGTCACGGGCGAAGTTCGGCTCGGCGAGGAGCCGATCTCGGCGACCCTCTTCTTCGGCGGCATCGGCGGCGGCACCCGAGTCCCGGTCGAGGCCGACGAGGGCCGGTTCTCCACGGTCCTGCCGCGCGGCGGAGAGTGGACCGTGGACGTCCTCGCGGTGGATCCTCCGATCCATGCGCGGGACGTCGCCGTGGAGGTCGCCCCCGATCGCCGCACGCACGAGGCCGAGGTCGAGATCGTGCTGCCCGACACCCTGGTCAGCGGCGTGGTGGTCGACGCGGAAGAGCGCCCCGTGGCGGGGGCGGACATCCGGTTGACGACCCCCTCGGGCAGAGGATTCAGCCGCACCAAGAGCCGCCCGGACGGCGGGTTCGAGTTGCGCGGCCAGGCCCCGGGAACCTACGCGCTGCAGGCTGAACTCGAGGGCGAGACCTCCGAAGTGGTCCACCTGGTGCTCGCCGAGGAGCATCCGCGGCGCGACCTGCGGCTGGTGCTGGGCCGCTCGGTCGTGCTGCGCGGCAGGGTCAGTGGGCCGCTGGGCGGCATCGGGTCGGCCTTTCTCCTCGCGCTGCCCTTCGACGCCGCCGGCAGCATGGCCGGCGCGACATTCCTGGACGCGACGGCGAACCTGGAGGGTGAGTTCGAGATCCGCTTCCCGCCGGCAACGGCGCGGGCCGATCTCTACGTCCTGGCTCCAGGCCACCTGTTCCAGGTCGAGCGCGTCGCGGTGGGCGAGGCGGAGCCGGTCGTTCTCTCCCTCGCGCAGTCGGCGGGCGGCAGTCTCCGCCTCCCGTCGAGCGCTCCGGCCGGCAAGCAGAGGATCATCTAGATGGACGGCCGCCTCGTTCCGGTGCCATTTCTCGAGATCTGGGTGCGCCTCGCGAGCGCCACGGCAGCCAACGATAGCGACTTGGTGGTCCCCTTCTTGCGCGCCGGTCGCTACGCCTACTGCGAGATCGACGATGCCGAGGTTCAACTCGTGCTCGAGAACCGGGCGGTACCTTCCGGTCGCGCGTGCAGCCATGGCACACTGGCGGAAGGAGGCGAGCTCAGGCTCGAGCTCGAGGAACGCGGGTCGCGCTAGCGGAGGACCTCGCGAGAGCAGGCTCCGCTGCGGCATCCATCCCTCCGCGGAGGTCAGAACGTGTCAAGAACGACCGGGATGTGCCGGCCGATCGGTGGGAGCGCGAGGCTCGCGCTCCTGGCGTTGCTCTGGACCGGAGCTCTCTCGGCGTGCGGCTCCACGGGCCCGCCGCCGGCGGCGCCCGAGGCGATTTGCCGGCGGGTCCAGCTCGGTCGCGAGGTGACTTCGCCCAACGGGTTGCAGGTCCTGCGCTCGGGCGACTTCCTCGTGGCGAGCCCGCTGGAGGGGACGCTGACGCGGTTCGATGCCGAAGGCAGGGAACTGTGGACGCGACACGGCGAGGTCGAGCCACCCGGGAACTTCGAGAGTCCCGCCGGCATCACGATGGACTCCGCGACCGGGGACCTATTGATTCTGGAGCGGCTCCACAATTTCTATCTGGCGGATCCGGAAGGGCGTGTCGTTCAGAGGGTGTCCTTCGAGGAGTCGTCGGCGGAAGGTGGCCACTTCGGCTTCGTGTCAGCCGTCTTCGCCAAGGAGAAGAGCGAGATGCGGGCGCTGGCGCTCCTCCATTCCGAAGGGGCGGGCGAGCTGGTGGCGGGATTGGCCCGTGTGCGCGTCGATGGCTCGGGCTGGAGTGAAACCGCGGCGACGTTTCCGCTGTCCAAACCGCAGCTCGACTCGCTCTCACTCGATCTGCGCATGGTCGCGCCGTACCAGAATGGCCTCGCGGTGCTGCTGATCGGGACGGGCGGTTCGGAGCACGAGGTCCGACTGATCACCGACGCGGCCAGCCGCTCAGTGCCGCTCGTGATCGAAGAGCTCGCTCCGTACCCCTCGGAACTGCGCCTGGGCCAGAGCACGATGGGTGCGGCTCATCGGCAACTGCGGCGGCTTCGGCTGCCGGTCGGTATCTACGGGGATCGGACCACGCTCTTCGTGCTCGTCGCGAGTCCTGGGGCGGCGGCCACCGGCCGGGTGTGGGAGCTGCTCCCGATCGACCTCGAAACCGGCGCGGCCAAAGCGAGGTATCGCTTGCCGACGGGCGCGGACGAGGTCGGAATCTCCGCGGGTGAGAGCCACTGGATCGTGCTCGAGAAGCGGGTGCTCGGAGTCGAGGGTCTCGTGCGGTCGACGCGCGCGCTGGTGGTACCGGCGGACTGGTTCCACCGACCGGACTCGCCCCTGGTCGTCTCGCCCGGCGGGAGCCCGGCAACTTGCGTGCCTTGACGCTGCCGCTACTCGCGCTCGCGATCCTGCTGGGCTCGGTCGAGGCGCACCCCGCGACCGCGGAAATGGTGGACGCGAGCACTCCGTCACCGGACTGCCCCGCCCTTTCCGGCCGGGTCGTCGATTCGAGCGATCGGCCGATCGCCGACGCCGAAGTGACGGTCGGCTCGTTCGCTGGACGGACGGATCCCGACGGGCGTTTCGAGATCGGCGCGGAAGCGCCGGGACCCGAGCTGCGGGTCGACGCGACCGGCTTCGGGCCTTGGCGGCGTTGGGTCACCTGTGCCGAGCGAGACGAAGATCTGCGGATCGTCCTGGAGCCGCGCGAGCTGCTGCGGGGCCGGCTGCTCGGCGCGGACGACACGCCGGTCGAAAAGGCGACGCTGCTTCTGGAGTCGAGCCCGCAGCCGGGTCAGCTCCGGCGGACGCCGATCCAGCTCGAGCTGCGCGAGGGCGGGTTTCGGGCGGTGCTGCCCGCGCCGGGGGCTTACGACGTCTCCTTCCTGGTGCCGGGGTGGCGCCGGCTGCTGGCCGGCAACCACTTCGTCTCCCCGGCAACCGAGATCGACCTCGGCTCGCTGGTGCTCGACCCGGGGGCGGTGATCGAAGCGTCCTTCTTCGATCGGGAGACGGCCGCGCCGGTCGCCGGCGTGCGGGCGGAGGTCCTCGCGGCGGGGCACGGCCGGTTCTGGTTCCTGGCCCGGGGCGAGAGCTTCCGGGGCGCTAGCGGCGCGACCGGTGAGCTGCGCTTGGGCGGGCTGCCGGCCGGCCGCTACGCGCTGCGCTACGCCGCGCCGGGCGGGCAGCAGGGCCAGCGGATGGTCAGCCTCGCCGAAGGGGAGCGAGTCGACTTCGGCGCCACCTGGGTGGGCGCGGGAACGGACCTCGTGGGCCGGCTCTCGTTCCGCGACGGCACGCCCGCGCGCGGGCAGGTGGTCGAGCTCCACGATCCGGCGGCGGAGATCACGGTCTCCTTCGCCGAGACGGTGAGCGACCAGGAGGGTCGGTTCCGGATTGCCGCGCTCGAGCCCGGCGAGTACCTGCTGCGGGTGGGCAAGAAGGCGCTGCTCCACTCGGCGCTGGTCGAAGTCGCGCCGCGCGCCGGCGAGCTCGAGATCGAGCTCGCGTCGGTGCGCGTGCGAGGACGGGCCACTCGCGACGGGGCTCCGCTCGCCGACGCGCTGCTGATCCTCGAGCACACGCAGGATCGGTCCGCTTCCCGGCAGAAGCTGGTGGTCGTCGAAGGGGAGGGAAACCGGAGCCGGCGGAGCGTCTTCGGCGCGGGTTCGACCCGCTGCGAAGTGACGACCGGAGCCGCGGGAGAGCTGACCTGCGGCGCGATCCTGCCGGGAGAGGTCGAGGTCACCTGGGTCGCGAACCTCTCCGAGGTCGTGCGCCGGATCGCCGTGCCGGACGCCGAGGCGGCGCAGTTCGAGATCGACTTCGGTGGCGCGGAGCTCGAGGGGGTCGTGCTCGCGCCGCCGGGGAGCTCGACGGACGGCGCCACGGCGACGGCTCTCGACCTCGATGGGCGCAGCGTCGCGCGCTCGCTCGTCGAGGAGGGCGGACGGTTCACGCTGCGGCAGCTGCCGGAGCAGCCGCTACGCCTTCAGGTCCAGGTTCCGGGTGGGGCCCGTGGCGAGACCGGACCGGTGAGGCCGAGCGAGGTCGCGGGGCCGCAGTTCGTCGAGCTGGTGGAGGCGGCCCGGCGCGACGTCGAAGTGACGTTGCGCGGCTCGGAGGAGTACGGAACGCCGGAGCCCGAGCTGGTCGCCCTTCTGCCCTCGGGGCTCCTGGTGACGGGTGCGGCGCTGCTCGGAGGCAGCGGCGTGCTGCGCGACCTCGCGCCGGGGAGCTACTGGCTGGCGTGGAGCGATCCGCTCTACGGCGCCGGCACGCGCAGCCTCGAAGTGACGGCGGGGAGCTCGCCGCTCCGAATGACCGTGCCGCTCGAGGGGGCCGGCTCGCTCGCCGTCGCTTGCGACGCGATACGCCACGCCGGGGTTCCCGTTCTGGCGATTCGCGTCTCGACGCTCGAGCGGGGCGATGTTTCGGCGTTCCTGCCCGGCGTCGTCCCCGGCCTGCGCTTCTCCGAGTCCTGCCGCCTCGAGCTCGGCCGCTTGACCGCCGGCCGCTACGAGCTCGAGCTCGAAGTCCCGGGCGAACGCTCGCGCCGCTCCTTCTCGATCCGCGCCGGCGACGAGCTGACGCTACGGTTCCCGTAGCGGTCGGGGCTCGACGCGCGATACTGACGTGCTCAGCGAACAGCGCCGAGCTGCTTCTCGAGGAGAGGAAGCAGATCGCTCTGCGCGAGCGCCGCCTCGAGGGTGGCCAGGGTGGCTCGAATCTGTTCGATTTGCAGCTCGCGTCCTCGGGTCGCGATGATCCCCCGGACATCCTCGAGGTCCTTGGGTCGGCCGGCGAGAATCTTCGTCACGACCAAGTCCTCCGGCGAGATCACTGGAATCTCGCGATGACCGATCTTCACCCGCAGGCTGCGGTCCAGGAACTCCTCCTCCAGGCCGGGGCCGGCGAGGACGACGTCGACCGGGAACTGGGTCGGTGCGTGGGTGAAGGGGAGGACCCGTGTCCGCGCGACGAAGGCCTCGACACCGTCGCGGATTCGCAGCTGGAAGCCGGCCCGAGCGAGCTCGTCGACGAGCTCGGGGACTCGCGCGGGGTCGAGATCGACGGTCACGTCGATGTCAGCGCTCGTTCTGGGCCGCCCCCAGATGACCACGGCCTGCGCTCCGAAGAGGTACCAGGCGAGCCCGAGGCGCGCGAACTCGCCCGCGAGCGAGTCGAGAACCTCAGCGATGGGTGGCGGCGGCGACACGGCGGAGAAGCTCCGAGAGCGCGGTGTGGGCTTCGAGGTCCTCGCGCCGGTCGCGCTCCGAGGGCCAGTCGGGCCGGAGCTCTCGAACGCCCCGCCGGAGGCTGTCGGCGACGGCCAGCGCCTGCTCGGCGCTCGTCGACCGTCGACGCGCTGCCCAGTGCTCGAGCTTGGACCTCTCCACCGCGCCCCAGTCCCGGTCCAGGTACGCACGAATCGCCGCCCGATCGATCACGCGATGAGTCTAGCCCAACCTTCAGTTCGCCCCGCGTGGCAGCGGAGATGCGATCCCCGACATCTCGCGGGACCAGCTCAGCGATCGGACCCGCGGCGCAGCGGCAGCACGGTCGGGTGACTGGGCAGCTCTCCCGGCCGCGGCGAGTCGGGACGCGCGTCGTGGCGCCCGCGCGAGATAGGAGTAAGATCGGTGGCAATACTCGCAGTCGCCAGACCCTTCGCAGGAGGTGCGGAATGCGCATCCCGCCTTGGCTCGCCGTCGGAGCATTGACGCCGGTCCTCTTCGCCGGCAGCTGCAACCCCGAGATCGACGAGTTCACCGTGCAGCCGGAGCTGGTCTGTCCGGGCGACGTGGTGACGACGAGGGTGATCCTGAAACGGGTTCATCATGGCGAGCAGGTGGCGACGCCGGCGCCGATCGCGGGGGCGCCGCGAGTCCTCTACGACCGGATCGAAGGCCCCTGGGTCGGCGAGCAAAGATTCCAGATCTGCGAGTCGACGGAGTTCGCCGTGCGCCTCTTCGCCGGAACCGAGGAGCATCCCTGTGGTGAGGGCGGCACGGCCTGCTCGGCGGCCTTCGCCTCGGTGTCGGCGGGGATGGAGATCCGCACGGTGGCCGTGATTCCCTGCGCCAGCTCGACCTTCGGGAATCGAGCGGATTTCGCGATCGAGGTCAGTGACTACTCGGAGGCGTTCCTCATCGACGCGATCCGCAACTGCGGCGCGCGGCACGTGACCCTCCAGCGCGCGGGTGGGGAGGGGCCGCCAGTCACGGCGGCTCCGGGCGATCCCTTCCCCGGCTTCGAAGGCGGCCGCTGGGTGGGGGAGTGGACAGCCACGCAGACTGTCTCCCCCGGCGAGCGCTGCCCGGGCAACGAGACCGTCTTCGACTCGAACCCGCCGCGCCCGCCGGGGATCTGCCTCGAGTTCCACGTCAGCTGCCCGGGCTCCGACGACTGCCCCTGAGGGGCGAGAGGCGCTCGAGCCCCGCGCGGGTCAGGGCTCGAGCACGAGCCGCCCGCCAGGGGAGAGGTCACCGGAGGCGCAGCTCGGCGAGGGGGCGAAAGAGCCCGGGCTGGCGTCGAGCCGGGTGAGCTGCTCGAAATCCAAGAGGCAGACGGCGATCCGTCCGGCAGCGAGGTTCGGCACGAAGAGCTCCGGACCGCCCGTCACAGCGATGCCGTGAGCCTGGATCCAGGTGAAGAGTACCGAGAGGTGCAGCGGGATGCCGTCCTGAAAGACGATGGGAACCGTGCCTTTCGGGTCGTCGAGCACCAGTCCACCCTCGAGACGGAGCTCGAGCTCGCCACCCTGATGCGCGGTGACCAGCGTCAGCTCCCGTTCGCCCGGGATGGCGACTCGAAGGGCACGAAGCGCCCCTCCACCGCGGGCGCCGAGGAAGACGATCAACTCGCTCGCCTCGCCGGGGAGGTTCACCTCGAACCGGCCATCGAGGCCGGTCGAAGCCGACTCGAGGCCGGACGAGACGGCGCGCCCGGCCGCGAGCGGCGCGATCTTGAGCAGGGCCCCGGCCACCGGCTCGCCCTGGAGGTCGACGACGCGACCCGACAGCGCGCGCATCGCCCGGAGCACCAGCTCGACCTCCCGCGGCCTCGTCACCTCCTTCGAGAGGACCAGGTCGATCGGCGGCGCGTCGCCCCGCTCCCCGCTCTCGAGCCGGCCTGAAGCGGAGAGGCGAATCGTCCCGGTGTCGAGCCCGCGAAAGACAAACTTCCCGTCGTCGTCGCTCTTGGAAAAGAAGGCGGTGTTCTCGCCGGGCACGGCGACATTCACCACCGCGCTCGCGGCGGGCCGGCCGGAGGGTGTCGACACCCGGCCCGCGACTCGGGTGTCGGGCAGCCGAAGCACGATCCGTGCGGGTCCGCCATCGAGGGGGCGCCACGCGCGGACTCCCTCCATGCGCCGGCGGACACTGACCGCGGCGGCTTCGACGTCGACCCGATAGCGCTCCTGCTCGGGCAGAAAGCCCTGGAAGCGCCCGGTGTCGTCCGCCTGGAGGAGGACGCGGCGGCCACCGGTCCGTCCGCCGAACCAGAGGTCGGCGGCCAGGGGCTCGTCCCCGAGCGTGACAATCCCCTCGACCTCGAGCATCGGGACCTCGAGCTCGACTTCGAGCTCCTCCGGGATGGAGACCTCTCGATAGGCGCTCCGCGAGCCCTCCGCGTCCAGGGCGGTCAGCAGGTATCGACCGGCGGAAAGCCCCGGAATCGTCGCCTTACCGCTCTCGTCGCCGGCGACCTGCGCCACGGTTGTCATGTGACCGGGGGTGTCGAACCGGCGAGCCTCGACCTGCCATCTCCCCCGGGTGGGAGGAACGGCAGGGCGCACCTGGACGGCGAGGGTGGCGGGGGCCGCGGCACGCAGGGGGCGCGAGATTTCGATCTCGGCGTCCCGCGGCAGCTGCAGCCCCCCCTGCTCCGCTCGCGCGCCGTCGGCGCCGGCCGCGAGGACCCGGTAGCCCGCCGGCTCGAGCCCGACCAGTTGGAAGAAGCCCCGCGCGTCAGTCCGCGTCGCGGGGAGCCCGCGCTGGGCCTCGATCAGCTCCCGGGAGATCGCCCCGGTCGAGCTCTCCACCTCGACGCGGACCTCGACCTCCGCCATCGTGCGGTCGTCCCGCTCGCGCACCACGCTGCCGACGATCGAGCCGCCGGGAATCAGCGTCCGGCGCCCGAGGCTCACGCTCTGTTTCGGCTCTGTTCGGACCTGCCAGAGGAAGATCCCGGCGTGCCCCGGGACCTTGACGCGCAGATCGAGAGGGATGGCTGGCACCTCGCACTCGACGCGTCGCCCCTCGACCGGGCAGTGCACCGTCGCGGTCGAGAAAGGGGGCCTGGGGCCCGTGGGACGGAGGCGAACCGGCAGAGTCGCCGGAAGGTGGAGGTCCGGCCGCCCCCCCTCGAGCTCCAAGTTGACGGAGCCGGTCGGAAAGACGACGATCTCTGCCCGCGCGGCCCCTGGCTCCGGGCCGACCTGAGCGGAGACGCCCCAGATCCCGGGACCCACGGGCTCGAGCCGCCAGACCGTCCCCGCGCGCAGCCGCAGATCGTGCCGCCCGGGCAGCGTGGCGGCCACCTCGACCAATTGGGGAGTCGATTCGCCCGTCGAGGCCACGGGGGTGGCTCGGAGGGTGAGCAGCCCATCCGCTGGGCTCCCCAGAAGGGACAGCGTGACCTCGACATCGATCTCGCCCCCGGTGCCCGGCCCGGTACCCGCGCGAGCAGGTGCCAAGCCGAGCGAGACGCAGCAGGTGACCCCGAGGAGCAGCGAGGGCCAGCGTCGACTCGAGGACTGCGATGCCGAGGCGCCTCGGTTCATCCGATGATCCCGATCCAGGAGCAGAATCCCCCTGCCAATTGACATCCTGCATAGGGCGCGAAATCGACGCAACCGCACTGGCCGGTTGCGCCCTCGGGCGAGACCCAGCAGAACGAGACGTTTCCCCAACGGGGGTCCTTGCATTGCCAACAATCCAGAGCGCCAGTGATGGCGCAGTCCGGCGGGTTGTAGAAGGTCGCCAACGCGAGCGGTGAGACGAGCAGGGCCAGGACGAATAGCGCGATCGGTAGCTTCTTCCTCATGTGGCCTCCCAGGGTCGGCCTCGGCCCTCAGGAGGCCGAGGTGTGTACACCTCTATGTCCTATGTGTATCCGGGGCGCCTTTTGGTTAACAGCGCCGACCACGAAGGCGGAGTTTGGGGTTTCCGCCGCCCCGGCCGTGGGCGCGGGGATTGCTAGACTTTCGGGTCGATGACGGTTTTGTCATTGGCGGGGCCCGCGGAGGCGGCGGGGCCGGGGCGTGCCCTGGCGGTCGTCGGCTGGCTGGGCGGGGCTCTGCTCGGGGTCGTGCTGCTGGTCGCGACCTGGGCCAAGGCGATCGATCCGGTGGCTTTCGAGCAGCAGATCCGGACCGAGGGGCTCGAGATCCTGCTGCCCGCGCGAGCCATCGCATGGTTCGCCCTGGCGCTCGAGGCGGGGCTCGGCGTGGCGCTGATCGCCAACCTGCGCAACCGCTGGGTGCTGGTCCCGGCCACCCTGCTGGTCCTCTTCTTCACCTTCCTGACCGCGCGCACCTGGTGGCGGGCGGAGCGGGGCCTGGTCGATCCCGCCGCGGCCTGCGGCTGCTTCGGCAACCTGGTCGAGCGGACGCCGAAAGAGGCCTTCCTCCAGGACCTGCTCTTGCTCGGCCCCGGCCTCGCGCTCGCCTGGGTGGCGCGGCCGGGGGCGCGCCGGCGCCTGCCGCTGCGCGCCGGCCTGGCGGGCGCCGCGGCTGCGGGCGCCGTGGTCTTCTCGAGCCTGGCGCCGGGGCTGCCGCTCGACGACCTCGCCACCCGGTTGAAGCCGGGCACCGAGCTCGCGGCGCTCTGCGCCGGCCGCGACGCCGAGCGGCTCTGCCTGACCGACCTCGTCCCCCAGCTCGCCGCCGGCCGCCACCTGGTCGTCGTCGCCGACATCCGCGACGCCGGCTTCGACGCCCTCGCGGCGCCGATGAGCGCCTACGCGCTGCCGCGCCCCGAGACGCCGCTGCTCGTCCTCGCCGACATGACCGACGAAGAGCAGCGCGCGCTGTTCTGGCGGCTGGCGCCCGCCTTCGACTTCCACGAGACCCCGGCCGCGCTGCTGCGGCCGCTCCACCGTCGACTGCCGCGCTCCTTCCTCGTCGAGGAGGGGCGCGTGCTCGCAACCTGGTCCGGATTGCCGCCCGCGGTCGAGGCGGCGGCCCGGACCGCCGGCGCCGCGCCGGCTTCCCGCTGACTCGAGATCCGAGATGACCCGCACCGCGCTCCTCCGCACCCTGCTGCTTTCGTCGGTCTCCGCCCTCCTCGCGCCGATGTCGCCGCTGGCGGCCAACCCGGGGGCGGACGCCTTCCTGGCCGACTTCCGGATCTCCGGCGACTACGTGCTCGAGATCGGCGGCAAGCTCGCGCCCAAGGCCGAGATCTACCTCTCGGACCGCGCGCGCGCCTACCTGATCCTGACCTCCGAGTTGCCGTCGCCGGTGCTGGTCAGCCCGAGCGCGCGCGACGTCCAGTCGATCGACCTGATGAAGGTCGCCAGGCGCGCGGACGGCGTCATCGACATCCTGGCCGACGCCGTGCTGTCGCCCGAAGGCGCCTTCCAGCTCGACGGCGAGACCATCCGCTTCCGCGCCGCCGGCAAGAGCGCCGTGCTCAAGCCCCGGCCCTGGCTGCTGGGGGCGCAGACGGCGGCGGGGATGACCGACTACAACCCCGAGTACCTGCGCCGCGAGCAGGACTACGTCCCCGACGGCAAGATCCTCGCCCGGCTGCGCGCGCGCAGCGAACCGGTGCGCGTGCTCACCTTCTTCGGCTCCTGGTGCCCGCACTGCAAGAAGCACGTGCCGATGCTGATGAAGGTCGAGCAGGAGCTGGCGAGCGCGGGCTGGAAGTTCGAGTACTACGGGCTGCCGAGCCCGTTCACCGGTGAGCCGGAGGCGACCAAGCACAACGTCCGCAGCGTGCCGACGGCGATCGTCTTCGTCGGCGGCAAAGAAGTCGGACGGATGCCCGCCGCCCAGTGGCCCAAGCCCGAAGCTGGCCTCGAAGCCGTGCTCACCGGCGGTGCGGCCGCCTCCGGTTCGCGCTAGGATCCGCCCGTTCCGACAGTTCGATCGACTCCGGTCGATGCCTGTTCGAGGAGGCCCGGATGAGTGGAATCCTGCGCGCTCTCGCCCTCGGCCCTTGTCTCGGTCTCGTCGCCGCGGCGGCTCTCGGCGCCCAGGAGGGCGCGCCGGACGGCGCGGAGCGGCTTCGAATCCACTGGGGGTTCGAGGCCAAGGCGCACTTCCGGGACAGCGAGTCGTTCCGCTTCGCGAGCCCCTTCCCGTTTCCGTCCGACTTCCTGCCGCCGGGCCAGAGCCGGGGCTTCCTCGAGACCGTCGACGCCGGGCAGGCGTTCGAGCTCTCGGTCTTGACCCTGACGCTCGACGCCGCCTGGGGGGAGTCGATCACCGCTCGGGCGAAGATCGACTTCATCGATCTCTACGACCGCAATCCGACCTCCTCGGACCGGGAGATCGACGTCGACGAGCTCTGGATCCGCTTCGGCAGCGATCCGGCGCGGCTCGACGGCGCGCTCGCGCTCTACGCCAAGCTCGGCAAGTTCGGCGCCTTCGAGCGCCAGAACGACCGGCACCTGGAGAGCTACGGACTGATTTCGACCGCCTTCAACCGATTCGAGGATCAAGGGCTCGAGGTGGGTCTCGATTTCGGGCGGCACCTCTACCTGCGGCTGTCGGCGACCCAGGGCAACCCGCTCTTCTTCCGCGATCCCAACGCGCTCGCCGGTGACAACGGCACCCCCGAGCTCGACCCGCGGCGGAACCCCAACCCCCAGCCGGCCTTGAAGAGCGGCTTCCCGATCCTCTACGACGCCGAGGTCGAGGACTTCGACGTCGATTCCGAGTTCGAGACCGGGGCCGGGCTCGGCCTGCGCTTCGGCGACCGCGATCTCGGCTGGTTCGTCGATCTCCTGGCCTGGGGGCGTCAGCGCAAGCTGGCCGACACGGCCCGGCTCAACGGCACCTTCTACGGCGGCGACCTCGATCTGCTGCGCGGGCCGTTCAACCAGCACTCGCTGCCGATCTCGGGCGACGAGAAGCGGGAGGTCGGCGCCAACCTCTGGCTCTACTGGGGCGGCTTCTCGCTCTTCGGCCAGTACGTCGCCCAGGAGGTCGCCGGCATGGACCGCACCGGCTACGAGGCCGAGATCGCCTGGCGTTTCGACCTGCCGCTGGTCTGGGCGGCCGGCGGGCGGCAGCTCTTCCCGTCGCTCCAGCCGGCGATCCGCTACTCCTACCTCGAGCCCGAGTTCGCCGG
Source organism: Acidobacteriota bacterium (assembly GCA_014584695.1). Classification (GTDB taxonomy): domain Bacteria; phylum Acidobacteriota; class Thermoanaerobaculia; order Multivoradales; family JAGPDF01; genus JACTMI01. The sequence continues at coordinate 132,571 of JACTMI010000036.1, forward strand.
CGGCGCGCCGACTTTCCCGGCGCCCTCCGTCCGCTGGGAGTGGGTGAAGCTCGACTACGGCATCCGACTGGGGCTGATCGAAGGGATCGACCTGACGGTCGAGTTCGCCGACCACACGATGACCCTCGCCAACGGCCGCGAGGTCTCGAACGACGAGCTGCTCGCGACGCTGCGCTGGCGCGTCGACTGACGGCGGCAGACCAGCTCGCGGTCTTCAAGCGAAGAGCGCGGCGGGGTCGATGCCGCCGTTGGCCCAGGCGGCGTCGGCGGCCTGCAGGTCCCCGGGCGCGGCGAAGCGGCAGATGCCGAGCGCGGCGAGCTCGTCGGTCAACGCTTCGGCGCGCGGACCGGCGAGCGCCGCCCCCTGGAGCCGCCCCCGCCACGGCGCGAGTGCCGCCGGCACCTCGGCCAGCCGCTCGACGACGTGGACCCGGACCGTGCGCAGGCCGGGGCTCGGACGGAACTCGGCGCGGCTCTCGACCACGACCGTGCCGGCGGCGAGCGGCAGCTCCGGGCGATGGAGCCCGCGCAGGTCGGCTTCGCCGCGCAGCTGCTGGACCGCCGCTGCGGCCACCGGGTCGATCGGACCGGGGGGCAGGCGCCGGTGCTCCATGGCGAGCGCCCAGGCGAGCGCCTCCGCGAGCTCACGGCCCGCGGCCGCGGGGCCTTCGAAATAGAGCGCCTGCACCGACAGACAGCCCCGCTGGTCGAAGCGCGCGACGTCGCGCGCCAGGCCGCGTGCGACGCCGACCGGATCGAGCTCGCCGCCGGCGAGCGCGAGGCTGGCCTTGGGACCCTGCGCCACCAGGCGCGAGCCGAAGCGGGCAGCGAGGCTCGCCAGCGCCGCCTCGCCGCCGTAGGCGACCAGCCGCTCGGCGCCGCCGAGCGCGGCGTCGAGGCCGGCGGTGTCGGTGGCCGGCACCGCGACCGCGGCGAAGGCCCGCGCCAGCTCGGGCGAGCGCCGTCCCAGGGCGGCGACGAACGCAGCCGCGAACAGCGGCTCGCGCGTCGAGGTCTTGAGCAGCAGCGGACGGCCGGAGAGCAGCGCCGGCAGCAGCGGCTGGACCGCCAGGCCGGGGAGATTGGCGGCGAGCACGGCCCCCCCGAGGCCGGGTCGCCGGCCGCTGCCGGCCGCGGCCGCGCAGCGCGCGGCGAGCGCCGCCGCGGCGGCCGGGCCGACCCCGCCGAGCACCAGGTCGAGGCCCTCGATGAGGCCCTCGGGGGAGAGGCCGGAGGTCTCGACCAGCGCCGGGAGCAGCCGGCGGCGCTCCGCGGAGTCCGGATCGAGAAAGGCGGCCACGGTGTCGTGCCAGGGCTCGAGCCGGGCCGCGATCGGCAAGGTCGCGAGCGCGTCGCCGCCTGCGCTGGCGAGCGCCGCCGCGAGGGCGCGCAGCTCGTCGGCCGCCCACACGCCCCCCTCCCAGACGGCGCTGCCCACGCCGCGCTCGCGGCGGGCGCGCGGCGACCATCCGGGCGGCGCGGCGAAGTCGGTGAGCACGCCGCGATGTTACGCTCGGAATCGAGCCGGCCGAGCGGGCTGGCCGTTCCGATGCCGACCGCGACCCTCTCCTTTTTCGAGATCCCCGCCCGCGACGCCGGGCGTGCCGCGGAGTTCTTTCGCGCGGTCTTCGGCTGGGGCTCGGTGGAGGTCCCGTGGGCGGGCGCCCGCTACGTCCGGCTGGTTCCACCGGAGTCGGCGGAGAAGCCGGGGGGCGGCGTGCTGGAGCGCGACGGGTCGGGCCTGGTCGAGAGCCTGACCATGATGGTGCGGATCGAGGGCGAGCCGCTCGAGGCGGCGCTCGAACGGATCGTCGGCCACGGCGGCGCGGTGGCGCTGCCACCGGTCCAGATCGGAGAGTGGGGCCGCTTCGCCCGCTTCACCGACCCCGACGGCAACAGCTTCGGTCTCTGGCAACCGCTGGGATCTGGCTAGCGCCGGCCCGCCAGCTCTTCCGCCAGCAGCGAGCAGCCGCGCAGCGCGGCTTCGGGCGCGCGGCCGTCGAGACGGAAGCCACCGGCGTCGGTGCGGCCGAGATCTTCGGTCAGCACGTGGAGCGCCGAGCCGACGTTGCCCAGATCCAGGAAGGCGAGCAGGCCGCTCTCGCCGTCGGGGAGCTCGGCGAGCGACTCCGGGTCGAGCGCCCGGACCCGCATCCAGGGCGGCGGCAGGTAGAGCCCCGGATCCCCCCCGGCGAGCGTCCGCGTGTACGCCTGCGAGGTCAGCTCGGTCATGCCGTACTCGGCGACGATCGCGCCGGGCCCGAGCGCGAGATGGGTGGCGAGCCGGGTCTCGAGCTCGCCGCGGTCGACTTCGCGGTCGCGCCCCTTGGCGCCGCCGGTCTCGAACACCGCGGAGCCCGGAGCGAGGCGGAGCTTGAGGTCCATCCGGTGCAGGAAGTCGAGCAGGTCGGCGAGCGCGAGCGTGGTGGCGACGATCAACGCCGGCCGGTGCTCGCGCTGGCGCGCCGAGAGCCAGGAGCGGGCCCGTCCGACCTCGACCCCCCGTTCGCCGATGGCGTGGGTGCTGTCGGGCCCGCCGAAGTGGTCGAGCACGTGCTCGATCATGAAGGCGAGGCTCGAATCGGGCGCCACGGCGCGCGGCGGCACCAGGGAGAGGATCGGCGGCAGCGCCTCGGGCCGAGTGCCGCGTGGCAGGCAGAAAGCGGGGAAGCTCGCCTCGACGATCACGCGGTAGAGCCCGGGGAACGGGTGGCGGTGGACGCTGCGGGCGTCGCCGAGCGTGCCACTCGAGCGGAACAGCTCGACTGGCGGATCGGTCGCCAGCTCGACGGTGGCGAACGCCGCCGCCGGCACCGCCGGAATGTCCCGCCACGATCTGACCGTCGCCGGTGTCCGCCCGTCGCGCTCGCACATCGCCCGGTAGGGCGCCACCTGCTCGAACTGATAGGCGAACGCCGCCAGCGCCAGCTCCTCGAAGCGCCCCGCCTCGGGCCGCCGCACGAACTCCAGGATCCGCTCGACGATCACCCACCGATCTTGCCAGAGATCCGCGCCCCTCGCACTCGCCGCCCGGCGACGCCGAGGGACCGCCAGTGAACGCAGGGGAGCCATACTTCAGAGAACGCCGGGAGCTCCGCCCGAGGGACACGCGCAAGTGCGATCTCGAGCGGTGTCGCGCCGCCTCGGAACCCTCGCCTTGACATCGCTCCGGCGCTTGCCGTCTAATTCGCCGATCATGGGTCACGGCTTCTCGACCACCGGCCTCTCGAAGCGCATGTCGATGTGTTGTCCCTCGACGCGCGGGCGAGAGGTGTGGGCGGCTGCGAGCTAGACCCAGGTAACCGACAACAGGTTCCCGAACCTCACGACCCGCGACGGTGAATCCGTGGCGGGTCGTTCTGCATTCGGGCTCATCGTCGCGGCGCTCGCCGGGGGGCGGGGCCAACGCTCCGGAGATCCGGAGGAGGAGTGACGATGAGCCAGTCCACCGCATCGAACCCGTCGACGCCGCGCTTCGAGACGCTGCAGATCCACGCCGGGCAGCGGCCGGCGCCGGGCACCAACGCGCGCGCGGTGCCGATCTACCAGACCACCAGCTACACCTTCGACGACGCCGCCCACGGCGCGCGGCTGTTCGCGCTGCAGGAGTTCGGCAACATCTACACCCGCATCATGAACCCCACCACCGACGTCTTCGAGCAGCGGATCGCGGCGCTCGAAGGGGGCGCGGCGGCCGTCGCCACGGCCTCGGGCCAGGCGGCGCAGTTCCTGGCGCTGGCGACGCTCGCCGGCGCGGGCGACAACATCGTCGCCACCAGCTACCTCTATGGCGGCACCTACAACCAGCTCAAGGTCTCGCTGCCGCGCCTGGGCATCACCACCCGCTTCGTCGAGGGGGACGATCCGGAGGAGTTCCGTCCCGCCATCGACGGCGGCACCCGGGCGCTCTACGTCGAGACGATCGGCAACCCGCGCTTCAACGTCCCCGACTTCGACGCGCTCGCCCGGATCGCGCGCGAGGCCGGCATCCCGTTCGTGGTCGACAACACCTTTGGCGGCGCCGGCTACCTCTTCCGGCCGATCGACCATGGCGCCGACGTGGTCGTCGCCTCGGCCACCAAGTGGATCGGCGGCCACGGCACCTCGATCGGCGGCGTCGTCGTCGACGCCGGGACCTTCGACTGGGGCAACGGCAAGTTCCCCGCCTTCACCGAGCCGGCGCCCGGCTACCATGGCCTGAACTTCTGGGAGGTCTTCGGCCCGTCCGGGCCGTTCGGCAACGTCGCCTTCGCCATCCGGGCGCGCGTCGAAGGGCTGCGGGACTTTGGCCCCTCGCTGTCGCCGTTCAACGCCTTCCTGCTCCTGCAGGGGCTCGAGACGCTCTCGCTGCGGCTCGACCGCCACGCCGCCAACGCCCTCGCGCTCGCGCGCTGGCTCGAGGATCATCCGGCGGTCGAGTGGGTGAGCTACCCGGGTCTCGAGTCGCACCCCTACCACGCGGCGGCGCGGCGCTACCTGCGCCGCGGTTTCGGCGGCGTGCTGGCGTTCGGCATCCGCGGTGGCCTCGAGGCGGGACGGCGCTTCATCGACGCGGTCGAGCTCGCCAGCCACCTGGCCAACGTCGGCGACGCCAAGACGCTGGTCATCCACCCGGCCTCGACCACCCACCAGCAGCTTTCCGAGGCCGAGCAGCTCGCCTCCGGCGTGACGCCCGACCTCGTCCGCGTCTCCGTCGGCCTCGAGCATCTGGACGACATCACCGCCGACTTCGACCGCGCCTTCGCCCGCGTCGCGGCGGGGCTCGAGGTGGGCGCGTGACCCGGCACGCGGAGATCTCCCCGGAGACGCGCTTTCACCTCCTCGGCGCCCCCTTCCAACTGGAATCGGGGGGGTCGCTCGACGGCGTCGAGATCGCCTACCGGACCTGGGGGGAGCTCTCCCCGGCGCGTGACAACGCGGTGGTGGTCTGTCACGCGCTCACCGGCTCGGCGGACGTCGACCGCTGGTGGCCGCGGCTGCTGGGCGCCGGCCGCGCGCTCGACCCGGAGCGCGACTTCGTCATCGCCGCCAACGCGCTCGGCTCCTGCTACGGCACCACCGGGCCGGCGTCGCCGCGCCCCGGGGGCGGCGGGCGGTGGGGCCCGGACTTCCCGGCGGTCACCGTGCGCGACCAGGTCCGCCTCGGCATCCTGCTGCTCGACCGGCTCGAGGTCCAGCGCGTGCGGCTGGTGGTGGGCGGCTCGCTCGGCGGGATGCAGGCGCTCGAGTGGGCGCTGCTCGACCGGCGGCGGGTCGAGGCCGTGGCGGCGCTCTCGGCCAGCGCGCGGCAGTCGGCTTGGGCGATCGGCTGGTCGCGCCTCGGCCGCGCTGCCCTGGAGCTCGATCCGGCGTACCGGGGCGGAGGCTACGCCGCGGACCAGCCGCCGGACGGCGGCCTGGCGCTCGCGCGCGCTCTCGCCATGGTCTCCTACCGGAGCCGTCCGAGCCTCGAGCGGCGCTTCGGCCGGGAGCGCCGCGACGATGGCCGCTACCAGGTCGAGAGCTATCTCGACCACCAGGGCCGCAAGTTGGTCGAGCGCTTCGACGCCAACGCTTACCGGGTCCTGCTCGGCGCGCTCGATTCGCACGACCTGGCGCGCGGCCGTGGCCCGCTCGAGCGGGTGCTGGGCGCGCTCGATCTGCCGGTGTTCGTGCTGTCGACCACCACCGACCTGCTCTATCCGCCCGAGGAGCAGGACGAGCTCGCGACCCTGCTGCCGCGCACCACGCTCGAGCGGCTCGACAGCCCGCACGGCCACGACGCCTTCCTGGTCGAGTCGGCGCGGGTCGAGCGGGCGCTCGCCCGCTTCCGCGCCACGCTCGCCGCGCCGGCGCCGCGGCTCGTCGCGGCCGGTGGCCGATGAGCTGGCGGGTGCTGAAGTTCGGCGGCAGCTCGGTGGCGACGCCGGCGGCGACCCGGGCGGCGATCGCCCTGGTCGAGCGCGCGCGCGGCGAGGTCCGGCCGGTGGTCGTCGTCTCGGCGCTCGGCGGCGTCACCGACCGGCTCGTCGCCGCGCGCGAGCGGGCCGAGCGCGGCGATCCCGGCTGGCGCTCGCACCTCGCTTCGCTGCGCGCGCGCCACGAGCTCCAGTTGGTGGTGTTGACCGGAGGGCCCCCGGCGACGCGCGCGGCGGCCGCGCTGGCGGCGACCTTCGCGGAGCTCGATCGTCGTCTCGCCGGGGTCGAAGCCGCGGGTGTCGCGCCGGCGGCGCTGCGGGCGTTCGTGCTGGCGGCGGGGGAGCGGCTCTCGGCGGCGATCTTCGCGGCCGCGCTCGCGTCGCGCGGCGTGCCCGCGTCGGTGGTCGACGCCGTCGGTCTGATCGGCTGCCGGGGCCCGCACGAAGACGCGGAACCCGACCTCGAGCTCTCGGCTCCGGCCGCCGCCCGGCTCGAGGAGCAGGCGGGCGCGGCGCTCCCGGTGGTGCCCGGGTTCTTCGGCGGCGACGGTCAGGACGAGCTCCGACTGCTCGGGCGCGGCGGCTCGGACACTTCGGCCACCCTGCTGGGAGCGGCCCTCGGCGCGGACCGGGTGGAGATCTGGACCGACGTCGATGGCGTTTATCCGGCCGATCCTCGCGCCGAGCCGGGCGCCACCCCGTTCGCCCGGCTCGACTACGAGCAGGCCGAGCGGCTGGCGGCGGCGGGCGCTCGCGTCTTGCACGCCAAGGCGGTCGGGCCGGCGCGCGCCGCCGGGGTGGCCATCCACGTGCGCAACACGTTCCGACCCGAGCTCCCGGGCACGATCATCGCGGCGGCGCCGGCGCTCGAGCCGCCGCCACGGGGCGCGGAGGGCCTTTGTTATGCTGCCCGCTTCTGACCGGGATGAACGGATCGGCTCTCACCGCCGCGCTGGTCGCGGGCCTCCTCGCTTCGGGCTCCGCCGGCGGCGCGGCCGAGCTCGCGGGGCGGCTCGAGCTGACCGAGAAGGGGCGGCCGGCGCTCGGAGCCGGAGCCGACCTCGACCGCGGTGTCGTCTGGTTCGAGCCGGCCCGCAAAGGGCGGCAACCGGCGCCGGTGACGGCCGAGATGCGCACGCTGCGCAAGCAGTTCCAGCCGCAGCTGCTGATCGTGCCGGTGGGATCGACGGTGCGCTTCCCGAACCAGGACCCGATCCTGCACAACGTCTTCTCGGTGTCGGGCGGCAACTCGTTCGACCTCGGCCTGGTCGGCGCCGGCGCGGGCAAGGAGGCGGTTTTCCGCGAGCCCGGCGTCGTGGCGGTCTTCTGCAACGTGCACCACGCCATGTTCGCCCACGTCGTGGTGGTCGACACGCCACACTTCGCGCGCATCCAGGGCGACGGGCGGTTTCGCCTGGTGAACGTGCCGGACGGCCCCGGCACGCTCGTCTACTGGCACGAGCGGGGCGAGCTCGCGCGGCGGGCGGTCTCGGTGCCGTCGGCGCCGCTCGAGCTCGCGGTCCCAATCACCCGGCCGCGCCTGCCGCCGCACAAGAACAAGTTCGGCAAGTCCTACGACCGGGGGGGCTATGGATAAGCCGCGCCGCGGGCTGTCGCTGGCGAGCCGCATGTTCCTCTCGACCGGGCTGATCGTCCTGGTCGCGGTGGGGGTCGCGGTGGCGGTGACTTCGGTGTTGGGCGAGCGCATCGGCGCCCGCGCGGCGCGGGAGCGGATCGTCGCCTCCTCCTCGTTGCAGAGCTCGTTCCAGCAGCAGCGTTTCCAGCAGCTCGAGCTGACCGCCGAGCTGATGGCGGGCAACCCCGAGTTCAAGGCCTACCTGAACGACGCGCTGGCCAACGCCGATCGCCTGTCGGTGCTCGACCAGCTCGAGGAGCGGGCAGCGGATCTCGGTTACGACCTGGCGCTGTTCGTGCGACCGGATGGCTCGCTGGTGGCGCGCACGGATCAGCCCGATGCGGTGGGCGCGAACCTGTCGAGCCGGCCGCTGGTGCGCAAGGTGCGCGAGGAGTACGAGGCGGCCGGAATCTGGCAGGAGGGGCCCCGGCTCTACGAGGCCGTGGCGGTGCCGGTGGCGCTCGGACCCAACCTGCTCGGCTACCTCGCGGTCGGCTACCGGATCGGCGACGTGCGCGCGCTCGAGGTCAAGCGCGGCACCGGCTCCGACGTGCTCTTCCTCACCGCCGCGCCCGCCGGCGCCGCGCCGGTCGCTTCGACCCTGACGTCGCAGGAGATCGATCGCCTGCTGGGGGCGCTGCGGCTGCGCGGCGACCTGCTGGCGCGCGTGACCCAGCGCGGCGAAGCCGTGGAAGGGGTGGATCTCGAGCTCGCCGGCGTCCGCTGGACGGCGCTGCTCGCGCCGCTCCAGGACGCCGGCGGCGAACCGGTCGGCGCGCTGGTCTCGCTCGCCTCGCTCGACCGCGAGCTCGCCGGGTACCGCAACATCCGCAACCTGCTGATCGCCGCCGGCATCCTCGCCCTCGCCGCGGCGCTCGCGCTCTCGTGGTGGGTGTCGCGGCGCACCATGGGGCCGGTGAGCCAGCTGGTGGGCGCGATCGCGGCGGCGCGCCGGGGAGATCTCGACGTCGCCGTGCCGAAGCGGGGCGCCGGCGAGGTCGTGGCGCTCGCCACCGCCTTCAACCGCCTGCTCGCCGATCTGCGCGAGAAGCGGGACATGGCCGAGTACGTGCAGAAGCTCTCGCGCAGCCTGCCAGAGCCGGCGGCGGCGCCGACCCGGGCGCTGCCCGTCGGGCGCGCCGAAACGGTGCGGACGATCCTGGTGGGAATCGAGCTGCCGCGCTACGCCACCGCACGCGCGGGCGCCGATCCGGGGCCGACACTCGACCGGCTGTCGCGCGACCTGCGCAAGATCGCCACCCTGGCGATGGAGCGCGGCGGGCGGCTCGAGACCGTTTCGGGGCAGCGCGCGCTGCTCTCCTTCACCGGCCCAAGCCGGGCCGAGCAGAGCTTCGCGGCGGCGGCGGAGATCGCGGCGGCGGTGGCGGCGCGCGAGAACGTCTTCGACGAGGCCGAGCCGCCGGTGGTGGCGATCGTCTCGGGCGAGGTCGTCACCGGCCCGGTCTCCTGGGGGAGCGGCGCGGACCGGACCCTGCTCGGCCTGCCGATCCGACAGCTCGAAGGGCTGCTGCGCGAAGCAGGGCCGGGTGACATCGCGCTCGCACCCGCCGTCCACGCCGATCTCGCCGCCACCTTCGAGCGGGCCGGGCTGGCGCTCGAGCCGCAGCGCGGCCTGCTGTCGACGCAGCCGATCTACCTGCTGAGCGCCACCGAGGCGGCGAGGGTCGCCGGCGTCGATCCCGAGCAGGTCACCCGCCGCACCGCCAGCGGCTCGATCGACGCCGCCCGCGCGACCCTCTCGGGGATTTCGCCCGGCACCCTGCTCGGTGCCCGCTTCGAGATCCTGCGCGCGCTCGGCTCGGGTGGTATGGGCATGGTGTTCAAGGCCCGCGACCGGGAGCTCGACGACCTGGTGGCGCTCAAGATGCTCAAGCCCGAAGTGGCGGGGGACGCGAGGCTGGTCGAGCGCCTGAAGAGCGAGCTCAAGCTGGCGCGGAAGATCACCCATCCGAACGTGCTGCGGACCTTCGACTTCGGCGAGATCGAGGGGCTGCCCTACATTTCGATGGAGTACGTGCGCGGGCTGACGCTGCGCGAGATGCTGACCCAATCGGGGCGGCTCCCGTACTCGGCGGGCCTGCGGCTGTCGCGGCAGCTGCTCTCGGGCCTCTCGGCGGCGCACGACATGGGCATCCTCCACCGCGACATCAAGCCAGAGAACATCATCCTCGACGCCACCGGCGCCGCGAAGCTGATGGACTTCGGGCTGGCCCGGCCGGTGGACCGCGTGGAGGCCGGGCAGACCCAGGCCGGCTTCATCGTCGGTACCCCTCACTACCTCGCGCCGGAGCAGCTGCAGGGGCTCGACCCGCTGCCGGCGGCCGACGTCTACGCCTGCGGTGTCGTGCTCTACGAGGTCTTCACCGGCCAGCTCCCCTTCGGCGGCGGCAACCCGATGGAGATCCTGCTCCTGCACATGAAGGAGCCGCCGACCGACCCCCGGGAGCACTGGCCCGAGATGCCGCCGACGCTGCGCCAGATCCTGCTGACCTGCCTCGAGAAGGACCCCGCGGCGCGCTACGCGGCCGCGGGAACCCTGCTCGCCGAGCTCGAGAAGCTCTGAGGCGAGAGACCCCCGGCGCAGGGAGGGGCGGCCGCGAGGGTTCCATCGGACGTGGGCGGCGCTCGGGGAGCGGAGGCGGGGTCACGCGACCCGGACTGGGAGCTGCTCGCGCGTGTCGCGGCTGGAGAGGTCGACGCCTTCGGGCCCCTGGTCGAAAGCCACCAGGAGCGCCTGATACGCGTCTGCGACCGGCTGCTCGGCGATCGCGAGGAGGCCCGCGACGCCGCTCAGGAGGTGCTCCTCAAGGCATTCCGCCACGCCGGCCGGGTCGAGCCGAGGGGGCAGCTGTCGACCTGGCTCTATCGGATCGCGGTCAACCACTGTCTCAACCGGCTCCGCCGGCGCCGGATCGTTCGCTTCTTCTCCCTTTCGGCGCCGCCGGCGGGTGAGGAGGGGTCGGCCGAGCTCGATCCGGCGAGCGAAGAGCCGTCGCCGGAGCGGCAGCTCGAACAGCGGCAGCGCTGGCGCGCGACCCGCCGGGCGATCGCCCGGCTGCCGCCCGGGCAACGGGCGGTGCTGGTGCTGGCCAAGTTCGAGGGGCTGTCGTACCGTCGGATCGCCGAGGCGCTGTCGATCACCGAAGGGGCGGTCGAGAGCCGGCTGGTGCGGGCGATGCGGCACCTCGAGGAGGCGCAGGATGCCGCCGTTCGAGGGGTTTCAGAGTCCAGAGGAGAGCGGGGATGAAGCGGCGGGACGAGATCGAAGGGCTGCGTGTGCTCACCGGGGAGGCCTCCCCGGAGCAGCGGCGGGCGTTCGCGGAGCGGCTGGCGCGCGAGCCCGAGCTGCGGGCTTGGTTCGAGCGCCGCCGCGCGGCCTGGGATCGGCTCGAGCTGCCGGCGGTGGCGACCATCCCGGGTTTCACCGGCAGGGTGCTCGCGCGCGCGGCGGGCGAAGCGTCGCCGGGCACGCCGGTGCTGCCGCTCGCCTGGCGGCGGCTGGTGGCGGTCCTGGCGCTGGTGGTGGGGGCCGCGGCCGGAGCCGGCCTCGGGGCGCTCGGCGAGGGCGCCGAGGCGGTCGACAACGGGGTCGAGGTCTGGCAGGACGAATCGCTCGCGGCGGCCTACCTCGAGGCCGTCGAGAGCGCTCCCGCGGCCAACGGCAACGGTGGTGAGAGCGAATTGGGGGCGCCGTGAAGAGGTGGGGCCTGACGCTGGCGCTGCTCGCCTCCCTGGGGTTGAACCTGGGCTGGATCGGCAGACAGCTGGCGCGCGAGCGCGTCGCGGTGGAGGCGCCGGACGAACCGCGGCGCTTCGGCGGCGTCGAGCCGGGTGCCCGGCTGGCGGAGCGGATCGGGCTCGAAGGAGCGGAGCGCGAGCGCTTTCTCGAACTGCAGCGCCAGCTCGCCGAGAGCGTCCGGGGCGAGCGGCGGGAGCTGATGCGCGCGCGCCGCGAGCTGCGGGCCGAGCTGACTTCGGAGCGGCCCGATCGCGCCCGGATCGAAGGCCTGCTGGAGGTCGCGGCCGAGCGCCAGCGCGCCCTCGATCGCGCCTTCGCCGAGAGCGTGCTCGCCACCCGCGAGGTGCTCTCCGGCGAGCGTCGCGAAGCCTATCTCCGCTTCGTGGAGCGCTTCGCGCCCCTCGGCCCGGGAGTCCGGGGGGATCGCCCCGAGCGGCCGGGCGAGCGGCGGCGGCCGCGCGGCGCGGCGGGGCCGAACGGGCCGCCGCCGCCCTGACGCGCCAGCCGGCGCGGCGAGCCACGCCGGCATCGCGCCAAAAAAGCGGCCCCGCGAGCGGGGCCGTCCAGGAGGGGGAAGAGGCGGGAGATCGTCTCTCGTCCTGCTTCTCCCTCTGTTACGAGAGTCGGAGGCTGGTCGTCTACGCCGTGTCCCACCGCGGGCGGTCGGCGCCGAAGAACTGCCGGGCCACCGCGGCCGGATCGCCGCGCAGACCGCTCGCTCCCTCCTCGGCCAGCCAGTGGGTGGGCAAGCGGTCGCGATAGGGGCGGTCCAGGAAGCGGCGGTCGAACAGGGCCACCACGCCGTAGTCGTCCGCCGATCGGATCAGGCGGCCGGCGGCCTGGACGACGCGGGTCATCCCGGGGACGACGAAGGCGTACTCGAAGCCGCGCTCGAAACGCTCCTCGTAGTAGGCCTGGAGCAACCGGGTCTCGAGGGTCGGCACCGGCAGGCAGGGTCCCACCACCGCGACCGCGCGCAGCATGTCGCCGGGGTAGTCGACCCCTTCGGCGAAGACGCCGCCGGCGACCGCGAGCAGCAGCACGTCGCCCAGCACCGCGCCACGCAGCGCCTCGAGCAGGGCCTCGCGATCGCGCTCGCCGTCGCTGCGCTGCTGGACGAAGACCCGCTTGGACGCCGGCCGCAACCGACCCGCGACGTCGCCCAGGAACTGGAAGCTCGGGAAGAGCACCAGGCAGTTGCCCGGCACCGCGTCGGCGAAGGCCGCCAGGCGCTCGGCGATGCGCGGCGCGTTCGCCGAGCGCTCGCGCCAGACGGTGGCGACCGTGTCGTCGATCACCGTGACCCGCCGCTCGGCCGGAAACGGGCTCGGCAGCGAGAGGTGGCTCGCGCGGGCGCGGTCGAATCCGAGCAGGTCGAGGTAGAACTCGGGCGGCGAAAGGGTCGCCGAGAGCCCGACCACGGCGTGGACGCGCGAGAAGACCGCGCCCAGGAACTGGCCGGGGTCCTTGCAGAAGACCCGCAGCAAATGGTCCCCGGAGCGTCGCTCGGCCAAGTGCGAGAAGGCCTCGCCGCGATGGGCCAGCCCCTCCAGGAAACGGAGCACCTGGAAATAGAGGTCGACGAAAGGGTCCTCGGCGCGGAAGCTGCGGGTCTCCTTCTGGTACTCGAGGTAGTCGACGAAGGCGGCGTCGAAATCGGGGCGCAAGCGCCAGAGCGCCTCTTCGGGCAGCGCGGTCTCGGCTGCGCGGTCCCCCTCCGGCTCGTCCGCGAGCGCCGCCTCGACCTCGCGCTCGATCCGTTCGGCGAGGGCGAGCGCCACCGCCTCGAGCTGCCGGTGGACCGCCGCGCCGCCGTGGGCGGCGCTCTCCGCGGCGCGGCGGGCGGCGGCGGCGGAGAGCTCGGGCGAGAGGTAGCCGCGACCCCGCTCGACCAGGTTGTGGATCTCGTCGATCACCAGGACGACGTCGCGGAGGTCCGCCTCGGGGCCGAAGTCGGAGAGCGCGACGTAGGGGTCGAATGCGTAGTTGTAGTCGCAAACCACGGCCTGCGAGCGGCCGGCGAGATCGAGGCTGACCTCGAACGGGCAGACCTCGGCCTGAGCGGAGGCCGAAAAGACGAGGTCCGGCTCGAGCACTTCGGTCTCGCCGAGCAGCCGGGGCACCACCCGCGAGCCCGCCAGCTTGGCGTAGTAGTCGCGGGCGAAGACGCAGTAGTCCTCGTGACAGATGACCTCGCCGTTGGCGCACATCCTGGCCTTGTTGCGCAGCCGCAGGGCGTGGAGCCCGCTGCCCGGGGCGAGCAGGCGCAGGACCTTGGTCGCCATCTCCTGCTGCAGGTTCTTGGCGGTCAGGACGAACAGGCGGCGGTCCCGCTCGAGCGCGTGACGGACGGCGGGCCAGAGCGCGGCCACGGTCTTGCCGATGCCGGTCGGCGCCTCGACCAGCAGGTGGTCGCCGGAGTCGAGCGCGCGCTCGACCGCGGCGATGATCTCGGCTTGACCGGGACGCGGCTCGCCGTGCGGGAACGCCAGCACGGCGCCGGCGCGGGCGCGGTCGCCCCGCGCCCGCCGCTCGCTCTCGTGCTCGCGGATCAGCTGGTTCAAACGGCGGCGGACGCCGGACTCGGCCCCGGCCGGGTCGCTCTCGAGCTCGATCCGGTCGACCGCGTCGCTGCCGATCGCGATCAGGACCAGCTCGGCGCGGACCGGGCCGGGGGCCAGCCGGGAGAGCATCCAGGCGTAGAGCTGCGCCTGCCGCTCGTAGAGCTCGCGCACCGCGGGGGCGAGCTGGCCCTCGCGCCGGACCGACTTGATCTCCTCGACGACGCGCGTGCCGTCGCTCTCCCGCCGCACTCCGTCCGCGCGCCCGGAGAGAATCACCTGCCAGCCGCGGTGGGCGAGCTCGAGGCGGAGCACCACTTCGCGCTGGTAGGTCGAATCGGCCGCGAGCGCCCCCTCCTGGTAGCGGCCGTGGATCGCCTGGCCCAGCCACAGCCGCTCGAAGCCGCCGCGGTGGGCGAAGCCGATCGAGCGGGCGAGCGTGGGGTCGAGCAGGTCCGCTACCGAGAGCTCGAGCAGCGCTCGCTCGGCATCGAAGCGCGGCGGCATGCCGACGAGCCTACACGACCGCTCGCGGGTCGCCACCTCGAGGTTGCGACCCGCTCCGGCGCTCGGATACGCTGCCGGGGTCTTCCGGAAGCCAAGGCGCCGCGCCGGCGCTGGAGGGGCGATGGCACAGGTGATCTCGGTGCTCGGGCTGTTCTCGATGCTGGTCATCGCCTGGCTGCTGTCGACCGATCGCCGGGCGATCCGCTGGCGCCCGGTGATCGGCGGCACCCTGCTGCAGGTGACCTTCGCGCTGCTGATTCTGCGCACCGAGACCGGGCGGCGGACCTTCGACATCGCCGGCGCGGCGATCAACAAGTTCCTCGACTTCACCGACGCCGGCGCCGCGTTCGTCTTCGGCGAGAAGTTCAAGGACTTCTACTTCGCCTTCAAGGTCCTGCCGACGATCATCTTCTTCTCGAGCTTCATCACCATCCTCTACCACTACGGCATCCTGCAGCGGATCGTGCGGCTGTTCGCGCGGGTGATGATGAAGGCGATGGGGACGTCGGGCTCCGAATCGCTCTCGGCCTCGGCCAACATCTTCGTCGGGCAGACCGAGGCGCCGCTGCTGATCCGGCCCTACGTGTCGTCGATGACGCACTCGGAGCTGATGGCGGTGATGACCGGCGGCTTCGCGACCATCGCCGGCGGCGTCATGGCGGCCTACGTCGGCATGGGCGTGTCGGCCAAACACCTGCTGGCGGCGAGCGTGATGTCGGCGCCGGCGGCGCTGGTGATGGCCAAGCTGATGTTCCCCGAGAAGGAGCACAGCGTCACCGCCGGCAAGGTCGAGATCGAAGTCGCGCGGCCGTGGGCGAACGTCATCGACGCGGCGGCGTCCGGAGCGGGCGAGGGGCTCAAGCTGGCGCTCAACGTCGGCGCCATGCTGATCGCCTTCGTCGCCCTGATCGCGCTCATCGACTGGCCGCTCGCCGCGCTCGGCCAGGCGATCGGCTTCGAGCAGCTGTCGCTGCGCTGGCTGCTGGGCGTCGTCTGCCGCCCGCTCGCCTGGCTGATGGGCGTCGACTGGAGCGAGGCCGGGCAGGTGGGCACGCTGATCGGCATCAAGACGGCGGTCAACGAGTTCGTCGGCTACATCGAGATGGAGAAGATGATCGCCGCGGGCCAGTTGTCCGAGCGGGCCCAGGTGATCGCCACCTACGCGCTGTGCGGCTTCTCCAACTTCTCGTCGATCGCGATCCAGATCGGCGGCATCGGCGCCATGGCCCCCGAGCGCAAGTCGGACCTGGCGCGACTCGGCCTGCGCGCGATGGTCGCCGGCTCGCTCGCTTGCTTCCAGACCGCGGCGATCGCCGGTTTCCTGGTCCGTTGAGGGGCGGTCGCGTGGCGGGCGGGTTCGACTATCGACGGATGGTGCACGAGGCCTCGATCTCCGTGGTCCGCCGGGTTCTCACCAGCGTCGCCGAGGACGGGTTGCCGGGCAGCCACCACCTGTTCGTCACCTTCGCGACCGCGCACCCGGAGGCGCAGCTGTCGCCGGCGCTGCGGTCGCAGTTCCCGGAGACGATGACGATCGTCCTCCAGCATCAGTACTGGGACCTGGCGGTCGAGGCCACGGCCTTCGAGGTGACGCTCCGCTTCGGCCCTGCCCGTGAGCGATTGCGGGTGCCGTTCTCGGCCATCACCACCTTCATCGACCCCTCGGTTCCCTTCGGCCTGGACCTGTCGCCCTTCGGTGGCGGCGCGATGGAGGGAGCGCCGGCGGCCGCGGAGGGCGGTGCGCAGAGCGATCCGCCGCCCGCTTCGCCGCCGCGCCCGGATGGCGCCGCCGCGTCGGAGGAGCCGCCGGAGGCGCCGCCGGAGGCGCCGGGACGGGGCGAAGTGCTGCCGTTTCGTCGCCGATGACTGCCGGTCGGCGAGGCGACCCCGGCGGACCCTGTATGATTACTAGATCGGCCCCTCGTTCGCGCCCTCACCAGGGGGGCGAGCCGTCCGATCGATCCGCGATGCCGCGTCCGCTCCGCCCCTCGATCCTCGCCGCCCTGCTGGCGGTCGCGGCGTCACCGCTCTGGTCCTCCGCGGCCGCGCGCCCTGCGGCCGGAAAGCCCGGGCTCGCGCCGGTCACGCTCGAGGCGGCGCTCGCGCGCGAGGTCGCCGCGGCCGGCAGGAGCGCCCGCGAGATCGGCGTTCACATCCTGGATCTGGCCGAGGACCGCGAAGTCTTCGCGCATGCCGCGGAGCAGCCGCGGATCCTCGCCTCGAACACCAAGCTGATGACCACCGCCGCCGCGCTGCTCGAGCTCGGTCCCGATCACCTCTTCGAGACCCGCGTGGCGATCCGCGGCGTGGTCGGGGACGGGAGCCTCGAGGGCGACCTGGCGGTGTTCGGCGGCGGCGACCCCAACATCTCCGGGCGATTTCACGATGGCGACCCCTACGCCGTCTTCCGCTCCTGGGCGGCCGCGCTCGGCGCGCGGGGCGTGCGGCGCGTGACGGGGGATCTCTACCTGGTCAACGGTCTGTTCGAGGAGCCGCGGGTCCATCCGGACTGGCCGCGCGACCAGCTCTCGACCTGGTACGAAGCGCCGGTCGACGCGCTCTCGTTCAACGACAACTGCGTGCTGGTTCGCGTCCGGCCGTCCCGCAAATCGGGCGGCCGGGCGATCGTCGAGACGGTGCCGCGGCTGCCGCACTTCCAGTTCCGCAACACGGCGCGGACGGGCGAGGGTGGCAAGCATCAGCTCTACGTGACGCGCGAGGCGGAGAGCGACACGATCGTGGTCTCCGGCTCGATCGGCGCCTCCTCTGGCCCGCTCGACGTCTGGATCGCGGTGTACGACCCGGCCGCCTACTTCGCGGCCGCGCTGCGCGCCGCCCTGGCCGAGGAGGGGATCACGATCGACGGCCGGAGCCGGCCCGTGCACGGCTCGCCCGAGGGCGAGTGGGAGGTCGTGGCGACCCACCGGAGCGATCTCGGCCGCACGCTCGAAGTTACCAACAAGCGGAGCCAGAACTTCTACGCCGAGAGCCTCGCCAAGTTCCTGGGCTGGCGGACCACCGGGCGGGGCAACTGGTCCACGGCGACGGAGACCATCGCCAGCCGCCTGGTCGCGCTGGGCGTGCCGGAGCACGAATTCCGTCTCGCCGACGGCTCGGGCCTGTCGCGGGGCAATCGGGCGACCGCGCGCGCGATGACCACGCTCTTGTCGCGGATGTATTTCCACGATTTCGGCCGCGAGTTCCTCCGCTCGCTGCCGCACAGCGGTGAAGCCGGGCTGCGCTGGCGGCGGCGGCTCGCCGAGCCCCCCTACCGGGAGAACGTCTTCGCCAAGACCGGCACCATCCGCGGCGTTTCGACCCTGTCGGGTTACGCCAAGGCCGCCTCGGGACGGGTCTACGCCTTCTCGATCCTCTGCAACCAAGTCAGCAGCGGCGCCTCCGCGATGGCGGCGCAGGACCGGATCCTGCGCGCGCTGATCGATCGCGGCTGAGCGTCCGGCGCCGACGCGAGCCTGACCGGAGAGCGCCGTGAGCTCAGTCGACCAGCGCCTGGTGGACTATCGCCAGCTGATGAAGCAGGTCGAGCACCTGGTGCGCGAGATCGAGGGCTCCGACGAGGCCGGACGGACGATCCACAAGCTCGCTGACGCCATCATCCGGCGCTTCCGCGAGGCGCTCGGCATCTACGGCGGCCGCCTCTACCGGCGACACGACGACGACTACGAGGTGATGGCGACCTTCGCCGACGCGCGGCCGATCCGCGGGTTGAAGATCCCGGCCAGCTATCCGCCGATCGATCTGGCGCTCGAGGAGGGGGTCGTCTACATGACGGCGGACGATCCCCGCATCGACCGCGAGCTCGAAGCCCGGCTCGGCGTGGAGGGATTCGCCGCGGTCGAAGTGGGCGAAGAGGAGTTCCTGCTCGCCTTCAACATCGAGCCCGGGATCCACCGCGAAGACGTGCTGTTCTCGCTCGGCGTCATCCGCCACTCGATCAACCAGAAGTTGCGCGAGGCGCGTCTGGCCGAAGTGTTCAACGAGGCCAGGAAGATCCAGGCCTCGATCCTGCCGCGCCGGATGCCGGTCTACGGCAGCTTCGGCTTCTATGGACGGACGCAGCCGATGGAGGAGGTGGGCGGTGACTTCTACGACCTCATCCCGCTCACCGACAAGATCCTGGGGCTCGCCATCGCCGACGTCTCCGGCCACGGCCTGCCGGCCGCCCTGCAGGTGCGCGACGTTTACATGGGCCTGCGCATGGGCCTGGCGCGCGACTTCAAGATCGTCCGCACGGTCGAGCGCCTGAACCAGATCATCCACCGCTCGACCTTGACCAGCCGTTTCGTCTCGATGTTCTACGGCGAGCTCGAGCTGTCCGGGATCTTCATCTACGTCAACGCCGGCCATCCACCGCCGTTCCTGCTCACCTCCGCGGGGGAGGTGCGCTTCCTGGAGGAAGGGGGCGCGGTGCTCGGCCCGGTGGCCGACGGGACCTACGAGCGCGGCTTCGTCCGCATGCAGCCGGGGGACATGATCGTGCTATACACCGACGGGCTGACCGAGGCGGTGCCGGCCGGCGCGGCGGGCGGCGGCCACGAGACGGAGTACGGCGTCGAGCGGCTGATCGCCGTCGCGCGGCGTCACTCCGGGCGGCCGGCCAAGGAGGTCGCCGAGGCGATGCTCGCCGATGTCGAGGCTTTCTGCGGTGACGCCGAGCCGCAAGACGACCGAACGGTTCTGGTCGTCACGTTCCCCCCGACTGGCGCCTCCTGAAGGCCCGGCTCTCGACCCCCTCGCACGCCGCTGGCCGCCGCGGAAAGGGCGGCGAGAGCGCCTGCCGCTCGTCCGCGGGAGCGCGGGAGCGGCTCTTGACGCTGCTAGACTTCGAGGTCCGGCGCGAGAGATGAGCATCACCGGCAACCTCAAGACGATGGAGCTCGCCGAGCTCCTCCAGTGGCTCTCTCAGGCCCAGAAGACCGGTACGCTCGTCGTCGACAACGGCAAGATCCAGAAGCAGATCTACTTCCGCGACGGGATGATCATCTCGTCGGCCTCGACCGATCCCAAGGAGTACCTGGGCGCCTTCCTGGTCAGCCACGGCTTCATCACCGATCTGGAGCTGCGCCAGGCGGTGAAGATGCAGGAGAGCAACAAGATGTTGCTCGGCAAGATCCTGACCACCATCGGCGCGATCTCCGAGCAGGACCTCCATCGCATGCTCCGTCTCAAGGCCGAGGAGGGGATCTACGACGTCTTCGCCTGGCCGGAAGGGGCCTTTCGCTTCCTCGATGGCCAGGTGCCGACCAGCACCATGGTGCCGATCGCCCTCGACGTGGCCGCCATCGTGCTGGAGGGCATGCAGCGGCTCGACGAGTGGAAGCGCATCCGCGAGGAGGTGGCCAGCCTGACCTCGGTGCCGGTGGCGGTCGGGCCCTGGGAAGAAACGGTGATGACGGAGGGGGCCCGTCAGATCCTCTCGCTGGTCGACGACGACCGGACGGTCGAGGACATCTGCCGTCAGACCCACTCGAGCGAATTCCACGTCTGCCGGATCCTGTTCCGGCAGGTTCAGGCCCGGCGGCTGAAGATCGTCCGGCCGCGCGGAGAGGTGGCCGCGGCGGCCGCGCCGCCGGAGCCATCCGCGGGCTCCGGGCCGGTGATCTCGGCCGAGCTGCTGCTCGACGCCGCCCGCCAGCTGGCGGGCAAAGGGGACCTGGAAGCGGCGCTGCGCCACCTGCGTGCCGCGCGCGCCCTGGATCCAGACAGCAAGAAGCTCGAGGGCGAGGGGCTGCGCCTCGAGGGGAGGATCCGCGAGGCGGTCGAGCAGGCCGGCGTCAAGCTCTCCTCGGTGCCGGTGCTGGCACGGCGGATGGAGGAGATCACGCAGGTGAAGCTGACGCCGCAGGAGGGCTTCCTGCTCACCCGCATCGACGGCAGCTCGGATCTGCAGTCGATCCTCAAGGTGACGCCGCTCGCGCCGCTCGACGCCCAGCTGCTGTTCTGGAAGCTCCACAAGGCCGGGCACGTCGTGCTCGAAGCCAAGCGCTGAACCGTTCCGGCGCCGGCATCGGCGCGGCGCCGGGTGGCCGCTTCAACCGACGCCGTAGCGCTCGGCGAGGATCCGCCGGTGGTGGAGCTCGTGGCCGACCACGACCCAGGCGAGGGCGCGCACCGTCGTGCGGCTGCCGCTGGCCTCGCCGGCGCGCTCCCAGTCCTCCGCAGCGAACGACCGGAACAGCATCAAGCTGGCACGCCGAATCGCCTCGAGCTCGCCGATCAGCTCGCCCCAGGGGCGCGTCTCCGCGCGACTCGCCGGGACGTACTGATCCTGGTCGAAAGCCGGCAGCGGCGTCAGGTCGCCGCGGCCGAAGCGCAGGGCCCGATAGGTGAAGACCCGCTCGGCATCGGACAGGTGGGCGACCACCTGGCGGATGGTCCATTTGCCCGGCGCGTAGGCGTGGCCGGCGCGGGCCTCGTCGACACCGCGCAGGATCTCGACGATGCGGCGCCCTTCGCGCTCCATCGTCGCCAGCACGTCGCCGTCGGGCACGGCCGCGAGGTAGGCGATCTGGTAGTCGGCGTAGTCGCCGGGGGCCGGGCGGCGAGTGAGATCGAACGGTGCCATGGCGTCCCTCCGCGGCGATTCTGGCAGACCGGCTGGCACGAACGGGCGGGGGTGCCTCACGCCCCCTCGTTGACCGGCAGCCCGGCGTCGTGGCAAGGTGCGGGCATTCCATTCGGAGGGGATCATGGCCAAGCAAGACGTCGTCGACTTCCTGACCAAGCTCGTCGCCGATCCGAAGCTGCGGGAGCAGCTGAAGAAGGATCCCGACGGGACGCTGCGCGCCGCCACCGGCCTCACCGCGATCGAGCGGGCGGCGCTCAAGAGCGGCGATCCCGACGCGATCCTGGCGGTCCTGGAGGACGACACCTCCGCGCTGGGGGCCATGATCCTGCTGCTCCTCTGAGCGCCCGGTGCCGGGGAGCCTGATCGTCGCTGGCCTCGGCTACCTCGCCGCCGGACACGTCACGCGCGAGACCGTCGGTTTTCTCGAGGCGGCCGATCGACTCTTCTACCTGGTCGGCGACCCGGTGTCCCGCCACTGGTTGACCGGCCTCAACGCCTCCGCCGAGGACCTGCACGGCGCCTATGCGGAGGGCAAGCCCCGCAATCAGTCGTACGCGGAGATGGTCGAGCGGCTGCTGGCGCCGGCGCGCGAGGGGCACGCCGTCTGCGCCGCCTTCTACGGTCACCCCGGGGTGCTCGTCGAGCCGGGGCACGCCGCCATCCGCCAGGCCCGGCGGGAGGGGATCGCCGCGCGGATGCTGCCCGCGGTATCCGCCGAGGACTGCCTCTTCGCCGACCTCGGTTTCGACCCCGGCTACGGTTGCCAGACCTACGAAGCGAGCGATTTCCTGGTCCGTCCGCGCCGCTTCGACTCCGGCTCGGCGCTGGTCCTCTGGCAGATCGGCGGCATCGGAGTGACCGATTATCGGCGCCAGCCGCTCTGGAGCCGCCGCGGTCTGGAGCTGCTCGCGACCCGCTTGGGCACGGTCTACGGCGCCGAGCACGAGGTCGTGCTCTACGAGGCGGCCCGCTTCGCCGTCAGCCCCCCCCGCATCGACCCTTCGACCCTCGCGGCGCTGCCGGCGGCGCCGGTCTCGATCGAGACCACCCTGTTCGTCCCGCCGCTCGGACGCCCCGAGCCCGATCTCGAGGTCTACCGGGCCCTCGGTCTGGAGCCTCCGCCGGGCACCGGTTGACAGCCGGTCAGGTCAGGGGACGCCGATGCGGCTCTTGAGCCGCTCGAATCGCCGCTCGTTGCGGAGCGGTGCCCAGTCGGGATCGACCGCGAGGTTGATGAGCACCGGATCGCGGCGCTCGTAGCCGACCTCGAGCCAATCCAGAGCGCGGGAGGCCTCCCCGGCGCAAGTGAAGGCGGCGGCGATGAGGAAGCTCGGCACCTGCCGCCGGCGGGCGACCTGCTCGAGCTGCTCGGCCGTCGCGCGCCAGGCCGCCGCCAGGCCGCCGCGCGCGAACGCCTGCTTCACCGGTTCGACCAGCTCGGGATAGCCATAGAGCGGCAGGGCCCGCACCAGGGCGCTGATCGCTTCGGCCTCCTGGCCGGCGTGGGTCTCGAGGGTCGAGAGGGTATAGATCGCCGGACCGTAGTCCGGATCGAGGTCGAGCGCCTGGCGCAGGGCGTCGCGGGCGCCGCCGACGTCGCCGACCACGGTGCGGTGGACGCCGAGATTCGTCCGCAGGGCGAGCGAGAGCGGGTCGAGCTCGAGCGCGCGCCGGATCGAGGCCTCGGCCTGGACCGGCTGCCGCGCCACCACCTGCTGCGCCCACAGCAGGAAGTGCGCCTTGGCCAGGTTCGGGTTCAGGTCGAGCGCGCGGCGCAGGTCGGATTCGGCGGTGCGCCAGTCCCAGTCGAAATAGAGGCGGACGAGGCCGCGCGTCGCATGGGCTTCGGCCGACCCGGGATCGAGCAGCAGGGCGCGCTCGATCGCCTCGCGGGCGCGCGGGCCGGTCTCCTCCGCGGAGGCCTGCAGGTAGCCGAGCAGGGCGTAGGTGTCGGCGAGGCCGACCAGGGCGGGCGCGTAGTCGGCGTCGAGCGCGAGCGCCGCTTGGAACTGCTCGAGCGCCCGGAAGTAGCCGTCGGGGGTGCGGCGGTTCAGGAAGTAGCGCCCCTTGAGGTAGGCCTCGTAGAGCGCCGGGTCGAGCGGCGCGACCGCCGCGAAGCGGGCTTCCTCCTCGGGGGAGAGCCGGACGTGGACCTCGCTCGCGATCTCGCGCGCGACGCGGCCGTGGAGCAGCAGCAGGTCGCTCGCCGAGCTCTCGACCGCGCGCGCCATCAGATGCTGCTCGGGCTCGGCGCGGAGCAGCTGCACCGAGATCCGGACCTGTTCGCCGGAGCGCGCCACCGAGCCCTCGACCACGTACTCGACCCCGAGCTCGCGCGCGATCTCGGGCAGCGACCGGTCGGAGCCCTTGAAGCGCATGATCGACTGGCGAGAGATCACGCGCAGGCCACGGATCTCGGCGAGCGCGCCGATCAAGGCGTCGGTCATGCCGTCCACGAAGTACTCGGCCTCGCCCGAGAAGTTGCCGAACGGCAAGACCGCCACCGCGGGGCGAGGCCGCTCCGCGACCACCGGGTTCGTGGCCGGTGCGGTCGACTCCCAGGAGAGCCGGGAGATGCCGAAGGCGACCAGCGCGACGAAGGCGAGCACGGCGCCGGTGATCTCCCAGCGCCGGTCTCGCGGCTTCTCGGCCCGGGCGGGCAGGATGCCGCTCTCGACCAGCGAGCTGATTTCGAGGTCGCGCTGGATCCGCACCAGCTCGTCGCGGATCTCGGCGGCCGAAGCGGGGCGATGCTCGCGGTTCTTCTCGAGGCAGCGCGCTACCAGGCGGGCGAGTGGCGTGGGGATGTCGGGCCGGCTGGTCTCGAGGGCGGCGGGAGGGTCGCGCAGGACGGCGGCGATCCGCTCGGCGCTGGTCTCGCCCGCGAAGGGCTGGACGCCGGCGATCATCTCGTGCAGGAGCAGGCCGAGGGTGAAGAGATCGGCGCGCTCGTCGATCAGCAGGCCGCGCAGCTGCTCGGGCGCCATGTAGCTCGGGGTGCCCATGATCCGCCCCTCCTGGGTGTGCAGGAGGGAGGTGCCATGGTCCTCCACCCGGGTCGCTTCGTCCTCGGGGCGGAGCTTCGCCAAGCCGAAGTCGAGGACCTTGACCCAGCCGCGTGGTCCCACCATCACGTTGGCCGGCTTCAGGTCGCGATGCAGGACGCCGCTCTCGTGCGCCGCGGTCAGCGCCTCGGCGAGCGCGATGCCGATCTCGAGCACCCGGCGCACCGGCAGCCCGGTCGGCGGGATCTCGTCGGCGAGCGTCCGCCCCTCGACCAGCTCCATGGTCAGGTAGTGGATGCCCTCGGCCTCCTCGACCGAGTGGAGGGTGACGATATTGGGGTGGTTGAGCGAAGCGACGGTCTTGGCCTCGCGCCGGAACCGCTTCAAGCGGTCGGGGTCCTGCGACATCTCGTGGGGCAGGACCTTGAGCGCCACGCGGCGGTGCAGGCGGCGGTCCTCGGCGAGATAGACCACGCCCATGCCGCCGCGGCCGAGCATCGCGAGCACGTCGTAGTGCCCGAGGGCTCGGCCGACCAGGGCGGAAGGTAGAGGTTCGCCGGCCAAAGGTCTGGGTGTGCTCCTAGAGTCCTCGGAATCCTACACGCTCGCGGGCCCCCCTCCGCGCCTCGTCGCATGGGTCTGGCGTACACTGTCGACGGACGCTCCCGGGAACTTGCCCCCGTTCGCGCGACCGACCGCGGCGGTGAGTGCGTTTCCCACTCCCGGCTCCCTCGGGTCGCCGCACGGCAGCGGGTCATGGGTCCGGACGGGAGCGCCGACAGGCGTGTCGTCGGCCGTGGAGGTGCCCTGATGTCGATCCCCCGGCGTTCAGCTCTCTCGGCGTTTCTCCTCGCGGTTGTCGTCACCGGGCTCTCGGGCCCCGCGGCCGCGCCCGCCGCGGCGCAGACCACGTGGACGGTCGATCTGCTCGGCGACGAGAACGACGGTGCCTGCACTCCCGGCGATTGCTCGCTGCGCGAGGCGGTCGCGGCCGCCGCGAGCGGCGACACCGTCGTCTTCGACCTGCCCGGCAGCCCGCCCTGGACCCTCCGGCTCGCGACCGGCGCGGGGCTAGGGCCGATCGGCATCTCCCAGGCGGTCGCGATCCTGGGCCCGGGCAGCGCCGAGCTGACGATCTCCGGCGACACCGACGCCAATGGGACCGGCGACCTGCGGCTCTTCGACGTCGCCGCCACCGGCGCCCTCGAGCTCGCGGACCTCTCCTTGCGCGACGGCCGCGCCGTGAGCGCCGCCTCGCGCGACGGCGGCTGCATTCGCAGCGCCGGATCGCTGTCGCTGCTGCGGGTCGAGATCGCCGGCTGCCGCGCCTGGAGCGGCGGCACGACCGGCTTCACCGGCAACCCCGGGGGGAGCGGCGGGTCGATCTACAACGCCGTCGGCGCGGTTCTGACGGTCGACCTCTCGAGCTTCACCGGCAACCGCGCCGGCAAGGGCGACATCGGCCCCGACGGAATGGCGGGCGCGCCGGGCGGCCACGGTGGCGCGATTGCCAACGCCGGCTTCGCGACGGTCCGGCGTTCGAGCTTCCTGAGCAACTTCGCGGGCGACGGCGGCCAACCCTGGGGCCACGGCGGCGACGGCGGCGCGATCGCCAACCGCGCCGGCGGCTCGCTCCGGCTCGACGACTCGACCCTCGCCACCAACCGCTCGGGCGACGGGGTTTGCCAAGCCTTTGGCAACGGCGCCGACGGCCGGGGCGGCGGCCTCCATTCGGCGGGAGAGACCGCGGTCAACAACTCGACCCTCTCGGGCAATGCGCTCGGCAGCGTCGCCGGCTGCACCGCGGCCCAGGGGGGTGGCTTGGCGGTATCGGCAGGGGTGACCCGCCTGCGCAACGTCACGGTCGCCGGCAACACCGCCAACGGCGCGGGCGGCGGACTGGCGCGCGACGGCGGCACCCTGCGCCTGCGCCACCTGCTCGCCGGCGGCAACGCCGCCAACGGCGTGAACAAGGACTGCACGACGAACGTCGCCGCGGAGGTGGTCTCGGAAGGCTACAACGTGGTCGGCGTGATCAACGGCTGCGCGGGGCTGACCGCGACCGGCGATCAGACCGGCACGAGTGGCGCGCCCTTGGCCATCGGCGTCGGGCCGCTCGCGGACCACGGCGGACCGACGCTCACCCGGCCGCTGCTCGAGGGGAGCCCGGCGATCGACGCGGGCGATCCCGGCGCCGGCTGCCTGGCGTGGGACCCCGTCGGCGCGGTCGACTTGCCGATGACCACCGATCAGCGCGGCGAGCTCCGGCCGACCGACGGCGACGGCGACACGGTGGCTCTGTGCGACGCCGGGGCCTTCGAGGCGCCGGCGGTCGAGCCGGTCGAGCACCTGTTGTCGGTGACTCTCGCGGGCAGCGGCGCGGGCGCGGTGACCAGCGATCCGGCTGGCATCGACTGCCCGGGCGACTGCTCGGAGAGCTATCTCGAGGGGACCCAAGTCGAGCTGCTCGCGCAGGCCGACACCGACTCCCAGTTCACCGGCTGGAGCGGCGATTGCGCCGGCACGGGCGCCTGCCTGCTGACGATGTCCGCGGCGCGGGCGGTGACCGCGACCTTCACCGCGCGGTTCGACCTGACGGTCTCGCTCGCGGGGGACGGCGCCGGCACCGTGACCAGCTCGCCGGCCGGGATCGACTGCCCCGGCACCTGCGCCGCGACCTACCTCGACCAGGAGCCGGTCACTCTGAGCGCCGAGGCGTCGCCCGGCTCCTTCTTCGCGGGCTGGAGTGGCGACTGCGCGGGGAGCGGAGACTGCCTGCTGGTGCTCTCCGCCGACCGAGCCGCCGTCGCGACCTTCCTCTCGGAGTCGCTGTTCTCGGACGACTTCGAGAGCGGCACCTACTGCGCCTGGTCGCAGGTCGCGGGCGGCGGCGAGCCGTGCCCTTGAGCCGCGCCGGGCGGGGTTCGGGCGCCCTTCTCTTCGCGCTGTCGGTGGCCTGCGCCGTCGCCTACGGCTGGTCGGGCGCGGGATCCCCACGGCTCTCGATTTGGGTCCTCGTGAAGGGGGCGACGGTGACCTCCCTGGCGCTCGCGGCCGCGCTCGCGTGGCGCCGTCCCGGCGCGCCGCTGCTGACCGCGGCCTTGGCCTGTCACGCGGCGGGCGACGTGCTGCTCGAGGTGGCGCCGCGGATCGCCGGGCTGGTCGCCTTCCTGATCGGCCACCTGATCCTGGTCGAGCTCTTCCGCCGGTCGAGATTGCGCTGGCCGGCGGTGCGCGGCGGCGCCAAGCTCGCCCTCGGCCTCCTCGCGGTCTTCCTTGGCACGCTCGGGCCCACCCTGGCTGCCGCTGCGCCCGCCGACCTGCGGCTGCCGGTCGCCCTCTACGTCGCCGCCCTCGGCGCCATGGCGGCGCTGGCGCAGGTCACCCGCTTCGGCCCCCCCGTAGCGGCCGGCGCCCTCCTCTTCGTCGCCTCCGACGCGCTGCTCGGCGCGACCTGGTTCGGTCTGCTGGCGAGCGCCACGGTCGCTCGCCTCGTCTGGCCGCTCTATGTCACCGCGCAGCTCGCGATCGCCTGGGGGGTGCTGCGAAGTCGGCCGGCCGTACCGTAGAGGCCCGCTGAGGCTTCCGGGCCGAGGGACCCGTCAGCTCGCTTTGCGCCGCCATCCGGCGCGCGCCAGGAAGGCGCAGGCGAGCCCCGCCACCGCGAGCGCGACCCCCTGGCCGAGTCCGCCCGAGAGCTTCGCCTCCGCGCTCTTCGGAATCCACTCGTTGAAAGCCAGAAACGCCACCAGGATGCCCGCCAGCCCCTCGCCCGCGACCAGCCCCGAGGCCGCCAGGATGCCCGGATCGCCGTCGGCCTTGCCCGCTTCCGCGGTGGGCGCCGAGAGCCGGCGGACGACGCCGCCGACGAACAGCGCCATCATGGAGGCCAGCGGCAGGTAGACGCCGATCGCGAAGGCCAGCCCCGAGACGCCGCAGAGCATCGCGCCCACCGCCAGGCCGGCGCCGGTCGCGACCAGGTCCCAGGGCAGTTGGCCCGACAGCACCCCTTCGATGATCGTCTTCATCAGCATCGCCTGCGGCGCCGGCACCGCGGGTGAGCCGAACTCGTAAGTGCGGCCGAGCAGGAGCACCGTGCCGGCGACCGCCCAGCAGGCGACGGCGGCGCCGATCAGCTGGCCGAACTGCTGCTTGGCCGGCGTGGCGCCGACCAGGAAGCCGGTCTTCAGATCCTGGGAGATGTCCCCCGCCTTGGACGCGGCGATTGCCACGATCGTGCCCACGGTCAGCACCGCCGCGCGCGCGCCGGCGTCGGTCCAGCCGTTGGCGGCGAAGACCGAGGCGACCCCGAGCAGGGTGACGAGCGCGATCCCCGAAGTCGGCTGCGAGGAGACGCCGACGATGCCGACGATGCGCGCCGCGACGGTGACGAACAGGACGCCGAACAGCCCGACCCCGGCGGCGCAGACGGCCCGCTGCACGAAGGTCATCTCGCCCGCGAAGACGCCCGGCACCAGCCAGGCGGCGAGGACCACGGTCAGGATGCCGCCCACGACCACGAGGCCGGGCAGGTCGCGGTCGGTGGCCGGTATCTCGACCGGCTCGGCCCCGGCGGCGGCGCGCCGGCCGCGCACGCCGCGGAGCACCGCCGAGAAGGCGCCGGCCATCTTGGGCAGGTTGAGAGCCAGCGTCAGGATGCCGGCGGTCGCCACCGCACCGGCGCCGATGTAGCGGACGTAGCGCGACCAGATTTCGGTGGTCGTCATATCGGCCACCAGCTTGCGCGTCTCGGGGAAGAGCGGCTGGCCGAGGGCGCCGCCGAACCAGGCGATGAGCGGCGTCAGCACCAGCGCCGAGACGATCGAGCCGGCCACGCAGACGGCGGCCTGCCGGTAGCCGAGGATGTAGCCGACGGCCAAGAGCGCCGGGCTGATCTCGAGCGCCAGCTGGGCCTTGGGCAGCACCGGCAGCAAGGCCGCGACCTCGTTGGGGAACAGGTGCGCGAGCGACAGCGCCAGCTTCACCGCCGCGCCGAGGGCGATGCCGCGGAAGATCCACACCCCGTGCGAGGTCGCCCCTTCCGAGGCCCGCAGCACCTCCGCGCAGGCGGTCCCTTCCGGGTAGGGGAGCTCGGCGTGCGCCTCGACCACCAGCAGGCGGCGCAGCGGGATCATGGCCGAGATGCCGAGCACGCCGCCCAGAAAGCAGAGCGCCACCACCTGGAGGTAGGGCGGAGCCATGCCCCACAGGAAGAGCGCCGGGATCGTGAAGATGGTGCCGGTGGCGAGCGAAGTCGACGCCGAGCCGATGGTCTGGGAAAGGTTGGCCTCGAGAATCGTGCCGCGCAGGCGCAGCGCCCGGAACGCGACGACGGTCATCACCGCGGCCGGGATCGACGCCGTCACCGTCATCCCGACCTTGAGCCCCAGGTAGGCGTTGGCGGCGCCGAACAGGATGCCGAGCAGGACGCCCGCGACCACCGCCTTCAACGTGAACTCGGGGACCGTCTCGCGCTCGGTTCCGATCATGCCGGCGTCTCTCCAGGCGGCTCCAGCGCACTCTAGCACCGCGCCGCGCGGTGTAATGTCGCCCGCCGATGGGTCCCGTGCGCCGCGAAGTCCGCCGCCTGACCGCGCTGGCGACGCCGGTCGCGCTGACGCAGCTCTCCTCGATGCTGCTCTGGACGGTCGACCTGCTGATGGTCGGCCGCCTGGGAGTCGGGTCGCTGAACGCGGTCTCGCTCGGGCGCCTCTGGGTGATGGGGACGACGATCGTCGCCATGGGGCTGATCTTCGGCGTCGATCCGATCGCGAGCCAGGCGCACGGCGCCCGCGACCGGCGCCGGCTCTCCCGCGCGCTCCTGCACGTGGTCGCGGTGGCGCTCGCGACCAGCGTGCCGGTGGCCGGGCTCTGGCTGGTCACCGAGGATGTGCTCCTCTTCTTCGGCCAGGATCCGGCGACCGCGGAGCTGGCCGGCCGTTACGTGCTGGTGCAGATCCCGGGCTTGCCCTTCTACCTGCTGTTCGTGGCCCTCAAGCAGTACCTGCAGGCGCGCGGCATCGTGCGGCCGGGCATGTGGGTGAGCTTCGGCGGCAACGCCTTCAACGTGCTCGCCAACGCGGCCCTGATCTTCGGCCTCTGGGGCGCGCCCCGCCTGGGCGCGGTGGGCGCCGGTGTCGCCACGACGCTGACCTACCTCGTGCTCTTCCTCGGCTTGGTCGCGGTCATCCGCCGCCGGCGCCTGCAGCGCGGCTCGGCGACCGTGCTGCGGCCGCGCGAGGTCCGCCGCGCCGAGATCTGGGAGGTCCTGCGCCTGGGCGCTCCGGTCTCGATCCAGCTCGCCTTCGAGTACTGGGCCTTCGCGCTCGCGACGCTGCTCGCCGGCCGGTTCGGGGCGATCGAGCTGGCGGCGCACTCGATCGTGCTCAACGTGGCGTCGATCTCCTACATGGTGCCGCTCGGCATCTCGCTGGGCGCGACCACGCGCGTCGGCAATCTGATCGGCGCCCGGGATCCGCGGGGAGCGCAGCGCGCGGCCTGGGTCGCCTTCGGCCTGGGCGCGGCGACCATGGCGGTCTTCGCGGCGCTCTTCGTCCTCGGGCGACGGGTGATTCCGGCTGCCTACGGCGCGGGCGCGGAGGTGATCGTCCGCGCGGCGGCGGTGATGCCGATCGTCGCCGCGTTCGAGCTCTTCGACGGCGTCCAGGTGGTGGGCGCCGGAATCCTGCGCGGCATGGGCCGCACCCGGCCGGCGGCGGTGTTCAACTTCGTCGGCTATTACGTGCTCGGCATGCCGCTCGCGCTCTGGCTCTCGGGCCCCGGCGGCTTCGGCCTCGAGGGGATCTGGTGGGGCCTCGCGCTCGGTCTGTTCGCGGTGGCGGTGGCGATGCTGGGCTGGGTCGCCCGGCGGGGCCCGCAGACGGTCCGCTCGCTGGTCTGAACCGCGGCGCTCGAGGGCGCGAGCGACGTGGCGGCAGTCCGCCCGGTCGACCGACTGGCGACTGCTACGGTGAGTGCCGCGGGTCGAGGGCGGCGCGCTCGCGCCGCTCGAGCCGTCCGAGCTCGCGCGCGAGGCGGAGCACGGCCCGGCGGGCCGCGCCACGCGCGGCGTCGGCGCTCGGCCTGCCGGTGGCGCGCGCCAAGTCCTGGTAGCTGATCTGGAGCTCGACGCGCCCGACGACGAGCTGCCGGTCGTCGGCGTCGAGCGCGAGCAGCGCGGCGCGGTACCGGCGCCGCTCGTCGGACTCGAGGGTGTCGTCGAGCGGCGAGGCGCGATGGTCGGCCGGTGACATCCCTTCGGCGGACGCCGTCTCGCCGATCCGCGCGCGCCGGATCTCGTCGCGAATCCGGTTGCGGATCGACCGCTGGAGGTAGGCCCGCACCAGCACCGGGTCTTTCTCGTCGAGGTCGTCCAGGTGAGTCAGGGCGCCCGAACAAGCGTCCTGCACCAGATCCCAGGTGTCGCACCGCCGCCGCGCGTGGGGAGGCAGCCGCCGGTGCGCCCAGCGGGCCAGCCAGGGCAGCAGGCGCGCGAACAGGCCCTCGATCGCGAGCCGCCGCGCCCGCTCGCCCCCGCGAGCGCCGGATTCCTCGAATGCCGCCGCCTCGGAACCGGCCTGCCGCCGCTCCGCCGCCATGGCTTGCCTCCAACTGACGAGACCGTCGCCCGCGATCCTAGGCCCCCCCGCGGGGGGAGTCAATGGCGAACGATTCTCACGCCCGGAGCTTCAGCTCCTCTCTTTGGATCCGATCTCCACCGCTCCAGAGCGGCCCGTCAACGACCCGCGCACGGAGAATCCGGCTGTGACCTGGGCGAGCCTCGGTCGAATCGTCATGCACACTTCGGCAGGGAGCCATTCATACCCACCGCTTCCTTGGAAGCGTCTGGTCCGGGCCTGCGAGCGCAGAACTGCTGCACGGACAGCCTGGTGATCTACCCGCAAGGGTCATCCGTGCGAATCCGGAGGCGAGACGCTGGAAACCTGGAAGTAGCGTCCGTCTAGGACGCACACGGGAGAACGACCGAAATCGAGGTCTCCTTCGTCTCTAACCTCCAGGCAACCTCGAGGAGGGTGGGGATCTCCGGAGCCCTCGTGCATCGAGAGAAGGTCCACCTGCAACCAGGACTTGGGAGGCGATCATGAGTGCAGTCAGCAGCCATTGGGCGTCGCGCCGGGTTAGCCGTTGCTTGCTGCTGTTGGCAGCTGCTCTCCTCGTGCCTCAGCGTGTATGTGCCGAGAGCGATGAAGTCGAGGGGAGCCGGCCACCGTCTCAGGACAGTTTGACCTCCGGCGAGACGCTTCAGACTGGAGCATCTCTCGCCTTCTGCGATCACCGGCCGAGAGCCCAGAGTGGAGGTCTGGCGACTCGAGCTGCGGCGTCTGCCGGAAATGCGAAGCGGCTCGAGCCGCAGCAAGCTGGGAGTGCGGATGATGCGGCCGCAGTGCCGGAGTCGGACACTCGTTCAATCCGGCGAGGAGAGCAGAGAGTCGCCAGCGTGGAGGACGCAATCGCGTGTCTCGGCTGGCTCAGGGATCGAATAGACCTTCGCAGGCCGAGCCGGCAAGGCTACGCGTTGGTCCAGGCGCTTATCCTCGATCCGGAGGAGGTCGAGGATCCGAGCATCGAGCTGTGCCGCCAGGAGAGGTACCAGTCGGAAATCGAGGGCAAGCGTGATCGTCTCTGTCGCCGGCGTGTCTACGAAGATCGGCGCACGTACCTCTTGTCGGTACTGGCTGCGGAAGCGCGAATCCGCGACGAGGCCACCAGAGAGCTTGCCCGGCAGATCGCTGAGCTGGAGAAGAAGCCCGATGGGAGTGGCCATCCAGCGGCACTCGAAGCCAAGCGCGGAGCGCTCGATGCCACTCGTAGGATCCGGAACCGAATCGGTGAGGCAATCGCGCTCCCTCATTGCAGCAGCCTCGTCAGGGACCACCGTTGCTACGACAACTGGTTCGCGGAGTTTTCGGTTGGCGGCGAGTACAACACGGTCGAGGACATCCTCGGCGACGAGCTCTTGCCCCGCACCGGGCTGCTGATCTACCGGAACTACTCCTCCTACGAGAGGTGGCGCCGGCCCCACCTCTTCGGCGAAGTGCTCCTCACCGGCTCTGGAGAAAGCACAAGAGTCGCAGACATCCCAGGCCTCGGCGAGGGCGGTGGAGAGAGCGATCAGGGTGACGACCAGGGTGGAGGCGATGAGGAAGGAAGCGGCGAGTCGGGCGACCCGCAGATAGACGCCGAGGAGGCCGAGATCAAGCCGACGCTCGATGCCCGCGCCGGCGTTTTCTGGCCTCTGTGGCGGATCGGTTCCAAGGTGCGGCACGAGCGTACCCTTCAAGAGCAGATCGGGGTGATCGGCGAGGTCGGCCTGCGGAAGGTCGATGACGTCGGCAGTGTCGACAAGCGCTACTACGGAGGGTTGCGACTGAGTTTCAGCCCGCAATGGTACTTCGACGTGCTCTACGGCAAGACCGAGAACTCGCCCGGTCGGCGCTTCGAGATCCGAGGCCAGATGCCGGTCATCGAGCGACCGAACGGCAATCATGTTCACCTCGGCGCGTTGGCCAACATCCGTGCCTCCAACTCAGAAACAGAACGATCCGTTGGAGATACGGTCCAGGTCTACTTGACCTGGAACGTCGACTTCTCGTCGCTCTTCGGGAACTGAGGACTGGGCGCCGATCATGTGGGCGAACGGCAAACCAATGAGCCGCATGAACCGATTCCGCTTGGGCCTGCTGAGCACTTGCGTCTTCCTCGCGGCTGGTTGCTCGCATGGCAACCCGTACCGGAATCGGATGCTGACAGTGCCGCCGGAGGCCGAGGCCAAGTACCCATTCGCCTACGGCAATTTCTGTGGGCCGAACTACCCGCCTGCGGTCGCCGATTGCCGGAGTTGTGAGCTGCTCCGCCGATGGCCCCCCGTGGACGAGCTCGACGCGATGTGCTACGCGCACGATCAGTGCTACGCATCGAAAGGCATGAGCAACGTAACCTGCGACGACGCGTTTCACAGCATGCTCATCAAGGCCCAGAGCGAGCTCGAAGCGCCAGGATGCTGGCATCTGACGACAGACATGACCATCGCCTTCTTCTTCAAGTACTGGGGCCGCGGCAGCGACTCGAACGAGACATGGTCGCACCGGCTCGTGCAGTTCAGCCTGGGCATTCCGGTCGCAGCCTTCTGGGCGATTCTCAAGCTTCCGATCAGGCCCTTCTTGCGATTCCCCGAGGAGGGTCGGTGCGGAGCTGCCGGTAGCGCGAAGGCCTGCGAGGTCATTCGGAACTTCGAGCGTCAGTACGAGACAGCTCTCTTCGCTGGTCCCAGTCCGCGGTTGGAGGTGCCGAAGCGATGTGACGAGCCAATGAGCGCTTCTCTGGCCGAGGCCAATCACGAAGTGCGATCGTCGCAAGGACCAGGCACCAAGGAGAGTCCAGCACCATGAATTCAAGGACCGCACCTGCGGGAGCGAGATCCCGCTTGCTGAGCGGAGTGAAAGTCGAGCAGCTGTTGGGGTGCTCGACTCTGGACCGACAGAGCGCCGCTTGTGCGGCGAGGAGCCGACCATGCCCTACAACCGCCATCTGATTCGTGATTTCGAGAAGTCCCGCAGCGACCATCCGGCCTGGCCGGTGGTCATCTCGGAGGGGGATTCGTGGTTCTCCTATTCGGATGTCATCGGCAGGCTGGACGATCCGGGCGACACCGCGTTGGCGAAGGACCAGCGGCAGTGGTGTCTCCTGCGGCTGGAGAAGGCCGGGGACGAGGTGATGACGATCCTGTCGGGAGCGCAGCGGTCGAAGCTGCGGACCTATTTAAAGCGCTGGCCGCTCCACGCGTTGCTCTTCTCGGGTGGCGGCAACGACATCATCGGGCCGGATCTACCGCCTCTGCTGCGGGACTTCAGCCCGGGCGCTCAGGTGCAGGACCTCGTGCAGTTCTCGCGCTTCGAGCGGCGCTTGCGGCAGATCCAGGACTGCTATCGCGAGCTGCTCGACATGCTGTCGGACGCGGGCCAGACCGCGCGGGTGCTGGTCTGCTCCTACGACTACATCGTGCCTTCCGACCAGGGCGCCAAGGCACTCGGCCTGATCAAGGTCGCGGGGCCCTGGGTCAAGCCGGCGCTCGAGGCGAGGCAGATTCCGAAGACTCTCTGGCCCGACGTGATCCGCCTCCTGATCGACGCCTTCGCGACGGCGATCGACCAAGTCGCGAGCGAGCCGCGCGGCGTCGGGCGGCTGGTGCGGGTCGAGACCCGGAACCTGATCCAGGGCGACTGGAAGGACGAGATCCATCCGGATCGCAAGGGGGCCAAACGAGTCGCGAAGGCCTTCGAAACCGCGCTCAGGAGCCACGGCGTCCTGCCCTGAGAGCCTGCGGCCGCCGCCCGGCCGGAAGAAACTTCGTTCGAGATCGACCCCTGGTTCGTCTCTCCTCCAGACACGAGGAGGTGGACCATGACCATGGCGCCGGGTGGGCTGGGTTGGCTCCGGGACCTGCCGGACTTTCGCGACTACACGCCGCAGAGCGCGGAGATCGAGGCGATCCGCTCGCAGTCGAGGCCGCTCAAGCGGGTGAAGAAGGCCATGCCCAAGAAGGTCGATCTGCGGGCGTGGTGTCCACCGATCGAGGATCAGGGCAACCTCGGCTCCTGCACCGCCCAAGCGGGCGTCGCCCTGCTCGAGTACTTCGAGAGGCGCGCCTATGCCAAGCACCTCGACGCCTCCCGGCTTTTCCTCTACAAGGCGACGCGCAACCTCCTGCGCTGGACGGGGGATACCGGCGCCTTCCTGCGGACGACTATGAAAGCGATGGTCCTGTTCGGCGTGCCGCCGGAGGAGTACTGGCCCTACCGGATCGTCGATTTCGACCGCGAGCCGAGCTCCTTCTGCTACGCCTTCGCGGCCAGCTACCGGGCGCTGCGCTACTACCGCCTCGACCCGCCGGGCCAGCCGCTCGCCGTGAACCTCCAGGCGGTCAGGACCAGCGTCGCCGCGGGTCTGCCGGCGATGTTCGGCTTCACCGTCTACAGCTCGATCCCGCCGCTCGGGGACGGCAAGGGCGAGATTCCCTTCCCCGGCCCGGGCGATCGGGTCGAAGGCGGACACGCCGTGGTGGCGGTCGGCTTCGACGACGAGAAGAAGATCGGCGGCGACACCGGCGCTCTCCTGATCCGCAACTCCTGGGGCGTCGGCTGGGGCGCCTCGGGCTACGGCTGGCTGCCCTATCGCTACGTAACGGAGGGGCTGGCCGACGACTTCTGGAGCGTCGTCGACGCTTCGTTCGTCGACAGCGACCTGTTCCGGTAGCGACCGAATCGCTCCTCGGGGCGCCGGCGCCGCCCTCGAAGGTCCGCCTCGCGCCTCGACGGGGGCGAGTCGAGCGGCTGAAGCGACCGGAATCGCGCCGTCGTTCGTCTATCTCCTGAACCTCGATCCGGGGCCCGGCGGCGGAGCCGCGACCGCCGGCCCCGCCGAGAAAGGGGAGCTGAATGAGCGCGACGCCCGCAGGGTGGCCGACGAAGCTCGACGCGTCGCTGTTTCCGACGCCTGGCGACGCCGCGAGGTTCCCGGAGCTCGTCGCCCAACCGGCCAGCTTCGGGCCGCCCTGGGCGGGGGTCTGCATCTCCGGCGGCGGCTCGCGCTCGCTCGCGGCGGCGATGGGGGAGCTACGGGCGCTCTCGGCGCTGGGCCTGCTCGAGAAGGTCGGCTGGCTGTCGACCGTCTCGGGCGGCACCTGGGCGGGGACGCTGTTCAACTGGGCCCCCGGGTCGATTCCGGACGCGACGCTGATGGGCCCCCTGCAGCTCGACCCCGCGCAGCTGCGCTGGGAATCCGCCGGTCCCGTCGACGACCTCGGCCGCCTCGACCCACGGGCGATCGGCAGCGCGGCCACCCGCCTCGGCCTCCAGGAGATGCTGGACCAGGCGGTCGATCTATACCACCAGGGGGTGGCGGTCTCGGAGCTCTGGCCGCGGGCGATCGGCGTCCTGGTGCTCGCCCCTTTCGACCTCGGCGACGAGCCGCAGCGCTATTTCACCTGGACCCCTTGGTGGCTGGACCACGCCATCCTTCCTTACAACCGCAAGCTCGGCGGCGGCGACTTCGTCACCACCCGACCGCACCGGCCCTACCTGATCACCAACTCGACGCTCTTCTTTCCGCCGAGTCCACCGGCGGTCGCGCGGCGCCCGGCGCCCGGGCGCGCTCGCCGAGGCCTGGGAGGTCGGCTACGAAGTCGAGTCGACGCCGCTCGGCGTCGGGATCCCCCCGGCCTTTCCCCATGCCGGTCCACCCTCGCCCGGCCAGCCGCCCAGCGCGGATCTCGGCGGAGGCTGGATCGATCCGTTCGCCATGGGGAGCATCGCGCCCACGGCGATCTCGCCGGAGCGTCGCTTCACCGTGCCGGCGCCCGCGAACCGGTTCCGGCTCTCCGACCTGGCCGGCCTGTCGAGCCTCGCCTTCGCCTACGACGTGATCGACCTCGCGCACCAGACGGGCATCCACTTCCTGGACGACATGGTGCCGCAGGTGCGCTACTGGCCGGTCTTCCACGCCGCCGAGCTGCCGCGCAACGGCGCCCGCGCCTACCTGTTCGGCGACGGCGGCAACCTCGAGAACCAGGGGATCATGCCGCTGCTGCGGCGGGGACTGAAGAAGATCGTCGCTTTCGTCAACACCGAGACGCAGCTCTCCCGGCAGGGGCCCGGCAACGAGGTCGTGGTGGATTCGGACCTGCCGCCGCTGTTCGGTCTCGAATGGAGCGCGGCCGCGGGGACCTACGTGGCGACCGCCCCCTCTTCGCCCTTCCGCTTCAACCGGGTCTTCGACCGCCGGACCTTCGACGACCTGCGCGCGCAGCTCTGGGCCCGGGCGCAGAAGGGCGCCACGGCGCTGGCGGTGCAGCAGGGGGCCGCGGTGGCCGCCAATCCCCACTACGGCGTGCCCGCGGGCAGCGTCGACATCCTGTGGGTCTACCTCCACCCGGTGGACTGGTGGCGGGGCCACCTGCACGACACCGTGCGCTGGGCCATGGATCTCGAGCCGTGGAACTACGCGGTGTTCCCCAACTACGCCACCGTCGAGCAGCTCCATCTCGACGCGCGCCAGGTGAATCTCCTGGCCCATCTGACCAGCTGGAACGTCGCCGGTCGCGTGGCGATCGACCCCTTCCCCGACAACGCGAGCGTCTTCTCGGATTTCCTCGCCGGCTAGGACGGGAAGGAGAACAGCATGCGTAGGAAACGCACGACCGAACCACCAATCCGGCTCGATCGGCGCCTGATGGAGGAGCTGATGCTGGGCGGGGGGCGGGTGCGGCGCTTCACCCAGGACACGCCGGTGCTGCCCGACGTCTGGCTCGCCCACGCCGACTGCCTGGACGACCGGCGGCCGGTGGCGCGCAGCGAGGATCCCGAGCATCCGCGTCCGCTGCCCCGGGCGAGCGGCGAGCCCGGACGACGCGTTCACGATCCACCGCACCTATCCGACGGGCGACTTCAGAGTCGCCGCGGTCGGCCGGAGGATCGAGAAGTTCTTCAGCGACGAGGCCGCCGCCGGGCGCGGCTACGGCGTGGCGTCGCGACCGCCCGCGGAGCTCGGCCTCGGCTGGTGGTGTCCCCTTGACCGAACGAGCGCCGCGCTGCGCGCGAAGGAGAGCGGCATGAGAGAGAGGCTGCATTTCGGGTGGTGGCTGGTCGGTGGGCTTCTGGGGGCCGAGATCGCCGGCGCCGACACGCGCACCGAGCAGGTGCACCTGCTGGAGTCGTGGGTGGCCGACCGGGAGATGATGGTCGCGTCCTGGGAGCGCGACGCGACGATCATCTTCGCGCTGGGCCTGGCGACGCTGGTGCTCGGCATCGCCACCGCCGCGCTGCAGGGAGTCAAGCGCGCGAAGGCGGTTTCGGTCGTGCTGGGGATCGCGATCTCGCTGGCGTCGGGCGTGCGAACCTACGCCTACCAGAACGATCACCACGCCTTCCGTCGCGCCAAGGCGGAGGCGAAGGCCCACTTGGAGGCGGCGAGGCTGAAGCTGACCTCCGCCCGCTCGATTCCAGACGACAGCTGGCCGGCGTTCGCCGAGGAGCTGCGCCGGGATCTCGACCGCGTCGACCGGTTGGCGGCGAGCCTCGAGAGCGGCGAGCGGCTCGCAGCGGCGGCGGCTCTGGATCCCGCCGCCGAGGCGGAGCGCTCCTGGCTGGCGGCACCGGCATGGGCGTCGAAGGGGGGGAGGCCGGACTGGGTGGCGCGGCCGCCGGCGCCGACGGCCTCGAGCCTCTACCTCACCGCGGAGGGGCGAGGCCGCTCGCTCCAGGAGGCGCGGCAGGCGGCGCTCCAGGACAGCAGGGAGATGCTCGAGCGCTGGGTGCTCACCGAGCTCTCCGCGGAGGGGATGGCGGCGGAGGATCGCCAGGCGCTGGTCGAATCGACGCTCGCGGCGAGCGAGGAGGCCGGCACCTACTTCGCGCACGAGGCCGAGTCGGGTCTCTTTCACTACTTCCGGCTGGTGCGTGTCGACCGCAAGGACCTCGAGTCGCGGGTCCGTTTCGCCGCGATCTCGGCGCAGCGAAAGCAGCCGGAGAAGCAGATCCAGGTGATCGCGAAGTCCGCCCCTCGAGCCGAGCAGCTGGCGAGTCCGCGCGCGACGACCGATCTGCTGCTCGGCCAGATGCAGCGCGAGCTCTCCGCCGAGCTGTGGCGGAAATTCTCGGACGGACGCTACCGGCGCATGAAGGGCGACCTGCCCGGGGCGACCGAGCTCCTGCGCGAGGTCGTCGCCGCCGCTCCCGGCAGCTACCTCGCCTGGTTCAACCTCGCCCTCGCCCTCGACGACCAGGGCCGGAGCGGCGAAGCCGAAGCGGCCTACCGTCGCGCTCTCGCCCTCGAGCCCACGCTGCCGGCGCGCGACCCCGCCATCTACAACACCCTCGGTTACCACCTCTATCGCCAGGGTCGCGCCCAGGAAGCCGTCCCCTTGCTCGAACGCGCCCTCGCGATCGACCCCGCCCACGCGAAAGCCAAGCTCAACCTCCAGGCGGCGAAACGCTCGGCGTCATGAGCCAGCACGTCGCGGCGCCGGCGCTCAGCCGAGCTCGGTGGCGCGCCAGAGGTACCAGCTGGCGACGGTGCGGAAGGGGCGCCAGCGCTCGCCGTGGGTGGCGAGCTCTTTGGGCTTGGGGAGGATCTCGCGGCCGTTGGCGCGCGCGAAGCCCTTGCGGACGCCGTAGTCGTCGACCGGCAGGATGTCCGGGCGGCCGAGGGTGAAGATGAGGAACATCTCGGCGGTCCAGCGGCCGACGCCGCGCACCGCCGTCAACCGTTCGACGATCTCCTCGTCCGAGAGCCGGGTCGTCTCGGCGCGGCTCGGGACTTCGCCCGCCAGCGAGCGCGCCGCGAGATCGCGCAGCGCCTCGGCCTTGCTCCGCGACAGCCCGGCGCCACGCAGCGTCTCGCAGCTCGCCGCCGCGATCTGCTTGGCGGTCGGACAGCGTGACGACCCGAAGGCACGGCAGACCCGGGAGTAGATCGTCGCCGCGGCGCGGCCGGTCAGCTGCTGGTAGACGATCGACTCGACCAGCGCCTGATAGGGCGTCCGCCGCGTCGAGATCGCGAGCGAACAGGGCCCGACCTCGCGGATGATCCGCTGCAGCGCGCGATCGCGCTTGGCGACATGGGAGGTCGCGGCCTCGAGGTCGAAGGGGGGTGCGGACATCGATCGTGTGAGATCCCGGTGACGGGAGGGCGGCGAGTCTAGTACAGAAGCTCGAGATGTCCGAAGCGGGCCGGACGATGGAAGTCTGCGGGCGAGACCAGCGTCGGCGACCAGGCCGAGTGCTCGGGGAGGGCGCCCGGGAATCGAGGGCGCTCGATCCGGTAGAGATTCAGGCGCCAGCGCCGGGGCAGCGGGCCGCCGCCACAGCAGGCGCGCCAGGGGATCGAGAGCGTCGCCGCCCAGTCCGAGCCGGCCCCGGTTCGCTCCACCTGGGTCTCGAGGCCAGGACAGTTCCAATCCGGATCAACGCTCATGCCATGCCGGTCGCCGCGCGGCGACTCGACCCGGGCGTCGAAGACGATGCCGGTGGGAGCGAGCTCGAGCTCGAAGTACCGGCGTGGCGTCGCGTCGCCCGGGGCGAGGAAGAGCTCCACCACCTCCTCCGTCCAGAGCGGGGAGTCGCGGCGGGTGAGCGTCCCCCACGCGTCCTCGTCCGCGCAGTCGAACCGGACCCGCAGGCGATCGGCCTGCCAGCCGAGGCGGACCCGGGTGGGCCAGCGCACGGCGCCACCTTCCTCGGCCCGGACCAGGAAACCCAGATCGACCTCCCCGCCCCGCGCGAGCCGGGCGCGCGGTGGCGCAGGCGAGGTCACTCCCAGGGCCCGGGGGGCATCCGGAGCCGCTCGAGCTCGCGACCCGCAAGCTCGCTCTCCAGGAGCTCCGCGGCGTCCTCGGGCTCGACGCCGCCGTACCAGTGGTGGGAGGGCCAGGCGACCACGGTGGCGCCGCGGCTGCAGTGGCGCAGACAGCCCGAGCGCGAAACCAGGACCCGGTCTCTCAGGCCGCCAGTGCGAATCAGATCTTTGAATCGGCGATAGAGGTCGTGTCCCCGACGGCCACCGCAACAGGGCTTGCCCGCCGCTGGATCGCGGTCATTGACACAGACGATCAGGTGGATCTCCGGGCGGGGCACCGTTGGATTCTACGTCCCCGCGGCAACCGGTCGCGGGCGCAATCCGGGCGGAAAGGCCCTCCGGTGGCGGGCGGTGGCATCCGCGACTTTTCAGGTCCCGGTGTGGCCCTGGCGGAATCGGCTCGGATAGGATCGCGCGGTCGGACGTCACACCGTCGTTTCCGGGCCGTCGTGAGGCCACGGCGGCCTGTCGATAAGCTCAAGTGCGGAGTCGCACTCACACTCGGACCGCATCCCATCGAGGAGGTTCCATGGAGCAGAGGAAGAGGATTCTCGCGGCCGCATGCCTGGCTCTCGCCGCGCTGTTCGGCGCGCGCGAGGCGTCGGCGCAGGCCGTCACCACCGGCACGCTCACCGGCACCGTGACCGCGGCGGCCGACGGTAGCGCGCTGCCAGGCGTCGCCGTCGAGGCCGTTCACACCCCGACCGGCACGACCTACGTCGCCTACACGCGCGAGAACGGCAGCTACGCGATCTTCAACGTTCGCGTCGGCGGCCCCTACCGGATCTCCGCCAGCCTCGATGGCTTCCGCGCCGCCAGGGTCGAAGGCGTCAGCGTCGCCCTCGGCGAGAGCCGCGCGGTCGACGTCCGGCTCGAGCCGGAGACGGTCGAGGAGACGATCACGGTGACGGCGGCGGCGCCGCTGGTCGACACCACCCAGGCGGGTTCGGTGTCCGCCGTCTCCGCGGCGCAGATCGCCGCGGTGCCGAGCATCGAGCGGAGCCTCGAGGACCTGGCCAAGACATCGATCTACTTCAACGCCTCGGGCAACGTCGAGGGCGGCGGCGAGACCACGCTGTCGATCGCCGGCCGCAACAACCGCTACAACACGGTCCAGATCGACGGCGCGGTCAACAATGACCTGTTCGGCCTCTCCCCGACGGGCTCGCCCGGCGGCCAGGCCGAGGCGCAGCCGATCTCGATCGAGGCCATCCAGGAGGTTCAGCTCCTGGTCTCGCCCTACGACGTTCGCCAGGGCGGCTTCTCCGGCGGCGGCATCAACGCCATCACCAAGAGCGGCACCAACGCCTGGCGCGGGTCGATCTTCTACAACTTCCGCGACGAGAGCTGGGTCGGCGACGGCCCGAACGACCGGAAGTTCGCGGCCTTCACCGAGGATCAGTACGGCCTCTCGGTCGGCGGCCCGATCGTCCGCGACAAGGTCTTCCTCTTCTTCACCGGCGAGCTGCAGCGCCGGGAAACCCCGACCGGGTTCTCGCCGGAGACCATCAACCGGACCGCGGAGGCGAACCGGTTCGTCAGCATCCTGCGCAACACCTACGGCTACGATCCCGGCGACTTCAACGAGTTCATCCGCACCACCGACAACGACAACTACTTCCTGCGGGTCGATGCCAACCTGGGTTCGAGCTCGCAGCTGTCGGCGAAGTACAACCAGGTCGAGGCCGTGAACGACATCTGGAACGGCTCGTCGACGTTCCTTTTCACCCCCGACCGCCCGTACAACATCCGCCCCGAGACCAAGTCCTTCATCGTGCAGCTCAACTCGGTCTTCGGCGGCGACTACTACAACGAAGCGCGGATCGGCTTCACCAACGTCGACACCATCCGCGACGGCCCGACCAAGTTCCCGACCGTGCAGGTCGACCTGCCGGGCGGCCTCTCGTTCGAAGCCGGGCGCGAGCGCTTTTCGACCGCCAACGAGCTCTACCAGGACATCCTGGAGATCAACGACGACCTGACCTTCGTCCGCGGCGGCCACACCTTCACGATCGGCACCCACAACGAGCTGTTCAGCTTCGAGAACCTGTTCATCCGCGACGCCTTCGGCTTCTACAACTTCCGCAGCCTGGACGACTTCGAGCGCGGCTGGGCCGACCAGTACGAGCACAGCTTCTCGCGCACCAGCAACCCCCGTCAGGCGGCGAAGTTCGACGTCCAGCAGTACGGGCTCTACTTCGGCGACCAGTGGCGGATCAAGAGCAACCTGACCCTGACCTACGGCCTGCGCGCCGACTACCTCAAGCTGCCGGATGCGCCTTCCTACAATCCGCAAGTCGAGCAGCTCTTCGGCTATCGGACCAACGAAGTGCCGGATTCGAACCTGATCCTCTCGCCGCGCCTCGGCTTCAACTGGGATCCCGCCGGCGAGGGCAAGCAGCAGCTCCGAGGCGGCTTCGGCATCTTCTCGGGCCGCACCCCCTACGTCTGGATCTCGAACCAGTACGGCAACACCGGTGTCGAGTTCCAGCGCCTGCGCTCGATCCTCAACCCGCCGATCACGGCCACCAATCGGATCCAGTTCG
Organism: Acidobacteriota bacterium; assembly: GCA_014584695.1. Taxonomy (GTDB): domain Bacteria; phylum Acidobacteriota; class Thermoanaerobaculia; order Multivoradales; family JAGPDF01; genus JACTMI01. The sequence goes on from JACTMI010000036.1 coordinate 176,442, forward strand.
TGCCCGATGCCGACAACCAGCCGAAGACCGTCGGCGGCGCGGTGACCAACGAGATCGCTCTCACCGATCCGGACTTCGAGATGCCGACCGTGCTGCGCGGCAACCTCGCTTGGGACCAGGAGCTGCCGTTCGGCATCCTGGGGACCGTCGAGCTCACCCACACCCAGGTGCAGAAGGACATCCAGTACCGCAACCTGAACCTGGTGCAGACCGGCCGGACCGTGGTCGGCGGCCGGCCCGAGTACCGGTCGATCTCGAACGCCTATACGGGTGCGTACTTCCTGACCAACACCGAGGACGGCGAGACGACCACCGCGGCGATCGAGCTCCGGCAGCGCGAGCGCCACGGGTTCTTCTGGAACTTCGGCTACATCTGGACCGACGCCGAAGAGGTCTACCCCGGCACCTCGAGCCAGGCGAGCTCGAACTACCTCAACACCTCGGTGCTCGACCCGGAGAATCCGGGGAGCGCGCCCGCGACCTTCCAGAACGAGCATCGCATCACCGCGACGCTCTCCTACCGGATGGAGCTCGGCCCGGTCGGCTCGACCTGGTCGATCTACTTCAACCGTCAGTCCGGGCGTCCCTACTCGACCACGTTCGCCGGCAACAGCGCCAACGTCAACGGTGACGGCATCAACGGCAACGATCTGATGTACGTGCCGGCCAGCGAGGACGAGGTCATCCTGAGTGGCGCCACCTGGGCGCAGTTCGACGCTTACATTCGGGCCGACCCGAGCCTCGCCAAGGCGCGTGGCCGCATAGTCGACCGCAACTCGGGCGTCAGCCCCTGGACCACCCAGCTCGACCTGCGCTGGGCGCTCGACCTGCCGGTCTCGGTGGCGCGGGTCCAGGTCACGGCCGACATCCTCAACCTGCTGAACCTGATCGACAGCGACGAAGGGGTCTTCCGCTACACCCGCTTCGGCGAGGTCTCGCCGGTTCAGTTCCAGGGGGTCGACGCGGCGACCGGGAAGTTGCGCTACAACGTGCTCTTCACCGACCCGGACCGCCGGTTCGACATCGACGACGTCCGCTCGCGCTGGAAGGCGAAGCTCGGGCTGCGCGTCTCCTTCTAGTCAGCCACCGGAGCGTTTCGCGGTATCCCGAGGGGGGCGAGCGATCGCCCCCCGTTCCTTTGCGCTTCTGCACCAGTCGGAGTGGGTCGCTAGGAAGAGAAAGACCAGAGAAGGGGTTGAGTTTGCCTGGCACGTGCGCTGAGCCGGTAGCCACGATGGGGTCCAGGGCCTTGGCCTGACTGGCTGCTATCCCTTATCTGCTCTTTTCCCAAGCCCCAGCTGCCGACGACCTCGCCCATTCCGACCGGTGAAGCGGCTTTCTTGACGCTGCGAGGGTGACCGTCAGTCGCGTCCCGGGTAGCGCGGGGCTTTTCTCTCCTCGGCGACCGGCGGCAGGCGGCGCACACTCCGGGTTCTCCGCTATCGTTGCCGGGCGTGAGAAGCCAGCGGGAGCCGAGGGTCGCGGGCTGGGGCGGGATGTCGGTCGCGGCGCGGGAGCGTCGCTCCGAGGATCTCGCCGCGGTGGCGCGCGGAGCGGTGCTGACGCGCGGCCTGGGGCGTGCCTACGGCGATTCGGCGCTGCCGCCGGCCGGGGTCGCCACGATCGCCTCGGCCGTGCTCGCCGACCGGATTCTCGAGCTCGATGCCGGTTCCGGACGCTTGCGCGCCGAGGCGGGCCTCGCGCTCGGCGACCTGGTCTGGGCCCTGCTGCCGCGCGGCTTCTTTCCCCCGGTCGTCCCCGGCACGCAGTTCGTGACCCTCGGCGGCATGGTGGCCGCCGACGTCCACGGCAAGAACCACCACGTCGAGGGGACGATCGGCCGGCACGTGGTCGCGCTCCGCATCCTCACGGCAGCGGGCGAAACGCTCGATTGCTCGCGCGAGCGACATCCCGATCTCTTCCGCGCCACGCTCGGCGGCATGGGACTCACCGGCCACATCCTCGAAGTCGAGCTGGGGCTCGCGCGAGTCCCTTCGCCCTGGATCCTCCAGGAGACCTTTCGCGTGGTCGGCCTCGATCCCTTTCTGGCCGCGCTGCGCGAGTCGGCCGGCGACTGGCCGTTCACCGTCGGCTGGATCGACTGCTTGGCCACGGGCCGGGCGCTGGGGCGAGGAGTCGTGCTGCGCGGCCGCTGGGCGCGAGCCGAGGAGGCGCCCGACGGCTTCCCGCGGCCGCTACGCCGCTGGACCGTCCCCTTTCACCTGCCCGGATTCGCGCTCAACGGTCTCAGCGTCCGGCTGTTCAACGCCGTCTACTACCGGCGTCACCCGCGCCGGCCGCGGGCCGGGGTCGTCCACCCGGAGACTTTCTTCTTTCCGCTCGACGCCGTCCGGTCCTGGAACCGGATCTACGGCCGCCGCGGTTTCACCCAGTTCCAGTGCGTCCTGCCCGAGGCGGAGCGCCCCGGGGCCGTGCGGCGATTCCTCGAAGTCGCCGCGGCGCGCGGCGGCTCGTCGTTCCTCTGCGTGCTCAAGGACTGCGGCGAGGAAGGGGAAGGGCTGCTGTCTTTTCCTCGGCCGGGGGTCTCGGTCGCTCTCGATCTGCCGATGCGGCCCGGTCTCGCCGCGTCGGTCGACGCGCTCGCCGCCGCGACCCTCGCCGAGGGCGGCCGCATCTACCTCGCCAAGGACTCCCTGCTCACCGCCGAGCGATTTGGCGCCCTGGAGCCGCGCCTGGCCGCCTTCGACGAGGTGCGCCGGCGGTGGGATCCGGAGCGTCGGCTGCGCAGCGCCCAATCGGTCCGACTGATGGGGGATCCACCATGAACGTCGCCATCCTGGGCGCCACGCGGGGCATCGGGCGCGCCCTCGCCCGCCAGCTCGCCGCGCGCGGCGACCGGCTCTTCTTGCTCGGCCGCGACCTCGAGGAGCTGGGCAAGAGCGCGCGCGACCTCGAAGCGCGCGCAGCTCCGGCGGTCGCGAGCGTCGGTACCGCCCGCTGCGATCTGCTCGCTCCGGAGGGCTTCGCGGCCGCGCTCGACGCCGCCGCGGTCGCGCTCGGCAAGCTCGACGCGGTGGTGGTGACGGCGGGCCTGTTCGCCACGCAGGATCGCCTCGAGGGGGATCCCGCGCTCTGCCGCCAGGTGCTCGAAGCGGACTTCTCCGGCACCGTGCTGTTCTGTGAGGAGGCGCGCCGCCGGCTGCTCGCCGGCGGCGGCGGGCGCTTGATGGTCTTCGGCTCGGTGGCGGGGGACCGGGGGCGCAAGCCGGTAGTGCTCTACGGCGCGGCGAAGGCCGGGCTCGCCCGCTACCTCGAAGGGCTCGACCACCGCTTCCGCTCCCAGGGGCTGATCGTCGTCTGCGTCAAACCCGGGTTCGTCCGCACCTCGATGACCGACGGGCTCCCCGTGCCACCGTTCGCGGGCGAGCCCGAGCGGGTGGCCGCAGAGGCGATCCGGGCGCTCGACCGTGGCCGCCCGGTCGTCTACAGCCCGGGCATCTGGCGCTGGGTGATGGCGGTCATCCGCCGTCTCCCGCGCGCGGTCATGCGGCGGGTCGGGTTTTGAGGGAGTTCATCTGGAAGGGGAGGGCACGCGCCCTCCCCTCGGCCGCCGGAGTGAATCCGGCGGCCTCACCCCTCCGCGGTCGCTCGCCTGGCGGCTCGCTCCGCTGGCTCTCCATCTCACCCCTCCGCGGTCGCTCGCCTGGCGGCTCGCTCAGCGGCGGAAGATCCAGGCCAGGGCGAGAGTGACGAGCAGGGTCAATGCGACGACGGCGCCGTTGGTCAGGAGGGCGATGCGCGCCAGCGCGCTGGTGCGGGAGCGGCGCCAGCCGGCCCAGGCGCAGAGCAGGCCGGTGGCCGCCGCGACCAGAGAGACCGCGACCGGCAGCAGAACGCCGAAGGGGTAAGGGCGCAGGTCCCGCGGCAGCAGCGAAACGAGCGGCTTCGACAGCACCGAGGCGGCGAAGAAGAGGAGGCCGAGAAGGGGCCAGATCTCGGGACCCTCGACCGGCGCGTAGGCGTCCTCGAGCTCGTCGTGGCGGCGGGCGCTCATCGGGGTCGGAGCTCCGGGGCCGTTTCGGACGCGTCGCCCGCGGTTCGCGAAGGTCGCGGCGCGGAGCGCGCGGCGGAGCAACGGTGGCCCGGCGCGTCGTGCGAGTATTCCATAGCGCTCGTGTGTCCTTGGCGGTAGCGTTCTCCCGCGGGCGTGCCGTGGATGGACGGTGGCGCGCCCCGCGGGCTCGCCATCCGCGCGCGCTCCAGCCCGCTAGAATGCTCCCGAGGAGGGCGATGTGCGCGAAGCAAGTTGGCTGCGGGGAGCCTTGACGGTCGCCTTGACGCTCGCCGTGCCGGCCTGCTCGGTGAACCGCTTCGCCGCGGATCGACTGGGAGCGGCGCTCGCCGCCGGCGGCTCCACCTGGGCCGAGGACGACGACCCCGAGTTGATCGCCGATGCGCTGCCGTTCGCCCTCAAGACGCTCGAGAGCCTGCTCACCGCTTCGCCCGCCAATCCCGATCTCCTGCTCGCTGCCTGCAGGGGCTTCGCGACCTACGCCGCCGGCTTCGTGGCGCCCGAGGCCGAGGCGTTGCCCGCCGCCGAGTTCGAGCGGGCCCAGGAGATCCGCGGGCGTGCGCTCCGCCTCCAGCTGCGGGCCCGCGGCTACTGCCTGCGGGCGCTCGCGCGACGTCATCCGGGTGTGGTGGAACGGCTCTCCGAGGAGCCCGCGGCGGCCCTCGCCGCGGTGCCGCGAGCCGGCGTCGAGCTGCTCTACTGGACCGGCGCCTCCTGGGGTTCGGCGGTGGCGCTCGGTGTCGATCGGCCCGAGCTCACGGTCGATCTGCCGTTGGTCCGCGCGATCTTCGAACGGGCGCTCGCGCTCGATGCCGCGTACGATCGCGGCGCACTCCACGAGGCGCTGATCGGGCTCGAGACGCTGCCGGCGATGCTCGGCGGCTCGGACGAGCGGGCGCGCGAGCACTATCGGCGCGCGGTCGAGCTGTCGGCCGGGCGCCGGTCGAGCCCGCACGTCGCCTGGGCCGCGAGCTACGGCGTCGCGCGCCAGGACCGGAGGGCCTTTCGCGAGGCGCTCGCGGCGGCGCTGGCGATCGATCCCGACGCGTCGGCTGCCGATCGGTTGGCGAACCGGCTGGCGCGCCGCCGGGCGGAGGTGCTCGCCAGCCGGGCCGACGAGCTTTTCTTCGAGGAGGAAGCGCCATGAAGCCTGTCGTCACCACGCTCTTTCTCTGCGCGCTCGCCACGGCGGCGCCCGCGTCGGCCAAGGAAGTGCTGAAGTTCGCGACGCTGGCGCCGCAGGGCTCGATTTGGGATCAGGCGCTGCGTGGCGTCGGCGCCACCTGGTCCAAGAGCTCCGCCGGGCAAGGTGAGCTGCGCGTTTACGCCGGGGGCGTCGCGGGCGACGAATCCGACATTCTGCGCAAGATCCGGATCGGCCAGTTCCAGGGGGCGGGACTGACGGTGGCCGGCCTCGCCGAGATCGACCCCGCGTTCCGCATCTTCCACCTGCCGCTCTTCTTCGGCTCGTACGAGGAGCTCGACGCCACGCTCGACGCCCTGGAGGCCGACCTCGACCGCCGGCTCGAAGCGCGCGGCTTCGTGCGTCTGTTCTGGGCGCACGGCGGCTGGGTCCACCTCTTCTCGCGCCAGCCGGTCCGGGTGGTCGACGACCTGCGGCGGCAGAAGCTGTGGATTTGGGCCGGCGACGACGCACAGGTCCAGCAGTGGCGCAAGAACGGCTTCCAGCCGGTGCCGCTGGCGGCCACCGACATCCAGATGGGCCTCCAGACCAACCTGATCGACGCCGTGCCGACCACGCCGGGAGTGGCGCTCACCCTGCAGTGGTTCCGCCAGACTCCGCACATGCTGGGCCTCGGCCTGGCACCGTTGACAGGGGCGGTGGTGGTCGACAAGAAGGCCTGGGAGAAGCTCTCGGACGCCGACCGCAAGAGCCTGCGCGAGGGTGCGGCCGTGGCCGAGGCCAAGCTCGCCCAGCAGGTTCCGGCCTACGACCGCGACGCGATCGCGCAGATGACCCAGCGCGGCCTGACGGTCGAGGAGCCCAGCGGCACTGAAGCGGCGGTCTGGCGGCAGGCCGCCGAGGAGTTCGTCGGCAGCACGCGCGAGGCCGGCGTCCCGGCCGAAGTCCTGGCGGCGGCACGGCGGGCGCTGCAGGCGGCGCGAGCGCCCGCGGGGGGGAGCCGCTGAACCGCCTGATTCGGCTCGAGAACTGGCTGGTCGCGCTGCCGTTGGCGGCGATGATGGTCCTCGCCGTGGGCGAGCTCCTGCTGCGCCGGCTCGGCACCGCCGGCGTGCCCGGCGCGGGTCCGCTGGTGCAGCACTTGACCCTCTGGGTCGGCTTCCTCGGCGCCGTGGTCGCGGCGCGCGAGGGGCGCCTGATCGGCTTGGCGACGGGCGAGCTGGTGCCGGCGCGCTACCGCCGGGGGTTCGAAGTCGCGGCCGCCGCCGGCGGCGCCGCGATCTCGGCGCTGCTCGCGCGAGCGGGCTTCGACCTGACCCGGATCGAGCGCGAGGCGGGCGGGCAGGTCGCGCTCGGCATTCCGATCTGGGTCGGTCTGGCGGTCGTGCCGCTCGCCTTCGCGGCGATCGGCTTGCGCCTCGCCTGGCGCTCGGCTCCGACCTGGCGCGGTCGGGGACCCGCGCTGGCCGCGCTCGGCGCGGGCCTGCTGCTCGGCGCGCGGCCCGAGTGGGTGGAGGGCGCGCCGAGCTGGGCGGGTCTCGCCGTCGTCGTGGCCGGCGCGCTGGCCGGAATGCCGCTCTTCGCCGTGCTCGGCGGCGCCGCGGTCTGGCTGTTCCTGGCCGACGGCATTCCGATCGCGTCGGTCACCGCCGAGACCTACCGGCTGTCCGTTTCACCGACGCTGCCGGCGATTCCGCTCTTCACGCTCGCGGGCTGCTTCCTGGCGGAGGGCAAGTCGGCCCTGCGGTTGCTCGAGGTCTTCCGCGCGGCGGTGGGCTGGTTCCCTGGCGGCACGGCGGTGGTGGTCGCGCTGCTCTGCGCGTTCTTCACCACCTTCACCGGCGGTTCCGGCGTCACCATCCTGGCGCTCGGCCTGCTGCTCTTCCAGGCCCTGTCGGCGGAGGGCTACAGCGACCGCTTCTCGATCGGGCTGCTGACTTCGGCCGGCTCGCTCGGCCTGCTCTTTCCCCCCGCGGTACCGCTCGTCCTCTACGGCATCGTCGCCTCGCAGCCGATCCCCGAGCTCTTTCTGGGCGGGCTCCTGCCGGGGGCGCTGCTGGTGGGCGCGACGGCGGTCTGGGCGCTCGCCGAGGGGCGCCGGGTCGAGCGGGCGGGGAATCCGTTCTCGTGGCGACGCCTGGGCAGCGCCCTGTGGCGCGCCAAGTGGGAGCTGGCGCTGCCGGGTGTGGTGCTGGCGACGCTGTTCTCGGGCTGGGCGACGATCGTCGAGTCGGCCGCGGTGGCGGCGGCGATGGCCGGGCTCGTGATCTTCGTCGTCCACCGCGACCTGCCGATCGCGAGGCTGCCCCGGGTGTTGCTCGACGCGACGCTCCTGATCGGGGGCGTGCTGCTGATCCTCGGCGTCGCCAACGGGCTGTCGAGCTATCTGGTCGACGCCCAGGTGCCGATGCGCTTGCTCGACTGGGCGCAATCGGAGCTCGGCTCGAAGTGGCTCTTCCTGCTGGCGCTCAACCTCTTCCTGCTCCTGGTCGGCTGCCTGATGGACATCTTCTCGGCGATCGCGGTCGTGGTGCCGCTGGTGGTGCCGCTCGGGCTGGCCTTCGGCGTCGACCCGATCCACCTCGGCATCATCTTCATCGCCAACCTGGAGCTCGGCTTCCTGACCCCGCCGGTGGGGGTGAACCTCTTCCTCGCTTCCTACCGCTTCGAGCGACCGCTGCTCGAGGTCACCCGGGCGGCGCTCCCCTGGCTGGCGCTGCGCGCCGCCTTCGTCCTCGCCATCACCTACCTGCCCTTCCTCACCCTCGCGTTTCTCGACCGCTGACCAGACGGCGGTTCGGTCGCGCGAGGCCGCGCTCAGACGTCGAAGTGGACACCCTGGGCGAGCGGCAGCGAGGTGCCGTAGTTGATCGTGCAGGTCTGCCGGCGCATGTAGATCTTCCAGGAGTCGGAGCCGGCCTCGCGGCCGCCGCCGGTCTCTTTCTCGCCGCCGAAGGCGCCGCCGATCTCGGCCCCTGACGTGCCGATGTTGACGTTGGCGATGCCGCAGTCGCTGCCGTCGACCGACAGGAACTGCTCCGCCGCCCGCATGTCGAGGGTGAAGATGGCCGAGGAGAGCCCTTGCGGCACCGCGTTGTGGAGCGCGATCGCCTCGTCGAGCGTCTCGTACTCGAAGATGTAGAGGATCGGCGCGAAGGTCTCCTCGCAGGTGATCGGCATGTGCGGGATCGCCTCGACCAGGGTCGGCTCGACGAAGAAGCCGGGGCGATCGAGCACCTTGCCGCCGTGGAGGATGCGGCCGCCCTGCTCGATCACCCGCACGAGCGCCTGACGATAGTCCTCGACCGCCCGCTGGTGGATGAGCGGACCCATGAGCGTCGCCGGATCGGCCGGATCGCCGATCCGGATCGAGGAGTAGGCCTTGACCAGCCGCTGCTTCATGTCCGCCGCGACCGACTTGTGCAGCAGCAGACGCCGGGTCGAGGTGCAGCGCTGCCCGGCCGTCCCGACGGCGGCGAACAGCACGGCGCGCAGCGCGAGGTCGAGGTCGGCGCCCTCGGTGACCAGGATGCCGTTGTTGCCGCCCAGCTCGAGGATGGTGCGGCCGAGCCGGTCGGCGACGACCTTGCCGATCGAGCGGCCCATGGCGGTCGAGCCCGTCGCCGAGATCAGGGGGAAGCGGCGGTCGGCCGAGAGCGGCGCTCCGACCGTGTGGCGGTCGCCGATCGCCAGATTGAAGATCGGCGGCGCGCCGTTCTCGGCCAGCACCCGCTCGGCGATCTTGGTCACCGCGACGGCGCACAGCGGCGCCTGCTCCGAGGGCTTCCAGAGCGTCGAGTCACCGCACACGGCGGCGATCATCGAGTTCCAGGCCCAGACCGCGACCGGGAAGTTGAAGGCGGTGATGACACCGACCGGACCGAGCGGGTGCCACTGCTCGTACATCCGGTGGAGCGGGCGCTCCGAGTGCATCGACAGGCCGTAGAGCTGGCGCGACAGGCCGACGGCGAAGTCGGCCATGTCGATCATCTCCTGCACCTCGCCCAGCCCTTCGCTGCGAATCTTGCCGACCTCGAGCGTGACCAGCAGGCCGAGGTCTTCCTTGTGGCGGCGCAGGGCGTCTCCGAGCTGGCGAACGATCTCGCCCCGCCGTGGCGCGGGCCACCGCTTCCAGGCGTCGAAGGCCTGCGCGGTCGCGTGGGCGACGCGCTCGTAGTCGGCGTTCGACACCTCGTGCACGGCGGCGATCGGTTCGCCGGTGGCGGGGTTCAAGGAGTGGACGACTTTGCCGCTGGGCTCGAACCACTCACCGGCGAAGGCGCCGGAGTTCTCCTCGGCGAGACCGAGGCGGGCGAGGGCGGACGAGATCGAGGACGGGCTCGTGACGGTCATCGGGGGCTCCGTGGGGGGGACTGCCTGCCGGCGGTCGAGGAAGGTCGAGCGCCGAGCTGAATTCTAGCGCACGGGCCAAGGGTAGGATGCCGCCAGCCATGCCCACCCTCGGCGCGCTGGCGCCTGCTCTCCTGCTGGCGCTGTTCGGCTTCTGGTGCGGGACTTTCCGGGGCGCGGCGGCTTGGCCCCAGGCCGCGCTAGGTCCGGCGGTCCTGCTGCTGGTCGCGCTCGCGGGCGCGCGCTCGGCCGTCGACCCGCTAGGCCTCGGCCGCGCCGGTCGCCTCCTGCCCTGGGCGGCGTTCGCGGCGGCGCTCGCCAGCTGGAGCGCGTCGCCCGTGCCCCGTGCCGGCCGCGTCGGCTTGATGCTCGCGCCGGCGCTTCTCTGGGCAGTCCCGGCGCTGGCGCGCGCTTGGTCTACGGCGAGCCGCCGGGACCTCGGTATCGCCGCCTGGGCCGCCTCCGTGGCCGCGGTGGCGGGCACCGCGCTCGGACAACAGGTGGCGACTTCCGGCCACCGCGCGGCGCTGCCGCTCGGGCACCACAACCTGCTGGCCGCCTTTCTGGTCATCACTCTGCCGGTGGCGGCGCTGGCCTGGCGCCGACCCGGGCTCTCCCGCGTGCTCGCGGTCGCCGCGGTCATCCTGGGTGTCGCCGCCGTGCTCGCCAGCCGCTCGTGGCTCGGACTGCTGGCGCTCGCGGCGATTCTGCTGGTGGCCAGCCGCCGGCTGCCGCGGCTGCGCCGGCTCGTGGCCGGGCTCGCCCTGCTGGCCCTCGCAGCGCTGGTGCCGCGCGCGGAGCGGATGCTCGCCGGAGCGGATCTGTCGGCCAGCGGCCGGTGGGTCTACGCCCGCGCCGCGCTCGAGGGTCTGGCGGCGCGGCCGGCCCCCGGCTGGGGGCCGGGGTCGACTCCGTGGCTGCTCGCCGAGTGGCTGCGACCGCTGCCGGGGGTCAATCCACCGGGCGAGGTGGTCGGGGAGGCCCACTCGCTGCCGCTCCAGGTGGCGTTCGAGCTGGGCCTGCCCGGCTTGGCGCTGCTGATCGGCGTCGGCGGCCTGTTCGTGCTGCGGCGTTGGCGGGCGCTCGAGTCGGTCCAGGATCCCGCGCTCTCGCGCGCCGGTCTGCTCGGACTCGGCGCGGGCGCGATCGTGGCATTGGGCGGTGCCCACCTGTCGGTGCCGGCGATACCCGTGGCGCTCATGGCGGCGGCCGCGGCGACCCTCGTCGGCGCGGCTGCGGCGCCGCGCGGGGCCGGCTGGCTGGGTCAGGCGATCGTGGCGGGCTATGTCGTTTCGGCCTGCATCGTGCTGTCGGGGCCGGTGCGTGCCCACGCCGCGTACGAACGGGGGCGCGCGGCCCCCTCCCGCGGCGCGGCCGTGGCCTCGCTGGCGCGAGCGGTGGCGCTCGATCCCGGCTTTCCGCTCTATCGCGCGCGCGCCGCCTGGGCGTCGGAGGCAACCGCGGTGGAGCGAGCCGCGGCGTCCCGCCGAGCCGCCAGCGAGGCGCGCGGCGTGGCGGCGCTCTGGCTGCGCAGCGGCGTCGATTCGTTCGAGGCCGGCGAGTACGAAGCGTCGCGTTCGGCGTTCGAGGCGGCGATGGCGCTCGATCCGTTGAGCGGTGTGCCGCCGTTTCTCGCCTTCGTCGCCAGTGGGGGCGAGGACCTCGATTGCGCGGCGCGCGCGCTCGCGGCGGAGCCGCGCCTGGCCGCGGCGACGTTCTGGCGGCGCGTGCCCGCGGCCCGGGAGCGCGCGCTCGCGCGGCTCGCAACCTGGCCCGGCCTGCCGCCGGGCTACGGGGCAGAGCTGGCGAGGAGGCTGGAGCCGGTCCCGGAGCCCGCCGACGACGAGGTCGATCTCGCCGTGCAGATGGACGTGACGCCGGCTCTCGCCGTGTCGCTCCACCAGTTTCGCCGCTCGCCCTGGGTGGTCGACGTGGCGCGCGTCCGCCTCGAGCGGCGGACGGTAAGGGGACTCTCGGGAGTCGCCTCGGCCGTGCGAGTCGGGACGCCGAAGTCGGCCTTCCCTCACGACCGCTGCGCGCCGGCCGACGCCTGATCTCAGACCAACAGCGTGTGGAGGGCCCGCTCGATGCGCAGCAGGCCTTCGGTCGCTTCGTCCGCGGAGAGCACGAGCGGCGGGCGCATGCGGATGGCGCGCTCGCCGGAGGCGAGGCCGAGCACGTCGGCCTGATTCAGCGCCGCCAGCGCCCGCGCGCGGGTGTCGCCGTCCGGCAGGTCGAAGGCCACGAACAGGCCGCGGCCGCGGGCGTTGGTGACCTTGCCTGGGAAGACCGCCTCGAGACGCCGGAGGCCGTCGAGCAGGTGAGCGCCGACGCGCGCGGCGTTCTCGAGCAGCCCGTCCTCCTCGATGATCTCGATGACCCGCTGGCAGCGCACCATGTCGACCAGGTTGCCGCCCCAGGTCGAGTTGATGCGCGAGGAGACCCGGAAGACGGACTCGACCTCGTCGACCCGCGGGCCGGCGGCGATGCCGCATACCTGGGTCTTCTTGGCGAAGGCGAAGACGTCCGGCTCGACGCCGAAGTGCTCGAACGCCCACCACTTGCCGGTGGTGCCGAAGCCGGTCTGGACCTCGTCGAATACCAGCAGGAATTCGTGCTGGTCCGCCAACTCGCGCAGGCGCCGCAGGAACTCGGGACGAAAGTGGTTGTCGCCGCCCTCGCCCTGGATCGGTTCGATGATCAGGCAGGCGATGTCGTGCGGGTACGCGGCGACGGCGCGCTCGATCTCGGCGACGGCGCGCGACTCCGCCGCGATCGTCTCGGCGAGGTTGCCGGGCTCGATCGGGAAGCGCAGCTTCGGATTGCTGACGCGCGGCCAGGGGAACTTGGGGAAGTACTGGATCTTGCGCGGGTCGGCGGTGTTGGTCAGCGACAGCGTGTAGCCGCTGCGGCCGTGGAATGCGTCGCGGAAGTGAATCACCTGCGTACCCAGCTCGCCCCGCCTGGCGGCCAGGTTCTTGCGAACCTTCCAGTCGAAGGCGACCTTGAGCGCGTTCTCGACCGCCATGGCGCCGCCTTCGACGAAGAAGAGGCGCCGCCGGAAGGGTGCCGGCACCGTGCGCGCGAAGGTCTCGACGAACTCGGCGAGGAAGGTCGTGTAGACGTCCGAGTTGGCCGGCTTGTTGAGCGCGGGCGGCAGGATGCGCGCGGCCATCGCGGGGTTGACGAGCTTGGGGTGGTTGAAGCCGATCGGCGTGGTCGAGAAGTGGCCGAACAGGTCGAGCATGTCCCGCCCGCGCACGGCGTCGTGCAACCAGACGCCGTGGCTCTTCTCGATGTCCTGCACCAGGTGGTAGCCGTCCACCAGGATGTGTTGCGACAGGCTCTCGCGCACGTCCGCGGCGGCGACGCGGAGGGAGTTCTGAACGGTCGTGGTCATGGCTTGCCTCGAGGCTCGGAAGGGCGCCGGCGGGGCGCCCGGGAGATGTGGCGAATGGAGCGCAGGACGAACGCCTACGCCAGCCAGTCTATCAACCGCTCTTCGACGGGGTCAACGCGCGGGGGTCGGCGGCGATCGCACCGTCGAGGCTCGGGTCCGCCTCGATGATGCGGTTGCGGCCGCCTTCCTTGGCCCGGTACATCGCGGAGTCGGAGAGCCGCAGGAGCAGGCTCTTGGCGGCCTGCAGGTCGCGGCGCTGCCCGGTGATCGCCAGGGTGGCGATGCCGATGGAGCAGCTGATCCCCGTCAAGTGGAGCGGCTCGGTCTGGATCTCGCCGGCGCGCTGGCAGAAGGTCGCCGCGAAGATCTCGGCGCGGATCCGTTCCGCCAGCGCGGTGGCTTGGCGGGCGTCGTACCCCGGGACCGCGATCACGAACTCGTCGCCCCCGTAGCGGGCGACGATCGCAGGGGGCTCGTCGACGAGCTTGCGCAACAGGTGCCCGACCTCGCGCAGAACCTGGCTGCCGGCCAGGTGGCCGTGATGGTCGTTGACGTGCTTGAAGAAGTCGAGATCGAGGAAGAGCAGCGCCAGGTCCCGGCCCTCGGCGCTGGCGCTCGAGATCGCCTGTTCGAGCGCCGAATGCAGGTAGCGGTCGTTGTAGAGGCCGGTCAGGTTGTCGCGCTTGGCGAACTCGTGGGCGAGCTTGCCGTCGAGGACGTTCTGGATCGCGATCGCGATGTAGTCGGCGAAGATCTCCAGCAGGTCGCGGTCGCGCTCGCTGAAGTGCGCGGCGCCCCTGCGGTTGATCAGCTCGAGCACGCCGCAGACCTCGACGCCGATCCGGATCGGGATCGCCACCAGCGAGCGGGTCCGGTACTCCGTCTCCCGGTCCATGCTCGGGTCGAAGAGCCGGTCGGTGGGGGCGTCGGTGGTGAGATGCGCCCGCCCCCGCTGGTAGACGTGGCCGGCGATGCCGCGCGCGGCCGAAATGGCCTGGCCGACCAGCTGATCGGCCTTGTCCCCGAAAGCGGCGAGGAAGGTGAGCCGGTTGCGGCTGCGGTCGGCGTGCTTCTCGCGCGGGTCGTCGAGCAGGATCGAGCCGGCCTCCGAGGGCACGAACTCGTTGGCCTTGCGCAAGACCTCCACCAGGTTGTCGGCCAGGCTGAGCTCGAGCGGAAAGTGCGGCGGATTCGCACGCTGCCTCTCGAGGAAGCGCTCGAGCGCTGGGGGGTCGAGACTCAGGACATCCACCATGGCGAATCCGCTGACCGTCGGCTTGTTGCCGGAAACGATAGCAGATGAGGCCGGAAGCCTCAGCGCAACGCCGCCGCCGCCCGCTTGGAGCGCTCGACGATCTCCTGGCGCAGGTGCCCGACGTCGGACAGCTCGGGAGCGTGCCGCAGGTAGTCGATCTCCTCCAGCAGCGAGGTCAGCCGGGTCCGGGCTTCGGCGCCGACCCCGAGGGCGTCGAGCCTGCCGCCGAGCTCGGCCAAGGGAACCTCGAGTGGCAGACCGAAGCGGGCCCAGAGGAATGCCCGCCAAGCCCGCTCGAAGCCGTCGGCGGCGGCGCGAGGCGGCTCGAGTGCCGCCGCCTCCAGCGCGCCCGAAAGCCTTCGCCGCGCGTCCTGGCCGCCGCCGGCCGCGCGCTTGCCGAGGACGAAGCCGAGGGCCAGGAGCGCGACGACCCCGCCAGCGCCGAGCAGCCAGAGCGGGGCCGGCATCGCCGCGGGAGAATGGATCTCGATGGCGGGGGACTCGCCTGCGATGGGCGCGGCCGCGTCCGGCGTCGCCGCGGCCTCGGCCACGCCGGCCCGAACGGTGAGCTTTCGCCGCGGCGAGGTGGCCGAGCGGAAGGCCTTCGCGGCCGGGTCGAAGCGCACCACTTCGAGACCCGGCAGCTCGTACTCTCCGGGCCGCTCGGGGACCACCACGTAGCTCCACTCCTGGCGCGCGAGCAGCCGTCCGCCGGCCGTCCGCTCCCGCGTTTCCACCCGGGGAGGATAGGCCCGCAAGCCGCTCGGCACCTCGAGCGTCGGGGCGACCAGGCTCTGCAGGTTCCCTCGGCTCTCGAGCTGCACCGTCAGGGTGACGGCGCTGCCGACCTCGGTGGCGTCGCGATCGATCCGGCTCTCCAGCGCGAGGTCGCCCACCACGCCCTGGAACTCCGGCGGCGCGGCGGGCAGGGGGCGCACCTCGACGGTCACCGGCCGCGTGCGCACGCGCTGGGGCCGCGGCGTCGCGAAGGGACCGAAGAACCCCGCCTCGGCGACCCGGATCACCAGGTCGACGTCGATGCCGGCGATTTCGATCTGGCCGGGCTGGAGGGGATAGAGCGCCCGTTGCAGCATCACGACCTTGCCGAAGCGCTCGCCGTCCAGGGTCACCCACTCGGGACGCGCCTTGTCGGGCAGGCTGACCTCGCGCGCCCAGAAGCCGCGCAGGTCGGGCAGCGAGAGCGGATTGAACGAGCTGACATCGGCCTGGGTGTAGAGCACCAAGCGGTAAGAGATCTGCTCTCCGACCCAGGCCGAAGTGGGCTCCACCTCGGCGCGCACCATCACTTTGGGCTGCGTCGCCGCGGCTCGACGGCGCTCGAAGCGGCGCGAGTCGAAGAGGCTCTCGAACGGGTCGGCGAGAGGGTCGCGAGTGGCTGGCCCGGAGGCGCCGGGCCGGCCGGCCGGCGCCTCTTCGACGACCGTGATCTCCTGATCGGGCAACGAGGTCTCGCGCCCGTCGATCGCCACGCGGAGCGACAGGACACGGGCGGGACCGACCCGCACGGGGCGCAGCCGCCAGATCAGCTGCACCGTGCTCGAGGTCCGTCCGTTGACCCAGCTGTGGCTCTGCGCCTGGACCGGCCCCGACACGATCTCGAGGTTTTCGAGGTCGAAATCCGGATGCAAGGTGGGTCCGCCGAAGCCCGAGCTGGCGACCTGCAATTCGAGCGTGGCGACTTCGTCGAGCCCGATCGGGTCAGGTACCAGTCGCGCCGAGATCCGTGGCTCCTCCGCCGCGCGGAGGGTGCCGGCGGCGGCAGCCAGCGCGACGCCGAACACGAGAGCGAGACCCGGCCGGAGCCTGCTCACCAGTCCTTGGCCACCTTGGCGCGAGACTGAGCTCGCTCCGATGCCTGATCGCGGCGCTGCTGGCGCTCGAGATTCTCGACCGATTGGAGGATCGCGGCGGCCTGTTCCGCGGTCATGTCGGGTTGCTCCTGGAACTGCGGCCGCGGACGCTGTCCGGAAGGCGCGTCCGGTCGGGGCTCCCCGCCCTCGGCCTCACCGCCCTCGGAAGGGGACTCCTGGGGCTCATCAGCACCTGGACTTCCCTGAGGTTGATCCGGCGCGGGTCGTTCCTGTTGTTGTTCCTGCTGCTGTTGTTCCTGCTGTTGTTGTTCCTGCTGCTGCTGGCGCTCGAGCTCGCGCAGCGCGAGCTCGAGGTTGTGCTTGGCGGCGGCATGATCGGGCTGCCGGCGCAGCGCCTCCCGGTAGGCTTCGAGCGCACCCTGAAGGTCCCGGCCCGCGACACGGGCGTTGCCCAGGTTGAAGTGAACCGCCGGTGCGAGCTCGGCGGGGGCATCCTCGGCGGCGCGCTCGAGGAGCTCCGCGGCACCCTCGATGCCGGCTTCGAGCCGCGCGGTGCCCGCATTGAAACGGGCCAGCGGATCGACCGGCGCCAGCCGCAGCGCCGATTCGAGGGCCGCCGCGGCCTCGGCCGGCCGTTCCCGTTCCCGCTCGGCGAGCCCGCGGCGGGTCCGCTCGTGCGGGTTGAACGCCAGCCGCTCGGCCCAGGTCGGTTCCACGGCGGCGCTGTCCGAGCCCGGCGCCGACGGATTCGCCAACAGGGCCACCAGCGGCAGGCAGTACGAGAGCTTCACGACGCAGCTCCCGCGCGCCGCCGGTAGGGGGAGAGCGCCGCCAGGGCCAGAGTCGCGCCCGCCGCCAGGGCGAGCGGCCACTGGAAGCGCTCTTCGTGCGTGTTGACGGTCGCCGAGTCGAAGCTCCGGCCCTCCATGCGGGCGATCCGGTCGACGATTGGACGGGGATCGACATCGGCCCGCGCCGCCGTGAGAAAGAGCCCCCCCGACGCCTCGGTGAGCGCGCGCAGCGGCTCGTCGTGCACGCGGCTGACCACCACCTGGCCGCGCTCGTCGCGCTTGTACTCGCCCGGCCGGCCCGGGACCGGGATGGGGCCGCCGTGGGGAGTGCCGACGCCGATCGCGTGCAGGACGATGCCGCCCTCGCGCAGCATCGAGATCACCGCTTCGACCTTCGGGCCGTGGTCCTCGCCATCGGAGAGCAGGACGATCACCCGGTGCTTCTCTCCACCTTCGGGAAACAGCTGGATCGCCCGCTCGAGGCCCGGGGAGAGCTGGGTGCCGGGGACGGGCAGGCTGCCGGGTTCGATCGCGTCCAGCAGCAGGTCGAGAACCGCGACGTCCACCGTCAGCGGCGCCATGACCACGCCGACACCCTCCGCCTGGACCAAAGCGACCCGGTTGCCCGGGAGCGCCGCGGCGAGGCGCCGCACCAGCGACTGCGCGAGCCAGAGGCGCGACGGCGGCACGTCCGCGGTGGCCATCGAAAGCGAAGTGTCGATCAGGAAGACGATGTCGACGCCGGTTCGCTCGACGGTCTGACTGGACTCCCCCCAGCGCGGTCGCGCCAGGCCGAGCGCCGCTCCAGCCAGCGCCAGCGCCAGCAGCGCGACGACGACCCAGGCCGGCCGCGGCGGGCCACCGGCACGCAGCCGCTGCGACAGGCCGCGTGCGATCCAGGCGGCTTCGGCCGCCGCCCGGCGGCGCAGGATCCACGCCGCGAGCAGCGCGGCGAGCGGCGCCAGTGCCAGCAGGGCGAGCAGATCGGGCTCCGCGAAAGTCATGGCTCGGCGGTCAGGCGCAGCGTGCCCGCGAGAACCGGCAGTCCGAGCAGTCCCAGCGCGGCCCAGGCGAACGGTTGGAAGTGTTCTCGATAGCGGATGTAGCGCTTGACCTGCAGGGGCGTCCGCTCGAGGCGGTCGATCTCGGCGAAGACGCCGGTGAGCGCGCGAGGATCGGTGGCGCGGAAGAACTTGCCGCCGGTTCGCTCGGCGATCCGCTCGAGCAGCGCCTCGTCGACTTCGACGTTCATCCTCACCCGGCGAATTTCCTGCCGGCCGGTGACCGGATCGCGCACCGGCACGGGGACCAGGACCTGTCCCTGTGTCCCGACGCCGACGGTGTAGACCTTGATCCCGAGCCCTTGCGCCACCGCCGCCGCCGAGATCGGGTCGATCTCGCCGGCGTTGTTGACGCCGTCGGTCACCAGGATGATGACCCGCGACTTCGACGGGCTGTCCTTCAAGCGGCTCGCGGCGTTGGCGAGCGCGATGCCGATCGCGGTGCCGTCGGGGACCTGGTTCAGCTCGATCGCGGCGATCAGCTCGTCGAGCATCCGGCGGTCGGTGGTGAGCGGGGAGCGGGTCAACGCGGTGCCGCCGAACACGGTGATCCCGAGTCGGTCCGCCGGCCGCTGGGCGACGAACTCCCGCATCGCGCGCTTGGCGACCTCGAGCCGGTTGTGCGGCTGGAAGTCCTCGGCACCCATGCTGCCCGAGATGTCGATCGCGATCTGGATGTCGATGCCTTCGGTGGTCGCCTCCTCCCAGGCGTAGCCGAGCTGCGGCCGGGCGAGCGCGAGCACGAGGGCGACGAAGGCGAGGCAGCGGCAGTAGAAGGGCAGGTGCAGCCGCCACCGGCCCCGCGTCCTGCCCGGCAGGCGACTGACCGTGAGCGCGCCCTGACCGCCACGGCGGTGGTGGAGCCAGACCAGGACCGGCGCCACCGCCAAGCCGAGCAGCCAGAGCGGGCTCGCGAACTGCGGCAGCTGGCTCATGCCGCCCCCGCCGCTGCCGGCTCGGGCGGCCGCAGGTGAGCCTCGATCGCAGTGGCCAGGGCGAGCGCCTCCGCGCCTCGCCGCTCGAGCTCCTCGGACGACGTGCCGCGGCGGGCGAACTTGACCTGATCGGCCTCGCGCAGCAGTCGGACGCCGCGTTGGATCCAGGTCGGGTCCAGGCGGCGGGAAGCGAGTTGTCGCTCGATCTCTCGGGTGGTCGACTCGACCGCCGGGAAGCCCAGCGTCCGGCCGAGGAATCGGCGGACCGCCACCGACAGCGCGCGGTGCCCGGCCACGAGGTCCTCCAGCGGCAGCGCGGCGAGCGCCGCCACCAGCTCGGGCAGGGGGGCGAGGTCGGCGGCGGCGGCGCTGCCGGCCTCACGGCCGCCGCTCCGGCGCGCGGCCCAAGCCGCCGCCAGGACCGCGGCCGCGAGCAGGCCGATCGCCCACAGCGCCGCGCTCGGTACCGGCAAGGCGCGCGGCGGCTCGGCGGGCAGCGGCGCCAGCGCTTCGGCTTCGGCGGGCAGCACCGATCGAACTTCGAGTCGAAGGCCGGCGGGGGTCGCCGCGGCCGCGTCCTCTCGGCCGTCCCAGCGCAGGCTCACGGGCGGCAGGGGGATCTCGCCGGTCCGGAACGCCGTCAGGCGGAGCTTCTGGACCAGGAGCTCGCCGCTCGGCGAGGGCCGGCGTTCGACCGCCCCCGCTTCGAGCACCTCGGCCTCGCCCCAGCCGCGGGTCCAGTCGGGAAACCGCGCCGCCCGAGCCGCGGCGGCGGGCAACTCGATCGACAGCGTGGCGGTCACGGGATCGCCGACGGTGATCGAGGCCGGCTCGAGCGTCACCGCGATTTCGGATCGCAGCGGGACCTCTTGTGCGGTCGCGGCACGGACCGCCAGAAGCAGGCCGAGCAGGATCGTCCTCGCGCGGCTCAACGAGTCATCCTCCGTTTGCGGCGATCGAAGAACGCGACCAGCTCGGGCAGGTACGGCCGATCGGTCCGCAGCTCGACGCGATCGATTCCCAGACCGCTCGTGAGCTCGCGCAGACGCCGGCGCTCGGCGCGCGCGCGGGCGGTCTCGCCCGCGGCCGCCCGGCGGCCGTCGAACATCGCCACCACCCCCGTCTCGGCGTCTTCGAGCACCACCGGGCCCACCGCTGGCAGCTCGACGTCCCGAGGGTCGAGCAGCTCGAGCACGACGACGTCGTGACGCGCCGCGGCCCGTTGCAGCGCCGAAACCGGGATCGCGCCGACGAAATCGGAGATCAGGAACAGCACCGCGCGCTGGCGCAGGTTCGACAGCAGCTCGTGGAGAGAACGATCCAGGTCGGTGCGGCCGGCCGCGGGGCGCGCCAGCACCTCGTCGACCAGGCGGAGCACCTGATTGCGCCGCCGCTGCGGCGGCAGGAAGAGCTCGAGGCGGTCGCTCAGGAGCGCGGCGCCGACGCGGTCCTGGTTGCGCAGCGCCGCGAAGGCGAGCAGCGCCGAGATCTCCGCCGCGAGCTCGCGCTTCAGGATCGCGCGCGAGCCGAACCGCAGGCTGCCCGAGACGTCGACGGCGACGAACACCGTGAGGTCGCGCTCCTCGACGAACTGCTTGACGAAGGGCGTGCCCATGCGCGCCGTCCGGTTCCAGTCGATCGAGCGGACATCGTCTCCGGGTTGGTACGGGCGGACTTCCGAGAACTCCATGCCGCGGCCCCGGAACACCGAGTGATAGCTCCCCGCCACTCCCTGGTCGACCAGCCGCTTGGTGGAGATCTCGATCCGCCGGACCTTCTGCAGCAGATCGGCGGGCAGGGTCCGCGCGGCAGGCGTCCGCGGCCGCGCGGCGCGGGCGAAGCGCTCGCGGAGTCGGTCGAACATGGAGCGTCTCAGGGCACCGGCACGCGCTCGAGCAGACGCTCCACCAGGTCGTCGCTGGTCAGATTCTGAGCTTCCGCTTCGTAAGTCGGGACGATGCGGTGGCGCAGGACGTCGGCGGCGATCTCCTTGACGTCCTCGGGGATCACGTAGCCGCGCCCGGCGAGGAGCGCGGAGGCCTTGGCAGCGCGCGCCAGGAACAGCGTTGCCCGTGGCGAGGCGCCGAAGCCGATCAGCGGCGCGAGGTCTTTCATGCCGGCGCCGCCGGGATCGCGCGAGGCGAGCACCAGGTCGAGCACGTAGCCGCGCAGCTTGGCGTCGAGGTAGACGCCGTCGCAAGCCGCCCGCAGCGCCGCCAGCCGCTCGCGGTCGAGCACCGGGCGGACGTCGAGGTCGCGCTCCACCAGCATCCGCTCCAGGATCTCCCCTTCCTCGGCGCGCGACGGGTAACGGAGGCGCAGCTTCATCAGGAAGCGGTCGACCTGCGCCTCGGCGAGCGGATAGGTCCCTTCCTGCTCGATCGGATTCTGCGTCGCGAGCACCAGGAAGGGATCGAGCAGAAGGTAGGTCGTGTCGCCGAGGGTGACCTGCTTCTCCTCCATCGCCTCGAGCAGCGCCGACTGGACCTTGGCCGGGGCGCGATTGATCTCGTCGGCGAGCAGGACGTGGGTGAAGACCGGCCCCTTGCGCGGCTCGAACTCGCCGCGCTTGGGGTCGAAGATCAGCGTGCCGACCAGGTCCGCGGGCAGCAGGTCGGGGGTGAACTGGATCCGCTTGAAGTCGATCGCGAGCGTGCGGGCGAGGGTCTTGACCGCCAGTGTCTTGGCCAATCCGGGGACGCCCTCGATCAGCATGTGTCCGCGCGCGAGCAGCCCGATCAGGAGCCGCTCGATCAGGTAGTCCTGGCCGACGATCACCTTGCGGATCTCGGCTTCGACCTGGCGCAGGGCGAGCGCCTCGCGCTCGACGGACGGGGGCGACGGCAGAGTCATCGGTTCCATTGCGGCATCTCCGGTCGGCGAGGCTGCAAGTCGAGTGCCATGAAATAGCTACGAGAGATCGCCCGGCGCGGCGCGGACAGCTGCTGCGGGCGCCCGATCCTACGGCGGATCCACCGCGGCGACCAACCCGGCGCCGGGCTGCCGGCCGGAGTCGGGCACGCCGGCGGAACGGGGACGGCGGGGGCTATGCCAATATGGCTGCGGAGATCGTCATCTGAATCCCCGCGCCCGCGATCGACCGGCCCTGCGCAAGGCGCTGGGGCAGCACCACCTCCGGGAGGGCCGCCTCTGCGGCCCCCTGCTCGAGTTCCTGGCGCCGGAGGGGCGGCGGGTGATCGAGATCGGCCCGGGCGGCGGAGTGCTGACCCGGGAGTTGCTCGCGGCCGGGGCCGGAGTCGACGCCGTGGAGCTCGACCCGGAGTGGGCCTTTCGGTTGCGCTCGCGGGTTCGCCACCCGGAGCTCGCGGTCGCGGTGGCCGACGCCCTCGATCTCGCCTGGGAGCGGCTGTCGGAGCCGGTCCTGGTGGCCGGCAACCTGCCCTATCGGATCGGCACCGCGTTGCTCGAGCGCCTGCTGGCCCGTGCCAGCGCGGTGCCGCGTGCCGCCTTCCTGCTGCAGCGGGAGGTGGTCGAGCGCATCGTGGCGCGCCCCGGCGAGAGCGACTACGGCGCGCTTTCCGTGCTGGTCGCGGCGCGCGCGGAGGCGCGCCTGCTGGGCATCGTCCGGCCCGGCGCGTTCGTGCCCCCGCCGAAAGTCGACAGCGCGTTCGTCGGCCTCGACATGGCCCGGCCAGTCGTACCGCTCGAGCGGTTCCCGGCCCTCGCCGGCTTGGCGCGCCTGGCCTTCTCCCAGCGGCGCAAGACGCTGCGCAACGCCCTCGCCTCGGCCTGGGGCCGGTCCGGCGCGGAGGCCGCCCTCTCCGAGCTCGGATGGGGGCCGCGAACGCGCGCCGAGGAGCTCGATCTGCGGGCCTTCCTGAAGCTGCTCGAGGCCGCGGATCGGCTGGCGCTGCCAGCGGCGCGCACGGCCTCCCATGGTCTCGGGACGGCGCTCGGGTCCGAGCCCGATGGTAGGATGTAAGTTGCTGATGGACAGAGAGATCCGTTGAGCGAACCGCGTCTCGATCCGCCGCGCGTCGAGATCTCGCCGGCCAAGGGGAGCGAGATCGTGGGGCTGCTCTTCGCCGCCGCGGCGCTGCTGTCGGCGGCCTCGTTGGCGAGCTTTCACGCCGACGACCCGAGCTTCCTTCACCAGACCAGTGGACCGGCGGCCCTGGCGCGCAACTGGATCGGCAATATCGGCGCCGAGGTGGCGGCGGCCGGTTTCGCCCTGATCGGTTGGACGGCGCTGCTGGTGCCGCTCTGGCTGGCGGCGCTCGCGTGGCGCCGCTTGCGCCCGCGGGCGAGGCCCCGGATCGTCGGACGGGGTCTCGGTCTGGTCCTGGTGTTCGCGACCCTGCCCGCGCTTTCCCAGCTCCTGCTGCCCCGACTCGCCTGGCGCGGAATCGAGGTCGACTCGGGCGGGGCCTGGGGTGTTGTCGTGGGTGCCGGCCTCGCCGGCCGGATGAACCTCGCCGGCGCGCTGGTCGTGGTCGCGGCGCTGTTCGTGGTCGGTCTCGCGCTGCTCGTCCAGACCAGCCTCGGCGAGATCCTGGCGCGCTGGCGGCGGCGCCTCGCCCACGCCGGCGAGAGCTGGCGCCTGGCTCGCGCCCGCCGCCGCGAGCGCCGGGAGAAGGCGCGCGCCAGACGGCGGGTGGTGGTCAAGCATCTGCAGCGGGTCACCGAGGAGCGCGAGGAAAAGAGCCGTCGCCTGGAGCGTCTGGCGGCGCCGCCGCCGCCACTCGGTGGCGCCGAGGCCGAGAGCGGCGAGGATGCGGCCGGCCGGCTCGACCTGCCGATGCGCGTGGCGGAGCGCAGCGGCGAGCCGGCGTTCGCGGTGCGCCGAGTGGCGCCGGGGAGCGGCGCGTTGGCGGGGCGGGCCGAGAAGCGGAGCGCCGCGCCACCGGCGCCGGCGGTGCCGCAGCAGGAATTCACCTTCGTCGAGGAGCTGCCGGAGGCGCCGTTGCCGCCGCTCTCGCTGCTCGAGACCGGCGCGGATCGGCCGGCCGTCGACGAGGACCAGCTCATCCGGGTGGGCGAGGCGATCCGCGCCCGCTGCGCCGAGTTCGGGGTCGAAGGGACGATCGAGGGCGCCAGCCCCGGGCCGGTGATCACCGTCTTCGAGTTCCAGCCCGCGCCGGGGGTCAAGGTCAGCCAGATCGTCAACCTCCAGGACGATCTGGCGCTCG
Source organism: Acidobacteriota bacterium (assembly GCA_014584695.1). Taxonomy (GTDB): domain Bacteria; phylum Acidobacteriota; class Thermoanaerobaculia; order Multivoradales; family JAGPDF01; genus JACTMI01. Next base: position 200,393 of record JACTMI010000036.1, read on the forward strand.
CGTTGCGCGCCGAGTCGGTGCGCATCGAGCGCATTCCGGGGCGCTCGACGCTCGGCATCGAAGTACCCAACGTCAAGCGGGCGACCATCCGGCTCGGCGAGATGCTCGCCCACGAGCGCTTCCGCCAGTCCCCGTCGGTGCTGACGGTGGCGATCGGCAAGACCATCCACGGCGAGCCCTACTTCGCCGATCTCGCGACCATGCCGCACCTGCTGATCGCCGGCGCCACCGGGTCGGGCAAGTCGATCGGCCTCCAGAGCCTCATCACCTCGATCCTCTACCGCGCCACGCGCGACCAGGTGCAGTTCATCTTCATCGATCCGAAGCGGATCGAGCTCGGCGCCTACGCCGACATCCCGCACCTCAAGACCGAAGTGGTGGTGGAGCCCAAGAAAGCCGCCAACGCGCTGCGCTGGGCCGTCGCCGAGATGGAACGGCGCTACCGCCTCCTGGCGGAGGTCCACGTGCGCTCGATCGACTTCTACAACCGGGCGATCCGGGACCCGGAGACCCGTCACCGTCTGTCGCTGTCCGAAGGCGAGCGCGAGTTCAAGAGCGAGGACTTCAAGCCGCTGCCGTACTACGTGATCGTGATCGACGAGCTCGCCGACCTGATGATGGTCGCCTCGGCCGAGGTGGAGACCGCGATCGCGCGGCTCGCCCAGATGGCGCGCGCGGTCGGCATCCACCTCATCGTGGCCACGCAGCGTCCGTCGGTCGACATCCTGACCGGAACGATCAAGGCCAATTTTCCGACCCGCATCTCCTTCGCCACCGCCTCTCGTCACGATTCGCGGACGATCCTCGATCAGGTCGGCTCGGAGAAACTGCTGGGCAAGGGCGACATGCTGTACATGCCTCCCGGCAGCTCGCGCACCATCCGGCTGCACGGACCCTACGTCTCGGAGCAGGAGACGGCGGCGCTGGTGCGCTGGTTGAAGAAACTCGGCCGGCCGGAGCTCGATCCCGCGGTGCTCGCGGGGCCGCCCGAGGGCGAGAGTGGCGACGAAGCGGCGGCCATCGACGACGACCTGTTCGAGGAGGTCGCCCGCCTGGTCGTGCGCGAACGGCAGGCCTCGGCTTCCTTCCTGCAGCGACGAATGCGGGTGGGATTCTCGCGCGCCGCCCGGCTGGTCGACATCCTGGAGCGCGAGGGAATCGTGGGGCCGGCCCAAGGCTCCAAGCCGCGCGACATCCTGGTTCCGCCCGACTACTTCGACGAAATCGACCGCACGCGATCGGACTGACGCCCGTCGCGCCGGCGCAGCCCTGGGCAGAGTGATTCGGCCTGTTACCATTTCGCCGTGCCCGCGCTCGAACGTCTGATCTTCTTCGGCACTCCGACCTTCGCCGTACCGAGTCTGGAAGGCCTGGTGGCCGCCGGCAGGCCGCCGCGGCTGGTGGTGACTCGACCCGCGCGCCCGGTCGGACGCGGAGGTCGGCTCACCGAGCCGCCGGTCGCCGAGCGCGCGCGGGCGCTCGGCCTGGAGGTAGCGCAGCCGGCGCGCGTGCGCGACCCGCAGTTCCTGGACCTCTTGCGGCCGCTCGCTCCCGATCTCGCGATCGTGGTCGCCTTCGGCCAGATCTTTCCGCGCGAGCTGCTGGCGCTGCCCAGGCTCGGCTGCGTCAACCTGCACGCTTCGCTGCTGCCCCGTTGGCGCGGCGCCGCGCCGATCGCTGCGGCGATCGAGGCAGGAGACGCCGAAACTGGCGTCACCACCCAACGGATGGAAGAGGGCCTCGACAGCGGGCCGGTGTTGGGCGAGCGGCGGACGGCGATCTTCCCGGAGGAGACGGCGGGTGAGCTCGGGGCCCGCTTGGCCCAGCTGGGCGCCGAGCTGCTGCTCGAGACCGTCGCGGCGCTCGAGCTCGGCACCGCGGTCGAGCGACCTCAAGACGACCAGGCCGCGACCTATGCCGGCAAGCTGCTCGGACCCGCTCCGCTCGACCTCGAGCGGACCGCGGCCGAGCTCTCCCGGCTGGTCCGGTCCCGATCGCCGGAGCCGGGGGCGACTGTGACCGTCGCCGGTGAGCCGGTGCGAGTCATCGCGGCGCGGGAAGCGACGGGCCCCCGCGGCGTCGACGCGCCCCCGGGCTTGGTGCTCGGCATCGCCGGGCCGGCTCTGCAGGTGGCGGTGGGAGGCGGCAGCGTGCTCTCGCTCGAACGGGTCCAGCGGCCCGGCCGGGCGGTGGTCTCGGGGCGTGACTTCGCCAACGGCGCTCGACTGACCGCTGGGAGCGCGCTCTGATGAAGCGACCTGCAGGAGCATGAGCCGCCGCGGATCTTCCGCGCCGTCCGACGGCCGACCACCGGGCCGGCGCGCCGAATCGAGGCGGGCCGGGGCGGACAGCGTCCGCGCGGTCGCGGCCTGGATCGTCGAACGGACGCTCGCCTCGCGAGCTCCGGCCGAGTCCTTCCTGGCCGCGGCGGCCGAGCGCTTCGACGAGCGTGACCAGCGACTCCTGAGGGAGCTCTCGCTCGGCACGCTGCGCTGGCTCCGCCGCCTCGACCAGGTCATCGCCGCGGCCGCCGCGCGCCGCTTCGAGGAGATCCAGGTCGAGCTGCGGACGGTGCTCCGCGTGGCCGTGTTCCAGATGCTGTTCCTCGATCGCGTGCCCGCGCACGCGGCGGTTTCCGAGGCGGTCGACCAAGCCCACCAGCGCAGCCATCGCGGCGGCGCGGGCTTCGTCAACGCCGTCCTCCGGCGCATCGCCCGCGAGCCGAGCCTCGCGGCTTGGCCGGTCGACGAGACCGATCCGGTCCGGCGCCTGGCGATCGACAAGAGCCATCCGGACGCGCTGGTCGCGCGCTGGCTGGCGCGCTTCGGCGAGACCGCCACCGCGCGGCTGCTCGACGCCAACAACCGGCCGCGGCCGCTCCATCTGCTCGCTTTTCGCGATCGCGGCGGCAGGGAGTTGGTGGCCGAGCAGCTGATCGACGAAGGAATCGAGGTCGAGCCGAGCCGCCTGTCGCCGGTCGGGCTGACGGTTCGGGACGGCAATCCGTTCGCCACCAGGGCGTTCGCGCGCGGCGCCTTCTACGTGCAGGACGAGGCGAGCCAGGCAGCGGCGTTCGTGCCGCCGCCGCGCGCCGGCGAGCGAGTGCTCGACGCCGCGGCGGCGCCGGGCGGCAAGGGGCTGGCGCTCGAGGCGCTAGAGCCCGCGATCGAGCTGGTCGCCGCCGACCTCTCACCGGCGCGGCTGGCGACGCTGGCGGAGAACGGGCGACGGCTCTCGCGCCCTCTCCGGCTGGTGTGCGCCGATGCGGCGGCGCCACCCTGGGCGCAGCGCTTCGACCGGGTGATCCTCGACGCGCCCTGCTCCGGCACGGGCACGCTGCGCAAGCATCCCGAATTGAAGTGGCGCTGGAGCGAAGTCGAATTGCACCGGTTGGCCGAGCAGGCCGAACGGCTGCTCGAGAGCGCCGCGGCGGCGGTTGCTCCCGGGGGCTGGCTGTGCGCCATCACCTGCTCGCTCGAACCGGAAGAGAACGAGAGCGTCGGCGCGGCCTTGCTCGCGCGGCACCCGGAGTTCTCGCCGGTCGATCTCGCGCCGCTGGTCGATCCGAGTGTCGCCTTCGCCGTCGCCGGGCCGGGCCTGTGGCGGTTGATCACGGACGCCGACCACGACGGTTTCAGCGTCCAAGTGTTCCACCGCGAGCGCTGATCTGGAAGGCGCGAAGGGCGCGGAAGCCCTTATTGACAGGCTTCCGGCGTTGCCTTACAGTCTCGATCGAAGTTCGAACGCAACCCGATTCCGATTGAACAAGGGAGGAGAGATGGCAGGCAAGGCAGACATCGTGGACCACATCGCGAGCTCGGTCGACGGGCTCACCAAGAAGGCGGCCGGCGAGGCGTTCGACGCCGCGATCGACGCGATCAGCAGGGCTCTCAGGAAGGCCGACCGGGTGCAGATCCCCGGCTTCGGGTCGTTCAGCGTCTCCAAGCGTGCGGCGCGCAAGGGCCGCAACCCCGCGACCGGAGCGACCATCACGATCAAGGCCAGCAAGAACGTCCGCTTCAAGGCGGGCAAGGAGCTCAAGGACTCCCTGAACAAGGGTCGCTGAGTCTCGCGCTCGGGCGCTGTCGGGAGCCCCGCTGTCCTGCTGGAGGGCAGTCGGGGCTTTCGTGCGCTTGGCGACCGTGGCGAGGGGACCAGAACGGCGGGTGGCACGGCTGCCCCCCCTGTGCGGAGGTCTCAGCGGCCGCGTCGGTACCACCGGGCCAGCCGTTGCGGCGATACGCCGAGCTCGAACAGACCGAGCAGCAGCCAGTTCGTCGCCACCGCGCGGAGAGGTCCGGTGGCGGCGAACCGGCGAGCCGAAGTGACGACCGGCGGGCGCAGGATGACCGTGTCTCCGAGCCGCCGCAGACGTCGGCAGAAGTCGACATCCTCGAACAGGGGCCACGGCCGAATGCCGCCGAGCGCTTCGTAGGCGGCGCGGGAAACGAAGGGCGCCTGATCACCCAGGAAGAGGCCACCCCGGCGCGACCGTGCGCTGGCGAGAGCACTGCCCAGTCGATAGCGCCAACCTGGCCCCGCGAAGCGGACCTCGAAAGCGCCACCGGGTGCGCCCGCGGCGAGCGCCGCGCGCACGAGGTCGCCGCTGCCGGGAGCCACTTGCGTGTCGGCGTGGACGAACCAGAGTGCCTCTCCGCTGGCGACGCTGGCTCCGAGCGCGAGCTGCGCGCCCCGGCCTCGCGCCCCCAGCGCCAGCTTCGCTCCGCGGTCGGCGGCGAGAGTCGCCGTGGCGTCCCGGCTGCCGCCGTCGGCGACCACCAGCTCGTCGACTTCGGGCGCGAGCGCCTCGATCGTCGGGCCGAGCTCCTGCTCCTCGTCGAGCGTGGGAATCACCGCCGTGAGGCCGGAGGGCATGGGGCGGCGGATGCTAGCATTCGCCGCGGGGCGGCATCGTCTTGACCTCGACGCGCGGTTTCAGCCATCTCGACAGCCAGGGCGGCGCCCACATGGTGGACGTCTCCGAGAAACCGGTCACCCGGCGCGAGGCTCGGGCCTCCTGCCGGCTGCGCCTGAGCAGCGAGACGCTCGAGCGGCTGGAGCGGCTGCCGAAAGGCGATGCCCTGGCGGTGGCGCGGATCGCCGGCATCCAGGCGGCGAAACGGACCGGCGAGTGGATCCCCCTCGCTCATCCCCTGCCGCTCGACCAGGTCGAGGTCACCTTCGAACCGGGCGCGGGCGAGCTCGAGATCCGCGCCCGGGTGGTGGCCACCGGCCGCACTGGCGCCGAGATGGAGGCGCTGGTCGCCTGCGCCGCTGCGGCGCTCGCCCTCTACGACATGGTCAAGGCGGTCGAGCGCGGCGCCGTGGTCACCGAGCTCCGTCTGGAGGAGAAGCGCGGCGGCGCGCGGGGCGACTGGCGGCGCGAAGGATGATCGCGACCGGCCTCGACGGTCTGCTGGCCGAGCCGCACCGCCTGGCGGGGCGGCGGTTCGGACTGCTCGCGCACGGCGCCGCCGTGAGCGCCGATCTGGTGCCCGCGCATCTGGCGCTGGCGGCCGCCGGTCACGCGCCGAGCCGGCTGTTCGGGCCGGAGCACGGGTACTACGGCGTCGAGCAGGACATGATCCCGTCGAGCGACGAGGTCGACCCCTGGACGGGCGCCGAGATCGTCTCGCTCTACGGCGGCGACGAGGCCTCGCTGCGCCCGCGGGCGGATGCGTTCGCGGGTCTCGATCTGCTGCTGGTCGATCTCCAGGACGTCGGCAGCCGCTACTACACCTTCACCGCGACGGCGGTCTGGGCGGCCGCGGCCGCGCTGGCGGCTGGACTCGAGGTCTGGATCCTCGATCGGCCGAATCCACTCGGCGGCGAGGCGGTGGAAGGCGGAGTCGTGCGGCGCGGATTCGACTCTTTCGTCGGCGCTTTCCCGCTGCCGGTCCGGCACGGTCTGACGCTGGGCGAGATCGCCCGGCTCCAGGCCCGGCGCGAAGGGTGGGACGCCGCCGGATGGCGCGTCCTCGCGGTCGAGGGCTGGCGGCGCTCCGAGTCCTGGCCAGCGCTCGGGCGGCCCTGGATCGCGCCGTCCCCGAACATGCCGTCGTACTCGACGGCGCTGGTCTACCCCGGTCTCTGCCTGCTCGAGGCGACCGAGGTCTCGGAAGGGCGCGGCACGACGCGGCCCTTCCTGCTCTTCGGCGCGCCGGGAGTCGATCCGCGCGCTCTCGCGAGTCGACTGGCCACCCTCGCCGAGCTCGGCGTGCGGGCCGTGCCGACCTATTTCCGGCCCCAGTTCCACAAGCACGCGGGGAGCATCTGCGGGGGCGTCGAGCTGGTGGTCGTCGCGCCGGAGCGTGTCCGCGGCTACCGGCTCGGCGTCGAAGTCCTGCTCGCCCTGCGCGAGGTGGCGCCCGAAGCGTTCCAGTGGCGTGCGGCGCCCTACGAGTTCGTCGCCGACCGGCCCGCGATCGATCTGCTCTCGGGCGGCGAGCAGCTGCGGCTCGCCCTCGACGCCGGCGGTGACGTCACCTCCTGGGTGGCGAGCTGGCGCCAGGAGGAGGAGGCCTTCCGCGAGGAGCGGCGCGCGATCCTGATCTACCCGGAGGCTGGGGGATGAAGCTCCCCACGCTGGTGGCGATCGACGCCGGTCCCGGAGAGTTCGCGGGCCTGTTCGCGGCGGCGCGGGCAGCCGCAGTGCGCGTGGGCTGGCTGGACCTGTCGGCGGCGGCCCCGGTATCGGTGTCGTCGGAGCTCGAGGGCGCGGCCGGTCTCGGCGCCATGCGCGCGGTCGCGGCGGCGGGCGGTCGGGTGGTGTCGGTCAAGCCGGTCGCCGGCCCACCGGTCCCGCGCGATCTCGTGCGCGAGCATTTCCTGGGCTGCGCCCTGGTCCTGGTCCGCGGGCTCGACGGCTGGCCGCGCCTCGAACCTGCCGGCGACGAGTACCTGCTCCATACCGGCGCCCAGCGCAGCGTTCGCCGCGATGCCGCCACGCTGATCGCCGAGCTGCGACGACCCCGGTATCGACCGGCCTCGCGACGCCGATGATCGGGTCCGTCACCGAACCGATCCGGTTCTTCCTGCCCGGGCCGGTCTACGTGCTCGAGGCGGCGCGCCAAGCGATGACGCGGCCGGTGGTCGCCCACAGATCGGTCGAGTTCCAGGCCACCTGGCGCCGCATCGGCGAGCTGCTGCCGCCGGTCTTCCGCACCGCGCGCGAGGCGACCATCGCGACGTCGAGCTCGACCTTGATGATGGAGGCGGCGCTGGTCTCACTGACCGGGCGCGACGTCCTGCATCTGACCTGTGGGGCGTTCTCGGAGCGTTGGCTCGCGATCGGCAAGTCGCTCGGCCGCGCCGCCGATCAGATCGCGGTGCCGTGGGGCCGGCCGAACGATCCGGACCTCCTGCGCGCGGCGCTGCGCCGGCGGCGCTACGAAGCCGTGACGATGGTGCACAACGAGACCTCGACCGGGGTGGTCAATCCGATCGCCGAGCTGGCCCGGGTGGTGCACGAGGAGAGCGAAGCTCTGGTGCTGGTCGACGCGGTCTCCTCGCTCGGCGCCGCCCCGGTCGAGACCGACGCGTGGGGCCTCGACTTCGTCTTTGCCGGCGTCCAGAAGGGCCTCGCCACTCCGCCCGGGCTGACGGTGCTGACGCTTTCCGAGCGCGCCGAGAGCCGCGCTCGCGCCCGGCCGCAGCGCGGCTTCTATCTCGACCTCGCGCGCTATCTGGACAAGCACCGCGAGGGGGGGCCGATCACCACACCCGCGATCTCGATCTGCTGGGCGCTCGAGCACCAGCTCGAGCGGATCGCCGCCGAAGGCCTCGAAGCGCGCTGGGCGCGCCACGAGGAGCTGGCGCGGACGACCGAGCAGTGGGCGGCGCGCTGCGGGCTGCGCTACGCGAGCGCGGCGGGCGCCCGGTCGCGCACCGTCGCTTGCCTGGAAAGCCCGTCCGGGTTGCCGGCGCCGGCCGTGGTTCGCGCTCTCGCCGCACGCGGCTTCACGCTCGGCGGCGGCTACGGCGCCTGGAAGAACACGACGTTTCGCATCGGCCACATGGGAGAGGTCCGCGCCAGCGACCTCGGCGTGCTGTTGGCCGCACTGGAAGAGGAGATAGCAAGATGCTCCGTGTCCTGATCGCTGATTCGCTCGAGACCTCCGGTCTCGACATCCTCCGCTCCGCCGGCGCCGAGGTGGTGGCGCTCGCGGCGGCCGACAAGCCCCGCCTCAAGGATCTGCTGCCCGAGTTCGACGCCATCGTCGTGCGCAGCGCCACCAAGGTGACGCGGGAGGTGATCCAGGCGGGGACCCGTCTGCGCGTGATCGGCCGCGCCGGCATCGGCGTCGACAACGTCGACGTCGAGGCGGCCACCGAGCGCGGCATCCTGGTGGTCAACGCGCCCACCGCCAACCTGGTTTCCGCGGTCGAGCACACCTTCGCGATGATGCTGTCTCTGGCGCGCAGCGTGCCGACCGCGGACGCCTCGATGAAACGCGGCGAGTGGGACCGCAAGAGCTTCGTCGGGGTCGAGCTCCAGGGCAAGACCCTGGGCGTGATCGGCTTCGGCCGCATCGGCCAGCGGGTCGCCGCCCGCGCTCGCGCCTTCGAGATGAAGGTGCTCGCCGCGGATCCCTTTCTCGATCCGGCTCTGGCGCGCAAGCAGGGCGTCGAGCTGACGCCGCTCGACGATCTGCTGGCGGCCGCAGACGTGGTGACGCTCCACACGCCGCTGACCAAGGAGACCCGCAACCTGCTCGACGCGGAGCACCTGGGGCGGATGAAGCGCGGGGCGCTGCTGGTCAACTGCGGGCGAGGCGGCACGATCGACGAGCCGGCGCTGCTCGCGGCCCTCGACGCCGGCCAGCTCGCCGGCGCCGCGCTGGACGTCTTCGAGGAGGAACCGACGCCGCGCCACGAGCTCGTCCGCCATGCCAAGGTCGTCGCGACGCCGCACATCGGCGCCCAGACCCGCGAGGCGCAGGAGCGGATCGCGATCGAGACGGCGACCCAGGTCCTGGCCGCCCTGGAGGGCTCGATGCCGGCGGCGGCGGTGAACCTGCCGTTCACCCCGGCGGGACGCAAGAGTGAGCCGTTTCTCCAGCTCGGGGAGCGGCTGGGGCGGCTGGCGAGCGGCCTGGTGGTGGGCGGGCTCGCTCGGCTCGAGGTCGAGCTCGCCGGCATCGAGGACGAGCTGGCGGTGCCGGTCGAGGTGGCGGTGCTCAAGGGCGCTCTCGGACGCTTCCTGGGCGACGAGGTCAACTACGTCAACGCCGAGCACGTCGCGTCGGGCCGCGGCATCGAGGTGGTGCGCACGGTGCGCCGCGAAGCGGGCTCGTACCCGCACCTGGTCCGCGTGCGAGCGGTGGGCGAGGCGGGCCGCACGGAGCTGGCCGGCATGGTCTTCGGTGAGGGGGATCTGCGGGTGGTCGATCTCCAGGGCTACCGGCTGGAGTTCCAGCCCCACGGTCGCCTGCTGCTGCTCGAGAACCGCGACGTGCCGGGCGTCGTCGGCAGGATCGGCACGGTGCTGGGCGAGGCCGACGTCAACATCGCCGACATCCACCTGGCGCGCAACGAGGAGCGGGGGGAGGCGCTGGCCGTGCTGCGCCTCGACCACGAGATCGCGCCGCCCGTGCTCGAGCGGTTGCGGGCGTTGCCCTCGGTGCTCCGCGTCGTGGCGCTCGAGGCCTGACCGGCGGGCGTCAGCTCGCCTCGGTGGAGAGCGGGACGACGATGGCGGCGTAGCCGCGCCGCGCCAGCCGGGCGCGCAGCCGCTCGGCGTCGGCGCGCGCGGCGAAGGTCCCCACCTGCACCCGGTGCCACACGGCGTCCGAGCTGACCACGACTCCAGGGAAGTCTCCCCGCAGTCGCGCCGCCAGCTCTTCGGCGCGATCGGGCTGCTGGAACGCCCCCACCTGGACCGCGAACGCGCGCGGACCATGGGCTTCCATGCCGACCACGACCAGCTCCACCCGCGCGGTGCCCGGTCCGATCATGCCGACCTCGCGGGCGGCCGCGCGGGACAGATCGATGATGCGGTTCTTCGCGAACGGACCGCGATCGTTGATCCGCACCACGGTCGTCCGCCCGTTGTCGAGGTTGCGGACCTCGACCAGGGTGCCGAACGGCAGCGTCGGATGGGCCGCGGTCATGCCGTCCATGTCGTAGCGCTCGCCGGATGCGGTCAGGCGGGCGTGGAAGCCCGGCCCGTACCAGGAGGCGACGCCGCGCTCCACCGCGACCCCACGAGGGCGGGGTTTCGAGGAGGCGCAGCCGGACAGGGTGAGGGAGGCGAGGACGAGGGCGGGGAGGATGGCGTTCCGGCAGAGCATCGTGAGGCTCGTGCGGCCGGAGGCGCCGGGAACTCTAGACCCGCGGCGCCTCCACCGCGGCGGCGGCGGCTCCGGTCAGGGCCGGCACCACCGTCTGCTCGAGAAACTCGTCGACCTGCTGCGCGGCGCGACCGGTGAAGGCCACCGGATCGACCCACGCCGCGACCTCTTCGGCTCCGAGCCGGAAGGCCGCGTCAGCGACGATTGTAGCAAGGAGCGGGTTGTCCTCGCCGCGCGCGACCGCCTCCTGGGCCGCGAAGCTGTGGCGGCGGATCCGCTCGTGCAGCTCCTGGCGGTCGCCGCCGCGCAGCGTCGCCTGCATCAGCAGCGTCTCGGTGGCCATGAATGGCAACTCGCGCCGGACGCGGGCCGCGATCGCCGGTTCGACCACCCTGAGGCCAGCGCCGACGTGGGCGGCGAGGGACAGCACGGCATCGGTGGCGAGAAAGGCGTCGGGCAGGACCAATCGCCGGTTGGCGGAATCGTCGAGGCTCCGCTCGAGCCACTGGGTCGAAGTGTTGAGTGGACCGTTGAGCGCGTCGGTGAGGACGCGGCGCGCCAGGGAGCACATCCGCTCGGAGCGCACCGGATTGCGCTTGTAGGCCATGGCGGAGGAGCCCACCTGGGTGTCGTCGAACGGCTCGGCCAGCTCGCCGACGCCCTGCAGCAGGCGCAGATCGGTGCCCAGCTTGTGGCAGCTCTCCGCGATGCCGGCGAGCGCCGCGAGCAGCTGGCTGTCGAGCTTGCGCGTGTAGGTCTGGCCCGAGACCGGGATCGTGCCGGCGAAGCCGAGGCGCCGGGCCAGCCGCCGGTCGAGCTCGCGGACCCGGTCGTGGTCGCCGCCGAACAGGGTCAGAAAGCTCGCCTGCGTGCCGGTCGTCCCCTTGACGCCGCGGCAGACCAGATTCGCCCGGCGGTGCCGGATCTCCGCCAGGTCGAGCACCAGATCCTGCGCCCAGAGCGCGGCACGCTTGCCGACGGTCGTCAGCTGAGCCGGCTGGAAGTGCGTGTAGGCGAGACAGGGCAGGGCCCGATGACGGTGAGCGAAGTCGGCGAAGGCCGAGACGGCGGCGACCAGCCGCCGCTCGACCAGCTGCAGCGCCTCGGCCGCCAGCAGCAGGTCGGTGTTGTCGGTCACGAAGGCCGAGGTGGCGCCGAGGTGGAGGATGGCTCCCGCCTCTCCGGCCTGCTCGGCGAAGTGTCGCAAGTGCGCGACGACGTCGTGCCGCGTCTCGGCCTCGATCGCGGCCACCCGCGCCAGGTCGAGCTGCGGCGCCGCCGCCCGCAGCGCCGCGACCTGGGCTGCCGAGATCGGCAAGCCCAGCTCGCGCTGGCAGTCGGCGAGCTCGATCCACAGGCGCCGCCAGGTGGCGTAGCGATGGGCGGTCGAGAAGATCGCCGCCATCTCGCGACTGGCGTAGCGGTCGTGCAGGGGGTTGCCGGGGCTCTCGACGGACCGGTCCGAAGTCACGCCGGGATGCTAACAAAGGTGGGCCGGGCCGCCCCTGCCCGGGCCGCGCCGCCGGCGTTAAGATGACCCGGAGAGGAACGACCAACTTGCTCCGCGTCTGCTGGTCGCATCAGGGTCGCAACGAGACCCGCAGCCTGCTGCACGAAGAGGTGCGCATCGGGCGCGGCAACGAGAACGAGATCGTGCTGCCGGACTTCTCGGTCTCGCGCCGTCACGCCGCGATCCGGCTCGAGCCGGAGGGCTGGGCGGTCTACGACCTGATGTCCACCAACGGCATCCAGGTGAACCGGGTCTCGGTCCGGCGCGCGCTGCTGCGGCCGGGGGACCGGATCAAGGTCGGCATCTTCGAGCTCGAGGTCGAGGAGGTCGTCGATCCGGCCGCCCGCGGGCTGTCGATCCCGACCACGGCCGGGCTGCCAGCCGTGCCGATGGGCACCGCGACGATCGTCCGCTCGCTCGCGGACTTCTCGGCCGAGTACGGCCTCGACGGCAAGCCCCAGGTCGAGCCGACTTCCGACAAGCGGCGGGCCCTCGACCAGGCGTACACCAGCAAGATCTTCGGCTTCATGACCCGACTGGCCCGCCTGCTGATCCGCTCGGACTCGGTCGACGAGGTGTTGCAGCGGGTGCTCGAGATCGCCTTCGAGGCACTGCCGGTCGATCGCGGCTTCATCCTTCTGCGGGACGAGAAGAGCGGCACCACCGTGTGCGAGATCGCGAGGGTCAAGGATCGCGTCGAATTCCGCCCGCAGGGCGAGGTGCCGGTGTCGCGCACCATGGTCGAGCAGGTGATCCGCGAGCGTGTCGCGTTGCTCACCTACGACGCGCTCTCGGATCAACGCCTGGCCGGCGGCGAGTCGATCCGCATCCACCAGATCCGCGCCGCCATGTGCGCGCCGCTCTGGTCGGGCGAGCGGATCATCGGCGTGCTGCAGGTCGACACGCCGTTCCATGCCGGAACCTTCAACGAGCAGGATCTCGACCTGCTGACCGCGCTCGCCAACTACGCCGCGGTGGCGGTGGAACGGCTGCGCAACGCTCAGATCGCCGAGTTCGAGCGTCAGGTGCGCGGCCGGCTGGAGAGGTATCACTCGCCGGCGGTGATCGAGTCGATCGTCAAGGCCGACCCGGCGGTCGCCGACGCCACGGTGGGGCGGATGAAGCTGGTCGAGGCCACGGTCCTGTTCGCCGACCTGGCGGGCTTCACCGCGCTCTCGGAGTCACTGCAGCCGGAGGGCGTCGCCGAGCTCCTCGAAGGGTACTTCACGCATTCCGTCGAGGCGATCTTCGCCGCGGGCGGCACGCTCGACAAGTTCATCGGCGACTGCGTGATGGCTTTCTTCGGCGCGCCGGTGCCGCAGGTCGACCACGCGCTGCGCGCGGTCCAGGCCGCGATCCGGATCCAGATCGAGCAGGAGATCTGGAACCGCGAGCGGGCGGCGCGCGGCTTGCCGACGCTCAAGGTTCGCATCGCGATCAACAGCGGGCCGGTGGTGGTCGGAGACGTCGGCTCGCGCAAGCGCGTCGACTACACGGTGCTCGGCAACACGGTGAACGTCGCGGCGCGGATCGAGGGCTACGTCGCCGAGCCCGGCGACATCGTGATCGGGCCGGAGACGCGCCGCCAGCTGGGCGATGCGATCCCCACCGAGTCGCTCGGCGAGCGCGAGCTCAAGGGGCTGCAGCGTCGGATCGAAGCCTTCCGGGTGCGGCCCGAAGCGATCCGGCCGGCGTGATCCCGAGATTCCCCTACCGCCTGGTGACGGGTAGCCCGGGCAAGCTCGCCGAGGCCCGGCGGATCGTCGGCCCGACGCTGGAGGCGGTCGATCTCGACCTGCCCGAGGTCCAGTCGCTCGACCTGCTCGAAGTGCTGCGCGCCAAGGCGGCGGCGGCTCACGCCGCCGTGGGCGGGCCGATCGTGGTCGAGGAGACCGGTTTGGAGCTGGCGGCGCTCGGCGGCTTTCCCGGCCCGCTCGTCAAGTGGATGCTCGCCGCTGTCGGTCCGGAGGGCGTGGCCCGGACCGCGCTGGCGCTCGGCGATCCGCGCGCCACCGCGCGTTGCGCGCTGCTCGCGACCGACGGCGGGACCGAGTATCTCGGGCGTGGCGAGGCCCCAGGGGTCCTGGTGCTCCCGGCGCGCGGCGGCGGCGGCTTCGGTTGGGATCCGGTCTTCGTTCCCGCAGGCGAAACCCGGACCTACGCCGAGCTGGCAGCCGCGGAGAAGGACGATCTCGGCCATCGGGGACGGGCGTGGCGCTCACTTCTCGCAGCGCTCGCGACGGCGGCGCGCTGAACGGCCTCTCGAAAGGCGTCGAGGCCGCGTGGCGAGGCCGAACCGACCCGCTCCAGGGTCAGGCCTGCCGGACCATCAGGGCCCGAATGCGCTCGACCAGGCGGTGCGTGCTGCGCTCGAGGCCGGCCAAGTCGCCGCTGTTCTCGATCACCTCGTGAGACGCGCCGCGACGCCGCGCTCCATCCCCTTGCGCGGCCAGCCGCGCGGCGGCATCGTCGGCCGCCATGCCACGGTCGACGGCGCGCGCCAGCCGCGCGGCCGCGTCGGCCTCGACCGTCACCACCAGGTCGAAGTCCGCCGCGTAACCGGCCTCGACCAGCCGGGTCGCTTCCAGCACGATGACGCCGCGGGCCTGAGCGGCCAAGTCGGCGAACCGCGCGCGGACCAGCGGATGGATGACCTGCTCGAGGCGGGCGCGGGCCTCGCCGTCGCTGAAAACGCGCCCGGCCAACCGCTCCTTGTCGACCCCGCCGGCAGAGTCGAGATAGCCGCTGCCGAACAGCGCCTCGACCGCCCGCGCACCGGGCTCGCCGGGTCGATAGAGCTGCTCGACCAGGCGGTCGGCGTCGACGACCACGAAGCCCGCCGCCTCGAGGTGCCGAGCGACGGTCGACTTGCCGCTCGCCAGGCCGCCGGTCAAGCCGATCCGTAGCGCCGGCATGCGCGCGTCCGAGATCGCGTCAGACGCCCGACGCGAGTCGCCGCCGCGCCGCTTCGACCGTATTGGTGAGCAGCATGGCGACGGTCAATGGGCCCACGCCGCCGGGCACGGGCGTGATCGCGCCGGCTCGCGGAGCGACTGCCGGGTAGTCGACGTCGCCGACCAGGACCGAGCCGCGTTGGTCGAAACCGGCCATCCGCTGGGCATCCCCGCCGACCAGCCGCTCGGCGAGCGCTCGGTCGGCCACCCGGTTCATGCCGACGTCGACCACGACGGCTCCGGGGGTGACGTGGTCCGCGCTGACCAGGCCGGCGCGCCCGACGGCGGCGATCAGCAGGTCGGCCTCCCGGCAGACCGCGGCGAGGTCGCGCGTGCGTGAGTGCGCGAAGGTGACCGTGCAGTGCTCGCGCAGTAGCAGCGCCGCCATCGGCTTGCCGACGATCGTGCTGCGGCCGACGACGACCGCCCGCCGGCCGGAGAGCGGGATCTCGTAGCGACGCAGCATCTCGACGATGCCTGCCGGCGTGCAGGGGACGAAGCCGGGCTCGTCGATCCAGAGGCGGCCGACGTTGACCGGGTGGAAGCCGTCGACGTCCTTGGCGGGATCGATCCGCTCGAGTAGCCGGCGGGTCGGCAGATGGGCCGGCAGTGGCAGCTGCACCAGGATGCCGTCAACGGCCGAATCCTCGTTCAGCCGGTCGATCAGAGCGAAGAGCTCCGCTTCACCGGTCTCGGCGGGCAGCAGATGGCTGAAGCTCTCGATCCCGGCTTCGTTGCAGGCCCGGGTCTTGGATCCGACGTAGACGCGGGAGGCCGGATCGTCGCCCACCAGCACCACGGCCAGGCCGGGACCGCGTCCGTACCGCGAGCGCAGGTCGGCGGCGGCCGCCGCCGCCTCGGCGCGAATCGAGTCGGCCGTCGCGCGGCCGTCCAGCAGGGTCGTCATCGGACTCTCCTTGCGCGGTAGAGGCAGAGAATCCCCCCGGAGAGGCTCTCGAACCGCCCGGACTCGAAGCCTGCGTCCGCCATGCGGCGGATGAAGCCTGCGCGCTGGGGGAACTCGAGCACGGACTCCGGTAGGTAGGCGTAGGCCGACCGGTCACCCGAGATCCAAGCCCCGACTCGCGGGAGAAGTCTCTTGAAGTAAAAGAGATAGAGGCCCCGTAGCGGTTGGCGAAGGGGGACGGTGAACTCCAGGACGCCCAGCTCCCCCCCCGGCCGGAGGACGCGGGCCAGCTCACCGAGCGCACGGTCGAGGTCGGCCACGTTGCGCAGCCCGAAGGAGACGGTGGCGCCGTCGAACTCGCGAGCGCCGAAGGGCAGCGCCAGGGCGTCGGCGTTGAGCGGCTGTGGCTGGGGCCCGCCCGGGCGCGCGAATTTGGCCCGGGCGAGGCCGACCATGGGCAGGCAGAAATCCGCGGCCACCACGCGCAGGCCCCGCGCTCGCAGCGATTCCGCCTGGTCCCCGGTGCCGCAGCAGAGGTCCAGGACGCGCGCGCCGCCAGGGAGCTGGGTGGCCAGGGAGCGCGCCAGCCGGCGTCGCCAAGCGCGGTCGAGGGAGCCCGAGAGCAGGTGATTCAGCAGATCGTACCGGGGCGCGACCCGGGCAAACATCGCCCGAATCCTCGCGCCCTCCCGGTCGAGCGGCAGCGCCGGCGTCGCCATGGCGCGGGCAGTGTATCGTGGGGCTATCCGGCGGTGGCGCTGTCACTTCGGGGGGTTGACACCCGGGTATCCGCCGCCTAAGATTCAAGGCTCTCTGCGCTGCAGTGCGGGGTCCTCCTTCGCCCAGCCCAGCTGTACCAAACGTCCGGAGTCGAGAATGAAGAGCACCGTGAGCCCCAATCCGGCGGAGATCGACCGCCACTGGTACGTAGTGGACGCGGCCGGCGTGCCGGTGGGCCGGTTGTCCACGACGGTGGCGAAGTTGATCCTCGGCAAGGGTAAGCCGATCTGGGCGCCCCACGTCGATTGCGGGGACTTCGTGATCGTCGTCAACGCCGAGCAGGCCGTGCTGACCGGCGGCAAGGAGCGCGGCAAGATCTACTACCGGCACACCACCCAGAAGCCGGGCTCGCTCAAGTCGCCGGCGGCGTTCGAGGTCCGCGAAAAGCACCCGACGAGGCTGGTCGAGAGCGCGGTCTACGGCATGCTGCCGAAGACCAAGCTCGGCCGCAAGCTGCGCAAGAAGCTCAAGGTCTACGTCGGTGCCGCACACCCCCATCAAGCCCAGAAGCCGACCGTGCTCGATCTCGCCACGGTTCAGAAGTGACGCTGCAGAGGAGACCCGAGTTGAGCGACGTTACCCACTACTACGGCACCGGTCGACGCAAGACCGCGACCGCGCGAGTCTTCCTCCGTCCGGGCAGCGGCGCGATGGTCATCAACGGCCGCGAGTTCGAGAACTTCTTTCCCAACGACGTGCTGCGCATGGTCGTGCGGCAGCCGCTGGTGCTCACCGAGACCGGTGAGCGCTTCGACATTTCGGCGAGCGTCGAGGGTGGTGGCCACGCCGGGCAGGCGGGTGCGATCCGCCACGGCATCAGCCGCGCCCTGCTCGAGTTCGACGGTGCCTTGCGCGACCGCCTCAAGGCCGCCGGGTTCCTGACCCGGGACCCGCGCAAGAAGGAACGCAAGAAGTACGGCCGCGCGGGCGCCCGCAAGCGGTTCCAGTTCAGCAAGCGCTAAGGAGAGGTTTCGTGGTCGATATCACCATGCAGGAGCTGCTCGAAGCGGGAGTCCACTTCGGGCATCAGACGCGGCGCTGGAATCCGAAGATGAAGCCTTACATCTTCGGCAAGCGCAACGGAATCTACATCGTCGACCTCTCCAAGACGCTCAAGATGTTCCGCGAGGCCGCCGAGTTCGTCGAGCAGCTCGCGCGCGAGGGCCGGCGCCTGATGTTCGTCGGCACCAAGCGCCAGGCGCAGGAAGCGGTGGCCGAGGAGGCTCGCCGCTGCGGCCAGTACTGGGTCTCCCACCGCTGGCTGGGCGGCTCGCTGACCAACTTCGTGACCATCCGGCAGTCGGTCGAGCGCTGGCTGGACATCGAAGCGCGGCTGGCCGAGGAGAACAGCGTCCACACCAAGAAGGAGCGCCTGCGCCTCGATCGCGAGCGCGAGCGTATGAGCCGCAACCTCGGCGGCGTGCGAGACCTCGAGGCGCTGCCCGACGCGATCTTCGTGGTCGATCCCAAGAAGGAGTCGATCGCGGTCGCGGAGGCCAACAAGCTCGGCATTCCGGTGATCGCGATCGTCGATACCAACTGCGATCCGGAGCTGATCGACTACGTGATTCCCGGCAACGACGACGCCATCCGCGCCATCAGGCTCTTCACGTCGAAGATCGCGGACGCGTACTTGGCGGGCACGCAGCAGTTGCACCAGGAGCTGATGGTGGAATCGAAGGACGCGGCGCCGGTGGCCCAGAGCGTCGCGGAGCCGAGCGGCTCGGAGGCCGCGCCGCCCTCCGCCTGAACCCGAAACGCCGCCGCCGTGGCAGGGACGCCGGGGTTCAGCGTCCGAGCAAGGGTCAGCCGATCGAGTTTCCGGGTCGCTGACCCTTTCGTGTGCCGGGCGGAACGAACGAGATAGGAATCGAACATGCAGATCACCGCACAGATGGTCAAGGAGCTTCGGGAGCGTACCGGGGCCGGGATGATGGACTGCAAGGCCGCTCTGACCGAAACCAACGGAGACATGGAGGCCGCGGTCGACACCTTGCGCAAGAAGGGCTTGGCCGCCGCCGCCAAGCGCGCGGGTCGCGTGGCCGCCGACGGCGTCGTCTCCTCCTACATCCACGCCGGCGGCAAGATCGGCGTCCTGGTGGAAGTCAACTGCGAGACCGATTTCGTGGCGCGCACGGAGGCCTTCCAGGACCTCGTCAAGGACATCGCGATGCACATCGCGGCCGCCGATCCGCGCTTCGTCCGGCGCGAAGAGGTGACCGCCGACGTGCTGGAGCGGGAGCGCGCGATCTACAGCGAGCAGGCGGCGGCCTCGGGCAAGCCGGCGAACGTGGTGGCGAAGATCGTCGAAGGCAAGATCGACAAGTTCTTCGGTGAGGCCTGCCTGCTGGAGCAGCCATTCGTCAAGAATCCGGACCAGACGGTGGGCCAGATGGTGACCGACGCGGTGGCGAAGATCGGCGAGAACATTCAGGTGCGGAGGTTCGCGCGCTTCAAGCTGGGCGAGGGGATCGACAAGAAGGAGGCCGATTTCGCCGCCGAGGTGGCAGCGGTGGTCAAGGGCTGAGGCCGGCCCCGATGGAAGCCCACCCGGCCTACCGCCGCATCCTGCTCAAGCTGTCGGGCGAGGCCCTGATGGGAGAGCAGAGCTTCGGCATCGACGAACGGGTGGTGGCGCAGATCGCCTCGGAGATCGTGGAGGTCCATCGAATGGGCGTCCAGACGGCGATCGTCATCGGCGGCGGCAACATCATCCGTGGCCTGGCTGCCAGCCACCGCGGCATCGACCGGGTCACCGGCGACCACATGGGCATGCTGGCGACGGTGATCAACGCGCTGGCGCTGCAGGACGCGCTCGAGAAGAAGGGCGCGCCGACGCGGGTTCAGACCGCGATCGAGATCCGGGCGGTCGCCGAGCCGCTGATTCGTCGCCGCGCGCTGCGTCACCTGGACAAGGGCCGGATCGTCATCTTCGCGGCCGGCACCGGCAATCCGTACTTCACCACCGATTCGGCCGCGGCGCTGCGCGCCGCGGAGATCAACGCCGAGCTGCTGCTCAAGGCGACGCGGGTGGACGGCGTCTACACCGCCGATCCGCGCCGGGACCCGCGAGCGGTGCTGCTCGCAGACGTCTCGTACCAACAGGTCCTGGAGCGCGACCTGCGGATCATGGACGCCGCGGCGATCAGCCTCTGCCGCGACAACGCTCTGCCGATCGCGATCTTCAATCTCGGCGTCGCCGGCAACATTCGCCGCGTGGTGTGCGGCGAGCGGGTCGGCTCCGTCGTGAGCTCCACGGCCGCGCCTTGACAGCGGCGGGCCTGGCGCCCAAGATCGCCGCGAGGGAGGGGGAGATGAAGCGAGTCTTCGCCGATGCCGAAAGCAAGATGCAGCAGGCCGTGGAGCACTTCCACGGCGAGCTCAAGCGGCTGCGAACGGGCCGCGCTTCGACGACGATGCTGGACCACGTCCTGGTGGACTACTACGGCAACCCGACGCCGCTCAAGAACGTCGCCACGGTGACCGTGGTCGATGCGTCCATGCTGATGGCGCAGCCATGGGACGCCGGGCAGCTAGCGGCCATCGAGCGGGCGATCATGAAGTCGGACCTGGGGATCAACCCGCAGAGCGACGGCAAGGTGATCCGACTGCCGGTACCCCAGCTGACCGAGGAGCGGCGCAAGGAGCTCGTGCGCAAGGCCCACGACCTCGCGGAGCAGGCGCGGACCGCGATCCGCCTGGCCCGCCGAGAGGCCAACGAGGCGTTCAAAAAGCTCGGCAAGGACGGGGAGATCGGCGCCGACGACGAGCATCGCGGGCTCGACGAGGTCCAGAAGCTTCACGACCGCTTCATCGACGAGGTCGCCACGACACTCGAGCACAAGGAGAAGGACATCCTCACCGTCTGAGCCTTGGGTCGCTGGGGGGGGCGGATGAGCGAGAGCCGGCGCGGAAGCGCGGAGGCAGTCCTGGCCGGCTTCGGCGTCCACGCCTTGGTGCCGGCGGCGGGTCGGGGCGAGCGGTTCGGAGCCGCGCGGCCGAAGCAGTTCCTGGTCGTACATGGGCGCCCCTTGCTCGATTGGACGGTCGGACGGCTGCTCGCCGCGGGATTGGCCAGCGTGACGGTGGCGTTGCCCGGGGAGTGGATCCCGGAGGTGGGCGAGCCGTCGGGAGATCCGCGGGTGGTGCGCGTTCTCGGCGGTGCGACGCGGCAGGCGTCGGTCGCCGCGGCGCTCCAGGCCTCGCCGGCTGGACCGGGGGACCTGGTTGCGGTGCACGACGGCGCGCGGCCGGCCACCTCGCTGCGGGACCTGGTGGCCGTGGTCGAAGCGGCCGTTCAGTCGGGGGGTGCGGTCCTGGGCCGGGCGATCGCGGACACGGTCAAGCGAATCGATGAGCTACGGGTGGTGGAGACGGTCGACCGGCGGCGGCTGTTTCGCGCCGAGACGCCACAGGTGTTCCGGCGTTCGACCCTCGAGCGCGCGCTGGCGCTGGCGCGCGCCGATCGTTTCGTCGGCACCGACGAATCCTCGCTGGTCGAGAGGCTGGGCGAGGTCGAGATCCGCGCGGTCGCGGCAGCCGACCCGAACCCGAAGGTCACCGTACCGGCCGATCTGCCGCTGGTCGAGTGGCTGTTGTCGACCGCGCTGACGGAGAACCGGAGGGAGCCGTGAGCTACCGGATCGGGCAAGGTTACGACGTCCACCGCTTGGTGCCCGGCCGGCCGCTGGTCCTGGGTGGCGAGACGATACCTTTCGAGCTGGGCCTCGAGGGGCACAGCGACGCCGATGTCCTGCTGCACGCGCTCGGCGACGCCCTGCTCGGAGCGGCCGGCCTCGGTGACCTGGGTGCGCACTTCCCTCCTTCCGAGGAGCGCTGGCGAGGAGCGAGCAGCGTCAAGCTGCTCGAGATTCTTCATCAGCGGGTCCGGGCGGCCGGCTTCCGGGTGGTCAACGCCGATCTGACGCTGCTCGCGGAGGCACCCAGGCTCGCGCCCTACCGGGACGCGATCCGCGCTCGGATCGCGCGAGTCCTGGCGGTCGACGTCGCCGCGGTCGGGCTCAAGGCGACCACCCACGAGGGGCTCGGCGCCGTGGGGCGCGGCGAGGGGATGGCGGCCCTCGCCGTGGTGCTGCTCGAAGGCGACGGCCCTTGACCGGCACCCGGGTCGTCGGCTTTCACCCGGTGCGGGAAGCGCTGCGCCGCGCGCCGGGTCAGGTGGTCAGGGTTCTGATCGAGCGCGGGCGGGGAGGCGGTCGGCGACGGGAGATCGAGGCGCTCTGCCGGGAGGGGGGCGTGCTGGTGGAGGAGGCCGAGGCAGTGGTTCTGCACCGGTTCGCCGCCGGGATCTCGAATGGTTTCGCGGCCGAGTTGGAGCTGCGGGCGGCCCCGACCGCGGGTGAGGGGGGCGGGGACGTCGATCTCGTGGTCCTGGCCGAAGACATCCAGGATCCACGGAATCTGGGCGCGCTCCTGCGCGTCTGCGAGGCGACGGGCGTCGGTCGGATGCTCTTGCGCGAGCGAGGCTCGGCGCCACTCTCCGAGAGCGCGATGAAGAGCTCCGCCGGTGCCGCGGCATGGCTGCCGATCGAGCGGATCGGTGCGACGGCCCAGGAGATCGAGCGGCTCAAGGAGCGGGGTTTCTGGGTCTACGGGCTGGCGATGGAGGGCGAGCCGCCCTGGCAGGTCGATCTGACCGGCAAGCTGGCGATCTGCGTCGGCGGTGAGGAGTCGGGGCTACGCCGGCTGACCCGCGAGCGCTGCGACGGGTTGCTCGGGCTGCCGATGCGGGGACGGATCGAGTCGCTGAATCTGGCGACCGCGGCGGCCGCGGTCCTCTACGAGGCGCTGCGGCAGCGATTGGGTGCCGGCTCCCGGCCCGGCGGCCCGCGCGGTGCGAGTCGCCCGGCCCGCCGCGGCTTGTCAGATTCCGGATCGGACGGGTAGACTGACGGCGCCGAGGAGCCGGAGCAGTCCGGTCGCCCGGGGATCGGGTCGGCTCTCCCTGCCGGCATAGCTCAGGGGTAGAGCAACCGCCTTGTAAGCGGTAGGTCCTCGGTTCGATTCCGAGTGCCGGCTCCAGCGAGTTCGTTGACAGGGTCTGGGAGGTGTGGCCGAGCGGTCAATGGCAGCAGACTGTAAATCTGCCGGGCAACGCCCTACGGAGGTTCGAATCCTCCCGCCTCCACCATCCTGCCCCGGCGTAGTCGAGACCCCGCGCGGGAGTAACTCAGGGGTAGAGTCACGGCCTTCCAAGCCGTTGGTCGCGGGTTCGAATCCCGTCTCCCGCTCCATCATCGAGAACTGAAGGCGGATCCCCCCGGCTTCCGACCGCCCGCCCAGCGGGTCGCGATCGGGGGTAGACAACGTTCACGAACGGTGCCACAATTGCCGGTCCGGCCCCCGCGGAGGCCTCGTCGCAACGGCGGCGACGAGCGCGTAAGTTGGGGACAGGAAGGGCTTTACACCGGCGAGGGGAGACCCATAGGATTAGAAGGTTCCGCTGTCGATCGGGCCCCGACGAGGGTCGGAGGCCGGTCTCGTCTGTCGCCCACGTAGCTCAGGGGTAGAGCACTTCCTTGGTAAGGAAGAGGTCGTCGGTTCAAAGCCGACCGTGGGCTCCATCAGCGGCTGGAGCCGACTAGTTCTCGAACCTGCCCGCCACCGGGCACGACGCATCAGGAGGCAATCGAAGCGCCATGGCCAAGGAGAAATTCGATCGTTCGAAGCCGCACGTGAACGTAGGGACGATTGGTCACGTGGATCACGGCAAGACGACGTTGACGGCGGCTTTGACG
>JACTMI010000012.1 GCA_014584695.1 Acidobacteriota bacterium
GTCGAGCAGCGGAGTGTTTCCCGAGGCGGCGTTCGGCAGGTACGAATAGGTGTCCGTGGCACCGTCGCGCGCTTCGGACAGGCGATTGCCGATCTTGTCCAAGCTCCAGGCGAGCGGTTGGCCCGCCGGCGGATCGCAAGCGCTCCCCGGCGCCCAGGGACCGGCCGCGCAGGTGAGGAAGTCCTGGAAGTCCTGGTAGGCGAAGCTCCGCGCGACCGAGGTGGGCTGGGTCTGCTGGATCGCCGTCACGTTGCCCGCCGGATCCGTCGTGTACGTCCAGCTCAAGAGACTGCCCGCGACCGTGATCGTCTGGGGAGCATAGCGCCGGTCGTAGCCGCGCGTCTCCGCCCGCGCCGGGCTGGTGCCGAAAGTCAGCCCGGCGAGCGGGCCCTGCGGCTTGTACGTCACGCCCGAAACGATGGCGACGGGGCCGTCGCCCCGGTCGACGGCGAGTGAGACGGGCCGGTCCATCGCGTCGTAGGCGAGCGTCTCGACGACGCTGCCGGGCAACGTGGTGGTCAGCGGGTTGCCGTTCTTGTCGAAAGTCACCACGAGGTCGCCGTCCTGCAACATGCGTCCGAATCGATCGTAACGATAGCTGGTCGTGATGGGCGCCGCTCCAGCCGGATCCCGCACGATCTCGGTCAAGCGCCCGAACGTGAAGTCGATCGGATCCGGCGCGTCGCCGTACTCGAAAGCGACGTCCTGGGCGCTGCCTGGATGATCGATCAGCGTGACGCGGTCCGCGGCGTCCACGGCTCGTGCGGTCACGATGCCGCGGCCATCCTCCTGCTCGACCAGAGCGCCGTGCTCGTCGTATCGATAGGTCGTCGTTCCGGCCGCGACCGAGGTCTGCGAGGTCAGGAGGTCGCGATCGGAGTAGACGTAGTCCGTCTCGTTGCCTTCGGCGTCGATCACTCGGACGAGATGATCCTGCACGTCGTAGCCGTAGGTGGTGATCGCTTCGCTCGCGGGGCCCGCGCCGCCCCAGCGCTGGCGCACGGCCGTGAGGCGGTCGAGGGCGTCGTATTCGTAGATCGTGGTCGCGGGGTTCGAGGCCCGGGGGTGCTTCGGGTCCCAGACGTGCGTCAAGTTGCCCGCGCAGTCCTGGTAGTCGTACTCGGTCGTCGCGTCGAGCACTCCCGGTGCCTGGATGACCGCCGACAGCTGGCAGCGGGAGGAGTAGACGAACTCCGTCTCGGCATCCGGGTTGGCCGGCCAGGTCGAGGTGGTCGTCCGCTCGAGCCGCTCGTTCGTGCGATGCCCGTAATTGTCGAGGGTCCAGATCGAGCGTTCGCGCAGCTGGTTGGTCAGGAGGCAACTCACCGGGCTCGGTTCGGCCACGGCGCGCCCGCGCACGATCTGGACGAGCCGTCCAGCGCCGTCGTAGAGGTGCTCGATGCCGTTGCCTTCCGGGAGCTTGACGCAGTAAAGGTCTCCGAAGACGTTGTAGGTGTGGACCGTGACGAGATCGTCGATCTCGGTCAGATCGTCCGGCCCGCGCCGCGCGATCTGGGTGGGCCGGTCCATCGCGTCGTAGAAGGTCTCGGTCACGACGCCGCTGGCGTCCGTGATCGACGCGACTCGATTGAAGGGCGTGTACGTCCAGGAGGTCGTCCCCTGGAGCGGCTCGGTTCGCGTCAGCGGCAGCAGGTCACCCCGCGCCGGGTCGTAGGTGAGTGTCGTCTGGTCGGAAGTACCGTGCCCGGGTGGATCGATCGTGCCGACTCGCCCCGCCGCGTTGTAGTCCGAGTAATCCGTCGTGAGCGGCGTGAAGGATCCGTCGAGGTCGTAGGTCGCCTCGATTCCGGAGAGGGATCGGGCGAGCAGATCGCCGGTCCCGGCATCGTAGGCGAGGTCGGTTCTGCGTGTCGGCGTCAGGCCGAGAGTCGCGGGACCGATCTCCGCGACCACGAAGCTCGGGAAGTCGGGGTGATACTCCCAACGGGTCTCGCGCGGGAGCGCGGGGTCGGCGTCAGGATTGTTGGCGGCGTCGATGCGCCGGGCGAGCTGGCCGTGCTCTTCGTACTCGAGCTCGGTCTCGACGCCGTTGCCATCCACCTTCCGGGTCGGCAGAAAGGGGTGGGACGGGTCCTCGAAGAGGTACTGTGTGTTGGCGCCGTCGCCGCAGCCCGAACAGGTGCCGTCGATGTGTAGGACCCGGACCTTGGTCTCTCCCGCGGGCCGATCGAGCGAGTAGACGAGCGTCTCCGTCGTCGCTGGGGAAGTGTCGATCGTGACCGTCACCGTCGTCGTCTCGGGCTGCACCGGGTCATCGTACGAGAGCTGGTAGCGCTCGGAGCCGCCCGCGAAAGTCGCCGCCCCGGTCCACGCCTGCACGACGTTGCCGAGACCGTCGTACGCGTAGGCCCGCAAGGTCCGCTCTGGAGGTAGCGTGTTGTCCCCCGGATTGAGGTCGATCGCGACCTGGACCACGCGGGTGAGGTATCCAGGATGGCGCGAATCGCCGTACTCGAAGCGAAGGAACGTTCCGTCCGGCCAGCGAACGAGGCGTAAATCGTGGCCCGACCAGGAGTACTGCCACTGGCGGGTCTCGGTCCCGCCGACGCCGACTTCGGTGATCGAGGCGAGCTTGCCGTCGGCATGGTAGGCGAGCTCCTCGACCCGCCCATCCGGCATCGTGACGGTCTCGAGCTGGCCGATCAGGTTGTAAGTCGCGAACTTCGCGTTCCCGCTCGTGCTCCGGTCTCGGGTTTCGGTCCAGCGGCCTTGCGAATCGAATTCGTGCTCGCGCCCGTCGAGCTCGTGGAGGATCCAACCGCCGACGCCCAGAAGCTCGAGCTGGCGGTATTCGCTCGCCGGCGATCGGCTGGCGTAGATCCCGTCACCGCCCGGGTTCCAGAACTCTCTAAAGGTCGCCGCTTCGGTGACCAGCCAGACGTGGTCGGTGGAAGCGCCGGCCGGGTCGAGGAAGATCCGCATCGCGTAGTCGTGCGACCAGTTGCGCCCGAGGGCCGAGCGCCAGATCTCCGCTCCGGGCGTATAGGGAGTGCCCGCGCCCCTCGCGACGTACCGAAGCCGGGCCCCGGGCCCGGTGCCGGGGCCTCCGAAGCCTGGGCCGTCGCCTCCGGGTCCCACCGAGCCACCCGGTCCCGTGCAACTGCGGCAATCCTGATCTTCCGGGCAGCCGTCCTTGCGCGGCGGGCGGCAAAGGCCCTGAAACAGGGCCGTCGGGTCCACGTGAATCACTTGCGTGGCGGAGCGCTGACACCCCTGCAGATAGCAAGCGCTGACGAGGATGGACCGCGTCGTTGCCGTCGTGCCCGCAGGATTGGAGCAGGTAAAGGGGACGGTGAGATAGGTCCGGAACTGGTCCTTGTCGATCGGCTGCCCGAACTGGTACTCACCGCAAAGGACGGCCGGGTTGCACTGCGGTGGGGGTGGGCAGGAGTTGGGAGGGCTGCTGCCGGCGAACCAGAACGTGCGCTGCGAGGAGAACGTCGAGACGCGATAGGTGTTCTCGGGCACCACGATCTCGGCGCCGACGTGGAAGTCGCAGCTGCTCACCCAGGGATCGCAGCCCGGATCCGCGGGTTCCGCGATCGGGCTGATCTGCGGCGGAAAGCAGTGTTGACGCCCGCAGTCGTCTCGGGACCCCGCGAAGTCCGGGAGATTCCCCAAGTTCGCGCCGGTGACCAGGGGCCCGCTGAAGACGGTGCAAGATCCGGCTTCGGGCGCGGCGAGCAAGAAGTCGAGCGAGTCGCTCGGATGAGCGCCGGTGGCGCCGAAGAGGCCAGCAAGGAACAGCGAGGCGACGAAGCGAAACGAGGAGACGGGGGGCACTCGGACCTCCTTCTGGAGCTCCTACCGAGCCATCACCCCCGCAGCGGGCGAAGTGCCGACCGTTGCGGCCCCCGATGGATGGGTCCGAAGCGCAGGCGGATTCGGATCCGGAGTCATGGTAGACGCGAGACCCTTCGGGCGCAAGAGGCTGGTTTCACTGACAGCAGCTGTCAGTGAACGAATGCAAAGTCGAGAGCTGTCGCAGGCCATCGCTCCGTGGGCAAAGAGGGATTCGAAACAAAGCCAATCTCCCCGCCGGCGCCGCTTTCCTCAGCCGCCCACGAGAAGCCTCGAGACGGCCGCGCCGTGCGCGCCCTCACGTGGGTTGGCAAACGCTTGGGGAGCTGTATCGAGTTCAAGCTCGAGGCGATTCGGATTCCGAGGGCGCTTCAGGTACAGGGGCCGCCACTACCCGCAAGGCTCACTAGATTCCGTCGAGCGCCTGGTCGACGTCGGCGAGGAGGTCGGCGAGGTCTTCGATGCCGGCGCTGATCCTGACCAGGCCGTCGGTGATGCCGAGCTCGGCGCGCTTGTCCGGGGGCACCGAGGCGTGGGTCATCGAGGCCGGGTGGCTGGTCAGCGTCTCGACGCCGCCCAGGCTCTCGGCGAGCGACATCACCTCGACGCGGTTGAGGAAGCTGCGCGCCGCCTCGTAGCTGCCGAGATCAAAGGTGATGAGGGCGCCGAAACCGCCCGCCTGGCGCTGCTGCAGGGCGTGCGCCGGGTGCTCGGGCAGGCCCGGGTAGAGCACCCGGAGGACCTTGGGATGGCGCGCGAGATGCGCCGCGAGCGCGCGGCCGTTGGTTTCGTGCCGCTCCATGCGGACCCCGAGCGTCTTGATGCCGCGCAGCACCAGGAAGCTGTCGAACGGCGACAGGATCGCCCCCTGCGACTTCTGGACGAAATCGAACCACTCGCCGTGCGCCGCGGACTTGGCGATCAGCGCGCCGCCGATCGAGTCCGAGTGGCCGTTCAGGAACTTGGTGGTCGAGTGGACGACGACGTCGGCGCCGTGCTCGAGCGGGCGCTGGAAGTAGGGCGACATGAAGGTGTTGTCGACCGCGAGCAGCAGACCGCGCTCGCGCGCCAGGGCCGCGGCGCCGGCGATGTCGGTCACCTCCATCATCGGGTTGGTCGGCGTCTCGACGTAGATCATGCGGGTCTCTGGCTGGAGCGCCGCGCGGATGTTGCCGAGGTCGGTCGAGTCGACCCAGGAGGAGCGGACGTCGTAGCGGTCGAGCACCTGGGTCAGGAAGCGGTAGGTGCCGCCGTAGACGTTGCGCGAGAAGACGACGTGCTCGCCGCTCCTGACCAGGGTGAGCAGCGCCGCGATCGCCGACATGCCGGAGGCGAAGGCGTGACCGGTCGCCCCCCCTTCGAGCGCCGCGAGGTTCGCCTCGAGCGCGAAACGGGTCGGGTTCTGCACCCGCGCGTACTCGAAGCCCTTGTGGACGCCGAGCTCGTCGTGGACGTAGGTCGACGTGGCGTAGATCGGCACCGTCACCGACCCGGTCGAAGGATCCGGCGCCTGTCCGGCGTGGATCGCGCGGGTCGAGAATCCTCGGGACTTCCAATCGCCTTTCACCGCGGCTCTCCGTTCGTCGGGGCGGCCAGCCGGCGGCCGCCCGGAAAGGCGGCGAGTCTAGCAGCGCGGCGCCGGCCCCCCGGCCCGCCCCCGAGCGGCTCCCGGCCACCCGCGGCCGGGGGAGGCGCGCTCGCAGTAGCATCGGCCCATGGCCGCTCCGTCCGAGCTCTCACCCCTCGAGTGGCGCGGCGACCATTTGGCGCTGCTCGACCAGACGCGGCTGCCCGACGAGGAGGTCTGGCTCGCCTGCCACGACGTCGAAGCGGTGGCCGCGGCGATCGGCCGCCTGGCCGTGCGGGGGGCGCCCGCGATCGGCGTCGCCGCCGCCTACGGCCTGGCGCTGGCGCTGCGCGGCGCGCCCGCCGGCGCCGATCCCGAGCGGCTGTTCGCGGCGGCCCACGCGCGGTTGGCCGCCACCCGGCCGACGGCGGTCAACTTGCGCTGGGCGCTCGAGCGGGGGCGCGCCGCCTTCGCGAGCGAGCGGCGCCGGAGCGCCGGCGATCTCGCCGCGGCGCTCCTGGCGCTGGCGCGCCGGCTGCAGGAAGACGACGTCGAGGCCAACCGGGCGATGGCGGCCGTTGGCGCGCCGCTGCTCGGCCCCGGCGCGCGCGTCCTGACCCACTGCAACAGCGGCGCGCTCGCCACCGCGGGGATCGGCACCGCGCTCGGCGTCATCGTCGAGGCGCACCGTCAGGGCAGGATCGCCCAGGTCTGGGTCGACGAGACGCGGCCGCTCCTGCAGGGGGCGCGGCTGACCGCCTGGGAGCTCGGCCGGGCGGGGGTGCCGCACCGCCTGGTGACCGACTCGATGGCGGGCGCGCTGATGGCGCGCGGCGAAGTCGACGCGGTGATCGTCGGCGCCGACCGGATCGCCGCCAACGGCGACGTCGCCAACAAGATCGGCACCTACACGGTAGCGGTGCTCGCGCGCCGTCACGGCGTCCCCTTCTACGTCGCCGCGCCCCGCTCGACGCTCGATCCGGAGACGCCCGACGGCGCCGCGATCCCGATCGAGGAGCGCGCCGGCAGTGAGGTGACCGAGCTCGGCGGGCGACGGCTCGCACCGCCCGGCACGGTCGGGTTCAACTGGGCCTTCGACGTCACGCCGGCGGAGCTGGTCCGCGCCATCGTCACCGAGGTGGGCGTCCTCGAGCCCCCCTTCGCCGCGTCGATCGCGCGCGCGCTCGCCCGGGCGCCACGGTCGAACGCGCGGCGACCGGTAGGATGGCGCGCGTGAGCGCGGTCGAAGTCCGCGGGCTGGTCAAGCGGTTCGGCGCCCTTTCGGCGCTCGACGGCGTCGATCTCGACGTCGCCCCCGGCGAAGTGGTGGGCCTGCTGGGACCCAACGGCGCCGGCAAGTCGACGCTGGTGCGGGCGCTGGTGGGCCGGGTCCGCCCCGACGCCGGCTCGATCCGCCTGTTCGGCCGCGCGGCGGCGGAGCCGGGCGCGCGCGCGGCGCTCGGCTACGTGCCGCAGGAGATCGCGCTCTACGGCATCCTCACCGCCGAGCAGAACCTGCGCGTCTTCGGCCGCTACCTGGGCTTGGCCGGCGCGGCGCTCGACCGGGCGGTCGAGCGGGCGCTCGGCTTCGCGGCCTTGAAGGAGCGGGCCGGCAGCGCGGTGGAGCCCTTCTCGGGGGGGATGAAGCGCCGCCTCAACCTGGCGGTCGGCCTGCTCGCCGAGCCGCGCGTCCTGCTGCTCGACGAGCCGACGGTGGGGATCGACCCGCAGTCGCGGGAGCGGATCTTCGGCATGGTCGAAGAGCTCGCCGCCGCCGGCGTCGCGGTGCTCTACACGACGCACTATCTCGAGGAGGCCGAGCGCCTCTGCGACCGCGTCGCGGTGATCGACGGCGGCCGGGTGATCGCGGTCGGGACGCGCGACGAGCTGGTCCGCGAGAGCGTGGGCGCCGGCCAGGAGCTGGTGATCGACGCGACCGCGCCGGTGCCGCCCGCGGCGGCGGCGGCGCTCGCCGCCGCGGGCGCCACGGTCGAGGCCTCGCGCGCGCGGCTGGTGACCACGGAGCCGGCGGTGGCGATCCCCCGCCTGCTCGCCGCTTTCGCCGCCGCCGGGCTCGAAGTGCGCGACCTGCGGCTCGAGAGCCCCGGGCTCGAGAGTGTCTTCCTCCACCTGACCGGCCGGGAGCTGCGCGAGTGATCCTCGGCGTGATCCGCGCCTCCTGGGCGATGCTGGCGCGCGACCGCGCGGCGCTCGCGCTCTCCTTCGTCGTGCCGGTGGTCTTCTTCTCGATCTTCGCGGCCATCTTCGCGGGCCGCGGCGGTGGCGAGGCGACGCCGAAGGTGCGCGTGCTGGTGGTCGACGAGGACGACACCGAGGCCTCGCGCCGGCTGCTCACGGCGCTCGGGCGGGAGAGCGCCCTCGTTCTGCGCCGGGCGCCGCGGGCGCCGGCCGGCGGGGGCGAGCCCGCGCCTTACGACCGCGCCGGCGCCGAGGCGGCTGTCCGCGCCGGCGAGGCGCCGGTGGCGCTGGTCGTGCCGGCCGGATTCGGCGCCGCCCGGATCTCCTTCGGCCCGGCGGGCGCTTCGGCGCGGCCGCGGATCGAGCTGCTCGCCGACCGCTCGGATCCGGTGGCGCCGCAGCTGCTCCAAGGCCTGCTGCAGAAGGTGGCGATGACCGGCCTCTCCGATCTCGTCCTGGCCGGCGCGGTCGACCAGCTCGACGAGTGGGTCGGCCTCGACGCCGCGCAGCGCGCGCGGATCGACACGCTGGTCGATGATGCGCGGCGGGCGGAGGCGGCGGCGCCCGACGCCGCGGCCGCCGGCGGAGCGGAAAGCCCGGCCGGCGACGGCGCGGCGATGCCGATCGCGGTCGAGGTGCGGGATCTCCTGGGCGAGACGAAGCGCAACCCGATGGTCGCCTTCTACGCCGCCGGGCTGGGGGTGATGTTCCTGCTCTTCAGCGCCGCCGGCGCGGGCGGCGCGCTGATCGAGGAGCGCGAGAGCGGCACCCTGGACCGATTGCTCGCCACCCGCCTGACCATGACCCAGCTGCTGGCCGGCAAGCTCGGCTACCTGACGACGCTCGGCTTGGTCCAGCTGGCGGTGATGTTCGGTTGGGGCTGGGCGGTGTTCGGCCTCGAGCTGCGCGGGCACCTGCTCGGTTTCGCCGCGATCGCGCTGCCGACGGCGCTCGCCTGCTCGGCCTTCGGCCTGGTGCTCGCCGCGGTCAGCCGCACGCGCAAGCAGCTGGTCGCGGTCTCGAACCTGGTCATCCTGTCGATCTCGGCGCTCGGCGGCTCGATGTTCCCCCGCTTCCTGATGCCCGAGAGCCTGCGCCAGGTGAGCCTGGTGACCTTCAACAGCTGGGCGCTCGAGGGCTTCCTCGACGTCTTCTGGCGCGACCTGCCGCTGGCGGCGCTGCTGCCCGAGATCGGGGTGCTGCTCGCCTGGACGGCGGGGCTCTTCCTGCTCGCCCGCCGGGTCGCCCGCAAGTGGGAGCTCGTCTGAGCTAGCACCCCGCCGGGCATGTCGCAGTTCGATCGCGGTTTGCGAGGAACCCGGATGAGCGGCGGATTCCGCCGCCGCGACACGCACCGCGAAAGGACCGACCATGGCTTTCCTCCGACCGGACGCTCGGCCGACGAGCGCCCCTCGCTTGCGGAACGTTCTGTTCCTCGTCACCGCGCTCGCCCTCGCCGCCACCGCGGCGTCGGCCCAGATCGACGCCGCCGGTGGCCAGCTGCTGGCCCAGGGCAGTGGCACCATCCCCGGCAGTCCCCAGGTCGACGACCGCTTCGGCAGCGCGCTGGCGGCCGGCGACTTCGATCACGACGGGCGCCTCGACCTCGCCATCGGCGTGCCCAACGAAAACGTCCCGCCGACCACCAACAGCGGCCAGGTGATCGTCGTCTACGGCAGCGCGACCGGCCTCGCCGGCAGCGCCGCCGAATCCTGGAGCGCCAATGACTTCGCGGCGCTCGGCCAGGTCGCCGCGAGCGGCGACCGCTTCGGCACCGCGCTCGCCGTCGGCGACTTCGACGATGACGGCTACGACGACCTCGCGATCTCGGCGCCCCACCGGCGGGTGACCCGCGCGGATGGCTCGATCCACGACGCCGCGGGGATGGTCTTCGTCCTCTACGGCTCGGCCGGTGGGCTGACCACCGCGCGTCAGCAGGTCTGGCGGCAGGGCTTCGGCGGCCTCGCGGGGGTCGCCGAAGCGGGCGACCGCCTGGGCGAGGCGTTGGCGGTGGGCGATCTCGACGGCGACGGCTTCGACGACCTCGCCATCGGCGTGCCCTACGAGGACGTCGGCGCGACCGTCGACGCCGGCGGGGTCAACGTCCTCCACGGCTCGCTCGGGGGGCTGACGACCGGTTGGCTGGTGAACCCGGTCTGGACGCAGGGCTCCTTCGGCTTCCAGGACGAGACCGGCGACCACTTCGGCGCCGCCCTCGCGATCGGCGACTTCAGCGGCGACGGCGCCGCCGATCTCGCCATCGGCGTGCCCGACGAGGACCTGACCGGCGCCGTCGACGGGGGCTCGATCTTCCTGGTCCGGGGCCTGCCGGGCTCCGGCCTGACCGCGACGGGGGCTCAGGCCCTGACCCAGAGCTACCTCTTCCTCCCCGGTCTGCCCGCCCTCGGCGAGCGCTTCGGTGCCGCGCTGGCGGCCGGCGACTACGACGGCGACGGGCTGGACGACCTGGCGATGGGCGCGCCCGGCGAGCGCTGGGTCGACGGCGGCGGTGTCGAGCACGTCGACGTGGGCGCGGTGTTCGTTCTGCGCGGCAGCGCCGGCGGCGGGCTGCTCGGCTCCGGTGCCGGCCGGCGGATCCTGCGAGCGGATGTCGGCACGGTCGCGGGTCTCGACCGCTTCGGCGCCGCGCTCGCGGCCGGCGACTTCGACTCCGACGGGATCGACGAGCTGGCGGTGGGCGCGCCCGGCGCGGCGGTCGGGGCGGCCGCTGGCGCGGGCGCCGTCTACCTCCTGTCGCGGCCCGACCTGTCGACGCTCGCGGCCACGCTCGAGCTGAGCCAGGCCGGCGCGGCCCCCGGCGCGCCCAACAACTGGGACGGCTTCGGCTCGAGCCTGGCGGTGGGGGACTTCGACGGCAGCCGCTTTGCCGACCTCGCCGTCGGCGTCCCGTTCGAGAACTCCGGAGCGATCGGCAACGCCGGCGCGGTCAACGTCTTCTGGAGCACCGGTCTGTTCCGCGACGGCTTCGAGAGCGGCAACACCGCGGTCTGGTCGGCCGCGGTCGGCGACTGAGCCGGAAGCGCGCGCCCGCCCCCCTCCGTCGGGGGCGGTAGGATGCCCGGATTCCGACGACGACGCCCGGCGGCAGCGCGCCGGGCGCTCGGCGCCGCGCCCGCGAGGAGCGCCGCGATGGACCCGGAGCGCCTGGCCGAGATCGACGCCGTCTTCGCCGCCGCGCTCGAGCTGCGCCCGGCGGAGCGCCCCGCGTTCCTCGCCGAGCGCTGCGCCGGCGACGCCGCGCTCCGAAGCGAGGTCGAAGAGCTGCTCGAGCAGTCGGGCGAGTGGGCCGAGGCGCTCGCCGCGCCGCTGCGCGCCGCCGTCGTGCGGCTCGCCGCCGGCACGCCCGGCGAGCTCGCGCCGGGCGCCGCGGTGGGCGATTGGCGGATCGTGCGGCGCCTCGGCCGCGGCGGCATGGGGGTGGTCTACCTCGGTGAACGCCGCGGCGCCGACTTCGTGCAGCGGGGCGCGATCAAGATCCTGCCGGCGGCGACCAGCAGCGAGGCGGCGGTGCGCCGCTTCGAGCTCGAGCGGCGGATCCTCGCCCGCCTCGCCCACCCGCACATCGCGCACCTGATCGACGGCGGCATCGACGCCCGCGGCCTCCCCTTCCTGGTCATGGAGCACGTCGCCGGGCGCCCCCTCGACGAGCATTGCGACGAGGAGCGCCTGCCGGTCGAGGCGCGGCTCCGGCTGATGATCACGATCGCGCAAGCGGTCGACGCCGCGCACCGCAACCTGGTCGTTCATCGCGACCTCAAGCCCTCGAACATCCTGATCACTCCCGACGGGGTGGTGAAGCTGCTCGATTTCGGCATCGCCAAGTTGCTCGCGCCCGAGCCGGGAGAGGCGGGTTTGACCGCGACCGAGGGGCGGCCGATGACCCCCACCTACGCCAGCCCCGAGCAGGTCCGCGGCGAGCCGATCGCCACCGCCGCCGACGTCTACCAGCTCGGCCTCCTGCTCTACGAGCTGCTGACCGGCCGCCGGCCGCAGGCGGCGACTTCGGGCTCGCTCGCCGAGCTGGTGCGGCTGGTCTGCGAGCGCGAGCCGCCGCCGCCCAGCCGAGCGGTGCTGCTGGCCGGGCCGGAGCGGACGCCGGAGCAGCTCGCCGAGCTGCGCCGCTCGACATCGGCGCGCTTGGCGAAGCGCTATCGCGGCGACGTCGACGCCCTGGTCGGGCGCGCGCTCGAGAAGGACCCGGAGCGGCGCTACGGCTCCGCGGCGGCGCTCGCGGCCGACCTCGAGCGGCTGCTCGATGGTCGGCCGCTGCGCGCCCGGCGCCCGACGACGCTCTACCGGGCCGGCAAGTTCCTGCGCCGGCACGTCGCCGCTACGCTCGCGGCGGCGCTGGCGGTCGTCCTCACGCTGGCCTACGCGGTCGCGGTCACCTTTCAGGCGCGGGCGATCGAGCGCCAGCGCCAGCGCGCCGAGGTCGAGACCGCGAAGGCGCGCGAGGTCGAGGGTTTCCTGCTCTCGCTGTTCGAGTCCTCGGATCCCTGGATGGGGCTCGGGCGGGAGATTTCGGCGCGCGAGCTCTTGGAGCGCGGCGCCGAGCGGCTCGAGCGCGATCTCGCTGGACAACCCGAGGTCCAGGCGCGGCTCGCGAGCGCGCTCGGCGAGATCCACGGCGCGCTCGATCTGGTCGAGGCGGGCCGGGCGCTGGTCGAGCGGGCGCTCGAGCAGCAGTTGCGGCTCACCGGGGAGCACGACCTCGAGGTGGCGGCGAGCTACCACCGGCTCGGCGTCCTGCACCGGCTCGCCGACGACATCCCGGAGGCCGTCGCGGCGCTCGCGCGGGCACTCGAGCTCCGGCGCCAGCTGCTGCCGCCGGACGCGCCGGAGCTGGCCCGCACGCTCGCCCGGCTGGGCGAGGCGCAACGCCGGGCGGGCGACCTCGAGGGTGCCGAGGCGAGCTACCGCGAGGCGCTCGAGCTCGAGCAGCGCCGGGACGACCCGGCCGGGGTGTCGGCCGCGCTCAGCAGCCTGGGCTCGCTGCGCTACTCGCACCGCGACTACGCCGGCGCGGAGAGCTTCTTCCGGCGCGGTCTCGAGCTCGAGCGCTCAGCGGGTGACCCGCGGGGCGCCGGGGTCGCGACGCACCTGCTCAACCTCGGCATGGCGCTGCGGCGCCAGGACCGGATCGAGCCCGCGCGCGCAGCGCTCGAGGAGGCGCTCGAGCTCCACCGCGCGGTGTTCGGACCCGACCACCTCACCACCTCGTGGGCGCGGGTCGAGCTGGGGATGGCGCACCAGCAGGCCGGCGATCTCGACCGGGCGGAGGCCGAGCTGGCCGGGGTCTATCCGCTATTGGTCGAGAGGCTCGGCAACGACGACGCGCGCACCGCCGACGTCGGCGTCGGCTTCGGCCAGCTGCGAGTGCGTCAGGGGAGCTTCGTCCAAGGCGAGCGGCTGTTGCGCGAGGCCGTCGCCGCTCTGGCCGAGCGCTACGGCCCGGACCACTACCGGCTCGGCTCCGGCCTGCTCTGGTTGGGCCGCGCGCTGGCCGGCCAGGGGCGGTTCGCGGAGGCGACCGAGGCGTGGCGCGCCGGCCACGCCAAGATGCGCCCCGGGATCGACGACAAGCTGCTCGGGGAGTTCCGCGCGGAGCTGGTGGCCGCAGGTCGGCCGGAGCCCGAAGCGGCGGTGGCGCCCTAGGCCACCGCCAGTGCCTTCTGCAGCCAGGCGCGCGCGCGCAGCCAGTCGCGCTGCACCGTGCGCGTCGACAGCCCGAGCGCGCCGGCGATCTCCTCGTCGGTCAAGCCGGCGAAGAAGCGGCACTCGACGATGCGGGCGAGGCGGGCGTTGAAGCTCTCGAGCGTCTCGATCGCGTCGTGGACCGCGAGCACGAGCTCGGCCGGCTGCTCGGCGCCCACCGCGTCCTCCTCGAAGGTGGCGACGTCGACTCCGCCGCCGCGCTTGGCGGCGCCGCGCCGGCGGGCGTGGTCGACCACCACGAAACGCATCGCGCGGGCCATGACCGCGAAGAAGTGGCCGCGGTCCCGGAGGTCGAGCGCGCTCTCGTCGGCCAGGCGGAGATAGGCCTCGTGGATCAGCGCGCCAGTCTCGAGCGTCTGGTTGGGCCTCGCCCGGCGCAGCTGCTGGCGCGCCAGCCGACGCAACTCGCCATAGGCGAGCTCGACCAGCCGGTCGAAGGCCGCGCCGTCGCCGGCGCGATGGGACTCGAGCAGGCGGGTGATTTCGCCCGCCTCGGCGGGAGGCATGCGGCAACTGTAGCGCGGAAGCGCGACGGCGCCGACGGCTACTTCATCAGCTTGCCGGCCATCCCCAGGATGTCGTCGAGCGGGTTGCCGTTGCCGTCGAGATCGAGCAGCGAGCCGAGCCCCGGCGAGCTGCCGCCCCCCTGGCCGCCGAGCAGGCCGCCGAGCAGCCCCCCCAACCCGCCACCCGCGGGAGCCGGCTGCGGCGCCGCACCGGCGCCCTGCTGCTTGGCCAGGAAACCGGCGACCAACATGGCCAGCATCGGCAGCATCTTCTTGAGCAGGGCCGGATCGAGCCCGGTCTGGTTCGCCGCGTTCTGCGCCACGGTGCGGCTGACATCCTTCGAGCCGAAGATTTGGCCGAGGACGTTGTTGCCCCGGTCGACCGGCGTCGGCCGCGGCGAGAGCACGTCGTCGAGCAGGCTGCCGCCGCCGAGCTGACCGAGCAGACCGCCCAGGCCGGCGAGGCCCGACGGTTGCGCCTGCGTCTGCTTCTTGAAGCCGCCGAGCAGCGCCGGCAGCAGCGCCGAGGCGCCGCTCGCGACCTGGCTTTCGCTGACGCCGAGCTCACGCGCCATCGACTGCAGGCCGCCCATCTGGGAGAGAAGATCGTTGATCTGCATGGTTCGGCTCCTCGAGCGGACGGGGAGAATTCGGCGTGGCGGCCCGAGCGCGACCGACAGCCCGCCGCCGTGTCCCGGCCGAGGTCGAGTGTACCGGATCTCGAGCGCCGCGCCGCTGGCCCAGCGCAGCCTGGAAGAGGCGGTGGGAATCGCCACTCGCACAGCGAGTCCAGAGATTCTCCCGCAGGCGCTCGACTGAAAGGAGAGATGGTGGAGGCGGTGGGAATCGCCACTGGCCGCGGAGCGGCCAGTCCTAGAGAGCACCGCGGCAGGCGATGCGGAGCGAAGCATGGTGGAGGCGGTGGGGATGCGGAGCGAAGCATGGTGGAGGCGGTGGGAATCGAACCCACGTCCGGAAAACGCGTCCCGACAGTCTCTACGCGCGTAGCCTTCGTTTCGAGTCATCGCCCTTGCGCAATGGAGAAGGCCCCCTACGCAAGCGCCAGTCCCGTTTCGACGATCCGGGAGAGGTACGGGACCAACCTCTCCGTTCGGTCCACTTTGGCGTCGCCCCAGACCCTGCCGTGGACCGGGCCGTGGCCTGAGACGTCGCGGTCAATTAAGCCGCGAGAGCGAAGTTGTCGTTGGCAGTTGTATCAGCCAGTTTGCGGGTGGTGAACCCGGCGCGCAACCACCGAACCGCACTGTTCCCCGTCGAACCCGGGACGCCCCCAGTCAAAGAACCCACCGTACCCGAGAACCGCCGGAGCGGGCCGGAGATTCCCGGGGGCAGCGACAGTAGCACGCCGGCCGCTCGCCGCGCGGTCGAACCCCCTCGCGACGGCGGCCGACTCCGGCTACAATCCGCGCCAAGTTTCGACAACCTTCTTGAGCCGAGTCGGGCTCGCAGGACTTCCGGCCCCGCGCCCAGGCGGCTGCCGTCTCCGTCGACGGCCATCCGCGGGACCAACGGGGGGCCTTTACCCGAGGGTGGCCACGGCCATCCGTGGAGGCAAGTCGATGAACGAGACAAAGCAGAGAGCTCGAGGCTTCGGTGGTCGCTGGCGGCTGGTGATGGTCGCGGCCGCGCTCGCCGCGCTGTCGGCCGGGGCGGCGTTCGCCCAGGCGGCGGCGGGCGCGCTCCAAGGGCGCGTGCTCAACGAGGAAGGGGGAGGGCTCGCGGGCGTGCGGGTCACCGTCTCGAATCCGACCACCGGCCTGAGCCGCGCGGTCACCACCGGCGCCGACGGCGGCTACCTGTTCGCCTCGCTGCCGGCGGGCACCTACACGCTGCGCGCCGAGCTCGAGGCCTTCTCGGTGGTCAACGCCGAGGGCGTGGTGGTTCACGTCGCGACCACCCGCACGCAGGACCTGGTGCTCAAGCCGGCCGAGGTCGAGGAGACGATCACGGTGACCGGCGACGCGCCGCTGGTCGCCACCTCGCCGTCGATCGGCACCGTGGTCTCGCGGAGCGAGCTCGAGAACCTGCCGCTCAACGGGCGCCAGTTCGCCAACCTCGGCACGCTCGCCCCCGGCACGACGCTGGGCGTCAACCCCGACCCGACCAAGCCGAACCAGCTGGTGATCGCGCTGAACGGCGGCATCGGCCGCAACGTCAACTACGTCACCGACGGCGGCGACAACATGGACGACACCATCGGCGGCGCGCTCCAGAACTTCAACCTCGAGGCGGTCCAGGAGTTCACGATCCAGACCCAGCAGTACAAGGCGGAGTTCGGCCGCTCGACCGGCGGCGTGCTGTCGGTGGTGACCAAGACCGGCACCAACGAGCTCGCCGGCTCGGTCTACGGCTACTTCCGCGACAAGAGCCTGAACTCGAAGACCGAAACCGAGAAGCGGGCGGGCCGCGACAAGGGCGACTACGAGCGCCAGCAGTACGGCGTGGCGATTGGCGGCCCCTTCGTCCGCGATCGCGCGCACTACTTCGCCACCGTCGAGCGGACCGACCGTGACACTTCGTTCGTCGTCAACTCGCGCGGCATCTTCCCGGAGCTCGACGGCCGGGCCTTCGGCCTCCCCTTCGAGGACACCCTGGTGACCGCCAAGGCGACCTGGGATCCGGGCAACAGCCAACTCTTCCAGGCGCGCATCGGTTTCCAGGAGACGCGCGGCGAGAAATACTCGGCGAGCCCGCTGTCGACCCCCTCGAACCTCGGCACCATCAACAGCGACTACAAGTCGATCCTGTTCGGCCACTCCGCGCAGGTCGGCGGCTCGAGCTTCAACGAGCTGGTGCTGCAGTACAGCGACTTCTTCAACGAGATCGCCGCGGACTCGACCGCCCCGCTGCGGGTGTGGGCCAACGGCGTCTCCGACGGCCAGAACGGCAACACGCCACAGACCACCTTCCAGGAGAAGTGGCAGCTCAAGGACGACTTCAGCTTCACCCGCGAGATCGCCGGCAGCCGTCACGATTTCAAGACCGGCTTCAACTACATTCACGAGCCGGAGCTCGGCGGCGGCTTCTCGGCCGGGACCACCGGGCAGTTCTTCTATCTCAACAACGACCCGAACGGGCCGATCCGGCAGATCTCCTTCACCGCCGGCGATTTCCAGTTCTCGACCCCGGTCGACCAGTACTCCATCTACTTCCAGGACGACTGGCGGCTGAGCCCGAACTTCACGCTCAACGTCGGCCTGCGCTACGACTACTGGGACGGCTTCGACCTCGACCAGCGCTCGAACCCGATCTGGCAGCGTCTCTCGACGCAGACGACCTACAACGAGAAGTACCTGCGCGACTTCCAGGGCGGCAAGGGGGGCGTGCTCTCGAACGACGACGACAACTGGGGGCCGCGGGTCGGCTTCACCTGGGACCTGCGGGGTGACGGCCGCCGGATCGTCCGCGGCGGCTGGGGGATCTACTACGACTTCCCCTACACCAACGCGACCATCCTGTTCCCGTCGGCCGCCGTGCAGTCCGACTACGGCGTCGCCTACCTGCACGTCAATCCCACCGGCATCCGCAACGCCGACGGCAGCCTCTACCGCTTCGGCCAGCCGCTGCCGCCCAACCAGCTGCCGGCGGCGACCCGCAACCCGCCCAACGAGGTCGCCTCGCCGACCCTCGCCGCGCCGCGCTCGGAGCAGCTCTCGCTCGGCTACTCGATGCAGCCGACCGACTGGCTCGGCTTGAACTTCGAGCTGGTCAAGATCGAGTACCGGGACATCCCGTTCCGCTTCCGCGCCAATCCCATCGATCCCGCGACCGGCGCCCGGCGCTTCCCGCAGTTCGGCAGCTTCCGCATCTGGTCGGGCGACGGCGAGGCCGACTACGAAGGGGCGAACATCGGCTTCCGGATCCGCGCCGACCGGCTCGAGGTCCAGGGCTTCTACACCTACTCGGAGGCGACCGGCAACATCCTCGCCGGCACCGACGAGTTTCGCATCACCGCCGCCGGCCACCAGCCCGACCTTGGCGCCGTCGGCGACCAGTCGGTCAACCCGCTCGACCCCAACTGCGGCGCCTGCTTCGGGCCGCTCAACACCGACGCCAAGAACCGCTTCACCGTGAGCGCCGTCTACCGCGGCCCGTGGGACCTGGTGATGGCCGGCATCTTCCGCTACCGCTCGGGCTTCCCCTATACCGAGTGGACGGGAGTCGACGCCAACCGCGACAGCTACGCTTTCGAGCTGCCGGCCGGCGTGTCGAACGTCAACAACCGGCGCGGAGACTCCTTCTCGCAGCTCGACCTCCGGCTCTCCCGCGCCTTCCAGTTCGGTGCCGGCCCCGAGCTCGAGGTGATCTTCGAGGTCTTCAACCTGCTCAACGAGGAGAACCCGGCGCGCTTCATCGGCAACCGGTCGGCCAACAACTTCGGCCAGCCGACGGTCTTCGCCGGCGACCCGCTGCAGGGCGAGCAGCGGCTGGGCCAGATCGGCTTGCGGTTGCGTTTCTGATGCGCGGCGAGCGGGCGCCGGGTTCGCCGCGGCGCCCGCTCGCAGCCCCCCGCCCGGGGGCCCAGCGCGCCGTCAATCCGGCGCTGCGCCGGCGGCGGCCACGGTGGCGAGGAAGTCCTCGGGGCCGCTGTTGCGCAGCCGCGACACCACCAGCCACCAGGTGAGCAGGCCGAGGACCGCCGCGAACGGCACGAAGGCCAGCAGCGGCGGGTGGAACGGCCAGGCGGTCGTGCCGACCAGCGCGACGGCGGCGAGCGTGAGCACCGCCACCGAGGCGCGGTGCAGCTCGAGGTGGCTCTCCTCGAGCCGCCAGTCGAGCCGGACGCCGGCCCCGCTGCGGAGGACCTCGATGCGGCCGACCAGGACGCCGCGCCGCAGGCCGAAGACCACCGGCATCGCCAGCCGGCCGCCGCCGCGGTCCGGCGTCCATTCGGCGCCCCACTCCTCGGCCGCGGCGGCGAGCGCCGCGACGGCGTCGGCCTCCGGCAGCGCGAGCTCGATCGAGTGCCGCTCCACGCGCCGCTAGGCCGCCACCGCGAGCTGGTCGAAGAACTCCTCGACCGCGGCGAGGAAGGAGGGGACGTCGGGCAGCGACTGGATCCGCTGGCGCAGCTCGCGGCCGTGCGGGATGCCGTGGGTGTACCAGCCGCAGAACTTGCGCAGCTTGTGGAGGGCGTACTTCGACTCCTCGCGCGCGGCGACGCGCCGGAAGTGGCCGACGATCAGGTCGCGGCGGGCGACGAGCGACGCGGTCTCCGGCGCGCGCCCGGCGGCGAGGTCGACCGCCTGGCGGAAGATCCAGGGGTTCTTGGTCGCGGCGCGGCCGATCAGCACGCCGTCGCAGCCGGTCGCGGCCATCATCGCCAGCGCGTCGGCCGCCTCCTTGACGTCGCCGTTGCCGAGCACCGGGATCGCGAGCGCCTCTTTGAGACGCGCGATCTCCCCCCACTGCGCGCGCGCCTCGCCGGAGAACATCTGCCGCGCCGTGCGCGCGTGGAGCGCGACGCCGTCGGCGCCCTCGCCCGCGCAGATGCGGCCGAGCTCCAGGAAGTTCTTCCGCTCCTGGTCGAGCCCGAGCCGGAACTTGACCGTCAGCGGGATCGAGATCGCCCGCCGCACGGTGGCGACGATCGCGCGCGCGAGCTCCAGGTCACCCATCAGCGCGCAGCCGGCGCACCCCTTCAAGACCTTGTTGGCCGGGCAGCCCATGTTGATGTCGCAGACGTCGGCCCCCATCGCCTCGACCTGCCGCGCCGCCTCGGCCATGGTCGCGGGCTCGGAGCCGTAGATCTGGATCGAGATCGGCCGCTCCTCCTCCTCGAACGCCATCAGCTCGAGCGTCCGCCGGATGCCACGCACCAGCGCCTTCGAGGCGATGAACTCCATCGTCACCAGGCCCACCCCGCCGATCCGCCGCACGATCAGCCGGAAGTCACGATCCGTCACCCCCGCCATCGGAGCGAGGACGAACGGCGTCGGCACGCAGAGGGATCCCAGGCGCAGCATGAACCACCGATTCTACCCGCCTCCGTCGCCGCGGCCGTGTCGCTAGCCCGGGCCGACGATCAGGCGGGACTCGACGAGCTCGGGGTCGCACGCAAGCCCGCGAGCCAAGCCTCGAGCAGCCGCCGCGCGCGCTCCGCGTGGGCGCGGGCCATGTCGCCCGCCAGTCGAAGGTCTCCCGCGGGGTCCGACTCCTGATCCAGGATGCGAAGCAACTCCGCGCGAAGCGGTGCCGGCACCTCCTGCGCGACATGACACCCGAGGAGCTCGGCGCCCGCGAGCTCCAGGTCGAAGGGCTGGCGATCCGCGAGCTCCGGGATCTCCTCGAAC
The DNA here is from genome assembly GCA_014584695.1 of Acidobacteriota bacterium. Lineage (GTDB taxonomy): Bacteria > Acidobacteriota > Thermoanaerobaculia > Multivoradales > JAGPDF01 > JACTMI01. The sequence continues at coordinate 20,145 of JACTMI010000012.1, forward strand.
ATCCGGTCTTGGTTGCCAACGTCCGCGTAGTTCTCGAGGATGACGCGGAGATCGTGAGCGTCTTTGCCGGGTGCGAGCAGACGACGTTCCTGCCAGGCAACGAGCTTCAGCACGGCGAGTGAAGGGACCGACGCCACGGGAACCGAGACGCCGCCGGGCAGGAGGAACGGAACCGCAGCGCTCCTGACCTCACCGAATCCGAGGAGGCTCATCTGGTGACTGCCGTCCGGGGGCCAGGCGATCGTCCGGTCGGGACGCTCCAGGCCCCCGAAAGGAATCAGGTCGATCGGCGTACCGTTCGCGTGCTCGAAGCGGTGAAGCCCGCTGATCGGCGGGCGCCGGAATCCCGAGCCGAGCAGCGCCGCGGAGAACTCTTGGAAGGTCTCCCAGTCCTCGCACTGCACCGCGAAATCGAGGTCGCGAGTCGCACGGCCGGTGTCGATCCCACTGGCGAACTGCATCCAGAGATCGCGAGCGAAGGCCCCGGCGACGAAGATCTCGGCCTCGACGTGGGCGGCAGCCCCCACGACATCGCGGACAACCTCAGCGATCGGCGCGAGCGCGGTAACGTTGGAAAGGTCGATCGATCCACTCATCACGAATTCTCGCAGCGGTTTCGAGGGTCCGTGCGTCGCCGATCGCGAGCAGCTCCGCGTAGACGAGCACGGGCTGCGCCGTGAGCTTTAGGTCCACCGTTCGCTCTGCGATTCCTGGGGCCTTCGCGATCCGGTGGGTCAACTTACGAGTCCAGAAGGCCTTGCGAAGTTGGAATCGGCCACCGTCGTCCTGTCGCAAGCCGAGCGCGGCGAGGAGCCGGGGCGCTGGTTGCTCGACCCAGAGGGTCAGCGTCTCCGGCTTCAGGTAGCCGGTCATCAGGGCTGCGGCCGCCTCGCCACCCCAGACGGCGTCATGGGCGGCGATATCGGCCTCGCGCCACGCGTCGAGGTTCCGGGTCTCGAAGTGGCCGAGCTTCAGCTTGGCATGGAGATTTCGTGCATAGCCGAGGGCCCACTCGTCGAGGAGCCGATCGAGTTGAATCAGGCGTCGCGTCGTGTGGCCCGTTCGGAGAACGTAGCCTTCCTGGATCAGGTCTCTCATAACCCACTGCACGGTCCCGAGGGCCACGCCGGTGACTTCTGCCAGGGTCCGGTAGTCGTCCTCGACGAGCTCGGGATGGCAGAGGAGCGCGAAGATCACTCGAAGCCCGGTCGGCTGGAATGCGCGACGGGTCTCCCGTTCGGTCCGGATCCTCTGGGTGTCTTTTCGCCCGGTGACCCAGATCATCAGTCCGTCGCCGCGCAGGTAGGCGTTGCCCTCGAGGTCCAAGAAGCAGATGTCGTTGCATCGCAGGTTCTCCGCGAGCTCGGGATTGACGTACTCGGCCAGGAGGAGCGCGGGTTCCTGGAACCTCCGGAGCAGCGCGACGAGCGCCCCGGCCTGCGCGGTCCGCGGGCGCGGCTTGACCGCGACGACGAAGGTCACCTGCCGGATGCCATCCGCGATCTCGACGAGAGCATCCGGGTGTGGGTCCCGGTCACCGGGCGGCACCTCGAGCAGCTTTAGAGTGAGGCCGTAATCCAGGAGGACGTCCGCGGCGCCTGCGAGCAGACGCTGCTCTTGCCGCAGATCGTGGACTGGGCTCACGTTGTTCAAGGTTTCCGGTTGTTCGTTATCCATGAACGTTCACGTTTTCTGAACAAGCGCGCACCGGCGCTATTTGTTCATTCAATAAGCGTGTCCATTCTACACGAACAAAGCGCAAGTGTGAACGGTGCCTGGGCCCACTCGCTCGAGTGACTTCGTCCTGGGATTCCTACCCAGAGGCACTCGGGTCTCCAAAGCCCCGGCGGTGCGTCCCGCCCGCGCCCCCATCTCCCGCGATCGGACTTTCGGATCTCCGTTCGTGCACCACAGGCCGGAAGGCTAGTGCGACATGGAGAGTGACGGCGCAGCTGCGCAGCAGATATACAAGTTGTACTGCCACTATTGTCCTTCGAACCAACCAATCTCCTTCGCCTCGACCACCGCGACGATCGCGCCGCCGAGCCAGAATGCGTAATCGGCCGGACCGTGGGCGGTCGGCTCCTCCTCTTACCGCTTGCTACGATCCCGCCCATGCCGGCAGCGGATCTGTTTTCCCGCGTCGCGCGGGTGGCGGCGGCGCGGCCGGGGGCGGTGGCGATCGAGGTCGACGGCGGCGGCGCGGGCGGCGGCTCGTGGTCCTACGGCCGGCTGGTCGCGGGGGCGGTGAGGTTCTCGGCCGAGCTCGCGCGGCGCGGTTTGCGGCGCGGGGACCGGGTCGCGGTGCTGCTCGAGTCGCGGCCGGAGGTGGCGGTGGTGCTGTTGGCGGTGGCGTTTGCGGGCGCGGCCTTCCTGCCCGTTCACACCGGCTATCGGCGGCGCGAGATCGCGCATCTGCTGGTCGACGCCGAGCCGCGATTCGTGGTGACCGAGCGGGGCTTCGCGGAACGGATCACCGAGCTCTCGCCCGAAGAGCGGCCGGGAGTCGAGGCGGTCCTGGTGCTGGAGGAGCTCGCGGCGCTGTGGACGGACGAGCGTTCCGGAGTCGGCGCGCGGAGTCCGAGTGCGGCGGAAGGAGGTCCGGCCGGGTCGGAGGCTCTCGCCGCGATGGCGCCGCTCGCGGCGCTCCCCCCGCTCCAGCCGCTGACTGCCGACGATCTGGCGCTCCTGCTCTACACCTCGGGGACGACCGGCAAGAGCAAGGGAGCGATGCTCTCGCACGGCAACGCCCTGGCGATGGTCCGCTCGCTGCACGAGGCGTGGGCCTGGTCGCCGGCTGACCGGCTGCTAGTCGCGCTGCCGCTCTTCCATCTCCACGGGTTGCTGGTGGGGCTGCTCACCGCGCTCACCGCCGGTGCCGCGGTACGGCTGCTGCCCCGCTTCGACGCGGCGCGCGTCGTCGACCAGTTGGCCGCCGGCGAGACGACCCTCTACTTCGGCGTCCCCACCCACTACGTCCGGCTGGTCGAGGAGCTCGAGCGCCGCGGTGGGCGGGTCGACTTCCCGGCGGTGCGGCTCTTCGTGTCGGGTTCGGCGCCGCTCGCGGTCGAGACCTTCGAGGCCTTCCGCGCGGCGACCGGCCACGCCATCCTGGAGCGCTACGGCATGACCGAGACCGGCATGCTGTTCGGCAACCCGCTCGGCGGACCGCGCCTGGCGGGGACGGTCGGGGTGCCGCTGCCCGGCGTCGAGGCCCGCCTAGTCGACGCGCACGGCGCCGCGGTCCCGCCCGGTGAGCCGGGCGAGGTCGAGGTGCGCGGCCCGGGAGTCTTCGGCGGCTACTTCCGGGCGCCGGAGAAGAGCGCGGCGAGTTTTCGCGCCGACGCCGCGGGCGGGCGCTGGTTCCGCACCGGCGACCTCGGCGCCGTCGATCCCGCGAGCGGCCACCTGCGCCTGCTCGCGCGCGCGAGCGAGCTCATCCTTTCGGGCGGATTCAACGTCTATCCGCGCGAGATCGAGGAGGTGCTGCTGGCGCTGCCCGGGGTGCGCGAGGCCGCCGTGGTCGCCGAGCCGCACCCGGAGTTCGGCGAGTCGCCGGTCGCCTACCTGGTCGCCGCGCCGGGGCTCTCCATCGCCCAGCTCGACGCCCACTGCCGCGCGCAGCTGGCGCCGTTCAAGCTGCCGCGCCGCTTCGTCCAGGTTGCCGCGCTGCCGCGAAACGCGCTCGGCAAGGTCGAGAAGCACCGCCTCGCCGGGACCATCGAGTAGGATCGCGCGAAAGTCGTGAAACCGGCGCCGTTCGACTACGCCGCTCCGCGCTCGCTCGACGAGACGCTCGATCTGCTCGCCGAGCGGGGAGGCGAGGGCAAGATCCTGGCCGGCGGGCAGAGCCTGCTGCCGGTCTTGAATTTCCGCCTCGCGCAACCGGCGCTGCTGGTCGACGTCAACCGGGTGGCGGGGCTCGACACCCTCGCCGCGACCGCGGACGGCGGCCTGGCGGTGGGCGCGCTGGTGCGCCAGCGGCGGCTCGAGCGCGATCCCGAAGTGGCGCGCCGCGCGCCGCTGCTGGCCGAAGCGATCCGGCACGTCGCCCACCCGCAGATCCGCGCCCGCGGGACGCTCTGCGGCAGCCTCGCCCACGCCGACCCGGCGGCCGAGCTGCCCGCGGTCGCGCTGGCGCTCGGCGCGCGGCTGCGCCTCCGGCGCCGCGGCGGCGAGCGCTGGCTGGAGGCGGCGCGCTTCTTCACCGGCCTGTTCGCCACCGCGCTCGCGCCCGACGAGATGCTGGTCGAGGTCCACTTTCCCCCCGCGCCGGCGCGCACCGGCACGGCCTTCCTCGAAGCGGCGCGCCGCCACGGCGACTACGCGCAGGCGGGTGTCGCGGCGAGCGTGACGCTGGGCGAAGACGGCCGCTGCCGCGCTGCGCGCCTGGTCTTCCTCGCCGTCGGCGAGGGGCCGATCGACGCCGCGCGCTCGGCCGCCGCGCTCGTCGGCGAGCGCCCCGAGGGGACGCTCCTCGAAGCCGTCGCGCGCCAAGCCGCGGCCACCGAGATCGACCCCTTGGGCGACATCCACGCCAGCGCCGAGTTCAAGCGCCACCTGGCGGCGGTGCTCGCCCGCCGGGCGCTCACGGAAGCGAGCGCGAGGGCGGCCGCGTGAGCGCAGCGGCGCCGTTCGACCCGCGCGCCGCCGCCGGGAGCCAGCCGCTCCGTTGCACGGTCAACGGCGCCGCGGTCGAGCGCGCGGTCGAGCCGCGGCTGCTGTTGTCGGACTTCCTGCGCCACGACCTCGGTCTGACCGGCACCCACGTCGGCTGCGAGCACGGGGTCTGCGGCGCCTGCACGGTGCTCGTCGACGGCGAGGCGGTCCGCTCCTGCCTGCTGCTCGCGGTGCAGGCCGACGGGCTCGCGATCGAGACGGTCGAGAGCCTCGCGCCCGGCAGTGCGGAGCTGCATCCGCTCCAGGAGGCCTTCCGTGCCCATCATGCGCTGCAGTGCGGCTTCTGCACGCCCGGGATCCTGATGACGATGGTGGCGTTCCTCGCCGAGCATTCCGCGCCGACCGAGGCGGAGGTTCGCCTGGCGCTCGCGGGCAACCTCTGCCGCTGCACCGGCTACCAGAACATCGTCGACGCGGTGCTCGCGGCCGCGCGGAGCCGCCGTGAGCGCTGACGCCTCGACCGCGCTCGCCCTCGGGCCGCGGCTGGCGGCGTGGGAGGAGCGCTTCGCCGAGCGCGAGCCGACCGTCCGCGCCTTCGTCACCGAGCCCGGGCGCGTCGCGCGGCTGCGGCGCGAGGCCGCGGCGCTCGAAGCGCGCGGCCGCTCGGCGGCGCTCGGCGGACTCCTCTTGGGCGTCAAGGACATCTTCCACGTCGACGGCCTGCCGACGCGCGCCGGCAGCTCGCTGCCGCTCGCCGAGCTCGGCGGCGCCCAAGGCCCCTGCGTCACCGCGCTGCGCGCCGCCGGGGCGCTGGTCGCGGGTAAGACCGTCACCACCGAGTTTGCCTATTTCGCCCCCGGCCCGACGCGCAACCCGGCGGCGCTCGACCGCACACCCGGCGGCTCGTCGAGCGGCTCGGCGGCGGCGGTCGCGGCCGGCCTCGCCGATCTCGCGCTCGGCACGCAGACCATCGGCTCGATCGGCCGCCCCGCGGCCTACTGCGGCATCGCCGGCTTCAAGCCGAGCTACGACCGGATCGCGCGCACGGGCGTCGTCCCGCTCGCGCCCTCGGCCGATCACGTCGGCTGCTTCGCGCGCGACGTCGCGACGATCGGCCTCGCGGTCTCGGTCGTGATCGAAAACTGGCGCCCGCGGGCGAGCGCTGCGCGGACCGCGCGGCTGGGTGTCCCGGTCGGTCCCTACCTCGAAAGAGCCGCCAGGGAGGGCAGGGAGCATTTCGAACGCGCGCGCCGTCGCCTGACGACCTGCGGCTTCGAGGTCGTCGAGGTGCCCGCGATGGACGACTTCGCCGCGATCGACGCTCGCCACCGCCAGTTGGTGGCGGCGGAGGCGGCGGCGGTGCACGCCGACTGGTACGCCCGCTACCGCGAGCGCTATCACCCGAAGACGGCGGAGCTGATCGAACGCGGCCGGACGGTCTCGGCGACCGAGCTCGAGCGGGCGCGCGCCGGCGGGCTCGAGCTGCGTGACACGCTCGAGGCCGCGATGGGCCGCCACGGCATCGACCTCTGGATCTCGCCGCCGGCGCTCGGGCCGGCGCCGCTCGGGCTCGACTCCACCGGCGATCCGGTGATGAACCTGCCCTGGACGCACGCCGGGCTGCCGGCGCTCGTGCTGCCCGCCGGGCGGAGCCGGGAGGGGCTGCCGATGGGACTGCAGGTCGTCGCCCGCTTCGGCGCCGACGAGGAGCTGCTCGCCTGGGCGCCGGCGATCGAAGCGGCGCTCGGCGGGCTCGACCGGGAAGAGGGGTCCTGATGGACATCGACGCTGCCAATCGCGAGGCGGTCGAGCGGATGCTCGCGGCGCGGCCGCAGCTGGTCGGCGTCGCCCGCGCCGAGGAGGTCCTGCCCGACTTCGGCGGACGGATGCTGCTCCACGCCGGGCCGCCGCTCGAATGGGCGCGGATGTCGGGGCCCCTGCGCGGCGCGCTGGTCGGCGCCGTGCTCTACGAGGGCTGGGCGGCGGACGCCGAGAGCGCCGGCGAGCTGCTGGCGGGGGGCGGCGTCCGTTTCGACGCCTGCCACCATCACGGCGCCGCCGGGCCGATGGCGGGGGTCGTCGCCCCCTCGTTCGCGGTCTGGGTGGTCGAGGAGCGGACTTTCGGCGGGCGCTTCTTCTCGACCCTCAACGAGGGCTCGGGCAGAGTGCTCCGCTTCGGCGCCCATGCGCCCGAGGTGCTCGACCGCCTGCGCTGGCTCAACGAGACGCTGGCGCCGGAGGCCGGCGCGGCGCTCGCGTCGACCGGCGGTTTCGATCTCCATGCCGCGCTCGCCGAGATGCTCCACCGCGGCGACGAGGGGCACTGCAGCAGTCTGGCGGGATCGCTGCTGCTGCTGCGCCACCTGGCGCCGGCGATCGCGCGCTCGGCCGCGCCGGCGGCGACCCGCGGCCGCGCGCTCGAGCTGCTCGGTGGCAACTGGCTCGCGATCCTCAACCCGGTCATGGCGGCGTGCAAGGCGATCTGCGACGCCGGCCACGGCGTGGACGGCTCGACCGTCGTCACCCGGCTGGCGCGCAACGGCACCGAATTCGGCATCCGCGTTTCGGGCGCCGGGGACGGCTGGTTCACCGGCCCGGCGCAGGTGCCGGCCGGCGTCTTCTACCCGGGCTACGGCCAGGCCGACGCCAACCCCGACATCGGCGACTCGGTGATCACCGAGTGCGCCGGCATCGGCGCCTTCGCCATGGCCGCCGCGCCGGCGATCGCGCGCCTGGTCGGCGGCACGCCGGAGAGCGCCGTCCAGGCGACCCTCGACATGTACCGCATCACCGTCGCCGAGCACCCCGACTTCACGATTCCCGGCCTCGGCTTCCGCGGCACGCCGACCGGTATCGACGCCCGCAAGGTGGTCGAGCTCGAGCTGCCGCCCCACGTCAACACCGGCATCGCCCACCGCGAGCCCGGCATCGGCCAGATCGGCTTCGGCCTGGTGCGGCCGCCGCTGGCGCCGTTCCGGGAGGCGCTGGCCGCCGTCGGCGGCTAGAGGAAAGGAGACGCCGTGCACGTCCCCTACGATCTCTCGAAGGTCCGCATCCTCGATCTGTCGCAGAACTTCTCGATGGACTCGCCGTCGTTCGCCTTCTACGAGGGACCGACGGTGAAGTGGCAGAAGCGGCTGGCCTTCGAGGGGGTCAACGCGCAGTACATCGGCACCACCAACCACATCGCCACCCACCTCGACTCGCCGATCCACTTCTACGACCCGGGGCCCGACATCGCCGGCATTCCGATCGAGACGCTGGTCGGGCCGGCGTGCGTGGTCGACCTGTGCCAGTTCGGGATCGGCGACTACCAGATTTACGGCCCCGAGCACTTCGAGGCCTGGGAGAAGCGGCACGGCATCGCGATCGAGCGCGGCGACATCCTGATCGTCCACACCGGCTACCACCGCTTCTACAACGAGGATTGGCACAAGGGGGTCCCCTGCCCGGTCGCCGGCGTGCCGTTCCGCGGTCTCGACGCCCCGCACGAGCCCGACCTGCCGCGCGCCTTCCTGCGCCACCCCGGGCCGCAGGGGCGCTTCGCCGAGTGGGTGCTCGACCGCGGCATCCGCTGGCTCGCCTACGACTGCATCGCCGCCGACCATCCGTTCAACACCAACGTGAGGAAGGCGCGCCCCGACCTGATTCCCGAGGTCGAGGCGGCGATCGGCGGCTCGCTCGCCGATCTCATGCCCTGGCCCGCGGACTACCAGGTGATGCACGTCAAGCTCTTCCCGCACGGCGTCTTCCACGCCGAGAACGTCGGCGGCCGGATCGACGAGATCCTGAATCAGCGCGTCTGGGTCGGCTGCTTCCCCTTCCGCTTCAAAGGCGGCGAGGCCGCCTTCAGCCGCTTCGTCGCTTTCGTCGAGGAGCGCTGAGTGACGGCGGACGGCGCCGGGGCGGCGGGCGCGGGCGGCCTCGGCGCGCGTTATCCGCGCAACGAGGACGCGCGGCTGCTCACCGGGCAGGCGCTCTTTCTCGACGACCTGGCGCTGCCCGGGATGCTCCACGCGGCGTTGCTGCGCAGCCCGCACGCGCACGCCAGGATCCGGTCGGTCGACGCTTCGCGCGCCCGCGCGCTGGCGGGCGTCGTGGCGGTCGTGACGGCGGAGGATCTCGGCGCCTACTGGCGGCCGGGGCCGCTCCTGGTGCCGCCGCCGCCGGTCGCGGGCGCGCTCTTCCACGAGCGGACCCAGGTGCCGTTGGCCAAGGGGAAGGTCCGTCACGTCGGCGAGCCGATCGCCCTCGTCGTGGCGTCGAGCCGCTACCTCGCCGAGGACGCGCTGGCCGAGATCGAGGTCGAGTTCGAGGTGCTCGACGCCGCCGTCGACCTCGAGGGCGCGCTCGCCGCCGGCGCGCCGCTCGTCCACGACGATCTCGACTCCAACCTGGCCGCGCACGTCGTCCAGGCGCGGGGGGATTGGGCGGTGGCGCGCGCCGCGGCCCACCGGGTGATCGCGCGCCGACTCCACTACGACCGCGGCACCGCCGCGGCGCTCGAGAACCGCGGCGTGGCGGCCGAGTGGGACGCCCGCGCCGGCCGGTTGACGGTGTGGGACACCACCCAGGCGCCGATCCCGATCCGCAACGGCCTGGCGGCGATGCTCGGCCTCTCCGAGCACCAGGTGCGGGTCGCGGCGCCCTTCATCGGCGGCGGCTTCGGCCCCAAGATCATGATGTTCTATCCCGAGGAGGTCCTGATCCCCTGGGCCGCGCGCGCGCTCGGCCGGCCGGTCAAGTGGACGAGCGACCGGGCCGAGGACTTCGTCTCGACCACCCAGGAGCGCGGGCAGATCCACGACGCCGAGCTGGCGGTCGACCGCGAGGGGCGGATCCTCGGGCTAGCCGACCGCTTCCTCCACGACACCGGCGCCTACGACCCCTACGGGTTGACCATCCCGCTCAACAGCCAGGCCAACGCCCTCGGGCTCTACCGTGTGCCGGCCTACCGCAGCGAGTTCCGCGCGGTGTTCACCAACAAGCCGATCGTCACCCCGTACCGCGGCGCCGGGCGCCAGCACGGCACCTTCGTCATCGAGCGGCTGCTCGACCTGGCGGCGCGCGAGCTGGGGCTCGACCCGGTCGAGATCCGGCGCCGCAATCTCCTCGCCCCGGAGGATTTCCCGGTGCGTCAGGGGATCGTCTACCAGGACTTCACGGAGCTCACCTACGACAGCGGCGACTACGCGCCGCTGGTCGAGCGGGCGTGCGAGCTGATCGGCTACCAGCGCTTCCTCGCCGAGGAGCAGCCGCGCCGGCGCGCCGCCGGCCGCGCGAGCGGCATCGGTCTGGTCACCTACGTCGAGGGGACCGGCATCGGCCCTTTCGAAGGGGCGCGGGTCCAGGTGCAGACCAGCGGCAAGGTGACCGTCGCGACCGGCGTCGGCACCCAGGGGCAGGGGCACTTCACCGCCTTCGCGCAGGTGGCGGCGTCGGCGCTCGGCGTCTCGCCGCGCGACGTCGACGTCGTCACCGGCGACACCGACCAGTTCCACTGGGGCAGCGGCACCTTCGCCAGCCGGGGCGCGGTGGTCGCCGGCAACGCCGTCCACGCGGCGGCCTGCGCGGTCGCCGAGAAGGCGCTCGCGCTGGCGGCGTCGGCGCTCGGCGTGGCGGCGGCGGAGGTCGAGCTCGCGGCGGGGACGGCGCGGGTGCGCGCCGAGCCGGCGCGGGCGATCGCCCTGGGCGAGCTGGCGCGGCGGGCGAATCCGCTGCGCGGCGCGGTCGTGCCGGGCACCGAGCCCGGGCTCGAGGCGACCCGCTACTTCGGCCCCGAGCGCGGCGCCACCGCCGCCGGCGTCCACGCGCTGATCCTCGACGTCGATCTGGAGAGCTGCGCGGTCACGATCGAGCGGCTGGTGGTCGTCCACGACTGCGGCCGCGTCATCAACCCGACCCTGGTCGAAGGGCAGATCCACGGCGGTGTCGCGCAGGGGATCGGCAACGCTTTCTACGAGCAGCTGGTCTTCGACGACGCCGGGCAGTTGCTCAACGGCTCGTTCATGGATTTCCTGCTGCCGACCGCGCTCGACGTGCCGAGAATGGAGGTCGACCACCGCGAGACGCCGTCGCCGCTCAACCCGCTGGGCACCAAGGGGGCGGGGGAGGCCGGAGCGATCCCGGTCGGCGCGCTCTTCGCGCAGGCGCTCGAGAACGCGCTGGCGCGGCCGGGCCTCGAGATCCGCGACATCCCGCTCTCGCCGTCGCGACTCTGGGAGCTCCTCCGCGCCGACGCGGGGGCGACGTGAAGCTCGCGGGCGAGCACCGCTTCGCGGTCGCGCGCGAGCGGCTCTGGGCGGCGCTCGTCGACCCGAGCCTGCTCGCCCGCGTGCTGCCGGGCATCGAGAGCCTGGAACCGACCGGCGAGAGCTCCTGGCGCGCCGCGATGACGTTCCAGGTCGGCCCGGTCCAGGGACGCTTCCAGGGGGCGCTCGAGCTGTCGGACCTCGTCCCCCCGGAGAGCTACCACCTGAAGCTCGACGGCAGCGGCCCGGCGGGCTTCGTGCGCGGCGCCGGCTCGCTCCGCCTCGCCGAGGCGGGCGCCGGGACGATGCTCGCCTACGCGCTCGACGCCCAGGTCGGCGGCAAGCTCGCTTCGGTCGGCCAGCGGCTGGTCGAGAGCTCCGCTCGCGCGCTCGTGCGCCAGGGGCTCGAAGGGCTCGAGCGCGAGCTCGCGGCGCGTGCCCCGGCCGCACTGGTTCCCGGCGCGCCGGAGCTCCCGAGCGCCGCCCCGCCCTCGACCACCGCGTTCGCCGCCCGTTTCGCGCGCGGCCTCTGGCGCGAGCTGCCCGCCTCCTGGCGCTGGGGCGCGCTCGGCCTCGCGGCCGCAGCGCTCGCCGCCCTGGCGCTCGCCCTGCGCGGCTGCTGAGCTCTCGGGGCTAGGCGCGGCGGGCGAGGCGGCCGAGCAGGTGGGCGAGCAGCGCGGCGACTGTGCTCCAGAGGGCGCCGCCCGCGAGCAGGCTGGCGGCGAGGAAGCCGCGGCCCTGGACGCCGGCGTAGGCGAGCGAGACCGGGAAGTCGGCCCAGAAGAGGATCAGCGCCCGCGCGCCGGGAGAGTGGCCGCGCCAGATCCAGAGCACCGCCAGGGTGTGGAGCGCGAGGGCGGCGAGGGCGGCCCGGCGGACCGGACGCGAGAGCGAGCGCGCGGCGGGCATGGCGCGAGCCTACACGTCCCGGCGCGCCGCGGCAGGGCGGCGCGAACCGCGAGCGGAAAACCTCGTATCCTCACCCGGGCCGCGGGCGCTTTCCGCCCGCGCGCGGCGGAGGGATCCAGGTGACGACAGCAAGCGAGGCCGGCGAGCGGGTCGATCTCGTCGCGGCGAGGCGGTTGGGCGGCCTCGCCGCGGCGCTCCTCGACGGGCGGGACCGCGATCTGCTCGCGCCGCTCGGCTTTCTCGGCGACTTCGCGCCGCCAGCCTTGCCACCGCCCCGGGTCGACCGCGCCGAGCTGGCGCGCGGGCTCGCGGCCGCCAACGCGGCCTACGGCCACCCGCGCGCCGCCGAGCTCGCTGGCAAGCTCGCCGACCCGGCGACGCGCGTGGTGACGACCGGCCAGCAGACGGGGCTGCTGGGCGGACCGTTGCTGTCGCTGGTCAAGGCCGCGGCGGCGGTGCGCTGGGCCGAGGCGCTGGAGGCCGCGGGGCAGCCGGCGGTCGCCGTCTTCTGGATGGCGACCGAGGATCACGACTGGGCCGAGGTCGCCCGCACGAGCTTCCTCACCCCGGGCGGCCCGCGCACCTTCACCCTCGGCGACGACCCGGCGCCGCTCGCGCCGGTCGGCACGCGCGCCGTCGGCCCCGCTGTCGCGCCGCTCCTCGCCGAGCTGCGCGACGCTTTCCCCTCGCCCTGGTTCGCCGCTTGGCTCGACCGGCTGGCCGCCTGGTGGCGCCCCGACGCCCGCTTCGGCGAGGCCTTCGGGCGCCAGCTGGTGGCGACACTCGGCGGCCGCTCGCCGCTCGTCCTGGACGCCCTCCTGCCGGAGTTGAAGGCCGCCGAGCGGCCGTATCTCGCCCGGCTGGTCGAGGGGCGCGCCGAGCTCGACCGGGCGATCGCGGCGCGCGAGGCCGAAGTCGTGGCGCGCGGCCACACCCTCCAGGTGGCGCCGCAGCCGGGGGTCTCGCCGCTGTTCCTCCTGCGCCGGGGCGAGCGCCGGCGCATCGAGTGGCGCGCCGAGGCCGGCTTCGCGCTGCGCGGCGCCGATGGGGTCGAGCCGGTCTCGGCGCTGCTCGAGACGATCGCCGACAATCCGGCGGTGGTCTCGCCGGGCGTGCTGGCGCGGCCCGCGATCCAGGACGCCGTGCTCGGCACGTCGGTCCTCGTCCTCGGGCCCGGCGAGACCGCCTACCTGCCGCAGGCGGCGCCCGCCTACGCGCTGCTCGGCATCGCGGCGCCGACGCTGGCGTTGCGGCCGCAGGCGGTGGTGCTCGACGGCCGGCAGCGCGAGCACCTGGACCAGCTGGGGCTCGGCCTGGCCGACCTGCTCGGCGATGCGGCGGCGGCGCGCCGGCGCTTGGGCGAGCGGGCCGGCGGCGGCTTCGTCGAGCCGGTGCGCGCGCGCATCGCCGCGCTCGCCGACGAGCTGCGCGCGCCGGCGCTGGCGCTCGACCCGACGCTCGGCAAACCGTTCGAGAAGACGCGCGAGTCGCTCGACCGGGCGCTCGAGGCGTTCGCCGCCAAGGTCGCCTCGGCGGCGGCGCGACGCGACGAGCTCGCCGCCCAGCGGCTCGACCACCTGCTCGAGACCCTGCTGCCCGGCGGCGCCTTCCAGGAGCGGACGCTCTCGGCCGCCTACTTCCCGGGCCGCTACGGCGAGGGCTTCGGCGCCGCGCTCGCCGACCAGCTGGGCCTCGACGCCCGGCGGCTCAACGTCGTCGATCCCACCCGCTGAGCCGGGCGCGGCGGCGCCCGGCCGCGCCTAGAATCGCCCCCATGTCCGCCCCGCGCGCGCCGCAGCCAGCCGTCGACCCGAACCCGTCCGAAGACGTCCGGCTCCCGGAGTCGGCGTTCCGCGAGCTGCCGCCCGGCGAGCGCTACCAGCCGGTGGTGCCGGCCACGGCCACGGTGGCCGAGGTGACGCTGCGCGCGATCGCGCAGGGGCTCTTCTGGTCGGTGGTCTTCTCGGCCGCGGCGACCTACATCGCGCTCAAGCTCGGGCAGGGGATCGAGTCGGCGATTCCGATCTCGATCCTCGCCATCGGCTTCTCGGTCCTGGCGGTCCGCTTCCTCAAGTCGCGAGCGTCGACGCTGCTCGAGAACGTCCACGTGCTGGCGATCGGAGCTACCTCCGGCATCGTCGCCGGCGGCTCGGTCTTCACCATGCCGGCGATCTACATCCTCGGCCTCGAGGAGCGCTCGTCGTACTGGCAGATCTTCCTGGTGCCGCTGTTGGGCGCGGTGCTGGGCGTCTTCCTGCTCGCCCCCTTCCGGCGCTACTTCGTGCGCGACCTGCACGGCAAGCTGCCCTATCCGGAAGCGCGGGCGACCACCGAGATCCTGGTCGCCGGCAAGCGCGGCGGCCAGAGCGCCGCGATTCTGTCGGTCTCGGCGCTGGTCGCGGCGGCCTTCGACTTCATCGGACCGGCGATGAAGGGCTGGGCGGAGGTCTTCTCGACCGGCTCGATCCGTTGGCTCGCGCCGCTCGCCGAGCGCCACAAAGCGATCTTCACGATGAACACCTCGGCCGCGGTCTTCGGCCTCGGCTACATCATGGGGGTCGATTACGCGGCGATCATCCTGGCCGGCTCGTTCGTCTCGTTCCTGGTCCTGGTGCCGCTGTTCGGCTGGCTCGGCCAGTACATCCCCGCGCCGATCCTGGGCGGCGCGCTGCCGCTCGCCGAGATGGCCGCCGAGGACATCTTCTTCGACTACGTGCGGCCGATCGGCATCGGCGGCATCTTCGCCGCCGGCGTGATCTCGATCCTCAAGATGTCGCCGGTGATCGCGCAGGCGAGCCGCCAGGCGGTGGGCGAAGTGGTCCGTCTGGTGCGCGGCAAAGGGGGCGGCCCGGCGGTCGAGCGGACCGACGATTCGCTGCCGATGTCGACCGTGCTGCTCGGCATCGTCGCGACCGGCTTCGCGATCTTCCTCTACTTCCGCTTCTCGGTGCTGGCGGGCCTTTCGGGCGCCACCGGCGTGGCGCTGATCTCGGTCGGCATGACGCTGCTGATCGCCTTCCTGTTCGCGGCGGTTTCGGCCTGGGCGATCGCGATGATCTCGATCACGCCGATTTCGGGCATGACGCTCACCACCCTGATCGTGACCGCGATCGTGCTCGCCGGCCTCGGTCTCTCGGGCCCCGACGGCATGCTCCAGACGCTCTTGATCGGCGGCGTCGTCTGCACCGCGCTGTCGATGGCCGGCTCGCTGGTCACCCAGTACAAGATCGGCTACTGGCTCGGCGCGACGCCGCGCAAGATCGAGATCGCGAATCTGCTGGGCGCGGTGGTCGCTTCGGCGGCGACGACGGCGGTGATCCTGTTGATGGCGAAAGTCTACGGGTTCTCGCCGTCGGCGCTCCACCCCAACCCGCTGCCGGCGCCGCAGCCGAACGCGATGGCCGCCGTGCTGCAAGGTGTCATGGGGGACGCGGGGACACCCTGGTTCCTCTACGCCATCGGCGCGGTGTTCGCGGTGGCCGCCGAGCTCACCGGCGTCTCGGGGCTCGCCTTCGCGCTCGGCATGTACCTGCCGATGGATCTGAACTCCCCGCTGGTGGTCGGCGCCGCGGTCGCCTGGCTGGTCAAGCGCTCGACGCCGGACGAGGCCCTCGCCGGCGCCCGCCACGAACGCGGCACGCTGGTCGCCTCGGGCTTCATCGCCGGCGGCGCCCTGGTCGGCGTCTTGACCGCGCTGCTGCGCTTCTTCGAGGACTCGAGCGGCAGGACGCTGATCCCCGACATGACCAGCTGGGGCGGCGCCGGCGCCTGGCTCGGCGAATGGTCCAACTGGCTCGGCTTCGCGCTCTTCCTCGGCCTCGCGCTCGCGGTCTACCTCGACGCCAAGCGGGCCAGAGTCGAGCCCTGAGCCCCTCCACCGGCGGCGGGGGGGCGCGGTAGAGTGGTCGCGATGAGCGCCGTCGACGTCCTCGCCATCGGCGCCCACCCGGACGACGTCGAGCTCGGCTGTGGCGGGGCGCTCGCCCAGCTCGCGCGCGCCGGGCGACGGGTGGCGATCCTCCACCTGACGCACGGTGAAGCGGGGACGAGGGGCACGCCCGAGGCGCGGCGCCGGGAGGCCGCGCGCGCCGGCGAGATCCTGGGCGTCGTCGAGGTCGCCTTCCTCGACTGCGGCGACGGCGCGATGCGCACCGGGCCGGCCGAGGAGGAGGCGCTGATCGCCGAGCTGCGTCGGCTGCGCCCCGAGCTGGTCTTCGCGCCGACACCGGCCGACCGCCACCCCGACCATGGCCGCGCCCACCGGCTGACCGTCGACAGCTGCTTCTATGCCGGCCTCGCCCGCCGGGGCGCGGGCGCGCCGCACCGGCCGGCGGCGCTCTTTACCTACATGCAGCACGATCTGTTCGCCCCCGCCTTCGTGGTCGACGTCACCGCGGCCTGGCCGGTCAAGATGGCCGCGCTCGACGCCTACGAGTCGCAGATCCACAAAGGGGCGGGCGCGCCGGCCGACCGCTCGGGTCCGCCGACCAAGGTCGCCTCGCGAGAGTTCCGCCTGGCGGTCGAGGGGCGGGCGCGGCACTTCGGCACCCTGATCGGCGCCGAGCTCGGCGAGGCCTTTGGCGCCCTGGGTCCCCTGGCCGTCGCCGACCCGTGGCAACTTCTCCCGCGCGGCCTGCGTTAGAGACGTCATGCGCATCGGCATCAGCTGCTATCCGACCTTCGGCGGCTCGGGCGTGGTCGCGACCGAGCTCGCGATGGCGCTCGCCGCCGGCGGCGACCAGGTCCACGTCATCAGCTACGCGCTCCCCTCGCGGCTCGCGCTGGTCTCGCCCAACGTCTTCTTCCACGAAGTCGTGGTGCCGCACTATCCGCTCTTCGAGTACCCGCCCTACTCGCTCGCGCTGGCCTCGAAGATGGCCGAGGTCGCCCGCTTCCAGGGGCTCGACCTGCTGCACGTCCACTACGCGGTGCCCAACGCGGTGTCGGCGATCCTGGCGCGCGACATCGTCGCGCCGCGCGCGCTGCCGGTGGTGACGACCCTCCACGGCACGGACGTGACGCTGGTCGGCAACGACCCTTCGTATTTGGAGACGACGCGCTGGGCGGTGGTCGCCTCGGACGCCGTGACCGCGGTCTCCGAGTGGCTGCGCCACCGCACGGTCGAGCAGCTCGGGGTCGAGCAGAAGCCGATCGAGGTGATCCCGAATTTCATCGAGCCCGAGCGCTACGAGCGGGTCCGCCACCAACCGGGGGCGCGCCGCTGGGCGCGGCCGGGCGAGAAGATCCTCATCCACGTCTCGAACTTCCGGCCGGTCAAGCGGGTGATGGACGTGCTCGAGGTCTACCTGCGGGTGCGTGAGCGGCTGCCGGCCCGGCTCCTGCTGCTGGGCGACGGGCCCGACCGGGCCAAGGTCGAGGGGCGCTGTCGCGAGCTCGGGGTCTGCGACGGCGTGGTCTTCCTCGGCAACCATCCGGCGGTCGAGGAGATCCTGACCGGCGCCGATCTCTTCCTGCTGCCGTCGAGCGGCGAGTCGTTCGGCCTGGCGGCGCTCGAGGCGCTCGCGTGCGAGGTGCCGGTGATCGCGGCCGCGGCGGGCGGCGTCCCCGAGGTGATCGAAGACGGCATCGACGGCTTCCTCCTGCCGGTCGGCGACGTCGACGCCATGGCGGCCGCCGCGCTCGACCTGTTCGCCGACCCCGAGCGCCATCGCGCCTTCGGCCGGCGCGGACGGGAGCGGGCGATCACCCGGTTCTCCGAGACGGCGATCGTGGCGCGCTATCGCGCGGTCTACGAGCGGGTGCTGGCGCACGGCCGCCGCCCGGCACCGTGAGCGGCCGCTACCGGACGCCGGCGGCCGAGGGGCGCGCGGAGCTGCGCGAGCTGGGTTCCCGGTTCTTCGCCTTCGTCGCGCCGGCGGCCGACGCCGAGGCCGCGCAGGCCTATCTCGAGGCGCTGCGCAAGCGCCACCCCGACGCCACCCACCACTGCTTCGCTTGGCGGCTCGGTGCGCTGGCCGCCGAGCGCGCCCACGACGCCGGCGAGCCGGCGGGGACCGCCGGCGCACCGATGCTCCAAGTGCTGCGCGGCGCCGGGCTCTCCGACGTGGTGGCGGTGGTGGTGCGCTGGTTCGGCGGCACCAAGCTCGGCAAAGGCGGTCTGGCGCGCGCTTACGGCGGCGCCGTGAGAAGGGCGCTCGAAGGGCTGCCGAGCCGGGAGGTGGTGGCGCACGTCCGCCTGGTGGTCGAGGCGCCGTACGAGAAGCTGGGGGCGATCAAGCGCCTGCTGCGCCCGCCGGAGATCGAGCTCGCCGGGGAGCGTTACGGCGAACGGGTGGCGCTCGAGCTCGCGGTGACGGCCGAGGCGCGCCCGGGGCTCGAAGCCGCCCTGGCCGAGCTCGCGCTCGTGGCTTCCGAGAGGAGCTGAGCGCGCTCTCTCCCGGAGCTTGTCCCTCCCGCGCAGCGGGGTTATGCTGCTCGTCGAGCATTCGAGTCACGCACGCTGAACTTCCAGGAGGAGTGATCCCCCATGAGCGAGCCCGTCACCCCGCCGCCGCCCCCGACGCCGCCCACTCCGCCGCCGGCCGCGCCGGCGTCGAGCAACCGGACGCTGATGCTGGTGCTGTCCTATCTCGGCTTGCTGTCGCTGATTCCGCTGCTGGTCGAGAAAGACGACGCGGAGGTGCAGTGGCACGCCAAGCACGGTCTGGTCCAGTTCTTCTTCTTCGTCGTCGTCTTCGTCGTGCTGGGGATCATCACCTCGACCGGCATCGGCTGCATCTTCGCGATCCTCTATCCGTTCGCCGGTCTCGCCTGGCTGATCGTCACCGTGATGTCGATCATCAAGGCGACCAACGGGCAGCGCTTCATGATCCCGGGCATCTCGGAGCTCGCCAACAGGTTCTGAGCCGACGATGAGCGAGCCGACGATCTCCCCGCCGCCGCCACCCCCGCCGCCCGCCGGCGGCACCGAGAGCGCCGGGCTGCCGTGGGAGGAGCGCGCCCGCCACGGCGCGGTCCAGGGCTTCGTCGAGACGGCGAAGCTGTTCGTCGTCTCGCCCGCCGAGGCCTTCGCGCGCGCCAAACGGCGCGGCGACCTGTTCTCGCCGCTCGCCTTCGCGGTGGTGCTGGGCTGGGTGGGGGCGATCCTGCAGAGCCTCTGGAGCCTCGCTTTCGGCTCCTCCTGGGTCGCCTTCCTGCCCCCCGAGGTGCGCGAGCAGGCGGGTTGGGCGTTCGCGGCGCAGGGCTTCGGGCTGGTGATCCAGATCGTCTTCGCGCCGATCTTCGTGCTCATCGGCCTCTTCGTCGTCGCCGGCATCGTCCACCTGATGCTCATGCTGGTGGGGGGAACCAAGGCTTCAGAAGCCGGCTTCGAGGGGACGCTGCGCGCGGTCTCCTACTCGCAGATCGCGCAGATCGCGAGCGTGGTGCCGTTCGCCGGCGGCCTGATCGCCTTCGTCTGGACGATCGTGCTCGAGACGATCGGCCTCGCGAGCCTCCACCGGACGAGCTACGGCAAGGCGATCGCAGCCATCCTGCTGCCGCTCCTGCTCTGCTGTGTCTGCCTGGTTCTCGCTATCGTCGGTGGCTTCTTCGCCGTCCTCGCCGGCGCCGCCGCGTCCGGCAACTGAGGCGGACCTGCGGCCGCTCGCGCGGCTCTGGGGGGCGGTCGCGCTCGGCGCGCTCGCCCTCGCGCCGTTCGCCGCCGAGCTGGCCGCGCGAATGCCCGCCTGCCCGGTCAAGCGGCTCGCCGGCTGGCCCTGCCCGGCCTGTGGTTCGGGTCGGGCGCTCGTCGCCATCGCCGCTTTCGACCCGCTCGCCGCGCTGATTTCGAATCCGCTCGCCGCGGTGGCTGCGGTGCTCTTCCTCATCGGCGGGCTCGTCGCCCTGGCCCTCTCCTTCACCCGCTGGCGGCTGCCGCCGGAACCGCGCGAGCTGCCGCTGGCTGCGCGCTGGTCGGTGATCGCGGCGCTCTTGGCGAACTGGCTCTACCTGGTCGGAGCCGGGCGCTGAAGAGGCGGCGCCGCCGCCTGCTCGCCCTGGCGCTCGCGCTGGCCGGGCTGTGGGCGGTCGATCTCGCCCGCCCGCCGTCGCGGCAGTGGACGGCGCGTTTCGAGCTGGCACTGCTCGCGCGCTATCGCGCCGGCGTCTCGCCCTGGCTCGGACGGGCCGGCGTCCGCTGCCGTTTCGAGCCGACGTGCAGCCGCTACGCCGAGGTGGCGATCCGGCGCGACGGCGCCCTCGTGGGCAGCGCGCGCGCGGCTTGGCGGGTGCTGCGCTGTGGCCCGTGGACGGCCGCGGGGACCGTCGATCCGCCGTGACCGCGCTCGAGCCGGCGGATCACGTAGACTGCGCGCGACAGCTCGTTCCCCCATCGTCGTGAGCATCGGCCCCCCCCTCCGCCGCGTCGGCCTCGCTCTGGCGCCCGCCGTCGCGCTGGTGCTGCTGGTCGCGCTGCAGGCCCGCGAGGCCGACCGGGTCAGCGGCCACCGGGTGGGCTTCGATCTCGAGCTGCGCGCTGAAGGAGTCGAGATCTCGGCGCTCACCGAAGGGCTGCCGGCGGCCCGGGCGGGGCTGGCGATCGGCGACCGGTTGATCGCGGTCGCGGGGCGTCCGATCGCGGTGGTGCTCGACTACGACCAGCAGGCGGAGCGCTTCGAGCGCGGCCGCCTGGTGGTGTTCACGATCGAGCGCGGCGGCGTGCGGCGGGACGTCGCGGTCGAGGTCGGCGTGCCGCTGCCGCGCCTCGAGCTCGCGCTCAATGCGGTCACGGTCGCCCTGTTCTTCGCGCTCGCGCTGCTGGCGTCGTTGCGCTGGTCGCACGACCTGCGCGCCCGCTTGCTCTGGGCCTACTCGCTGGCGGTGGCGCTCGAATACGCGCTGCCGATGGAGACGCTCAACGCGAGCCGGCTCGGCGTCCTCACGAATCTCTCCTTCTACCTGCTGACCGGGCTCCAGATGGGGCTCGATCTCCACCTGGCGTCGCTCATCCCGGACCGACCGCGCTGGCTCGCCGCCCGCCCCTGGATCGTCCGTCTCTATTACGTGGTCGGCGGCCTGCTCGGCGGCGCCGCCGCGGCGACCCTGCTGGCCGAGGTCGTCTTCCGCCGGCATCTGCCCTGGTCGCTCACCGCCGCCGAGGAGCTGCTGCTCCACTGGGGGCTGCCCCTGTGGGGCCTGGGGGTCGCCGGGCTGCTCGGGCACCGCTTCGCCACCCATCCGGACCGCCGCGGCCGCCTGCAAGCGGGGTTCGTCCTGCTCGGGGTCTTGCCCTGGACGGCGGTCGTGGCCTTCCTCGGCGCGCGGCAGCTGCTCGGCCTGACCAATCCGGCCGTCCCCGGCAGCGTCTGGGCGCTGGTGGGGGCCGCCTATCCGATCGCGGTCTTCGTCGCCATCTTCCGCCACCATCTGTTCGACCTCGAGTGGGTCATGCGGCGCAGCGTTCTCTACGGTGCGCTCACTTCGGCCCTCGTGCTCGTCTTCTACGCCGCGCTCGGGGCCGGCGGTGCTCTCTTCGCCGGCGCGGTCGAGGGGGGGCATCGTTCGGTCTGGGTGGTCGCCGGAGCGACGCTGCTGCTCGGTCTGCTGTTCAGTCCGCTGCGCACGAGGCTCGAGGGCTGGATCGACCGCCGCTTCTTTCCGGAGCGCGGCGCGCTGCGCCGCCGCGTCATCGCGCTCGCCACCGAGCTGCCCGCCCACGGCAAGCTGGCGCGCATGGGCGAGCACCTGGCGGCCGAGACCTGTCGAATTTTCGAAGTCGACTCGGCGACGATCTGGATCGCCGCGCCGCCGGTCGGCCAGCTGATGAACCTGGCCACCACCCGGGCCACGTCGCCCGACGCGGAGCAGACCCTGCTGATCGCTCCCGACGATCCAGGTCTGCGGCTCCTTGCCCGCTCCGGCAAGCCCCAGCCGGCCGGAACCCTCGCCCGCCAGGGCGCGGCGCTCGCCCAGCGCCTGGGCGAAGCCGGCGCCGATCTCGCGGTGCCGCTGATGGCGCGGGACCGCTTGGCGGGGGTCGTTCTGCTCGGGCCGAAACGGAGCCGGCAGCGCTTCTCGAGCGAGGAGCTCGACCTGCTCGAGCTGCTGGCGCAGCACGCTGCCACGGTGTTCGAGAACGCTCGCCTGTTCGACTCGGCGACCTACGAGGGGTTGACCGGGCTCTACCGGCGGGAGGCGATTCTGGAGGTTCTGGACCGGGAGTGGAGCCGCGCGGTCCGCTACGACCGCCCGCTGGCGGTGGCGGTCGCGGACCTCGACCGCTTCAAGGAGATCAACGACCGCCACGGTCACCTGGCGGGGGACGTGGTGCTGCAGCGGGTGGCCGGCGAGCTGCGTGGCCAGCTGCGGGAAGCCGACTTCATCGGCCGCTTCGGCGGCGAGGAGTTCCTGATCGTGCTGCCCGAGAGCGCGTCCGAGGGCGCCCGCGCGTTCGCCGAGAAGATCCGGCAGCGGATCGAGGAGCTGACGATCCCGATCGAGAGCGGTCCGACGTTGCGGCTGACGCTGTCGATCGGCGTCGCCGGCCGCGAGAGCCTGGGCCCGGACACGCGCGCGCGGGCCCGGGCGCTGATCGCCGCCGCGGACGAGGCGCTCTACTTGGCCAAGCGCCGGGGCCGCAACCGCGTCGAAGCCGCCCCGCCACCCGGTGCCTGAGCTGCCGATGGCTCGAGCCTCAGACCTCAGACCGAGGACCCTCTGGCGCCTCGACACCGGAGCGAGCCGTCAGGCGAGCGACCGCGGTGGGGTGAGGAGGCCGGATTCACTCCGGCGTCCGAGGGGAGGGCGCGTGCCCTCCCCTCTCTGGCAACCCCCCTCCCCTTACCAAGAAAAAATCAAGCCGATCGACGCCATGCCCTGCGTCAGGTCGTCGCGGTCGTAGTCGTCCCAGCCGCAGCGGGAGTCGCACGAGCGCCGGCCGGTCTGGTCCAGGGCAGTCCAGAACCCGCGCCCTTCGAAGCGCAGCCCGATGTTGTCGGTGAAGAAGACCTTGACGCCGCCGCCCAGGGAGACCGAGAAGCGGGTCTCAGTGTCGGCCCCGGGCACATCCGGGTTGAGTCGCGTGGCGCCGGCGCTGGCGACGAAGAAGGGGCTTACCTCGCGGCTGCCGCCCTGGACCAGGATGCCCGCGTGCAGGTAGGTGATGTCGATGTCGGCGACGTTGAAGTTGCCACCGAACAGCCCCTCGTCGAAGCGCAACTCGGTCTTCTGCCGGCTGGCCAACAGCTCGAGCTGGAGGTTGCTCGACAAGGGGATGTCGAAGGTGAGGCCGTAGGCCGCGCTGTCATTGACGTCGAGGTCGACGGAAAACAGCGAGTTGTTCTCACTGGCCAGGGTGCCGCCGAAGCGGTACTGGGCTTGCGGAGTGAGCTCGAAGCGATAGGCGCTCTGCGCGAAGGCCGGCGAGGCGAGCGCGGCGAGCGCGACAGCGAGGGCGAAACGACGCATGGCGATCTCCTTGGGATCGTGGGTCCGGATGGTTCGGTTTCGGACCGCGGATGTTCCAGAGACAGTGACAGCAAGAGCGATACCAGGGGGTGTCCCGCCGGACGGCGGATAGGATCCGGCGATGGACGAGCCGATCCCGCTGGAGGTCCGCCGCCTGCCGGAGCAGCGGCGGCTCCGGCTGACCTGGAGCGACGGCCACGTCGGCGAGTACGACTACCGCTATCTGCGCGGCTGGTGCCCGTGCGCTTTCTGCCAGGGCCACGGCGCTCTCGCCCTCTCGTTCCACGAGCCGGCGGGCGAGATCGACCTCGCCGCCGTCGAGGTCGTGGGTCAGTACGCCCTGGGCTTCCGTTTCTCGGACGGTCACGGCTCGGGGATCTACCGCTTCGACCTGCTGCGCCGCCTCTGCCCCTGCCCGCGCTGCGCCAGCGGCCCGGTCGGGTAGGATCCGCCGGTCCGCTGCGGACGATGACAACCGACCGCGCTGCCCTGCCGAGCGCGGCCGCCCCACAGCCCAGGAGAGAACCGCCATGAGCCCCGTCGCCCTGCTGCTCGCTGCCACGCTGTTTTCCGGCGAGCCCGCCGATTCGCCCGCTCCGACCCCCGCCGGCGACAAGCCCCGGGTCGCCTTCGAGACGACGATGGGCCGGATCGTCCTCGAGCTCGACCCGGCCAAGGCCCCCAAGACGGTCGAGAACTTCCTCGCCAACGTCGCCTCCGGCCACTACGAGGGCACCATCTTCCACCGGGTGATCTCCGGGTTCATGATCCAGACCGGTGGCCTGACCGCGGAGATGACCGAGAAGAAGACCGGCAACCGGATCGAGAACGAGGCCGACAACGGCTTGAAGAACCTGCGCGGCACGGTGGCGATGGCGCGCACCATGGATCCGCACTCCGCCTCGGCGCAGTTCTTCGTCAACACGGTCGACAACGGCTTCCTCGACCACACCGGCAAGAACCCCCAGGGTTGGGGCTACGCGGTGTTCGGGCGCGTCGTCGAGGGGATGGACGTGGTCGACAAGATCGCCGCGGTCAAGACCGGCAACCGCGGGCCGCACCAGAACGTGCCGCTCGAGCCGGTGACCGTCACCAAGGCGAGCAAGCTCTGAGCGCGAGCGGCGCCGGCGATCCCGTGGACCGTCGGCGCCGGCTGGAGCCCGGGTCGGTCGCGCCGGGCCCGATGGCTGGGGAGGGTTGGTGCCGAAGGCCGGACTCGAACCGGCACGGGTTGCCCCACACGCCCCTCAAACGTGCGCGTCTACCAATTCCGCCACTTCGGCATCGAGGACATTCTAACCGATCGTCGGCCCGCAACTGAGCCGACAGCGGCTCAGTTGGGAGCCGGCGGCTCGCTGGTCGGCGCGGCCTCCGACCCGCTCTCGGCCGGCGTCGCGGTGGTCTCCGGTGCCGCCTCGGGAGCCGCGGAGACCGGGGCGGACGTCGCCGGCGCGGTCGCCGCCGGCACCGCTTCCATGACCGAGCTCGCCTCGGAGGTCTTGAGGAAGGCGATGACCAGGGTGGTCAACACGAAGCCGACGAAGCCGGCCACGGTCAGGCGGTGGAGCAGGTTCGTGGCGCTCCTGGCGCCGAAGGCGGCCATGGTCGAGCCGCCGCCGAAGACCGACAGGTCGGCCCCCTTGCCCTGCTGCAGCAAGACCACCAGGATGAGGAAGATGCACAGCACCACGTGCAGCGTGTACAACAGGTAGATCACGGCGGGATCCTCGTCGCCGCGTCAGGCGGCGAAAGAGTGAAGGATAGCAAGGAAACGGTCCGGGTCAAGGCTGGCGCCCCCGACCAGGGCGCCGTCGAGCTCCGCCTCGGCCGCCAGGGCGGCGGCGTTATCGGGGCTGACCGAGCCGCCGTAGAGGATCCGGAGCGCCGCCGCGAAGGCCTCCCCCGCACGCTGGGCGGCGCGGGCGCGCAGAAAGGCGTGGGCCTCGCGGGCGATCTCTGGCGTCGCCGTCTGGCCGGTGCCGATCGCCCAGACGGGCTCGTAGGCGAGCACCAGCCGGGGGTCGGCCGGCAGGGCGTCGAGCTGGCGGCCGAGGACCTCGAAGGTGCGCCCCGCGGCCCGCTCCGCGGCGGTCTCGCCGACGCAGGCGACCGGCACCAGCCCGCCGGCGAGCGCCGCCGCGACCTTGCGGGCAACCAGCGCGTCGCTCTCGCCGTGGCCCTGGCGCCGCTCGCTGTGGCCGCACAGGGCCCAACCGCAGCCGGCGTCGGCGAGCTGGGCGGCCGAGACGTCACCGGTGAACGCGCCCGCCGGCTCCGGCGACAGGTCCTGCCCGCCCAGCCCGACCGGCGAGCCGTCGAGCGCGCGCGCCACGGGGGCCAGGAGCGGGTGGGAGGGGAAGATCACCACCTCGGCCGACGGCGCGCCGTCGAAGCCGGCGAGGAGGGTTCGGCAGTAGCTCTCCGCGGCCGTCCGGTCCAGGTTCATCTTCCAGTTGGCGGCCACCAGCCGCCGGCGGACCGCGGGCATCGGCTCTCAGCTCCGGGCGAGGGCGGCGACGCCGGGCAGCTCGCGGCCGGCGAGGAATTCGAGCGCAGCGCCACCGCCGGTCGAGACGTGCCCGATCCGGTCGGCGACCCCGGCCTGGTGGGCGGCGGCCACGGTCTCGCCGCCGCCGATCAGGGTGAAGCCGGGACAGGTGGCGAGCGCTTGGGCGACCGCGCGGGTGCCGGCGTCGAAAGGCGGACGCTCGAAGACCCCGAGCGGGCCGTTCCAGAACAGCGTGCGCGCGCGGGCGAGCGCCGCGGCGAACGCGGCGCGGCTTTCGGGTCCGACGTCGAGGGCGAGGAAACCCGCGGGCACGGCGTCGACCGCGACGGTGCGGATGTCGCGGGGCGCGTCCAGCGAATCGGCCACCACCAGATCGGTGGGGAGCAGGACCTCGATTCCTTGCGCGGCGGCGCGGCCGAGGATCGTGGCGGCGGTCTCGAGCCGGTCGCGCTCGACCAGCGAGGCCGCGAGGTCGTGGCCCTGGGCGGCGAGGAAGGTGTTGGCCATGCCGCCGCCGACCAGCAACAGGTCGAGCCGCGGCAAGAGGTTTTCGAGCGTGTCGATCTTGCCCTCGATCTTGGCGCCGCCCAAAAGCGCCGCGAACGGCCGCTCGGGCCGCTCCAGGAGGCGCGAAAGCGCCTCGACCTCGCGCACCATCAGGCGACCGGCGGCCCGCCGCGGCAGGTGGGCGAGCACGCCCGCGGTCGAAGCGTGGGCGCGGTGGGCGCTGCCGAAGGCGTCGTCGACATAGGCCCGCGCCGGAGCCGCCAGAGCGCGCGCGAAGTCGGGATCGTTCTTCTCCTCGCCGGCGTGGAAGCGCAGGTTCTCGAGCACCGCGACGCCGCCCTCCGGCAGCGACTCGGCGGCGCTCGCGACCAGCTCGCCGACGCAGTCCTCGACGAACACCACCGGGGCCCGCAGCAGCTCGGACAGCCGCGCGGCCACCGGGCGCAGCGAGTACTTGGGCTTGCGCTCGCCCTTCGGCCGGCCCAGGTGCGAGCAGAGCAGCAGGCGGGCGCCGTGGCGTGCGAGCTCGCGCAGAGTCGGCAGCGCCTCCACCAGCCGGGTGTCGTCGACGACGCGGCCGTCTTCGAGCGGCACGTTGAAATCGACGCGCACGAGGATCGCTACCCCCGCGAGCGTGGGCAGGTCGAGGTCTTCGAGCGCCAAGAGCCGGTTCATCGCGAGCCCTCCCCCGGGGAGGAGTCTACCCACTCCGAGCGCGCTCTCGCGACGAACCCAATGGCGGCTTCGGGGCCGAGGTTTCCGGGCTCGGCTCAGTGGGACAGCGCGGCGTCGATGGCGCCCCGCAGGTCGGCGCTCGCGGTGGCGGCCGAGCCGAGCTGGGTCTGCGCCGGCTGGTAGTGGTCGGTGCGGCAGAGGTGCGTTCCCTTTTGATGGTAGAAGAGATAGCGCTGCAACGCCGTCGCGAGCTCGTCGGAGGGCGCCGCGCGCGCCGGTCCGGCGAGCAGGGCGTCGAAAGCCGCGACATAGCTCTTGCAGGCGAGGTCGACCCGCCCGGGCGCCGGCACGATGTTGCCCTGGGCATCGACGTAGCGGCCGGTGAGATCGACCACCTGGCGAGCGGCGGTGTCGACCTGCTGAAAGGCGAGGCGGTTCGCCTGCCACCAGGAGGCGACGCGGTCGCGCTCCGCCAGCCGTCGGCGCTCGCGCTCGCCCTCGGTCCGGCGCAGCCGCTCTTCGGCCTCCTGCTCGCGCAAGCGGTTGATCTTCGCCTGCTCTTCGCGCTGCTCGGCGAGCGCCTGCTCGAGGTTCTTGCCTCCGGGCGGCTTGCTGCTCGCGGCGGAGGCGGCGCCCGGGTCGCCGCCGGTGCGCTCGGCGAGCGCCCGGCGGGCGCTCGCGGCGGCGCTCCCCGCCCCCGCCGGCCCGCCATCCTCGCTTTGGTCGGCGCTCCCCGCCCCCCGCTGCGCATACCACCAGGTCCCGCCGCCGACCGCCGCGAGGACCACCACGACCAGGAACCAGAAGAGCCCGGGGCCCGGGCCCGTGGGCCCGCTCGACCGGCCGCTCCGGCGCGTGCCGAGGTCCTGCTCCATCCGCTCGAGTTGCCGGGGATCGAACAGCGTCATCACTTCCCTCCCGAAGTGGCGGTGCCGGCTCGACCCAAGCGCGCGAGCAGCTCCGCCAAGCGGTGCGAGTAGCCCCACTCGTTGTCGTACCAGGCGACCACGCGGACCAGCCGACCGCCGACGGTCTGCAACAGCGGCAGGTCGATCACCGCCGAGCGCGGATCGCCGATGAAGTCGGAGGAGACCAGCTCCTCGTCGGTGGTGCCGAGGATGCCGGCGAGCGCGCCGCTCTCGGCCGCGCGGTAGGCCGCGGCGAGCTCCTCGCGCGACGCCTCGCGGCCGAGCAGCACGGTGGTGTCGATCAGCGAACCGGCGACGATCGGCACCCGCATCGCGAGCCCTTCGACTCTCCCCGCGAGCCCGGGCAGCACCCAGCCGATCGACGAGATGGCGTCGGAGGTGGTCGGGATGATGTTGGCCACCGCGGCCCGCGCGCGCCGCGGGTCGGCGTGCGCCATGTCGACCAGGTGCTGGCTGTTGGTGACGCAGTGGACGGTGTTCATCAGCGCCCGCTCGACGCCGAAGGCGCCGGCCAGGACGACGAGCGTCGCGGCCAGGCAGTTGGTGGTGCAGGAGGCGTTGGAGACCACCAGGTGCCGCGCCGGATCGAAGTCGCCGTCGTTGATGCCGACGCAGAACGTCGCGTCGGCGTCGGGAATCGTCGCCGAGACCACGACGCGCCGGGCGCCGCCTTCGAGATGCCGGGCGGCCGAGTCCCGGCGGCGGAAGCGGCCGGTCGCCTCGACGACGATCTCGACGCCGTGAGCCGCCCAGTCGATCGCCTCCGGATGCTCCGCCCGCGACAGCGGCAGGCGGCGCTCGCCGAATCGGAGCGCGCCGGGCTCGGCGGCGACCGGGCCCGGGAAGCGGCCGTGGATCGAGTCGTGGCGCAAGAGCGCCGCGATCTGCGACGGCTCGGCGAGGTCGTTGGCGGCCGCGAGCTCCAGCCCGAGCTCCGGCCGCTCGGAGGCGATGCGCAGCAGACCCCGACCGATGCGGCCGAGGCCGTTGATGCCGAAACGGAGAGACATGCCGGCGAGTCTAACGCTCGGCGACGGCGACGGGCCTAGATCCTCTCCAGTGTCTCGCGGGTGCGCGCGTCGCGGAGGTTGCCGGTGTTGAGCGTCGTCGCCGGCTCGAACAGGACGACCTGGCAGCCCCGCGGGGAGACCGGGCGGTGCTCGACGCCGCGCGGGACGACCAGGAGCTGGCCCGGACCGAGTACGATCTCGCGGTCCCGGAGCTCCATCCGCAGCTCGCCCTCGATCACCCAGAAGAGCTCGTCCTCGTGCTCGTGGTGGTGCCAGACGAACTCGCCCTCGAGCTTGGCCAGCTTGACCTGCTGGCCGTTCAACTCGGCGACGACGCGCGGGTTCCAGGTGTCGGCGAAGCTGGCGAATTTCTGGGCGAGATCGATCGGCTGCACGGTGGGGTCTCCTCGGATTCTCTGCCGATCCTGCCAGAAGGTGATTCAGACCCCGCGGGCCGGCGCGTCGAGCAGCGCGCGCGCGAGCGCGAGATCGTCCGGGTGGATCGAATGGGGAAAGCCCGGTCTCCGGCGGACTTCGACGCGGGCGCCCAGGGCGCGGAAGTTCGCCGCGCTCTCCTCGATGCGCTGCCAGGGGACGTGCGGATCGGGCTCGCCGGCGGCGAACAGCGCGGGCGTGCCCGCGAGGTCCCCCGCGGCCTCGAAGCGGGTGCCCAGCGGCCCGATCCGTCCGCCGACGAAGGCGAACAGCCCCGCGTAGCGGCGCGGCCGCCGCGCCACCAGCTCGGTGGCGAGGCAGGCGCCCTGAGAGAAGCCGGCGAGCGCGATCCGCTCGAGCGGGAGGCCGTCGCGCTCGAGGCTCGCGATCAGGTCGTCGACGGCGCCGAGCGCCGAGTCGAGCCAGGGCTGGTTCGCTTCGAGCGGTGCCAGGAAGGAGAGTGGATACCAGGTGCCCCGCGCCGCCTGGGGCGCGACGAAGGCCCGGCCGGGCGCGGCGAGAGCTGGCGCGAGCTCGAGGATGCCGGCCGCCGTGGCGCCCCGGCCGTGCAGGAGCACCACGGCATCGGTGGCCTCGGCCGCAGGGGCGCCGGCGGTCGCGAGCGCACCGCCTCGGTGGAGGCCGTCGCGGCTCATTGGCTCCGCTCCGCGGTGGCGACCGCGAGCGGCGGCAGCACGGCTTCGATCTCCGCGCGTTGCGCCTCGAGCCAGGGCGGCAGCACGAGCGATTCGCCGAGGTGGCGCGGATCTTCGTCGAGTGCGAAGCCGGGGCCGTCGGTGGCGAGCTCGAACAGCACGCCGCCCGGCTCCCGGAAGTAGACCGACCGGAACCAGAAGCGGTCGACGACCGGCGTCGGATGCGGGCCGGCGGCCTCGACTCCGGCGCGCACCGCGAGCTGATGCCGGTCGTCGTCGACGCGAAAGGCGAGGTGGTGGATGGCGCCCGTGCCCCAGGCCCCGCGCGGCGACTGCGGGCTCTCGGCAAGGTCGAGGCGCTCGCCCGAGGCGCCCGCGCCGACCCCCCAGCGGACCCAGCTCCCCTCGCGCGCCAGCTCCCGGTAGCCCATCGCCGCGGCGAGGAAGCTCTCGGTGGGCGCCAGCTGGCGCAGCCGTATCCGCGCGCCGTCGAGCCCGCGGATCTGCCGCTCGGCCGGCACCGGGCTCTCCTCCCAGGGTGTGAACGGCCGCGTTCCCGCGCTCTCGCTCTCGACCAGGGTGACGGCGAGCCCGTGCGGATCCCGCAGCGGCAGGACCGCGTCGCCGAAGCGGCGCTCGGGGGCGCCGAGCGCGACACCGTAACGCTCGAGCCGGGCGGTCCAGAACGCGAGCGAGTCGGGCGCGACGGCGAGGGCGACCTCGGTCGCCAGCCCGTGACCGGGCCGCGCCGGCGCGAGATGGGACCAGGGGAAGAAGGTGAGGTCGGTGCCCGGCCGCCCTTCGGCGTCGGCGTAGAAGAGGTGGTAGGTCCCGGGATCGTCCTGGTTGACGCTCTTCTTGACCAGACGCAGGCCGAGCACGCCGGCGTAGAAATCGAGATTCTCTTGCGCGGGCCCCGCGATCGCGGTCACGTGATGCAGGCCCCCGGCGGCGGTCGGTGCGGTCATCGGTTCCTCCTCGGGAACGGAGCGAAGGGCTCCGCTCTTGCGAGGCCCCAACAATTGACTAGTCAATTATTATTCCCAGGGTTCCGATCGCCGTCGGCGGGTCGACGGGGAGGTGCAAGCCCCTCGATCCATGAGAAACGGGGAGGTGCAAGCACCTCCCCGTGGGGCACTCCGCCGGCGGCGGGACTCCGAGATCCTCGGAACCGGTTGCCTCGAGCCGCTGGGGCGGCTGCGGGGCGCGGAGGCTAGCTCCGCGGCCGGCGGTCGGGGGGACCCTCGAAGCGCGCGAACCGGCGCCTCGAGGGCGTCTCCTGGTCCGGTGGCGTTTCCATGCCTGGCTCCTTCGGGTCGTGGACGTCTTGGTCAAAGTACGCGGCGCGCGCGCGGCTGTCAAGGTGGATTGTTCGCGCTCGGAACAGCTTTCGCGAGTCTCCTGCCACTTCGAGGTCCCAGGCGGGTTGGCCGTCGGTCTCCGGTCGGATAGCCTCGACCGCCATGGCCACCCTGACCCGTCAACCGCTGGCGCCGCTCGCGCTCGATTCCCCCGCGGCCCCGCGCGAGGGTCTCGGCACTCTGGCCACCAGCCTGGTCGGTTCCGAGATCCTGCGCATCGCGGCCGAAGTGCGGCAGCTCGCGGCCGAAGGCAAGCCGGTGCTCAACCTCACGGTCGGCGACTTCTCGCCGCGCGAGTTCCGGATCCCGGCCGAGCTCGAAGCGGGCATCGCGCGCGCTCTGGCCGCCGGACAGACCAACTATCCGCCGTCGGACGGCGTCGCCGAGCTGCGAAGCGCGGTGCGCGATTTCTACGCCGAAGCGCTCGGGCTCGACTATCCGCTCGAAGCGGTGTTGGTCGCGGGCGGCGCGCGGCCGGTGATCTGGGCGGCCTACCAGGCGATCCTCGACCCGGGCGACACGGTGGTCTACCCGGTCCCGAGCTGGAACAACAACCACTACTGCCACCTGACCGGCGCGCGCGGCGTGGCGGTCGAGACGCGGCCGGAGGAGGGTTTCCTGCCGACGGCGGCGGATCTGGCGCCGCACCTGGCGGGCGCCACGCTGCTCGCCTTGAACAGCCCGCTCAACCCGGCGGGGAGCGGCTTCCGGCGCGACCAGCTGGCGGCGATTACCCACGCGGTGGTCGAGGAGAACCGGCGGCGCGGCCCGGGCGCCAAGCCGCTCTACCTGCTCTACGACCAGATCTACTGGCTGATCGCCGCGGAGCGGGCGCCCCACGCCACGCCGGTCGACCTGGTGCCGGAAGCGGCTCCCTACACGGTTTTCGTCGACGGCATCAGCAAGGCGTTCGCCGCCACCGGCCTGCGCGTCGGCTGGGCGGTGGCGCCGCCCTATCTGGTCACGCGCATGCGGGACCTGCTCGGCCACGTCGGCGCCTGGGCCCCCAAGCCGGAGCAGCTGGCGACGGCGGAGATCCTCGGCGCGCCGGGGTGCGCGCGCGCGCTCGCCGCGACGGTTCGCGACGCCATCGACCAGCGCCTGGCGGCGCTCGACCGTGGACTCGGCGCGCTCGCGGCCGACGGCCTGCCGGTCCGTCACCTGCCGCCGGCCGGCGCGCTCTACCTGTCGCTCCACCTCGATCTGATCGGCCGCTTCGGCTCGAACCGCGCCATCCGCCAGCACCTGCTCCACGAGGCCGGCTTCGCGATGGTGCCCTTCCACTCCTTCGGCACCCGCGACGACAACGGCTGGTTCCGCCTCTCGGTCGGCGCGGTCGGCGTCGACGAGATCCCCCCCGCGCTCGAACGCGTCCGCGCCGCGCTCGGCTGAGCCCGGCGCCAGGCCGAGGGGAGAGGTGGGCTAGGTGCGCCGCTTGGCGAAGCCGGTGACCACCCAGGTGCCGGAGCGCTGGTCCTTCTTGAGCTTGATCAGGTTGTTGCGCTCGGCGTCCTGGAGCAGCTCGGTGAAGGTCGAGTAGCCGTAGTAGCCCTCGTTGAACGAGGGCTTCTTGCGCTGCATGGTCTGCTTGATCAGCGAGCCGAACAAGACGTCCTTGTTCTCGCGCTGGAGCGCCAGCACCGAGTCGACCAGCAGGCTGAACACTTCGCCCTTCTTCTTGGTCAGACCGGTCAGCTCGGGGCCCTTCTCGCGCGAGCGCCAGACGTCCTCGTAGTAGAGGAACTCGTCGCAGTTGTCGATCAGCAGGTTCGAGGAGGAGTTCTTGACCCCGATGCCGATGACGTACTTGTTGTTCTCCTTGAGCTTGGAGACCAGCGGCGAGAAGTCCGAGTCGCCCGAGAGGAGGACGAAGGTGTCGAGGTGCTCCTTCGAGTAGGACAGATCCATCGCGTCGACGACCATCTTGATGTCGGCCGAGTTCTTGCCCGTGTAGCGGCGCTGCGGAATGTCGATCAGCTCGATCGCCGCCTCGTGGAAGGCGATCTTGAACTCGCTGTAGCGCTCCCAGTCGGCGTAGGCCCGCTTGACGATGATCTTGCCCTTCTCGAGCAGGCGCTCGAGCACCAGGTGGATGTCGAAGCGCTTGACCTCGCTGTCGCGCACGCCGAGCGCGATGTTCTCGAGGTCGCAGAAGAGCGCGATCTTGCGCTCCTCCTCGACCGGCGCCGGCCGCGCGGCGACCGCCACCGGCAGCGAGTGCATCAGCTCGCTCGCCAGACGCTCGTAGTCGTCCTCCTCCTCGTCGTCGTCGATGCCGAGCGCGCCGTTCGACTCCTCGCCCTCGGCGTCGTCGGCTGCCGCCGAGCCGCCGCGCCCCCGCCGCCGCCGGCGCCGGCGCCGCCGCTTCTCCGCTTCGGCGGGCGCCGCCGCCGGTTCGGCGTCGTCGCGCTCCTCGGCCGGCTCGGCCTCGAGCGCGGGGCGCTCCCGCTGCGCCGTCGGCTCCGCGGCGAGAGCGCGGGCGGGCTCGAGCAGGTCGGCGATCGTGGGCGGGCTGTCGCTCTCGGCGCTCGGCTCGGGCGCCGGCAACTCCCTGTCGCTGGTGGGCGGGATCTCGTCGCTCTCTTCGCCGGGAGGGCGCAGCCACCAGGGGCTCATAC
This sequence comes from Acidobacteriota bacterium, assembly GCA_014584695.1. Taxonomy (GTDB): domain Bacteria; phylum Acidobacteriota; class Thermoanaerobaculia; order Multivoradales; family JAGPDF01; genus JACTMI01. Next base: position 54,031 of record JACTMI010000012.1, read on the forward strand.
GCGGTCCTCGGATGGGGACGTCTTCTTCATGGTGCGGGACTCCGGGGTGGATCTCTGGGTGCGGGCAAGCGGGCCCGAGGCGGGCCCGGCCGACGAACCCTCATGCTACCACCGAGCGACGGCGCCTTCCGCAGCGGCGGTTCAATGACAAGCGGGGGGCGCGGCGCCGGCGGCCGGCGCCGCGAGCGCCCGCCAGACCAGCACACCGGCAGCCGCCAGCGGCACGGCGCGGCGCAGCCAGGTCTCGACGCGCGGATAGCGGCCGCTCCAGGTAGCGCCGAGCTGAACCGCCGCGAGGCCCGGCACGCCGCCGATGCCGAAGGCGGCCATGACCGCCGCGCCGCCGGCGGCCGAGCCGGCCGCGACCGCGGCGAGAAAGAGGCCGTAGAGCAGCCCGCAGGGCAGCAGCGGCGTCGCGGCTCCGAGGGCGAGCGAGCGCGCGACCGGAGAGGCGCCCGCACCCAGCCGTGCGATGCGCCGGGACAGCCCGGCGATCCCCGGCAGCGGCCGCAGCCGGCGGCCCAGCTCGAGCGCGGTGGCGGCGAGCCCCACCGCCATGAGCCAGGGGAGCCAGGGCTGGATCCGCTCGGCGAGCAGCGCGGCGAAGCCGGCCCCGGCGAGCCCCAGCGCCGCGCCGACCAGCGTGTAGGCGGCCAGGCGACCCAAGTGCCAGGCCGCCATGGTCCGCCGCCGCTCGATCCCCTGCGTCCCGCCGAGGGGCGCGCAGGCGAGCGGTCCGCACATCAGCACGCAGTGCAGGCTGCCGGCCGCACCGGCCGCCAGGGCGGCTCCCGCCCCCGCCCAAAAGAGTGGGGTGCCCACCATCATCGTCCCCTAGGCTGCGCTCTCGATTCCCTTGGCATGAGTCGGCGGGAGTGTAGAGCGACGACATGGACGTGGAGACCACCCCGGCGGACGGGAGCCCGTGCCGCCACTGCCGGAACCCGGTTCCGGCGGGGGCGGCGACAGCTCCCTTCTGCTGCCACGGCTGTGCCGCGGTCCACGCGCTGCTAGTCGAGGAGGGGCTCACCCGCTACTACGAGATCGCGGGCGACGCCGCGACGCCGGTGCCCGTGCCGGCGGTCGGGCGCAGCCAGAGCTGGCTCGAGCCGCTGCTCGACCCCGCCGCGGGCGCGGCGCCCGGGGAGCTCGCCGGCCTCCGTCTCGACGTCCAGGGGATCCATTGCGCCGCCTGCGTCTGGCTGCTGCAGGAGACCTTCCGGCGGCGCGGCGGAGCCGGCTCGATCGTGATCAACCCGGCGCTCGGCCAGGTCAGCCTCACTTACCGCCCCGACCGCTTCGATCCGGCGGACTGGGTGCGCGACGTCGAGGCCTTCGGCTATCGCTTCGGCCCGGCGCGCAAGCGCGCGAGCTCCTCGTCGGTCGATCTGGCCTTGCGGCTGGGGATCTCGGCGGCGCTGACCGTCAACGTGATGCTCTTCTCGGTCAGCTTCTACTTCGGCCTGGCCCCCGACGACGAGGGGCTGTTCCGGCTGTTCAGCTGGCTCTCGCTCGCGCTGTCGACCGCGGTCGTCGCGGTCGGCGGCTGGCCGTTCTTCCGCTCCTCGATCGCGGGGCTGCGCCGCGGCGTCACCCACCTCGACCTGCCGATCGCGGTCGGCATCCTGCTCGTCTTCGGGACCTCGGTGGCCCGGATGCGGGAAGGCCGCGGCGACCTCGCCTACTTCGACACGCTCGACGTCTTCATCACCCTGATGCTCTTGGGCCGCTTCCTCCAGGAGCGGCTGATCGACCGCAACCGGCGGTTCCTGCTCGAGGACGACGGCACCGAGAGCCTCTCGGTGCGGCGCGTCGAGGGGGCGCGGCTCGCCACCGTGCCGGCGGCGAGCGTCCGCTCCGGCGACCGGCTGCTGGTGGCGCCGGGCGACCTGGTGCCGGTCGAGGGGCGGCTGGCGAGCGCCGCGGCCGACATCTCGACCGATTGGATCACCGGCGAGTCCGAGCCCCGGCAGCTCGCGGCCGGGGCGGCGATCGCCGCCGGCAGCTTCAACGCCGGCGCGGTGGCCTTCGAGATCGAGGCGATCTCGAGCTTCGCCGACTCCTCGCTGACCACGCTGCTCGCGACGCCGCGGCCGCGCGGTGACCGGCCCGCCGGGCGCCGGCGGCTGTGGGACCGCCTCGGCCGCTACTGGGTGGCGGGGGTCGCGACCTGCGCCGCGGCGGGCGTCGCGATCTGGCTGCCGCAAGGCGGAGAGCGGGCGCTCGAAGTGGCGGCGGCGCTGCTGGTCGTGACCTGTCCGTGCGCGATCGGGATCGCGATCCCCCTCGCTTACGAGTTGGTGTTGTCGCGGCTGCGCCGGCGGGGCTGCTTCGTGCGCGACGAGGGGCTGCTCGATCGCCTGGTGCGGGTGCGCAAGATCCTGTTCGACAAGACCGGCACGCTGACGCTCGGCAGCCTCGAGGTGGCGCGGCCCGAGGCGCTGCGCGCGCTCGAGCCGGCGATCCGGGACGCCGCCTACGATCTGGCCGCGCGCAGCAGCCATCCGGTGGCGCGCGCCCTGGCGGCCGGCCTCGAGACCGCGGGCGCCCGCTTCGACCCCGAGGCGCGGGTGCGCGAGTTGGCCGGCCGGGGGCTCGAGCTCGAGCGCGACGGCGCCCTCTGGCGCCTGGGGCGTGGCGAGTGGGCGGCGCCCGGCCGCGGCCTGGCCGGCACCTGGCTCGCCCGCGACGGCGAGCCGGCGGCGGAGCTGCCGGTCGCCGAGACGCTGCGCCCCGACGTGGCACAGCAGGTCGAGGCGCTGGCGGGCCGGGGCTTCGAGATCTGGCTGCTCTCGGGCGACGAGCCCACGAAGGTGATGCGCCTGGCGCGGACGCTCGGCCTGCCGGCCGACCGCGCGCTGCCGGCGCTCGCTCCGGAGGCCAAGGCGGCGGCGGTGGCGCGGCTCGACGAGCAGGACACGCTCTTCCTGGGCGACGGCGTCAACGACTCGCTGGCCTTCGAGCGCGCCTTCGCCGCCGGCACGCCGGCGATCGACCGACCGGTGATGCCGGGGCGGAGCGACTTCTTCCTGGTCGGCGAAGGGCTCTCGCCGCTCACGGCGCTCGTCGACGCCGCGCGCGAGCTGCGCCGGGTGGTTCACCAACTGCTCGGCGCCGCGCTGGTCTACAACGTCGCGGTGGTCGCCGCCGCGCTGGCCGGGCTGGTGACGCCGGTGGTGGCGGCGGTGGTGATGCCTTCGAGCACCCTGTTGCTGGTGGCGCGCACCGCTTGGCGCCTGGGTCCGCGCCGCCGCGCGCGCGCCGCGGCGCCCGCGGCGACCCGGCTCGCGGAGGCGCAGCCGTGATCGTCCTGGTGCTCCAGATCTTCGTCAGCCTGGTCCTGGTCGCGGGCGCGGTGGCGCTGTTCGTCTACACCGTGCGCGCGCGGACGTTCGACCACGCCGACCGGCTCGCCCTCTCGCCGCTCGACGACGACAGTGCCCAACCCACGCCGCGCGGTGCCGCGGCGTCGCCGAAATCCGCGCCGCGCGAGGTCGCGGTGTCGCCGAAATCCGCGCCGCTCGAGACCGCGGCGCTGCCGAGATCCGCGCCGCGTGAAACCGCGGCGCTTCCAAATTCCGCGCCGCGTCGACCCGCGGTGCGCACCGAAGAGGAGAGAGATTGATGCGCCAGGTCCGCATCGAGTACGACGATCAGGTCGTCCGGCAGTTCGCCTTCGCCTCGATCCTGTTCGGGGCGGTCGGGCTGCTGGTCGGCGTGCTGATCGCCACCCAGCTCGCCTGGTGGCAAGCCAACGTCGCGCCCTACTTCAGCTTCTCGCGCCTGCGGCCGCTGCACACCAATGCCGTGATCTTCGCCTTCGTCGGCAACATGATGTTCGCCGGCATCTACTACTCGACGCAGCGCCTGCTCAGGGTGCGCATGGCCTCGGACCTGCTGTCGCGGATCCACTTCTGGGGCTGGCAGGCGATCATCGTGGCGGCGGCGGTGACGCTGCCGCTCGGCATCACCACCTCGAAGGAGTACGCCGAGCTCGAGTGGCCGATCGACATCGCGATCGCCGTGGTGTGGGTCGTCTTCGCGATCAACTTCTTCTGGACGCTGGCCAAACGCAACGAGAAGCACCTCTACGTCGCGCTCTGGTTCTACATCGCCACCATCGTCACGGTGGCGGTCCTCCACATCGTCAATTCCCTGGCGCTGCCGCTGACGCCTTGGAAGAGCTACTCGATCTTCTCGGGGGTTCAGGACGCGCTGGTGCAGTGGTGGTACGGCCACAACGCGGTCGCCTTTTTCCTGACCACGCCGATCCTCGGCATCATGTACTACTTCCTGCCCAAGGCGGCGGAGCGCCCGGTCTACTCCTACCGGCTGTCGATCGTCCACTTCTGGTCGCTGGTCTTCATGTACATCTGGGCGGGTCCGCACCACCTGCTCTACACCGCGCTGCCGGAGTGGGCGCAATCGCTCGGCATGCTCTTCTCGCTCATGCTCTGGGCGCCCTCTTGGGGCGGCATGCTGAACGGCCTGCTCACGCTGCGCGGCGCCTGGCAGAAGGTGCGCGAGGAGCCGGTGCTCAAGTTCTTCGTCGCCGGCGTCACCTTCTACGGCATGGCGACTTTCGAGGGCCCGCTGCTGTCGATCAAGTCGGTGTCGGCGCTGGCGCACTACTCCGACTGGATCATCGGCCATGTCCACACCGGCGCCCTGGGATGGAATGGCCTGATGGCCTTCGGGCTGTTCTATTGGCTGCTGCCGCGCATCTACCGGACGCCGCTGCACTCGAAGCGGGCGGCCGACGCCCACTTCTGGATGGCCTTGCTCGGCATCGTCGCCTACATGCTGTCGATGTGGGTGTCGGGCGTCAACCAGGGCCTGATGTGGAAGGCGACCGGCGCCGACGGCACGCTGACCTACCCGAGCTTCGTCGAGACCCTGCTCGCGATCCGGCCGATGTACATCGTGCGCGTGCTCGGCGGCACGCTCTATCTGGCCGGTTTCGTGCTGATGATCTGGAACCTGTGGAAGACGGTGCGCGCGGGCAGCCCGGCCAACGCCGTGGTCGAGGTGGTGGTCGACGACACTCCGAAGCCCGAGGATCGGGTGAGCATCGGCACGGTGCTGGCGGGCCGGCCGCTCTGGTTCACGGTGCTCGGCTTCCTGCTCGCGACGCTGTTCGTCTTCGTCTCCGCGGTGCCGGCGGTGCTGCTCGCGGTCGCGGTGCTGGTGGTCTCCGAGATCGGCTATCTGGTCGCCAAGCGGGCCGCCGCGGCCGGAAAACCCTCCTGGTTCGGCATCATCGAGCGCCGTCCGCTCGCCTTCACCGTGCTCACCCTGGTCGCCGTGCTCGTCGGCGGCGTCGCCGAGCTGCTGCCGACCATCCTGGTCAAGCAGGCGGTGCCGCACAGCGGTGAAGCGCAGCAGCCCTACACCGCGCTCGAGCTGCAGGGGCGCGACCTCTACGTGCGCGAGGGCTGCTACGTCTGCCACTCGCAGATGATCCGGCCGCTGCTCGCCGAGTACCAGCGCTACGGCGAGGCTTCGCGCGCCGAGGAGTTCATCTACGACCACCCCTTCCAGTGGGGCTCGAAACGGACCGGTCCGGATCTCCATCGCCAGGGGGGCCGCTATCCGAGCCTCTGGCACTACGCCCACCTGGTCGACCCGCGCCAGACCAGCCCGGGCTCGAACATGCCGGCCTACCCGTTCCTGGCCACGCACCGGATCGACGTCGCGTTGGGCGCGCGCAAGCTCGAGCTGATGCGCCGCCTGGGCGTCCCCTACGCCGACGAGGAGATCGCCGCCGCCGCGACCTCGCAGCGCGAGCAGGCGGCGACCGTGGTCGCCGATCTCGCGGCCAACGGCGTCGAAGTGGCGTGGGACTCGGAGATGGTCGCCATGATCGCCTACCTGCAGCGGCTGGGCCGCGACCGCGGCGTGGCGCCGACCCGGACGGAGGCGGTCGCGACCGAAGGGGTCGCCGCCGGCGGGGGGCGCTGATGTACCGCCAGTTCTTCTCCGGCCTCGAGTCCGCCGCGCTGCCGCTCGCCGCGATGGCGTTCTTCGTCCTGGCCTTCGTGCTGGTGCTGGCGCGGACCTTCTTCTGGAAGCGCAAGAGCGACTACGACCCGATCGCCTCCCTGCCGCTCGACGAGGGCGAGGGGCGGTCCCGAAACGAGGTGCAACCGTGAGCGCGACGAGCCCCGACGAGCGCAAGGTCGTCCACGTCTACGACGACATCGAGGAGGAGGACAACCACCTGCCGAACTGGTGGCTGGCGATCCTGATCGGATCGATCGTGTTCAGCTTCGCCTACTGGTTCGTCTACCACACCACCGGGCTCCGGCCGACGCCGCTCGCCGCCTACCGGGCCGACGTCGCGGCGCTGGTCGAGGCCCGGATCCGCGCCAACCCGACCTCGCCCGAGGCGATCCTGGCGCTCACCCGCAGCCCCGAGGCGCTGGCCGAGGGGGAGGTCGTCTGGCGCACCACCTGCGCCGCCTGTCACGGCCAGCAGGGCGAGGGGGTGATCGGCCCCAACCTGACCGATCGCTACTGGATCCACGGCCACGGCCCGGAGGACATTCTCAAGGCGATCACCGAGGGCTTCCCGACCAAGGGGATGCCGGGGTGGGGGCCGATCATCGGCCCCGAGCGCTCGGTCAAGGCCGCGGCCTACGTGGTGGCGCACGTGGTGGGCAAGGATCTGCCGGGCCGGGCGCCGCAGGGCGAGCCGGTCGACTGAGGGCGATGAGCGAACCGGCGCCGATCCTCGGTTCGATGCGGCCGGACGGCTCGCGGCTGTTCGTCCACCCGGCGGACGTGCGGGGCCGCTACCTCCGTCTCCGCCGCGCCGCGTTCGTCCTGCTGATCGCCTTCTACGTGCTCGCCCCCCTGGTGCCGGTGGGCGGCCACCCCGCCATCCAGCTCGACGTCGCCCGCCGCCGTTTCTACCTGTTCGGCCAGACCTTCAACGCCCAGGACGTCTGGCTGGTGGTGCTGATCGCGCTCACCTTCGTCTTCGGCCTGCTGTTGGTGACGGCCTGGCGCGGGCGGATCTGGTGCGGCTGGGCCTGCCCGCAGACGGTCTTCCTCGAGGGGGTCTACCGCCCGATCGAGCGGCTGCTCGAGGGGCCGCGCGAGCGCCGTCTGCGCGACGCGGCGTCGCCCTGGACGGCTGCGCGGCTCGCCCGCCGGGCGCTCAAGCTCGGGCTCTTCCTCGCCCTCTCGCTCGCCATCGCGCACACCGCGGCAGCGCTGTTCGTCGGACCGCGCGAGCTCGCCGCGATGATCGAGCACGGCCCGGCGCGGCACCAGGTCGCCTTCGGCCTGACCATGGGCTTCACCGCCCTGCTGATGCTCAACTTCACCTGGTTCCGGGAGCAGTTCTGCGTCGTCCTCTGTCCGTACGGGCGGCTGCAGTCGGTGCTCCACGACCGCGACTCGGTCACCGTCGCCTACGACGAGCGGCGCGGCGAGCCGCGCGGCAAGGCGGTCAAGAGGGGCGCGACGGCGGCGGCCCCGCTGGGCGACTGCGTCGACTGCCACCGCTGCGTGGTGGTCTGCCCGACCGCGATCGACATCCGGCGGGGCCTGCAGATGGAGTGCCTCGCCTGCCTGCAATGCGTCGACGCCTGCGACGAGGTGATGACCAAGCTGGGGCGCGCCCGCGGGCTGATCGGCCTCTATTCGGAGCAGCGGGTCCGGGGCCTGCCGGAGCGGCGGCTGCGGCCGCGGCTGGCCGTCTACGCCGCGCTGCTGCTCGTCTCCGGCGGCACCTTGGCGGCGAGCCTCGCCGGCCGCGCGCCGATCGAGGCCAACGTCCTGCGCCCGCGCGGCGCCCTGCCGTTCCAGGTCGACGGCGACGTGGTGCGCAACGCTTTCGAGATCCACTTGGTCAACAAGCGGCCGCATCCGGCCCACTACCGGATCCGGCTCGTCCCGCCGGTGCCGGCGCAGATCGTGGTGGGGACCCCGGAGGTCGAGCTCGCTTCGCTGGCCGACGCGCGGGTGCCGATCTCGGTCTCGATCGTCCGGAGCGAGCTCGAGGCGCCGGTCGAGCTCACGGTCGAGATCGAGGATCTGACCGACGGCTCGCTGCTCGCGCGGCGCGTCCGCTTCCTGGCGCCGCCGCGCCCGCCGCCGCCCGGCGGCTGAGCGACGCCGGGCCGGCGCGGCTTGCACCCCCGGCCCGCGCGTCGTACCATGCCGCGCGGTTCGTTCCGCACTCACCAACCGAAGGATTCGCGGGGGAGGATTCGCGATGGCCGAAGCGCAGGAGAAGAGCTTCAAGCCGTTCGTTCCGGACGAGGCGAACGTCCCCGAGTTCACGATCAAGGCGATCGTGCTCGGCGCCATCTTCGGCATCCTCTTCGGTGCCGCGACCGTCTATCTCGCCCTGCGGGCGGGCCTCACGGTATCGGCGTCGATCCCGATCGCGGTGCTCGCCATCGCGGTCTTCAAGCGCTTCGGCAAGGCGACCATCCTCGAGAACAACATCGTCCAGACCATCGGCTCGGCCGGCGAATCGGTCGCGGCCGGCGTGGTGTTCACCCTGCCGGCCTTCCTCTTCCTCGCCGGCGGCGAGCAGTTCTTCAACTACTTCAACATCTTCACCCTGGCATTGGTGGGCGGCATCCTCGGCGTGCTGTTCATGATCCCGCTGCGCCGCTCGCTGATCGTCAAGGAGCACGGCAAGCTGCTCTACCCGGAGGGCACCGCTTGCGGCGAGGTGCTGATCGCGGGCGAGAAGGGGGGCGAGATGGCCGGCCGCCTCTTCCGCGGCCTCGGGCTGGCGATCGGCTACAAGGTGCTGATGAGCGTCCTGGGGCTGTGGAAGAGCGACCCGTCGTTCACCACCAGCAAGACCGCGCCGCTGCCCAACGCGCAGTTCAACGCCGAGATCACGCCCGAGTACATGGGCGTCGGCTACATCATCGGGCCCAAGATCGCCGGCCAGCTGGTGGGCGGCGGCGTCCTCGCCCAGCTGGTGCTGGTGCCGCTCATCTACTTCTTCGGCAGCGGGCTCGCCGCGGCGCTGGCGCCCGCGGCGGAGGGGTTGCACATCGCCGACATGAGCGCCGGCCAGATCCGTCTCAACTACGTCCGCTACATCGGCGCCGGCGCGGTCGCCGCGGCCGGGTTCATCACCCTGCTGCGCACCCTGCCGACCATCGTGTCGGCGTTCCGCGAGGGCTTCGCCGGCCTGCGCGGCGGCGCGGCGAAGGTGGTGCAGCGGCGCACCGAGCGCGACATCCCGATGCCCTTCGTGCTGTTCGGCTCGCTGGCGCTGATCCTGATCGTGGCGCTGCTGCCGCAGATTCCGGGCACCTTCCCCGGTTCCCTGCTGATGGGGCTGCTGGTCATCGTCTTCGGCTTCTTCTTCGTCACCGTCTCCTCGCGCATCGTGGGCATCATCGGCTCGTCGTCGAACCCGATCTCGGGCATGACCATCGCGACGCTGATGGCCACCTGCGTCATCTTCATCGGTCTCGGCTGGACCGGCGAGTCCTACCAGGCGATGGCGCTGTGCGTCGGCGGCATCGTCTGCATCGCGGCCGCCAACGCCGGCGCCACCAGCCAGGACCTGAAGACCGGCTACATCGTCGGCGGCACGCCGATCTGGCAGCAGATCGGTCTGATCATCGGCGTCCTGGCCTCGGTGGCGGTGATCGGCTTCACGATGAACCTGCTCGACCAGTCGCTGCGCTTCGAAGGCATCGCGCACGCCATCGGCACCGACAAGTTCCCGGCGCCGCAAGGGACGCTGATGGCCACCATCATCAAGGGCCTGCTGGCGCAGGACCTGCCTTGGGCCCTGGTCTTCGCCGGCGCCGCGATCGCCATCGTGATGGAGCTGTGCGGCGTCCACTCGCTGTCGTTCGCGGTCGGCGCCTACCTGCCGCTGTCGACCACCGCCCCGATCTGGGTCGGCGGCCTGATCCGCGCGCTGGTCGACCGGCGCCGCGGCGACGGCGAGGAGACCGAAGTCAGCTCCGGCATGCTCTATTCGACCGGCCTCGTCGCCGGCGGCTCGCTCGCGGGCGTGCTGATCGCCGGTCTCTCGGTCTACGGCGTGACCGGGCCGGACGGGCGGGAGATGTCGCTCATCCAGCGCGTGCTCGACCTGGTCGGCGTCCACGGCTGGGAGCGGCTGGGCGCGGGGGCGGACCTGATCGCGGTCGCCGCTTTCGTCGTGCTCGGCGTGATGCTGATCCGCGCGGCCGGCAAGAAGCTCGCCGCCTGAGGCGGGCGGAGCGCGAGCGGGTGGGCTCCGGGGGTCGCCGTCCGGAGCCCGCCGGTTCCCGCTCGAGCGGCCGCGCCGGCGGCTCGCCGCGCTCGCGGTTCGGGCGCGAGCATAGGATCCTCCTCCGATGTCCCGCGCGCTCGCCTTGCTCGTCACCGGCGCCTCCGGCATGCTCCTGCCGCGCCACTTCCTGGGAGTCGCCGCGCGCCACGCCGCGGTCGAGAAGATCCACCTGGTGGTCTCCAAGGGGGCGAGCCAGGTGCTCTTCCACGAGCTCGGCCGCGACCAGACGGGCGCCGAGGCCCTGGTCGAGGCGGCCGGTCTCGACGCCGCGGCGCGCGCGCGGGTGGTGATCCACCGCGACAACGAGCTCGACGCGCCGATCTCCTCGGGTTCCTACCGGCTGGCCGGGACGCTCGTCCTGCCCTGCTCCTCCGGCACCTTCGGAGCCTTCGCGGCGGGCACGGCCGCCACGCTCGTCCAGCGCGCCGGCGCGGTGGCGCTCAAGGAGCGCTGGCCGCTGGTGCTGGGGGTGCGGGAGACGCCGCTGTCGGTGGTCCACCTCGAGAACCTGGCGGCGCTCGCCTGGGCGGGGGCGATCGTGGTGCCGCCGATTCCGGCGTTCTACATCGGCGGTGAGCAGATGGCCCGCTTCCTCGACGCCTACAGCCAGCGCCTGCTCGACCACCTCGGCCTCGGCCCCGATGGGCCCGGCCTGCGCTGGGGCTGAGCGGCGCCGCCCCGAGACTCTCCCACCCCCCGGCTCCCGCCTTCGGCCACCCCCGCGGACCGCCCCCCCACCCGGGGAGGAGCGCCGCTCCCCGCCGCGAGAAGGGTCGCGGGCACCCTCCGAGCACGACGTGCCGCGCAGTCCGCCGGCGCGGCGTGCCGGGCGACCGCGAGAGCGAAGCTTCCCTCCGACGACGAGGCCCGACCGTCGGATCCCAGGAGGTGGAGAGCCGAGCCGGGCCGCGGAGCCGAACGAAGGAGGTCGCCATGTCCCTCACGTCCCCAGCGTCACAGCTCTCCCGGATCCGGCCGGCCCTCGCCGCGCTGCCGATCCTCCTGCTGACCTTCGCCGTCCTCGCGACGGCCGCTCCCGTCTCGGCGGGCGAGCCGCGTGTCGTGCGCGTTCGCTCCGTCGGCGCCGAGAGCTTCGCGCCGACGACCGATGACAACGATTTCACCCGCCTGCTGCAGGCCTTCGAGGAGGTCGCGACTCTCCAGCGGTTGGCCGGGGAGTCGGTGACGCTCGAGATCGAGGGCGTCTTCGACTGGAGCGAAGCCAACGCCTTCGAATCGTGGTGCGCCGGCAGCGATGGCGAGGAGGGCGGCGCGGACGACTGGGCGCTGACTCCGCCCATCATGGACGGCTTGCGCGTCGTCGGCGTCGGCGCGGTCGACGGCTACGGCGCCAAGATCGTCGGTCCGGGCGACCTCGAGGTCGCGGACCAGGGGACGGTGCTGCGCTTGAGCGGCGGCCAGTTCCACGGCTGGACGATCGAGAACATCTACGTCACCGGCTTCGAGGTGGGCGTGCGCTGCGAGCCGGACGTCAACGACCCACACCCCTGCACCGGGCTCATCCTGCGCGGCAACCGCATCGATCTGCCGGCGGACCGCGCCGACACGGTCCTCGACCCGAGCGGCAACGTTGGCGCCCTGCTCGGTTCCGGAGTGAACCAACTGATCGAGAACAACCTGTTCGTCCTCGACGGCACCGGGGCGATGGACTCGGCCAACGGCGGTCGCGCCTGGGTCGATGGTTTGCGTTTCGAGGGGGGCGACCCCGCGGCCTTCGAGGGCTTGGTCGTGCGCGACAACGTCTTCCACATCCTCGGCGTGCCGCACGAAGATCCCCAGGAGGTCGTGGCGATCCGCGACGTGGCGGGCGCCAATGCCTCGACGATCCTGATCGAAGGCAACGTCGTCATCGGGGAGGCCGGTGAGCACACTCCGGCAGACAGCATCTGGATCGGGGTCGAAGTCGGCAGCCATCCCTCCGAGGAGACCGCGGTGAGCTACCGCGGCAACCACTTCGTCGGCCTGCGCTACGGCATGCTCTGGAGCGGCGGGGAGGACACGCTGCCGGCCCCCGGCGAGCCGGCGGCGACACTGGTCGAAGGCAACCGCTTCGAAGGCAACGACATCGGTCTCCACGCGCGGTCGAGCTCGAGCTACCACTTCGAGCGTCTGACGCTGCGCTACAACGCCTTCGTCGGCAACGGCCTGGCCGTGTTGGGCGAACAGACCCACGTCGAGCTCCACGCCAACTGGTGGGGCTGCAACGACGGCCCCGGCGCTCCGGGCTGCGATGACCTGCAGGTCGAGAGCGGCGAACGGCCCGAGTTCGATTGGAGTTGGCTGACGCTCACCGCAAGCCTCACACCGGGGCTCCTCGAAGTGGGCCAGGGCGCCAGCCTCACCGCCTCGTTGCGGGTCGATTCGAACGGCGTCGACCACGGCGCCATCCCCGTCGCCCAGGGCGAGCCGGTCGCCTTCACCTCGATGCGGAATTCGCTGACTCCCGCGATCGGCACCCTGGACCTGGGGCTCGCCGTGGCGAGCTTCGCGGCCATTGAAGCCGGGGTCGACCGCATCCGTGTCGAGCTCGACGGCGCGGCGATCGAGCTGATGGTGCCGGTGACGACGCTGGAGGGCGTTCTGCCGGTGGTCGCGGTCGCGGCTGAACCGGCGACGCCGACCGCCACCGACAACGATTTCACGCGCATTCAGGAGGCGCTCGCCGCGGCCATCGACGGCCTGGTGATCGAGCTCGCCGGGACCTTCGACTGGACCGAGCCTCACGCGGCGGCCGCGCGCGCCGCCGGGCGCGACGGTCTCGCCGGCAGCGACGACGACTTCGCGGCGGAGCCGGCGATGGCTTCCAACGTGACGCTGCGCGGCGCCACCGCGGGCGCCACGGTCCTCGGCGGTGGTGACCTCGAGGCGAGCTCGTGGGACGGCTTCCTCCGCCTGCCGGCGGCGGCGACGAGCTGGACCGTCGAGGGGCTCGAGCTGCTCGACTTCGAGATCGGCATCCTGCTCGCCGAGTGCGATGCCGACGGCTGCGGCTCCGGGCACGTCGTGCGCGACAATCGGATCCGCGTCGCCGCCGAGCACGAGGGCGGCGACTCGCCGAACGTCGCGATCTACGCCGGCTCCGACGATCGCCTCCAGGTGCTCGACAACGAGATCGAGCTGGTGGTGAGCGAGCATGCGGTGGCGGACTATGGCGCCGCCCTGATCGGCATCTGGACCTTCCAGGGCGACGAGGGCGAGGTGGTCGGTCCGGTGATCCGCGGCAACGCGATCCGCGTCACCGGCACGCCCGCCGAAGAGGATCCGGCGCCGGTCTACGGCCTGCTCGAGGAGGCTTACCGGGTCGGCCTCGCAGCGGTGATCGAGAACAACACCCTGAGCGACGAGACGACGGGAGCGCTGCCCTCGGCCGGGCTCTGGATCACCTCGCAGTCGGCACCGGAAGAAACCTACCGGATCGCGGGCAACGAGATCTCCGGCTTCGCGGTCGGCGCCGGCAACTGGGAGGGCTGGCAGGAGGTGGTGGAGCCGCAGCCGATCGAGCTCGTCTCGAACCACCTGCGCGGCAACGGCCGGGCCTTCCACTTCACCTCTTCGAGCCAGCCGGTCGCCTACCGGCTCCGGTTCAACCGCATCGCCGGCAACGCCGTCGGGCTGGAAGCCGAGGGTGAAGTCACCGTCGACGCGGCGCGCAACTGGTGGGGCTGCAACGGCGGCCCGGGGGCGGTGGCGGAGGGTTGCGTCGCGAGCGGGGACAGTGCCTCCGGAGCCGACATCATCGCCCCGTGGCTTACCCTCGAGATCGCGCCCGCCTCCTTCGAGCTCGCCGCGGAAGCGACCGTGCCCTTCGCCGCGACGGTGGTGCGGGATTCCGAAGGGGGCGACACGTCGGCCCTGGGCAGCCTGGCGGACGACACGGAGATCGCGCTCACCGCCACCGGTGGAACCGTCACGCCCGAGCTGGCGCTCACCTCCGGCGGCATCGCGTCGGCGAGCTACACCGCGGGCGCCGCCACCGGCAGCTACGGCATCTGGGCGACGCTCGACGGACAGACCGTGGCGGCCGCCGTGGAGGTCGCGGAGGCGTTCGCCGACCTCTCGATGTCGGCCACCACGGCGCGGCGGATCCACAACGACGGCGATCCGTTCCTGCTCGAGCTGCTGGTCGTCAACGAAGGAACGTCGACGGTCTCGGGCGGGACCGTCGAGGTGACGCTGCCGGCGGAGGTCGAGCCGGCCGGCTGGACCTGCGAGGCCTCGGCCGGCGGGTCCTGCTCCCCGCAGAGCGGCGCCGCGATCACGGACGGCGCCCTCAACCTCCCCCCGGGCGGCATGGCGCTCTATCGCCTGACGGGGACCGTGGTCTCGAGCCAGCCGGGAACGGCCTGGGTGGTGGCGACCGCGATCCTGCCGCCGGGGATGGAGGACGGGAACCCCGACAACTCGACCGCCGAGGTCGAGCTGATCCTCGGCGGTCTGTACAGTGACGATTTCGAGTCCGGCGACACGACCGAATGGGACGCGGTCGCGGCGCCGCTCCCGTGAGTCGACCTCCCTCACTCCGTGGAGCCCTCGGGGCCCGGCGCGCGAGCGCCGGGCCCCATCTTCGTTCGGGCGATCAGGCCAGCCAGAGCGCGGCGACGAGGGCGGCCGCCCCCACCCACGAGGCGACCTCGAGCCAGAACCAGCCGCCGGCGGTCCAGCCCTGCCCCCACCGCGGCGCCGTCGGAAGCTGAGCCTTTCGTCCCATCGTCGCTGAAAGACGGCCGCCGGCCAGTTCTTTCCGCGGGTTGGACCGCAGGGTCTTGACAATCCGTTACGCCGTGCTTATAGTTAACAATGTTAACAAAGAGACCACCGTTCATGGGCATCCAGGAGCGCCGTCAGAGGGAGCGAGAGGAGCTGCGGGGCCGGATTCTCGGCGCGGCGCGGGAGCTCTTCGCCGAGCTCGGCTACGAGGCGGTGACGATGCGCAAGATCGCCGCCCGCATCGAGTACTCGCCGACCGCCATCTACTCGCACTTCGCGGACAAGAGCGACGTGCTGCACGCTTGCTGCGAAGAGGACTTCCGCGCGCTGGCGCGCAAGTTCCAGCGCATCGCCGAGATCGCCGACCCGATCGAGCGGCTGCGCCAGGCGGGTCGCGCCTACGCCGCCTTCGCCCTCGAGCACCCGAATCACTACCGGCTGATGTTCATGACCCCGCACCCCGGAAAGCTCGAGAAGCACGGCATCGAGCGGGGCAATCCCGAGGAGGACGCCTACGCCTTCCTTAGGGGCACGGTCGGCGAGGCGATCGCCGCCGGCCGGCTCCGTCCCGAGCTCGCCGACGTCGAGCTGGTCTCCCAGGTCGTCTGGGCCGGCGTCCACGGCGTCGTGTCGCTGCGCATCGCCAAGTGCGACGACGACTGGATCGAGTGGGCGGATCCGGCGGCGACCATCGAAGCGCTGCTCGACGTCCAGCTCCACGGCCTGCTGCGCCGCCCCGAGGCCTGAGGGATGCCGAACCTGGCGCTCAGGAACCTGCTCCACGACCGGCTCCGCTCGGCGATGACGGTCGCCGGCGTCGCCTTCGCGGTGACCCTGGTCTTCGTCCAGATCGGCCTCTTCCTGGGCCTGCTCGACAACGCTTCGGTGACCATCGACCGGATCGACGCCGACCTCTGGGTGACCTCGCGCAACACCCCGAACGTCGACTTCGCCCACGGCTTCCCCGAGACGCTGGTGCAGCGGGTCCGTTCGGTGCCCGGCGTCGCCCGCGCCGACAACCTGCTGGTGCAGTTCCTCAACGTCGCGCTGCCCACCGGCGCCGAGGAGGGGATGCTGGTCTACGGGCTCGAGGACTTCGCGCGTTGGGGCCTGCCTTGGAAGCTCGAGTCCGGCGATCTCGAGGACCTGCGGCGCGGTGATTTCATGATCCTCGACGCCTCCGCCGAGCGGCGCTACGGACCCTTCGCGCCGGGCGACTACCGCGAGGTCATGGGCTACCGGCTGAAGATCCTCGGCCGCAGCCTCGAGGCCCTCTCCTTCACCACCTCGCCGATCGCCTTCATCGACTACCGGCTGGTGCAGCGGCTCGCCGGTGAGCGGATGAGTGGCCGCACGACCTACATCCTGGTCCGCGCCGAGCCGGGCGCGGATCTCGCGGCGATCCGCGCCGAGATCGGGGCGCGCCTGCCCCACAACGACGTCTACACCGCGGCCGAGTGGGCGCGGCGCTCGCGCGGCTACTGGATCGCCTCGACCGGCATCGGGCTCAACATGTACATCACGGTCTTCCTCGGCTGTCTGGTCGGCGTGGTGGTGGTCGCGCAAACGCTCTACACCTCGACCATGGAGCACCTCAAGGAGTTCGGCACGGTCAAGGCGATCGGCGGCTCGAACCTCGACATCTACCGGATCCTGGGCCTCCAGGCGCTCCTGGCCGCGGTGGTCGGCTTCGCCTTCGGCGGTGGCATCTCGGCGGCGCTCGCCCCGGCGATGGCCAGCATCGGCCTCAAGCTGATCGTCCCCACCGGGCTCACGGCGGCGGTTTTCGCCGGCACCCTGCTGCTCTGCCTCGCCGCTTCCTTCGTTTCGTTCCGCAAGGTCGCCGCGATCGACCCGGCGCTGGTCTTTCGCGCCTGATCCTTACAGCCCCGAGGTCTCGACCGATGCCCACCGCCCTACCGCTCGCGCTCGCCCCACCGTCGCCCGCGGTCGCCTCGTCGCGGCCGGTCCTGCTCGCCGAGCGGGTCACCAAGAGCTTTCGCGACGGGCGCGAGGAGGTGCCGGTCCTCTCCGGCGTCGACCTCGCGCTCGCGCCCGGCGAGATCGTCGCGCTCGAGGGTCCGTCGGGCTCGGGCAAGACCACCTTGCTGTCGATCCTCGGCTGCATCCTGACCCCGACCTCCGGACGCGTGGTGGTCGACGGCGAGGAGGTCGATCCGCGGCGCCCGGGCCGGCTGCCCGAGATCCGCAAGCGCTCGCTCGGCTTCGTCTTCCAGCAGTACAACCTCTTCCCCGCGCTCAGCGCGCGCGAGAACGTCGAGTACGCACTCCAGGTCAAGGGCCAGCGCGGCGGCCGCGCGCGCGACGCCGCGGCGCGGTCGCTCGCGGCGGTCGGCCTGACCGACCGCGCCGATTTCCTGCCGCGCGACCTGTCGGGTGGCCAGAAGCAGCGGGTCGCCATCGCGCGCGCGATTGCCGCCGAGCCGCCGGTGCTGCTCGCCGACGAGCCGACGGCGAACCTCGACACGCGCGCCGGCGCCCAGGTGCTCGACCTCTTCCGCGACCTGGTGCGCGCGCGCGGGAGCGCGCTCGTGATCGTCACCCACGACGCCAACGTCCGTCGCATCGCCGATCGCGTGATCGGCATCCGCGATGGCCGCATCGTCGCGCCCCCCCCTGCGGAGAACCCGACATGAAGATCCCGCGCCCCGCCCTCGTCTGGCCGCTCGCCGGCTTGGCGCTGCTCACTCTCAGCGTCGCCCTCGGTCGCGCGGCCGGCGGCTCCCAGCCCCCGGCTGTGGGTGGTCGCGCGCCCGCAGCGCCCGACCGGGTCGTCGCCGAAGGCCGGCTGGTCGCCTACCCGGGGGCCGAGATCACCCTCGCGGCCGAAGTCGCGGGCACGCTGGTCGAGCTGCCGGTCGAGGAGCGGCAGCGCCTGCGCCGCGGCCAGCTCGTGGCCCGCCTCCGCGCCGACGAGATCGCGGCCGAGCTCGCCGAAGCGACGGCGCGGCTGGCCGAGGTCGAGGCCGAGATCCGCTGGGCCGCGGGCGAGCTCGCCCGCTCGGAGAACCTGCTCGCCAAGCAGGTCGACACCGAGACCCGCCGCGACCGCGCGCGGCGGGACCTCGACGTCGCCAGCGCGCGGCGGGACACCGCGACGGCGGCGATCGAGCGGCTCGGCGCCGAGCTCGCCAAGCGTCGGCTGGTGGCTCCGATCGACGGGGTGGTCGTCGTCCGCGCGGCCGATCCGGGCGAAACGGTGGAAGCGCGGGCGCCGATCGTGACCCTGGCCGATCTCGCCCGCGTCCGCATCGAAGCCGAGGTCGACGAGTTCGACGCCGGGCGCCTGCGCCTCGGCGCGCCGGTGGTGGTCACCGCCGACGGCTACCGCGGCGAGCGCTGGACCGGCACCGTCGAGGAGATTCCCGACGCGGTCGCCGGCCGCCGCTTGAAGCCGCAGGACCCGGGCCGCCCGTCCGACACCCGCGTCCTGCTGGTCAAGGTGCGGCTCGACGCGCCGACTCCGCTCAAGCTCGGCCAGCGCGTCGAGGTCGCGATCGGGGGATAGAGCGCGCCGCCGCGGCGGCGAGGCTCGTCCGAGATCTCCGCCGCCAGGCTAGCGGTGCCCCGTTTCGGACGCCGTCTCGCCCAGGCCGAGCTCGCGGCGCAGCACCGCGGCGAGCCAGGCGAGCTCGTCCGGGGTCCGCTCGCGCAGCAGGCCGCGCACCTCACCGCCGGCCAAGTGGAGCTCGAGCTGCAGGACGGGGCGGTTGTTGATCCGAACGCCGGTGGGGCCGACGGCGACGGCGCGCAGCCGGGAGAGGTCGAGCTCCTCCGCACGGCGCTGGCCCAGCGCCACCGACTCCCAGCGCAACTGTGGCGGCGCGACTGTCATCGTCGTCCGGCGGGTTCCGAGGCGGGCGCTGAAGTAGAGCATCGCGACGCCGATGGCGACGAAGAACAGAACGAACGGGATCGCCACGAGCGCCCCCTGGTCGTCATCGCGGCCGCCGCCGAGCGTGGCCGCGATGACCGCGACCGCGAAGGCGACGGAGATCGCGGCCCAGATCGCGCCCATGAGAAAGAGGCCGTGACTGCCGCGGAGGAGCCCCGGCGGTGGCACTTGGACGACCAGACCGCCGCCACCACGCTCGACCGTGATCGCGGTGCCGGGCGGGGGAGTCGCCGCGCGCTCGGCGTCGGCGGCGCGCTCGACCGCCGCGCGCTCGGCGGCGGCCGCCTCCGGCGTGGCCGTGGCGACGCCGGGCCGCGAAGCAGCGTCGCGCCGTTCGACCGCGGGAGCGTTGGCGAGCAGCCCGCCGCGCAGACCCGCGGCCGACGGAAACCGCTGCGCGAGGTCGCGCGCCACCGCATCGAGCTCGGCGGCTGGGTAACCGGTGGCGAGCGCCACGTGCCGGCCGCGGCCGGTCCAGGCCTCGAGGCGCGCCGGCGGCGGCGCCGCCTCGGCGTCGCGTGCGCGCGACCAGGCCTCGCCCTGGCCGGTGAGCGCGTCGACGATGCGCAGGACGACGACGTCGCCGGCGGCGAGCGATCGCGACCGGGAGAGGCCACCCACCCGCTCGCTGCCGGTGATCCGCCCGCGGGCGAGCCGGATCTCGCTGTGGCCGGCCAGGACGAAGAGCCCGAACCGGGCGATGCGCAGCGCCACCAGGAGCGCGAGCAGCCCGATCAGCACCGCCCCCGCGAGGACGATCGCTTCGAGCGGCACGCCGGACGAGGAGCTTTCCGGCGCGGCCTCGGCAGGCAGGGTGCTCGGCAGGAACCGGTCGGCGAAAGAAGCGACCTGTGAGATCACCGTGATCGCCAAGCCGAGCCCGACCGCGATCGGGATCCAGCCGAAGTGGCGGACGGCGCCGAGCTCGCGTGGCGCGAACAGGTAGCGTGCGCCCTCGGCCTCGGGCAGCACCTGGACTCTCGCCGTCAGGTACGCAGCCATCCTCGGAACGCTCCGACGCGAGGATAGCGCGCTCGCCGGAGCGCACCGTCACCGCGGGCCACCGACGTGGGCGGCGAGCTCAGGGCGCCGCGACCTCCTCGTCCCAGCGCGAGACGTCGCCGCTCTCGAAGCCGTCGGCGAACAGCAGACCGGGGCCACAGGCGGTGGGGTGGAAGATCCGGACATCGTCGACGTACCAGCCGGTGTCGCCGATCGAGCCGTCGGCGCCGAAGCGCCAGCGCCAGCGTAGCGTCTGGCCGGCGAAGTCCTCGAGGTCGACCAGGACGCGGACGAAGCTCGCGATGTCGCCGTGCCAGGCCGGGCGCCCGGCGAGCGGGTTGGTGCCCGTGCCGTTGAGGGCGCCGGTGTAGCCGCCGGTCAGGAAACGGGCCGCATTGCCGGCGAGCACGTCCGACCACACCGCGCCGTCGGGCGAGCTCTCGAGCACGCCGCCGTCCCAGTTCGACTCGGTGTTGTAGCGATGCCAGAACTCGAGCCGCGCAGCGGTCGGAGCTCCGGGCAGCGCGACCCCGGCGGCCAGCGCGAGCCAGCGGTCCGAGGTGCTCGACGGATCGTTCGTGAACCAGGCGTGGCTGGGCGAGTGGCTGGCCGCGGCCGAGACCGCGAAGTTCGAGCCGGCGCCGGTACCGCCGACGACCCAGGCCGCGGCCGGCCCCTCGACGTCGTCGTGGAACAGATCGGCGTCCGGCCCGCCCGGAGCGGCGCTGCGCCGGACGACGTTCGCCTCCTCGTTGCCGGCGTCGCAGGGCCCGCCGCCGAAGCCGGTCTCGTCCTCGGCGCGCACGACGTAGTGGTAAGCGGTGCCGTGAACCGGTGTCGGATCCTGGTAGTGGGTCACGGCGAGGCAGCTCGCGAGCAGGTTCGCCGGCCCGGGCACGAAAGCCGGGTCGGTCGAGCGGTAGACGTTGTAGACCACGCCGCCGCCGCAGGAGGAGCTGCCCGCGCTCCAGGCGAGGTCGACGCCGCAGGCGCTCGCCCCGACCGACTGCGCCGAGGCGAGACCGGCGAACGCCGGGGCCAGCAGACAGACGCCGGTGGTCGAGGCGTCGTCGCAGAGGCTGCGCGCCGACTCGCAGTCGTCGTCGTCCTCGTCGATGGCCGAGACGCGGTAGGCGTAGGTGACGCCGCCGGAGACCGCGGTGTCGCTGAAGCTGGTGGCCGCGGTCTCGACGAGTGGCGTCGCGCCGCTGCCGGGGCAGGCGCCGAGGGCGCGGTAGATCCGATAGCGCTCGGCGCCGGCGACGGCGTCCCAGGCGAGGTCGATCCGGTTGTCGCCGTTGGGCGTCGCGGAGAGGTTCTGCGGCACCGCGGGGGCGGTGCAGGCGTCGCGCCCGTCGACGGTGGTGGCGCCGGAGGCGAGCGGGTCGAGCCAGTCGGCGGCACGGGTGTCGGGCGTCGTGCCGCCGTCCCAGCTCCGATGGAGGAAGCCGTAGTAGTCGGAGAGCCGGTTGCCGACCTCGCCGCACGCCGAAGTGCCGCCGTGGAGCTGGCCGACGAAGCGCCGCTCGCGGTTGTAGACCGGCGAGCCCGACGAGCCCGGCTCGGTGACCTGGGGCGGGATCGGCGGCTGGATCGTCGGGTTGGGGGGAAAGACCGGATCCGGGTCCCACTTGACCCACAGGTGCGAGCCGTCGTTGCCCGGCGGCGGCACGGTGCCGCCACCGTAGACCGAGGGGACCATCGGGTCCTGCGAGAAGGTGATCCGCTTCTCGTCGACGCCTGGGTGGTGGATGCCGGCGCACAGGGAGCCCTCCGAGCAGAGGAAGCAGGGGACGCCCGCGCAGTCGCCGTCGCCGGCCGTGCGGTCCCAGCCCGCCCAGTGGAGGTTCCAGAGCGGGTCGACGGTGCCGAGGAACTCGATCAGCGTGAAGTCCGACGCCGAGCGGGCGGCGCGGAAGGTCCAGCCGCTCGCGAACTGGGTGCGCTGGCCGTCGCCGGCGCCGCCCGATGCGGCGCTGCCCGGAATCCGGCAGGAGGAGTTCTCGAAGTTCCAGTAGACGACCACGGTGGCGGCGTTGCCGGAGTTGATGCCACAGTGATTGGCGGTCATGAACAGCACCCGGCGGTCCTCGGCGGTGTTGTTCAACAGCGAACCCGAGCAAGTGTCGATGCCGTTGCGGGTGATCGCCCCCGAGGCCCGCACGGTGGCGCGCCAGGGGTCGCTGGCGAGCAGACACTCGACGTCCATGTTGCAGGCGCCCGACTCGGGGGCTTCCGGCAACCCGAACCGGGTGTAGCCCTGCCCGACCTGGACCAGCTCGAGCTCGAGCTCACCCAGACGGTCGCGCGGGATCGTCACTTCGAGTATCGCGTCGCCGCCGGCGATGAGGGGCGTCCAGAGTTGGCCGCCCGCGGTGTTGTCCGCGGCGGTGAACGGGCGAACAAGCTCCGACAGGTCGGTGGCGTGGACCAGCAGCTGCCCCCCCGGCGGCATGCGGAAGCGGCCGAAGCCGAAGTTGAGCGAGGTCGCGTCCGCGGCGCGCACGCGCAGGCGCCAGAGCAGGCGGCCGTCGGCCAGGTCCTCCCAGGTGCCGCGCGCGGCGGGCGTGAGCGCGAGCGGCCGCGCCACGGCGAAGCGCAGCGGCAGCCCGGCCTCCTGGCGCGCGGCATCCTCGACCGCCAGCGCGGCCAGGTCGAGGGCTTCGAAGTCGAGCGTGTCGAGCGCTTCGATGTCGATCAGCGAGTGCAGCAGGGCGGTGGGAACGGGCGGCTCCTGCGCGAGCGCGACCGCCGCCGTGAGCGCGACGAGGAGAGCGAAACGGACTGTCATGGAGAGCCTCCTGGGACACCCTGGACGAACTCTCCGAAGGTACCACCGGCGCGCCGCGCGGGGCGCCGCGCCGGCGGGTGGGCCCGACCGCTGAGCTAGCCTGGACTTCTCACCAGCCTTCTACTGCGGGTCCGGATCTGCCTGGGTCTGCGGCGCTGTGCCCCCCGCTGTATGGGGGGTTGCGCTCGGTCGGGCTCCTCGACGGACCGCAAGGGTCCGCCTGCGGGGCCCTCGGTCGCGCGCCTTGCAGCCCCAGGTAGCTCCGGCCCCTCGCGACGAACGCTGGTGAGAAGTCCAGGCCAGGCGGCGCCGGTCACCAGACCGCGCACTTCTCGCGCGGGTTCATCGGCGTGCCGGCCGCGCAGGCGAAGGAGGGGGCGAAGCCCGGGTGGTTGACCAGCGGGCCGACGACGCGGAACTTCGACGGCGAGTGGGGATCGGTCTGGACCTGCAGCCGCTCCGACTCCGGGGTCGACTCGGTGCACCAGACCTGGGCCGCGGCGACGAAGAAGAGCTGGTCCTCGGTGAGCCCCGCCACCCGGGGCCCCTCGCCGCGCTCGGCCTGCCGCCGCTGGAGCACGGCCCAGGCCTGCTTGAGGCCGCCGTTGTCGGCGATGTTCTCGCCCAGGGTCAGCCCGCCGTTGACCGCCACCCCCGGCTCGACCTCGTAGCGGCCGTATTGCTCGCGGATGCAGCTGGCGCGCTGGTCGAAGCCCGCCACGGAGGCCTCGCTCCACCAGTCCCTGAGCGCCCCCCGGGCGTCGAACTTGCGCCCCTGGTCGTCGAAACCGTGGGTCAGCTCGTGGCCCATGACGTAGCCGATCCCCCCCAGGTTCATCGCCAGCGGGAAGTCCTTGTGGAAGAAGGGGGGCTGGAGGATGCCGGCCGGATAGGTGAAGGTGTTCTGGAGCGGGTTGTAGCTGGCGTTGACCGTCTGCGCGTTCATCGGCCACTCCTTGCGGTCCACCGGCTGGCCGACCTGCGCCAGCCGGCGCGCCGTCTCGTGCCGCCGGGCCGCGACGGCGTTGGCAAAGTGGCTCTGGCGTGCGAGGTCGAGCGCGGAATAGTCCCGCCAGCCGTCCGGGTAGCCGATCTTCATCGCCAGCGTCCCCATCTTGATCTGCGCGGCCTGGCGGGTCGGCTCGTCCATCCAGTCGAGCCCGGCGAGGGAGGCGGCAAAAGCGTCCGCGATGTCGCCGATCATCGCGGTGGCGATCTGCTTAGACTGGCCGGTGAACCGCTGCGCGACGTAGAGCTTGCCGATCGCCTCCCCCAGCGCCTGCTCGGTCGCCCCGATGCAGCGCTTCCAGCGCGGTTGCGGCTCCTGCTGGCCGGCCAGCGTGCGGCCCTGGAAGTCGAAGTGCTGGTCGTAGATTCGCCGTGGCAGCAGGGTCGCCGTGGCCGCCAGCAGGTGGTAGCGCAGGTAGGCGCGCAGGGTCTCGACCGGCGCCGCGCGGACCTCGCGCTCCAAGGTGACGAAGAACTCGGGCGTCAGCAGGTTGATGGTCGTCAGGTCGGGCCGGCCGAGAGCCCGAAAATAGCGCTCCCAGGGCAGCAGCGGCGCGAGCTGGGCGAGCCCAGCGGCGTCGAGGCGGTGGTGGAGCTCCTCGACCTGGCGCATCTGCTCGATGGTCCGCGAGCCGCGCGCGAGGGCGGTCTCGAAGGCGAGGACCGCGGGCGCCCGCTCGGCCGCGACCGCCGCGTCGAGGCCGGACAGCTCCAGCATGCGCGCGACGTGGGTCTGATACTTGGCGCGCAGCTCCCGCTTCTCCTGGCTGTCGGAGAGGTAGTAGTCGCGTTCGGGCAGGCCGAGACCGCCCTGGGAGAAGTGGGCGACCTGGGTGTCGGGGTCTTTCAGATCGGCGAAGACGTCGAGGTCGAAGAAGGGCGCGGACTCGAGGGTCGCGAGCTCACCGCCGAGCGCGAACAGGTCGGCTGCGGTCGTCGCGACGTCGAGCCGGGCGAGCCAGGGGGCGAGCGGGGCGAGATCGGCCCGCTCGATCGCGGCTTCGTCCATGCAGGC
The DNA here is from genome assembly GCA_014584695.1 of Acidobacteriota bacterium. GTDB lineage: Bacteria > Acidobacteriota > Thermoanaerobaculia > Multivoradales > JAGPDF01 > JACTMI01. The sequence continues at coordinate 78,761 of JACTMI010000012.1, forward strand.
GCCGTAGAAGTGGCCGACCCGAAGGCGGTCCGGGTCGTCGCCCGGCTGGCGCGCGGCTTCCTCGACGAGCTTGCGCAGCAGCTCGCGATTGCGCTCGTGAATGACCGAGAAGGAGCGCACCCACTCGGACTGATCGGCTGGCAGCTCGACCTGGTCGAGCCAGCCACCGCAGGCGTAGCGGTAGAAGTCGACGCACGGGTCGGCAGCAGGGTCCATCGACGCGGTGACGGCGGCGGCGATCGCGTCGAGGGTGAGGTCGGCGCCCGCGGGGGCGTCACCGGGGACTTTGGGCCGGGCAGCGAGCGGTGCCGTCCCGGCGACGGCCAGGAGAGCGAGAGCGACGGGGAAGGTGGGCCTGCGCATCATCTCCTCCGTGGGGGGGCTGCTCGGGTCGGGCAGCGCCCGGGCACGGACGATCTTCCGGGTTCACCACCGCCGCGGACAACGCCTCCGGGACGAACTGCTCCGGCGACGGGACGTCTCGCGCCCGGCTCGCGGCCGGGGTCAGCGTCCGGAGGTCATCTCGCGCAGGACCTCGAGCTCGGCGAGGGCTTCGAGATCCTTGGGCCGGCCGGCTGCCCGCTTCGTCTCGATCAGCTTGTCGAGGTTCAGGCAGCGGATCGCGCGGCCGAAGAGCTCGAGCTCGAAGCTGTGCGGCACCAGCTCCTCGTAGCGGCCTCCGCCCGTGATCTCGCCGAGCAGATCGAGGTCACCGAGCGATGTCTCGAGGGTGAAGTTCGAACCGTGTCCGAGCGTGGCGGCGCTCCAGCGGAATGGGAGGCCGGGGGGCGCGCCGCGCAGGTAGGGCTGCCGGTCCGCCAGCGCCGCCGCCAGCCGCTCGAGGTTGCGCGGATGGCGCGCGTAGACGATGTCGACGTCTTGAGTCAGGCGCGCGGAGCCGTGGGCGACCGCTGCCAGGCCGCCGACCAAGACGAACTCGACTCCGCCGTCGACGAGGGCTTCGAGCAGCGCCCGGAAGTTGGTCACGGCCGTCGCCGTGCCCGACGGCCGGCCCGGCGCACCTCCTCGGCCAGCCGCTGAAGCTCCATCGCCGCCAGGATGCGCTGCTCGGGGGTCAGGCGCAGATTCTTCGCGAGGAGCGTCCGGTCGATCCCGCTCCGGTACGCCTCGGTGACGGGATCTCGCCACGGTTCACGAGCCATCGCATCCCGAGCCATCGCTCGGCAACAATATACGAACGGGAGCGCGCACGAGGCAGCGGAGAGTTCCTGGCGAGCCCGCCGGAGGCCCGGGCTCCGGCCCGCTAGAATCGGCGCGCCATGAAGAGCCATCGCCAGGAGCTCTGGTTCGAGGTCCCCGGCCGCCGGGCGTTCGTCAACATCACCCACGAGGTCGAACGGGCCCTCACAGCGAGCGGCATCCGCGAGGGGCTCTGCCTGGTCAACGCCATGCACATCACGGCCTCGGTGTTCATCAACGACGACGAGAGCGGGTTGCACGAGGACTACGAGCGCTGGCTCGAGCAGCTCGCCCCGTTCGACGCCGGCAGCGATCCGAAGCGGGGCGGCTACCGGCACAATCGGACCGGTGAGGACAACGCCGACGCCCACCTCAAGCGTCAGGTCATGGGGCGCGAAGTGGTGGTCGCGGTGACCGCGGGCAAGCTCGACTTCGGGCCGTGGGAGCAGATCTTCTACGGCGAGTTCGACGGCGGCCGTCGCAAGCGGGTGTTGGTCAAGATCCTCGGCGAGTGAGGCCGCGGCCTCGGGAGGCGCGATGAAGATCACGGTCAGGGACAACGGGTCGCTGCGCGTCGAAGTCGGAGCCGGCGAGACGCTCGAAGTGCTCGACGCGCAGGGCAACGGCTTCGGGCTCGGCGGCCGCCAGGTCATCTCGCTCTGCCGCTGCGGCCAGTCGGAGTCGAAGCCCTTCTGCGACGGCAGCCACAACCGGTGCGGGTTCGACTCGGTGGTGGTCGCCCGCGACCTGCCGCCGGTGCCTCCGAAGGCCTGACCCGCTCTGCCGCCGCCGGGCGGAACAGTTCACGGCGCCGGCGCGGCCGGGGTGGCAGGATCGCGCCCTCGATTGCGAGGGAGGGGGTATGACGACGCTCCACCTAGAGCGCCGCCCGGGGACATCGGCCCGCTCGGGCCTCCGGACCCTGGCCGCGCTGGCGCTCGGGTTCACCGCCGCCGCCGCGCCGGCCCAGGTCGGCCCGCCCGTCGTGCCCGGGTTCCCGAACGTGCCCCAGACCGCGGGCGCGATCCTGTCCGGCCTCAACGCTCCGCAGCAGGGGCGGACCGCGATCCTCGCCTACCACAACGGCGTTCTGTTCACCGTGCCCGAGCTGCCGGCGAGCCAGCCGGGCTCGGACTTCCAGGTGCGCACCTGGAGCTTGGTCAACCCCGCCGCGCCGGTCGAGCTCGCGACCTGGGGAATCTCGCCGATGCCGATCAACGCCCACGGCTACTTCCAGAGCGGCGAGTACCTGATCCTGGGCAGCAACTGGCCCCCCGAGGCCCCCTGGTCGTTCCGCGCCCAGGGCGTCCACGGCCTCCAGCGCACCGAGTTCCCCGGCCTGCTCTGCGCGGGGGTGCGCGGCTGCCTGTTCCAGCCCTGGTTCGTCGGCGACACCTGGTGGAGCTACGGCGCGATCTCGGGTCTGGCGACGATCTCGCGCGGCAATTTCAACCCGATCGCGCAGTGGGACCATCTCGGTCTGACCGGCGTCGTCGGCCACCCCTTCCTGATCGGCGACCTGCTGATCTTCGCCTCGGATCAGAGCCGCACCGGGGTGGCCACCTACGACGTCTCGAATCCCGCCCAGCCGGTCCTGCTCGACGTGCTAACCACCGGCGGACCGGGCGGCTACTGGCCCGAGATCTGGGGCGGCGACGGCAAGCTCTACGTCGTCTTCCCCTATCGCGAGAACGGCAACGGCATGCGCGTGGTCGACGCCACCGACCCGTCCAACCTCGCCCTCGTCGCCGACGTTTCGCTGCCCGGCGACGAGGCGATGTACGCGCAGTTCCAGGACGAGTACGCCTTCATCGGCAGCCACAAAGTCGACCTGCGCACCTTCCAGTCGGTGCTCAACCTGAACGGCGCGACCACCGTACGCCCCAACGACGGCGGCGTCGGCATCGACACCAGCCAGTTCGCGCTGCCGCTCGGCAACCTGCTGGTCACCGGCGGCGTCGGGCCGCACCAGGGGATGGCGATCTGGGCCCACCAGGCCGAGCCCGACACGCGCGGGCCCTCGGTCGGCTTCCACATCCCCCAGGCCGGGCGGACCCATTACCCGGTCGGGGCGCCGATCACGCTGCTGATCCACGAGACGCTCGAGACCTTCACCATCGTCAACGGCGAAACCTTCATCGTCCGGCCGCTCGGCGGCGCGCCGATCGCCGGCCGGCTCACCTTCGCCTTCGACGACGTGCTCACCTTCACGCCCAACCAGCCGCTCGCGCCGGACACCACCTACGAGGTCGTGATCCCCGCCGGCGGGATCAAGGACGCGGCCGGCAACGGCATCGCCGGCACCGCCTGGACCTTCTCGACCGGGGGCAGCGTCGGCGGCAACGCGGCCCCGGCGGTGAATCTGTTCGACGCCGGCCCTTACCCGGCGGCCCCCGGGGAGTCGGTCACTTTCACGGCCGCGGCCACCGACCCCGAGGGGCAGCCGCTCGAGTATCGGTTCGATTTCGGCGACGGCAGCCCCAAGACCGCCTGGAGCGCGGCGAGCGGGGCGGCTCGCGCCTACGCCGCCTCCGGCCACTACCGCGCCACCGTCCAGGTGCGCGATCCGGCCGGCGCCATCGCCTCGCGCAGCCGGACGGTGACCGTGGTCGTCCCCCCGGCCGCGGCGCGCCCGACGCAGAGCGCGCAGGTCGTCTGCGACGCCGCCGCGCGCACGGTCTGGACGGTCAACCGCGACGCCGGCACGGTGGCGCGCGTCGACGTCGACACGCTCGCGGTGGACTTCGAAGTGCCGGCCTGCGCCGACCCGCGCGCCGTCGCTCTCGCCGCGACCGGCGAGCTGTGGGTCGCCTGCGCCGGCGACGACCGGCTGCGCGTCCTCGACGGCACCACCGGGGCGCCGCTCGCCTCGATCTCGACCGGCTACGGCTCGGCGCCGGTGGGCGTCGCCGCCTCGCCCTCCGGGGCGACGCTCTACGTCACCCTCTCCGGGCCGGGCGAGCTGCGGCGCTTCGACGCCGCCTCGCGCGCGCAGACCGGCGTCGTCGCCGTCGGGCCCTGGCCGCGCGCCATCGCCGTCACCCCGGACGGCGCGCGCATCCTGGTCACCCGCTTCCTCTCACCCCGCGACTGGGCCGAGGTCTACGAAGTGGCCGCCGGGCCCTTCACCCTGACCCGCACCTTCCGGCTGCACAAGCTGGGCGGCGACGCCAACCGCGACACGACCGCGGCCGGGCGCGGCACGCCGAACTTCCTGGCCGACATTGCGGTCTCACCCGACGGCTCGCAGGCCTGGGTGGCGGCGACCAAGCCGAACGTCGAGCGGGGGCTGCTGATCGGGCCCGACCTCGACTCCGACAACACCGTCCGCTCGACGCTGGTGGCGCTCGACCTGACCACCAACCAGGTCGGCGACACGATCGACGTCGACAACAGCGACTCGCCCGCGGCGCTCGCCTATTCGCCGCTCGGTGACTACCTCTTCGTCGCCCTGCAGGGCAACGACCAGCTGGTGGTGCTCGACGCCCTCGCCTTCGGCACCAGCACCGGGCTGGGCGCGCAGGTGACGCGCCTCGCCACCGGCGCGGCGCCGCAGGGCATCTGCGCCGACGCCGTGACCCATCGACTCTTCAGCGCCGACTTCCTCGGCCGAACGCTGACCGCGATCGAGGCGGCGCCGCTCTTTCTCGCCGGCGAGAAGAACCTCGCCGCCACGGCGATCGCCACCCAGGCGGTCGAGCCGTTGCCGCCGACGGTGCTCGCCGGCAAGCGGATCTTCTACTTCGCCTCGGATCCGCGGATGAGCCCGGAGGGCTACCTCTCCTGCGCCACCTGCCACGTCGACGGCGGCACCGACGGCCGCGTCTGGGACTTCACCGGCCGCGGCGAGGGGTTGCGCCGCACGGCTTCGCTGCAGGGCCGCGGCGGCATGGCGCAGGGCAACGTCCACTGGAGCGGCAACTTCGACGAGATCCAGGACTTCGAGAACGACATCCGCTTCGCCTTCGGCGGCACCGGCTTCATGGCCGAGAGCGATTTCGTCGCCACCGAACACCCGCTGGGCCCCCCCAAGGCCGGTCTCTCGGCGGCGCTCGACGCGCTCGCCGACTACGTCACTTCGCTGGTCGCGAGCTTCCTGCCGCGCAGCCCGCATCGCCAGAGCGACGGCGCGATGACGGCGCAGGCGGTCGCCGGCCGGGCGCACTTCGTCGCGCTCGGCTGCGGCTCCTGCCACGCGCCTCCCGGCTTCACCGACTCGACGGTGGGCGCGGCGACCCTGCACGACGTCGGCACCCTCCGCTCGACTTCGGGCGGGCGGCTGGGCGGACCGCTGCCGGGCATCGACACGCCGACGCTCGCCGGGTCGTGGGCGGCGGCGCCGTACTTCCACGACGGCTCGGCGGCGACGCTCGAGGAGGTCTTCCGCGTCGCCGGCGGCGAGGTCGTTCCGGCCGAGAGCGGCACGCCCTCGTTCGGCGCCCAGATCGTCGCCCAGTACGTCGATCTCAACAACGACGACACCGTGCGCGGCCGCGCCTACGTCGAGCTCGACCAGACCGGCGAGCGGGTGACCTTCTCGGGCGTCGACGGCGGCGCGGGTGGCACCGGCGCCTTCGAGCTGCGCTACAGCAGCGGCAACGGCGCGACTCCGATCGAGGTGCGGGTCAACGGCGTCGTCCACAGCGCCTCGCTGCCTTCGGCGCAGAACTCGACCTCGTGGTGGCACCGCAACTGGCGCCAGGCGCGCCTCGAGGGGATCACCTGGAACGCCGGCGCGGCCAACACGGTCGAGGTGCGCGTGACCGGTCAGTTCCCCAGCCTGTCGCTCGACGAGGTGCTGGTTTCGACCGCCGACGATCTGGCGGCCGCGGCCCCCCACCGCGCCGCCCTCGCGCTCACGCCCACCCAGCGCAGCGAGCTGATCGCCTTCCTGCGCCAGCTCGACGGCACCCCCGGCGAGCATCCCGACGCCCCCCTGTTCGCCGACGGCTTCGAGAGCGGTGACTCGGGCGCCTGGTCGGTGCAGGTGCCCTGACGCGCGGCCGGAGGGAGCGGGTGCCGTCCGCTCACGGCGCGCCGGCGCGCCACCAGGCCAGGAAGCGCGCGCGGTCGAAACCCGCCGGGTCAGGAAACCGCCGTTGGAGGTCGGGGCGGAATCGGTGGAGGAGCAGCGCGGCGCGCGGGAGCGCGGACGCGCCGGTCTCCACGCGGCCGACCGGCTCGCCGAGCAGCGCCGCCGTCGGCGCTTCGGGCATGCGCGCGAGGGCCATCCAGAGGGCCGCGCGCGGGTCGCGGCGCTCGGGAGCGGCCCGGCGCGCCTCTTCCGGCGCGGCCGGGGCGATCTCCGCAGGGGGCGGTCCCACCCCGACAGCGCCGAGCAGGCGGGAGTCGAAACCAGCGTCGGCAGCCCCGCCGTGGTCGAGCAGCCAGGCGACGAACCCCGGCAGGTCCCGGCCGCAGGGATCGGGGAAGGCGTCGATCAGGTCCGTGCGGCTCTCCCAGAGCGCGAGAGCGGCACGCACCAGCGTGCCGCTGGGAAAGGCGAGCGGCTCGGTGAGCCAGGAGAGACACGAGCTTGCGCCCACCGGCTCGTAGGGATCGGGCCAACGTTCGCCGAGCGGATCGACCGCGGCCACCAATCGTCGGCAAGCCAGGGGGATCGAGAGATCCGTGCCGCGGAAGCGCGCGAGCCCGGGGTCGGGGGCCACCGCGCCCAGCCGCCCCGTTGCGGCTCGGACTCTGCGGCCATAGTCCTGGAGCAGGGGCCCGAGAGGCTCGGCGAAGCGTTCGTGCTCGGCAGCCAGATGGCGCGAAGGTCGTTCCGGTCGTGAGGGGTCGAAACCGGTGGCGTGGAGCAGTCCGACCGGGCGGCCGCCGTGGAACCAACCTTGCGGGCGCCGTTCGAGCGCCGCCTCGCCGACGTTCCAGTAGCCGAGGTGTGCCGCGGTCTCGCGCACGAAAGCCACCTCGTCGACGAAGCTCGGCGCGAAGTCGAACCAGCTCTGGTCGTGCACCAATCCGAGCCAGGGGTCGAAGGTGCAGGCGCGCTCGAGCTGGCGCCGCCAGAAGGCCAGGAAGCGACGGCTCGACGGCTCGAAGCGGATGCCGAAGCAACCGGCCGAGAGCAGACCGGTGCGGCGCAGGAGGCCCTCCGGCGAGACGACCGGGGTCACCGGTGGAGCGCCGAGGATCGGGTTGACCGCCATGGCGTGCCGGTCGAGGGGCGCGAGAAACGGATCCAGGCGCCCGAGCGCGAGCGTGTCGGCGTCGAAGTAGAGCGCGCGCGAGCAGCCGAAGCCGGCATCCACCGCCTCGAGCAGGTGCGGCTTGAGCGCCGAAGCGAGCGCCATGGCGTCGTACCGGAAGGTCATCGCCGGTGACGGCGGATGAGGGAGATCTGCCAGCCCGAGCGCCCGGAAGGGCAGCTCGCCGGCCGGCGGCATGCGGGCGAGCCCGACCAGCAGCGCCACGATCTCCAGCTCGGGGTGCGCCGCGCGAATCGACTCGGCGGCCACCACCGCCCGGGCCAGGTATCTCGCGTCGGCGACGGTGCAGGCGACCGTCCGTCCGTTCAGCTTCAAGTCCTTCGACTCCACGGTCCTACGGCAGAGAAAGGAGAGACCGCGACCGCGGCGTCGACCGCGGCGCGCCAGTCGTGCTCGCGTTCGACCCGGAGACGGGCGGCGCACGCCATCGTCTCGCGGCGATCCGGCAGCGCGCGGAGGCGCTCGATCTCCGCGGGCCACTGCTCCAATTCGGCGACCGCCACTTCGGCGTCGGGCTCGAAACCGAGCCCGCGCAGACCGTGCGGTGTGGTGAGGACCGGCAACCCGGAGGCGGCGTACTCGAGCACCTTGAGCTGTGAGCCGGTGCCGGAGCACATCGGCGCCACGCCGAGGTCGGCGGTGGCGAGCTCGAACAGTTTGCAGGCCTCGCTCACCTCCCCGAGGGCCCGCACGCCGGAGCCGGAATCGTGGTCGCGGTCCGCGTGAGCCCGTCCCGCGGCGCCGAGCAGGCGCAGTTCGCAGCCGGTGAGCTCCCGCGCGTGGCGCCGCAGCCATTCGACGGCCTCGAGGTTGGGACCATGGTGCGTGCCGACGAAGAGCAGCACGAACGGGGGCGTCGAGCCCCGGGCCGCGCCGCCGTGGCGGTGGGCGCGCTCGGACGGCGGGGTGAACGGGATCGCGCCGGCATCGACGCCGTTGGCGAGCAGGGCCCATCGCTCCGCATCGCGACCGGAGCGGGCGGCGAGCGTCCGACCGTCCAGCGTGCTCGCCGCGGTGACCCAGGCGGCTGCGCGCCACGCTTCCGCCTCGAGCGCCGACAGGCGGTCGACCAGCGCCGCAACGAAGGGTCCGGGCGGCAGGAGCGAGCGCTTGAGCGCGCTCTCGTGGTCGGGGGCGTCGAGCCAGACCGGCGCCGAGCCGATGGCGGCCAGGGCTGGGTAGGCGTAGACGTGCGAAGCGAGGAGCAGATCGGCCCGCCGGGCGGCGTCGGCCAGGGCCTCGAGGTACTCCGGCGCCAGGTCGAGCTCGAACGCCATCGCCAGGTCGCCCGCCGGCACGCCGCCCAGGCGATCTTCGAGCCGCCGCTGCGCGGCCTCGAAGCGCGAGCCCTTCGGCACGCACCGTTCGATCAGCCCCGGGGCGAGCTCGACGCGACTGGCGCGGCCGCCTGCCGGCGCCAGGCTCACGACCTCGACGTCGATCCGGGCGGCGAGCGCCCGGGCGACCTCGCGCAGGCGACGCCTGCCGCCGTCGCGGGGATCGGCGACCGGCGCCGGTGAGGCCGCCACCAAGCGCGGTCTGCCGTGCGCGCCGAGGCGAGCCCGGGGGGCGGAGGAGGTCGTCTCGAGCGTCACGGGGCGACAGCAATCCTACGCGGTTCGTGCGCGGTGCCACGGGACCGGTGGGGCCAGCGCCGCCGACATCTCCAGCCGGCGATCCGCCGCCGCCGTTGCGTGATCTCTCACCCGCCGCCGTTATGGAGAGCGGAGGGAGACCGGAATGGAGTCATCGACGCCGCCGCGACGCACCAGGGCAGGGTGGACGATCCGAGGTGCGGGAGCGCTGGCGCTGGTCGCGGCCCTCGGCGGCGCCGCGCCGCCGGCCGGGGCGACGGCGTCGCAGCTCGACCTCGAGATCGAGGCGGCGCTCGCCGAGCTGCCGCCCGAGCGTTGGGCCGAGACGATCCGCTTCCTCCTGGAGGCCCACCTCGGCACCCCGGGCGTTCACGCCGTCTCGCCGGGAAGCCTCTGGGACCGCGACGCGGCCTTGGACGAGCAGGCCTTTCCGGTGAGCCAGGGCTGCTTCCTGTCGGATGGAGGCTTCGGCGGCTGCGCCTACGCGCCGCTCCGATTCCGGCAGGGGTCGACGGTCACCGGACTCGTGATGCTCTTCGTCGACAACTGGAATGGCGAGGACTATCTGGTCGAGGTCCGCCGCAAGCGGACCGGGACCAACGACGCCTCGCAGGTCATGGCCTCGGCGGCGTCGAGCGGAGCCAGCCCGAGCCACCGGATCGCCACGGACCTGACCATCGACCACGCCCTGATCGACAACAGCCTCTACGCCTACTTCGTCCGGCTCTGTCGCCCCTTCTTCGGCTCCCAGCTGCACGGCCTCTACCTGACCTACAGCCAGTGATCGAGAACCCCATGCCCCGTCGTCTGGCCCTGCTTGCCACCCTCTCCCTGTTCGTGGCGTTCGGTTCCACTCCGCTCGCCGGCGAGCAGCTCGTCGTCGGCGCCGCGGACTTCCACTCGCGGATCCCGGAGGGTCACGTCTTCGACTCCGTCGCCGGCTGGATCGGAGGCGCCCTCACTACCGGCGGCGGCTGCCTGGTGGCGAGCGCCCCCCTGCCCCACCGCGCCCAGGTGAAGCAGCTGATCCTCCAAGTCTACGACAACCACGCGGCGCAGGATTTCCGCATCGAGCTCAAGCGGAAGCGGCGTGGCAACTCGGTGGTCGCCCAGACGCTCGCCGGCGCCTCGACCTCGGGGGCGACGACCGCGGCGAGGGAGATCAACGTCGTGCTGCCCGACGGCGGCCATCTCGTCAGCGACGCCTTCGTCTACTACCTCTCGACCGACGCGGACTGCCTCGATGGCACCAGCCATCGCATCCATGCGGTTCGGATCGACTACGTGCTACCGCTCTTCGCGGACGACTTCGAGTCCGGCGACACCTCGGCCTGGGGCGCGCCGCCCCAGACCCTGCACCACTACTGGGTGTCGGGCATCGACTTCAAGAACCTCCAGGGCTGGCCGTGGACGATCGACACGACACTCGCCACCTTCTGGCTCGAAAACGCCATCAACTCGCCAGCGCCTTGCGCTCTGGCGCGCCTCGAGCTGCCGCACGGAGCGACCGTCGGCGGCATCCTCGCCAACCTGTGGGACGTGCGCAGCGACCGCAACCTGACGCTGAGTCTGCGCCGTTCGACGATGGCGAGCGCGGTGGTGCCCGCGGTTCTGACCAGCGTGTCGACCTCCGGTCAGAACGGCTGGCAGCTCCAACTGAGCTTCACCGTCGCCAACGCGGTGATCGACAACGACACCTACTGGTACTGGCTCGACGCCTGCATCACGGGTGGCAACCAGGTCGAATCGGCGCAGCTCGGTGTTCAGGCGGTGCAGGTCTTCTACTCGCCGCCCTGAGCGGCGGCCCGATCGGGGAAGCGCTCGGCGATTTCCCGGCGCAGCGGCGCCGCCATCTCGGGCCGGTCCCAGAGCTCGTAGAGGACGGCGAGCGCCTCGAGACCCGCCCAGAGGTGAGGGTGGTCGGGCGCGACGGTCTCCTTGCGGATCGCGACCGACTCGACGAGCAGCGCCTCGGCCTCGCCGTATCGGCCGAGCGAGGTCAGCGCCACCCCCAGGTCGTGCATCGAGGAGGCCGTCCGCGGCGAGCGCGGCCCCAGCCGCTCGGCGCGGATCGACAGCGACTCGCGCAGCAGCGGTTCGGCCTCGGCGAAGCGCTCGGTCCGCAGCAGCACGACGGCCAGCAAGTGCAGGCTGGAGGCGATGCTGGCGTGGCGGGGCTCGAGGATGCGGCGCTTGAGCGCGAGCACCGCGCGCGTGGTGGCTTCGGCCTGCGCGAGCCGGCCGAGCTCGAGCTGCGCCATGCCGACGTTGCCGAGCGCCGTCGCGACGTCGGGATGCTCCGGACCGAACGCGGCGATGCGGATCGCGGCGACCTCCCGATAGCGCGTCTCGGCGGTCGCGAAGTCACCCCGGTACAGGCTGATCGAGGCGAGCGTCGCGTTGAGCGTGTTGGCGACTTCGGGGTGCTCGGGCCCGAGCGTGCGCCGCTGCAGCGCGAGCAGCTCGGAGCCCAGCCGCTCGGCTTCGTCGAACCGCCCCCACTCGACCAGCGACTTGGCCAGCCGTTGCTTGGCGACCAGGCTCCTGGGGTGGTCCGCGCCGAGCGCGGCGTCGAGGATCGCGCAGGCTCTGGCCAGCAGCTCGCCCGCGCGGTCGAGTCGGCCCTGATCGACCAGCACATCGGCCAGGTCGGCGAGCGTCGCGGCGACGCTCTCGTCCTCGGCCCCGAGCGCGACCTCGCGCTCGGCGAGCAGCTGCTCGTAGCGCGCGACCGCGTCGTCGTAATCGCCGCGGGCGCGAGCCACGGACGCCAGGCCCGCGCGCGCCTCGAGGGCCCGCCGCGAGGCGCCGCCTTCGTCGCTGGCGGCGAGCGTGGCGACCTCGGCAAAGAGCGGCGCCGCCGCCTCGTGGGCGCCGCGCCGGACCAACACCTGGGCGAGGGCGAGCGCGGTGTCGAGCCGTTCGGGCTCGGTGCGGGCGAGCGCTCGGGTCTGCGCGTCGAGCGCGAGCCGCAGCTGGGCCTCGGCGACCTCGTAGCCGCCGAGCGCGGAGTGGACCGAGCCGATCACGGCGCGCAGCTGCGCCTGCGCCAGGGGATCCTCATCGAGCGCGTCCGCGCGCGCGAGGCCGCGCTCGAGCAGCTCCCGCGCGGTCACCTCGAGGCCGCGGGCCTCGGCGGGATCGCTGGCGCGGAACAGGTCGTGGAGGAAGCCGGCGATCTGGCGTGCCTTGGCCGCCTCGGCGAGCGCGCGGTTGCGCTCGGCGCGGGTGCGGCGCTCGCCGCCCACCAGCGCCATCGCGGCGGCCAGGACCGCCGCCACGATGGCGGCCACCGCGGCGACGCTCCAGCGGTGGCGGCGGACGAAGCGTGCCCAGCGGTAGCGGCGGGTGGCCGGCCGCGCCAGGACGGGGTGACCCGAGAGCGCGCGGCCGAGGTCCTCGGCCAGCTCGGCCGCCGAGCCGTAGCGCCGCTCCGGCTCCTTGGCGAGCGCCTTCTGGACGATGCTCTCGAGATCCGCGATCGACAGCCCGCCGGCCGCCATCACCGCTGGGTCGAGGTGCGCCGCGAGCGGCGCCGGCGAGCGGTGCGAGACGAGCTCGTCGATCTCGCTCGGACGCAGGCCGGCGAGGTCGAACGGTCGGCGTCCGCTGAGCAGCTCGTAGAGCACGACGCCCAGGGCGTAGACGTCGGTCGCGGTGGTCACCGGTTCGCCGCGAACCTGCTCCGGCGCCGCGTACTCCGGGGTCATCAGCAGCAGGCCGGTGCGGGTCGGCGGCGCTCCGGCAGAGACCTCCTGGTCGTCGGCGAGCAGCTTGGCGATGCCGAAGTCGAGCAGCCGCGGCCTGCCGCTCGCGTCGACCAGGATGTTGGCGGGCTTGAGATCGCGGTGGACGATCAGGCGTTGGTGGGCGTATTGCACTGCCGCGCAGATCTCGACGACGAGACGCAGACGCGCCGCGACGTCGAGGCCACGCTCGGCGCAGTAGCGGTCGAGGGGGAGACCGTCGACCAGCTCCATTGCCAGGTACTGGGAGCCCCCTGGTCCGGTGCCGCCGTCGAGGATGCGGGCGATGCCGGGGTGCTCGAGCGACGCCAGCAGGTGGCGCTCGACGCGGAAGCGCCGCTCCCGTTCCTCGCGCTGAGCGCCGAACGGGCGCAGCACCTTGAGCGCCACCGTCTGGGCGAAGACCCCGTCGTCGCGCACCGCGCGATAGACGCGGCTCATGCCGCCGGCGCCGATCTCCTCGAGCACCTGGTAGGGGCCGAACCGCGCGCCGGTACGGTCCTCGCCGCGCGCCGGCTCCGTCGTCCGCTCTTCCGCCAGCCCTTCGAGCAGGGAGGCCGCCCAACGGCCGGCCGGCTCGGCCAGGAAGCCGGCGGAGGCCTGTTCAGCCTCGAGCAGCCGTTCGACCTGCGCGCGCAGCTCCGCGTCGTCGCCGCAGGCCTGCCGCAGCAGCTCGGCGCGCTGCTCGGCCGGCGCGTCGAGCGCGCGCTCGAACAGCGCCTCGATCTGGTGCCAACGGTCGGGCGAGAGCGGCGGCCCCGGCCGGTTCATCCCGGGCCCAGCTCCAGCCAGAGCCAGGCGCGCGCCTTGCGCCACTCGGAGCTGACCGTGCGCACCGAAACACCGAGCGCCTCGGCGATCTCGGGCTCGGTCAGCCCGCCGAAGAACTTGAGCTCGACCACCCGGCCGGCGCGCTCGCTCTGCGCCGCGAGCCGGGCGAGCGCGTCGTCGACGGCGAGCACCAGCTCGCCGCGGTCGTCGACGGGAATCGCGCCCTCCTCGAGCTCGACCCGCAGGGCGCCACCGCCCCGCTTCTCCGCCACGCCGGCGCGGAAGTGGTCGACCAGCACCTGCCGCATCACGCGCGCGGAGAGCGCCAGAAAGTGGGCGCGGTCGGTCGCCGTCAGCTCCGAGGCGTCGCAGAGCTTGAGGTAGGCCTCGTGCACGAGCTCGGTCGTCTGCAGCGCGCCGCCGCCGCTGCGGCGTCGCAGTTGCCGTCCGGCCAGCTCGCGCAGGGCGCCGTAGAGGCGCTCGAACAGCGCCACCCGGGCCGGCTCGTCACCGCCGCGCGCCTCGAGCAGCAGCTGCGTCGTGTCGCGTCGACCGTCGCCCTCCACCTGGATCGGGCTCACCGCCAGACCCTATCGCAGCGCCCGCGGAGGTCAGCGCGCGCGCCGGCTCGCGTCGCCGATCGCATAGAGTGAGCAGCCCGATGGGCCCCCCTGGCAAGCTCCGCGTCGTGCTCGAGATGATCAAGTTCGAGCACACGCTGTTCGCGCTGCCCTTCGCGCTCGTCGGCATGGTGCTGGCGGCGCAGGGCTGGCCGGAGGCGCGGACGGTGGGCTGGATCGTGGCGGCGATGGTCGGAGCGCGCTCGGCGGCGATGGGGTGGAACCGGCTGGTCGACCGCGACGTCGACGCCGCCAACCCGCGGACGCGGCAGCGCGCGCTGCCGGCGGGCCTGGTGACGCCGCGCTTCGTGGCGCTGTTCGTCGCCGCGAGCCTGGCGCTGCTGGTGCTCGCCGCCTGGCGGCTCAACCCGCTCTGCCTGGCGCTCTCGCCGCTCGCGATCCTGGTGCTCCTGGGCTACAGCCACGCCAAGCGGTTCACCTGGCTCGCCCATCCGCTGCTCGGCCTGGCCCTCGGCGGCGCGCCGCTCGGCGCCTGGATCGCGGTGCGCGGCGACGTCGCCGCGCCGCCGCTGCTGCTCGCGGGCGTGGTCGTCTGCTGGGTCGCCGGCTTCGACGTCCTCTACGCCCTCCAGGACGAGGAGTTCGACCGCCGCGCCGGCCTGTTCTCGATCCCGGCGCGCTTCGGTACCGTGGCTTCGCTCTGGATCTCGGGCGCCCTCCACCTGGGCGCGCTCGCCGGCCTGGCCGCGCTGCCGTTCGTCTACCCGCCCGGTCTGGGGGCGATCTACTGGGTCGGCGTCGGCGGCTGCGCGGCGTTGCTCGCCTACCAGCACGCCATCGTCCGGCCGAGCGATCTGTCACGGCTCGACGCGGCCTTCTTCACCGCCAACGGCCTGCTCGCCCTCTGGCTGTTCGCCGCCGTGGCGGCTGACCGGCTGGCCTGAGCGCGCCCGCTCAGCGCTTCAGGTGGCGGCCGAGAAAGGCGTAGATCTCGCGCCGGCTCTCGCGCGCGAGCGCGGTGTCGATGCGGTTGAAGCTGTGGCCGCCGGGCGCGTCGTCGTAGATCTTGTGGCTGAAATCCTTGTCCGCCGCCCGGAGCGCGGCGATCAGGCTCTCGACCTCGACCACGTGGACGTCGCGGTCGTTGGTGGTCGAGTGGACGAGCAGCGGGCGGGTGAGCTTCTGGACGTTCCACACCGGCGAGCGCCGCCGGTACTCGGCGACGTCGTCGACCGGCGCCTTGCCGATGTGGTAGTCGGCGGAGAAGAGCGCGAGGTAGCTCGAGTCGTGATAGCCGAGCCGCTGGATCAGGTCGGAGACCGGCACGCCCGCGTAGCCGGCCTGGAACTTGTCGGGGTGGTCGAAGAGAGCGAGCAGCGCGATCATGCCGCCGTGGCTCCAGCCCAGGATGCCGACCCGGGAGCCGTCGATGAAGGGGAGCATCTCGACCGCCCAGTCGCGGCCGGCGACGACGTCGTCGACCTCCAGGCCGCCGTAGTCGATCGCCTCGTAGAAACCGCGGCCGTAGCCGGTCGAGCCCCGGTACTCCGGCGCCACGACGACGTAGCCCAGGGCGACGAGCTCGCGCACGATATGGACGTAGTAGGTGGTGAAGTCGCCGTGGACGCCACCGTGGGGCAGCACCAGCAGCGGGTGCTTGCGGCCGCGGTCGAGCCCCTTGGGCACGAAGACGTACTGGTGGACCTTGAACGGATGGCGCTCGTTGGCGATGCCGAAGGTCGCCTCGCCGCGCGGGTTCGGCGGCCCCACGAAGGTCACCTTGTCGACCTCGGCGACGTCGCCCAGGCGCTGGAACCAGAAGACGTCGTCGACCGCTTTGCGCACCTGGTCGAGCTCGAAAGAGAGCGCGGCGAGCTGGCGCTCGAGCGCGGCGACGGCGGGCTCAGCCTCGGCGGCGGCGGCGGCGGCGGCGAGCGGGGCGGCGAGCCCCACGGCGAGCGCGAGGGCGGCAAGCGAAGCGAAGCGTCGGGTGAGCATCGGCACCTCCTGAGGACCGGTTCCATCTTAGGCGAGCCGAGGGGCCCGGGCTTGAGGGGGTCAACCGCGCAGGGGCTGGAGCTGTTGCGCGGCTCGGTTCCGGTGCGATGAGGGTGACGCCGGCGATGGTCCTTTCCGCAGGGTGTATCGTGGCGACGAGACCCGTTCAGCCGGAGTCCGCCGCCCGTCAGGCCGAGAAGAGGAAGAAGAGGAAGAGGAAAGTGGCGAGTATCCATACTTCGCCGATGAGACAGCCCATCGCTGTTTCGACAATGGTGGCGTCTTCTCGACGAATTCCCGCCAGTGCCAGATCACGGTCGGCCGCAGCGGCGCCGCCGAAGGCCGCTGAATTCTCCGCGGTGGCGCTGGCGCTGACCCTGGTTTCGCCGGTCTGCGCGCAGCACTTCGCCACGGGCGCGATGGAGCAGGTCCCTGACGACGAGCGAAGTGGCTCTGTCGAGGTGGTGGCGTACGCCCCCTCGCCCATCGCCACTCGCCTGAGTCTGGACGGTGCAGTTGGAGTGCGGTCGATGCGTCTCGCAGCCGCCGCCGTGGAAGGCGAAAGGCAGCGCTACTCGCTCGAGTTTCGCAGTCTCGGTGTTCGGTACCTCAGAGCCGAGACCCCTGCGGAGCAAGGTCTGGAATTGCCGGCAGTACCGATCCGAGGTCGCGTGCTCCTGCCCCCGATCCCACGCGCGACCGCTTCGGTCGTCGAGCTTGCTTTCGACGAAGCGTGGCTCGGGGTCGGGGGTAACGGAATCCTCGCATCGTCTCTGGCTCGGGAAGGCGGGGACTCGTGTCGACCAGGTTGGTCGACCCTGCCGGTCTGGCACACGTTTTCGCTTCGTCCGACGGTCAGGATCGAGAGGGTGCCAGCCGCCCTCGAGCTGTGGTTCTTTCATCCAGCAACGGGAGCCATCCGCCTCGGGCCGAATTTCGCGCTGCCCTCGGTCGATCCTCGACCGGCCACGATCCAAAGAGACTTCCAGCTCGTCTCGAGCGAACCAACCGAGAGCCTCCAAGGGGTGGTCACTTGGGGGAAACAGCGCGTTCCCATCGCCAGGGTGGGCGCTTCCGGTCGCTTCAGCGTGGTGGGGCCACCGGGCCCCTGGGAGCTTTCCGTCTTCACTTTCGATGGCAACGAGGTCTCGTGGACCACGAACGTAACCGAAGCCGCTCTCGACATCGTGACCGTCCCCCTCCCGGGGCGCGCTCGCCTTGCTGGCCAGCTTCTGACACCAGCGGGCGAGCCCGTGGGCGGGGCTTTGATCTGGAGAGCGGGTGAAGCCAACTGGCAAGTCGTGACGCGGCGAGATGGTTCCTTTGGACTGCGCGATCTGCCCACCCAGCGGTCGCTTCGCCTCTGCATCCAGCTCGAAAGCGGCCAGCTCTTCTCGCAGGAAGCAGAAGGCCTGCCGGCGGGTGTGAGCTCGCTTCAGATCGTGGTGCCGACCGAAGCGGCGACGCCGGCCCCGGAGCTGGCCTCGGTCTCCGGCCGAGCCGTCAACGAATCCGGAGAGCCTCTTTCGGGCATCAAACTCCGACTGGTGCGCGATCAGGGCTCCAGAGAAGTGATTCGAGCCATGGTGCGCCCGCGCTCCGGCTCCGCGTTGGCGAACGCGACCAGTGATGTCTTGGGGGTCTTCGAGCTCTCGAGCGCACTGGAACCGGGACGCTACAGGGTCGTCGCTGATAGCTCTGATTACGCGCCGACGAGCTCGGAGCCGATCGAGATCTTTGCCCCGGGCGATCGTGTCGACCTCGGAGATCTCGTGCTGAAGCACGGGGCGGTAGTGCGTGGCAAGGTCTTGACGGCACGAGGCGAACCGAGCCCAGGCATGAAAGTGACCGTTGCGGTCGGCGTCGACGGTGCCTGGCTCCAGCTGGCTTCGCATGCGATCACGTCGGAGCGAGGTGAGTTCGAGATCGACGGCATTCCGGAGAGCGTGGCGCTGGAGGTCAGGGCTGAGCGGGACGGAGGAGAGGCGGTCGCGAAGCGGCTATCCGAGACAGATGATCCTCTAAACCTCACTCTCGTCCTGGGCCCCAGCAGATCGATCGCAGTGGTGGCGTGGGACTCGGACGGCTTGCCGGTCGAGGGCGCCGACGTCAGCTTGCGCTCGCCGACGGGGCGGGCGCGCGACGCGGCTCTTCCTGGGAGAATTTGGCGTGGCACGACCGACCCATCTGGAACGACTCGTCTGGAGGGTGTGGATTGCGGCCCGCAGAATCTGATCGCCGATGCCAAGGGGTTTCTGAGGTTCGCCGCGGAGCTTCCCGCATCGGAATGCTCCTCGAAAGCGAGCTCGCCCGTGATCGTCACGCTCGCACGTGGGGTGGAGATCTCGGGCCGCGTCTTGGCAGCTGACGGCTCGGCAGTGCCAGGCGCATGGGTGATGCTGGATGGAACCGGCGTGACGACCGATCCGGCTGGCTGGTATCGGCTCCGTTGCGCCACTGGTGAGCTGGTTCGGCTGCGCTACAGCGACAATGGACGGGACTGGATCGCGATCGAGCTTGCGGTCGGCATGGAAGACGTGCGGCGGGACCTGATTCTGCCTTAGCCGCATCGGTCCGCGCGGCGTCGGGGCGGGCCGATCCTTCCGGCCCTCGGGCGAGCTAAGCTCGGGGTGCCGATGAGCACCGATCCGAATCTGTTCGGCCGCCTCGCGGTCCACTACAAGCTGGTGAGCCCCGACCAGCTCGCCGAGGCGACCCGCCGGCAGGCCAAGGAGGAGGAGCCGCGGCCGCTCGGCGACTACCTGGTCGAGATGGGGCTGCTCACCCGGGCGCACGTCGAGAAGCTGCTCGCGGTGCAGCGCGACCTGGCGGCCAAGCAGGCCGCGGCGACGGCGGCGGCGCCCGCGCCGGTTCCGGCGGCCGCGCCACGCGTCGCGGCGCCGCCTCCGGAGCCGGCGGGCTCGGGCCGGCGGATCGACCGCATTCTCGACTTCGCCTTCCGCCAGGGCGCGAGCGATCTCCACCTGCGCGCCGACGAGCGCGTCCTGCTGCGCACCGGGGGGCGCCTGGCGGTGGCCGGCGACTCGCCGCTGCCGGCCGACCAGGTCCGCCGGCTCGCCGAGGAGCTGCTCGGC
Organism: Acidobacteriota bacterium; assembly: GCA_014584695.1. GTDB lineage: Bacteria > Acidobacteriota > Thermoanaerobaculia > Multivoradales > JAGPDF01 > JACTMI01. The sequence goes on from JACTMI010000012.1 coordinate 97,974, forward strand.
CCGGCGGCGCGCCTGCGGCTGGAGCGCGAGGGCCAGGTCGATTTCGCCTACAGCTTGGCCGGCGTGGCACGCTTCCGCGGCAACGCCTACCGCCACCAGCACGGGCTGGCGCTGGTGCTGCGGGCGATTCCGGCCGAGGTGCCGACGCTCGCCGACCTCGGCCTGCCCTCGACGCTCGCCAAACTGACCAACCACCACCAGGGGCTGGTGCTGCTCACCGGCCCGGCCGGCTGCGGCAAGAGCTCGACCCTGGCGGCGCTGGTGCGTCTCATCAACGAGGAGCGGCGCGATCACGTCGTCACCATCGAGGACCCAATCGAGTACCTCCACCCGCCGCTGCGCTGCGTCGTCAACCAGCGCCAGGTCGGGCGGGACACGGCGAGCTTCTCGCGCGCCCTCAAGGCGGCGCTGCGCGAGGATCCCGACGTCATCGCGATCGGCGAGCTGCGGGACCTCGAGACCATCTCGCTGGCGCTCACCGCCGCCGAGACCGGGCACCTGGTGCTCGCCACCCTCCACACCGGCAACGCGGTGCGCACGATCGACCGGCTGGTGGGCGCGTTTCCGCCCATCCAGCAGGGGCAGGTGCGCGCCATGGTCTCGGAGTCGCTGCGCGCCGTGGTGTCGCAGCGGCTGGTCAATCGCGCCGACGGCCGGGGGCGCGTGCCGGCGCTCGAGGTGCTGCTCGGGACGCGCGCGGTCGCCAATCTGATCCGCGAGTCGAAGACCTTCCAGCTCCGCTCGCTGATGCAGACCGGCCTGGCGCAGGGGATGGCGCTGCTCGATCTCTCGCTGGCGCAGCTGGTGCGGGAGGGGACCGTCAGCCGCGAGGAGGCGCTCGTCCACGCCGAGGATCCGCGCGCGATTCCGGGAGCCTGACCATGCCGCGCCTCCACGAGCTGCTCCGACACACCCGACAGCGGGAGGGTTCCGATCTCCACCTGGCGACCGGCATGGAGCCGCGCTGCCGGCGGCACGGTGCGCTCGAGCCGGTCCCGGGCTGGCCCGCCCTGCCCGCCGCGGAGCTCGAGAGCCTCCTGCGCGAAGTCGTCTCGGAGACCCAGTGGCGGGAGTTCACCGCCAGCGGCGACCTCGACTTCGCCCTCTCGCTCGCCGGCGTGGCGCGCTTCCGCGGCAACTTCCTGCGCCAGGAGCACGGCCCGTCGGCGGTCTTTCGGACGATTCCGGAGCGGATCGCGACCGCCGAGGAGCTGGGGCTGCCCGCCGCGGTGGCCAGGCTCGCCGAGCTCGCCACCGGGCTGGTGCTGGTGACCGGGCCGACCGGCTCGGGCAAGTCGACCACCCTTGCCGCCATCGTCGACCGCATCAACCGCGCCGCGGCGCGCCACATCGTGACCATCGAGGAGCCGGTCGAGTTCCTCCACGCGCCGGTCCGCTCGGTCTTCTCGCAGCGCGAGGTCGGCACCGACACGGACTCCTTCGCCGCCGCCCTGCGCGGGGCCATCCGCCAGGACGCCGACGTCGTCCTGGTCGGCGAGCTGCGCGATCTCGAGACGATCGCGCTGGCGCTGCGTGCCGCCGAGATGGGGATGCTGGTGTTCGGCACGCTCCACACCAACAGCGCCGCCAAGACCATCGACCGCCTGATCGACGCCTTTCCGGCCGAGGAGCAGGCGCAGGTGCGCATCTCGCTCTCGGAGTCACTCGCCGCGATCGTCGCTCAGCTGCTGCTGCCGAGGGCCGACGGCACCGGGCGGGTGGCGGCGATCGAGCTGCTGCTGCGCACCTCGGCGCTGCCCGGCATCATCCGCGAAGGCAATCTGCCGATGCTCCAGACCGTCATGCAAGGCGGCCGCGGGCTCGGCATGCAGCTGATGGACGACGCGCTCCAGGCGCTGCTCGACGCCGGCACGGTGAGCGCGCGCGAGGCCTACCTCAAGGCCCACGACAAGTCCCGCTTCGAGCGTCTGCTCGAGTCTGAGTAGCGCTGCCGCGCTCACCGCGCCGGCGTCAATCGTTCCAGTTGCCGACGCCGCCGCTCTCGAAGCCGTCCGCGAAGAGCGCGCCGTAGAGGAGCTGAACCGCCCCGGCGTCCGCGTGCGGTCCGCCGGCATCCGACACCGAGCGCCCCGGAATGCCGACCGCGAGGTCGCCGTGGCCATCGCCGTCGAAATCGGCGATGGCGTGCGCCCAGCCCCAGAAATCCTGGGCTGCCGGTGCTGCGGCCGCGAAGCCGGCGCGGGCCTCCAGGAACTGCGCCCGCGCCGGGTCGACCAGGGCCGCGCCGCCGCCGAAGACGACCCAGGAGACGCCCCCGTTGTCGGCCGTCCGGTCGCGGAACGGCTCACCGATGACGAGCTCGTCACGGCCGTCACCGTCGAGATCGCCGGTCGCGAGCGAGTGGCCGAAGCTCGCGAAGGCCTGCGCGGCGAGCCCGAGCGTCGCGGCGGAGAGGTGTTGCGCCTGCGCCGGGCGCAGCCCCGAGCCGCTCGAGCCGGGCAGTAGGACGACGGCGCCGGCGCCCCCGGTCTGCGCGGTGAAGCCCTCGCCCGGGACTCCGATCGCGAGATCCGCGAAGCCGTCGCCGTTGAAGTCACCGGCCGCGAGGCTCGCGCCCATCAGGTCCGCGGCCTCGGCGGCGCTCGCGGGCAGGTCGTCGCCATCGAGGAAGAGCCGGGCGACGTCGCTCAGGCCCTGGCTCTCGCCGCGCAGGACGAGCACCTTGCCCGTGTCGAGGACGAAGGCGGGAAAGGTGAGATCGAAGTGCGAGATGCCGATGGCGAGGTCGTCGCGGCCGTCGCCGTCGAAGTCCCCGGCCGCCAGGGCGGTGCCGAAGCGGTCCTGCGCGGTGGGCAGCCCGGGGAGATTGCCCTCGCCGAGCGCGAACAGCTGATTGCGGCTGGCCGAGAGCCCGTTCGCCGATCCGTAGAGCACCTGCACGACCCCCGAGTTCTGGGCGAAGGACGACTCCCCGGGCACCCCGATCGCGAGGTCGTCGCGGCCATCGCCGTCGAAGTCCCCGACCGCGAGGGCCCAGCCGAAGGCGTCGTCGGCGTGCGCGGCGCCCAGGATGCCGGGCGAGTCCTGGTGAAACGGGGTCGACTCCCACGTGGTCGGAGAGACCTGATCCCAGATTCGCACGCGGCCCGCGCGGGCCCGGTTGCTGATCGTCGCGTCGGGCTCGCCGACCGCGATCTCGAGGTCACCGTCGCCGTCGAAGTCTCCGAGCGCGATGGCCGATCCCGCGGCCGCGGGCCCCGGCGCGCCGGAGAGGCTCACGCCGCGCACGACTCCGCGGCCGGGGAGGAAGTGAAAGAGGGTGACGCTGCCCGCAGCGGTGCCCGCGGCGCCGGCGGCGGGGTCGCTCCATCCCGGATCGCCGACCACCAGCTCGGGACGGCCGTCGCCGTCGAGGTCACCGGCGGCGAGCGCGAAACCGCTGAACACCGAGGACTGGAGCTGGGCGGAGCTCACCAGCAGGCGGTTGCCGACCTCGAACAGCTGCGCTCCGGAGGGAGCAGCGGCGAGGTGAAGAAGTAGCGTCGCCGCGAGCGGCGACAGCGGAGTGAAGCGATCTCGGGATGCCATGAGCGAGACTCCTCGAAAGAGAGAGCGATGGGAGGGAGCGATCCGCGGCCGGGCCGGCGCTGCGCGAAGTGCGGACCCGGAAGCGCCGGGACCGGCAACCGGACCGCGCTGCGTGCCGAAGGCATCTCATCAGCGCGAGAGCGAGCGGGCGACCCGCTCGAGCGAGGGCCGGGCGCTGACCTTGGTGTGGGGAGCGCCCGTTGGCGCTCAGAGAAGAGTCAGAGCGGGCGTCGCAGCTCGGCGTCGCGCCGCGTCAGGCGCGCGACCCAGAAGAGCGCCAGCGCGGCCGCCGCCACGGCGGTCGCCGCGCGCAGGGCATAGAACTCCGGCGCGCTCGCGGCGTAGGTGGCGGCGGGCGCCCAGGCGGCGAGGCGGTCGCCGAGCACCAGCGCCTCGAGGCCGGCGATGGCGCCGCGGAAGGTGCCCGACAGCAGCACGCCGGCCCGCCGGTAGAGCGCCACGGCGGCGATCTCCCGGGCGGCCAGACAGGTGAGCGCCGCCACGACGAAGGCGCGGTCGGCGAGGCGGAAGCCCGGCACCACGGCCGCCGCCGCGAGCGCCACGCCAGCCAGAACCGCGGCGGCGGCGCCGGTCCGCGGCCGGCCGAGCGCCGCCCAGGCGGCGTAGAGCCGCGCCCGCAGCGCCCATTCGCTGCCGATCACGGCGACGAACATCACCGCCGGCAGCGCCAGCACCCCGACGGCCAAGCGCAGCGGCGACAGCGCCGCGCCGGCCGGCGAGAAGCTGACCCAGCCGAGCGCGTGGCCGAGCCCGAGCGCGGCGCCGTCGATGAGGATCAGCGCCACCACCATCGGCGCATGGGGCAGCGTCGGCACCTGCACCTCGGCGCGGGCGCTGGGGCGCCGCCAGGGGCGGACCAGCGCCGTGCCGAGCGCCCCGGCGATGAGCGGCACCAGGAAGAGCGCGCCCCAGGCGGCGGGCCCGCGCAGGCTCGCAGGCACCGCGCCGGCGAGGAGGATCGCGACGATCCCCAGCGCGAGCAGGGCGGCGAAAAGAGAGAGCGGGGCGCGGCGCACGGGCTTCGACGATCTCCGGCGGCGCGCCGCCGTGTCAAGCGCCGGCGGTGGGACGGCGCCGGCGGCGCAGCCGCGCGAGACCGAACGCGCCGAGCGCCAGCGCGAGGGCGGCGAGCCCCGCGGCGCCGGCCGCCGGGATCTCGAAGGGGGTGCCACCGACCACCGGCACGGCGAGCTCGACGCGGTGGACCTCGATCTCGATCGGTCCGCCGCGCGGATCGGTGGTCCACCCCTTGGTGACCGCGAGCGCGCGGAAGGCCCGCCGCCAGAGCAGACGGACGGTGACGTCGACCTCGGCGCCGGGGGCGAGCGGCCCCGGCAGCGCGAACTCGACCGTGGTCACGTCGAGCGCCCCCGACGGGATCAGCGTGTCGGAGTCGACCGCCTCGGCGTCGATGAAGAGCACCGGCCGGACCACCGGCCCCTGGCCGTTGATCCGCCCCGAGAGCACCTTGGCGAAGCCCTTCCCCGGCAGCCCCGAGAGGTCCCCGGGTTGGGTGCCGGGCACCTCGTCGTCGGCCCACCAGGGGATGGTGGGGCCGGCGACCTGGGCGAGCGGCTGGCCGTCGAGCGCCGCCTCGATCCAGAGGATCGCGTTGCGCGCCGACAGACCGGTCGGGAAGGAGTGGCCGGCGCCGAAGTTGTCGACCGTCGCGCTCACCTGCAGCCGGCCGGCGACCTCGACCGCCGAGGCGGTGAGCGCCAGGTTCGCCGCCAGTGTTTCGGGGGTGGTGCCGATGAAGGTGTGGCGGCGGCGGTCCCCGGGCGGGCGCTCGATGCCGCCGAAGGCGCAGATCGTGCCGCTCTCGCCGGCCGGCGGCATGTGACAGTCCTGGCAGGTGCGAAAGCCCGGGCCGGGCTGGGCGAACGGCGAGGCGAGCCACTCGCCGTAAGTGTTCTGGCCCGGCGCGCCGGTGCTCGGATTGGCGTACTGGTGGCAAGAGGCGCAGAGCAGCGACTGGCGGTGGAGCGTCGAGTGCGAGGCCCGCATGCCGCCGAAGGTGACGTCGTCGAGCGGACCCCAGACGAACGTGTAGGTGTCGCCGCCGTCCGAATCGGGGAATCGATAGGTCGCCTTGCCGAGGTGATGGAGGGCGTTCAGGTTGCCGGCGTCGACGCTGTCCATCTGGTGGCAGGTGACGCAGTTGACCCCTTCGGCGCCGTAGGCGGGCAGCGTCGGGTCGTCGAGCATCAGGTTGCCGCCGAGCTCGCGGTCGCGCATCGGCGCGTGACAGGTGGCGCAGAAGCCGCTGTCGCCCGGGTCGTGGGTGTTCTTGAACACGTAGCCGGCGGCGCCACCCGGCGTGCCGTCGCCGGAGAAGAGGTCGCGCACCCAGGCGTTCGAGGCGGTGAAGGCGTGGTGCGAAGTCTGCCAGTCGGCGGCCTGGCCGTTGTGGCAGCCGCTGCACACCAGGTAGGAGGCCGGCTCGTAGCCCGGATCGTCCGTCGAGGGCAGCGGCTCGAGGCGGATCTCGGCGTCGGTCTGGCCGTTGAGCGCGAAGGCGCCGCCGGTCAGGAAGTTCTCGGCGGCGCCGCGGAAGTAGGGCACCGCCGCCGTCACCACCACCGAGCCGGCCGGGCTGACCGGCAGCGAGAAGTCGCCGTTGGCGTCGGTGAAGGTGCCGGGCACCGGCTGCCCCTGCAGGTGGACCCAGGCCCCGGCGATCGGCGTGCCGGGCACGCCGCTGCCGGAGACCAGCACGCGGCCGCCGATGTCGGCCCGCGCCGGGAAGGCGGCGAGCGCGAGGGCGCCGAGGAGCGCACCGGCGGCGCGCGGGGAACGAACGGAGAGGGTGCTCACCATGGTCGCATCGGCCTCGAGTCGAAAGCTGCGGCAGTCGTTCGCGAACGCTATCAGAGCCGGCGCGAGCCGCGCCGGCGCGGCGCGGCGCCGGCGAAGAGGGCGGGCACCAGCAGCAGGTCGGAGACGACCGCGACGGCGATGGTCGCCGCCGCCAGCGCGCCGAAGCGCGCCGTGGGCGCGAAGTCCGACAGCGCGCAGACGCCGAAGCCGACGGCCAGGATGGCGCCGGTCAGCAGGTAGGCGGGCGCGGTCTGCTCGAGCTTGGCGGCGATCGCCGCGGTGGCGCCGAGCGCGGCCTTCTCCTCGCGGTGGTGGGCGAGCGTGTGGAGCGTGTCGTCGACCACCAGCCCGAGCACCACCGAGGCGACCATCACGGTGGCGATGTCGAGCGGCACGCCGAGCCAGCCCATGCCGCCGAACAGCAGCGCCACCGGCAGCAGGTTGGGCACCAGGGCGCGCGCGAGGTCGCGCGCCTCGCCGAGCACCACCAGGAAGACGGCGAGCAGCGCCGGCAGCGTCAGCGCGAGCGACAGCGCGAGGGTCGAGAGCAGGTGGCGCTGGAGCGCGAGCAGCAGCGGGAAGGCGCCGGTCGCCTCGACCGTCGCCTCCGGCAGCAGCGCCGCCGCGCGCGCGAGCGCCGCCGCCAGCCACGGGTCGAGCTCCGGGTAGCCGACGGTGCGGACGAAGGTGGTGACGCGCGCGGCGCGCCCGTCCGATGCCAGCAGGCGGGAGAGCGCGTGGCGCCCGCGCGGCTCGACGGCGGCGAGACCGAGCGCGGTCTCGCGCAGCGCCTCCGGCGGCGCCAGCGCGGCCAGGTCCTGGGCGTCGACCAGGTCCTCGGTGAGCGTCCCCGCCGACAGCGCGGCGAGCGCCGGCGGCCGCGCGCCGACCTCGCGCGCGAGCGTCGCCAGCCGCGCGAGGGCGCCCTCGGTGGCGAGGCTCGCCGCCGGGTCGGAGACGTCGAGGCGGAGCTCCACCGTGGTCACCCCGACCCCCGCGCGCTCGAAGCGGTCGTGCAGCTCGCGCACCGCGTGCCCCGACGGCAGGTAGGCGAGGGCGTTGCTCTCCAGCCGCAGCCGCGGCATCCCGGCGAGCGCGGCGGCGGCCACGAGCGCGGTGACCCCGAGAACCAGGGCCCGGCGGGACGAAGCGAAGCGGGCGGCGGCGGCGCCGAGCCGCTCGAGCCGCCGCTCGAGCCCGCGCTCGGGCAGGGCGCCGCGGTGGGCGGCGAAGGTCGCCAGCAGCGCCGGCAGCAGCGTGAAGGCCGCCACCAGTTGAATCGCCAGCGCCAGCGCCGCCCAGGCGCCGAGCGCGGCCACCGGCGCCACCGGCGAGACGGCGAGCGCGGCGAAGCCCACCGTGGTCGACACGCCGGCGGCGAGCAGCGCCCGCCCCTTTTCGCCGTAGGTCGCGACCGTCGCCGCCACCGGGGCGAGCCCGCCGCTCTCGAGCGCCCGGCAGCGGATCACCAGGTGGACCGCGGTGGCGAGCGCGATGGCGAAGACCACCGGCGGCAGCACCGCCAGGATGAGGTGGAGGCGGACGCCGGCCCAGCCCATCGCGCCGAGCGTCACCCCTTCGCAGACGCCGACGAAGAGCAGCGGGATGGCGACGCCCGCCAGGTCGCGGAACATGGTCGCGAGCAGGAGGGCGGCGAGCAGGACGAGCAGCGGGAAGTAAAGCCGCCAGATGGCGCGCGCCGAGTCGTCGAGGGCGAGGTCGAGCGAGCGGTCGCCGAGCAGCGCGACCTCGATCCCGGCCGGAGCGGCGGCGCCCAGCGCGGCCAGCTCGGCGTAGAGAACGCGCGCGGCCGGCAGCTCGAGCGCCGCGGTCTCGACCAGCACGCTGGCGGCCCGGCCGCCGTCGGCCAACAGGCCGCTGGCGCGATCGAGCTCGCTCGCGCGGGCGCGGGCGAGGAGCCCGGCGACATCGTCGGGGTAGTCGGGGAGGAAGGGCGCATGGTGGCCGGCGAGGCCGCTCGCGGCGACGACGCCGGGCAGTGTCGCGGCATCGCGCTCGAGCCGCTCGAGGAAGTCGAGCCCCGGCGGGGTCCAGAGGCCGGGCCCGGAGACCAGCAGGCGCGCCCCCTCGTCGGGGCCGAAGCGTTCGACGAACTCCCGGTAGCGCTCGACCGCCGCCGAGCCGTCGAGGAAGAAGACCTCGGGCGAGTTGTCGCTTTCGAGGCGCGCGAGACCAGGGGCGAGCACGGCGAGCGCCAGCCCCCAGGCCGCGAGCCAGACGCGCCGGCGCTCGACCACCCAGCGTCCGAGGCGGCTCATCGCGGCGCCGCGGCGGGGGCGAGCAGCGCGCCGGCGAAGCGCAGCGCGCGCGGGGTCGCGAGCCCGCCGAGCGGCGCGCCCGCGCCCAGGACGCCGAGCAGGCGGGCGAACCAGCGCGGATCGTGCGCCAGCGCCGCGACCAGCCGGCGGGCGAGAGCCGGGCGCCGGGCGGCGGCGAGCGCCAGGTGGGTCACCAGCGCGGGGCCGCGCGCCCGCCGCCGGAGCTGTCGGGCGTAGCCGTCGAGCCCGCCGAAGGCGAGCGCTTGCCCGAGCGCCTCGGCGTGGCCGAGCGCCTGGGCGATCCCCTCGCCGGTGAGCGCGTCGACGTAGCCGGCGGCGTCGCCGGCGAGCGCGATCCGGCCGCCGGCGACGACGCCGGAGACCGCCTGGGCGAAGGGTCCGGCCCCGAGGTCGCGGCCGCGGCGCGGCGCGCCGGCGAGCCGTGCCGCGAGCTCGGCCGGGAGGCGGCGGGCGAGCAGCGCGTCGAAGCCGGCGCCCGCGCCGCTCCAGAGCAGCGCGACGCCGATCTCGTCCGGCGCGAGCGGCGTCACGTACGCCTCGCAGCCATCGCCGAACCAGACCTCGACTCGCCGGCTCCAGGGCACGCGCGCGAAATGCCGGACGACGCCGAAGCGCTTCGGCACGGCGCGCCTGCCAGCCGCCCGCTCGAGCCCCGCCCAGCGGCGGACGCGCGAGCGCAGACCGTCGGCGCCGACGACGAAGCGGGCGGCGAGCTCACCGTGGGAGGTCGTGAGGCCGGCCGGGGCGAGCCCGGTCGCGGCGACGCCGAAGCGCAGCTCGACGCCGGCCGCCTCCGCCGCCGCCAGCAGCGCCGCCGACAGCTCGGTGCGGCGCGCGCCGAGGCCGCAAGCGCCGCCGGGAAAGTCGGCCTCGGCGTGGAGCTCCCCGAGCCGGTAACCGATGCCGGAAAACGGCATCGACCGCCGCGGGAGGGCGACGCCGAGCCGTGCCAGCGCGGCCACCGCCGCGGGCATCAGCCCCTCGCCGCAGGCCTTGTCGAGCGGTGGCCGGCGGCGCTCGACGACGACGACGGCGAGCCCGGCGCGGCGCGCCGCGAGCGCGGCCGCGAGGCCGGCCGGCCCGGCGCCGACCACGGCGAGGTCGTGACCTTTGCTCATCGGCTCGGGTCGCCCGGCGTCAGGCGGCGCGCATCGGCGGCGAGGAAGCGGGGCCGGGCGAGCCCGGCGCGGTGGAGGGCGCCGGCCGCCGCCACGCGCAGCACGCCGAAGCCGTAGCGCAGCGAGCGCGAGAAGTCGATCGACGAGGCCTCGGGGAAGTACTTGGTCGGGCAGGAGAGCTCGCCGACGCGGAAACCGGCGGCGAAGGCCTGGACCAGGATCTGGTTGTCGAACAGGAAATCGTCGGAGTTCTCGGCCAGCGGCAGCTGCGCCAGCACTTCGCGGCGGAAGGCGCGGTAGCCGGTGTGGTACTCGGAGAGCTTCTGGCCGAGCAGCAGGTTCTCGACCAGGGTGAGGAAGCGGTTCGAGACGTACTTGTAGAGCGGCATGCCACCGGCGAGCGCCCCACGGCCCAGGATGCGCGAGCCGAGCACGACGTCGTACTCGCCGCAGGCGATCATCGACGCCATCGCGGGTAGCAGCCTCGGCGTGTACTGGTAGTCCGGGTGGACCATGACGACGATCTCCTCGCCGCCCGCGAGCGCCGCCGCGTAGCAGGTCTTCTGGTTGGCGCCGTAGCCGCGGTTGCGCGGGTGGACGTGGAGCTCGAGCCCGAGGCGGCAGGCGATCTCGACCGTCGCGTCCGAGGAGGCGTCGTCGACGACCAGGATGCGGTCGACCACGGTGCGATCGATCTCGCCGACCGTCCGTTCGAGCGTCCGCGCGGCGTTGTAGGCCGGCATGACGACGCAGACGCCGAGGCCGCCGATCACTTCGCCGCTCCGGCGGCGCCGCCGTCGCGGCGGGCGCGGGCGAGGGCGCGGCGGCCGCGCAGCAGCTCGGCGGCGAGCGCCAGGGCGCCCATCCGGCGCGGCGGCGTGAGCCGGCCGGCGAGAGAGAGCGCGAGCGTCTCGGCGCGCCGCAGCTTGCCCGAGGAGGTGCGCGGCAGCGTCCCGGCCTCGAGCGTCACCACCCGGTCGACCGCGAGGCCGGTGGCGGCGAGGACGGCGGCGCGGCAGGCGGATTCGAGCTCGGCGTCGAGCTCGGCGGCGCGGCCCCGGCGCCGTTCGACGAACAGGAGCAAGCGCTCGGTCGCCTCCCCTTCGGGGCGGTGGCTCACCGCCACGACGCAGCCCTTGCGGACCCCCTCGACGCGCGCGACCGCCTCCTCGACTTCGGCCGGGTCGTGGCTGCGGCCGCGCATCAGCAAGACGTCCTTGGCCCGCCCCGTGAGATAGAGCTCGCCGCCGTCGAGAAAGCCCAGGTCGCCGGTGTCGAGCAAGCCCCCGGTGAGCGCGCGCGCGGTGGCCATCGGCTGCCCGAGGTACTCGCGGAAGAGCGAGGGGCCGGCGACGAACAGGCGGCCCACCCGCCGCTCGGGCAGGAGCCGCCCGTCCTCGCCCCGCACTTCGAGGGTGAAGCCGGGCAGCGGCGGGCCGACCGCGACGATCTCGACCCCCGCCGGATCGGGCTCGGCGCGCCCCGTCTCGGCGAGCGGCGCGCGCGCCCAGCGGCGCGCGACGGCACCGCGGCCGAGCGGCGGGAAGGTCACCGCGAGCGCCGCCTCGGAGAGGCCGTAGACGGGGGTCAGAGCCTCGGCGCGGAAGCCGTGGGGGGCGAAGCGGGCGACGAAGCGGCGCAGGGTGTCGGCGACCACGGTCTCGGCGCCGCACAGCGCCACCCGCCAGTTCGACAGGTCGACCCCTTCGAGCTCGTGGTCGCGCACCCGCTCGGCGGCGAGCGCGTAGGCGAAGTTGGGCGCCGGCGAGATGGTGGCGCGGGTGGTCGACAGCGCCCGCAGCCAGAGCGCCGGCCGCGCGACGAAGGCCTCGGGAGCGAGCAGGGTCAGGATCGACGGCCGCTCGAGCGCCGGGAAGACGCAGCCGATCAGCCCCATGTCGTGGTAGAGCGGCAGCCAGGAGACGCCGCTGTGGGCGACCTCCGGGGTGTCCGGCCAGAGGGCGTTGAGCGCCCGCACCTGCGCCAGCACGGCCGCCTGGGTGAGCGCGACCGGCTTGGGCTCGAGCGTGGTGCCGGAGGAGAACTGGACCAGGGCGAGGTCGCCCGGCTCGCCCGCCGCGACCTGGACCCGGCCGCGGGGCAGCGCGCCGAGCGTGTGCAGGCCGGCGCGCGGTCGCGCGGCCTCGACGGCCGCCCCCGCGAGCGCCGCCAAGCGTCGCTCGGCGAGCACGACGACCGCCCCGGCGGCCTCCAGCTGGCGTGCCGTCCGCTCGTGGTACTCGTCGAGCCGGCCCAGGCGGACCGGCGGATAGAGCGGCACCGGCACCGCGGCGGCGAGCAGCGCGCCGAAGAAGGCGTCGAAGAACTCCTCGCCGGTCGAGTAGAGCAGCGCCACCCGCTCGCCCGGCGCCACCCCGAGCGCTCCCAGCCCGCCCGCCACTTCGCTCGCCCGCTCGGCGATGCCGGCCCAGGAGAGAAAGGTCGCCCGCTCGCCGCGGTCGAGCAGCCGCAGCCCCGTTTCGGGGTAGTCGACCGCCCGCAACAGCAGCTCCTGCAGCGTCGACCCCGCCTCGCCCCGCCTCATCGCCCGAATCATTCCACGGGTGAGTGCCACCCACCCCGCGCCGCGTTCCTGCGGGTTGCGCCGCCGATCGGGTCGGCGGCTGTGCGAGAGCGCCGGCGGCCAGGAGAGACCCCAGCGCGCGCCCATGGCCGCGGCCCGCGCCGTGTCGGGGCAGCCCCGTCCGTGCCGTGAGATCGAATCGGGTCCAGCCGCTGGGGAGTCCTCGCGACGGTGGCGGCTCGACTCACTGCCGCAGGATCTTCTCCATCGCCTTGCCCCTCGCGAGCTCGTCGATCAGCTTGTCGAGGTAGCGGATCTTCCGCATCAGGGGATCTTCGACTTCTTCCACGCGCACGCCGCACACGACGCCCCGGATCAGCGCGCTGTTCGGATGCAGGGCGGGCGCGCGCGCGAAGAAGGTCTCGAAATCGCTGCCCAGCTCGATCTGCCGCCGCAATCCCGCCGGGTCGTAGCCCGTCAGCCAGCAGATGATCTGGTCCACCTCGTCCTTCGTGCGGCCCTTGCGCTCCGCCTTCTGCACGTAGAGCCGATAGACGCTCGCGAATTGGGTCGCGAAGATCCGATGTCCAGGCATCGACGCTCCTCCGTTGGCTCCTGGCTCGGCACGCAAGCTGGCTTCCGAGCGCTGGCGAAGCCCGAGCCGAGCGGGAAACGGGCGGCACCCGCTGTTCGGCGCGGGGGGAATCGACAGCCGCTACCGCGGCTTGATGGGTCTCGGACTCCCCGGCCGCCTCGTCCGTGAGGCCTCGAGCTCCCGTTCGTGCGCCTGCTGCCGTGCCTGCTCCTCCTCGAAGGCGCGGTCGGCCGCCTGCCGCTCGGCCTCCCACCGCCGACTCTCGTCGCGCGCCGCGATCGCGCGGCGAACGACCTTGCGCTGCTCCTCGACGTACTCGCCCGCCGCGGTCCAGGAGAACCAGGACTGGAGGTCGTCGAGCTCACGCAGCGCCTCGTCGAATCGCCCGTCGGCGGTCATCGAGATGGCGAGATCGAGCATGTTGTCGGCCTTCCTCTCGCCGAGGTGGCGGCCGCCAAAGAACAGCACCACCGCGAGGACGCCCAAGACGACGAGATTGCGCACGGCGACTCCTCCTTGGTTCCAAAGGGATGGCGGGGACGCGGGCCAATGGCCACTCCAGGCCTCGGGGGCCGGTGCGAACGACCGGCTCCGGCGCGCGGACCCCATCCTGGGCCGGAGATCGGAATCGTCACCAAGAGGCCTGGAGATTCGATCGCCGTTCTACCTTTCGTCGCCCCACCGCCGCGCGCTCCTTGCGCAGCGAGCCCGGATGCGCGTTGTCGGTCAGCCATGCAGGGGCCGCAGGCTCGCGACGAGATACGCGTTGCCGATCGCGTGGAAGGTGGCCACGATCCCGAGATTGCCGGAGCGCAGGTACAAGACTCCGAAGAAGAGACCGATCAGGAAGATGGCGGCGAACATCGGTCCCGCGAAGGACGCTGACGAAGCGAAGTAGTACCAGTGCAGAGGGCCGAAGGTGTAGAGCAGATTCGCGACGACGATGCCGATGGGCGCGCCCCAGCGGCGCACCAACTCCACTTGCAGCATCCCGCGGTAGACGAGCTCCTGGTAGAACCCGAAGAGGAGGTACGGGACGAACACGTTCCACACGATTGCCGGAACGCCAGCCTGCCCGACTTGGCTGGCCAGCGGGGCGGCGAGCACGGTCGGGAACACCACGTTCGCGATCACCAGCACTTGGAGGAAGTACGACTTCTCGGTCGGCGACCAGTCGCGCCACGGTCGCAGTCCGAGTTGCGGCAGGGTGACACCCGCGAGCGCGGGCACCAGCAGCAGGCCGAACCCGAGCAGGAGCGCGATCAGCAGCCAGAGCGGGGTGGGTGGGAGGAGCCACCTGACGGCGGCAAGTCGCAAGACTTCGAGGAGAGTCGCGGCGAGCAGGAGGAGAGTCCCGGCTCGGGGCGCGTAGACCGGCGCGGGTCGGCCATCGAACAGCAGAAAATGCCCGCGCAGGTGGATACTCCACCATCGTCGCGGCGTGACTGCGCCGTCAACCGTGACCATTGGAGGGTCTCCTCATTCGACGCTGAGCTCTTCGGTCTGTTCGTCGTCTCCGATGCGCGAGATCGCGGCCGCCTGGGCGGCATGGCTTGTCGTGATTCGACCCAAAGCCTGCCCCTTCGATCCTCGGGAGTCGCGTCGGCCGGGTTGGTCCGACCAGCGCGGAGCCATGCTCGAGGATGCAGACCGTGAGGGAGGCTAGCACCATCGTGGGACCCGACGTTCGCGGGGAGACGGTCGGCGCCACGAGCGCCGAGGCAGGGCTCGCCGGGGAGGAGCGACGCTCCGTTGGGCCGTTCCGGGCGCCCTATTCGGCGTCGTGCCAGCGCTGCAAGTGTCCGCTGTGCGTCTCCAAGTACGCGCCCGGCCCGTAGTGCGCGTCGTAGAAGTCCGTGTCGATGTGATGCGCCTGCACGAAGCCCGGCAGCATGACCGTCGAGCGGATTCCCGGAAACTTGCCGTATTTGTCGTAGATATACTGCGCAACCTCGGCGAGACAGTCGACGAAGTCGCCGCCGTACCGGGCCACGGTGTTCTTCACGCGGGCGCTGTCGCGCCAGGGGCCCGGCACGGCGGGGTCGTAAGCACCTCTCGGACCGAACTTCCGGTCGACGAACACCTGCGCGGCCGAGCGCATGTCGGGATAGTAAGGAGGACAAAGCGCCTCATAGACGCCATCGAGGCCCACGGCGTTGGGAACCACCCAGCGCTCGTCCTCGACGAAACGGAATCCGAGCCCCGTGACTCCATCGCGCCGATTCGCGCCGAGCGCGCTCAGGCCGTCCATGCCGCTGAAGTAGAGGCCGCCCAGCCCCATCGCCTGGAGGGTCAGAACGATGTTGTGTCCCATGAATGCGAGCTCGAGGCACATGCACTCGTGGATGTCGGACAGCAGCTCGGACAGCGGCAGCCGTTTCTGGTCATCGAGCAGGCCGGATCGAACGAATGGCTCCAAGTGTCCCGCCGGCTGGCCCGTCTCGTGATCCACGACCATCACACCATGCCGGATCATCAGCGCCAAGATTCCGAACGCTTCCTCGCTGGAGTCGCCCACCGGCATGAAGAGCGTGCTGCCCGGCTGGTTCGCCCACCAGAGGTTCGGCGGCAGAATGTGAGGCGGAACCGACGGCAGATCGAGGCGGCCGTCTCGAATGCGGATGGTGTGCTCGCGGCATACGGCCACGACGCGTTCGAGGGCCGTCCGACCATCGCGTGCTTCCGCCAGCGACTCGGGCTGCACGTCGCGCGTCCTGGTGCAGTAGCACGCCTGGTCATCCGTGAAGAACATGGCGGGGGTGCCCAGGCCGGCAGCCGTGGGAGCGGTGCGCCCCGTGAACCGGAGGGTGAAGTCGGCGTGAGACTCCGGCGTGCGGGGACCGAAAGGCACGCCGAACGTCCACCCCGAAACGCCAGTCGCCGCGGCCACCAGAATCATCTGCTCCAGTTCGGTCAGCGGCATCGGATCCTTGGCGGATGTGAAGGCCAGGGGACCCGACGGGATGGTCATGCCGAGTCCGAATCGGCGGGCACGGCGCCCGAACAGCGCGCGCAGGAGTGGATACTCGAGCAGGTCTTCGAAGGGTGTCAGTCGGTGCGCCATTCCCATTCCTCCGGATCGAGGCGGCCCAATGGATCGCAACTGGTGCCCGCCTCAATGGGGCTGCTCACGCGGCGGCCTCACGGGGTCATTCATCACCAGCCAGAGGCGGCAGTGCGCCCGATACTATGCTCGCCCGGGCGCCCGTGCCCGCGGCGTCGACCTGTGCCGAAGTGCGAGGTGCCCGCGCGCGCAGTGCCGCCCGGTTTTCCTCGGGCGCTGCCCGTTCGCCCCGGACGAAGCGCACCAGAGCCTGCATCTGATTGCATCGCGCAGCGAATGGCGAGCTCGCTGACGGTCTCGGTGCCGGCAGGGATGGCCGGCCGAGGCAGAGCGTGAGCCTGGCCGTCAGCCGCAGCGGTCAGTCGATGCCCGAGCCGCATCTCGCCATTCTCGCGGCGACCACCACCCAGAGCGCGCCCAGACCCAGGAGGGCGCAGAGCGGCGAGTAGAAGCGAGTGTCGAGCACGGCGAAGCGCGACGCGCGCACGGTCTTGAAGAAGCCGACGTACCTGAAGTCGCCGATCGCACGCGCCAAGAGCACCAGGCCGACGCCGACCGGACCCACCGTTGCCAGCCACGGGGGTCCGAGGTTCGGAAGCAGGCCACCGCCGACGAGCAGGAGCCAGGCTGCGGCCACGAGCAGAGCGGCGACCGAGAAGCAGGCAACACGCGTCGGCACGAAGAGCGGCTTGCCATCGCGCTCGGGAACGACCGCGGACCGGCCGAGCTGACCGCGGCTGCCCCAGAAGACGTGCAAGGCCGCGATCGCAACCAACGCGATCGCGACAGCCCCCGCGGCGATTCGAGATGCCATAGACGGTCATCTAGCCTAGCGATTCACGAGGGGTGCGGCAACGGAGTGCGGCCCTCTCGCCCGCAGGGTTTTTCGGACATCTCACCGCCGGCAGCCGACTGAACTGCGGCAAGTCGCGACGGGACCGCGACCAGAGTGAACCGTCGAGCCCCTGCGCCACGGCGAGCGTCGCGCCGCGGGCCATCGCCGCGGATCGCCTGCGTCCGAACGGACCGAGATGCCCCGGCCGGACATCACGAGAGCTTCGTCAACGTGGCTGGTAGAACTGCAGGCTGCTGCCTGCGGGATCGCGGACGTGGAACTCCCGCGTTCCCCAAGGAGTGTCGCCCGGCTTGGCCCAAGGACTCCGTTCGTGTCGTGCCTCGTCGATCACCCCAGCGCGGCGGAAGTCCTCGAAGAGGGCATCCACGTCACTGGTCAAGAAGCGAAACACGGGGCGGTCGGTCGGATACGCCCACTGGCTGTCATCGGTCCACTGCAAGTGAATCTCGACGCCGTCGCGGCCGAGCGCGGCGTATCTCGCGTTGTCGGTCGAGTCCAGGAAGGTCAGGGTGAATCCCAGCTGTTCGAAGAAGCGAACGGACTGACCGACGTCCCTGGCGGGAAGGACGGGGTGGACGGCGAGCAGGACGGGACTCATGGCAAACCCGGCTCGCCGAGCAGACGTCTCCTGAGCGGGACGTGCTCGGGGTGGAGGGTGTGCTCGCCGTACAGGAGCAGGCGAAGGACCGCCGTGGGCCGGCGGGCCCAGCTGGCCCAGGCCAGCGCGGACTCACCCGCGGCATCGGTCGCCTCGAGCGATGCCCCGGCGGCCAGCGGCAGCGAGATGGTGTCCGGGGAACCGAAGAGCGCAGCGCGATGCAGTGGTGTTTCTCCGCGCGTTCTCGCGTCTCTCATGAACGAGCCCGTCGGGACTCCCGGATTGGTCGGGGCATTCGGATCGGCTCCGGCGGCCAGGAGTACCTTGACCACCAGGTCATACCGTTCCCGATTCTCGTTGGTCAGCGCGGAATGCAACGCGGTCTCGCCGGTGTCGGGAGCGGCGAGACCCGGTCGGGCACCCAGCTCGATCAGGTACTCGCAAAGCTGCCAGTGGCCGTGGAATGCCGCGGCGTCGAGGCCGAAGTTGGCACCCTCGAAGCCGCTACGAAACTCGTCCGTTGCCTCCTGCGAGACCGCCGCAGAGGGCCGCCGCTTCGCGGCACCGGAAGGCGCAGCCCCCTCATGCCCCCTCTCGCAGAGCCGCTCTCGGGCCAATCGGAAACGTGGCGCGATTGCTGTGCGGGCACCCATCGCCTCCTGGACCAATTCGCGCGGCGCGACCAGCGGTCGCGCGACCTGAACGGAGCGCACGACCGCGGCGCTTAGTCGTCGGTGCGGAGTCCGGCCCAGAGAGCCGCGATCAGCTGTGGGGCCACGAGAGAGCCGAGCGACTCGTCGACCGCGAACACCTCGAGCCCGCCCTCCCTGTCTGTCCAGAGGTCCAGCACGGAGCCAGCCCTCACGGCCGGCAGCAGCTCGAGGAAAGCACGGAGCTCGGCAGGGGAGTACCCCGACTGGGTCTCGACCACGCCGCGGAAGACCTGTCGCACGTGATCGGCGCAGAGTTTGCGCGCGAAGCGCAAGACCAGGAGACGAAGACCGCCCTGTTGCGTGGGCTCGCGTGCCCGGTACTTGGCGAGCTCGCAGATCGTGACCGTGGTCAGGAGGGCTCGGGCCTCGAGCGTGCCCGTGCCTACTCGTGAGAGCTCGACGCCCTCGAAGGTCAAGGTCTCGGCGAAGCGGGGCGGCGCTGCCGAGATTGGCTGGGGCGCTGCCACGGCTAGCGCGATCGAGACGAGGGCGAGTCTGGTCACGGCTGTGTCCCCTCTCGATGTGCCGCCGAGGTCCGGACAGCGTGGTTTCGCGGGCCAACTCCAGAGTGGAACGCACGTGATCTGGTTCGCATGCATGCCACTCGAGATCCCGCCGCATCCAGTCAGGCTCGGCCTCTGCGCCGATGCGATTCGCCACTCGTTTCAGCGCCCGCAAGTCAGCTCCCCTCTCGCCTCGACCCTCGCCCTCGCCACCGCCATCGGGCCTACCGCTTCTTCCCGCCGACACCGGGCACGGCCGCGACTTGCTTCATCCATGCCGCGATCTGGCGCTCGTCGAGGTCGTCCGCGGACTCGAGCTCCACACCGCGCGTCGCCTTGCCCATCGCCACCGGCGTCACCGGGGGAACCGGCTCGAGCGCCGCGCCGTTGACGAACATGAGCTTGACGTGGCCGGCGAAGCCACCGCAACTGAAGCACCAGCCGTCGCCGACGCCATAGTAGGACATGCCCCACTTCACGGAGCGCTGCAGGCCTGGAAGCGTCTTGGCCGCCAGAGCATCCACGCGTTCCGCGATGCCACGCTGCGGCTGCGGCAGACTGGCGATGTAGGCGAAGACCGGTTCGTCGCCGACCGCAGCCTTTGCCGAGCTTGCCTTCCCGGTCACCATGGATTCCGGCAACGGCGCGGTCGTCTTGCCGAGTGCCACCGAGCGCTCGGCCGGCTTTCGGCCCGCGGGCTTGGCAGTCTCGTCCGTCTTGCGGGTGGGCACGGGGATCTCCTGTACCTCGGAGGAGTGTCGACGTGACATTGGCAATCAGCGGGCGCCGAAGGTGCTCCGCTGGAATGCCGGCTTGGGCGTCATGCTTTCGAAGACGACAGCATCGCGTTCGCTCTCTTTGCAATCTCGAGCAGAGTGCGATGTGTGGCCTCCAGATCGATGATGGGCAGGTCACCATAGAGAGCTTGCGCAATGTCTTTGACCTTGCCGCTGAGCTCGCTGAACAAGGCGGCACCCCTATCGGTATGCGCAAGCAGCTCATTTTCGTCGGCTGCGATCAAGCCCGCCTCGATCAACTCCTGGATCGACTGTCGTGCTTCATCCTCGCCGGACACCACGTGGCCACCGATTTGCCGATGTGCGACTTGGTCGCAGGTCAATGGCGCCACCTTGGTGAACACAAGAGCAGTCCACGCTGGAAACGAGAGCCCTGCTCCTTGGAGATGCCGCTCCAGAATTGCTCGCATCGCGCGCTCTGCCGAGCCGACGGACTGCGTGAGGGGAGGGGTATTCATGGAGAGCATTCTCTCTCGGAGACTCTTGCGCTTGATGCCCAACGGCCGATGAGTCCGGCGGCACGGCCCGGCCGCCGAGCGGAACGACAGCTGGTGGGCGCCGGACGCGAGGACGTTGGAGCGGTCACCCGAGTGAGCGCCCGCCGCAAGGAGGGGCGTGCCAGTAGAAGAAGGTGCGGGTGCCTCGGGCTTGAACCACTGGCGCCTGAACACGAAACGAGGCTCCGAACGGGACCGCTAGCGGAATCGCGCCACGGTGAGCTCATGAACGATCGACTGGTGGACCTGCTCGGGCGATACCGCCGGGTCTCCTTCGGGAACCGAGGGTTAGATGGGGCAGCTCCCACCAGCGCTTCCACAAGGCTGCGTCGTGCAGCGAACAGAGGATTCGGTGACGGCCGGTATCGCGACGCTGGCCGCACGGATAGAAGGTCGTGGCAGGACCCGATCCTGCCCGGAAACGGAAGCGGCCAGTCGACGCTCGAGCACCAGCCGCAGAACCGGAGGATCGGCTAGCGAAAAACCTCAACGACACCCGGAAAGGGGCTACTTGACAGAAGGTCCTTCATAGAAGGAGGCAGGCCACTGAAGCCGACGACGTCATGACCTGGCCACAGCCAACAGGGCTGCCAATGCGCTGAGCACAGAGGCGACTGCGGAGATGACAGCGATGACCCACAGCGCGGAATCACGTCTCGCTCGCTCCGCCTCTAGCACTCGGCGTTGCAGCTCGAAGTCAGCGGCGATCGGGGCGGCGCCCGAGGTGCTTCTCGATCGAGGGTCCCCTTCTAAGTCGACTCCAAGCTCAACGGCGCGCAGCCTCAACTCCTCGCCCTGCAGCAACCTCTTCACGCCGACCTCCATTGATTCGAAAGAGGGACTTCGTGACATCAGAGTAGTGCGCGGATTGCGAAAAACGCAACGAAAGGCCAGCCGAGAGTTGCAACGATTCCTATTGAACCCCACTTGCCGCTAAAGGAGACGAAGCCGTACAAGATGATGAAGGCGAGAAATCCAGAAACCGCGAGGACCAGCGGCGCCCACCAGGAAACTCGAATCAGGCTCACCAAGAGGCATGCAAAGAAAGCCGCAAAGCACAATGCACTCCACATTCTTCCAAAGCCAGCCGTGTCCTTGCTCCCGTTTGCCAAGTCGATGCCGGCATGCTTCCGGATCAGGATCGAGAAAAACGGGAGAAGGCTAACCAGGAGAATGGTCTGGGGAGCTAGCTTTGAAAACATGAGAAGGACCCTCCTGCCGCCTAACGGATCACGAGCTCAGCGGCGCGCCAAGAGCGCTTCCGAGCGAAGCGAGTCGAGGACGTTGGCCGCGTCCGCTGGAGCGAATTGAAGCTCATACAGGCCTCCCCTGGGGCTACCCACGCGGTAGCTTTCCTGGATCGCAAACCACCAGCCAGAGGAGGCACTGCATGCGATTCTACGCTCGCGCCCACGAATTCACCTGCGGCATCGATCTGCACCGGCGGACGATGTACCTGTGCGTGCTCGACCGCGACGGGGCGGTCG
>JACTMI010000040.1 GCA_014584695.1 Acidobacteriota bacterium
CGGCGCCCAACACTGGCTCGGCGGCTTCGAGCCCTTCGGCAGAGACCATCAGCAGGGGACCGGCCAAGACTCGCTCACGAAGGGAATCTTCCTGCGCCTCCCCGGCCAGTGGGACGACACGCTGCTCAACGGCGCGACGCTCGGAGCCGACGTCTACTACAACGTGCACCGCTGGTATGAACCAGCGACCGGCAGGTATGCGAGCGCTGACCCGATAGGTTTGCGTGGTGGCCTGAATCTCTTCCTCTACGGGCTGGCGTCGCCGCTGTCGAACGCAGACCCCCTTGGGCTGGCCGTTTTGATCTGCAGTCGTCGCGCCGAAGGAATCCTGGGCCTGATCGGCAACCACTCGTACTTCTGGGATGACCGATCCGGCCTCCCCCCGGATCAACCACGCTTCTGTGGGAAGGGGCCTTCTGAATACGAAGACGGCCCACCAACCGACGAATGCAATCCCATTCCGGGGAGCCCCGGTCGAGAAGACGACCTCATGGGCTGCTGCCAGGCGTTGAGCGCCAAGTCGCGCGGCGGTTGGGATTGGTCGCCGGTCACCAACGACTGCCACACGCAGCTCCACCAATGTCAACGGTGGCTCCTGGGAGTTGAACACGCCACCGAAGCACCGGGAGGCCGCATTCAGCCGCCGTGTGATCGCTGCAAACCGGAGGAACCGGGGGCGCCCTCCTGTACAGGCCCCGACTGCCCGTCAGGCGGGTGGTAGCTGCCGTCGATGGGACTCACGATGTCCGGCGAAACGCTGCTGGGAGCTTGCCTGCTACTGCTTCCACCGCTGCTGGGTTTGCTCGTCGCCTCCTCGCGATGGCTGAGGGCGGAGCCTCAGATCCTGACTACCATCGTCTTTGGCGTGGCGTTCCTGGCTGTCGCAGCCTATCTGCTGACCACCGGACTGCCACCTTACACAAGGTGGCCCGGTGTCGTCCTCTTCTTCCTGGCGCCGTGCCTTACGGTTGTAGTGCTACTCCGCTCTCCGATCGGCGAGTGGGGGCGCATTGCCTTGCTCTTCTTTGTACCCGTCGCGGGCTACGTAGGATTCGGGATCGCCTTGTCTCTCGGGGCGTGGCTACGATGGCTGGTGCCTTCCTACTGAGGGGACCCGATGTACGACGTGCACATCCACTTGTCGAGTGCTACGGCATTCACCGCTGGTATGAAACGGGGACGGGCAGATATACAAGTCCCGATCCTCTGGGGGTCGCCGCCTCCCTGAACAACTTCGCGTTCGTCGATGCGCGCCCGACCTATTTCTACGACCCGCTCGGGCTGCTCGCGGTCGACCAGGGAACTTGCGGGAGCTACTGCTGTGATCTCGGCAAGGCCGCACAGCAGTACAACGAGTTCTTCAGCCGAGGCTGGCGCCAGCGGCATCCAAAGTGCTGGAATGCCCTGGCTTCAAAGAGCGGCAAGTGGACGCCGAAGGGCAACTCAGTTCTGTCGCCACTCTCGTGCATGGTGACAGGTCATCGCGATGTCACCGTGACGTGTAACCCCGAAGCCAAGTCGCCCTACGACTGTGGCGGCACGATTGACGGCCAGACCTTCTTTGGTCCGAAGGCCTGCGACAGTGCGCAATGTGGCTCCCCGCTCAACACTCTCTTTCATGAGCAGCTACACCGCTGCGGAGCACCTCCGGAGTCCGGAGGGCTCGTCACAATCGCCGCAGATGTCGCATACGTCTGCGTCGGGAAGTAGGCCACGAATGAGATTCGAGAAGGTCGGGGTCTTGGGAGCGTCAGCGGGAGCGCTCTGCGCGGTCTGGCTCTTGGCCCGGCTCGCGCGGCCGCTTCTGGATGCGACCTGGTTTGGCATGGATCGCGCCGGATTCCTCGGACGCACGGCGGTGCTGTGGCTCGCGATGGCCGTCGCTTCCTTCACCCTATACGTCGCTTGGCGGATTGCTCGGGTCCTAATCCCTTCGATCAGCGATCGCCCTTTCGGTTCTGGTCTGAGTCGGACCCTGCCGTTCCTTGCCATCTTGTATCCGGCGATGGCTGCTCACTTCTTTATTCTCACGGTAACCGCGGGGGAGGCGCCGACAGCGCGGGCTCAGGGGATCTCATGGCTCGCGCCGTTCCATGCCTACAACATCGGCCTTGCCGCATTCTGGGCTGCTGCAGGCTGGATTGCGGCGTCCGACAGCGAAACCCCGCTCAACAGGCTTCGCAAGGGGTCTCTGGTAAGCGCAGCTACCCTTGCGATCGCTCTGTTCCTTCTGGACGTCGAGATGCGCGACCTCACCTTGATGGCAATGGGGATGATCGAAACTCCCAAGCACTATGCAGTCGAAGGCCCTTGGTTTGCAAGCACGATGGCCTATTTCGCGCCGATTCCAACATTGCTCTACGGCCTGCTTCGACGAGCAACACCTGCTGCCGCATGAGTACGACTCTCGATCACAACAGTCACCGCTGGTATGAACCAGGAACGGGGAGATACGCGAGAACGGATCCGCTTGGTCGCCGTGGCGATCCTACTCCGTTCGCATACGCGCATAGTCGCCCGACCTTCTTTGTCGATCTGCTTGGGCTCGTTACGACGAGAGCTGATTGTGACCAGTGCTGCACGGAACAGGACAAACAAATCGAAATCGAGAAGTCGGCGGGATGGCTCTCCGCCCAGTGGACGAAGTACACGTGGAGCCCAGGGCACGTTCTTGGTGGCGGGAGTTGCCTTTCCTCTGCAGCGCAACTTCACGATGATCTTGAGCGCCAGGCTAACCCCCGATGCTGGCTCACAAGCGTGCAGCTCACCAAGGGTTTTGGTGCGGACGCTTTCAAGGCAGCCTGTGGCATCTACTTTCCCGTGCACTTCGTCGTCAAGTACGCACCTTGCGACGGGAACGGAGACGACTACTTCTTCGACGGCTACCTGGGGCCTGATTGGGGTCGCTTGCCACAAGACAGGCAGATCGACGAGCCATGACCGTAAGCAAGGCGATGCTCATACTGGGAACCCTCGTGTCTCTGCTCCTGGGAACTGGACTTGCCCTCTACTCTCTCGCAGGCCTGCTCGATCTCTGGGCGAGGCGCGCCTATGAACTAGGGCCTACGGGAAAGTCGGTGGTCGTGATGCCTCTGCTGCTCTTCGCGAGCGTTCTTCTCCTGAGGTGGGCTTGGGAGGGGATTCGGGACCTGTTGCAGGGACGAGACTAGAGAGCGACAAGAGCGGCAACCGTCTGACGACGACCTATCCGGGGAATCTCTTGGCGACATCCGCCTACGACAAGATGAACGGCCCGCTCTGGCTGCAGCTCGAGGAAGACGAGCGCGGCGTTCTACGTGGTGCGCAATTCGCCGCTGGCGACGTACCGGGCGTTCGGGCCGTTGGCTTCGCTGCGGTTTGATCTGGGGACGGACCCGGACGAGACGCGCGGGTACGATTTCCGCTACGCGCCGACCTCGATCGTGGTGGCGGGGAATCTGTTCCGTTGGGCCTGCACGACCGAGGCAGCTGCTGTGCGAGCGCGAGCTGCTGATCCACCGCTGCTGAAGGCCGCCTCTACCTCCGCCGGCGCGCGCGAGATGTGCCGCCGCCGAGCTCTCGCCAGCGGAAGCAGTCGACCAAGTGGTCGTTCACCGCGCCGATCGCCTGGAGGTAGGCGTAGACGATGGTCGAGCCGACGAACTTGAAGCCGAGGCGGGCGAGCTCTTTCGACAGGGCGTCCGACTCCGGCGTGCGCGCGGGCACTTCCGTCATCGACTTCCAGGCATTTCGCCGCGGCACGCCGTCGTAGGGTGCCCAGACGACCTCGGCGAGGCTCCTGCCCGCATCGCGCAGCGCGAGGTAGGCGCGGGCGTTGCCGATCGCGGCGGCGACCTTCAGGCGGTTCCTGACGATTCCTGAATCGGCGAGCAGCGTCGTGACCTTCGCCTTTCCGTAGCGCGCGATCTTCTCCGGGTCGAAGCCGTCGAAGGCGCGCCGGTAGCTCTCGCGCTTCCCGAGGATCGTCGCCCAGGAGAGCCCCGCCTGCGCCCCCTCGAGTAGCAGCATCTCGAACAGGTGACGCTCGTCGCGCGAGGGGGTGCCCCACTCGACATCGTGATAGGCGACGTAGAGCGGCTCCTCGCCGCACCAGGGGCAGCGGCGGCCCGGCCGACCCCGCCCGCTCATTGGCGCCCCTCCCGAGCGGCGAGTCGCCCGCCGGCCCACACGGTCGGGGTCCTCGGCCGCCAAGTGCGCCGGCGTTTCGTGCGACCCTGAAGTCGCTGGAGCCTCTCCGCGGCCGAGCTGGGCGATGCGGGGGGCTGGAGAAGCCGCCAGCGTCCGTGAGCCATCGACCGGGCTGGGAGCGTGGAGAATCGACCCGACCCTGGGAGAGTGGGGCGGAAGCGGCGCCGAAGGCGGGGCCTTCAGACGGAGAACGAGCTGCCGCAGCCGCAGGAGCCGACGGCGCGCGGGTTGTGGAACTTGAAGCCGGCGCCGTTCATGCCGAAGACGTAGTCGACGGTGACCCCTTCGAGGTAGCGGGCGCTCACCGGGTCGACGAACACCTTGAGGCCGTCGACCTCGAACACCGCGTCGGTCTCCCGCGCCTCCTGCTCGAAATCGAGCGCGTACTGGAAGCCGCTGCAGCCGCCGCCCATCACCGCGACGCGCAGGCCCCAGGAGGCGTCCATCCCCTCCTGATCGCGGGTCAGCTTGACCATCTCGATCGCCTTGGGCGTCAGCACCACGGCGGGCGCCTCGGCGTCCGCGGCGGCGGGGCTGGGGGTGGGCGTCTGGGGCGTCGGGGTCTCCATGGGCGCGGCTCCTCTGGGGCCCAGAACCGGGAAACCAGCCGGTTTGTTCCCGCGGTGGGCCGAGAGCGGACTCTATCGCAAGACGCCGGATCGCCTCGCGAGGGCGGGTATCATCGCCGCGTGTTGCGTGCCGTGCTGTTCGATTTCAACGGCCTGCTGGTCGACGACGAGCCCCTGCACTTCCGCCTCTTCCGCCAAGTGCTCGCCGAGGAGGGGGTCGATCTCACCGAGGCCGACTACTATGCCGACTATCTCGGCTTCGACGACCGGGACTGTCTCACGGCGGCCCTCGCCCGGGCCGGCAAGAGCGCCGGGGCGCTCTACCTGGCGCGGCTCGTCGCGCGCAAGGCGGCCTACTACCAGCAGGCGATCCGGACCGACGGCTACCCGTTTTTCGCCGGCGCCGCCGCGCTGGTGCGGCAGGCAGCGGAGGCGGGCTGGAGCCTGGGGATCGTGAGCGGCGCGCTGCGCCAGGAGATCGAAGGCGCGCTGCGCCAGGAGGGCCTCGCGCGGCTGCTCCGGGTGGTGGTCGCGGCCGACGACGTGACGCGCGGCAAGCCCGACCCCGAGGGCTACCGTCTGGCGCTGTCGCGGCTCAACGCCGAGCCGCCGCTGCCAGCGCGGCTGATTCACCCGCACGAGGTGGTGGCGCTCGAGGACAGCCCGGCCGGGCTCGAAGCGGCGGCGGCCGCGGGCTTGCGGACCCTGGGCCTGGCGCAGACCTACCCAGCCGCCGCGCTCGCCGGCGCGGAGCGAGTGGTCACGAATGTGGCAGAGGTGTCGGTCGCGGTGCTGCGGAGGTTTTTCGACGGCGCGTGATCAGGGCTCAGGCGACCGGCACGCGGCCGGTGAAGCCTTCGTCGTAGCCGTGGAAGTGGCCGACCGTGGGCTCCGGGTAGCGCCAGCAGTAGAAGCCGTCGCCCGAGTCCCAGTCGACCAGCCAGAGGCCCTTGACCTGGCAGCCGAGCGATTCGATCTCGTCGGTCCAGCGCGAGACGATGGAATGGTAGGCCGTTTCGAGCTCGTCCTTGCGCCGCTCCATCTCGTCGCGGCTGGCGACCTAGTTCATCATCGCCTCGACCTGCCGAACGGCGGCCTCGGTGCGGTCGCGCACCACGGGAAAGAGCGCGAGCGTCTCGTCGTAGCTGAAACGGCGGCGGGGTTTGCGGTCGCGCGGCACGGCGGGCCGAGGATAGCGCGGGCGCGCGTTGCGGCCGCGGCGCGCGCTCGATATCTTGGCGGGCCCGCCTCGGGCGCGAGGCGGGTCTCGGAGGCGCGATGACCAGGATGGAGGGTACCAGCGGCCGGATCGAGGTGATCACCGGCGGCATGTTCTCGGGCAAGAGCGAGGAGCTGGTGCGCCGGCTGCGGCGGGCGCTGATCGCCCGGCAGAAGGTCCAGGCCTTCAAGCCCGCGACCGACACCCGGCACGAGCCCGACCGCCTGGTCACCCGGGACCTGCGCGAGCTCGAGGCCGAGAGCGTGCGCGGCACGGTCGAGCTGCGCGAGCGGTTGAAGCTCGGCGTCCAGGTGGTCGCGATCGACGAGGCGCAGTTCTTCGACGCCGCCCTGGTCGACCTCGCCATGGAGCTCGCGGACGCGGGCATCCGGGTGATCGTCGCCGGTCTCGACCAGGACTTCGCCCGCCGCCCGTTCGGCCCCATGCCCGGGCTGCTCGCGGTGGCCGAGTACGTCGACAAGATGCACGCGGTCTGCGTCCGCTGCGGCGCTCCCGCCCATTACAGCCAACGGATCGCCGGGGGCGCCGACCAGGTCCAGGTCGGTGACACCGACGCCTACGAGGCCCGCTGCCGCCGCTGCTACGAACCGTTCGACGGCGCGGTGGATCGAGACCTCGAATAGCGGCGACTGGGTCGCCGCCGGCGGGCGCCGTGGGTCGTACGGGCCGAGAGAGAACGGGGGTGGCGCATGGGTTTCTTCGGTGCGAAGTGGGAGGAGACGGCGAACCGGCTGGTCGAGGTGGTGCGGCCGCATGTCGGCGCCGGCGAGCAGCTGCTGGGCGTCGTCATGGCCTCGCGGCCGAAGTTCCTGGCGAGCACGCCGTACGCCGTCGGCGTGACCGCCGAGCGGGTCGTGCTGGTGCCGGTCGACCGCCGGTTGGAGGCGGCCGGAGCGCCGATCTCGATCGCCCGGGGCGAGATCACCGACGCCTCGGTCTGGGGCTGGGGGGGCAGCGTCGCCGACTTCCTCTCCGCCTCGGCCGCCGCCGAAATCCGCTTCGCCACCGCCACCGAAAAGCTGCGCCTCCTGGTGCTCGGCGGCAACTTGGTGGAGAACGCGCTCGCGGGGCCGGCGCAGCGCTCCGGGCTCGAGGCGCTGGTCGAGTTTTTGCGCGCGGCGCGGCCGAGCCAGTGATCTGCCGTATCGCCGGGTTCGATCCGCCGCCTGGCGCGCGCGGCCGGACTCAGCGGGCTGCGAGGCCTGGCGCTGCCGCCCCGGCGAGCTCCAGGCGGGTGCGGTCGATCTCGATCAGGGGCCCGAGTTCGTAGACGTTGCGGTAGCCGTAGCTGTGGAGCGCGGTGAAGGTCGACAGGTTGAGCGCCGCGGGGGCGACCTTGGTGGGGAAGGGGCCTTCGGCGCCGGCGAAGTTGTTGTTGCAGTAGATCAGGACGGGAGCCGCCGGATCGGGGATCGTGGCGCGCAGGCTCTCGGCGGTGAAATCGGTGAAGGGCAGCGAGACGGCGCCCCGGAGGTGCAGCTCGGCGAACTTGTCGCGGCTGCGCGCGTCGAGCACGACCGTGCCGGGCTGGCGCGCGAGGGCGAGGAATTCGGCCTCGGAGAGCCGTCGCTCCTCGCGCAGCAGCGCGGCTTCGCGGCTGTCGCGCAGGAACCCGGCGACGTCGATCTTCGGATTGTCGAGCGGCGGCTCCTCGGCCCGGGTCGCGAGCGCCAGCGCGAATGCGACCAGCGCCAGTCCGGCGGTCAGTTTGGACATCGCTGCCCCTCCTCGGACTGCCGGAGTGCAAGCGGCGTTCCCGCCCGGCGGGTCACGAGGTCGAGAGCACTGCACGATCGAGCGGCGCCGCTGGCGGCCGCTTCAGGAGCTGGCCGGCGTCGGCCTCCCGGGCGGCGCCTCCGGCGCCCCGCCGTCGAGCTCTTCCGGCCGGTCGCGTTCGCGGTCGACCAGGCAGAGGAAGCCGAGCGGCTGACCCGGATCGGCGCGGAAGCAGTGGGCGGCCGTGGGGGCGACGTAGACGAGATCGAAGGGCTCGATCGCCTGGACCTCGTCGCCCAGACGGACGGTGCCGCGGCCGGTCAGGACGACCACGGCATGGGCGTGCTGGTGGCGCTCGAAGCGGGTCGTCTCCCCCGCCGCGACCTCGAAGTAGCGCAGCTCGCCGGCGAGCCCCGCGTCGTCGCCGCCGGCGAGGAGACGGCGCGTCACGCGCGGCCCGTCGTCGCCCTCGCGGTAGCGCCGCACCGGCAGCTCGGGCCACCGCCCCGCGCCCCAGCGGACGACGCGCGAACCGCCGGCGCTCACGCCGCGCCCCGCTCGAGCTCGGCGCGCAGGAGCGCGGCCGCGCGCTCGGGGTCGCGCGCGCCGAGCAGCGAGCCGCCGAGAAGGAAGATCGTCGGCTCGCCGTAGACGCGCCGCCAGCGGCGGACCTTCTCCCGGTCCATGCCGCCGCCCAGCACCGGAAAGGCCGGCCGGATCTCCCCCCAGGACCGGCGCAGATGGTCGGCGACCGCGCGCGACTCGGCGAGCGAGAAGCGGAAGCGTCCGCCCGCGTTCGGATAGACCGTGCCGTCGCAGCCGGCGAGGCGGAAGAGGTCGCCCCAGACGAGCGCCGGGCGCAGGCCGTGATCGCGCCCGAGCAGGCCGCCCGACAGGCTCGGATGGCCGAACAGAGCGAGGCCGGTGCGGGCGGCGATCTCGGCGACGCGGTCGAGCCCGACCAGCAGCGGCGAGACCAGCGCGGCGCGGCAGCCCGCGGCGCGCGCGCGCTCGGCGCGGTCGACGAGCGACGCGGCCGGGCCGGTCAAGTTGGGCAGGTAGAGCGTCCGCCCGCCGGTCTCGGCGTTGGCTCGCGTCACCGCCGCCTGGCAGCGCGCGAGCCGCTCGCGAAACGGCGCCCAGGGCTGGTCGGCGAGCGAGTGGTCGTCCTTGATCAGATCGATGCCACCGCGGGCGAGCCGGCCGGCGAGCGCCGCGAGCTCGCGCGCCGGGAGCCCCAGCGGTTTGAGCGCCACGCAGGCGAGCGGTCGCGCCGCGACGCCGGTCAACCGCCGCAGCCCCGCGATGCCGTGCCGGGGTCCCGGGAAGCTCGCGAGCAGCGACTCGGGCCACTCGATCCGTTCGATCCGCACCCCGGACTGCATCGAGACGTTGCCGAACAGCAGGTTGACCAGCTGCGGCAGGTCTCCGGCCACGAGCTCGGGGGCGTAGGCCACCCAGGCCGAGCCGCGGCGCGAGCTCGTCCGTTCGATCGCTTCGATTCGCCCCGCGACCCGGCGGCGCAGCGCCGCCGGCACCAGCGCCAGGTCGAGCTCCACCGTCTGCTCGCGCGCGACAGCGAGCGCCCGCTCCTCGACCGCCTCGCCGCGGCGCAACCGAAACTGGTAGAGCACGCGCAGATCACCGGAGACACGCACGCGCCGATCCTAGCCCGCGCCGCGCACGCAGGCCGCCGCAGGGGCTCTGCGAGCCCCTTCCGGGCTCGAGCGCGGGGAGTACGGCGAAGGTCTTACAATGGGGCTCGGCGTGGCTTCTCCTGGAGGTCTGTCATGGCGATCCCATCGCGCTGGGCAGGCGTTCTCGTCTCCGCGAGCTTCGCGCTCGGCGGCGGCGTCGGTTCTCCGTGCGGGGCGGCGGGTCAGGCGACCCTGGTCGCGGACCTGGCCCAGGATGCTTGGTCCCGCGACAGCGCGCCATCCCATCTCCGAGCGATCGGCTCACGCATCGTCTTCGCCGCGCTGGACCCGGTCGTGGGCAACGAGCTGCGCGCGACCAGCCGGGACGGGCTGGGCATCGAGCTCCTGGTCGACGCCAACCCGGGCACGGCGAGCTCGCAGATCGAGCTGGTCGGCGACCTGGGTTCCGTGCTCGTCTACGCGGCCGGTCCCCCGGAAGAGCAGCTCCTGTGGGTGACCGACGGCACGCCGGCGGGGACCCGGAAGGTCGTCGACCAGTCCGGCGCGACGGTCGCGAGGCGGCGCTACGGCGGGCTCGAGCCCGTGCGATTCGGAGCGCGCCTCGCCGTGCTCGCTCGCGGCGCGTCGAGCGGGGAAGAAGGGGTGTGGATCCTCGACGCGACGGGCTCGGCGGTGCGGTTGCACGGCGCGCTGCGGGGCAACTCCGAGTCGTTCTGGGGCTTGGCGGCCACTCGGGATGCGCTGTTCTTCCAGGAGCGGGGACCGATCGGTTCGCCACCGGTCATCTGGACCAGCGACGGCAGCGCGGAGGGGACGGTACCCCTCGGCGGCGATCCCTCACCCGGCGGCTTCGGGGGCTTCTCCTCCCAGCAGCACTACTTCTTCGTCGTTCAGCCAGGGCCATTCTCGAAGACGCTCTGCGCTGTTGGTGCCTCCTCCGCCGAGGCAGTCCCCCTGGTGGACTTCGCCGCCTCGACGAGCCTCGAGTTCTATGCCAGCGGAGCGGACTCGCCACGGCTCTACTTTCTCGAGCGACGCATCGGCGACGTGGGGCGGATCTGGGTCTCCGACGGCACGCCCGAGGGGACGCGGCCGATCGTGGAGATCCCTTGGTCGGTGAGTCTGGGCATGTACCTCCGAGGCGCGTGGATAGGAGAGAAGTTCGTGTTCTGGGCCGGAGACCTCTGGGTGCATGGCGGTGGTCCCGGGGCTCCGGAGCGCCTGCCGGCGCCTTCGGCCACGGAAGAGCCCGCACCCCCGCTCGAGCTCGATGGCGCCGCGCTCTTGGTGACGCGGACAGGTGCCGCTTCCGGCGAGGAGATCTGGCGCACCGACGGGACCCCTGCCGGGACGGTCCGCCTCCGCCGCCTCTGCCCTCCGGCCTGTGGCGCGTGGCGAGCCGAGGCGGGCGAGGTCCTCGAGGACGTGGCTTTCCTGCCGCTCACGCTGTACAACGCGTTCTGGGACATCCGCCAGATGGCGGTGCTCTCCGACGGCAGCGAAGCGGGTACGCAGTTCCTGCTCGACGGGGAGACAGGGTTGCCCTGGGAAGGGCCACAGTTCCTGAACTGGAAGGCGCGCTCCGAGGAGGGGATCCTGGTTTCCTGGGCGGACTTCGCGGGCGTCGGGCGCGAGCTGTTCGACTGGCGGCTCAGCGACGGCGTCATGCGGCTGGTCGAGAACCTCGCCCCCGAGACCGGTCCCTCGGACCCCCGGCAGCTGCGCGCGCTCGGCGGTGGCCTCTACTGGGCCGGCACCGGACCGAGCTCCGACCGGCAGGGCTGGTTTCACACTCCTGGGTCCGCCGCCCCCGCGGCGCTGCCCGACGAGCTCTGCGACCGGGGCGCGCTCCAGGCGATCGCCGACCTCGACGGAAGGCGCGTCTTCATGCGCGAGGACCACGGGGGATACAGCTGCATGGCGGCGCTCGAGCTCGCCACGGGGAGCTGGGTCAAGCTGGCGCCCGTCGAGGGCCAGTCGTCGTTCAACGCGGACCCGCCGTTCCTGGTGTCCGCCGGACGGCTCTACTTCGGGGCGAGCGTGAGCGGCATCGGGTGGCAACTCTGGGCTTCGGACGGTACGGTGGCGGGAACGGGCCCGCTCGCCCGGGATGGGCTCCCGAACGAAGGCGAGCTCGTCGCCGCCACCTCGAGCCATCTGTTCCTTCGGTCTCGCTACCTGCCGTGGCAGCTGTGGGCGCTACCGATCGCCGGCGGTGAGGTGGGGTGGATCGCGGCGCTCGAGCTACCTTGGGGAGAGGCCTCCGGCACCGAGGTGGCCGTCGCGGGGCAGCGGCTCTTCTTCAGCCGGCGCGAAACCGACGGCGGCGAAACGCTCTGGTCCACCGACGGTTCGTCCGACGGGACGCAGCAGGTCTGGCGATCGCCGGAGAGCCGGAGCCGCGTCCTCGACCTGTTTCCCATGGGCGCAACGGTCTATTTCCTGGTCGGAAGCGACCGGATGACGCTCTGGCGGAGCGGGGGCACCGAGGAGTCGACCTGGGAGGTGGCGGAGCTGGGATCGCTCGCGGTCGCCGCGAGCGATGTCCTGCCCAGATTCTCGGCGGTTCTCGGCGGCCGACTCTTCTTCACCGCCGAAACCGACGAGATGGGGTCCGAGCTGTGGGCGACAGGGGGGACGGCGTCGTCGACCGTGGGGTTCGATCTCGTCGCCGGAGCCGATTCGAGCGCGCCGCGGTGGCTCGTGGTCGCCGCGGGTCAGCTGTTCTTCGCGGCCGAGGACGCGGTCTTCGGCCGGGAGGTCTGGATGAGCGACGGCACGCTCGCCGGCACGCTGCGGTGGACCGACATCGCGGCGGGCGGAGCCTCTTCGGCGCCCGAGGAGTTGGTCGCGGTCGGTTCCACGGTCTACTTCGCGGCCGATGACGGCGCCCGCGGCCGCGAGCTCTGGTCGATCCACGGCGGCGGGGTCTCGGGATGCGTCCCCACCGAGCGCCGGCTCTGTCTCGGCGGCGGTCGCTTCGCGGTCGAGGCGACCTGGCGCGACTTCGGCTGGCAGCTCGGCGCGGGTCGCGCGATACCTTGGAGCGGCGACGCGGGCGGCTTCTGGTTCTTCCACCCGGACAACCTGGAGCTGCTGGTCAAGGTCCACGACGGCCGGCCGCTCAACGGGCACTACTGGTTCTACGCCGGCGCTCTGTCGAACGTTGCCTACGACCTCTTGGTCACGGACACGACGACGCGGACTTCGCGCCGATACGTCAATCGGTCCGGGGAGTTCAACTCCTTCGGTGACGTCGATGCGTTCGCGGCGGCGGCGGCGTTGCCGGCCCACTTCGGCGCGCTGCGGCTGCCCCCGACGGCGCCTTCGCCGCCGGGTACCGAGTCGGGTGGCGGCCTCTGCGCGCCCGCGGCAGCCCGGCTCTGTCTGGGCGGAGGGCGTTTCGCGGTCGAAGTCCGCTGGCGCGACTTCGCGGGCAACGCGGGGACCGGCCGGGCGATCCCGTGGACCGCGGACACCGGCGGATTCTGGTTCTTCGACGCCGCCGCGCCGGAGCTGCTGGTCAAGGTCCTGGACGGCAGTGGAGTCAACGGCCGTCATTGGGTCTTCTCGGGGGGCCTGTCGAACGTCGAATACACCCTCACCGTGACCGACCTCGCGAGCGGCGCCGTGCGCGAGTACGTCAACTCCGCCGGCACCTACGCCTCGTTCGGCGACGTCAACGCCTTCTAGGTCCAGGGCGGGTTGGCGGCCTCGCCGCCGATACGGGACCCGTAGCGGCGGCTCGCCGCGAGGCGTCACCTTTTCGTGTCGCGATCGCGTCGATTCGGTTTGAAACTCGGTGGCGCGGGCGCGCCACCGTCGACGTGCAGGCCGCCGTCAAGGCGGCCAGGCGCCGATCGCGTGGTCGTAGCAGAGGACGGAGGTGTCGTCGCAGGGCTCGCCCGGCAGGAGGGTGGGGGGGACCGCCGCGGCGGGGGTGCTCGCGAAGTTGCCCCACTCGATGGTCAAGCCGTCGGCGTCGAGACGATAGGCGAGGCGCTGGTAGACGACCGGGTAGCCGGGGTGGAGATCTCGCCACTTGACGAGCATGGCGTCGTCCGTCCGTTCGAGGACTTCGCCGACCGGGTAGAAGACCGGGATCGTGGCGCCGTCGGGCATCGTCCACTGGTAGGGATCGGGCTGGCGGTTGCGGATCACCAAGTGCTCGACCGCAGGCGAATCGTAGTTGCCCGGGTCGTAGACGCCGGAGTCGCGATCGATCGGCACGAAAGCGAACATCTCGTCGACGGTCGTGCCCGGAGCGACGCGCTCGGTCCAGCCGCCGAGCCGGGTGTAGAGGTCGGAGAAGTCACGCGGCAGCGGGTTCTCGGCTTGGCAGAGGCTCCCCTGCGCGGTCCACTGCCAGCGATGGTGGAAGGGTCCGTCCTGGTAGCGCTGCGAAGCCGGGTCGAGCATGTCGACCGTCATCGCGGCCTGGAGCTCGGCGCGCCGCTGCCCGGTGAAGAAGCGGTAGACGCAGAAGTCGGCCCCCTGGTCGCCGCCGAGGTGGAAGGGGACCTGGAACTCGATCTGCGCCCACGGCCAGGTGAAGAAGCTGCCGCCGGCGGCCCAGTAGCCGGGGAAGCCGGGAACCGGATCGGCGATCAGCTGCGGCAGGGCGAGCTCCGCGCCGGCGACGACGGGGATCGGCGGGTGCCCGGCCAGCAGGTCGGTACCGACCGGGCCGGCGAAGGTGTCCGGGTCGATGCCGGTCACGGCGATCACCTGCGCGCGCAGGGCCGGCGCGACGCGGCCGAGGTGGCCGATCGCGTAGCGCACGCCGCCCGGCAGCGCGAGCTCGAGCTTCCACTGCGGCTCGTGGTCGAAGTGGATCGGCGAGGGACCGGTGGTGTAGACGAGCGAGCCGACCTCGCCGTCGGCCGGCGCGATGAAGGGGGGCCGGCGCCAGCGGACCGCGTTGCCGGTCGGGTCGCCGCCGACGGGAAATCCCCATACCTCGCCCGGCTGCCGAATGCCGTCGCCGTTGCCGACCAGCTCCTCCATGTCACCGTCGTCTTCGGCGAGGTAGCCGACGAAGTTGGCCTTGGCCTCGCCGGACGGGTCCCCGGTGAGCGGCGGGAAGTGGGCGCCGTAGGGGCCGATCGAAACCCAGACCGGGCCCGCGGGGGTGGGCGCGACGAGCCGGCCGGCGCCGGGCTCGAGGGTCGAGGCGAAGGGCAGGTCGAGACCCCCCACCTGATTGCCCG
This sequence comes from Acidobacteriota bacterium, assembly GCA_014584695.1. Taxonomy (GTDB): domain Bacteria; phylum Acidobacteriota; class Thermoanaerobaculia; order Multivoradales; family JAGPDF01; genus JACTMI01. The sequence goes on from JACTMI010000040.1 coordinate 14,582, forward strand.
CGATGACCCAGGTCCCCGCTTCGACAGTGACGGCGCCGAGATCGTCGATCACCGGTCGCGCGTGGGTGTCGCGGTAGGTCACCGGGGGGCCGGGTCCGGGCTGGGGCACGCCGGAGCGCCGCTCGGCCAGCCAGGCGCCGAAGGGCTGGATCAGGTCGGGCAGGGCGCGAGGATGGACGCGGGTGAAGACGTCCCGCACCCGGGTGAGCTCGACCCGGATCGACCCGTAGCGGCTCTGCTCGTCCGCGAGCTCGGCGCGCAGCGCCGCCTCGTCCTTGCCGAAATGGAGATAGGTCGGCGACACGCCGGGCAGTGGCGTGGGCAGGGGTGCTCCGGCCTCGAGCGCCGCGGAGAGCGCGAAGCGCGGCGCCAGCAGGGCGCGCAGCTCCGCGGTCGAGGTGCCCATCGACGTCGCGGCGATGATGTCGCCACTCGAAGTACCGAGACAATCGGTGAAGCTATAGGAGCCCGCGTAGAAGCCGTCGCCCGTCCAGGTGACGGTGAAGGTGGAGCCGGCCGAGCAGCCGCCGTCGGTCTCGAGGCTGGCGCTCAGAACGTCGCCGACTTCGGCGAAGGAGGTCAGGCCGCCGTCACAGGCCCACAGGTCGCAGTCGTCCGAGCCGACGAAACCGCCCGCGGCGAAGGCGCCCGCGCCGTCGCGCACGACCGCGAGAATCCGCACGTGCTCGAGCTCGGCGCCGCTCAGCGCCGCCGTCGCGAGAAGCTGCTCGAACAGCTCGCAACCGACGCGCGCGAGCGCCGTGGACTGGGGGGCGATGTCGCCAGAGACTTCCGCCGCGATCGTCTTGCGGCCGACCGGACCGCTGAGCGTGATCGTCCGGGTCGAGCCGGGCCGGTCGAGCTCGAGCTCGAGGGTGACGGTGCCGGCCGTGACCGCGCCGCCGACCAGGACGCGGCGGAAGGTCCCGCCGAGCAGGTAGCCGACCAGGGCGCCGTCCGGCCGCTCGATCAGCTCGAGCGTGAACGGCCGCAGGGTGCCGCCGAAGTCGAGCGAGAAGATCCAGGTGCCATCGACCCGCGCCGGGTCGGGAGAGTTGTCCCAGAGTGAGGTGTCGCCGCGCTCGAAGTCGTCGGCGAAGATCAGCCCGGCGCAAACCGCCGCTTCGCCGCGGGCGCCCAGCAGGAGACCGGCCAGCAGCCATCCCCAGCTCGCCACGCGCACCGTCGACACCGGGTCCCCGCCACGATTCACTCTGGCGTCCTCCCTTCGCCCGCTCCGAGGCTCGGCCGCAGTATACCCGTAGGCTCCGGGCGGCTTCGCGCGCCATGAACCTGCCGGAGGCGGTCGACACGGCGCTCGCCGCCGTGCGCCCGCTCGCAGCTGATGCGGCTCAGCGGTCGAGCGTCGCGAGCGCCGCGGCGGTCGCCTCGAGCAGGGCCGAGGCGCCGACCGGTGCGCCGGTGGCGTGGTGCATCCAGAGATCGGGCGTGAGGTTGCCCAGCTTGGCCATGCGCTCGAACTCGTCGCCGAGCGCACCCCCCTGCGCCATCCGCTGCTGGATCTGGAAGGCGATCAGGCGGCCGATCGGGTAGTCCGGCAGGTAGAGATAGCTGTCGACCATGTGGGCGTAGACGCCCAGCAGCACGACGTCGCGTACGCCGAAGACCGGCGCGTAGAAGCGGTTCCAGATCTCCTTCGAGATCCCGACGACGGCGTCGCGCAGCTGCTCCGGCGTGGCGTCGGGGTGGTCGTACATCCAGTGCCACATCGCCATGTCGACCAGGGCGACGCCGCTGATTTCGTAGGTGTTCCAGAAGTCGGCCAGCGTCTCGAGCGCGCGGCTCTCGGCGCTCGGCGAGGCGAGACCCAGCAGCTCGAGGTCCTTGGCCTGAAAGACGAAGGCGAGCGCCTCGGTGAACGCCGTCGCGGGCACCCCGGAGAGCAGCGTGTGGTCGATGGTGTCGAGCGAGAAGATCTGCTCGACGTTGTGCCCCATCTCGTGGACCGCGATGTTGAAGCCCTTGTAGTCCATCCCGGCGGCGCCGACCCGCGTCCGCAGGTGGGCGCGGTCGCCGCGCCGCTGGGCGCCCCAGGCGTGGCCCGAGCCGCGCGCCGGCTCCACCGCGATCCGGGCGGCCAGGAACTCGGCCTTCTCGGGCGCGAAACCGAGGCCGGAGAGCAGGCGCGGAATGTCGCGGGCGTAGGCCTCCGCGGTCGGATAGCGCGCGCGGACGAGGGCGTCGAGCTCGGCCTCGGTGTAGGCCCCGCGCGGGCGGAAGCCGTTGTACCAGATGTCGAACGGCTCGAGGGGGCGGCCGAGGCGAGCCTCGATCCGCCGCGCGACCTGCGCGACGAGCGGCGAGCTCACCACCTCCTCGAGCAGGGCGCGGACGCGCGCTTCGGGCAGCTGCCGCTGCTCGTCGAAGCGGCGGGCGATCAGAGTCGGGGCGGTCGGCGAGTGGGGATCGACCCGCCGCGCGGCGTGGAAGGTCGTGAGGATGGTCGCGTAGCGGGCAGCCCCTTCGGGCGCCGCGCTCGGCGCCGCCGGCACCTCGCCGCCCAGCTCGTCGTCGCGCACCGCGGCCGGCAAGACCTCGTTGGTGAACGGGTTCCAGTCCACCCGCGGGTTGTCGATCACCACCGCTGGGATGGTCTGGTCGACGATCCGTTCGAACACCCGCTGGATGGCGCGCTGCTTGGCGAGGCCCTGCTCGGCGTCGCTGTAGCTCGCCTTGATCTCGTCGCGCAGGTTCCAGTGCTCGAGCAGCCGCAGCCCCGGCGGAAACAGGCGCCTGCCGGAAGCGTCGACCAGGTGGTGCATCCAGATGTTGTACCCGGCGACGTACTGCGACGCCGCGGCGCCGGCCGCCGCGAGCGCCAAGTTGACCTCGGCGGGGATCCGCTTGGAGAAGCGCTCGGCGAGCCGAGTCTCGGCCCACTGCCGGCGGGTCCAGCGGTCCCCCTCGGCCAGCCGCTGCTCGAGCGTGGTGAGCGGGAAGTTCAGCAGCACGGTGAAGGCGAGGCGGTTGGCGAACAGGTCCTCGAGCAGGTGCGCCCCCGGATCGTAGGCCGCCATCGTCTCGTCGAAGGGGAGGATCGGGCCGCGGTCGAGGTCGGCGTGCGAGCGCCAGTCGCGGACGATCTCGTTCAAGTGGCCGTCGAGCGACTCGAGCCCCGCCTGCAACCGTTCGAAGAGGGCGTCCAGGGTCGCGGCGTCGCCGGCGAAATGGGCGCGCACGAACGCGTCGCGCGCCGCGCGGTCGCCGTCCTCGGCGCGCCAGAACGAGTCGAGCTGGGCCAGGCCGCGCTCGAGGCGGGCGCGTTGATCCTCGCCGTGGCGGGCGACGAGCTCGTCCATCAACGGATTCTCGGCGGCGCGCGCCGGGACGACCATGGCGACGAGCAGGAGCAGCAGGTACGGGGTAGCGGATCGAAGCATGGCGAGACCTCCGCCGCCGCATTCTAGCCGCCCGCGGCGAGTGCGATTCGTCGGCGTCCCGGGGGCTCGCCGCGCGCCGAATCGGCGTAGGATTCGTCGCTCGTGGCTGGATCGCACGGGCCGCTCGGCCCCGCCCTCGGGATTCCCCGGTGAGCTCGACCACGCTCGGTCTCCTGCTCGCTGGCTTCGCGCTGCTGGTCGCGGGCGGCGAGCTGCTCGTGCGCGCGGCGGCGCGGCTTGCCGCCCGCTTCCGCATCTCGCCGCTGGTGATCGGCCTGACCGTGGTCGCCTTCGGGACCAGCGCGCCCGAGCTCGCCGTCAGCCTGCAGGCAGGTCTCGGCGGCCAGCCCGACCTGGCGCTCGCCAACGTCGTCGGCAGCAACGTCTTCAACATCCTGGGCATCCTCGGCGCCTGCGCACTCGCGGCGCCGCTGGTCGTCTCGGCCCAGGTGGTGCGCGTCGAGGTGCCGCTGATGATCGGCTGGTCGGTGCTCGCCTACGCGCTCGCCGCCGACGGCCGCCTCGGCCGCTGGGACGGTCTCCTGCTCGTCGCCTGCCTGCTCGCTTACACCGCCTGGGCCATCCGGCGCAGCCGCCGCGAGGCCGAGGTGATCCAGCGCGAGTACGCCGCCGAGTACGGCTCAGAGCGGCTGGCTCGCACGCGCGGCGCCCGGTCGCTCCTGGTTCAGCTCGCCGTCTGCGGCGCCGGCCTTGCGCTGCTGGTCGTCGGGGCGCGTTGGCTGGTCGAGGGGGCGACGACGATCGCCCGCGCGCTGGGAGTCAGCGAGATCGTCATCGGGCTGACCGTCGTCGCCGTCGGCACCTCGCTGCCGGAAGTCGCCACCTCGCTGGTGGCGACGCTGCGCGGCGAGCGCGACATCGCGGTGGGCAACGCGGTCGGCAGCAACGTCTTCAACTTGCTGTCGATCCTCGGCATCAGCGCGCTGGTGGCGCCGGGGGGCATTCCCGTCGCGAGCTCGCTGCTCCACTTCGACCTGCCGGTGATGCTCGCCGTGGCGGTGGCCTGCCTGCCGCTGGTGCTCGACGGCGGCCTCTCGCGCTGGGAGGGCGGGCTCTTCCTGGGGCTCTACGGCGCCTACACCCTCTACCTCGTGCTCGCGGCGAGCCGGCACGCGGCGCTCGCCTCCTACAGCGCGGTCCTCGCCCTGTTCGTCCTGCCCCTGGTCGCCGTCACCCTCGCGGTGGTCGGCTGGCGCGGCTGGCGCGGCCGGCGCGACGCGACGGGGCGGCTCGGGGCCAGATGAGAGCCGGCCAGGGTCCTTGGCGGAAGGTCGGGTTGGCCCTGGCGGCCGCCGCAGTCATGGCTGCGGGGACGGGCGGCTGCATCGCGATGCGGCCGTACGCCGAGGTCGTGGCGACGCTGCCGGCGGAGAGCCTGATCGAGGTCGAGGGCCAACGGGTCCACGTGGTCGACCGCGGCGCGGGTGAGCCCCTCGTCCTCCTGCACGGCTTCGGTGCCTCGACGCTGCTCTGGGAGCCCGTGCTCGACGAGCTCTCGGCGCTGCGCCGCGTGGTGGCGATCGATCTCAACGGCTTCGGTTGGACCGAGCGGCCGGCGGCCCGAGAGGCCTACACCCTCGCCGGTCAGGAGCGGCTGGTGCTCGGCGTCGCCGACGCGCTGGGGCTCGGCCGTTTCGATCTGGCGGGGCACTCCTACGGCGGTGCGATCGCGCTCTTCCTGGCCTCGCGCCACCCGGAGCGGGTGCGCGCCCTGGTGCTCGCCGACTCGGCGATGCCCGCCTACGGCACCCTGCGGCGCCGGCGTCGCTACGCCAGCCGCGCGCTCGCCGGGCTCTACGTGCGGACGATCGGGCTGACCGAGGCGCGGGTGCGCGCGGGACTGCGCGCTGCCTACGCCGACGATTCCAAGGTGACCGACGAGCTGGTGCGCGCCTACCTCGAGCGGCTCCGGGTCGAGGGGGTGACGGACGCCTTCTTCGGCCTCACCGCGCCCACCGGGGCGCCGCCCGACCGGATCGATCTCGAGCGGCTCGCACTGCCGACGCTGTTCGTCTGGGGTGCCGAGGACGAGCTGATCCCCCTCGCCGACGCGCGCGCGACCGCGGCGCGGATGCCCGAGGCGGAGCTGGTCGAGCTGCCCGGCTGCGGCCACTCACCGATGGAGGAGTGCCCGCGAGCGTTCGTCACCGCCGTTCGGCCGTTCCTCGAGCGTACGGCCGCCACCGGGCAACGCCCCCGAGGTCCAGGCTAGCCGCCGCTCGGCGCCTCCGGACGCTCGATCGGCAGCGGGCGGCCGTCCTGGCCGACGTGGACGAAGACGAGCTCGGCTTCGGTGACCTTGACCTTCGGGCCGCCCGGTCGGCCGCGCTCCGCCTCGACTTCGACCGCCACGGTGACCGAAGTGGTGCCGACCCGGCGCGTGACCGTGAACAGGCTGACCAGATCGCCGACGAAGACCGGAGCGTGGAAGACCACCTCGCGCATCGCGACGGTGACGATCCGGCCCGGGCAGGTGCGGTGGGCCTCGACCGCGCCAGCCTGGTCGATGTAGGAGAGGATGACGCCGCCGAAGATCGTCCCCAGGGCGTTGGTGTCCTTCGGCATCATGACGACCCGGATCGCGGGCATGCGGGGACCAGGTGCGACGTCGCTCATCGAGGCTCCGGATCGGGGTTCAGTGCGCCGCGGGCTCGCGCTCGCGCTCCGCGGCGTGGCGCGCCAGCGTGACGGCATCCCGCGGCGTGCGGGCATGGAAGAGCAAGGGATCCGCCAGGCCGTCGGGACGCCGCAGGCTCCAGCTGTCCAGCAACACGACGGGCACGCGGTACTTGAGCGCGAAGGCGATCTCGGAGAGCGTCCCCCAGCCGCCGCCGATCGCCACCAGCGCGTCGGCCGACAGCACGACGATCTGATTGCGCGCTTGCTGGAGGCCGGTGAAAAGCGTCACGTCGAGGTGCGGATTGGGTGGTGAGGTCGCCGCGTCGGTGCCGGGGAGGATGCCGATCGCCAAGCCCCCGGCCGCTCGCGCGCCGGCGCAGGCGGCTGCCATCACGCCGCCACGCCCACCGGTCAGCAGCACCGCTCCGGCGCGCGCGATCTCGGCACCCGCCTCGTGCGCCAACTCGGCAACCGAAGCCGCGCAGATCGCGTCGCCAACGACCGCGAGCTGCAACCGTCGCGACATGGCACGCATGCTATCTTAGACGGCCCGAAGCGAGCCGTCATGGCCATCGAAACCCCCGTCCGTCCGAGCTCGAGCGCGGTCGACGACCTCGCGCTCGCGCGCCGCCTCGCCGACCGGCGGCCCGAGACCCTGGGGGAGCTCTACGACCGCCATGCGCCGGCGCTGCTCGGCATCGCGCGCCGGATCCTCGGCGACGCCGGCGAGGCGGAGGCCGCCGTCCAAGAGACGTTTCTCGACCTCTGGTCGCAGGCCGACCGCTTCGACGCCGCGCGCGTTTCCGTCCCGACCTGGCTGGTGCTGGTGCTGCGCAGCCGCGCGCTCGACCGCCGCCGCTCGCCCGGAGGCCGGCCGACGACGACGGCTGTCGCCCAGAAGGAGACGGCGACTCTGGGCGCTGACGGCGCCGCCTTCGAGCGGCGCCGCCAGCGCGTCCTGGCGGCGCTCGCCGAGCTGCCGGCCGCGCAACGGCAGGTGCTCGAGCTGATCTTCTGGGAGGGTCTCTCCCGCGGCGAGCTCGAGGAGCGGCTCGGCCTGACGCGAGAGACCGTCCGCAACCTCGCGCTCGCGGGCCTGAAGGCACTGCGAAGGGGCCTGCGCGACGAGATCCGGGAGCTCATTTGAGCGGCGAGCGCGCCTCCGAGGAGCGGGCGGCGGAGGCCGTCCTGTTGGAGCTCGAAAGGGTGGCCGGCAGCGCTGACACGGCGGTCACCGCGCCGGACGACGAGGTCGCCGAGGTGCTGCGGCGCCTCTATCTCGAAACGCTCGGGCTGCTCGGGGCCACCGCCCTGCCGGTCGAGCCGCCGCCGGAGCTTCGCGCCCGCCTGCTGGCCGGGCTCACCGGCGACGAGACCCAGGAAGTCGAGCCGCTCGCGCCGCCGGTCCCGGTGCCGGCTCCGCCGCGCCAGGCGCCGGCGCCGCCGCCGCCCGAGCCGCTGGCGCGGGAGATCCCGCTGCGTGGCGCGGCGGCGCGGCGCCCGAGGGGTCGCCGTCGGCTCTGGGCCGCGACGGCGTTTCTCGGGCTCGCGGCGGCCGCGCTCGCCGTCTGGGCGGCGTACCTGCAATCGGAGCTCGACGCCACGGCGGCGCGCCTGCAACGGGCCGAGGCACATGCCGAGAGCGCGGCGCGGGCGCACCGCGAGGAGCTCGCTGCCGCGCGCGGCGAGACGGCGGAGAGCGGCCGGCGGCTGGCGCTCGTCACCGCTCCCGGCGCGGCCGTGTTCTCGCTCCGCCCCCCCCCGGGAGCGCGCCAACCCTCGGCGCGGGCGACGCTCTTCGTCGCCCCCGACCGGAAGCGCTGGCTGCTCGAGGCGCGCAACCTGGCGCCGGAGCCCCCAGCGCAGGACTATCAGCTCTGGTTCGTGGTCGACGGGATCCCCCTGCGGGGCGAGGTCTTCGAGGTTCGTCCCGGGCAGACCCCGCGGCTCACCGGCGAGGACCTGCCGCCGCGCACCGCCGCGGTCTGGATCACGCTCGAGCGGCAGGGGGGCGCCCCGGCGCCCTCCGCGCCGATGCTACTCGCCGCCGAGAGCTCCATCCGCCTCTGACTCGGCCGGCGCCGTGGAATCCTGCACTCCCCCCGCCGGAGCTCCGCGCTAGCGTCGGCGGCGGTGAATCGCGCCCGTGCTTCGCTCGCCGTAGTCGTGACGCTCGGCTGCGCCCTGGCGGCCAGCGGCCTCGCCCAGGACGTGACCATTTACGACGACCAGCTGCGCAACGGCTGGCAGGACTGGGGCTGGACGAGCTACGACCTGAGCTACGGGGGAGACGTCCACTCCGGGACGGCGGCGATCCGGATGGAGCCGGACAACTGGGCGGCGCTCTACCTTCACGACGACACCTCGTACGATTTCGACGACTATCTGGAGCTGCGCTTCTGGGTCAAGGGGGAGGGCACCGGCGGGCAGCAACTGCGGGTCGTGCTGCTCTCCGGAGGCACCGAAGTGGCGAGCGGCCCGCTCGCGAGCTTCGTCGCCGGCGGCGTCTCGAGCTCGGTCTGGCGCCAGGCGGTGGTGCCGTTCTCGGTGCTCGTTCCCGGAGGTGGCGGTTCCTTCAACGAGATCTGGTTTCAGGACTCGACCGGAACCAACCAACCCGCGCTCCTGCTCGACGACCTGTGGCTGGTGGAGGATCCGACGCCGCCCGCCACGGTGATGATCACGGTCGAACCGGCGCTCGACCGGCGGCCGGTGTCGGCGCATCTGTTCGGGGTCAACTTCGCCACGCCGCAGCAGGTGGCGCAGGTCGGCTACACGGTGAATCGGTGGGGTGGCAACCTTCGAGCGCCGCCGACTGGTTCTTCACCAACTACACCGCCAGCGAGCCGGCGCCGCCGCTGCCGGTGGGCTCGGCGGCGGACGAGTTCATTCTCGACAGCCGCGCCGCGGGCGCCGAAGTGGTGCTCACCCTGCCGGTGCTGGGCCGGGTGGCGGGGCCGGACCGGGTCCGCAGGTGGAGTTTCTCGGAGCTCCTCTACGGACCCCAGACTTCGGACGAGTGCCGCTACTTCGGACCGAATCCGGGGGACTGGCCGGCCTGGTGCAATCACGACGCCGGCAATGGCCGCTGCAACCCGGCGGTCAACACCACCGGCTACTGCAACGCCCAGGGCTACATCGTCGGCAACGATCCCGATCAGACCTCGGTCGTGGTGGCGCCGTCGTTCGTCGCCGACTGGCTGGCGTTCACGGTCGGCCGCGCCGGCGCCGCCGCCGCCGGAGGAGTCCGCTTCGCGGCGCTCGACAACGAGCCGATGCTCTGGGACTCGACCCACCGCGACGTCCATCCGCAGCCGGCCACCTACGACGAGGTCTGGACCAAGGGCCGCGACATCGCCGCCGTCGCGAAGGCGGTCGACCCGACGCTCCAGATCCTCGGCCCCGACACCTGGGGCTGGTGCGATCTGTGGACTTCGGCGGCCGACGCGGCGGGCGACTGCACGAACGGGCCCGACCGCCAGGCCCACGGCGGCATGCCCTTCGTCGAGTGGTACCTGGCGCAGGTCTGCGCTTACGAGGTCCAGCACGGCGTGCGGCTGGTCGACTACCTCGACGTCCACTACTACCCGCAGGCGAACGGCGTCGCGGGCACGGACAACGTGGTCAACGAAGCGGTGGCGACGACCCGTCTGCGTTCGCTGCGCGAGCTGTGGGACCCGAGCTACGTGTCGGAGTCCTGGATCGGCACGGCGCCGCGGCTGATTCCGCGGCTGCGCGAGTGGATCGCCGCCGCCTGCCCCGGCACCCGGATCGCGCTCACCGAGTACAAGTGGGGCGCGGACGCCTCGCCCTCCGGTGCTCTGGCGCAGGCCGAGCTGCTCGCCATCCTGGCGCGCGAGGGCGTCGACCTGGCCACGCGCTGGGTGGTGCCGGCGAGTGGCTCGAAGGCCGAGGAGGCGTTCCGCTTCTGGCTCGGCTACGACGGCGCCGGCGCCAAGGTGCAGGGCGAGAGCGTGCGCGCCACGACCACGGACGTCGACGGCGTCGGCGCTTACGCCGTGCGCTCGCCGCGCGAGGAGCTCTTCGTGCTGCTGTTCAACAAGGACGACGAGGCGAGGGAGGTCGAAGTGGCGATCGCGGCGCCGGTCAGTACGAGCGCCGCGCTCTGGCGTTTCACGGCGAGCGCCGCGCTCGGCCCCGCCGGCGCGCTGCCGGTCACGAACGGCGTCTTCTCGACCACGCTGCCGGCCCGCTCGGCGACGCTCGCCCGGCTCGCCCTCGCCTCCGCCGGCCTGTTCAGAGACGACTTCGAGTCGGCCTCACTCTGGAGCTGGACGCTGCACGTGCCGTAGCGAGCGCTACCAGCCTTGACGGCTGGTCACGGAGTCTGCAGACAAGGTGCCATCCGATTCTCAGCGAGCTCAGCGGAGGTTCGAGGGATCTGGTGGTGCAGGCTCCGTCAACCTCGGTTGCGTGGGTGGATCGGTCGATGA
>JACTMI010000007.1 GCA_014584695.1 Acidobacteriota bacterium
CGGTCTCAACTGGTCGACCCAGGTGCGGTTCGACGGCACCGCCAGCCAGGTGGTCAACGACGGTGGCGTCTCCGGTGGCACGCTGCCGCTGATCCGCGGCCAGTGGGTCGAGCTGCGGGTCGAGATCGATCTCGACGCCGACAACGCGGCCTTCTACTACGACGACCAACTGCTCTACTCCGGCACCTGGACCGGCCAGGTGAGTGGCGGCGGAGCGCTCGACATCGCCGCCGTCGATCTGTTCGCCAACGGCGCCTCGACCATCTACTACGACGACATGAGCCTGGTCGGCGTGCCCCTGCCCTGCGATGATCCCGCGGACCTGCCATGGGTCGGCGTCACCCCGACCAACGGCATCACCCTTCCGGGCGACAGCACGCCGGTCCTGGTCACCTTCGACTCGACCGGCCTGATACCCGGCACCTACCAGGGCATTCTCTGCGTGACCAGCAACGATCCCGACTCGGGGGCCGGCAACGGCACCAGCCTGGTGGTCGTGCCGCTCGCCCTGGAGGTCACCGAGCCGATTCTCACCCAGGAGATCCCGACCCTGGGTCAGGCCGGCGCGGCCCTCTTCGTCCTCACCCTCGCCGGGCTCGGCCTGCATTCTCTGCGCCGGCGACGCTAGAAAGCTCCTCGCCGGGGCATCCAACCGGAGGGGCTGCTGATGAGGCGCCAGATCCTCATGGTCGTCGGCATCGCGCTCTACTTCGGCGGCGCCATGCTCGGCTGAGGACGAACAGGGGGGATCGCGGCCCTCCTCGAGGAGGTCGCGGATCACCACGGCGGGGACCGCCTCCTCGCCGTTCTCGAAGGTCTGCAGCCGCGGGAATCGCGCTTGACATGCGCCGCGGCCTGCTCGATAATTAACCGTGTAGTTAATTAACCGACTGGTGAACTCGTGCCCCGAGACCGACTCAGCTCCACCTTCGCCGCCCTCGCCGATCCGACGCGCAGAGCCATGCTCGCCCAGTTGGCGCTGGGTGAAGCGAACGTCACCGAGCTCGCGCAGCCCTTCCTCGACGACATGAGTCTGCCGGCCGTCACCAAGCACCTCAAGGTGCTCGAGAGCGCCGGGCTGATCGAGAAGACCCGCGACGCGCAGTGGCGCCCGTGCCGCATCAAGCCCGACGGCTTCAAGGACGTGGCCGAGTGGATGGAGACCTACCGCGCGTGGTGGGAGGAGAGCTTCGACCGCCTCGACGACTACCTGAAGACCGTCGTTGCCCGACCGACGCCGACGGAGACGACCGCGAAAGGAAAGCGCCATGCCCGCAAGCCGAAGTGAGTCGAACGAAATCGCGATCACCCGGATCTACGACGCCCCCGTCGCGGCGGTCTGGGATGCCTGGACCGACCCGGAGCAGGTGGCGCAGTGGTGGGGCCCGCGCGGCTTCACCCTGACCACCCACGCCAAGGACCTCCGTCCCGGCGGCCACTGGGACTACACGATGCACGGCCCGGACGGCAGGGACTACCCGAACGTCACCCGCTATCACCAGGTCGAGCCGCTCCGGAAGCTCGTCTACGACCACGGCGGCAGCGCCGACACCCCGCCGCTCTTCCGCGTCACCGTGCTCTTCTTCGAGCTCGAGGGCGGGACCAGGACGCGGATGGAGATGACCATGAGCCTGCCCACCGCGGCGGCGGCGCGGGAGGCGCGCATCTTCATCAAAGCGGCCGGCGGCAACGCCACCTGGGATCGCCTGGCCGAGTACCTGGAGAAGGCGCGCTCGGGCGGGGAACGGTTCGTCATCCACCGCAGCTTCGACGCGCCGCTGACGACGGTCTTCCAGATGTGGACCGACCCCGATCACCTGCCGCGGTGGCTGCCGCCGCCGGGATTCTCGATGCGGATCCTCCGCGGCGACATCCGGACCGGCAGCAGCATCCTGCTGGTCATGACCGGGCCCAACGACGCGCGGCTCCACGCGCGCTTCGATTACGAGGAGATCCGGGATCCCGAGCGGATCGTCTATGTCCAGCGGTTCTGCGACGAGCACGAGAGGGTGTCGCGCCATCCGATGCCTCCGACCTTCCCCGAGACGCTGCGCGCCACGGTGTCGTTCGCGGCTGAAGGGCCCGAGCAGACGCGCGTGACCGTGGTCCTGGAGCCGGTGGGCGCCGTCACGCCCGCGGAGCTCGAGACCTTCGTCCAGGCCCGCGCCGGCATGACCCTGGGTTGGTCCGCCTCCTTCGACGCGCTCGAGGAACTGCTGCCGGCCGCCGTGAGGTGAGCGCCCGACCAACACGCTCCCCGCTCGGGCGGGCCGCGGCTCCCGGCGAGTCGGCATCGACGGCTCCCAGGTGGAGGTCTACACTTGGAGCAGCTCGAGAGCGGAGGTCACCATGGCAGGTGGAAGTTACCGCGCGGTCTCCGGTCTGGTGTTCGCGCTGGTGGCGCTGATGCACTTGGTGCGGGCGGTGCGCGGGTTGCCGGTGCTGGTCGGCGACTGGCAAGTTTCGGTCGCCATGTCGTGGGCCGCCGTGGTCGTGGCCGGCGGCCTCGCGATCTGGGCCTTCCGCTCGCGCGGGTGAGCGGCGCTTGGCGCGGCCGCTCACCGCGCGGGGGTCAGGCGCTCCACCAGACGAGGCCGGCGACGGCGAGGAAGGCGAGCCAGGCGGGGTGGCGGCCGCGTGAGCCGATGGCGACGACGGCGGCGGTGGCGAGACAGGTGCCGGCGACGATCCGGAGCGCCACCCGTTCGACGCCCGCCCCGCCCGGCTCGGCCAGCACGAACAGCAGCGCCGCGAAGCCCCACCAGGCGACCGAGGTCACGTGCCAGGCGAAGCGCAGCGTGCGGCGGGTGAAGTGGTCGCCGCCGAACAGGCGCGGCAGGTCCGGCCGCCGGAACAGACGCATCAGGAGGAAGCGCTCGCCGAGCACCGAGTGGGCGAGGCCGATCCCGACCAGCAGGAGCGCCGCGGCGACGAGCGGCGCGCTCACCTCGTCCTCCGCGGCGCCCGGTTCCGCCCCGGCGACGGCGGGTCGGCGGCGGTCTCACCGGGGGCAGCCGGCTCCTGCCTCGCCTCGACGGTCGCGCGCACCCGCGGCTCGATCAGCGCCTGGACCTCGAGCAGCGCGTTGCCGACACCGCCGGGGCTGGCGCGGCGGTGGCGGTAGTAGATCCAGCCCCGCCGCTCGGTCGCCAGCGCCAGCCGGTCGAGCCCGAACAGGACCAGGATGGCGACGGCGATTCCGATGCCGAGGATCATCGGCGCGACCCCTTTCGAAGGTGGATGTTACGCTGGATCGCGTCCATGGCCACGGCCCCGTTCACGCTCCGCGACGCGGTCGAAGACGACGCGGCGGCGCTGCTCGGCATCTACGCGCCGGCGGTCGTCGGCGCGACCATCTCGTTCGAGGTCGAGGTCCCCACCGTGGCGCAGTTCGCGGCACGGATCCGCGACTACGGCGACGGCTGGGCCTGGCTGCTCGCCGAGGCCGCGGGCGCGCCGATCGGCTACGCCTACGGCTCGCCCCACCGCGGCCGCGCCGCCTACCGCTGGTCGGTCGAGACCTCGGCCTACGTCGCGCCCGAGTGGCATCGCCGCGGCGTCGCGCGGGCGCTCTACCTGGCGCTCTTCGAGCGCCTGGCGGCGCGCGGCTACTGCAACGCCTACGCGGGGGTGACGCTGCCGAACGAGCCGAGCGTCGCCTTCCACCGCGGCCTCGGCTTCGCGCCGATCGGGGTCTTCCCCCGCGTCGGCCACAAGCTCGGCGCCTGGCACGACGTCGCCTGGTTCCACCGCCCGCTGCGCGACGAGCCGCCGCCGGAAGTGCCGTAGCGACACCGCGTCGAGGCGCCGGGTCAGGCCGCCGGCGCGCCGCCGCCCAGGGCAACGAGCGCCTCGGCCTGCGCGTCGCGGCGGCCGCGCCGCACCAGGGTCTCGAGGCTCACCGAGGCCAGCGTGCAGCGGACCTGCTCGTCGATCTCGTCGAACAGCGAGCGCAGCGAGCAATGGGCGCTCTGGACGCACTGGCCCTGGTCGTGATCGTCGAGCAGGCAGCGACCCGGCGGCCGCGGCGGCTCGAAGGCCGCGAGCACGTCGAGCACCGTGGTGCGCGAGGCGGGGCGGGCGAGGCGATAGCCGCCGCCCACCCCGCGCGTGCCGAGGGCGATGCCGGAGCGCACCAGCTGCCCGACCACCTTGGCGAGCGCCGTCGCCGGGATCCGGTAGCGCGCAGCGACCTGAGCCACGGTCACCAGGCTGCCGTCGGCCGCCGCCATCTCGGCGGCGGCGTAGAGCGCGTAGCGCGCCGACTTGCTGAGCGTCACTTGGCCCCCGGCGCCGACCCGGTGTCGAGGTCGAGATCGAGGCAGAGCCGCGCGGCCGGCGTGAAGCCCTCCCGGTGCAGGAAGGCGAGCAGGCCGAGGTTCTCCCAGGCCACCTCGGTCTGGAGCGTGCGCAGGCCGAGGCCGCGCAGATTCGTCCGCAGCTGGGCGAGCAGCGCGGCGCCGACGTGGTGGCCGAGCAGGTCCGGATGCACGCCGATGACGTCCAGGACCGCAGTCCGCTCCGTGATGCCGAACTCGCCGTAGTAGACCCGCGCGAGCAGGAAGCCGACGGTCCTGCCGTCGAGCTCGGCGGCGAGGGAGAGCGCGATGCCGGTATCGGTGAAAGCCTGGCGCAGCTTCTGACGGAAGAACTCGTCGCGCCGGCGGCCGGTGTGGCGCGCGTCGATCGCGATCACCGCCTCCTCGTCCTCGGGCGCCAGGCTGCGCACGACGACGGCGGGGTCGGCTCCCGGGCCGGCGTCCAGGCGGTCGTCTCTCATCGGCCATCTCCTCGCGGGTCGCGGTTCCTGCGGTAATCGTCGTCCATGGCGCCCTCGCTCAGGCCGCCGGCCGGGCGCCGAGGCCGACGCCGCGCGCCGCCAGCTTGCGGGCGCGGAAGGCGCCCCAGAGCGCGGCGCCGATCGCCCCGGCGAGCATGGACTGCGGGTGGCTGCGCACCGTGATCGGCGCCGCCTGCTCGGTCGCCAGCTCGCTGAGCGCGGCGAGCAGACCCTCGTCGGCGGCGAGGCCGCCGGTGACCAGCACCACGCCGCGCACCCCGGCCGAGAGCAGCAGCCGGAGATAGCGGCCGGCCATCGACAGGTGGATCCCCTTGAGGATGTCGGGGACGCCGATGCCGCGCGAGACCATGTTGATGACGTCGGTCTCCGCCAGCACGGCGCAGATCGACGAGCAGCGCTCGGGCCGCTCGGACTGGAGCGAGAGCGGGCCGATCTCTTCGAGCGCGACCCCGAGGTAGCGGGCGATGTTCTCCAGGAACTGTCCGGAGCCGGAGGCGCACTGGCTGGTCATCCGGTAGCCGAGCACCTTGGCGCGCTCGTCGATCTGCACCGCGCGGGTGTGGAGCGCGCCGATGTCGATCACGGCCCGCGCCTCGGGGTCGAGGAAGAGCCCGCCCCGGGCGTGGGTGGTCATGCCGTAGAAGTGGCCGGTGCGGAAGGCGATCCCTTCGCCCTCGCCGGTGGTGGCGATGTAGTCGAGCTCGCCGGCGTCGACGCCCAGCTCGCGCAGGACATCGCCGAACAGGCCCTCGGCGACGGCCAGCGGGTCGCGGCGGCGGATCCGCTCGGCGCGGCCGCCGATCAGGGTCTCGCCACCCGCCTCGTCGGTCGAGAGCACCGCCACCTTGATCGCCGCCGAGCCGACGTCGATGCCGGCGGTGAGCCTCCGCGTCGCCTGCCGTGCCGTGGGGTTGGTCATGGTCCGTCGCTCCCGCAAGGTTCCCGTCCGCTCATGCGGCGTGGCTGCCCGCGCGGCCGCGCACCGCGTCCCGATGCGCGAACAGCGCGGCGCCCAGCGCCCCGGTGTAGATCGAGTCCTCGGAGATGTTGAGCACGAGCTCGCCGTAGTTCTCGAGCACCAGCCGGCCGAGCGCCGCCACCGCCGCCGGGTTCCGGGCCACGCCGCCGGTGAAGGTGAGCTCGTTCCTGACCCCGCCGGAGCGGGCGAGCAGCGACATGGCGCGCAGGATGATCGCCCGGTGCAGCCCGGCCAGGATGTCCTCGCGGCGCTCGCCGAGCGAGAGCCGCTCGCGCAGCTCGGCGCCCGCGAACACGGTGCAGGTCGAGTTGATGCGCACCGGGCTCGACGAGGCGCAGGCGAGCGGGCCGAGCTCGTGCAGACCGAGGCTCATCTCGTCGGCGATGTAGCCCAGGTAGCGGCCGCAGCCGGCGGCGCAGCGATCGTTCATCTGGAAGGAGGTGACGATGCCGTCGCCGTCGACCTGGATCGCCTTGGTGTCCTGCCCGCCGATGTCGAGCACGGTGCGCGTCGACGGGAACATGGCGTGGGCGCCGAGGCCGTGGCAGAGGATCTCCGAGCGGATCTGACCTTCGGCAAAGGGCAGCCGGGCGCGGCCGTAGCCGGTGCCGACGCTGCCCGCCTGCTCGAGCTCGACGCTTTCGACGCGCGCGACCGCGGCGGCGAGCGGGGTCTCGGAGGTGCCGGAAGCGGCGAGCGCCGCCCGCGCGTGGTCGGCGAACCGGCCGGCCGCCTCGGCGGAGCTCTCGACGTCGAGGATCGCCTTGTCGAACAGGCTCGCCAGCTGGTCGAAGGGCAGGCCCTGGGCGCGCGCCTCGCCCTCCGCCAGCTCGAGGTAGCGGCTGGCGGCGAGGTCGCGGAAGAAGTCGCTCTTGCGCCGCGCTCCGGCGGCGTAGAGGGCGGTCACCTCGGCCGCCATGGCGGCGAGGATCCGGTCCAGGGCGGCGTCGAGCGCCGGTGGGCGCATCAGGCTGCGCCGCAGACAGCGGCGCAGCTCGCGGTCGAGCACGGCGAGCTGGGCGCGGTATTGCTCGGCCCGGAAGCTGCGCTCGAGCGCGCCCACCAGCGCGGCGCGCTCCGTCTCGGCCACGCCGCCGGCGGCGAGCTCGCCGGCGACCAGGGCGAAGCGGGTGTTGATCAGCGCTTCGCCGAGCGCCACCTGGCAGGCGGCGTCGTAGTTGCTGCGCGAGTTCGTGATGCCGCGGCCGAGAACGTGGCCGTCTTCGCCCAGCACCACCGCCTTGGTGGTGGTCGAGCCGAGATCGATGCCGACGGTGTACCTCACGCGGTCGCCCCCAGCCGCTTCTGCTCGAGCATCTGGAAATAGGACTCGAGCCGGTTCTTGATGTTCGCCGCCGAGAAGTAGCGCGGATCGACGAGGTCGCTCTCGACGAATCCGCCGGGCTTGCCCGAGCGCTTCTCCACTTCGCGCAGGATGTGCAGCTGGCCGGCGGAGAACGAGTTGCAGCTCTTGACCGAGTTGATCAGGAAGCCGTCGGCGCGGTACTCGTCGAGGTAGCGGACGAGCAGCTCGATGCGGGTCGGCAGGCCGAGGTTGGTGTAGCAGCCGAGGCAGTAGTCGGCCAGCGTCTCGAGCGGCCGCTCCGGGTCGTGCCGGAAGCCGAGGTCGTAGACGCCGCCCACCTTGGTGTAGGTGGACGCCACCGCCACCGCCCCCTCGTCGGCGAACATCTTCCAGAACTGGCGGAAGCTGGTCCAGTTGGGGGGGCCTTCGACGACCACCCGGTAGCGCTCCCGCTCGACCTCGCCGTCGGGAGTCACCGGGCCCTTGCCCGCCCGCAGGCGCTCGGCGACCTCGGCGCGCAGCTCGCGGTAGTAGGCCACCGCGTCCTCGGTGCCGCGAAAGGCGGAGAAGATCGGCCCGACGTAGTAGACGGCGCCGAAGAAGGCGTCGATCGGCGACGGCACGTTGCGCGCCGACTGCAGCACCCAGACCAGGTCGTCCTCCGCCTGCGCCGAGCGGCGCAGCTGCTCGCGCAGGCGGTCCTCGTCGTAGCGCCGGCCCGAGATCCGCTCGAGCGCCGGGATCACCTCGCCGCGCAGCTGGTCGACCACGTAGCCGCGCATGGCCGGGGTGATCTTGCCCTCGGCCTGGTAGGGGACGTGGAGCATCGCCACCGGGCAGCGGTACTTCTCGCGCAGCAGCTCGAACCACTTGAGGAAGGTGAAGCAGCCGGTGTAGGAGAGCAGCAGCAGGTCGGGCAGCGGCAGCCGCTGGCCGGTGGGGCCGACGTTGCCCGACTCGAGCATGCCGATGTCGCTCTTGACGTAGGTGCAGACGTCCTCGGAGTGGCCCTGCTTCTCGGCGAGCGCGATGTAGTCGGCGGACTTGCCGCGCATCCCCGACTGCAGGGCGTTGATCTCCGGCAGCACCGGCAGCAGGTCGAAGCTGCGCAGCAGCTCGGTCAGGTTGCCGGGCACGAAGGTGTAGACGCTCTTCTCGCCCGTCTCGGGCGCCGCCGCCAGCCGGTCGTAGTGGCGGGCGATCATCTCCTTCTGCCGCCGCTGGCTGCTGTCCTTCTGCGCCTCGCCGGGCGCGGCCGCCGCGTGGGCGCCCCGCGGCGCGGGCTCGGGTGTCGGCTCGACTCGGCTCATGCTCCACTCCACAGTTTGATGGCGTCGGCGAAGGTCCCCGCCTGCTCGCGGATGACCTGGAACTGGCCGCTGTTCTCGGAGTACTTGAAGGCGGTCCACGGGATCGCGTCGCGCTCGACCGCTTCGACCAGCATGGGCTGGTCGAGCAGGGCCGGATCGCAGAAGCTGGGCGCGCAGAACAGCACCCCCTCGGCGGCGCTCTCGCGCGAGCGCTGCCGCAGCTCCTCGCCCTTGACTCCGTCGGCGATGTAGCGGGTGGGGCTGGCGATCCCGTCGTCGAGAAAGGCCCGCACCAGGTTGTCGAGCGGATCGCCCGCCAGCGGGATGTCGCCGCGGAGGTAGCGGTGGATCTGCACGAAGTCGTCGTCGACGATGTAGCAGCCGGCGCGCTCGAGGGTCTTGATCAGGCCGAGCGGCGGCTGCTCGCAGAAGGAGCCGGAGAGCAGCACCCGCGCCTGGTCCATCGGCCGGCGGCCCTCCTCGGCGAGCACCAGCCGGCCGTAGTCGGCGAGCATCGCCGTCGACTCCTCGACCGGCAGCACCAGGCTCGCCCGCAGCACCACGTAGAGCTCCGAGGTCGGCACCTTCCACGGCTGCTCGCGCCGCAGCGCGTAGAGCGCACGCACCAGGGCGCGGTTTACGTTGTAGGCGGCGATGGCGGCGCGCAGCGCCTCCGGCTCGAGCGGCCGCGCGCCGCGCGCCGCGAGGTCCGAGGCCAGCGCCTCGAGCTCGTGGCGCCAGAAGCGGCCGCCGATCTCGGGCGCGAAGTTCTGCGGCACGTCGAGGTAGCGCACCAGCTGGCCGGGAAACAGCATCCGCCACATCCCCGACAGGTTGCGGATGACGTCGCAGATGGCGGGGAAGAGCAGCCCGTCGAGGCAGTCGAGGCTGCCGTTCAACCCCAGCTCGATGGTGCTGCGGGGGATGTGGCAGATGTAGGACTGGTAGTAGGCGTCGCCCTTGATGATCTCGAGGTCGTCGCGGCCGCCCATCAGGCCGACCGGCAGGACGCCCTGCGCCGCCAGCAGCTCGCGCGGCACGTAGATCGGCAGGTAGCCGACCGCGAGCCCGCCGGTGCGCGCCTTCCACTGCCGCACCGCCTCCAGCCGGTAGTCGCGATAGAGCTCCTCGGCGCGCGCCACCAGCGTTGTGAGGGTCGGGGCACCGGACTCCGCGGATTCGGAATGCGGCTCGCGCGGCGCGAGGTCGGCGCTCACCGGTGCCTCCACCGTGGGGAGCGTCGCTCGAGGAAGGCGGCGAGCCCTTCGTGGGCGTCCGCGGTCGCCATCAGCTCGTCGAGGTAGAGCCGCTCGATCTGTCGGAGCTCGCGCTCGAAGCGCTCGACGAAGCCGGCCCGCACGGCGCGCACCGCGAGCCGCAGGCTCGAGGCCGACTTGCCGGCGAAGTGGGCGCGGGCGAAGGCGAGCGCCGCGGCCTCCGGATCCTCCGCCACCTCGTCCACCAGGCCGGCGGCCGAGGCCTCGGCGGCGGTGAGCGAACGGCCGGACAGGCAGAGGTCCTCCGCGACCCCCCGCCCCACCCGCTCGACCAGCGCCACCGACGCGGCCGGCGCGAGCACGCCGAGGGCGATCTCCGGCTGGCCGAGCCGGGCGTCGGCAGCGGCGTAGATCCGGTGGCAGAGGGTCACCAGCTCGAGCCCGCCCCCCAGGCACTGGCCGCGCACCGCCGCGACCACCGGCAGCTCGCACGCGAGCAGCGCGGTCAGCAGCTCGTGGAAGCGCGCGAGCATGCCGGCCACCTGGTCCCCCACGTGCTCCGGCACGCTGGCGCCGAACGAGAAGTGCGGGCCCTGCGCCGTGAGCAGGATCGCGCGCAGATCGGCCGACTCCCGCGCCGCCTGGAACGCCTCGGTCAGCGCCGTCATCGAGCGCTGGTCGAGGATGTTGCCCTTGCTGCCGCCGAGGACGAATCGGCGCAGCGCCCCGTCGTCGAGCGTCTCGACGACGAGCGGTGGAGATGCGGCGGTCGCCTGGGTCATCGACTCACTCCTCGGCTCCGAGCGGCAGCTCGAGCTCGACGTAGGGGCCGCCGGCGAAGCCGGAGGCGCGGAAGAAGGAGAGCACCGGCACGTCGTTGCGCCGCACCATGGTGCGGACCAGGCCCAGGCCGGCCTCGCGGAAGCGGCGGTTGAGCGCCGACAGCAGCCGGCTCGCCACCCCGTGCCGGAGGTGTGGCTCCGCCACCCCCACCGCGAACACCCAGCCGCAGGGCTCGGAGCCGAACTCGAAGGCGCGCGCCTCGCCGAAAACGTAGCCGGCCAGGCGCCCGTCGAGCTCGGCGGCGAGACCGACGCGGAGCGCATCCTCGGCCGGGGCGAGGAAGGCGGCGAAGACCCGCCGCCAGTACTCGGGCTTCGCGGTGCCGGTGTGCCAGGCGTCGATCGCCACGACCTGGTCGAAGTCGGCCGCCGCGAGCGGCCGGATGGTGGCGACCGCGGTCGTGACCGAGCTCACGGCTCCCCCCGTCGCGGCAGGATCTCCGCGGTCAGCTCGGGCCCCCACGCCGCGCCCTCGGCGAGGCGCCGGCGCAGCAGCAGGAAATCGGCCTCGCGCCGCTCCCGCGGGCCCTCGTGGAAGGCGCGGAAGCCCGCCCGCCCTTCGGTCATCATGTTGAGCGCCAGCCAGGCGCGGTTACTCTCCCGGTTCTCGTTCCAGTGGGACAGCTTGTGCTTGCGCACGCTTTCCAGGGTCTTGGTCAGACACCCCGGCATGGTGTTGGCGAGCTTCCACACCAGCTCGTCGACCGCGGCATCGAGCGGCGCCAGGTCGACCTCGCCCCGCGCCAGCAGCCGCTTGCCGGCGTCGCGCTCGGCGCCGCGCCGCCAATCGCCGTAGACCTGCGAGCCGCCTTCGAGCCAGCGATCCGTGACCACCAGCGGATTCGGCACCAGCTCGCCGTCGACGCGCAGCGCCGGCACCAGCCGGGTCAGCAGCCCCAGCCGCGCCGCGCGATGGGCGCTCCAGGGCTCGCACAGCGTGCAGCTCTCCATCGCCGCCTCGATGCCCACGAACAGCGGCAGGAAGTCGGTGCTTCCGCCGTCCGGGGCGGAGCCGTGGCGGGGGCCCGCCTGGCCGAAGACCGCCAGGTCCTGCGCCACGGAGAAGTCGCACGCCATGCCGATCTCCTGGCCGCCGGCGATGCGCATGCCGTTGACCCGGCAGATCACCGGCTTGTCGCAGGCCAGGATGGCGCTCACCATGTCGTTGAACAGCCGCATGTACTGCCGGTACTCGTCGGGCCGGCCGGCGTAGTGCTCGGCGTACTCGGCGGTGTTGCCGCCGGTGCAGAAGGCGCGCGTGCCCGCGCCGCTGAACACCACCGCCACCGCGCGGTAGTCGGCCGACGCGCGCCGCATGCCGAGGATCACCTGCTTGACCATCGCGGTGGTGTAGGAGTTGAGCTGCTCCGGGTTGTCGAGGGTGATGCGGACGACGTGCAGGCCGTCGACGACTCCGCCCTCGGGATCGCGCAGCGGGGTGGTCTGGTAGCGCACCGTCGGCGGCACGGGCGGCGACGCCGCGGCCGGCGCCGGATCGACCAGCAGGTGGTCTTTGAAGGACATGGTCAACGCTCCGGGACGAGGACGATGCGCCGATCGACGCCGCCGGCGTGGACCTCGGCGAAGACTTCGTTGATGGTCGCGAGCGGCCGGTGCTCGACGTAGGACCGGAGCTCGACGCGGCCGGCGAGCACCAGGTCGAGGATCGCCGGGTAGTGCTCGGGCAGGCAGCCCCAGTTGCCGCGCGCGGTGGCGTCGAGCGCCATCAGGTTCGACAGGCGCAGCTCGACACTGGCGGGCGTGTACCCGACCACGGAGAGGTAGCCGCCGTGGCCGAGCAGGGCGAAGGCGAGCTGCTGGCCGGCGGGGCTCCCCGAGGTCTCGAACACCTTGACCCGCCAGGAGGGGACGTTCAGCTGCTTGGCCAGCGCGCGCACCGCCTTGCGCAGGGCGTCGGGCTCGAGGCTGGCGGCATCGAAGGTGGCGCTCGCGCCGTGGCGGGCCGCCCGCTCGAGCGCCGCGGTCCGGACGTCGATGGCGACCACGCTCGCTCCCATCGCGGCCGCCACCTGGACGCCGAAGCCGCCGACCCCCCCGGCGCCGACGAAGACCGCCAGGTCGCCGGGCGCCAGACCCGCGCGCAACGCTGCCTGGAATGGCGTCGACACCGCGTCGGCGATGACCGCGAGGTCGGGCAGCGTCAGGCCCGCCGGGTTGCGCTCCGGGCTGGCGAGGTCGGGCACCGGGCAGAGGCCGGACGCGGGCACCCGCACCGCGGTGCCGAAGCCGCCGTCGCGATCGTTGCCGGGAAAGAGCTGGCGCGGGCAGATCGAGCCGTGGCCCTCGCGGCAAGCGGCGCACTCTCCGCACGGAATGACCGCGGGCACGATCACGGCTCGGCCGAGCCACGCCTCGGCGCCGGCGCCCGCCTCGACCACCCGGCCGGCGATCTCGTGGCCGAGCGTGAGCGGCAAGGGCTGCCGCGTCGGGACCCCGTCGTAGAAGAAGCCGAGATCGGTATGGCAGACCCCGCAGCCCGCCACCTCGACCAGGACCTCCGCCGGCCCGGCGGACTCCACGCGTTCGGCGAGGACCATCGGCTGGCCCGCTTGCTCGACTCGCCACGACTCGATGCGCACGCCGCCTCCCCCAGGCTCCCCATTCGGGGCTAATTAGGTATTTCAGTACCTATTTGCTATTATTCCCTCCAGCCGGCCCCGCGTCAAGCCCTTCCCGCCGCGCGCGGCTCGCGTCGCGGACAGCGCGGCTTGACCGGTCCGACGCACCGACGTACCGTGCGGCCTGCCACCGCCCGGATCGGCTCGCCCGCGAGAGGAGCACGCGCATGAAGCCCCACCCCGACACCGCCGAGCTCGTCTACGACTGGAACACCGCCGGCACCGGCTACCCCCACCGCGAGCGCCCGGTCGAGTTCGACGACGAGACGTTGCGCGACGGCCTGCAGTCGCCCTCGGTCAAGGACCCGGAGATCGAGACCAAGATCCGCCTCCTCCACCTGATGGAGCAGCTCGGCATCCACACCCTCGACATCGGCCTGCCGGGCGCCGGACCGCGGGCGCGCGCCGACATCCTGGCGCTGTGCCAGGAGATCTCGCGCGAGCGGATGAAGATCACGCCCAACTGCGCCGTGCGCACGGTGATCTCGGACATCACGCCGCTGGTCGAGATGTCGCAGAAGGCGGGGATGGCGATCGAGGCCTGCACCTTCATCGGCTCGTCGCCGATCCGCCAGTTCGCGGAGGACTGGACGCTCGACCACATGCTGGAGCTGACCGAGAAGGCGGTCTCCTACGCGGTCGCCCACGGGCTGCCGGTGATGTTCGTCACCGAGGACACCTGCCGCGCCACCCCGGACACCATCCGCCGCCTGTTCCGCACCGCGATCGAGGCCGGCGCCAAGCGGGTCTGCATCTGCGACACCGTCGGCCACATCACTCCGCGCGGGGTGCGCAATCTGGTCCCCTACGTCCGTCAGCTGATCCGCGAGACCGGCGAGGACGTCAAGATCGACTGGCACGGGCACAACGACCGCGGTCTCGGGGTGATCAACACCATCACCGCCATGACCTCGGGGGTCGACCGGGTGCACGCCACGGCGCTCGGCATCGGCGAGCGGGTCGGCAACTGCTCGATGGACCAGCTGCTCATCAACCTGAAGCTGATGGGCTACATCGACAACGACCTCACCGCGCTCGCCGAGTACGTGCGGGTGGCGAGCGAGGCGACCGAGGTGCCGATCCCGCTCAACTACCCGGTCTTCGGCCACGACGCCTTCCGCACCGCCACCGGCGTCCACGCGGCGGCGATCATCAAGGCCAAGAAGAAGGGCGACGACTGGCTCGCCGACCGCGTCTACTCGGGAGTGCCGGCGGGCATGGTCGGAATGCGGCAGAAGATCGAGATCGGCTTCATGTCGGGCCTGTCGAACGTCGTCTTCTGGCTGCACGAGCACGGCATCGAGCCGACCGACCGCCTGGTCGAGGAGATCTTCCGCGCCGCCAAGGAGCGCAATCGGGTGCTGAGCGACGACGAGCTGCTCGAGATCTGCAAGTTCGCCGCGGCGGAGGCCGAGGAGCCGCTCCACCTGGACACCCTCGAGAGCTGGAAGGAAGAGGTCGAGGGGGTCTGAGGTGCTCTCACCCCGCCGCGCCGGCATCCTCGCCTTCGTCGTTGCGGCGGCCGCGGGGCCCTGGTACACGGCGCCGGGCTACAGCGTCGTCGGCCACGTCATCAGCCAGCTCGGCGCGCAGAACACGCCCAACCGCGGCATCATGATCGCGGGCTTCCTGGCGCTCGGCGCCGGCCTCGCGATCGACGGCCTGCGCCGCTTCCGCGGGCCGGCCATCCCGCTCACCGCTTTCGGGCTCGCGATGGCGCTCGCGGGGCTCTTCGGCCACCGGCCGATCGACCCGGCCCTCCCCTATGACGAGCTCGCCGACCAGATCCACTCGCTGCTCGCCACCGCCGCCGGAATCTCGATCACGGTCGCGCTGGTCTGGCAGGGCGTGCTCACCCGCCCGCGCCGCGAGCGGCTGGCGGCCTTCACTCTCGCCACCCTCTGCCTCGCCCTGCCGCTCGCCATGCTCGCCTTCCCCGCCTTCCAGGGGCTGATCCAGCGCGCCATGTACCTGCTGATCTTCGCCTGGCTCTGGACCCGCTGGCCCGCGCCGTAGCGCCGGCCCGGGCGGCGGCTCGCCCGGGGCGTCGGAGCGAAGTTGACGATTCGGCTCGACCTGCTACCATCGAAAATCGGTACAGTGATCGTCATTGCAAGTTTCGTCCGTCGCGGCCCGCGGACGCCGGCGGCTTTGTCGCCGGCCTCTCGGACTGGTCGTGCCACCCGTCCCCAGGAAGGAGCACCCCCGATGAGAGATCGCATGGCGCGGTCGGCTTCTCTGCTCGCCGCCTTCGCGCTCGTGACCACAACCGCGTTCGCCGGCGTGGCGCCCGCACCGATGGGCGAAGGCACCACCGTCGAGATCTGCAGCAGCCCCGCCCTGGCGATTCCGGACAACCTCCCCGCCGGGGTCGTCGACTCCATCAACTGGGGTGTCGGACTGACGATCGTCGACCTCGACGTCTACATCAACGCGACGCACACCTGGGTGGGGGACCTGCGCTTCACGCTGCAGCACGTCCCCTCGGGCACCACGGCGGTTCTCATCGACCGGCCCGGCGTCCCGGCCTCGACCTTCGGCTGCTCGGGCAACGACTACGACGT
Organism: Acidobacteriota bacterium; assembly: GCA_014584695.1. Taxonomy (GTDB): domain Bacteria; phylum Acidobacteriota; class Thermoanaerobaculia; order Multivoradales; family JAGPDF01; genus JACTMI01. Next base: position 15,659 of record JACTMI010000007.1, read on the forward strand.
CACGGTCGACGACGAGGGCCCCGACACCGCGATCGAGAGCCAGTGCTCCAACCTGCCTGCGATCAGTGGTCGGGCGCCCGGCGGCGACCCACCGAACACGTCGCTGCTGGCGGCGTTCGACGGCGAGAGCACCTCCGGCGTCTGGACGCTGACGGTGGTCGACAACGCCGCGGGGGATACCGGTTCGCTGGCCCAATGGTGCCTGCAGGCCACGGTGATCGGCGAGGCGCCCGACATCGACGTCGACCCGCTGTCGCTCAGCGCGACCCAGCCCGCGGACACCGTGACCCAGCAGCCCATGACCATCGGCAACCTCGGTGAGGCGGACCTGGAGTGGTCGATCTTCGAAGACGCCTCCGGACACCCCGCAGGGGTCGACTGGAGCGACGACTTCGACAGCTATGCCACCGGCAGCCAGCTCCACGGTCAGGGCGGCTGGAAGGGCTGGTTCAACGACCCGACCGCCGGCGCGCTGACGAGCGGCGCGCAGGCCCGCAGCGCGCCCAATTCGGCCGCGATCGCAGGCGCGAGCGACCTGGTCCACGAGTACAGCGGCTACACCAGCGGTCTCTGGACCTTCACCGCGTGGCAGTTCGTGCCCGCCGAATTCACCGGCCAGAGCTACTTCATCCTGCTCAACACCTACAACGACGGCGGCGTCGGCCTGAACTGGTCGGCCCAGGTGATGTTCGACGGCGCCGCCAACCAGGTGGTCAACGACGGCGGCGTCTCCGGCGGCTCGCTGCCGCTGGTCCGCGGCCAGTGGGTCGAGCTGCGGGTCGAGATCAATCTCGACTCCAACAACGGGGCCTTCTACTACAACAACCAGCTGCTCTACTCCGGCACCTGGACCGGCCAAGTGAGCGGCGGCGGAGCTCTCAACATCGGCGCCGTCGACCTGTTCGCGAACGGGGCCTCGACCGTCTACTACGACGACATGAGCCTGGTCGGAGTGCCCGTGGCCTGCGATGACCCCGAGGACATTCCGTGGGCCAGCGTCAGCCCGACCAATGGCACCACAGCTCCGGGCGGCAGCTCGCCGGTCCAGGTCACCTTCGACTCGACCGGCCTGGCGCCCGGCACCTACCTGGCCAGCCTCTGTGTAACCAGCAACGACCCGGACGCGGGCCCCGGCAACGGCACCAGTCTGGTCATTGTGCCGCTCGAGCTGGAAGTCACCGAGCCGCAGGACGCGGCGATCACGCTGGCGAAGACGGTCGGCGTCAATCCCGGCGAGTGCGCGGCCGGCTCGAACATCCTCGTCCCGCCAGGCACCACGGTCTACTACTGCTACACCGTCACCAACATCGGTGACGTCACTCTCAATTCTCACGATCTCGTCGACAGCGAGCTGGGCGTCCTCCTGAACGCTTTCGCCTACGCGCTCCTGCCGGGTAATTCGGCCTTCCTCGTCGTGCCCGCGGTGATCACCGTCACCACCACGAACACCGCGACTTGGACGGCCGCACAGTCGAGCACCGGCGGCGCCCAGGCCGTGGCGGTCGGAACCGCCACGGTCGAGATCCTGGAGCCGCCCATCATCCAGGAGATCCCGACCCTGGGAGATGCCGGCGTGGCGCTCTTCGTGCTCACGCTCGCCGGCCTCGGTCTGCGCTCGCTGCGCCGGCGGCACGTGTAGGCGCCCCGCCGAAACCAGCGCTCGCCATTCCGGGCGGCGGGAGACCTCTCCCGCCGCCCTTTTCGCGCCTGCCGACTGCGTCGAGCACTCGCCGCGCGCGATGCGGAGCCTTCCCGCCGGCCCGGGCGGCTCGCGCTCGTCGGGTAAGCTCGGGGACCCCAACATCTGAAGGAGGAGCGCGGCATGGCCTACGTCGACGGATTCCTGATCCCGATTCCGAAGCGCAAGGTGGCGGCCTACCGGAAGATCGCGCGGCTGGCCGGCAAGGTCTGGCGGGAGCACGGCGCGGTCGCCTACTGCGAGTGCGTCGGCGAGGACCTGGCGATTCCGGGCGGCACGTCGTTTCCGAAGCGGGTGCGGGCGAAGCCGGGCGAGACGGTGATCTTCGCCTGGATCCGCTACAAGTCGCGCGCCCATCGCGACCGAGTCAACGCCAAGGTGCTCCAGGACCCGCGACTCGAGAAGCTCGCCGCCGAACCCATGCCTTTCGACATGAAGCGGATGTCCCACGGCGGCTTCGAGATGCTGGTGGACCTGTAGGTCGACCGGCGGCGAGGCGAGAGCCCGACTTCGACGGGTGCGCCCGACGTCCTGGCGCACCAAGTCTGCTCGATGGAGGAGTTGAGACGGGACCTCTGGGCGACTGCGTGGGTCACTGGAAGCTATCCCTAAACCGGCATAGCGATTGCTCGGATGCGGCATCATGCTCAAGATGTCACGCGAAGTACTCGACTGGATCTGTCAGCAGATTCCCGGTCTGTCGAAAAGCCCGCTCAGCGGGAGACCCAGCATCGACAAGCGCAAGGTCGTCGCCGGCATCTTCTGAATGCTCGACAACGGTGCGAAATGGAAGGACCTTCCACGACGTTCTGGCAGCAGGAGCGCCGTGCATCGCTGGGTCAAGCGATGGATGGAACAGGGCGTCTTCGAGGAGATCCTCCGCGCCGCGGGAAGTCTCGTCGAAGAGCGCGATGGCTACCGGTTCTACGAGTGCTTCATCGACACCACCTTCTCCAAGGCGAAAGGCGGAGGCGATGGCATCGGACTCACGCGAGTCGGCAAAGGCGTGAAGATCATGGTCTTGCTCGATGCTCACGGCCTCCCGGCGGCGGTCAACACGGCTTTCGCGAATCGCGCCGAAAGTCATCTCGCACAGCAACTCTTCGACTTCATGATTCCGGAATCGTTGCCCGACCGTGTCGTCGGCGACAATGCCTACAATAGCGATGCGCTCGACGAGATCCTCTCCGAGCGCGGCATCGAACTCATCGCGCCGCATCGATCGAATCGACTCCCCGAGAACAAGACTCAGGATGGTCGATCGCTGCGTCGCTGCAAGCGACGATAGACCGTCGAGCGCTCGATCGCCTGGCTGCAGAACTACCGAAGGCTCCGCATTCGATGGGAACGATCGGCTGCACTCTTTCAAACCTTTCTCCACTTCAGCTGCACGCTCCTGCTTCTCAGACAGGTTCTGGGATAGCTTCTAGACGACGGAGTCAGCGCCTCAGCAGGGAGACCCCGGTTGGGTTCGTCGCGAGAGGCCGCAGCTGCCGGAGTTGACTGGCGCTCGCGGCCCCGAGAGGTCGAAGCGTATCCGGCAACACGCCGCAGGTTTCGACAGGCGACAACACCCGGCAACTCCTGCAGAGCCGGCCCGGTGGTAGAAGCCAACCGAGGCTTCCGGGCTCTCAGGCTCAGGGGTGCGGCTCGAACCTCTCTACCAGACTGTCCGGCTCGCCCGCTCTCCTCGCCGGTCCTCGGCTCTGGCCGGGAGAATCCACCGCTGGAAAGCTCAGGAGCAACGTCAAGTCCTCGCCGGGGCGGATCTCGTGCTTCTGCGTGAAGCTACCGAGGTCGGGGTGCGAAACGTGGACATGGATCTCGCCAAACCGTCGCAGTCCCAGGCGGAAGGAACCGTCTGAACCCGTGAGCGTTCCGAGCCCGTCAACGGTGACTCGAGCATGGAGCACCGGCCGGCCGGCCACGTCCGTCACGGTGCCGAAGAGCGTCGCCGCGCGAAAGAGCCGCAGGTGGGCTCGGCCCGGTCTTTGGTCGTCGCAGCTCACCGCGACGCGGCTTTCGGCAAAGGAGTAACCCTCCTTCCCCGCTACCACTCGCAGCAAACCGCACGGCAGGGGCTCGAGCGTGAATCGGCCAGCTTTGTTGGTGATCACCGAGGGGAGGGGCGCCGCCGCTGGGGAGGGGCTGCGACTCTCCTCTTGTCTCTGAACGGTGATCGCGGCGCCAGCTACCGGCAATCCCTCCTCGTCCTCGACGAACCCTTCGACCATGCCGGCCCGCTCGAGCAGGAGCTCGATCTCGCCCGCCTCATCCGCCGACCTCACGCTGAGCGAGCCCGGCAAGTACCCCCGAGCTTCCACGCGAAGTTCCAACGGCACTCCCTTCGGCAGACTCGTGAGCTCGAAGCGCCCGGCCTCGTCCGAGTTCCCTGCGGCAGACGGCCCGGAGACCGCCGTCGCACCCCGGCCCTCAGGTCCGCTGACCGCGACACTCAGCCGGGCCCCCGACACCGCGGCTCGATGTTCGTCGAGCACGCGGCCGACCAGCGCGGCGCCTTGATCCATCACGATATCGCCGAGGTCGACGCGATCTCCCGGCCCCAGTACTTCGACCTCGTCACTCAGCCACACCGCGAAGCTCTCGGCGCTGACGACGACGCGGTAGCGACCGGGATCCCACCGCCCCCGGAGCTCGAAGCCGCCGAGGAGATCAGTGGACGACGAAGCGAGCACCGCCCGCTTGGCGCGGCGCCCCGCCAGCAGGTCACGCAGCGAGCTGTCGTCGCGGGGGCTCGTTACACGCGCGGTCGCGCCTTCGATGGGCGTACCCGCCGAATCGGTTACGCGGCCCTCGAGGACCACGGAGCCGGCCCCATCCTCGCTCCGCCGGCCGACCACCAGATCACCGAGATCCTGGAACGGCGTGCCGCTCATGGGTCGGACGATTCGCGAGTTCTCGGGTACTCCCTCGACACACAGGACGAGCGACTCGAGCCTGGGCAGCTGTCGCAATGAGAAGCGCCCCTGCGCGTCGGTCGTGGCGGACCAGAACGGCTCGCTGGCTCGCCAGACTCCCCTGAACGGCACCGGATCGCCATGTGGATCGACCAGTCGGGCGCGCACTTCCTCGATTCGTTCCGTACGGACGATCAGCTCCTCCGGCCGCGTGGCGTCGACGGTGCCTCGCCACGATCCTTCAGGACCTTCGAGCTGCAGCGCTCGAATCCGCCAGGACCCGGCGGGCGCCGTCACCGCGAACCTCCCCTTGGGATCCGCGCGAGCCACTGGAATCTCGTGGTCCCCGAACAGAATCGCGGCCAGGGGCGCTGGCGCGCCGTCGGCATCGACGACCCTGCCGAATCGGGTGACCACTTCTGTGGGAGCGGGAGCGAGTTGGGAGTTGCCGGTCGCCGGTATCACCACCTCGCCGATCGCCGGATGGAAGGCCACGAGCTCGTCAGCCCCTTCGGGCACCTCGACGCGCAGTTCCAGTTGCGGCTGGAGGTGAGAGACCCGCCGTTCCGATACCCAGGCCGCCTCGCAGGTAGCCGCGGGCGTCGCTCCCGCGACGATCGAGAGCTTACCAAGTCCCGAGCCAACGACGGACGGATGCAGGCCTACGCCGGCCGTCTTGAGGCGCCTGGCCACCAGTGGTGGAAGCACTTGCGATGAGCGAGTCGCCAGACCGCGCACCCACTGCCTCTCAAGTCCCTCGCCCGAGGCTTCGAGCAGGCTCAGCACACCGCGCGCATCGAGCCGGAAGGAATCCCGCCCTGCCGGAACGCTCACCGATGCGAACCGGGCCGGCCAGTGCCCTCCCACAACCGTGGGCGCTGGTAGCCAGAAAGCGGGAGCGGCCGGTACGTAAGCTGTGATCTGAAGCGGCCCTGCGGCCTCGCGGTCCGGGAAAACAATCGACCCGCTAATCTGCCGCGCGCCTTCGGCCGTCTGCTCCGCGAGCGCTGGAGCGAGCGCCACGGCACAGGCGACAATGACGATGTCACGCAGTGACACGCGGGTACCGCCTTGGGTCGGCTCAGGCTGATGGGGCCCGTGCAACACCATCCCGGGCTTCAACGGCTAACACCAGTCGTTGTCCATTGGAATCCCGCTTCCGTTGTCGAAGCAATAGACTGCGCCGTCAGCAGCCTGTCCCTTGTACGCGCCCTCGCACTCGATCTCGACAGGTTGCCCGCCCTCCTGCTCTGGAGGACATCTTGCACCGGCAAGGCATCTTTCCTCGTTGCATTGGACCCACCAATAGGGGTCCAAGCTCGGGTCACCATCCTCGGGGTGAAAGCCTCCGCTGCAGAAGCCTGGATTCTGGATGCTCAAGTTGCAGTCATGGGCCCACCCGCCCGTGTTGCCGCCCCACCACCAGCTCCCGGGGCCGAGATCGGGGTTCTCTGGCGCTTCCGGCGGCGCGAGTCCCAGGAATGCCGCAATGAGAATCGCCACTCGCCCCAACGGACCCAGTCTCATGTCAACCTCCCGTTGCCTGGACCTCAACTAGAAAGCCACCATCCAGCATCGCGCCATTCAGCAAGTCCTGCAGCTCTTCATCGGGCAAGAGTATGCCGCCGCTACACCGCCTGAAGACTCCTCGAACTCCCGAAGCGTGGCGCGAAGAAGGCTAGCGCCGATGATACTGGCCTCGCCGCTCCTGTCAAGGAGTTCGCGCCAGCTCGAAGCGGCCGCCGGGCTCGGCGCCGACGCCGTGATCCTCCAGCACGCCGGAATCTGCCTCGGCGTCTCCCCCGCCCCCCAAGGTCTCACCCTCCACGACCACCGCATCCCGCTCGGCCTGGCGATCGCCATCGAAGAGCGCTGGCCCGAGCCTCCGAGGGCGCTTCCCTCCCCGCGTGGTGAAGCGCCGAAAGAGTGAGGTACCTCATCTGCCGCAATTGGCGCAATGGGTCGCACCGGACGAAGGCCAAGGCCGAAAAAAAGGACCACCGAAGGAGACGCTCGCGAGCGCTGGGGCCCTGGTGGCAAGGTCGCCCCAGCCGTCGCCGGCGCCGGCACCAGCGACCGGCCGGCCGGCCGCCCGAAACCGGGGCCGCTCCCCGGTCATTCCCTGCTATGGAGCTTCTTGCTCCTCGCGCGGACGAGGCCGCCTCGGACTCGCGAGTGGCGGGACACGGGTCGCGAGTCGGTCGACGACGCGGCGTCAGGACCTCATGGGCAGGCCGCCGCCGCCCCGCTCGACCAGGCGCAGCTGTCGCCGCTCTCGAAGCTGTCGGCGAACATCGGCACTTCGGCCTGGCAGGTGTCGAAGAAGCGCTGCAGCACCAGGCCCCGGTTCGCTTCGCTCATCGCCTCGAGGGGGAAGGCGAGGAAGGTCGTGAAGTAGGTCGGTCCGAGCTTCGAGACCGCGCCGAGGTTGGTGTTGCCCGCCGGCAGATCGCCGCGGAAGGCGGTCTGGCCGCTACCCAACGTCAACGTGTCCGAGAAGTCGCTGAACAGTCCGGCGTAGGTGAGCGTCAGATCCTGGTAGGGGGAGTAGACGTTCTCGCCGTCGACCCGGGTGTAGTCGCCGCTGTCAGAGGCCACCTGGCTGAAACCGAGGTATTGCTGCATGAACGCGTTCGCGGCCTGCGTGCCGGAGCCCAACATGTCCCAGCCGTAGTCCTGGGAGGAGAGGAAGAGGCAGCGGCCGTTCTGCAGGTAGAGCGCGAGGGCATCCTGCGCCGCCGCCTGGGGCCCGGCCGAGGGGCTGGTCGAGCCGGTGAACCGGTCGCCGGAGAACCAGACCACCGACCGGTAGGGCCGCAAGTCGTCGAGGGTCGGCTCGCCCCCTTCGACGACCACGTCCCAGACGTCGTAGACGGCGAGCGAGTTGAGCGTCGTCTGGTAGCGGTCCTGGACGTTCGGCGTGTCGTCGTCGTCGTCGACCAGGAGCACGGTCGGATTCGCGGTGTGGAACTCGAAGGCGGCCGAGACCGTCTGGCCGCAGGCATTGCCGCCGGTGACGCGCCAGAAGTAGGTCGTGTCGCCGTCCAACGCCGGCGTGACCTCCCAGCTCGTGCCGGGGACGGTGGTCGAGCGGACGATCGAGCCGAAGCCGGCGTCGATCGCGACCTCGACCAGATAGCTCGCCGCCTGGGCCGCGGCGCTCCACGACAGCGTCGGCCGCCGCGGCACGTCGAGCGCGCCGTCGGCGGGGGTGAGCAGCGTCGCCGCGGCGGGGTTCCCGGTGAAGACCTCCAGGCCGACGTCGCGCGTCTTGACGCCGGTCGTGCTCGAGCCCTGGATCTCGATCGAGTAGGAACCGGCGCTGGCGCCGGCGGTGTTGCCGATGGTCAGGGTCGAGGAGTTGCCCGGCGTCACCGGGTTGGGCACGAAGGTCGCGGTGGTGCCCGCCGGGTGACCGCTCGCGCCGAGCGTGACCGGGTTGGAGAAACCGAGGACCGAGCCGACGTCGACGGTGTAGACGGCGTTCGCCCCCGCGCAGATCGATTGGCTCGCCGGGCCGGCGCCGAGCGTGAAGTCGGCCTGGAGCGCGCAGTTCCAGCAGACCAGCGCGAAGTCCTGGTCGGTCGGGTCGCCGTTGAGCGGCACGCCGTCGCCGGCGATCAGGGTCGCGGCGACGGTGATGGTCGCCGAGCCGCCGGGGCTCTGGACGAAGACGTTCTCGACGTTGCTGCGGATGTCTGCGGTGCCGCCGGTCGCCGACCAGCCGCTGACGAAGCGGTTGCCGAGGTAGGTGTTGCCGTTGTTCTCGACCACCAGGTCGAGGTTGTTGACCAGCGCCGGGTTGGCGCCCAGCGCGCCCGGGGCGTCGGTCCAGGCGAGCGAGACCTTGAGCGGCTTCGTCGCGTCGGGCACGCCGAGGGTGACCTGGAACTGCTGGCCGGTGTCGCTCAGGAGCTCATTCTGGTCCCAGAGCGCGCGGGAGACGGTCGGCGTGATCATCGAGGGCAGGTGGATCCGCCCCCAGCCCTCGTTGTTGTTCGGGATGTCGGCGGTCCCCATGTCGACCGTGCCGTTGACCAGCAGCGCCTTGAGCATCGCCGGGCTGGGATCGCCGGCGGCCGGGAACTCCTGCCGCCACCATTCGGTCAGCAGGACGGCGGCGCCGGAGACGTGCGGCGCGGCCATGCTGGTGCCGGTGCAGAAGGCGTAGAGGTTGTTGGTGCCGGCGATCGCGGTCGCGCAGAGGCCGCCGAGGTCGTTGCGCGAGGAGGCGATCTGCGTGCCCGGCGCGGCGACCGTGGGCAGGATGCGGCCGTCCACCGCCGGCCCGCGGCTGCTCGAGTTGGTGATGACGTCGATGCTGCCGGCCCGGAAGTTCTGCGAGTTGGCGACCGAGATCATGTTCTTGGCCTCTTTGGGCGCCGTCAAGGTGCTGGCGCCCGGGCCCGAGTTGCCCGCGGAGAAGACCAGGGTGAAGGGCTCGGCGACGGCTGGGGTGTCGAAGTTGCCGTCGCGCACCATGAAGTCGTGGGTCCGCTCGGAGGCCTGGTAGCCGTGGGCGGTCCCCTCGCCGGTGGTCCACGAGTTGTTGCTGCCGATGGCGCCGCCGAGCAGGGCTCGCTTGGTGTGCTCCTGCCAGCCGCCGGCCGGCGGCCAGGCGGATCCCGACAGCGAGTTCATGGCGTAGATGCCGTAGGCGGGCGCGACACCCAACCCGTAGAGGAAGCCGTTGGCGTCCGCGAACAGGCCGCTGGCGTCGCCGCCGACGATGCCGGCGACGTGCGTGCCGTGGCCGCCGCCGCTGCAGTCCGAGCCGGGCTGGCCCGGCGGGTCACAGGCGCCGGCGAAGGAGGAGCCGCCGACGATGTGCGGGCCGAGGTCGGGGTGGTCGTAGTCGACGCCGGTGTCGACGATCGCCCAGGTCACGCCGCTGCCGTCGAGGCCCACGGAGGAGAGCCAGGTGTTGTAGCCGATGAACGGGACGCCGGCGGTGTAGTTGCCGGCGACGATCTGCGAGGACATCTCGTCGTCGAGGGTCGGCCGCGGGCTCTCGTAGCCGAGCCAGACCACCTCGGGCAGCGCCGCGATCTCGGCCAGCAGCTCCGCGCCCACCTGCACGATGGCGTCCCAGAAGGCGCCGTCGGGCTGGGCGGCGTGGGACTGGAGGACGGTGGCGCCGAGCGTTTCGAGGGCGCGCAGCGTCGGCTCGGGATCGCCGGCGTTGAAGAAGCTGACGTCGACGTTCTCGATCCGGCCACTCTTGGCGAGCAGCTGCTCGCTGATCTTGTAGGCGGGGTGCAGGAGGCCCTGCCAGCGGACGAAGTCGAGCGTCTCGGCGGCTTCGATCTGGCTCTCCCCCGCCCAGACGAGGTAGGTGTGGTGCGGGTAGTACTGCAGCACCCGCAGGCCCGCCGCCGCCAGCTGACCGATCCACTCGGTCCGCGTCGGCCCGATCAGATGGACCAGCCGGAGCTGCTCGCCCGCCGAGCTGGCGCGGCTCGCCGCGGGCAGCGCGGGCTCGCCTTCGGCCAGCGGATCGAAGCGGTGGGCGCCCACCCGCACCTGACCCGCCTCGGCCACCTCCTCGAAGCGGACGCCGCGCGCCTCGAGGTCGCGCAGCCCCGATTCGGTCAGGACCAGCCAGCGGAAGCTGCCGTAGTCGAGGCTCCGCTCGGCGGGGATGCCCGCGAGCCGGGCGGCCTCCTCGGCGGGGACGCGGACGAAGTGCGAGCCGCGCGCCGTGTCGGCGTCGGCGGCGAGCGGAGCGAGCAGCCAGAGGGCCGCCGCGGCGAAGCGATAGCTGAGTCGGAACATGGTGGGCCCTCTCGACTGAAGAGCCCTCGCCGAGGCAAGCGGCGGCGCGAGCTCCGTGGACGCCGGTTCGAATCGAACGACGCAGAAACTACCACGAGCGGCGGCCCGGCGTGGTCGCGTCCGGGCGCTGGCCGACGGTTTTCCATTGCCGCTAGACTGAGGTTTCACGAAGCTCGCTTCGCACGGCGGAGGCCGACATGAGCCGATCTGGACCGGACTTCTCGAACCCGACCCGCCGCGCCGCCGCGGCCTGGAGTCTGCCGGCGTCGGGGGTGGCCGCGCTGCTCCTGGCCGCGCTGGCGGCGCCGCTCGCGGGCCAGGGCCGGTGCGACGCTTGCGGCCAGCGACCCTACGTCTGCGAGGTCGAGATCCGCGCCGCGCGCGGCGGCGAACGGCCGCGCGAGATCGATCCCCGGCGCGGGTTGCGGCTCTCGGCCGGCGAGACGATCGACCTGGAGATCCAGGGCATCGACCAGTCGGGGCGGCGCTTCCCCGCCGAGCGCGCCGCCTTCGGCCTCGACCTCGACCGGCGCTGCCCGCGCGGCTTCGTGCGGGTCGAGGAGCGCGGCGACGGCCGCTTCCGGATCTCCCCCGGCGGCGGCCGCGGCGAGTGCGATCTCTGGCTCTGGGTGCCGGGCAATCTCAACCTCGAGTGGCGGCTGCCGCTCACCGTCGGCGCGACCGCGCTCGACGGCTACTCGCGGGCGCAGGCGGAGACGATCGCGCGCGCCCTCTACCAGGCGCTGCTCGGCCGCGACGCCGACCCGCCCGGGCTCGCGGCCGCGGTGGCCGAGATCCAGCGCGGCCGGCTCTCGTCCCAGATCGAGGGGATGGCGCGCAGCCCCGAGTTCTCGTCCCGCCGCTCCGGCCTTTCGGCCGGCCAGTTGCTCGACTCGTTCTACCTCGGCCTGCTCGGCCGCGAGGCCGACTCGAGCGGCGTCCGCACCTACCTGCGCGACGTCGAGCGCGGCAAGATCGCCGAGGTGGTGATGGACATCGTCCGCTCGGAGGAGTTCGAGAGCCGGCTCGCCTCCGGGCGGCGGTGAGCCGCGGGAGCGCGACGCCATGCCGCACCTGAGCGAGCTGCTGGCGAGGAACCGGGCCTGGGCGGCGCGCCAGGTGGCGGGGGATGCGGGCTACTTCCAGCGCCTGACCGACATCCAGCGCCCCGACTACCTCTGGATCGGCTGCTCGGACAGCCGTGTCCCCGCCAACCAGATCGTCGATCTCGACCCCGGCCAGATGTTCGTCCACCGCAACGTCGCCAACCAGGTGTCGCCCGGCGACGCCAACGGCATGGCGGTCGTGACCTACGCGGTCGAGGTCCTGGAGGTGCGCGGCATCATCGTCTGCGGCCACTACGGCTGCGGCGGCGTGCGCGCCGCCCTGGCGGGCGGTGCGCGAGGGGTGGTCGCCGAATGGCTCGACCCGCTCGCCGAGCTGGCGCGCGTCCACCGCGCCGCGCTCGCCGCCGAGCCCGACGACGACTCCCGCTGGGCGCGGCTGTGCGAGCTCAATGTCGCCGCGCAGGTGCGGCGGCTGGCGGCGACGGAGGTCGTCCGCGCCGCCCGGCGCCGCGACCCGCCGCTCACCCTCCACGGCTGGATCTACGACCTGCGCGATGGCCTGCTGCGCGATCTGGCCGTGGGCGACGCCGAGGCCCGCTGAGCGAACGGGCCGCGCGCCGGCTCGCCCCGGCTCGCGGCGGGGGCGTCGAGCGCGATAAGCTTCGGCCGCCGCCCTCCCCGGGCGGCCCGCCCGTCCGGTTCCCCGGCCTTCGGCAGCTCCGTTTCGGAGGGAGTCCGTCCATGAAGATATGCGTCGTCGGCAGCGGCTACGTCGGTCTGGTGACCGGCGCCTGCCTCGCCGAGTTCGGCATGCACGTCACCGGCGTCGACAAGGACGCCACGAAGATCGCCGCGCTCGAGCGCGGCGAGATCCCGATCTACGAGCCGGGCCTCGAAGAGGTGGTCGAGAAGAACGTCAAGGCCGGCCGCCTCCACTTCACCACCGACCTGGCCCCGGCCATTCGCGACGCCAAGGCGGTGTTCATCGCCGTCGGCACGCCGCCGCTGCCCGACGGCCGCGCCGACCTCTCTTTCGTCCGCCAGGTGGCCGAGGCGATCGGCGACAACCTGAACGGCTACAAGGTGGTGATCACCAAGTCGACGGTGCCGGTGGGCACCGGCCAGATGGTCGAGCGGGTGGTGCGCGAGCGCTCCGGCGGCGGCCAGGAGTTCGCGGTGGTGTCGAACCCCGAGTTCCTGCGCGAGGGCTCGGCGCTCGAGGACTTCTTCCGCCCCGACCGCGTGGTGATCGGCGCCCGCACCCAGCGGGCGATCGACGTCATGCTCGACATCTACGCGCCGCTCAAGGCGGCGGGGGTGCCGTTCGTGATCGCCAACGTCGAGTCGGCCGAGATGATCAAGTACGCCTCGAACGGCTTCCTGGCGACCAAGATCTCGTTCATCAACGAGGTCGCCGAACTGTGCGAGCGCGTCGGCGCCGACGTCGAGGTGGTGGCGCGCGGCATGGGGCTCGACAACCGGATCAACCCGAAGTTCCTCCACCCCGGCCCCGGCTACGGCGGCTCCTGCTTCCCCAAGGACACCCGCGCCGTGGCCCAGATCGCCGAAGAGCACGGCATGCGCTTCGAGATCATCGAGGCGGTGCTGTCGGCCAACGAGAGGATCCGCCAGCGGATGATCGGCAAGATCGAGACCGCCTTCGGCGGTTTGGCCGGCAAGACCGTGGCCGTGCTCGGCCTCGCCTTCAAGGGCGACACCGACGACATGCGCGAGTCGCCGGCGATCCCGGTGGTCGAGGGGCTGGTGGCGCGCGGCGCCCGCGTGCGCGCCTTCGACCCGGCGGCGATGGCGGCGGCCAGGCCACTGCTGCCGCCGATCGACTACTGCGCCGATCCCTACGAGGCCGCCGCCGGGGCCGACGGGCTGGTCATCGCCACCGAGTGGAACCAGTTCCGCGCGCTCGACCTGGCGCAGCTGAAGACCCGGCTGGCGGCGCCGCTGGTGGTCGACCTGCGCAACCTCTACGAGCCGGCGCGGGTGGCGGCGGAGGGCTTCCGCTACGTGTCCGTCGGCCGGGACGTGGCGGCCCCGGCGGAGGCGGGCGCTTGAAGCGGGCGGTCGTCACCGGCGGCGCCGGCTTCCTCGGCTCCCACCTGTGCGAGCGCCTGCTCGCCGAGGGCATCGCGGTGGTCGCGATCGACAACCTGATCACCGGCAAGCGCGAGAACCTCGCCCACCTTCTCGGGCGGCCCGATTTCTCGCTCCAGCTCCACGACGTCTCGCGGCCGATCGAGCTCGAGGGGGCGGTCGACTACGTCCTCCACTTCGCCTCCCCCGCCTCGCCGATCGACTATCTCGAGCTGCCGATCCAGACCCTCAAGGTCGGCTCGCTCGGCACCCACAACTCGCTCGGCCTGGCCAAGGCCAAGGGGGCGCGCTACCTGCTCGCGTCGACCTCCGAGGTCTACGGCGACCCGCTCGTCCACCCGCAGCCCGAGAGCTACTGGGGCAACGTCAACCCGGTCGGGCCGCGCGGCGTCTACGACGAGGCGAAGCGCTTCGCCGAGGCGATGACCATGGCCTACCACCGGGTCCACGGCGTCGAGACCCGGATCGTGCGCATCTTCAACACCTACGGTCCGCGCATGCGCCCGCGCGACGGCCGGGTGGTGCCCGCCTTCGTCGCCCAGGCGATCGCGGGCGAGCCGTTGACCGTCTTCGGCGACGGCGGCCAGACCCGCTCGTTCTGCTACGTCGACGACCTGATCGAGGGGATCTACCGGCTGCTGCTCTCCGACGAGGTCGAGCCGACCAACATCGGCAACCCGCACGAGATGACGATCCTCGAGTTCGCCGAGACGATCCGTGACGCGGTCGGCTCGCGCTCGGAGATCGTCTTCGCGCCGCTGCCGGTCGACGATCCCAAGACGCGGCAGCCGGACATCACCAAGGCGCGCGCGGTGCTCGGCTGGGAGCCGGGCGTGCCGCTCGCGCGGGGTCTGGAGCGGACCATCGCCTACTTCCGCTCGCTCCAGCCCGCGGGCGCCGGCACGGGAGCGCCCCGATGAGCGCCGGCTTCGCCTGCGCCCGCTGCGGCGGCGACGGCCCGCGGCTCACCCGGGCGCCGTTCGGCGGCGCGCTCGGCCGCGAGATCCTCGACCGCGTCTGTTCGTCGTGCTGGTCGGAGTGGCAGCGCGCCGAGGTCATGGTGATCAACGAGCTGCGGCTCAACTTCATGGACCCGTCGGCGCAGGAGGAGCTGGCCACCCACATGCGCCAGTTCCTCGCGCTCGACGGCGGACCGGAAGCGCCGCGCTGAGCCCGCACCTGCCGGAGTCGCTCGCGCCGCACCCGGCCGGCGCGCCGCCGGGGTCCCCGCGACGCGCGCTGATCCGCTTCGCCATCCTGGTCGTGCTGATCGCCGGCAGCTTCGCCGCGGTCCGCTTCACGCCGCTCCGGGAGCTGCTGACCGCCGAGCGGCTGGGCGCGCTGCTCGAGACCGCGCGCGGCCACTGGTGGACGCCGCTCGCGCTGGTCGGCCTCTACGGCGTGCTCTGCCCGCTCGGCGTGCCGGCGTCGCCGATGATCGTGGTCGGCGGCGCGATCTTCGGCTTCGGCTGGGGGACGTTCTGGAACTGGCTCGGCGGGCTGGTCGGGGCCACCGTCTCGTTCCTGCTCGCCCGCTTCCTCGGCCGCGAGTTCGTGGAGAAGATCGGCGGCAGCAAGATGCGGCGCGCCGAGCAGATGCTCTCCCGCCGCGGCTGGCCGATGCTGATCGGCATGCGCTTCCTGCCCGTCCCCTTCGCGCTCGCCAACTCGGCGGCCGCCGTGGTGGGCGTCCGCCTGCTGCCGTTCCTCGTCACCACGGCGATCGGCCTGGTGCCGCCGATGGCGGTGCTGACCTACGCCGCGACGGCGCTGCTCGCCGCCGCCGAGGGCAGCCGCGGCGAGATCCTGCGCAACCTGACGCTGGTCTTCCTGCTGTTCGGCTCGCTGGTGATCTTCCCGGTGATGATCCGCCGCCGCCTGCGCAAGCGCCGCCTGGCCCGCATCCTCGCCCGCCGCGCCGCCCGCACCAACGGCGCCTGAACGCCACCTCCGCGACGCCAAGCAGAGGAGCGAGCTGAGGAGGCGAGCGACCGCGGTGGGGTGAGGCCGCCGGATTCACTCCGGCGGCCGAGGGGAGGGCGCGTGCCCTCCCCCTTCAGACAAACAGCGGCACGCGTTCGAAACGGTCGACGTCGACCAGGCCCTGGTCGGTCAGCTTGAGGCTGGGGATCACCTCGAGGGCGAGGAAGCTCATCGCCATGAAGGGATCGTGGAGCGTGCTGCCGAGCGCGCGCGCGGCGGCGATCGCCTCGTCGAGCCGGCGGCGGACCTCCTCGATCGGGCGGTCGCTCATCAGGCCGCCGAGCGGCAAGGGCACCTCGGCCGCCACGCTCTCGCCCTCCGCGACCACCAGCCCGCCGCCGAGCGCCGCGGCGCGCCGGACGGCGGTCGTCATCGACGCGTCGTCGGCGCCGATCACCACCAGGTTGTGGTGGTCGTGGGCGACCGAGGAGGCGAGCGCGCCGCGCCGCAGGCCGAGGCCGCGCACGAAGCCCTTGCCCACCGCCCCCGAGGCATGGTGGCGCTCGACCACCGCCATCGCCAGCAGATCGCGCTCGGGATCCGCCACCGCGCGGCCGCCGCGCACGGTCGGGCGGTCGATCTGGTGCTCGGTGATCAGCTGGTCCGGGATGGCGCCGATGACCCGCAGCCGGTCGCCGGCCACGGCCACCGTCAGATCGAGGCTCGCCCAGTCGACGTTCATCGTCCCGCGCAGCCGGGGCAGCGCCGGGCGCTCCGCGCCGCCCACCAGCGCGCCGTCGCGCGCCGCCAGCTGGCCGCCGCGCCAGACCAGGTGCGGGCGCGGGGCGGTCAGGTCGCGGAAGGCGATCAGGTCGGCGCGCCGCCCGGGGGTGATGGCGCCGCGGTCGCGCAGGCGGAAGTAGTCGGCCGGGCTGGCGGTCGCCAGCCGGAGAGCCACCACCGGCTCGACCCCGGCGGCGATCGCCATCCGCACCAGGTGATCGACGTGGCCCTCGTCGAGCAGATCGGCCGGCTGGCGGTCGTCGGTGCAGAGGCAGAGCCGCGGGGAGTTGAGCGGCGTGACCAGCGGCAGCAGGGTCGCGAGATTGCGCGCGTTGGTCGCCTCGCGCAGGAAGACGGTCATGCCCAGGCGCAGCTTCTCGCGCGCCTCCTCGACCGTGGTCGACTCGTGGTCGGAGCCGATGCCGGCGGCGGCGTAGGCGGCGAGCGGCCGCCCGGTGAGACCCGGAGCGTGGCCGTCGATCGGCTTGCCGGCGAAGGCCTCGAGCTTGGCGAGCACGTCGGGGTCGCCGTGGACGACGCCGGGGTAGTTCATCACCTCGGCCAGGCCGAGCACCCAGGGGCTCGAGCTGAAGGAGGCGAGGTCGACCGCGTCGAGGCTGGCGCCGGAGGTCTCCATGCCGGTCGCCGGCACGCACGAGGGCGCCATCACCAGCATCGACAGCGGCGACCCCTTGGCGCACTCGAGCATGAAGCGGATCCCCTCGAGGCCGAGGACGTTGGCGATCTCGTGGGGATCGGTGACCACGGTGGTGGTGCCGCGCGGCACCACCGCGCGCGCGAACTCCGCCGGCGTCACCAGCGAGCTCTCGACGTGGACGTGGGCGTCGATCAGCCCGGGAGCGAGATAGGCGCCGCCCAGGTCGACCACCTGGCGGGCGCGGTACCCCGAGCCGACCCCGACCACGAAGCGGCCGGAGATCGCCACCTCGGCCGGGTAGATCTCCCCCGCCAGCACGTCGACCAGCTTCAGGTGGGTGAGCAGCAGGTCCGCCGGCTCGTGCCCCGCCGCCTGCCGGATCCTGGTCGCGAGCTCCATCGCGCAGCCTCCGCGCGAAGTGTAGCGCCGAATCCTCGAATGACAGGGAGAGGCAAGGCTGGGTCGATCCGACGAAGCAACGGGGAAGCTCCTCCCCATTCTCCGACCGGGCGAGATGGCACGGCTCGTTGCCCGGGCGAGGGCTGCTCCGCTGCAATCGGAGCGCCTGCCGGGCTAGCTTCGCTCCGCCTGACCCAGGGCAACTGAATCCACGAGGTCGAAGCCTCGGCCGTATGCGCGAATAGGGGATGGTTCCCAGACCGCGAACCAGGATCGGTGACGACACTCCGGGGTACTCAGTAGTGCTCGAGGGGCTCGGCGAGACGTTGGGCGCTCACGCGCGGGCACCTCCTAAAGCTCTCCTTTGTTCCTCGGGTGGGAAGCGCGATTCAACGAGACGAGTCGCTTCCAGCTTGAGGTTCCGGGCGCTCCAATCCCGATTGCTCTTGAAGCCTGGGCCTGCCGAGCGCCCGAATCTGTCGCCTGGTTCGTTCTCGGAGTAGCCGTTCAACCGGCCGATCGCCCTTCGGGCGGCGAAGTCCAGCGAGGCATCGCTTCGGGTTGCTCCCTGGGGATCCGAAGCGCTGAGGGTCAGGGTCAGCCGGCAGCGGGGGGGCTGAAAGGGCAAGCAGGCCACAGCTTCGAGATACCGGACAGGCATCGGGATCGCAAAGGAGGCGGAATGGAACATCGGAGTCGGAGGCTGCTGGCTTGCCTCATGGTTGCATGTGGCTTGGTCCTCTCGGTAAAGCCTGCGGTGGCATGGGGCTATGAAGCGTGCGGCATGGGCTGTATCTGCGTGAATTGGCGACTCACGCCGGGCTGGGAGTACATCGAGGTGAGATGCTCCCTCGGCATAGGGACGTGGGTGCAGACGATTCCCCCACCGGGGACAACGCCGCCCGACGGAGTTGGAAGTTTCGGCGGAAACGGTACACCGCAGAGCATCCCAACTCCGCTTCCAGGAAATCCACTGACGCCGCAGCAGTTGCAGAAACTCGACCTCGCGAAGCCCAAGGCGACCTCAAAGCTCCTCGAGGTGAAGGAACCAGACACACCACCCGGTACGAGATTCGCCACGACTTGCTCTGCGCTCTTCGAGAACAATCCCATGGGTCGAAAGGGGGCTGACCTGCTGGCTAATTATGTGATCTTCCGCGACGGAACGGGCGTCAAGGCACCGGGCACACAAACGGTAGTCTGCAACTCTGACACGAAAGCGTGGACAACATGCTGTCTTCACAACCGAGTCGTATATCTTTGCAATAGCTTCGGAGCGACAACGAATATCGACGAACTCGCGTATTTCCTCATCCATGAGACGCTGCATGTTGCTGGGCAGAAGGAGGACTTGAACACAACTGTCGGCCCCGGGAACCCGCCATCCTCCGGACAGATCCAAGACGTCGTTCGGGCGGCTTGCGCGACTCCGACTAGAATCGAATAGGAGACAACCTCGATGAACGTAGAAAAGGCAGCCTTCTCTCGAATGACTCTCCTGATGGCGCTTCTGGTCAGCATTGGCGGGACTGCCCTCCTCGGAGCAGAACCGGCCTCGACAGGTAACGCGCCCGCGTGCGATGCCGTCGTGGCCCGAGCCGAAGCGCTCTTAAAGGGGACCGCGCGCGGACCCTCGAATGGGCACGAGCTTGCCGCCCTTGTCGAAAGGGCCCTGAGAGATTGCAACAATGGTTCAGTCGAGGCGAGAACTCGAGGTCGAGTGCTGTTGGCCGCCTCCATCGCTGGCAGCGACGAACGCGATTCTCTCTCCATGTTGCAGGAAGCCGATCAGGTCCTTCGAGAGGACGCTCCTCGGGCGAAGGAGCGTGTGATTGTCCTCGAGTATCTCGCTACCAACTGGTTGCGAGCAGGCGCCTTCGACCTGGCGACGACGGCAGCTGAAAAGAGCGCACTACTACGACGGGATCTGTGGGGCTCGACAAGCCCAGAGGCCATTGACGGTAGGACGTTCTTGTCCTACTTCTTTATGTCGCAGTCGGAGTTCAGGGCCCCGGAAGAGAACCTCCAACGTGCACGCCGTGAGGCGCAGTCCGCCGTGGACGAGGGTGTAGCATTTCTCGGTTCGAACGCTAGAGCAACCATGCGGGCTCGCGTTGCACTTGCAAGCGCTCTGCGCGCCGAAGGCCAGAGAGCTCGGGCGAGTGAGATCATGGAGCAACTCGCCGACACCGACCTCGCGACGCTTTCGGAGGACCTCAGAGAGGTGCCTCCGGGGCCTTAGGCCGGCCCGTAGCCCGGCTTGGACCCACCAAGTCAGGGCTGGACGTTCCCCAGGCCTGCCCTGCTCAATCCTGCGGGCTCAGGAAGCCGAGCGCACGCCACACCGCCGCCGGGCCCTTGCCGCTGCATCCAACAGCTGCCGCGGCTTGAACAGTCGCGGCAGAGACTGCCACTTGCCTCGCGACTCGGGCCGCCCCCCCCGGCAGATCCGAGTGTGCCCGCGAGTCTGCCGGTCTAGGCGCGATCGGAATTCGCACCTTTGTTCGCGCCGCGCTCGGGACACGTCCGGCTCAAGACATCTCGAGGAACAAGATCAGGTGAGCCATTGCACGCCGCAAAGCTCGGCGTGCGCCTTCCGCAGAGCGACAATGCAGCGTCGACAGCTCATCGTCGGACGCGGCGAAGAGCAACCGCCCCACGAGCAGCTCCTGCTCTTGCCTCGGGAGTGAGCACAAACCGCGCAGAATGCGTCGTCGACTCTCGGATTCCGCCGCGTTCACAAACTGCGATGGTTCCGACGAGGCTTCTTGGGCTGGCGTGAGCAACTGCGTCTCGCCGATCTGACTACGTCGAAGCTCGTCTCGGACTTGATTGCGGATGCAAGTGCAGAGAAAGCTCGCGAGCGCCGGCGGATTATCGAAGCTTGCATCCCCTCGGGCCAGCGCCTTGCAACAGGCGTCTTGAACAAGATCCTCTGGATCATAGCGCCGCCGGCTCGACGCGGGAGAAGTGCGCTTGGCGAATCTCTCGAGTTTAGGCAAGAGAGGCCCCAACCAGACCGCCACCTGGCCACTGCTCTCTTCGTACCGAACGTCAGCCGGAACGGCCTCACCAACCGATTCAGAAGAGCCCACGGATGGCGGAGGATCGAGCGGAACTTCCCGTGGCCCATTTCGGCGCCCAGCGTTTGACATTCGCTTCGTTACGAAGCGCACCCATTCCTCAGGCGCGACGGGTGGTTCACCGCTCCTTCTGAGCAAGGCGCGCACCGCTGCCTGCGCGAGATCCTCGGCGTCCGCGTGCGAGAATCCAAGCCGCTGCGCCACCGTGTGGGCGATTTGAAGAAGGCTCTGGATCGAGCCCGTTCGAGAAGGCCGCGGGCGACGGAGCAGTCCTGCTTCCATAGCGATGACCTCCAATTGATCCACCGGCCAGGGCCAAGGGGTCGTAGATTCCCTTTCCGGCCCGACATCCTAGCGGCCAAGAGCCCGCCGGCAGGCGCCGACCTAGCGGGGCGCGTGGCAGCTTGCAATCATACCCCCGAACGGGGATCCAGGGGCCTGGCCCTGGCCGGGCTTTTGCGCCAGGTAGACGAAGCGCGAGACGCGGCGCTCGCTGGTCAGGCGGTGCACGGTGGAAAAGAACCGCTGCAGCCCCGCGAACCGCTCCTTGCCCTCGATCTCCAGCAGCGCCTCGCGCGCCGCGGCGCGCGCGTCGTGCCAGCGCTTCGAGACGAGCGCCGCGTTGTCGGTCGCGTCCTCTCGTCGCTCGAGCTCGAACCCCGCTTCACGGATCAGCCGCTCGTTCGTGTCCGGCGCGGAGAAGAGGAAATACCCGATCGAGCTCCGCTCCGCGAGCTCCTCGTTCGAGACGAGTCCGGTCACGACGACGGGATCGGTGAACAGCACCCGACCCGCGGGCGCGAGCACGCGCCGCCATTCCAGCAACACGCGGCGCCGGTGCGGAAAGTGGTTCGCCGAGTCGACGCAGACGATCGCGTCGAACGAGCCATCCGCGAAGGGGAGCCGAGAGTCGGCGTCCACGACCTGAAAGGTCGTCCGGTCGGCCAGACCCTTCGCCCGCGCCATCTGGACCGCGGCGGCGACTCCGTGGCCGTTGATGTCGATGCCGGTGACGCGGCAACCGCACAGCCGCGCGAGGAAGATCGCGGGGCCGCCCGAGCCGCTCGCCACTTCCAGGACGCGCGACGACTCGCGCAGGTCGATCCAGCGTGCCCAGCGGCGGTACTCCTCCGCCGTGGTCCAGCTGTTCTGACCAAAATCCTCGCCGAACGTCTGACCGCGAACTCGCGCCAGAACCTCGGTCTCGAAGTGGCTGTAAGTGCTGTCGAACAGGTCGATTCCACGGCTCATGGTGGCGTCTCCGCGGGCCCGAGCGGTTCAGGGCGCCGCGCTCGACCAGGCAGCCGAGTTTCCGGTCTCGAAGCCATCCGCGAAGAGCTGGCCGTAGAGGACCGCCACCGCGCCGGTGTCCACCTGGTGGGTCGGCGTGAAGCGGTCCCGGTACGGTGCCCCGATCGCCAGGTCGGCGAAGCCATTGCCGTCGAAGTCCCCGGCCGCCAGGGAGGAGCCATAGCGCGGCTCCCCGCCGCGATAGTCGGGAATCAGCCCGGCCGGGTCGAGGATGTCGGGGATGAAGATCCCTCCCGCCGGCCGGAGCTGGCGCGCTGGCAGGGTGAGACCCTGGACCGGCCGGCCGGCCACGACCGAGACCGCCCCGGTGGCCGAGACGAACGGCACGAGCTGCTCGCCGGGAGTCCCGATCGCCAGGTCGTCGACGCCGTCGCCGTTGAAGTCACCGGCGGCGAGGGCGCTGCCGAACTGATCGAACAGCTCGCTGTTGCCCGGACCGTGGAGGATGTGCTCGGTGATCCAATGCACCCGAGTCGGGTCGAGCGGTGGCCCGTAGACGACCGCCACCAGGCCGATGTCCGCCTGGGACGGCCCCTGGCCGTCGTAGAGCGGCGCGCCGATCGCCAAATCGTCCCGGCCGTCGCCGTCGAAGTCGCCTGCGGTCAGCACGGCACCGAAGCGCATTCCGGGCTGCGACTCGCCACCGAGCTCGAAGCTGCCGAAGTAGCGATGCGAGGGGAAGACCAGCGACACCGGGCTGCCGTAGACCACCAGCACCTTGCCGACCTCGTCCTTACCCGGGATGCCGATCGCCAGGTCGTCGAAGCCGTCGCCGTTGAAGTCTCCCGCGGCCAGGGAGAAGCCGAACTCGTCGCCGTTCGACATCTGGTCGGGCAGGCCGTCGCTCCCCAACAGCATGGCGAACCCCGCGAGCGGGACCAACCCGCCGGAGTGCCCGTGCACGACGTGCACCCCGCCGGTCGGGATCAGCTCGCCGGTGGGGACGACGACCAACCCCCGATTGCGGGGCATCCCGATCGCCAGATCGTCATGGCCGTCGCCATCGAAGTCACCGACCGCGAGCGCATGGCCGAACCGCTCATCGTCATGGGGCCTGTCCCCGAGGGGTAACTGCTGATTCTGAATGAATTGCTCCGCCGCGACCTGAATGCCGCTGGGCAGCCCGAAGTGGACCTGGACCGCGCCGACCTGCGCGGGGTTCCCCGCATGGTCCGGCCCCCAATCTCCAGGGATGCCCACGACGAGGTCGTCGTAGCCGTCGTGGTCGAAATCGCCGACGGCGAGCGCGCGGCCGTACTCCTCGAAGGCCTCGGCCGGCTCCGGGGCGTCGGGGTGCGCGGGGTCGAGTTTCAGCGCCGCCGCGAGCGCCCCGCCGAAGCGTACTTGCACCGAGCCGCAGTCCCAGGTCACGACGTCGCAGTCGTTGCCGGGAATACCGCTCGCCAGGTCGTCGAGACCGTCGTTGTTGAAGTCCCCAGCGGCGACCGCGAAGCCGAACAGGTCGGCGGCGCCGGGGGAGTGCGGATACTGGCCGACCTCGCCCAGGATCCGAGCGCCCGGCGCGGCGAGGCCGATCCAGGGAATCTGCTGGGCGCGTGTCGGCGCCGGCGGCGCCACTGACGCGACGATCAGCAGCGCCAGGAAGGACAGTCGTGACGGCTTCTGGAGGAGAGTCTTCATGTCGATTACGCGCAATCGCCGCGAACGAGGGCCACGGCGTGACGACGACGTCGACGCGAGCAGTCGACACGTCACGCGGCCGCGCAGCGTCGATCCCCGTCGCTCCAGGGTGCCCAGCCACCGCGAGTCCGGGCCGAAGTGGAACGCTCCGCGGTCGCGAGATTGCGCTCATTGGTCGCCGCGCGCGGCCGGGCTCACGACCCGAGGGCGTCTGGATCGCCGGCCGGCTCCTCACCGCCTTCGGTGATCGGCAGGTTGAACTGCGCCTGATGGGCACCGAACGCGAAGCTCCCGGCGACGCCAGTGGCGTCCAGGCGCGACAACTTCAGACGACCCGAGAGGTTGTCGTAGGCGTCGGTCGTCCCTTCGTAGGCGGGCGGGTCCTGGGCGGAGAGCACGTGGTAGCCGCGCAGCGCGCCCTTGTCCCGGCCGATGGAGAGCATCAGGTAGGCGCCCGCCATCCCGGTGAAGTCCCAGCGCGACACTTTGCCGTCGGCCATCAGGGCGGCGCGGTCGAAGGGTCGGTCGTAGAAGACCACGACGATCTCGTCGTACCCTTGGTCGTTCTCCGGAAAGGCGATGGCGTCGGCGATGGCTCGGGACTCACCGGCGACCTCGAAGCGGCCGGCGAACGGCGAGCTCGCGTCGAGCGGGGCCGGGGCTTCGGGGGTGGCCTTGGAACAGCCACAGCAGGCGACCAGCAGACCGAGACTCAACAGGCGCGGCAGGGAACGGGGGTGGATCATGGTCGTTTTCCTCCTCAGTTGACCAGGAAACGAGAGCCGCCGCGCTTTCGGGACACCGGGCGCTGGCGTGGACTGCTCCATCGCGCCGCGACCGCGGCTCGGGCTAGGGTCCATCGCCATCCAGAGGGGGGATCGATGACGCGACGCTGCCGCCGCCGGACCGCCTGCGCCTGGGTGCTACCGCTCGCGCTGCTCGTCGCGGCCTCGCCCGCCGCCGCCCAGCCGCGCGACCCCGGCTTCGAGCTGCGCGCCGACCTCTTCCGCGCGTCGTTCGACTCCGCCGTGCGATTCGACTCGCGCCAGCTCGGCATCGGCACCGATCTCGACCTCGAGCGCGACCTCGCCGTCGCGGACGAGTCCGATCTGCTGCGCGCCGAACTGCTCTTCCGCACCGGCCGGCGCAGCCGTTTGACGATCGACTACACGGCGTTCGACCGCGAGGGCGAGGGGCGGGTCGGCCGCACCTTCCGCTTCGGCGACTCCACCTTCCGCGCCGACGCCGACGTGGTGACCAGGACCGAAACGAGCTTCGCCGCCCTCGGCTGGCGCTACGCGATCTACCAGGACGACCGCTCGGAGCTGGGGCTGTCGCTGTCGGTGGCTTGGGTCGACATTTCGGCCTCGGTGACGGGCCTGGTGGTCGTCCAAGGGGGCCCTTCGATCGCGGTCGAGGAGCGCGGCGACGCCGAGGGTCCGGTCCCGATGCTGGGGCTCCACGGCACCTGGTGGCTCGGGCGCGGCCTGCGCTTGGCCGCCGCCGGCCGCTACCTCGAGATCGACGACCTCGACGGTTGGGGCGGCAGCGCGCTCGACCTCTCGGCGCGTCTCGACTGGTTCTTCCTCGACCACCTGGGCGTCGGTGTCGGCTACTCCGCCACCCGGCTGGAGGCCGCCAGCAACGATCCCGCCGACGACGGCCTCACCCGAGCCGAATCCTCCTTCGACGGCTTCCGGATCGGGCTCACCGTCGTGTTCTGAGCCGAGAGACGAAGGCTCGTCCATTCGAGGTCGGGCGCTTCATCGGCCGCGGAGGGGCGCGGTATTGGAAAGCCAAGCCTCGAGGAAAAGACCATAGAAGGGGTGACCTGCTAGGCACGGGGGGTCCGACCGGAACTGTCCCCATCCGCGCGACGGCCACGCCGAAGGCACATCGGCACACAACCGAGCCTTTCCCTCTATGGGCTTTTCAAGACCTCGCGAGCGCGGAACAAGCGTGGGCTCGCGAGGCACTCGAGAGCTCCATTGAAGGGGCGACCTCAGCTCTTGCGCGCGTGCCAGGCGGCGAGCAGGGCGCTCTCGCGCTCGGGAGAGAGGCCGGCGCGCAGCTGGGCGCGGCGCTCCGCCGGTTGCGCGGCGAACCACTCGAGGGTATCGAGCGCCGTTCTGGCGAGCGGCCGGCAGGTCAGTCCGGCGGCCACCGCGGCGCGGTTCGACCGGCTGCCGAAGCCACCGGTCTCCGGCCCGCCGGGGACCCAGACCGGCATGTCGCTCCAGGGGGCGACCTTCTGCTCCTCGAGGAAAGCGACCGGCAGCCAGGTCAGGCGCGGCCCGGCGTCGGTCGCCGCCTGGAGGCCACAGAGCATCTCGCCCATGGTCAGCGGATGGGTCGGGCCGACGGCGTTGAACTTGCCGAAGCGCCGCGCCTCGACCATGCGGATCGTCCACTCCGCCAGGTCCCGCGCGTCGATCACCTGGACCCGGTCCGCGCCGTCGCCCGGCGCGGCGACCTCGCCGCCGCGGTCGAGCCGCACCGGCCAGTAGGTGAAGCGATCGGTCTCGTCACCCGGGCCGACGATCAGGCCGGGCCGGATCACGGTCGTGATGCCCGGGAACCACTTCTCGGCCTCCTGCTCGGCGCGGGCCTTGAGCGGACCGTAGAGCGCGAAGCCGCTCGCCCGCACCGCCTCGATCGTCTCCTGCATGGCGTCGGGCCCGGTGTACTCGTGGGTCGCGGCGCTCTCGTCGGCGTCGGGCGTCGCGTCGGAGGCGTAGGCCGAGAGGGTCGAGATGAAGACGAACTGGCCGACCTTCCCCTGGAGCAGCTGGCCGGCGTCGCGCACCCAGGCGGGCAGCGTCGTCGGGTTGTCGATGCAGACGTCCCACTCGCGCCCCTGGAGCGCCGCCAGATCCCCGGTGTTGCGGTCACCGGAGAGCTCCTCGACCTCCCCCGGCCACTCCTTGGGCCGGCGGCCGCGATTGAACAGCGTCAGCTTGTGGCCGCGGGCGAGCGCGTAGCGGACCTGGTGCGGCCCGGTGAAGCCGGTGCCGCCCAGGATCAGGATGCGCAGCGGCTTGGCCGCCCGCTCGACGCCGCCCAGCGGGGCGACCGGCACCGGCTTGGGGGCCGGCGTCGGGGCGGGGGTCTGGCCGCGCAGGAACGACGGCGCCAGGCCGAATCCGACGGCGCCGGTGGCGGTGAGCTTGAGCAGATCTCTACGGGAAGTCGGCATGGGGGGCTCCAATCGGTGAAAGACGGGGGCTTCCTCTCGCTGCGGGAGGTCTCCGGGTGATACGGCGCCGGGTCGCTCCGGGTTCTGCCGATCCGCGGCGAGGGCTCAGAGGTTGGCGACGGCCCGGTCGACCTGCGGCAGGTCGATGACGACCACCCCTTCCCGGGCGCTCTTTTCGGGCTGGAGCTCGAGATCGCGCACGACGCGCCGGAAGACCTCCTTGAGAGCGCGGGCGCCGAGCCGCGGCTGGCGGGCGGCCGCGCGCGCGATGGCGGTGACGGCGTTGGGCGAGATGGCCAGCTTGACGCCGCGGCTGTCGAAGTAGGCCCTGGTCTGGTGCAGGCCGGAATCGGGCGAGTCGAGGAAGATCCGCTCGAGCTCCTCCTCGGTCAGGTCCTGGAGCAGGACGACGGCGTCGAAACGGGAGAGGAACTGCGGGCTCATGCCGTAGTCGAAGAGATCCTCGTTGCGCAGCCAGTCGGAGAGGTGGAAGACCAGCTTCTCGCTGACTCTGCCGCCCTCGACCACGGTCACCGGCTGGAGCGCCCCCTTGTCGGCGCCGATCGTCACCCGGTCGAAGACCGCGTCGTAAAGCCCCTCGAAGGCGCCGGCGCAGACGAACAGCAGCCCGCTCGAGTCGACCGTCACCGCGCCGCCGCCCATCCAGGCCGGCAGCTCGAACGGCACCGCTTCGTTCTCGATCAGGGTCAGCAGCGCCTCCTGCGCCCGGATGCCGCGCACGTTGACGGTGTCGCCGACCTGGGAGCGGATCTTGTCGACCTCGTCGACGAACACCAAGCCGTGCATCGCGCGCGCCAGGTAGGCCTCGATCGGCGCTGCGACGCCGAGCTGCTCGCGCGCCCGCTCCAGCAGGCGCCGCAGCACCGCCTCGCCCGGCCGGCCGGCCGCGGCCTCTTCGCCGAGGACGTTGGCGTGCAGGCGGATCACGGTCGAGCGGATGGCGAGCTCGGGATCGCCGGCGAGGTAGGACTCGACGGCGCGCATCAGCGTCGTCTTGCCGGTGCCCGAGGAGCCGATCATCAGGATGTTGCCGACGCGCAGGCCGGCGAGCTTCTTCGACAGCGCGATCGCCATCTCGCGCACCGCCGACCCCTGGCCGATGACGCGGCGGGAGAGGGCCTCGGAGATCTCGATCGGCGACGGGGCCGCGGTGGGAGCCATGGCGCGATTCTACGTCCAGCCCTCTGGCGCCGCCGGCGGTCCGTGGCCGGGTGCCCTCGCGGCGCCGCGAGCCCTCGCGATAGATTCCTGCCGATGCGACCCGCCCCCGCCGCGCTCGTCCTCCTGTTCGCCCTCGCCGCCCCCCCGCTCCCCGCCCAGGCCCCCGGCGGGGATCCGCTCGCCCAGGCCGAGCAGCTGCTCGCCGGCGGCCGGACCGACGAGGCGCTGCGGCTCGCCGAAGGGGTCCTCGCCCGGGAGCCCAAGAACGCGCGGGCGCTGCTGCTGCGCTCGACGCTCCGCTGCATGGAGGGGGAGATCGAGCGCTGCAAGGCCGACCTCGACCGCGCGCTGACGCTCGAACCGACGCTGCGGCAGGGCTGGCTCAACCGCTCGGCGCTGGCGATCAGCGAGCGGCGGTACGCGGAGGCGCTGGCGGCGCTGGTCGAGGCCGAGCGGCTGGACCCGCAGGCGCCCGACAACGCCCTCAACCAGGGCGCGGTGCTGCTGCTCGACGGGCGGCTCGAGCCCGCGACGGAGCAGTTCCGCCGCTACCTCGAGCGCAACCCGCGCTCGGCCGACGCCTTCTACCTCGTGGCCTCGAACTACGCCCTCTCGGGCTACGGCGCGCTCGCCCTGCAGACGCTCGAGCGCGCGGTGGCGATCGACGAGCGCCAACGGGCCCGCGCCCGCGTCGATCCCAACTTCGCCGACCTCGCCGGCAACCCGGCCTTCGGCCGGCTGCTCTCGACCGACGGCTACCAGCTCCCCGCCGGCGCGGCGTTCGCGACCCGCACTTACGACCTGCCCTGGCGGGGCGGCGAATCCCGCCTGCTGGTCGCGACCCTGAACGCGCTCCAGACGATGCGATGGCCGCTCGAGTCGCGGGTCGAGGTCGCGGAGAGCTGGGCGCTGATCTGGTCGGAGGCGCGGATCAAGATCGCGCGCCAGGGCGAGAGTCAGACGGTGCTCGAGCTGTCCGCCCCCCCGGGGCGCTTCAGCGAAGAGGCCTGGCGGCAGCGCACCGAGGCTCTGCTGTCGGGAATCGAGCTCGAATTGCTGCGGCTGGAGCGGCGCAGAGACTGAGCCGCCGGTCCCACCCTTCCTCGACCTCGCGGCCGAGGTCCCGCCCGCGGTTCTGTCGACCTCTCGAGCTCCCTTTGCTCCGCGAGTCTCCGCGGGGCAAAGGGAGCTCGCGGAATCACGACTCAGTGGGAGCCGCCGGAGTCGCCGGTCTCGGGCGGCGCGGCGTCTTCGCTCGGGGCGCCGGCGCCGGCGGTGCGCAGGCCGTTGAGGGAGTCGACCAGCCGGCTGTGGAACGCGGTGATGGTCTCGCGCTCCTTGCGGTTGAGCGAGAGCTTCTCCGGGCAGTCGCGGCAGTTGATCACGGTGCGGTCGAACTCGGTGATCTGCGCCGCCACGTCGACGACTCCCTTCTGCACCCGCTCCGCGTCGGCCAGCAGGTTGCGCTCGCGCTGTTCCATCCGCCCGAGGATGGCGTCGGCCTTGCCCTCGGTGCGGCCGGCGGTGGCTCCCACCTGCTCGACCTGCGCCGCCAGCTTCTGGTTCTCCTCGCGCATCACCGCGAACGCCTTGCGGACGTCGCCGGCGAACTTGGCGAGATAGGAATCGACCTGCGTCCGCACCGCCTCCGGCAGCTGCTGGAGGAACGCCGACTTCTCCGCTTCGATCTGGCCCAGCACCGCCGGCGCCTGGGTCTGGAGCGAAGTCGCCAGCTCCTCCCAACGCTGCGCCTCCTGCGCCGCGTTCTCCTGGCAGGCGGCGACCGCGGTCACCGCCTGCGTCCGCTCGGCCTCGCAGGCCGCGAGCTTCGCCACCACCTCGTCGTGCTGCTTCTTGGCGACGCACCCGCTCGCCAGCAGAGCCACCCCGAGCGCGCCGACCCAAAGACCCATCCGCTGTCGCACCATGGAAACCTCCCTTTCCTGGAGAAAGACTCGCGATTTCTCGTGTGCTGGAGACGCTAACACACCCCTCACCTCTCCGCAGCGACGAGAGCTCCACCGCGGCACGCTCCGGGTTCAGCGACGAGCTGCTGCGCGACCGACGCGGCAGCCTGGTCGCGACCGAGGCAGCATCCTGCTTCTCGATTCGACCGGTGCCGCACGCGCGAAAAGCAGAAAAGCTCCTCAGAAGGGAGCGCTACCGAGGGCGAGCCGATCGTGGCGAGGTCGAGGCGGCAGCCTGGTCGCGACCGAGGCAGGATCCTGCTTTTCGATTCGACCGGTGCCGCACGCTCTAAAAGCAGAAAAGCTCCTTAGAAGGGCGCGCTTCCGTGGGCGAGCCGACCGTGGCCAGGTCGGGGCCGCAGCCGAGCGGGCAATCAGATCGCGACCGCGTCTGCGGTCCACACCCTCGCTCTGCATCGCTCTTCTTCGAGCGACGAACCCAACCCATCCGCCGCGAGCTCGCCACCGAAGCGCCGGCCAGGACCCCTTCTATGGAGCTTCTAGCTTCGAGCGATAAACACCACACACCCGCCGCGAGCTCGCCTCCGAGGCCCCATCCACGGCCCCTTCGATGGAGCCTCTAGCTTCTAGCTTCTAGCTACTGGCTTTTGGCTTCGAGCGACAAGCAACTCCCACGCGCCGCGAGCTCGCGACGGCGGCCCCCGCCACGACCCGGTCGATGGAGCTGTTCTGGTCAGAGGCGGAGCAGGACCGAGCCCCAGTGGAGGCCGGCGCCCAGGGCGGTGAAGGCGACCAGGGAGCCGTCGCCGACCTTGCCCAGCTGGCGCGCCTCGTGGAAGGCGAGCGGCAGCGTGGCCGAGGTGGTGTTGCCGTACTTCTGGATGTTGTTGTGGACCTTCTCGTCGGGCAGGCCGAGCTGCCGCTGCGCCGCCTCGTTGATGCGCAGGTTGGCCTGGTGCATTACCAGCAGGTCGAGGTCGTCCAAGGTGTAGCCGTGGCGAGCCAGCAGATTGCGGGTCGCCTCCGGCATCCGGGTCACCGCCAGCTTGAAGACCTGACGCCCCTCCATGATCGGGAAGGTGTCGGCCTCCTCGATCGCCTGCGGCGTGACGAACGGCCGCCGCCCCGAGCCCAACCCGGGGACGAAGAGGATCTCCTTCTGGGCGCCGTCGCCGAAGAGCGCGGCGCCCAGGATGCCGCGGCCGTCCTCCGCCTCGTGGGCGCGGAAGACCATCGCCCCGGCGGCGTCGCCGAACAGCACGAGCAGATGGCGAAACCGGCTGTTGCGCTCGAAATCCTCCGGCGGGATCGGCCCCGGCTCGCGCCCCTCGATCACCGCCCAGGTGGCGTCCGAGAAGGGCATCAGCGCGGTGTGGACGTCGCAGCCGACCAGCAGCACCGTGCGCGCCACCCCGGCGCCGATCAGCGCGTCGACCATCTGCAAGCCGTAGGCGAAGCCGGCGCACTGCTGACGGATGTCGAGCGCCGGCAGCGGCGGCATGCCGAGCTTCTGCTGGATCAGCGTGCCGCTGCCCGGAAAGTAGTGGTCCGGCGTCATGGTGGCGCAGATCAGGTAGTCGACCTCGGCCGGCGCGATGCCCGCGTCCGCGAGCGCCGCGCGCGCCGCCTCGGCGCCCAGATCGGAGGCGCCGACCCCCTTCTCGACGTAGCGCCGCTGCTCGATGCCGCTGCGCTCCCGGATCCAGTCGTCCTGGGTGTCCATTACCTTGGCCAGGGTGGCGTTGTCGACCACCCGCGGCGGCAGCGCGATGCCGCTGCCCACGAACCGCGCGCGCGGACGGCTCACCGGCGCCCCCCGACCGGCTGGCCCGGCGTGCGCAGCTGGGGCCGCGATGGCCGCGCGCCGGGGACGTACAGCACCACCTCGCCGTCGCGCTCGACGAAGCGATAGCGGCGATCGGGGCGCTTGCCGTCGAGCCCGGCCGGCGCGCGGGGGGGATAGCGCCAGACCTCGAGCGGCGGGTCGCCGCGGAACTCGCCCGGCTCGTACTCGATCTTCTCCGGCTCGCCGTAGAGGACCAGGATCGTGCCCCGGTCGGTTCGGCGCCCCGGATAGGCACCCTGGGTGAAGCGCCGGTCGGCCTCGGCGGCGCGCGTCTCCGCACCCTGGCGCACCGGGTTGCCGGGGCGCTCGGGGTCGGGATCGCGCCGGGCCCAGAAGCGCTCGATGAATTGACGCGCGGAAGCGTCGTCGACCAGACCGAGGAACTCGCGGCGCTCTTCCTTCGAAGCCATCCGTCCGTGGGCGCCCACCAGCCAGGTCGCCAGCTCGGGCGACAGCCGGAGGTTCAGCAGATCGACCGGGTCACGGGGCGCCGCCGGCGCCGCCGCCAGCGCGCCGAGCAGGAGGGCCACCGCGAGCGCCCGGGCGCCGCTGGGCTCAGACATCGCTGCGCCGGACCAGGTCGAGGAACTCCTCCCGCACCGGCTTCTGGTGGAAGATGCCGCGAATGGCGGAGGTGACCGTCACCGCCCCGGATTTCTTGACGCCGCGCATCTCGACGCACAGATGGCGCGCCTCGACCACGACCATGACCCCCTGCGGCGCGAGCTTGTTCTCCAGGTAGTTGGCGACCTGCTCGGTCAGCCGCTCCTGGAGCTGGGGGCGCTTGGCGTAGAACTCCAGGATGCGGGAGAATTTCGACAGCCCGAGGATGGTGTCGTTCGGAATATAGGCGAGGTGCGCGTGGCCGTAGAAGGGCACCAGGTGATGCGCGCACATGGAGTAGAACGGGATCTGTTTCTCGATCACCATGGCGCTGTAGCGCTCTTCGTTCGGGAAGGTGGTGATCGCCGGCTCGGCACCCTCCTCGAGACCGTGGAACATCTCCAGGTAGAGCTTGGCCACCCGGCGGTCGGTCTCGGTGAGGTTGGGATCCGCCAGGTCGAGCCCGAGCTCGGTCAGGATGCCGCGCACGTGGCGCGCGATCCGCTCGATCCTCGGATCCGGACTGCCGGCGCCGGCGTCGACGACGGAGACGAGGCCGCGCTCCCGCTCGCTCATCGCCTCGGATACTACTCCACGATCTAGAATCAGCTCCCGAATGCTCGTTCCCTTCGATCCCGGCCCGCGCGACCCGCGGACCGATACGCTGCTCGGCGAATTCCCGTCCGCGGAGTTCGACGACCGGTTCTTCCGCTGCTGCGAGCTGGTCGACCGCTACTCGCTCGATCACGCGCTCGACCTGGCGCGGGCACTGCGGCTCGAACCGGCGCTCACCGGCGGCGCCACGGTGGCCGAGGTGGCCGACCGGCTGGCGGTCCCCGCCGCGTTCGAGCCGGCGCTCGCTTGGCTGCTCGAACGGCTCGCCGCCGGCGGTGAGCTCGAAGTCGAGGCGGTTGATCCGCCGCGCTTCCGCTCGCGGGGCCCCCTGCGCGCCGGCGAGACCGCCGAGCTGCGCGCCCTCGGCGAGGCGCTCGACCCGGGCATCGCCCGGACGCTCGACCTGTTCGACGCCGCCGCGGCCGCCTGGCCAGCCGTCGCCTCGGGCCGCTCGACCGGTGAGCAAGAGCTCTTCTCCATGGGGCGGATCGGCCTCTGGATCGCTTACTTCCACAACGCCAATCGCGCCTACGCGATCAGCAACCGGATGGCCGCGGTGGCGGCGGCCAACCGGCTGCGGCCGGGCGGCGGCCTGCGCATCCTGGAGATCGGCGCCGGGGCGGGCAGCGCCGCGGAGGCGCTGCTCGACGAGCTCGCGCGCCGGGGCCGCCTCGCCGACCTCGAGCTCTACCTCGCCACCGAGCCATCGCCCTTCTTCCGCCGCCGCGCCGAGCGCGACCTCAAGGCGCGCTTCGCCGGCGCGCCGCTCCGCTTCGCCGGCGCCGACGTCGACCTGCCGCTCGACGAGCAGGGGATCGGCGACGGCTTCGATCTGGTGCTCGGCGTCAACGTTCTGCACGTCGCCCGAGACCTGGTGGGCGCGGTGTCCAGGCTGCGCTCGGTCCTCGCCCCCGGCGGCTGGCTGGTCGCCGGCGAGTGCCTGCGGCTCTTCTCCGGCCAGCCGGTACCGGCCGAGCTCGTCTTCCAGCTGTTCAAGAGCTTCCACGAGGTCGAGACCGACCCGCGCTTGCGTCCCTTGCACGGCTTCCTCGAGCCGCGCCATTGGCGGGAGATCCTCGCCGCCGCCGGCTTCGACGAGGTGGCGGTGCTGCCGGACCTCGACCGCATTCGCGAGCACTACCCCCGGTTCTTCGCGGGCGTCGCGGTCGGCCGCGCGCCGCGCGCCCCCGAACCGGCCACCCCAGGGAGTCACCGATGAGCCGACCGAACGCCGACGCCGAAGCCGAGATCACGATCGAGTACTGCCTGGTCTGAAACTACGGGCCACGGGCCGCGGGTCTCGCGGCCGAGCTCGCAACA
Organism: Acidobacteriota bacterium; assembly: GCA_014584695.1. Lineage (GTDB taxonomy): Bacteria > Acidobacteriota > Thermoanaerobaculia > Multivoradales > JAGPDF01 > JACTMI01. Next base: position 49,715 of record JACTMI010000007.1, read on the forward strand.
CGATTTGGCATCGAGCCGCGTCTGATCAAGGGGAGCGGCGGGGTGTTCGAAGTGAAACTGGGCGAGGAGGTCCTCTTTTCGAAGAAGAGCCTCGGCCGCCACGCCGAGCCGGGGGAGGTCGCCGCCACTCTCGCGGCGCGCCTCGGCCGGCCGGGGTGAACGTCGCGGCGCTCGCCGCGGCGGCGCTCCTGCTCGCCTGCGCGCTGCGCCTGCGCGCGGCGCGGCGCCTGGCTCCGCCACTGCCGCCGCTGCCGCCGGCCGCCGAGCCCCCCCCGACCACGATCCTCCTGCCGGCGCGCGACGAGGCGGGCCAGATCGAAGGCTGCGTCCGGTCGCTCGCGGCGCAGCGCGGCGCCGCGCGGGTGGTGGTCGTCGACGATCACTCGACCGACGCCACGCCGCGGATCCTGGCGCGGCTCGCGCCCGAGCTGCCCTCCCTGCGGCGGCTGGCGGCGCGCCCGCTCGCGCCGCCCTGGGGGGGAAAGCTCAATGCCCTCCAGTCGGCGATCGAGCTGGAGGAGGAGCCGCCCGCGCCCTGGCTCCTCTTCACCGACGCGGACACCGTCCACGCCCCGGAGCTGCTCGCCCGGGCCCACGCCGCCGCGGCCGAGCACGCTCTCGACGCGCTCTCACTCGCCGGCCGGCAGCTCTGCCGCGGCGCCGGGGAAGCGCTGCTGGTGCCGGCGGTCTTCGCGCTGCTCGACTCGCTCCTGGGCGACTGGCGGCCGCACGCGCGCGGCGAGGCGCGGCCGCCGGTCGCCAACGGCCAGTTCTTCCTCCTCCGGCGGGCGGCGCTCGAGCGGGCCGGTGGATTGGCGCGGATCGCCGGCGACCCGCTCGACGACGTCGCCCTGGCCGCGGCCCTCGCCGCGAGCGGCGCGCGGGTCGGATTCCGGCGCGCCGGCGCGGCGCTCGAAGTCCGCATGTACCGGGGCCTCGCGGCGGCGATGGCCGGCTGGCGACGCAACCTCGCGCTCTTCCTCGGCCGCCGCCCGCTCCGGCTGACCCTGCTCTGCGCGCTCGCGCTGGCCGCGCCCGCGCTGCTCGGCGTCCTGCTCGGCACCGGCGCGTGGGTCGCGGCGCTCGGGCTCTATCTCGCCGGCACGGTCGCCTCCGCGCTCACCCGGGAGGGCGCCGACGCCCGCTGGGCACCCCTCTGGCCGGCCGAGCTGACACTGCTCGGGGCGACCCTGGCGCTCGCCACGATCGACCGCGCGCGCGGCCGCACCCGCTGGCGCGGCCGCGAGATCCCCCTGCGGCAGCGATAGCGTCGGGCCGCCCTCCGGGCGCGCGTCCCCGCAGCGCAGCGCGAGGGGTCCCCGCACCTCCAGCAAATAGATCCAGGTACAGCGGGGTGTCGCGGGCGCGAGGAGACCCGAGCCCGGAGGGCGGCGCGACGCGGCGGCCGCCCGCGGACGTCGCGCTCAGCCGGCGGCGAGCTCCGCGCGGTAGCGGCAGCTCTGCCCGTCGGTCTCCTCGATCTCGACCGCCAGCGCCACCACCGGCACGTCTCCCAGGTGCGCGGCGAGCGCGCGCCAGAAGTACCGGGCCAGCAGCTCCATCGAGATGTTCTCGAGCGGCAGCAGCGCGACCTCGCTCGCCGGGAAGCGGTAGCGCCGCTCCCGGAAGCGGACCTCGACCTCCTCGCCGCTCTGCGCCACCTCGATCCAGGGGCTCTTCTCGGGCAGGAGCACCCGGTCGTCGAGCTGGCGGCAGAGCTCGCGCACCCGCTTCTTCATCGGGCCGGCGTCGACCAGCAGCCCCGAGGGGTCGAGCCGACCGCCCTCGAGATCGACCCGCACCTGGTAGTTGTGGCCGTGGAGCGGCTCGGCCTCGGTGGGCGAGAAGAGGGTGAAATGGGCGACCGAGAACTTGAGATCGCGCTTGGCCAGCCGGAGGAGAAAGACCGGGCTCGTCACGGCGCGACTCTACCCCGCCCGGCGGCCGCGCCGCGCGCGCCGTCGCCGCCTGGATGCGATAGAAAGAGGGGATGCGCGCGAATCTACTCGCTTTCGTCGCGGCGCTGGCGCTCGCCACGGCGCCACTCGTCGCCCAGGATCTGGCCGCCGAGCGGCGGCTGCTGCTCGTCTCGATCGACGGCCTCGCCCCGGCGAGCTACCTCGAGCCAGACGCCCAGGGCCTCGCGATCCCTCACCTGCGCGCGCTCTCGGCGCGCGGCGCCACGGCGCGGGGCGTGACCGGGGTCCTGCCGACCGTCACCTATCCCATCCACACCACGCTGCTGACCGGCGTGCCGCCGCGCGTGCACGGCATCCTGGGCAACCAGATCTTCGACCCGGAGCGGAAGAGCAACCAAGCGTGGCACTGGTACGCCGACGAGGTGCGGGTGCCGACGCTCCTGTCGGCCGCCTACCGGGCGGGCCGCATCACCGGCGCCATCGGCTGGCCGGTGACGGTGGGGCTCGAGATCGACGCGCTGGTGCCGGAGTTCTGGCGCACCGGCTCCAGCCACCCCGCCGACAAGCGGCTGCTCGAGCAGCTCTCGTCGACTTCGCTCTTCGCCGAGGTCGAGGCGAAGCTCGGCGCCCCGCTGCCCTATCCCTTCACCGACCGCGAACGGACCGAGCTGGCGCTGCACGTGCTCACGACGCGCAAGCCCCACCTGCTCGCCGTTCACTTCGTCGACCACGACTTCGCCCAGCACGACTTCGGCCCCGATTCGGCCCAGGCGCGCGCCGCGCTCGAGCGGGTCGACGCCGAGCTCGGCCGGCTGCTCGCGGCGCTCGACGAGCTGGGGCTCTCGGAGCGCACCCTCGTCGTCGTGGTCTCCGACCACGGTTTCGTGCCGGTCGCGCGCGAGCTGCGCCCGAACACCCTGTTGCGACGCGCCGGCCTGCTCGAGGTCGACGGCGCCGGCCGGCCGACGAGCTGGCGCGCCCAGTTCGGCGCCCACGGCGGCACCGCGCTGCTCCACCTGGCCGAGCCCGGCGACACCGGCACCCTGGCGGCGGTCCGCCGGCTGTTCGAGCAGCGCGCCGCGGAGCCCGGCGCGGGACTCCGGGCCGTTCTCGGCGCGCCGGAGATCGCCGCCCTGGGGGGCGACCCGGCGGCGAATCCGCTCGCCCTCGACGCCCGCGAGGGCTTCCACTTCGGCGACGCCGCGGAGGGCGACTGGAGCGTCCCCGCCCGCCAGCGGGGGCACCACGGCCATGCGCCGGTCCGCCCCGAGATGGAGTCGGCGCTGATCGTGGCCGGACCCGGGCTCACCGCCCGCGGCGATCTCGGCACCGTCTCGATCCTCCGCATCGCCCCGACGCTGGCCCGCTACCTCGGCCTCGAGCTCGCCGCGGAAGCCGGCGAGCCGCTGCGCTGGCTGGCCCCGCCCGCGCCCTGAACCCGCGCGCGCTCGCTACCCGTCAGCGACTGCCTCTCGAAATCGACCGGACGCTCCGCGCTCGCCCGCAGCGCTCCGCCCGGGGTCGGGTCCCGGCGGTAGACTGCGGGCAGCGTGATCGCCCCCGCGCTCGAAGCGCTCCTGCTCCAAGCGACGATCCTGCTCGGCGTCGCGGTCGTCGTGCTGCTCGCCAGCCACCGGCTGCGCCTGCCGCCGATCGTCGGCCTGCTCGTGACCGGCGCCCTGATCGGCCCCTCGGGGCTCGGCCTGGTCTCCGATCCGGTGGCGGTCGAGGTCTCGGCCGAGATCGGCGTCGTCTTCCTGCTCTTCACCATCGGCCTCGAGCTCTCGCTGGCCCGCCTCAGGGAGCTGGCGCGGATGTTCTGGGTCGGCGGCTCGATCCAGACCTTGACCACCATCGCGCTCGCGGCCGGCGTGGCGCTGGCCTTCGGGCTGCCGTGGCCGGCGGCGCTGGTGCTCGGCTTCGTCGCCGCCCCTTCGAGCACCGCGATCGTGCTCAAGCTCTACCGCGACCGGCGTGAGCTCGAATCGCCGCAGGGCCGGACGGCGCTCGGCATCCTGCTCTTCCAGGACGTCATGCTGGTGCCGATGCTGGTCGCGCTGCCGCTGCTGGCGGCGCGCGGTGGCCGGCCGCTCGAACAGGTCGGCCGGCTGCTCCTCGCGGCGCTGGTGGGCGGCGTCGCCTTCGTTCTGGCGCGCCGCCTGCTGCCGGGGCTGCTCGAGCGGGTGGCGCGGACGCGGGCGCGCGAGGTCTTCCTCTTCGGCTCCCTCTTCGCCTGTCTCGGCCTCGCCTATCTGACCGAGAAGCTCGGCTTCTCGCTCGCCCTGGGGGCCTTCGTCGCCGGCTTGCTGGTGGCCGAATCCGACTATCGCTCCCAGGTGGTGGCCGACGTCGAGCCCTTCCGCGACCTGTTCGCCAGCGTCTTCTTCGTCTCGATCGGCATGCTGGTCGACGTCGCCGCCGGCCTCGCGCGCCTGCCCACGATCGCCGCCGCGGTGGCGGCGCTGGTGCTGATCAAGGTCCTGACCGCGGCCGTCGCCGTGCGGGCGGTCGGCTTCCCCTCCCGCATCGCGGCGCTGGTCGCCTTCGGGCTGGCGCAGATCGGTGAGTTCTCCTTCGTCGTCGCGGCCGCGGCGCGCGCGCTCGGGCTGATCGACTCCGACCTGCACGCCGTGGTCATCGCGGCCGCGGCGCTGACCCTGCTGGCGACGCCGGGCCTGGTCGCCGCCGCGCCGGCGCTCGCCGAGCACCTGCCGGCGCCGGTCGCGCGCTGGCTCGACCGCCGGGCGACGCTCGACGGCGCCCCGGCCCCCCCGGAGCCGGTGAAGGACCACGTCGTCATCGTCGGCTTCGGCGCCGGGGGACGGACGCTGGCGCGGGTCCTCGCCGAAGCTCGGATCCGTTACCAGGTGATCGAGGCCGACGCCGAGATCGTGGCGCGGGCGCGCAGGACCGGCGAGCCGATCCTCTACGGCGACGCCACCCGGCCGGAGATCCTGCGCGCCGCCGAGATCGGCCGGGCGCGCATGGCGGTGTTCGCGATCTCCGATCCGGAGGCCACGCGGCGCGCGTTGGGGCTGGCGCTCGCCGCCGCGCCGCAGGCCCACCTGCTGGTCCGGACCCGCCTGGTGGCCGAGATCGAGCGCCTGCGCGCGGCGGGGGCGCACGAGGTGATCGCCGAGGAGTTCGAGAGCTCGATCGAGATCTTCACCCGCGTCCTCGAGACCTACCGCGTGCCGCGCAACGTCGTGCGCGCGCAGACCCGCGTCCTGCGCGGCGAGGACTACCGGATGCTGCGGGCGCCCGCGACCGGCGGCCAGGTCTCGGCGGCGGTGCTCGACGCCCTCGCCGCCGGCACCACCGAGGTCGCGCGCGTCGAGCCGGGCAGCCCCGCGGCCGGACGGACGCTGGGCGAGCTCGAGCTGCGCCGGCGCGCGGGGGCGACGGTGATCGCGGTCGTCCGCGGCGAGCGCTCGCGCACCAACCCCCCGGCGGATTTCCGCTTCGAGGTCGGCGACGACCTCGTCCTGGTCGGCAGCCACCAGGAGATCGAGTCGGCCTTCGCGCTGCTCGAGCCGGCGGCGGCCACGACGGCCGACGCCGCGCCCGCGCCAGTCACCCCGGCGTCGAGCTAGGATCCGCGCGTGGCCGGGTCCGAGGTCCGCATCGACAAGTGGCTCCACGTGGCGCGCGTGTTCAAGAGCCGCGCGCTCGCCAGTCGCGCCTGCCAGCTCTCGCGCGTGCGGGTCAACGGCAGCGCGGTGAAGCCCCACCGCCCCCTGACGGTCGGGGATCGGATCGAGGCCGAGGTCGGCGGCGACTGGACGCGCGTGCTGGTGGTGCGCGAGCTCGCCGACAAGACCCTGCCCAAGGCCGAGGTGCCGCGCCTGTTCGAGGACCTGTCGCCGCCGCGGCCGAGCGCCGATCCGCTGACCCGCCTGCTGCGCCGCCCGCTGGTCCGGCGCGAGGCCGGCGCGGGCCGACCCACCAAGCGAGAGCGCCGCGCGATGGAAGCCTACGAGAGCTTCCTCGCCGACGACGACTGAGCACCAGCTCCCAGAATCCCCACGCCCAGCGCACCGTCCGATGGCGTGCAACCCCAGGAGCGAGCCGCCAGGCGAGCGACCGCGGAGGGGTGAGGCCAGCGGATTCACTCCGCTGGCCGAGGGGAGGGCGCGTGCCCTCCCCTGTGCAGTCGACCGCCCTTCGCCGCGGTGCGGCAACGAATCCCCACCCGGGCGCGCAGCGCTCACCCACCCGATCGGCGGGTCCCGCCGGGCCGCGCGGCGGGCACCCTGTTTCTGGAGCGATCGAGCAGGGCTCCGCGAAGCCGGAGACCCGGGGTGGAGGGGAGATGGCGGGCGAAAAGAGGATCGAAGTCGGCGCGCCGCCCGCGCGCGCGGCGGCGGCGGGCGACGAGGTGCACCGTTTCGCTTTCGTCGTCCATCCGCTGACGATCGACTTCATCTACCGCCACCCGTCCTATCGCTGGACCCGTTTCCTGCTGCCGCGCGCGCTGACCGAGCGGCTCGCGGCGCTGATGCCGCCGCGCCACATGGGGCGCGTCACCGGCGGCCGCTCGCCCGCCACCGGCCAGCAGATCGAAGGGCTCCTCTATGCGCTCGGCGCCACGCCGAAACAGCTGCTCACCCGCCCCGCGCGGCGCACCTACGACGCGCTGGTCGCCGCCTCCCGCATGGCGCGCGCGCGCGGGGCGCGGATCATGGGCCTGGGCGCCTTCACCAAGGTCGTCGGCGACGCGGGCGTCACCGTCGCGCGCGAAGCGCCGATTCCCGTCACCTCCGGCAACAGCCTGACCATCGCCGCCACGCTCGAGACCGCCAAGATCGCGGTGCGCCGGATGGGCGCACCCGACCTCGCGCGCGGCCGCGCCATGGTGGTCGGCGCCACCGGCGCGATCGGCTCGGTCTGCGCGCGCCTGATCGCCCAGGCGATCGGCGACCTGGTGCTGGTCTCGATCGAGCCCGAGCGGCTGATCGCCCTGAAAGAGAGGATCGAGCGCGAGGTGCCGGGCTGCCGGGTCGAGGTGGCGCTCGAGGCGCGCGGCTTGGCGGGCGAGTGCGACCTGATCATCACCGCCACCTCGGCCTTCGGCCAGCGCGTGCTCGATCTCTCCGAATGCAAGCCGGGCGCGGTGATCTGCGACGTCGCCCTGCCGAGCGACATCAGCGCCGAGGAGGCCGCGGTGCGGCCCGACCTGCTGGTGGTCGAGAGCGGCGAGGTGCGCATCCCCGGGCCGGTCCGCATCGGCTACGACATCGGGCTGCCGCCCGGGGTCGCTTACGCCTGCCTGGCCGAGGCCGCGCTGCTGGCGATGGAGGGCCGCTTCGAGTGCTACACGCTGGGCCGCGACATCGATCTCGAGCGGGTGAAGCAGATCTTCCGCCTCTTTCGCAAGCACGACTACGAGATCGCCGAGCTGCGCGCCCACGGCCGGGAACTCTCGGAGGCCGACTTCGCCCATCGCCGCGAGCTGGCGCGCTCGCTGCTCGCCGATTCCGAGCTGCTCGCCCGCACGCGCGCCGAAGCCGCCGCCAAGCTGGCTCGCATCCCCCCCCGCTCCAAGGGGGTGCCAGCCACGACCGCGCCGGAAAACGGCCTGGCGCGCCTCCTACGGCGCGACGCCACCGTCGCCTGAGGCTCGGCCCGGGCCCTGGCCCGAGCTGGGCTCGGCGGCCGCGATCTGCTCGAGCAACGCGGCGCCGTAGCGCTCGAGCTTCTTCTCACCCAGGCCGTGGACATCGGCGAGGTCGGCCAGGCTGGTCGGCCGGCGCGCCGCGATCTCGCGCAGGGTGCGGTCGTGGAAGACGACGTAGGCGGGGACGCCGTGCTGGTCGGCCACCGCGCGGCGCCAGGCGGCGAGGCGGTCGAACAGCTCGCCTCCGACTTCCGCGAGAGCCGGCTCCCCCTCCGGCCGCCGGCGGCGGGCCCGGCCGCGCGGCGGGCGCTCGCGCTCGCCCCGCAACGTGATCGTCGCCTCGCCGCGCAGCACCGGCGTCGCCTCGGCGGCGAGGCGGAGCGCGCCGTATCCCTCCTCGTCCGGCAGCAGCAGGCCGCGCACCACGAGCTGCCGGAACAGCGAGCGCCACTGGCGCTCGGACAGCTCCTTGCCGATGCCGAACACCGACAGCCGGTCGTGGCCGAGCCGCGCCGCCCGCTCGTCGCCCTCGCCGCGCAGGACGCGCGCGACGTGCTGGGCGCCGAAGCGCTGGCCGGTCCGGTAGACGGCCGACAGGGCCTTGCGCACCGGCTCGGTGGCATCCCAGGCCGGCGCCGGCTCGAGGCAGTTGTCGCAGGCGCCGCAAGGCCCCTGGTAGCGCTCGCCGAAGTGGCGCAGCAGGACCTCGCGCCGGCAGGCGGTGGTCTCGCAGTAGCCGGCGATGGCGTCGAGCTGGCGGCGCTCGATCCGCTGGCGCTCGGCGTCGGCGCCGGAGCCGTCGATCCGCCGCCGCGCGAGCACCAGGTCGTCGAGCCCCCAGGCGAGCCAGGCGTCGGCCGGCGCACCGTCGCGGCCGGCGCGCCCCGACTCCTGGTAGTAGGCCTCGGGCGAGGGCGGCAGGTCGGCGTGGGCGACGAAGCGGACGTCGGGCTTGTCGATCCCCATGCCGAAGGCGACGGTGGCGACGATCACCACGCCGTCCTCGGCGCGGAAGCGCTCCTGGTGGCGGGAGCGGGTGCCGGCGTCGAGCCCGGCGTGGTACGGCAGCGCCTCGAAGCCGCGCGCGGCGAGGAAGGCGGCGCTTTTTTCGACCGCGTCGCGGGTCCGGCGGTAGACGATGCCGCTCGCCCCCCGGTGCGGGGCGAGGAAGGCTGCGAGCTGGGCATTGCCACCGTCGCGCTCGACCACGCGGTAGAGCAGGTTCGGCCGATCGAAGCTCGACACCACCACCGGCGCGCCGGGCAGCAGCAGGCGGTCGGCGATCTCGCGCCGGGTCGCCGGGTCGGCGGTGGCGGTGAGCGCCAGCCTCGGCACCGCCGCGTAGCGCTCGCGCAGCAGTCCGAGCTGGAGGTACTCGGGGCGGAAGTCGTGCCCCCACTGGGCGACGCAGTGCGCTTCGTCGATCGCGAAGAGGGCCAGCCGGCTGGCGTCGAGCAGCTCCAGGAACCGCTCGGTGACCAGCCGCTCCGGGGCGACGTAGAGCAGGTCGAGCTCGCCCGCGCGGAATCGCCGCTCGCGCCCCTCGGCCTCCCCCGGCGCCAGGCCGGAGTGGACCGCCGCGGCGGCGACGCCGAGCTCCTCGAGCGCCGCCACCTGGTCCTCCATCAGCGAGATGAGCGGCGAGACCACCACCGCGCCGCCCGGCCGCAGGAGCGCCGGCAATTGGTAGCAGAGCGACTTGCCGCCCCCGGTCGGCATCAGCACCAGCGCGTCGCCGCCCGCGGCGACCGTCTCGATCACCTCGCGCTGCCGGCCGCGGAACTCCGAGTAGCCGAACACCGACCGGAGCAGCTCGTGGGCGCGATCCGGCACGGCTCCGATCTCTATCACGCCTCGCCTGGTCGAGAGCATCAAGACGGAGAGACGGAATCGACCCTCGCAGCCTCGCGCCCGCCGAGAGAAAGCCAGCTCTTAACCGGCCTGCCTGGGTCAACAGAAAAGCAAAGGCCCAGAGAGGGAAGCAGCCAGAGCCTGCCGAGCTCCCAGGAGCCGACGACGCCGCCCGGATCTCCGCACCGGCCCGGTGCTCTCACCCCCTTCTATGGGCTTCTTCTCTGGGCGTCTCTTATCTGGGTCTTTCTTCTCTGGGCTTCGCTCTTATGAGGCTTCCTTCTTTGGGCTCGTCAATCAGGAGACTCGCTCTTCCCGACCAGAACCCCGGGCTCGTGGGCAACTTAGAATGAGCCTAATGGCGAAGGTCGATCTCTTCTACGCGCGCCCCTCCTGAGGCAGCTGCGAGGGCACCCGGGAGGTGCTCGCGAAAGCTCGAGCGCGGGTCGGGGCCGAGCGCTCGACGCGCCAGGCGCCGCTCGGCGACGACGAGGTCGACGCGCTGCTCGCCGAGGTCGACGAGGTCATCCTGGTCCGCGGCCGGCGCCCCGAGCGCCGCCCCGCCGCCGCCGTCCAGCGCGACGACCTGCGCGGCCCCACCGGCAACTACCGCGCGCCGATCGTCCGCATCGGGCCGACCCTCCTGGTCGGCTACCACCCCCCCACCCTCGCCGACCTCCTGCGCCAGCGCCCCCCCGGCCACCCCCGGCGCCCCGCCACCGCCCGCTGACGGTGGCGGCAGACCGATCCGGCCCGCCGAAGCGGGTGCGCGGAAGGCCGCCGCCGCTCGCTTCGATGGTGGCCGCGCCGGTCGCCGTTCCGGTCGCCGTTCCGGTCGCCGCGCCGGTCGCCGTTCCGGGCGTCGTTCCGGTCGCCGCGCCGGTCGCCGTTCCGGGCGCCGTTCCGGTAGGGGCGCAGCGCGCTGCGCCCCTACGCCTCCACGACCCGACGACCCCGCGACCCCACGACCCCACAACCCCACGACCCTGCGACCCGCCCGCCGGCGTCGGTGAAACGACCGTGGTCCCCGTCGCCGACCCACGGAACGATGCGCGCGAAGATCCGGGCACCGGTCGCCGCGCCGGGCGCCGTTCCGGGCGCCGTTCCGGGCGCCGGTCCGGTAGGGGCGCAGCGCGCTGCGCCCCTACGGATCCTCCCGATCCCGGCTAGAAGGCGAGGCGGTAGCTCAGGCGGAGGTCTCTGCCGGGCAGGGGCGCCAGGTCCTTCAAGTAAGAGGCGTGGACGCGGGACTCCTGGTCGGTGAGGTTGCGGCCGGAGAGGACGACGTCGTGGACGGTGCCGGCGAGGAAGAAGCGGTAGCCGATCGCGGCGTCGATCCGCGTGGAGGCCGCCGTTTCCGTCTCGAAGGCCGCCAGCCGGTCCTGCTTGGCGACGCGCATCGCCTCGATCTTCCCGAACCAGCTCTCGCTCTGGTAATTGAGGCCGACGCCGTAGCGCAGCGGTGGGATCCGCGGCAGCGGCTGGCCGCTCGCGCGCTCCTCGGCGCGCACGCCGTCGAGCGAGAGGTGGAGCTCGAGGTGGTTGGGATGCGCGTGGACGAGGCCGAGGTGGGCGTCGATCTCGAAGCCCGAGAGCTCGGCGTCGACCGCGCCGAAGCGGACCACCGGCAGCCCGTCCTCCTCCTCGCCCGTGAGGCGCTCGACGATGAAGTCGTCGACGCGGTTGTGGAACAGGCTCGCCTCGACGCGGATCCGCTCGGAGTCGAAGCGGAAGCCGAGGTCGCCGCCCAGGCTCACCTCCTCGCCGAGCGTGACGTCGCCGATCTCGTAGACGCGGGTCGCGGCGTGCGGGCCGTCCGAGTAGAGCGCCTCCGGATTCGGCAGCGTCACCGAGCGCGACAGAGCGAGCGAAGAGGAGACGCTCTCCGAGAGCTTCCAGACCAGGCCGAGCGATCCAGAGACGCCCGAGAAGGAGCGGTCCGGGAGCTCCGCCGGGCGGACGTCGATCTGCTGCGACTCGTAGCGGGCGCCGAACTGCCAGGTGAGCGGCCCGGCGGCGACCTCCTCGAAGGCGAAGAGCGCCCAGCTGTCGGTGCGGCTGGGAGGCACGAACGCCTCTTCGCCCTCCGCTTCGAAATCGCGCCGGCCGACCTGCAGACCCCAGGCCCCGGTGACGGAACCGAAGGGCCGGTGGGCCGCCTCGAGGCGCCCCTCCCAGCCGTCGGTCTCGAACCGGGTGCCGACCTCGTCCCCCTCGAGCTCGAGGTGCCGGTAGTCGTAGTGACCGAAGCGGAACTTCAGCCGCTTCACCGGACCGAAGCCGCGCGCGAGCTCTCCCCGCAGGTCGACGCGGCGCTGCTCGAGGTCGATCCGAACCGGCTCCTCCTCGCCGTGCTCCTCGCCTTCGTGGTCGTGCTCCTCCCCGTCCTCGTCGTGGCCGTGCCCGTGGGCATGGCCGGGGACGCCGTAGAGGGTGTCGAAACCCGACACCGAGACGCCGAGAAACCCCGCCTTGCCCACCCACGAGAGACCCAGGCGGGCGCCGCCGCTCTCGATCGCGCTGTTGGGGAGCACGCCGAAGGCCAGCTCTTCTTCCTCCTCTTCGTCCTCGCCGTGCCCGTGCTCGGCCTCGCGCAGCGCGCGCGTCTCGGCGAAACCGGGGATCTCGAGGTCCTTCGCCTCGCGCTTCGAGCCGCTCGCGAACCAGGCCAGGCGGCCCAGGTTGCCGGCGAGCTCGACCGCGCCCGCGCGCTCGTCCGCCGCCGTGCCGCCGCGCAGCGTGACCGCGCCGGAGATGGGCCGCCCCGGCAGGACTTCCGCGATCGACCCATCGATGACGTTGACGACACCCCCCACCGCGCTCGACCCGTAGAGCAGCGTCGCCGGCCCGCGCACGATCTCGATCCGCTCGGTCGAGAGCGGCTCCAGGCCGACGGCGTGGTCGGGGCTGGTGCTCGAGACGTCGCCGGTGCCGAGACCGTTGTCGAGGATGCGGATCCGGTCGCCGCCCAGGCCGCGGATCACCGGCCGGCTGGCGCCGGGGCCGAAATAGGTGGTCGAGACCCCCGGCTGGCGCGCCAGGGTCTCGCCGAGCGAGGCCTCGGCGGCCACCAGCAGCTCGCTGCCTTGGAGCACCGAGACCGGCCGGGCGACATCCCCGGCGGCGCGGGCGTCGGGCGCCGCGGTGACGGTGATCGCCTCGGCGTGGAGAAGGACGTCGAGCTCGATCTCGACCTCCACCCTCGCCCCGGCGGCGAGCTCGACGCGCGCGATGGCGCGCCCGTGGCGCGGGCTCGAGGCCTCGATCACGTAGCGGCCCGGAGGCAAGCCGGCGATCTCGAAGCGGCCCTCGGCGTCCGCCGTCGCCGTCCGCGAGGTGCCGACGACCCGCAAGGTGGCGCCCGCGGCGATCGCGCCGCCGTGGGTCACCGCGCGCCCAGAGATCGTGCCCTCGTCGGCGGCGTAGGCGGGCGGCGCGACGGCCAGTGTGAAACAGAGGAGAGAAATCGAGAACAGGACCTTCCGCATGAGTCGACTCCCGAAGGACCGGCGCGCCCTGGCGCGCGGGTGGAGAACGCTCCGCCCGGCCACGCGCCGAACGGACGGGCCGCTACCGCGGCGCGGGAGGGAATCAGGCGGTGGGCGGGGCGCGACCCGGAGCGATCGCGACCGCGGCCGGACGCGGCGAGCGCTCGGCGGCGGCGGCTTCGACCGGGGAGGCGGTGACGACGGCGGTCGCGAGCAGTTGCGGCGTGCCGGCGGCGACCTTGCGCGCCGCGGCGAGGCAGGCGCCGCACTGCTCGGCGTGGAGGCCGGCGGTCGCTTCGAAGTGAGCCTCGTCGCCGTGGTGGACGGCGGCCGACTCGACCAGGTGGATCACGGCCTCGTGGTGCCCCGAGCGGTCGGCGTCCGCGTGGGTTGCGAGCAGGCCGGGGAGGAAGCAGGCCAGCGTCAGCAGGCCGACGAGTCCCCGGTCGAGCCGGCGGCGGGGCGAGAGCGCGCTCACTAATGAGAAGTCTATATCATCTGGCCGAGCGTTCGAGCGGCCCCCGCCGGCGGGTCACGACTCCCCCCCTCCGCCGGGCTCGGTCTGCGCGCGGGCGTCGAGCAGGGCGGCCAGCTCGGCCGCCGGCAGCACCTCCCGCTCGAGGCAGAGCTGGCGGACGGTCTTGCCGGTCGCGACCGCCTCCTGGGCGATCGCCGCGGCGGCGTCGTAGCCGAGGCGCGGCACCAGCGCGGTGACCATGGCGAGCGACAGCTCGACCAGCTCGGCACAGCGCTCGCGGTTCGCCTGGAGCCCCTCGACGCAGCGCTCGGCGAGCAGCCGGCTCGCCGCCGCCAGGATCTCGATCGACTCCAGCAGGTCGTGGGCGACGAGCGGCATCATGACGTTGAGCTCGAAGCTGCCCGACATCCCGGCCAGCGTGATCGTCGTGTGATTGCCCGCCACCTTGGTGGCGACCATGAGCGCCATCTCCGGAATCACCGGGTTCACCTTGCCCGGCATGATCGAGCTGCCCGGCTGGAGTGAGGGGAGCGTGATCTCGCCCAGGCCGCAGCGCGGCCCCGAGGCCATCCAGCGCAGGTCGTTGGCGATCTTGGTGATCGAGACGGCGACGGTCGAGAGCGCGCCCGAAACCTCGACCGCCGCGTCCTTCGCCGCTAGCGCCTCGAACCGGTTGCGGGCCGGCACGAAGGGGTGGCCGGTCGCCGCGGCCAAGCGCGCGATGACGCGGTCGGCGAAGCCGGGCGGCGCGTTCAAGCCGGTGCCGACGGCGGTGCCCCCGAGCGCCAGCTCGGCCAGCCGGACGCGCGTCCCGGCGAGCCGCTCGAGGCCGTTCTCGATCTGCTGCGCATAGCCGCCGAAGACCTGCCCGAGGCGAATCGGCACCGCGTCCTGCAAGTGGGTGCGCCCGATCTTCACCACGTCGTCGAAGGCCGCCGCGCGCGCCGCGAGGGCGGCCTGGAGGCGCCGCAACGCCGGCGCCAGCTCCTCCTCGAGGGCGCCGAAGGCGGCGACGTGGATGGCGGTCGGGATGACGTCGTTCGAGGACTGTCCGGCGTTGACGTGGTCGTTCGGATGAACCGGCCGCTTCGAGCCGACGACGCCGCCCAAGCGCTCGATCGCCCGGTTGGCGATCACCTCGTTGGCGTTCATGTTCGTCGAAGTGCCGGAGCCGGTCTGGAAGATGTCGAGCGGGAACTGCTCGTCGAGCCCGCCCGCCGCCACCTCGAGCGCCGCCTCGCGGATCGCCGCCGCGAGCGTCGGGTCGAGTCGCCCGAGCTCCGCGTTGACCGCCGCGCACTCCGCCTTGATCCGCCCCAGGGCGCCCAGGAACCGGCGCGGGAATCGCCGCCCCGAGACCGGGAAGTTCCGCCGCGCCCGCTCGGTCTGCGCCCCCCAATAAGCGGTGGCGGGGACCTCGATCTCCCCCAGGCTGTCTCTCTCGACGCGGACTCCACTCATCGCCGCCTCCCCGCCCCACCACCGCCGGGACCAACGCGATGCTAGCGCGCGGCGGGACCCGCGTCCTCCCACCGCAGCTCGGAGCCGAAGAGGCTGTGGGGGAGCGCGAAGACGACGAGGGTGAGGAGCGCCGCGGCGACGATCGCCGCGCGTCCGGGGCGGCCGCGGCGGCTGGCGAGCAGCGCCAGTGCCCAGGCGAGGACGGCGATGGCGGTCTTGTTGTCGGTCAGGTCGTGGCCGAACGGGAAACCGGTCCAGTAGGCGTCGAAGGCGTACTTCTGGACCAGCGGCCCGAGCGCCAGGCCCCCTACCGTCAGCAGGCCGAGCGTCGCGCGCGCCAGCCGCTTCGCTGCCGGCTCGCCGGTGGCCGCCGCCAGCGCCGCCGCGTTGCCGCACAGCAGGCCGAGGAACATCGCGGCGATGTGCGGGACGAGCACACCAGCCGGCACGGCGCCGCGGAAGCGGGTCACCGTCGGCGTCGGTGGCAGCAGGACCTCGGTCGGTCCATGCCTCAGCCGGACCTGGTACTCGAGCTTGCCCGCCGGCGGCTGCGACGGCAGCTCGGCGCCCAGCCGGTCGCCGGCGCGCACGAGCGGCTCGACGATCCACTCGTCGCGGGTCGGATATCGCCGCCAGACGATCTCGCCGGTCGCCTCCGGCGCCGGCACGCGGACGCCGACCGGTTGGCCGCTGCCGGTGACCTGGGAGCGCGGCAGCCGGTACTCGATCCGCTCGCCGGCGAGCTCGACCGCCCCGCGCGCCGGGTGACTCGGTCCGGAGCGGCGCTGCCACCACGCCGCGGCGAGCGTCACCACCAGCGCGAGCATCCAGATCGAGAGCCATCGCCAACGCATCGTGTTCCCCGTCGTCGCCCCCGCTCGCCCCGGCTCAGCCCGCGAAGCCCTCGTCCTCGGCCAGCTCGCCGTCGGCGAAGGCGGCGACCGCGAGCTCGTCGGCGCGCTCGTTCTCGGGGTCGCCGGAGTGTCCGCGCGTCCACCGGAAGCGGACCTGGTGGGTTTCGAGCAGCGGCAGCAGCGCTCGCCAGAGATCGACGTTGGCGGCGGGCCGCTTGTCGGCCTTGCGCCAGCCGTTGCGCTGCCAGGAGCGCAGCCACCCCTTCTCGATCGCGTGGACGACGTACTGCGAGTCGCTCCAGAGCGTCACCCGGCTCGGCCGCTTCAGGCTCTCGAGCGCCGCGATCACGGCGCGGATCTCCATCCGGTTGTTCGTGGTGCGGCGGAAGCCGCGGCTGAGCTCGCGGCGGTGGCCGTTCCAGAGCAGCACCACCCCATAGCCGCCGGGGCCCGGGTTGCCGCTGCAGGCGCCGTCGGTGTAGGCGACGACTTCGCTCACGCCGGTGCGGCCGCGGCGGCGCCGACGCGCGCCAGCTCCTGGAGCGAGCGGACGGTGAGCGTCCGGTCGCGCAGCGAAGCGATCGCCTCGACCGTCGCCGCGGCGCCGGTCAGGGTGGTGACGCAGGGGATGCCGTACTTGATCGCCGTGCGGCGGATGTAGGCGTCGTCGATCGCCGGCGCCCGCCCGACCGGCGTATTGATGACCAGCTGGATCTCGCCGTTGATCATCGCGTCGACGACGTTCGGCCGCCCCTCGTGGACCTTCAGGATCGGCCGCACGGCGAAGCCGCGCGCGGCGAGAAAGGCGGCGGTGCCGCGCGTCGCCACCAGCTCGAAACCGAGCTCGGCGAGCTTGGCGGCGGCCGGCAGCAGTCGCGGCTTCTCGCGGTCGTGGACCGAGAGGAACGCGGTCCCCTCGAGCGGCAGCGAGTTGCCGGCGGCGACCGCGGCCTTGGCGAACGCCCAGCCGAACTGGGAGTCGACACCCATCACCTCGCCGGTCGACTTCATCTCCGGCCCGAGCAGCGGATCGACCCCCGGGAAGCGCTTGAACGGGAAGACCGGCGCCTTGACGAAGACCGCCGGCACCGGCGGCTCCTCGACCAGGCCGACGTCGGCCAGCCGCTCCCCCGCCATCACCCGGCAGGCCAGGCCGACCAGCGGCACCCCGACCGCCTTGGCGATGAACGGCACCGTGCGCGAGGCTCGCGGGTTGACCTCCAGCACGTAGAGCTCGCCGCGGTGGCGCGCGAACTGGACGTTCATCAGGCCGCGCACGCCCAGCTCGAGCGCCAGCCGGCGCGCGACGTCGCGCATTTCGTCGAGCTCGGCCGGCGTCGCGGTGTGCGGCGGCAGCACCGCCGCCGAATCGCCGGAGTGGATCCCCGCCTCTTCGATGTGCTGCAGGATGCCGCCGACCACCGCCCGCTCGCCGTCGGCGATCAGGTCGAGGTCGAACTCGACGGCGTCCTCGAGGAAGCGATCGAGCAGCACCGGGTGGCCGTCGGAGACCTCCGCCGCGCGCGCCATGAAGCCGGCCAGCGACTCCTCGTCGTGGCAGATCGCCATCGCCCGGCCGCCCAGGACGTAGCTCGGCCGCACCAGCACCGGGTAGCCGAGGCCGCGCGCCACCGCGATCGCCTCGTCGAGCGTGGTCGCCGTGCCGTGCTCGGGTTGGCGGATCCCCTGCGCGGCGAGCAGCGCGCCGAAGCGCCGCCTGTCTTCGGCGAGGTCGATGGCGTCCGGCGAGGTGCCCCAGATCGGCACCCCGGCCGCCTCCAGGCCGCGCGCCAGCTTGAGCGGCGTCTGGCCGCCGAGCTGGACGATCACCCCCTCCGGCCGCTCGCGGTCGTAGATCGCCAACACGTGCTCGAGCGTCAGCGGCTCGAAGTAGAGCCGGTCGGCGGTGTCGTAGTCGGTCGACACCGTCTCCGGGTTGCAGTTGACCATGATGGTCTCGAAGCCGAGCGCCGAGAGCGAGAAGGCGGCGTGGACGCAGCAGTAGTCGAACTCGATCCCCTGGCCGATCCGGTTGGGGCCGGAGCCGAGGATCATCACCTTGCGCCGGTCGGTCGGCTCGGCCTCGTCCTCGAGGCCGAAGGTCGAGTAGAGGTAGGGGGTCCGGGCCTCGAACTCGGCGGCGCAGGTGTCGACCCGCTTGAACACGCGGCGGATGCCGCGCCCGCGACGGTGGGCGGCGATCTCGGCCGGGCTCGCCTGCAGCAGGTGCGCGAGGCGCAGGTCGGCGAGGCCGTCCTGCTTGGCGCGCCGCAGCAGCCGGTCGGGCACCGAGTCGAGCGTCCAGCAGGCGAGCTCGGTCTCGAGCTCGACCAGGGCCGAGATCTCGCGCAGGAACCAGGGATCGACGTGGGTCAGGCGCGCCACTTCGGTCGCCGTCCAGCCCTGGCGCAGCGCCGCGAAGATGGCGAACAGCCGCTCCCAGTTCGGCACCGACAGCCGCTGCTTGAGCTTCACCGGATCGCTCATCCGCTCCTCGCGGCTGGCCAGCGTGCCGTCGAGCTCGAGCGAGGAGAGCGCCTTCGACAGCGCCTCGCGGAAAGTCGCCCCGATCGCCATCACCTCGCCCACCGACTTCATCGCGGTGCCGAGCGTCGGCGCGGCGCCCGGGAACTTCTCGAACGCCCAGCGCGGGATCTTGACCACCGTGTAGTCGAGGGTCGGCTCGAAGGCGGCGTAGGTCTTGCCGGTAATGTCGTTCGGGATCTCGTCGAGCGTGTAGCCGACGGCGAGCAGCGCCGCGATCTTGGCGATCGGGAAGCCGGTGGCCTTCGAGGCGAGCGCCGAGCTGCGCGACACGCGCGGGTTCATCTCGATGACGATGCGATCGCCGTTGCGCGGATCGACCGCGAACTGGATGTTCGAGCCGCCGGTGGCGACGCCGACGCGGCGGATGACCTTGAAGGCGTCGTCGCGCATCGCCTGGTACTCGCGGTCGGAGAGGGTCTGCTGCGGCGCCACGGTGATCGAGTCGCCGGTGTGGACCCCCATGGCGTCGACGTTCTCCACCGAGCAGACGACGATGGCGTTGTCGCGCTGGTCGCGGATCACCTCGAGCTCGAACTCCTTCCAGCCCAGCACCGATTCCTCGATCAGCACCTTGTGGACGGGGCTCGCGGCGAGCGCCGAGGCGGCGATCTCCTCGAGCTCGTCGCGGTTGTAGCAGGTACCGCCGCCCTCGCCGCCGAGGGTGAAGCTCGGCCGCACGATGGCCGGGTAGCCGATCAGCGCGGCGATCTCGCGCGCCTCGTCGAGGTTGGCGGCGTAGCCGCTGCGGCAGACCCGGAGGCCGATCTCCTCCATCGCCTCCTTGAACAGCTCGCGGTCCTCGCCGACGCGCAGGGCCTCGATGCCGGCGCCCAGGAGCTCGACGCCATGGCGCGCCAGCGCGCCCGATTCGTGCAGCGCCAGGGCGAGGTTGATGCCGGTCTGCCCGCCGACCGTGGGCAGGATGGCGTCCGGCCGCTCCTTGTCGAGGATCCTCTCGACGACTTCGGCGGTGAGGGGCTCGACGTAGGTCGCGTCGGCCAGCTCCGGGTCGGTCATGATCGTCGCCGGGTTGGAGTTGACCAGGATCACCCGGTACCCTTCCCGCCGCAGCGCCCGGCAGGCCTGGGTCCCCGAATAGTCGAACTCGCAGGCCTGCCCGATGACGATCGGCCCCGAGCCCAGGACCAGGATCGACTTCAAGTCCGTCCGCTTCGGCATCGCGAGGCAGGATGCTATCAGCCGGCGACAGCACCTCGCGCCGCCCCTCTAGCGTTCCGCGGTCGCCGAGACCACGGCGTCGACGCAGCCGATTGCGAGGCGCGTGGTGGCTTGCGGTGGCCTATACTGCCGCCATGGAATCGACCGCGGTGGCGCTCGCCGGGGCGACCGCGTTCGCGCGCGCGATGCGACCGGATCTGCCCCTCGTCGACCAGGGTCTCGTGGCCTTGCGACGGCTCCTCGCCGAGGCCGAAGTGCCGCACGTGCTGGTCGGCGGCGTCGCTGTCCTGCACCACGGCTATGTCCGCTCGACGCGCGATCTCGATCTGCTCCTGGCGCGCCAGGACGTCGAGCGGCTCGCGCCCCTGCTCGCCCGGCACGGCTTCGAGCGCCCCGCCGCGAACCGGCTCCGGCACCTGTCGAGCGGGGTCGACGTCGATCTGCTGTTCGCCGGCGAGGCGCGACCGCGGCCCGGCGCGCCGCCCTGTCCGTCACCCCTCGAGCTCGGCCGCAGCGCGCGCGAGCCCGACGTGGTCGACCTCCCGGGGCTGTTCGAGCTGAAGCTCACCGCGGGCAGGCATCAGGACCTCGCCGATGCCGTCGCCCTGCTCAAGGGCCTCGACGAGGAGCGCTACCTGGAGGCGGCGTCCCGGCTGCGCTCCGAGCTCAAGCCTCAGCTCCACCGCCTGCGACGCGACGCCCTCGACGAGCTGGCGCTCGACCAGCGGTCCCGCTGACCCGCCGCCGCGATCACTCGCTCGGCACGAAGTTCCAGCCAGCGAAACGTGAAATAGCGCGCGCGGCGGCGAGCGCGCCGGTACTGGGCCGGGGGGCGGGCCGGGGCGTGGCGAGCAGCGGCTCCATCCGCTCCACCCAGGCTCCCGACTCGAGCTCGGCGAAATCGATCGGCGCCGACGGCAGCCGCGCGGCGAGCCAGCGCTCGAGCACCGCCGACTCGCGGAAGCCGGGGCGCGGGACGTAGAGCGCCGGAGTGCCGGCCGCCACCGCTTCGGCGGCGGTCGAATAACCGAGCTTGCCGACCAGCAGATCGGCGGCGGCGACGAGATCGGGATGGTGGACCGGCGAGTGGTGCGGCAGCAGCCGGAGGTTCCCCTCCCACCGCTCCGCCGCCGCCGCGCCCGGCAGCACGAAGACGTGCTCCTCCAGCTGCCGGAGCCGCGCCAGCCGCTCCAGCCGGTGCGCGACGCCGCCCAGCGAGACCAGGACCAGCTTGCCTCCCGCGGCGACGCCCAGCCGCTCCCGCACCTCGGCCGCCCGCGACCGCGGGCGCCGCGCCACCGGTGGGATCCGCACCGCCCCGGCCACCGGCCGGCAGACCGGCTCGAGCTGGAGGTGGAGACCGGCGAGCGAGAACCAGGCGCCTAGCCGCTCGACCCAGGGCGCCAATCCCGGTTCCGCCGTCACCAGTGGCTGGTAGATCCAATCCCACGTGAAGCTCTCCATCAAAACGGACGGCACCCCCGCCTCCCGCGCCACCAGCAGGCCGACCGGCGCGATGTCGCACACCACCAGATCGGTCGGCCTTGCCACGAGCGCCTCGGCGACTTCTCCTAGATGGAGCTTCTCCTGGGCCTCCCACCACCGCTCCAACGCCGCCACCGACGCCGGCAGATCCTCCTCGACCGGGCTCCTCTGCACCAGCCCGATGTCGCAGGCGAGCTCCCGGTAGGTGAACGGCACGGCGAGCGACTCGGCGAAGAACCAGCGCGGCACCGTGGTCCAGAGCTCGAGCTCGAGCCCCGGAACCCCCGCCGCGAGCGCCTCCAGGACCGCCGAGGTGCGCGCGGCGTGACCGAAGCCGTGCGGGGAGACGAAGGCGGCCAGGCGGGGCATTCCACCCCATCCTAGCCGCTCCGAACCGCTCGCCGCGGAACCAAACTTGCATTCCGACGTATCTGATTGATAGTCCGGGTGAGGCTCCGATCATGACCCGCCGCTCGCCGCGCCGGTTCCTGCGTGCCCTCGCCATCACCCTGCCGCTCGGGCTCGAGCCGGAAGGGGGCGGTGGCGGGGCGCAGCCCGCCCTGCTGCCAGCCGATATCCGCGCCGACGTCGAAGCGCTGGGCGCCGTCGGCGTCACCTTCCGCAGTGCCGAAGGGGGCGAGGTCTGCGCCGCGGTGGCCTTGCGCGACGACAGCGCGGCGCCCCGGCTCGGCGCGCTGCGCTGGCGCGGCGGCAACGGCCCGCTGCGCTCGCTGCCGGTGCCGTTCGAACGCCGGCCCGATCCGGTGGCCCCTGCCGGCTTCACTCTGTGGACCGGCTGCGCGCTGACGCCGGACGCGGCCGCCGGCGGCACGCTCTCGGTGCTGCTCGAAGAGCCGGGAGCCCGCGCGGGCGAGCCGGCGCGGCGGCGGATCGATCTCGCCGCGCCCGCCGACGGCCTCTGGCGTTGGCGCGCCGTCCACGCGGTGGAGACCCACTCCGGGCTCCACCCGCCGGCGAGCGCCGCGGCGCGAGCTGAGGATCGACATGGCGCGGCCGGGCGCTGAGGCCGGGCGCGGAGCTTGGGTTCGCGAGCGCTTCTAAGGTATCCTCGGCGGGCTGGCCGCCCGGCGCCCGCCGCGGCCCTCGTCGGTTCGACCCGAGCCAAGCTCCGCTGGAGTCCGCAATGTCCGAGATCGAGAATCCCCCTGTCGCCGTCGAAGCCGCGCCCGAGGAGGAGGCGGTGAGGCGGACCGATCTGCCCGACGCAGCCGCCGCCGACGCGGCGGCGGTGACGCCCGCCGAGTCGTCGGCATCCGCCGAAGCTCCGGCAGCCGACAGCGCCACTGGGGCCACGGACGCCGTCGAGGTCGCCGCGCCGGACCAGGAGGTCGCCGCGGCCGCGGGCGAGACCACCGGCGAGACGGGCGCCAAGCCGGCCAAGGCGCGCAAGAGCCGGCGCGGCAAGCCGCGCCGCGGGGGCAAGGTGGACGAGGTCGTGCCGCCGACGCCCGAGGACCTGGCGGGCATCCACAGCGAGAAGGTGCGGATCGCGCTCGAGGCCGGCCATCCGGTCGAGGGGACGGTGATCGGCTGGAACCAGGGCGGCTTCCACGTCGCGGTCGACGGGGTGACCGGCTTCTGCCCGCGCTCGTCGATGGAGCTCGGGCACCCGAAGGAGCCCGCCGCCTATCTCGACCAGAACTACGCCTTCCGCGTGTTGCGCGTCGAGGAGAAGGGGCACCGCCTGGTGCTGTCGCGCGCCGCGATGCTGCGCGAGGAGCGCAAGCATCACGCCGAGGAGCTGCGGCGCTCGATCCAGGTCGGCCAGGTGATCCAAGGCAAGGTGGTTTCGCTGACCGATTTCGGCGCCTTCATCGATCTCGGCGGGGTCGAGGGTCTGGTCCACGTCTCGGAGATCCGCCACGCGCGGGTCGCCAAGCCGGCCGACGCGCTCACGCTCGGCCAGGAGGTCGAGGCGAAGGTGCTCAAGCTCGCCTCCGGCGGCGACCGGATCTCGCTCTCGCTCAAGGCGCTCGAGCCGGATCCCTGGAGCGGCGTCGCCGAGCGGTATCCCGCCGCCGGCAAGTTCTCGGGCAAGATCCTGCGCAAGAGCGAGTTCGGCTGGTTCATCGAGCTCGAGCCGGGGATCGAGGGGCTGCTGCACACCTCGCAGCTGCTGCCCGGCATGCACGCCGACGACGCGCGCCTCGCCGCCGGAGAGGTGATCGAGGGCTTCGTGCGCGAGGTCGACTCGAAGCGCCACCGGATCTCGCTGTCGCTGCGCGAGACGCCGTCGGGCGACCCCTGGCAGGGCGCGGAGCGCCGCTACGAGGAGGGCTCGATCCACGAAGGGACGGTCGAGAAGTCGGAGCGCTTCGGCGTCTTCGTGACGCTCGAGCCCGGGCTCACCGGCCTGCTTCCCGGCTCGGAGCTCGGCCTGCCGCGCGGCGCCAACGTCAACCGGCTCTACTCGGTGGGCAAGAAGGTCAAGGTGCAGATCGCCCAGATCGACACCCGCCGCCGCCGCATCTCGCTCACCCTCGAGGGCAAGACCCTCGAAGGCTCGCGCTCCGACTACCAGACCTACGTCAAGCAGACCCGCAAGGCGACCGGCATGGGCGCCCTGGCCGCCGCCTTCGAGAAGATCCGCCCCACGGGCTGAGCCGGGCCGCCGGCGCGTGCGCGTCGTCCGCGAACCTCCCGCCGGAGTGGCCGCGCTTCCGCTGCAACGTCCAAAGACGGCCCCGATCGATATCGGGGTCGTCTTCTTCTTGGCGCTCGCACTGCGCCTGGTCGGCCTCGGCCACGCCTCCCTCTGGCTCGACGAGATCCTCGGAACGCTCCAGGTCGCATCTTCCTGGTCCAGCTCTTGGGCGGCGCTCCGCGCCGATCAGGTTCACCCACCGCTCTGGGGTCTCCTGGACCATGCCGGCCTGGTACTGACCCGTTCCGAGCCGGCTCGAAGGCTGCTCCCGATCGCTCTCGGGAGCGCGTCGGTCGCGCTATTCGCAGCCTGGGTCGGGCGCAGGTTCGGCCGCGGGTCGGGTTTCGTCACGGGCGTGCTGCTCGCACTGTCGCCGATCCACGTCCGCTACTCGCAGGAGCTCCGCCCCTACGCTCTCGGCCTGCTGGCAGTGGCCATTGCGCTGTGGGTCTCCGACCGGCTCGGCCGGCAGCGCGCGCGCGTGGCGGCCGCCGCTCTTGCGCTGGCGCTGGGCGGAGTGGCCTGGAGCCTCTATCTGGGTCTCACCGCGATTCCCGCCTTGCTCCTCATGGCCTGGTGGAGCCTGAGGGCGGCGCCACCCGCTCGTCGGTGGGCAGTTCTCGCTCCAGGCGTACTCGGGGGTTTCGCGTTGACTCTGCCGTGGGCCGCCGTCGCAACCTCGGCCGCCACCAAAACGCACGAGCTAGAAGCGAGCACCTGGACCTTGGATCTCGTCGCCCGTCGCTGGCAGTTCCTGACCACCGGCGGAGTCGAGGGCGAGGCGCTTCAGGTCGGCGCGCTGCTCGCTCTCGCTCTGGTCGCCACCGGCGCCCTCGAGGCCGCGAGGACTCTCCAGGGTTGGGTGCTGCTCACGGGCGCTCTGGGCGGAACGCTCGGTGCCGAGTGCCTGCTGTTGCTTTCGGATCACTGGTCGAACGCCCGCTACGATCTGATCGGGCTCCCCTTTCTGCTCGCCTTGGCCGCTCTCGGCGCCGTACGCGTCGGCACCGCCCTGGCGAGACGGGTCCAGTTGGAATGGCTCACGCGCTGGCGCTGGACCGGCACCTTCAGCGTCGTCGCGCTCCTCGCCCTGGCTCAGGTGAGTGGGCTCGTACGCTACTGGAACGCGGGGCGCCCCGACTGGTGGTCGGTCGCGGCGGACGCGGTAGCCGCCAGCCCCGGCGGCGAGTGGATCCTGGTCGGCAACGAGTGGACCCGGATCTCTCTCGGCTACTACGTCGCTCGGCTCGAGGGCGGCGAGGAAGCCTCGATCTCGCCACGCGTGCGAGCTGTTCCGATCTGGGAAGAAGCGCTGGCACTCGCGCGCACTTCAAGCTGCGGGGTGGTGGTCGCGGCATCGAGCCCGGAGCCAGAGTGGCTCGCCACGATCTTCGCCGCGACGCCGGTTCGTCGCACCTACCCGCGCACGGCAGCTCGACTCGCCGTCCTGCCGGTCGACGCGGCGGCGCTCGGCGAGCGGCCCTGGAGCTGCAGCCCCGGCGGGGACTGGCTGCTGCGTGGCGCCGAGCGCCCTGGACCTTTCAGCGCGGCGGAGCCCTCGCGTCCTCGTCTCCCCGCTAGGCTCGAGATGGACGGCAAGGAGGACCGCTACCTGGGGGCGGGATGGCTCTCACCCGAGCGAACTGTGGATCGCGAAACGACCTTCCGCTGGGCGACGGCCGCCTGGTCGACTCTCCAGCTACCGCCCGGCGCGCGCTCGATCAGGACTCGACTGTGGACTCAACGAAGCGGCCTCCGAATGACCGCTTTCAGGTATCGCGAGGCCATCTTCCAGCGCCCACTCGATCCCGGCTGGAACGAAATCGAGATTCCGATCGCCGTGAGCTCCACCCCGTCCGAGTGGAGCAGCCTGGATCTGCACTTCGAAGGCGTCGAGTTCCCACAGCTGCAACCGGGCGCACGAGCCGCGTCGTTCGATTGGATCGAGCTGCTGCCTTGACCGATTGCATCCTCCCCGAGCAATCCACTCTCTGACCCCTCGCTGACAGCTTCGCGCCGGCGGGGGACGCGCCCCGCACGCCGACCGCCCCCGCCCCTCGCTCGTCCCACCATTCGCTGGTCTCTTCTTCCTTAGCCGATCTGGGCGGACCGGTGCAGCGGCCGGCGGATCTCGGAGCGCGCTTACTCCTCGTTCGGCTCCTGTTTCCGCGGCGGCTCCACGGGCTCCGCCGGCGCCGCTGGCGCCACCGGCGCCAGCGGATGGTGGGCGGACATCCAGTCGGCGAGGCCCTGCATGTCGCCGGCGAGCTCCTGGAACTGCTTGCCCTTGGCGGTGAGCTTGAGCGAGCCCGGTTTCTTGACGTGGCAGCTGGTGCAGCGGCCGAAGGTGGCGGCGAGCTCGTCGAAACCCTCGACCGTGCCCATCGTCTCGTAGTACTTGCCCCGGTCGGTCAGCAGCTTGCTGCCCGGCTTGTCGTGACAGGCGCCGCACTCGAGCCGCTCCGATTTCGCCATCTTCTCGGTGCCCGAGGCGACCGTGGCCGCGAACAGCGCCGCGCAGGCGGCCAGGGCCGCGGCGGCAACGACGTGTGCTCTCTTCATGATCTCTCCCTCGCCGCGAGCTTGCGCGGCGTCATTTTCTGGCCCTGGCCCAGGAGACGCCGAAAGCGAGCGTCCACTGGCTGTGATCCACCCGCGCGCCGGGCCCGAAGGGGTTGACCCTCGGATCCGGGTTGTCGTTGGTCTGCGACGCCGCGAAGGCGTGCTCGAGCGCGACCTCGTAGGTCACTGCGCCGCGCGTGATGCCGGCGCCGATCGACAGGTGGTGCTCCACCGTCGCCGGGAAGAGCGGCGTCAGCGTCGCGTCCGGCACCGGGCTCTCGCCCCAGTTGTAGCCGGCCCGCAGCGTCAGGCGGTCGCTCACCCGGTACTCGGTGCCGAGCGCCACCACCCACTGGTCCCGCCAGTCGAAGACGAACGGCAGCAGGATCTCGGGCGGCGCGCCGGCCACCGACGGGTTGGTGCCGCGCACTTCGATGGTGTCGATGGCGTCGTCCCAGAAGTAGCGCTTGACGTCGAGGGCGACGAGCCAGTCGTCGCTCAGCCGCACGGCGGTGCCGACCCCCGCCTGCGCGGCGAAGGTGAAGCCGTCCATCTCGGCGTCGTAACGGACCTTCCGGCCGAGGAAGGGGTGATCCTCGAAATTCACCTGCAGCGTGCCGCCGTCGAAAGTCGACTCCGTCTTGGTCGAGTAGATCGCCCCCACCGTCCACTTCGGATCGGGCCGCCACCACCAGCCGAGTCGCAGGCTGTACTGCATGCCGGCGGCCTCCTCCATTTTCGGCCCGAAGAAGCTCCACTCCGGCGCCTGGGCGTTGAAGAAGGAGGTGCTCGGGAAGAAGCGGAAGGCGGCGTCGGCGTAGCCGATGTTGAGCGTCGCGCCGATCGCGGCGTCTTCGCCGAAGGAATAGGCGAGCGTCGGCGACAGCGTGGCGAAGCGCACCTGCGTGTAGGTCTGATCGCGCGTGCCGAAGAAGGTGTTCAGATCTTCGAAGGTGGCGCCCATGCCGCCCTGCGCGACGAAGCCGACACCGTAGGCCCAGGGCGTCTCCTTGCCCGCGCGGACCCAGGCGAAGGCGGGCAGCGGGAAGTAGCGGTCCTTCGAGTCGGTGGCGGCGTTGACCATGTTCTCGAACTCGAGCGACGGCGCCATCAGGGCGAGGCTGGCGGTGAAGTGGTCGCCCTGGAGCTGGGCGATGCCGGCCGGATTGCTGTTCAGGCCGAGCGTGCGGTCGGAAACCGCGATGTTGGCGCCGGCGCGGCCCAGGACCTCCGCGCCGTAGCCGGTCAGGTAGAGGCCGTTCGTCGCCAGCGCGGCGCCGGCCGGGGCCAGCGCGAGCGCCAGGATCGCAACGGCGAGTCGCTGTCTCATCTCTCCTCCTCGAAGCGGCGGCCGGCCGGGTAGGCGCCCGGCCGCGCCGTCGCGGAAAATCGAACCGATCCTCGTCAACAACCTTCCTTCTTGCGCTTCGCGCCTGGCTTGGCTCCGGTCGGCGGCGCCACCGGCGCGGCGACCGCCGGCGATGTCGGTCGCGGCGGCGCCAGGGCGGCCGGGGCGCTCCCGGAGTCGCTCCAGGGGCGCGGCGCGCCGCCGAAGTGCCGGGCGATCTCGCCGGCGCGGGCGAAGGCGGCACGCTCGGCGATCGGGGCGTCCGGCGCCGGCTCGAGTGGATAGAGCACGTGCTCTTGCCACCCCGCGAGGCCGCCGAGCAGGATGTAAACCGCCGGGTAGCGGTGCGCCTTGAGCAGCATCCAGGCCTGCGCCGAGTGGATCCCCTCCGCCGAGTAGAGGATGATCCGTTCGTCGCGGCCGAGGCCGGCCTGCTCGAGGCCGGCGATCGCCCGCCGCTCGGCGCCGGGCAGGTGATAGGCGGCGAAGTCCTCTTCCGCCCGCAGGTCGACCAGGCGGTAGTCGGCGCGGCCGGCGATCATCCAGTCGGCGAGCTCCTCGGGGGTGACGTGATCGACCTCCCCCTCGACGATGCGGGCGAGCTCGCGGGTGTCGAGCGTCACTTTGCCCCGCGCCTCGACATCGCCGACCGCGAGCGCGCCCAGCCCGAGCGCGACGGCCAGCAGGGCGAGGCGCTCGTTGAGCGTCCGGCGAGCGAGCCAATCGGTGGCGCGGCTCACGGCTCCTCCTCTCCCTTGCCGCCGAGGCGGCGCTCGAGCGCGCCGGCGCCCCAGAAGCCGCCGAGCGCCATCAGGACCACCAGGAAGACCACCGCGCCGAAGGGGAGGTGGAGAACTTCGGGCAGGGTGAGACGGCCGAGATCGGTCGAATGCGCGAAGCCCTCGACCGCCGGCCAGGCGACGCCGATCGCCAGGATGCCGAGGAAGGTCCCGCCGAGGAAGAACAGCGCGTCGAGCTTGCCGGTCGCGACCGCCACCACCGAGGTGCCGGGGCAGTAGCCGCCGACGGTGAAACCGACGCCGAGCAGCAGCCCGCCGACGATCTGAGGCGCGAGGTAGGTGGTCGAGACGTAGACCAGCGAGAGGTCGACCACTCCCGCCCAGCCGAGCCAGAACAGACCCAGCATCGCGGTCACGATGGCCGTGAACATGACGCGGAAGACCGCCAGGTCGCGGAAATAGAACTGGTCGGTCAGCTTCTTCGCCGAGCCGAACCCCGCCTGCTCGAGAAAGAACCCGAAGCCGATGCCGATCAGGAAAGCGACGACCAGCGACGCTTCGTCACCGAAGGCGCCGAGTTTGTAGAGCGGCATGCTCATCGCCACTGCCTCCGCAGGAACCAGGCGGCACCGTAGGCGCCGGCGAAGACCATCAGCATGAAGGCCCAGCTGCCGGCCGACAGCACCGCGCCGCCCGAGAGCGCCTGGCCGCTGGTGCAGCCGCGGGCGAGCTTGGCGCCGATCCCCATCAGCGCGCCGCCGGCGAGCGCCAGCGCGAAGCGGCCGCCGGTCGAGATCCGCGGCCCCTTCTCGACCGTGGCGCGCACCCGCCGCGCCAGGACGCCGGAGAGGAAGCCGCCGGCCAAGACCCCCAGCACCTCGAAGACCAGCCACTCCTTCAGCGGGTGGCCAACCCCCGCCTGCAGGTAGTCCTGCCAGAACGGGTTGCCCGCGGCGTGCGCGGGAGCGACCGCGCCGACCGCCACGGCGCAGGCCGAGGAGAAGGCGCCGGAGGCGCCCAACCCGCGCCCCATTACCAGGTAGGAGGCGAGCAGCACCAGGCCGAGGCCGATGCCGGCGAGATAGGGGTTCATGTAGGGCGCCGGCGCGCGCCGAACGGCGGCGGGCGCGGCGTCGGAGGGTGTCGTCATCGCAAACCTCCTCGGGCCCGTCCGGGCCCGGTCACGACGAACTGCGGAGCGTCGAAGCGGGGCCGCCGCGACGGCGCGCTCACGGCGGGCTCCAGTGCGAGAGCTGGCCGGCGGCGACGAAGACGTAGCGGAGGAGCAAGCCGCCGCCGAGCACGAGCAGCGGCGCCACCGGCGTGTGCTGGACCCGGTGGCGGACCGCCGCGATCTGCACCCCGAGCGGGATCAGGATCCCGAGCCCGACCACGCCGACCCAGAACAGGGCGCCGAACGGGCCGTCGAGCAGCAGCCGCGCCGCGCGCGCGTGGACCTC
The DNA here is from genome assembly GCA_014584695.1 of Acidobacteriota bacterium. GTDB lineage: Bacteria > Acidobacteriota > Thermoanaerobaculia > Multivoradales > JAGPDF01 > JACTMI01. The sequence goes on from JACTMI010000007.1 coordinate 79,369, forward strand.
GGTCGCCGACAGGAGCCCGACCAGGAAGAGCCCCAGCAGCAGCAGCTCGATGCCGAGGAAGACGTTGTCGGCGCGCGCGAAGAGGACCCGTTCCTGCGGGTCGCCGGCGAGCAGGTGGACGAGCGCCGCGGCGGTCGAGAGGCCGGAGACGAGGAAGAGCGGCCCGAGCAGTCCGCTCGCCCACAGCGGCCGCGCGCCGAGCGCGGACAGCAACACGCCGGTGTAGATGCCGAGCAGGACGCCGAGCACGATGCTCGCGACGCCGACGGCGCGCGGCCAGCCCGGGCGATCGAGCAGGCGCCCGGAGAGCGTGGCGAGGCGCGGGCTGCGACGCACGAGCGGCGCCGGCGGGCGCACCAGCAACGCGGCGGCCAGCGCCGGGTAGACCAGGATCAGGATCCACGAGCCCCAGGACATCGGCGACGCGGGCTCGAAGGTGGTGTAGAGGCGCCAGACGAAGGCCCGGTGCTCGAGGTCGAGGAAGAGCGCCGCCATGCCGAGCGACAGCAGGACGAAGGAGAGGGCCGGAACGAACGCGGTCGAGCTGCCGTGGGCTTGGTGGCGGCCCGAGAAGAGCAGGTATCCAGAAAGGATCATCATCCCGGCGACGAGGCCGCCGAGGAAGAGGTAGACCGGAATCTCCCAGCCCCAGACCTGGAGACTCGGGTCGACCATCGGGTTGGCGCGCGTCGTCGTGAGCTCGAGCATGGTCGGATCCGGTGCGATGGCTCAGGTGAGGAAATGGATGCGCGGCCGGGTGCCGGCCTCCGGCAGCAGCGCGTGGTGGCGGCGCGAGGCGAGCAGCTTCGCGACCTCGCTCCGCGGGTCGTCGAGATCGCCGAAGTGCATGCAGCGGGTCGGGCAGACGGCGACGCAGGCGGGGTCTTTCCCCTCGCGCACCCGGTGGACGCAGAAGGTGCACTTGTCGGCGTAGCCCTCGGGGTGGATGAAGCGGGCGTCGTAGGGGCAGGAGGCGAGGCAGGCCTTGCAGCCGATGCACAGCTCCCGGTCGACCAGCACCAGGCGGCCGAAGTCCTCGACGTGGGAAGCGCCGGTCGGGCAGCAGGTGACGCAGGGTGGGCGGTCGCAGTGATTGCAGCGCTCGCTGCGGATCTCGGTGGTGAGCGTCGGGAACTTGCCGCGCACCTCGGTCGTGATCCAGTCGCGGCAGAACCCCTCGGGGACTTCGTTCTCGGTCTTGCACGCCACCACGCAGTCCATGCAGCCGACGCAGCGCAACGTGTCGATCACCATGCCGAAGCGGGCCATCGGCTCAGGCCTCCTCGAAGGTGACGAAGTTGACGTTGGTGCCGGTCGCCCCCATCAGCGGATCGACGGCGTAGCGGGTCATCAGCTGCGCGTCCGAGGCGCCCTTGCCGAGCGCGCGCCGGAGCCCCGGAGCGGTGTGTCCGAAACCGTGGACCATGTAGACGCAATCGGTGCGGATGCGCTCGGTCGCCTTGACCGGCACCGGCGCGCTGACCACCCCATCCTGGTTGCGCAGACGGACGCGCGCGCCGGCGGTGAGCCCTAGCCGGCGGGCCACGTCGGCGTTGACCCAGACCTCGTTCTCCGGCATCGCCTCGGCCAGGATCGGGTTGGTCTGCGTGCGCGCGAAGGTGTGGACGGGAGCGCGGCCCGAGAGCAGCCGGAAGTAGCCCGGCGGCGGCTCCTCGTGCGGACGGAAGCGCGGCACCGGGTCGAACCCCGCCGCCGCGAGCTGCGGCGACCAGAACTCGATCTTGCCGGTCGGCGTCGGGAACTCCATCGGCACGCCGTCGTCGAAGTAGAGCGGCGCCGGCGCGCCGCGGAAGACGCCGCGGCGCTTCATCTCGGCGAGCGAGAGGCCGGCGCCGGCGAGCCGCGCCTCGAGGTACTCCTCCACTTCCCGCCACGGGTAATAGCGCTCGAGCCCGAGCTTCACCGCCAGCTCGCGAGCGATCCACCAGTTCGGCTTCTGGTCCGTGGGGGGCTCGACCACCGGCTGGCGCAGCGAGACGAACGGCTCGCGGAACGGCTCGGTGTTCAGGTCGTCGTAGCGCTCGAGGTAGGAGCACTCGGGGAGCACGACGTCGGCCCAGCCGGCGATCTCGCTCGGGTGGGTGTCGACCACCACCAGCAGGTCGAGCCGCTGGATCGCCCGGATCGTCTCCTCCTGATTGGGCATCGCCTGGAGCAGATTGGTCGCGTAGACGAACCAGGACTTGATCGGATAGGGCTCGCCGGTGAGCGTCGCTTCGCGGATGCCGTTGGTCAGCCCCAGGTCGGCGAAGGGGTAGCGGCCGCCGGGGTTGTCGACCGGTCCGCGGGCGGCGCGCGGGTAGTCCGGGTAGCCGCCGTACTTGGGCACCGGCACGCTCGACGGGTAGTAGAAGCCGCCGCGGCGTCCCCACGAGCCGAGCAGCGCATCGAGCAGCGCCACGGCGCGGCTGCGCTGGGCGTCGTCGCCGTACCAGGTGACGTGACGACCGGGGTGGACGAGCGTCGCCGGCCGGTGCCGCGCCATCTCGCGCGCGGTCTCGCGAATCGTCGCCGGGTCGATGGTGGTGATCGGGTAGGCCCACTCCGGCGTCCAGGGCGCGACCTCGGCGCGAAAGGCGTCGAAGCCGAAGCCGTGGCTCGCCACCAGCTCGCGGTCGTAGAGCTCCTCGGCGACCAGCACGTTCATCCAGGCGAGCAGCAGCGCGATATCGGTCCCCGGCTTGATCGGCAGATAGTGCTTCGCCTTGCTCGCCGCCACCGAATGACGCGGATCGACCACGATCAGGCTCGCCCCGGCGCCGATCGCCTCGGCGAACTCCTGGACCTGGCTGTTGTGCATGTTCTCGCCCAGGTGCGAGCCGATCAGCACCAGGCAGCGGGCGTTGGCGATGTCGGTCCGCTCCGGCGTGCCCACCTCCTCGCCGAAGGTGAGCTGGAAGCCGATGTCGCGCGGCCCGCGGCACTGGGCGTACGAGGGCGCGACGAAGTTGGGCGTGCCGAAGGCGCGGAAGGTGTGCTTGAGGAAGTTGCCGCCGATGCCGTGGGAGAAGAAGGCGACCGCCTCCGGCCCGTGCTCGGCGGCGATCGCGGCGAGCCCCTGGGCCACCCGCTCGAGCGCCTCGTCCCAGGTCACCTCGACCCAGGCCTCCTCGCCGCGGCGCTTGCCGCGGACCAGGGGGGCGGTGAGCCGGTCCGGGTCGAAGTGGGCGCCGACGCCGCCGGTGCCGCGCGGGCAGAGCCGCCCGCGCGAGAGCGGGTCCTCGGGATTGCCCTCGAGCTTCCACAGCCGGCCGTTCTTCTTGGTGGCGATGGCGCCGCACTTCCAGAAGCAGAGGTCGCAATAAGTCGGCACCGTCTCGATTCGGTCCCCCGCCGCCGCGGGCCCGAGGAACCGGTCCCAGGCCGGACCGCGCGCCGCCGCCAGCGCCGCCCCGGCGCCGGCCACCGAGCCCACCTGCAGGAAGCGTCTGCGTGACAATATGGCCATGTAGTTAACCTCGACCGAAAGATTGTTCCACTCGCGAACAAGCTCCCCAACCTCTCGACGGGCGGGAGGCTCACCCACCCCGCGGGGCGGCCCGACGCGCCGGACGCGGACAGCGCTGAAAAATGGGGACAGGCACGCAATAGCTATTGCGTGCCTGTCCCCATTTTCTTCGCCGCGCCGGCTGCTAGCATCAGGGGCTCATGTTCGAAGGGATCTCGGGCGCCGACTCCCGTCTCAAGCGCCGTCTGCTGACCGGCGCGGTCGACGACAACCTGCGCGCGATCGAGAACCGCCCGGCCGGCCGGCTCCACCGGCGGGCCCCCTTCCCCTGGCTGCTCGCCGCCGCGGCGCTGGCGGTGGCGGCCGCGGGCGCCCTGGTGGTGGCGCCCCGGCTGGGATTCGGGCCCTTCGCGGAGCCGAGCCCGGGCTCGCTCGCCCCGACCGTGCGCGCGGACGAGCCGCCGAGCACCGGACCGGCCACCGACCCCGCGGCGCCACCGCCGCGCACTCCGGGCGCCGTCTTTCCAGTCCGCATCGAGCGCATCGTCATCGATCCGGGCCACGGCGGCGGCGACCAGGGGACGAAGACCCCGACCGGCCTGATCGAGAAGGAGATCACCCTCGACGTCGCCCGCCGCCTGGCCGGGCACCTCCGCACCGCCGGCTTCGACGCCGTGCTGACCCGCGACCGCGACGAGCGCGTGGTGCTGCGCGACCGCGCGCGCATCGCCAACGAACGCGGCGCCGACCTGTTCGTCTCGATCCACGTCAACTGGTTTCAGGACGGCCGCGCCAACCGCGGCATCGAGACTTACTTCCTGGGCCCTTCCGACGATCCGTTCGTGACCCGCCTCGCTTCGGCCGAGAACCTGGAGTCCGGCTACTCGATGACCGACGTCAAGCGGCTGCTCGAGAGCGTCTACTCCGACTTCCGGCAGGACCAGTCGCGCGCGCTCGCCGCCGCGGTGCAGCGCCGCCTGGTGCGCTCCGTCCGCGAGCTGTCGCCCGAGGTGGTCGACCGCGGCGTCAAATCCGCGCCCTTCCTGGTGCTGGTCGAGACCGAGATGCCGGCGATCCTGGCCGAGATCTCCTGCCTCTCGAACGACGAGGAGGCCCAGCTGCTCGCCCAGAGTGACTACCGCGAGCGCCTGGCGCGCGCGCTTTCCGAGGGAATTCAGTCATACTCGCTGTCCGTCCGGAAGGGCGGCTGAGAGAGGGAGGTTCGATGAGCGGCAAAGGGCAGGTCCTCTCCGTCGGGGTCGATCTCGGCACGTCGCAGAGCGCCATCGCGACTTCGTCCGGCGAGCGTCACGTGGTCGACAGCTTCGTCGGCTGGCCGGTCGACATGGTGGCGAAGAAGGTGATCAAGAAGCAGGTCCTGATCGGCGCCGAGGCGCTCGAGAACCGCTCCCTGCTCGATCTGCACCGGCCGCTCGAGCAGGGCCTGATCAAGGAGGGATCCGAGAAAGACGTCGCCGCCGTGCGCGAGATCCTCGGCCACCTGATCGGCGTCGCCACGAACGGCAAGGAGGTCAAGGTGCGCGCGGTGGTCGGCGCGCCGGCCGAGACGCTGCGGGTCAACAAGCAGCAGCTGCGCCAGGTGATGCGCGGCATGGTCGACGGACTGATCATCGTCTCCGAGCCGTTCGCGGTCGCCTACGGGCTCGAGGCGCTGCTCCACACCATGATCGTCGACGTCGGCGCCGGCACCACCGACTTCTGCGTCATGAAGGGCCGCTATCCCACCGAGGAGGATCAGCGGACGCTGACCAAGGCCGGCGACTCGGTCGACGAGCTGCTGGCCAAACTGATCGCCGAGCGCCACCCCGAGATCCAGTTCACGATCCACATGGTGCGCGGCTGGAAGGAGCAGCACGGCTTCGTCGGCGAGCCCACCGACAAGGTCCTGGTGCACGCTCCGGCCCACGGCAAGAGCACGCAGGTCGACATCACCGACGAGATGCGGATCGCCTGCGAGAGCCTGCTGCCGCCCTTCACCGAGACCATGTACGACCTGCTCGCGGCGGTCGAGCCGGAGTACCAGGAGCGCGTCCGCCGCAACGTCACACTGGCCGGCCGGGGCGCCAAGATCCGCGGCCTCGCCGGCCGCCTCGAGGCGGCGCTCGAAGAGCTCGGCGGCGGCAAGGTCGCGATGGTCGAGGATCCCGTCTTCGCCGGCGCCGCGGGGTGCCTCTCGATCGCCCTCGACGCGGACGAGACCGACTGGGAGAAGATGTCGGCGTAACGCCGCGCGCGCCCGATGCCGACCAGCGAATTCGACTCCGCGGGACCGTTCAAGCGCTCCACCCGCATGCCGCTCGACGCGGTGGTGCGGCTGCACTTCGAAGGCACGGTCGCCTACCAGAACGGCTTCGCCGCCAACGTCTCGGCGACCGGCATGTTCGTCAAGCACCCCGATCCGCCCGCGGTCGGCACCCGGCTGGTCTTCGAGTTCACGCTCGGCGAGCTGCGCAAGCCAGTGCAGGGCGGCGGCCTGGTGGTGTGGGTTCGGGAGCGCTACGACGGACCGGGGCGGCCGGCCGGCATCGGCATCCAGTTCACCCAGCTCGATCCGCAGAGCCGCCAGCACCTGGCCGAAGCGATGTTCGAGTTCCTCGAGGCCTCGCTCGTCGGCATGGCCGCGGAGCGCGAGAACGAGGAGGAGGTGGCGGTGGTGCCGGAGCCGGACCCCCCGGCGCCGGTGCCGCTTCCCCCGGGGCCGCCAGCCGTCCACACGCCCGAGCTCCACCTGGAGCCGGCGCTCGAGCCGCTCCCCGTCGACTTCGAAGGGAGCCTGATCGAGATCCAGGCGCCAGACGCGTTGGAGCCGCCGCGCTCCATCCCCACCTCGTGGTCGCTCGCCGAGGCGAGCGAGCGGGCGATGCCGCCGCTCGCCGCGGCGGAGCCGGACGCGCCCGCCGAGTCGGAGCGTCGCCCGAGCTTCTCCTTCGCCCCGCCCGAGACGCCGGAGCCACCCGCGGAAACCGAGGAGCAGCGGATCGAGCGGATCGTCCGCGAAGCGCTGGCGGACGACCCGCCGTATGCGGGGGCCGCCGCCGCCAAGTCCACCAGCTCTGGTGGCCGCGCTTGGCTCGCCGTGGGCCTGGTCGCCGCGCTCGCCGCCGGGGGTTGGGCGCTCTGGCGCTACGTTCTCGCACCGGGGGGCGAGAGCGCGCCCGTCGCGCTCGCCGAGCCCCCGGCACCGACGCCCACCCCGCGGCCGACGCTGCCGGCGGTCCCCGGGCCGGAGGGGACGCTCGCCCAGACGGTCGGCGCCACCACGGCGGCCGAGAGCGCGCCCGCGGCGCCGCTCCCGGGCGCGACCGAACCGCCCGAGGATGCGGCGGCGAGCGAGGTCGCCGACAGCGAGGCCCAGCCGCCCGCAGCCGCCGTCGCGACGCCGGCCGCGCGCGCCACGGCGCCAGCGCCGCCGCCGCCGCTCCCGGACGAGGGGGGCGCCCCCCGCGCCCGCGCCCTCACCGACATCGAGTGGACCGAAGCGACCGGCATCACGCTGATCACGCTGACCGCGGACGGCAACTTGGCCCCCGGCTCCTACTCCTACTCGGAGATCGGCGGCGACAAACCGCGGGTGCTGATCCGTCTCCGCGGCCTGCGCACCCCTTACCGGCGCGGCCAGCTCGCGCTCGACACCGCGACGGTCATCGGCATCCGCAACGGCTGGCACGAGCGGCCGGAGGGCGACGAGCAACACGTCGTCATCGACCTGCGCTCCGACCGCAGCCGGCTCGACGGTTTCGAGACGCTCGGCAGCCGGATCGTGATCAAGATCGGCCAGCGCTGAGAGCAGGGCTCCTCAGGGGCAGGCCGCCAACGCGTTGACGTCGGTGATGGTCTGGAACGGCGTCCCGAGCGGGTTCTGGTAGGTCGCGGTCGCCGGCGTCTGGGTGTCCTCGACCGTCAGCGTGATGCCGAGGTCGGTCATGCCGCCGGCGTAGACCCAAAAGTGCTGATTCAGGCCACAGGCGTCGAGCACCTTGATCACCGTCTCGACGTTCGCCGGATCGAAGAACCAGAAATAGCCGGTGTCCGAGGTCAGCGGCACCGCGAAGCCGGGCCCCGCGGTGCCGAGTCCCGTCACCCAGCTGGCGGTGAGCCGGAAGCGGCCGCCGCGCAGGCAGAGCGTGGTCGCCGAGGGAACGCAAGCGCCGCCGCCGGCCGCGTCGCCGAAGACGACGTTGTCGTAGCGGCCGACGAGGGTGCCGGGGCCGGTCTTGATCGTCTCGAGCTTCAGCCGCGCCGAGGCGACGTTGGCCGGCAGGTTGACGCCCGTCGCCTGCACGCTCCCCCAGGCGTTGCGTAGCGTGCCGGTGGCGAGCACGCGGTTGTCGATCTGCGCGCCGTCGGGGCAACCGGCCGCGGAGTAGAGCCGCAGCTCGACGTTGGCGGTGCCGGGCGGCGTCGTCCCGACCAGCTTGAAGCGGGCCGAGAAGTTGTAGCTCCCGGGTTGGATCGGGAAACACTGGCGGGCGTCTTCGTCGCCGATCGGCGAGTCGTCGTCGTTGCGGATCTCGAGCGAGCCGGAAGCCGGATTGCCGTCGGCGTCGTCGCCCGAGAAGACGACGTCGTCGTCGAACTGCCAGCCGGCGAGGTTGGTGGCGAAGTCGCCGTTGGTGATCCGGTTGGCCAGCACCGCGTGGTCGAGCGGCGACGCGGCGGCGCCCAGGTAGGCGCGATCGAACAGCGCATAGACCGGCCAGTCGCCCGCGCCCACCTTCTCGAGCCCGAGCGTGAAGGCGACCGCCGCGGCGCCCGCGGGCGCCACGCGCTCGCCGGTGAGCAGGAGCCAGAACCAGTAGCGCTCGTCGGTCTCGACCAGCCGCTCGGTGACCAGCGGCGCGCCGGCGCAGGCGCCGTCGGCGTGCCACTCGAGGGCGAGGAAGAGCCGCGAGCGCGGGTGATCGGGCGCCAGCAGCGCGGCGTTCGCCGCCGCCTCGTAGCTCGCCCCCGGCTCGACCGCCACGCACTGCCGCGCGCGGTAGACGGCGCCGACCGGCCCGACGTGGTCGATCTGCATCGACCCCGAGCCGGGCGAGAAGCCGGCGTCCGGCCCGGCGAAGTGGACCTGCGGATAGTCCACCTGCCAACCCGAGAGCCCCGAGTCGAACTCCGCGTTGCGCAGCAGGTTCTCGCCGCTCGCGACTCCCACCCCACCCACGGCAAGCGACATCACGACGACGATCGAAAGCGGCGCACGGCGCATGGCACACCTCCCGGGGAGTTCGCGGCGAGTCTACGCTCGGGCACCCGGCCGAGCCCATCGGATTCTCGACTATGTCGACATATATGTTAGCTTGGGCGGCATGAAGCGCACCACGATCTACCTCGAGCCCGAGCTGGAGGCGTTGTTGAAGGCCGAGACGCTGCGGCGCAAGCGGCCGATGGCGGAGCTGATCCGGGAGGCGGTGCGCGACTACCTGGTGCGGTCGCGGCCGGGGCCGCCGCCGGGGGCGGGGGCGTTCGCGAGCGGCGAGAGCGACACCGCCGCGCGCGCCGAGGAGGTCTTGGGCGAAACCGGCTTCGGCACGGGGCGCTGACTTGGCGCTGCTGCTCGACACCGGCATTCTCTACGCCTACTACGACCGCAGCGACCTCTGGCACACCGCCGCGGTCGAGCTCGTCGCCGGCGAGCCCGGGGAGCTGCTGGTGCCGGCGCCGGTCGTGCCCGAGGTCGACCACCTGCTGGGCGTCCGGCTCGGGCGCGCCGCGCGCGAGCTCTTCTACCGCGGTCTCCTCCAGGCGGACTTCCTGCTCGCCGAGCTGCCCCAGGAGCGCGTCGCGCGCGTCGCCGAGATCGACCGCCAATTCGCCGAGCTCGACCTCGGCTACGTCGACGCCGCGATCGTGGCGCTCGCCGAATCGCTCGGCATCGCCAGGGTCGCGACCTCGGACCGCCGCCACTTCGAACCGCTGGCGCGCGCCTTCCGGCTCGAGCTGCTGCCCAGCGCGCCGCCCGCCGCGGCAACCCCTCCCCGCCGGCCCCCCCGCTCCGCTCGCAAGTGAGCGCGCGCCGTCTCGCCCGCGCGCGGGGGTCAGGCGCGGCGGAGGCGGGAGGCGAGCCGTGCCAGGTCGCCGCGGCGGAGCCAGAGGATCGCGAGGGAGGCGGCGAAGACGGCGACGGCCAGGGCGAAGAGGAGGCCACCGTCACCCTGGACCTCGATGCCCAGGCGGGTCAGGTGGGCGCCGAGCGCGCCGGCGATGACGCCGAGCGCCAGGAGCGCGCCGAGCGCCGCCGTCGCGGGCACGAGCAGCAGGACGACCGCGACCAGCTCGGCCACCCCCGAGCCGATCCGCCCCCAGGGCTCGAGGCCGAGGGTCGAGAAGATGTAGACCGACTCCGGCGCGGCGGTGAACTTGAAGAACAGGGTCTGAGCGAGGATCGCGGCGACGCCGACCTGCAGGAGCCAGCTCGCGCGGCGCGCTCCGCCCGTGAGAATCGGGCCCATGGGCGGCTCCAGGATTTCGTTTCGACCGGTCCGTGGCGTCGTGGCGATCACTTCTTCGCCGCCAGCGCGGGCCAGTTGGCGTCGGCGCTCTGGATGTGGCCGGGCACGTCCGCCTCCCACTTCGCCTGCACTTCCTTGTCGTAGTTCAAGTAGAGCTTGCCATCGACGATCTTCCAGGCCTCGGGATCGACATCGGCCGTGTAGCCGTGGGCCACCGCCCAGGCGCAGAAGCCGCCGTACTGCGGCGCGTAGCGCTCCGGCGCCGCGGCGAAAGCGTCGCGGTGGGCGGCGCTCGCGAAGCGCCAGGTGGCGCCGCTCCACGCGTGCGTGAACGCCTTGCTGCCCGGTACGGGCCGCCCCTCCTCGAAGTAGGCCACCGGGTCGTAACCGTCGAGCGCGAGGCCGCCCAGAAAGGTCTTGTTGATCCGGTTCTCGGCCGCGCCGGCGACGGCGGCCAGCAGCAGCACGGTGAGCGCGAGCGGGGCGGCGCGCGCGAATCGGGTCGTGAACATGGTCGCTTCTCCTCGGCAGCGGTCGCGGCGGCGGGGCGGTCCGCCCGGCCGCCGTTGGGTTCGCGAGTGGGATGCCGGCCGCCCGCCGGAGGTTTCGCCCCGGAGCCGGCCGGCGCCGCGAGGTGCCCGGCGCGCCGCCGCCACCCGGCCGGGGGGAGCTCCTGCCCGTGGGGGTGGCGACGCCGCCCCGCCCCGGAAGTAGCTTGACCGTGGCAGGTCGAGAACGACACCCAGCCGGCGCCCAGCGGGCGCCGCGACGATCGGAGCATCCCATGACCACCTACAGGATCGCCTGGCTCCCCGGCGACGGCATCGGCATCGAGGTCCTCGAAGCGACGCGCGTCGTCCTCGACGCGCTCGGCTTCGAGGCCGAGTACTTCCACGGCGACATCGGCTGGGAGCACTGGTGCCGCGAAGGCGACCCGCTGCCGGCCCGCACCATCGAGCTGCTGTCGAAGGTCGACGCCGCGATGTTCGGCGCCATCACCTCGAAGCCCGGCAAGACCGCCGAGGCCGAGCTCGCCCCCGAGCTGCGAGGCAAGGGCCTCGTCTACCGCTCGCCGATCGTCCGCATGCGCCAGCTGTTCGAGCTCTACAACTGCATGCGACCCTGCAAGGCCTACCCGGGAAATCCGCTGAATCACCGCGAGGGGATCGATCTCGTGGTCTTCCGCGAGAACACCGAGGACCTCTACTCCGGGGTCGAGTTCTCGCCCGTGCCGGCCGAGCTCGCCGCCACGCTCGACCGGCTCTCGCACGCCTTCTCGCCCTTCCAGGGGTTGGCCGGCGAGGACTACGCGGTCTCCTGCAAGGTCAACACCCGCAAGGGCTCGGAGCGGATCGTCCGCGCCGCCTTCGAGTTCGCGCGGCGCCACGGCCGCAAGAGAGTCACCATCGTCCACAAGGCCAACGTCGTGCGCGCCGCCGACGGGCTCTTCCTCGAAGAGGCCAAGAAAGTCGCCCGCGACTACCCCGGCATCGCCACCGACGACGCCAACGTCGACGCCATCTGCATGTGGCTGCTCAAGAACCCCTTCGCCTACGACGTGCTGGTGGCGCCCAACCTCTACGGCGACATCATCTCGGACCTGTGCGCGCAGATGGTGGGCGGCCTCGGCTTCGGCTGCTCGGGCAACATCGGCGAGCGGCTGGCGGTGTTCGAGCCGACCCACGGCTCGGCGCCCAAGTACGCCGGGATGTACAAGGTCAATCCCATCGCCACCATCCTGGCCGCCAAGATGATGCTCGACTGGCTGGGCGAGAAGGAGATGGCCGCGCAGCTCGAGCAGGCGGTGGCGGCGGTGATCGCCGAGGGCGAGGTCCGCACCTACGACATGGGCGGCGAGGCGACCACCCTCGACATGGCGCGCGCGATCGTGGCGCGGCTGCCGGTCGCGGCCGCCCGCTGAGGTCCGCCATGACCGCGCCGCGGAAGATCGTCCTGCACGAAGTCGGGTTGCGCGACGGGCTCCAGATGGAGCCCGAAGTGGTGCCGACCGCGCAGAAGATCGCCTGGGCCGAAGCGCTGCTCGCGACCGGCGTCGACGTCGTCCAGCTCGGCTCCTTCGTCCACCCGGGCAAGGTGCCGCAGATGGCCGACACCGAGCGGCTGTTCGCCCACTTCACCGCCCCCGAGCGGCGCCCGAAGGGCGTCGTCCTCTCCGGCCTGGTGCTCAACGAGAAGGGGCTCGAGCGCGGCCTCGCCGCCGGCGTCGACCTGTTCTGCATGGGGGTCTCGGCCAGCGAGACCCATAGCCGCAAGAACACCGGCATGTCGATCGCCGACGCCAGCCGCCGGATCGTCGCCATGGCCAAGACGGCGCTCTCCTCCGGCAAGGGGGTGCAGCTGTCGGTGCAGTCGGCCTTCGGCTGCGGCTACGAGGGGCCGGTGCCGCGCGAGCGCGTGCTCGCCATCGCGCGCGGCTTCGTCGAGGCGGGCTTCGACCGCCTGAGCCTCGCCGACACCGCCGGCCACGCTGTGCCGGGCGAAGTCGCGGCGCGCTTCGGCGAGCTCGCGCGCCTGGCGCCGCGGGCCGAGCTCTCCTGCCACTTCCACGACACCTACGGCCTCGCGCTCGCCAACTGCTACGCCGCCCTCGACGCCGGCGTCACCTCCTTCGAGGCCTCCGTCGCCGGCCTCGGCGGCTGCCCCTTCACCGCTGTCGCGGGGGGCAACACCTGCACCGAGGACCTCGTCCACGCCTGGCGGCGCACCGGCCTGCGTCCGGACGTCGACCTCGACGCCCTGATCGCGCTGGCGCGGCGGATCGCCGCGCATTTCGTCCGCCAGATGCCGGGCAAGGTCTACCGCAACGGCCCGATCCGGCAGCCCGAGGCCGCGCTCTGCCCGGGCGCAGCGGGGTGAGGCGATGGGCGCCCTCTCGGGACTGCGCGTCCTCGACCTGACCAACGTCCTCTCGGGGCCCTTCTGCACCCTCCACCTGGCGCTGCTGGGCGCCGAGGTGATCAAGATCGAGAACCCGAAGGGGGGCGACCTGGCGCGCGTGCTCGGCAACGTGCCGCGCCACAACCAGGCGCTCATGGGCACCAGCTTCCTGGCCCAGAACGCCAACAAGAAGTCGCTGACGCTCAACCTCAAGGCGCCCGCGGGCAAGCGGATCTTCGAGGAGCTGGTGGCCGGTGCCGACGTGGTGGTCGAGAACTTCCGGCCCGACGTCATGCCGCGACTGGGTCTCGGCTACGAGGCGCTCGCCGAGATCAACCCGCGCCTGGTCTACTGCGGCATCTCCGGCTTCGGCCAGAGCGGCCCCGACGCCGCCAAGCCCGCCTACGACCAGATCATCCAGGGCCTCTCCGGCGTCATGGACGTCAACGGCGACGAGCGGCTACACCCGCTGCGCTGCGGCTTCCCGGTCTGCGACACGGTCGGCGGCTTGAACGCCGCCTTCGCCATCCTCGCCGCGCTCCTCCACCGCGAGCGGACCGGCGAGGGGCAGATGATCGACGTCGCGCTGCTCGATTCGATCCTGCCGATGCTCGGCTGGGTCGCCGCCAACCTGCTGATCGGCGGCCAGGGCCCGGTGCCGATGGGCAACGACAACTTCACCGCCGCCCCCTCGGGCAGCTTCGCCACCGCCGACGGGCACGTCAACATCGCGGCCAACAAGCAGGAGCAGTGGCACGCGCTCACCGAGGTGCTGGGCCTCGAGAGCCTGAAGGAGGACCCGCGCTTCCGCGAGCGCGACGAGCGCAAGCGCAACCGCCGGGAGCTGACGCCGCTGCTCGAGGAGCAGCTGCGAGAGCGGCCGACCGCCGACTGGGTGGAGGCGTTGAACGCGCGCGACGTCCCCTCGGGGGCGATCCTGCCGCTCGAGCAGGCGCTCTCGCAGCCGCAGGTGGAGCACCGGCGCGCGCTGCGAGAGGTCGCGGTTCCGGAGATCGGCGAGGTCCGCCTGTTCGGCCTGACCGCGCAGCTCTCCCGCACCCCGGGGGAGATCACCGCGCCGCCGCCGCGGCTCGGCGCCCACACCGAGGAGATCCTGACCGCGCTCGGCTACGCGCCGGCCGAGGTCGCCACGCTGCGCGAGCAGGGCGTCGTCTGAGGGCGCGCCGCGCGCGCCCCGAGGAGAGAGCAACGATGGGCATGACGGTGGTCGAGAAGATCCTGGCGCGCGCCTCCGGGCGCGCCGCCACCCGCGCCGGCGACGTGGTCGAACCGGCGGTGGACCTCGCGATGTCGCACGAGAACGCGGCCCTGGTGGTCAACCAGTTCACCGAGATCTTCCAGGGCACCGGCCGCGAGCCGAAGCTCTGGGATCCGTCGAAGATCGCCATCATCTTCGACCACCGGGTGCCGGCCGAGTCGCCGAAGACGGCGAGCAACCAGAAGAAAGTGCGCGAGTTCGTGGCCGCGCACGGCATCACCCGCTTCCACGACGTCCGCGGCGACGAAGGGGGGATCTGCCACCAGATCCTGCCCGAGAACGGCTACGTCCGCCCCGGCGCGGTGGTCGTCGGCACCGACTCCCACACCACCAGCCACGGCGCCCTCGGGGCCTTCGCCTTCGGCATCGGCGCCACCGAGATGGCGAGCGTCTGGGCGCTCGGCGTGGCGCTCAACGTCGAGGTGCCGCGGACGTTGCGGATCGAAGTCAGCGGCCGGTTCGCGCCCGGGGTCGGCGCCAAGGACCTGATCCTCCACCTGGTCGGCACGCTCGGCGCCGAGGGGGCGAACTTCCGGGTGATCGAGTTCCACGGCGAGACCATCTGCGCCCTGTCCACCTCGGGTCGCCTCACCCTCTGCAACATGACGGTCGAGGCCGGCGCCACCTCGGGCGTGGTGCCCGCCGACGCGGAGACCGCGCGTTACCTGCGCCAGGTCGCCGGCGTCGTCGATCCGCTGCTCGGGGTGGTGCCGGACGCCGACGCCAGCTACGAGCGGACGGTCGCCGTCGACGTCTCCTCGCTCGCGCCCCAAGTCGCTTGCCCCCACACCGTCGACAACGTCCGCCCGGTCGACGAGCTGCTCGGCACGCGCGTGCACCAGATCGTCATCGGCTCCTGCACCAACGGCCGCCTCGACGACATCGCCGCCGCGGCCGGCATCCTGCGCGGCAAGAAGGTCGCGCGCGGCACCCGGATGCTGGTCTTCCCGGCCTCGGCGCGGATCTTCCAGGAGGCGATCGAAGCCGGCTACGTGGCCGACCTGATGCGCGCCGGCGCGGTGGTGATGAACTCCGGCTGCGGCCCCTGCCTCGGCGTCCACCAGGGCGCGCTGGGCGACGGCGAGGTCGCGCTCTCGACCACCAACCGCAATTTCAAGGGCCGGATGGGCAACCCGCGTTCGGAGGTCTATCTCTGCTCGCCCGAGGTGGCCGCGGCCTCGGCGCTCGCGGGCGTCATCACCGATCCGCGGCGGGGAGCCTGACCATGTCGACCGCGACCGCCACCTCGACCGCCCGGGTCGTCGCCGCTCTCGGCGACGACGTCTCGACCGACGTCATCTACCCGGGCCGCTACATGGCGACCGTGCTGCCCTCCGAAACGCCGCAGTACGCCTTCGCCGACCACGCGGAGCTCAACGCGCGGCTGACGGGCGGCCAGGTGCCGGCCGGCAGCCTGATCGTCGCCGGCAAGAACTTCGGCTGCGGCTCCTCGCGCGAGCAGGCCTGCTCCTGCCTCAAGGGGCACGAGCTGGTGATCGTCGCCCGCGGCTTCGCCCGCATCTTCTTGCAGAACTCGGTCAACCTCGGCCTGCGGCTGGTGACCGCGCCGGAGATCGAGGCCGCGGAGGGCGACGAGATCGAGCTCACCGCCGACGCGGTCGTCGACCGCACCTCCGGCAGGCGGTTCGCGATCGTGCCGCTGCCGGCGGCGCGGCAGGCGATCGTCGACGCCGGCGGCCTGATCGCCTACACGCGCCAGCGACTGACGGCCGCCCGCTGAGGGCGCCCGCTTCGCTAGACTGAGAACTCGGGCCGGCGTGGGGCCGAGGGAGAGCGCGTGATCGAGCCGAGCGGCCGCTGGGCCGGAGTCCTGCTGCACCCGACGTCGCTGCCGGGCCGCTTCGGCATCGGCGACCTGGGCCCCGCCGCGGTCACCTTCCTCGACTGGCTGCGGCGGGCCGGACAGAGCGTCTGGCAGATGCTGCCGGTCGGCCCCACCGAGAGCGAGCACTCTCCTTACGGCAGCCCCTCCGCTTTCGCCGGCAACGCGCTGCTGATCTCGCCCGAGTGGTTGCGCGAGGAGGATCTGCTCGCCGCGGCCGACCTCGACGAGGCGCCGGAGCTACCGGCCGGAGCGGTCGCTTTCGGCGCCGCGCTGGAGCTCAAGACCCAACTGCTCCGGCGCGCCTTCGAGCGCTTCGAGGCCGGCGCCGCCGCCGCGCTGCGCGAGCCCTTCGAGGCGTGGCCCAAGGAGCCCGGCCAGGCCCCCTGGCTCGACGACTGGACGCTCTTCGCGGCGCTGCGGCGGCGCGACCCCGGCCGCTCGTGGACCGCCTGGCCGGAGCCGCTGCGGCGCCGCGAGCTCGAGGCGCTCGCCGCCGCCCGGCGCGAGCTCGCGGCGGAGGTCCGTTTCGAGCGCTTCGTCCAGTTCCTGTTCGATCGCCAGTGGACGCGCCTGCGCGCCGAGGCGCGCGCGCGCGGCATCGGGTTGCTCGGCGACCTGCCGATCTATCTCTCCGGCGACGCCGCCGATCTGTGGGCGCATCCGAAGCTGTTCGCGCTCGACGCCGACCTCCAGCCCGAGAAGGTCGCCGGCGTGCCCCCCGACTATTTCAGCGCCGACGGCCAGCTCTGGGGCAATCCGCTCTACCACTGGGAACACTCGGCGGCGACCGGCCACGCCTGGTGGGTCGAGCGGCTGCGACTCAATCTGCACCGCTTCGATTTCGTCCGCCTCGATCACTTCCGCGCTTTCTCGGCCTACTGGGAGCTGCCGGCCGGGGCGCCCAACGCGCGCGACGGCCAGTGGGTCGACGGTCCGCGGGCGAGTCTGTTCGAGGCTTTCCGCGCCGCCTTCGGCGAGCGGCTGCCGCTGGTCGCGGAGGATCTCGGCGCGATCGACGAGCCGGTCCACGAGCTGCGCCGCGCCTTCGGTCTGCCGGGAATGAAGGTCCTGCAGTTCGGTTTCCTCCCCGCTTCGAGCGACCATCTGCCGCACCGGCTGGAGCGCGCGACGGTGCTCTACACCGGCACGCACGACAACGACACCGCCAAGGGCTTCCTCGCTCAGCTCGCCGAGGAGGACCGCCGCCGCGCCCTCGACTACCTCGGCGTCGAGCCCGAGGGCTTCCCGCGCGCGCTCCTGCGCGCCGCCTACGCCTCGGTCGCGCAGCTCGCCATCGTCCCGCTGCAAGACCTCCTCGGCCTCGGCTCCGAGGCCCGCATGAACACCCCCGGCATCGCCGCCGGCAACTGGTCCTGGCGCCTCCTCCTCGGCCAGCTCGACGCCCTCGACCCCACCCCCATCCACCGCCTCGCCGAGCTCACCGAGCGAATCCCGGCGCCGCCACCGCCGGCACCCGTCCCAGCGCCCGAGCCGGCCGATTCCCAGCCTCCGTAGCCCTGAAACCCCCTCGCGATGCGCAATCAGCCGAGGTCGCTTGACGCGCGCACGAGAGCTGTGCCAGGGTCAACCCCAGTTCGGCGTCGCTGTCTTTCTGTCCATGGAGGTCTCACATGCTGGAAGCCCGCGGTCTCCGCTTCTCCCCGTTCGTCGCCGTCGTCGCCGCTCTGGTCGGCTTGGCGTTCGAGTCCCACGCCGCGACCTTGCCGGAGCCGCGGTCGATTGGCGAGCTGATCTTCGCCGAGGATTTCGAGTCCGGCGACCTGCTCGGCTGGTCGAGCTCGACCGGTGGGCCACCGGAAGGGGCGCTGCCGCCCGACCCTGCGGAGATCGCCCCGCCGCTCGATCCCACCTTGCCGCTCGACGTTTTCGAGTCGGGCCGCTTTCTCTGGGAGTCCGGGCCACCCATCCAGGTCGACGTGGCGCCGGGCGCGATCTCTCCGGATCGAATCTGCCTGGTCCGCGGCCGGGTGCTCCGCCGCGACGGCCATCCCCTGCGCGGGGTGAAGGTGACCGTGCACGGACACTCGGACGTCGGCTCGACGCGGACTCGCAGCGATGGCTACTACGACCTCGCGCTGCGCGGTGGGGCCGAGGTCACCGTGACCTACGAGAAGCGGGGCTTCCTGCCGATCGCACGCCAAGTCGAGGCGCTACGGCAGGACTGGGCCTGGGCCGAGGACGCGGTGATGATCCCGCTCGATCCGGCGGTCTGGCCGATCAGCTCGGGCGCGAGCGAGATGCAGGTCGCGCGCGGCAGCGTCCAGGAGGACGCGGACGGCGCGCGGCAAGCGACCTTGATGTTCCGCGCGGAGACGGTCGCCGAAATGTGGGTGCCGGGCGTGGGCGCCGTTCCGCTCCCCCTCTTTCACGTGCGCGCGACGGAGTACACGGTGGGCGAGCAGGGCCCGGCGGCGATGCCCGCGCCGCTCCCGCCGCAGGTCGGCTACACCTACGCGGTCGAGCTCTCCGCCGACGAGGCCGTGGCGGCGAACGCGGCGGCCGTCACCTTCTCCCAACCGGTCGTCGTCTACGTCGAGAACTTCCCGGACTTTCCCGTGGGCGAGCCGGTCCCCGCGGCGTGGTACGAGCGAGACGCGGCATCCTGGGTTCCGAGCCGCGACGGCCTGGTGGTCCAGATCGTCTCGGAGGCGGATGGGCTCGCTGACCTCGACGTCGAAGGTTCGGGGCTGCCCGCGAGCGAGGACGACTACCTCGATCTCGGGATCGACCCCGCGGAGCGGCAGCGTCTCGCCGTGCTCTACGAGCCGGGCCAGAGCCTGTGGCGGGTCGAGGTCACGCACTTCACGCCCTGGGACTTCAACTGGCCGGCCGGACCGCCGCCGGATGCGGACCCACCGCCGGACCCCGCCGGCCAAGGTGACCCACCTCCGGACGACCCCGTGGACCCGGGCGGCGTTCCCGATCCGGATGCCGGGGCTCCCATCACCGGCAATCCCGACTGCGAGCCAGGCTCCATCCTCGAGTGCGAGAATCAGGTGCTGCGCGAGAGCATCGCGCTCACCGGCGTCCCTCATCGGCTCCACTATGCGAGCGATCGCGTGCGCGGCCGCTCCGATCCGCTGCGCTTCTCGATCCGGGTCACCGGTGCGACCATCCCGGCGAGCCTTCTGCACGTGGGGCTCGTTGTCGAGGCCGCCGGAGAGATCTACCGCTGGGGCACCCCGATCCCGGTGCCGAATCAGCGCCACACGGTGACCTGGAACTTCGTCGACCGCTATCAGCGACCGATCCACGCCGAGGAGCCGGCGACGATTCGGCTGACTTACACCTACCCCCTCGTCTACTACACCGCGCGCGGTCCATGGGAGGCTTCGTTCTCCCGGCTACCGACCGAAGGCGTCTCGTTTCCGAGCCTCAGGAGCGGCAGCCGATTCACCATCACGCGCACTGTCCGGACCACGGTCGGGGCGCTCGCGCACAACCTCGTCGGGCCTTGGGACGTCTCGGGCGAGGGTCTCGGCGGCTGGACCTTCGACGCCCACCACCGCTACCACCCCCGGACCGGCACCCTGCTGCCCGGCCACGGCGGACGGCAGGTCGCCCACGCGCGGCCGCTCGTCGCCCCGCGGCTGCTCGGCACCGGGATCGCGGGCACGTCGGGCGACGGCGGTCCCGGCCGCCTGGCGCGCTTCGAAGCGCCCGCCGGCCTGGCGCTCGGCCCGGATGGCAGCCTCTACGTCTCCGATGCCACCGCGCGAACCGTTCGCCGACTGCGGCCGGACGGGATCGTGGAGCGCTTCGCCGGCACCGGCGAGACCTGCGATCCCGGCGGTGGGGCTCGGGGCGAGGGCGGCGGAGGCTGTGGCGATGGTGGCCCGGCGATCGCGGGCAAGCTCGTCGCGCCGGGCGGGCTCGCGGTCACGCCGGATGGCTCGCTCCTGATCGCGGACGGCCTCTTCGTCCGTCGCGTCGATCCACAGGGGATTCTCTCCACCGTCGCCGGCTCCTGGGACGACATCCCTCCGCCCCAGCTCGGCGAGGGCTCCTGTGACGGCGACTGCCCGGCGACGGAGGTTTCGCTGCAGGGCGTGGCGGACGTCGCGGCCCTGGCGGATGGCGCCTTCTTCCTCGTCGAGTCGAACCGCAATCGGCTGAGCTTCGTCGGCACCAACGGCCGCTGGAGCCGGGTGGCCGGAGGCGACGCTTCCGGCAGCGCCGGCGACGGCGGCCCGGCCTACTTCGCGGAGCTCTCGAGTCCGACGGGATTGGCGCTCGGGCCGGCCGGGGAGCTCTTCGTCGCCGACTCGGGCAATCATCGACTGCGCCGGATCGGTACCGACGGCATCATCACCACGGTCGCCGGGACGGGCGTTCCCGGATTCTCCGGTGACGGCGGACCGGCGACCGCGGCGAAGCTCTGGTTTCCCACCCGGGTCGCCGCGGATTCGGACGGCGCCGTCTACCTGGTGGATCAGTTCAACCAGCGCGTGCGCGAGGTCACGGCCGGGGGGAAGATCGAGACCGTCGTCGGCATCGATGCGGCACCCACGTTCGTCGACGGAGACCACGCGCTCCAGACGCCGCTCGACTGGCCCACCGCCGTCGGCGTCGAGCCGCGCGGCCGGCTGTTCGTCGCCGACGCTGGGGGACATCACGTCCTGGAGGTGACGGACGTCCGGCCGCGGCCGGCGAGCGGCGAGATCCTGATCCCCGGCCCGGACGGGGCCGAGGTCCATGTCTTCTCCGCCGCCGGGCGCCACCTGCGGACGGTCCACGCGCTGACCGGCGCGACCTTGCTCGGCTTCGAGTACACCGGCTCCGGTCGGCTGTACCGCATCGTCGACGCTCACGGCAACGCCACCGAGGTCGTTCGCGACGGCGCCGGAGATCCGCAGGCGATCGTCGGCCCCTACGGCCAGGTGACGACGCTCGACCTCGATTCATTCGGCTACCTCGCGAGCGTCACCAGCCCGGCGGGAGAGACGACCGAGCTCACTTCGACGACCACCGGATTGCTGCTGTCGCGACGCGAGCCGCGCGGCAAGACGAAGCACTTCTCCTGGGACACGACCGGACGGCTCAAGGGCGAGCTGGACGCGGACGGGGGCAGCAAGCTGCTCTCGCGCTTCGGGGTGGGCGACCGAACGTATGCCCACTTCCGCGTCTCGTTCACCAGCGCGGAGGGGCGGCACACTCTCCACGACACCTGGTACTCCTGGAGCGGCCGCCGCAAGTGGAAGACGCAGATCATGGGCCCGGGCGAGAACCTCGTCACGCGGACCACCGCTCATCGCGACGGCTGGTCGCTGCGCGAGCGCCCGGACGGCTCGCAGGCGCTCTCGTCCGCACGACCCGACCCGGTCTGGGGCCTCGGCGTCGAGCGCTTCGGCGCCGGCTCCCTGTCGATTCCCGGCGGGCTCTCGCGGTCGTTCGCCTCGTTCGCGGAGGCGGTGCTCGGGGACCCGCTCGACCCGTTGAGCGTCTCGGCGCGCGTCGAGACCTACGAGGTCAACGGTCGCGTTTCGACCCGGACTTATGACGCCGCGCTCCGCCGCTGGCTCGCCATCTCGGCTGCCGGGCGGCTGTCGCGGCTCGACCTCGACCCGCTCGGCCGCCCGATCGAGACCGCCGTCGGAACGCTCGAGCCGACGCGCTTCGAGTACGACGAGAGGGGCCGGCTGGCATCGGTCGCTTCCGGGGTGGGAGCGGAGGAACGCCTCGTCACTTTCGGCTACGACCCGCTCGGGCGACTGGTCTCGATCACGGATCCGCTCGAGCGCGAGGTCGCCTTCGAGTACGACGCGGCGAATCGGGTGACCCGCCAGGTTCTCCCCGGCGGGCGCGAGATCCTCTTCGACTGGGACGAGAACGGCAATCTGACCGGACTCACGCCCCCGACCCGGCCGGCGCACGAGTTCGACCACGGGCCGGTGGACCTGGTCAGCGAATACGCACCGCCGCCGGTCGGTCCCGGGGAGTGGTCGACGCTCTACGACCACAATCTGGACCTCCAGCCGACGCTGGTGGAGCGACCGGACGCGGCGACGATCGCCTTCGCCTATGACGCCGCGCAGCGGCTCTCGTCGCTCACGTCACCGCGCGGCGTGACTCAGGTCTCTTACGATCCGCAGACGGGGCACGTCGCCAGTCTGACGACGCCGGAAGGCAACGGGCTCGCGCTTACGATGGCGGGGCCGCTGGTGACGGCGACGGAGTGGATGGGCGAGGTGACGGGTTCGGTCGAGCGGACGTACGATGCTGATCTGCGCCTGGCGACGATCTCGGTCAACGGCGCGGAGCCGGTCGCTTACGGCTACGACGATGACGGGCTGCTGGTCCAGACCGGCGCGATGACGCTGTCGCGCGACGCCGCGACCGGGCTCTTGACCGGCACGACGTTGGGGGTGGTGACGACGAGCTACGGCTACAACGGTTTCGGCGAGCTCGCGACGATGACGGCCGCGGTGTCGGGGACGCCGATCTGGGAGGTCGCCTACACGCGCGACCAGCTCGGCCGGATCACGGAGAAGGTCGAGACGATCCAAGGTGCCACCGACAGCTATGTCTACCGCTAAACGGCCTGGTAACGGCGACCTACACCTTCGACGCCAACGGCAACCGCCTCAGCAAGACAACCCCCGGCGGCACCGAAGCCGGCACTTACGACGCGCAGGACCGCTTGCTCGCCTACGACGGCTCGACTTATACCTACACGAGAAACGGCGAGCTCGCGACGGCGACGGGCGCGGGCGGGACGACGAGCTTCTCTTACGACGTCTTCGGCAACCTGCTGGAGGTCACTCCACCGGGCGGCCCCGAGATCGCGTACGTCGTCGACGCCAGAAACCGCCGCATCGGCAAGAAGCTCGACGGCACCCTGGTCCAGGGCCTGCTCTGGCAGAGCCAGCTCGCGCCCATCGCCGAGCTCGACGGCGCCGGC
>JACTMI010000046.1 GCA_014584695.1 Acidobacteriota bacterium
TCCGCCCGTCGGTGTCCGTGAGCGTCCAGGAGTCGGCGAAGTAGGCGATGTCGTAGCCGTTGCCGAAGGGATCCCGAGCGCGCACCAGGCGGCCCGAGGCGTCGAACCGGTGGGTTTCGCCCGAGGGGAAGTCGACCTCGCGCAGGCCGCCGCCGAGAGTCCTCAGCCGCAGATAGGTGCCGTCGGTCGTGTACGCCACGCCGGCTTGGCCGGGGATGTCGGGATGGAGTCGCTCGGAGAAAAGGTGGCGGGCACCGTCCGGGCCGACGTAGCAGAGCAGGCAGCCGCTCGGCCCCGGCTCGTTGATCCACAGCTCGCCCAGCGACAGGCGCCAGCCGAAGCCCGCTGTCGAGCGCGGCACCGGGTAGGCGCCGGTGACCCACAGGCCCGGCGGGACGAAGCTCGGGCCGTAGTCCCAGAGCTGGCTGCTGAAGTGCAACGAGAAGCCGTAGCTCATCCCCGCGCCGCCGACCAGGTAGCGGGGCCCGAGCGGAAGCGCCAGCTCGAGCCCGCCGTTCAACAGCCGGATGTGGTCGATCTGGCCGACCTGGAAGGCCCGTTCCGGTTTGAATCCCCGTTCGATGGCCGGCGGCTCGTAGGCCACGGCCGCGACGGCGAGCCCCAGGCTCGCAACCGCGGCCAGCGCGAAGCGTCGCGCTGACCTTTCGGTCCTTCGCGCTCGAATCCCCACTCGCTGCCACATCTTGCGCATCTCGACGCCCTCCTTTCGAGCTTCAATCGGTCACGCCTCCCGGGAAACCCGAGGTGCGAAGCCGGAGCTCGGGTGTCTCCGGCATTCGAACCCCTCTACCTCCATACCGTTGCCGCAGGGGGGGGGTAAACGTGACACTTGGAGCGAAATTTCTTGCCGGAGGGCGGCGCAGCCTGGAGCGTCGGCCCCGCAGAAGGGGGGGCTCCCGGGACGGGCGGCGGAGCACGTGGCCTCCGTGCCCTCGGATAGCGCCGCCGCACTTGGGGGGGACACGGTGCCCTCCGGGTGCCGCAGGGGCGCGAGGACCCACTCCAGGTCGAGCCCGAAGAGAGGGTCGAATCGCCACCGCTGGGCGTTGATGGCAGGCCGGCGTACGGCGGTCAGGCGGGTGTCGAGGGGGGCGGGGGGGTGACGCGGACGGGCCAGCGGGTCCAACGGGCGTGGGTGAGAGCCGCGCCGAGGTCGCGGTCGGTGGGGTAGGGCCGGCGCTCGATCCGGCGTGCGGCGAGGTCGAAGCGGGTGGTGCCGGCGAGGGGGAAGGGCGCGAGCTCGAGCGTGGTTGCGTCCGGCGCGGAGGTGACCCGGCCTTCCAGGCGCGTGTCTTCGAGGAAGGACGCGTCGCCGGTCGCGGCGGCGAGCGAGAGGGCGTCGGCGAGGGTGAGCCAGCGCAGGTCCTGGTCGAGCTCGGACGGGGTGAGCCCGGACGAGGCGACGAGCTCGTCGCGGCGTGCGGCGAGCTCCTCGGCGAACGCCGGCGTCACCAGCCCGGAGCCGGAGCGGCGCGCGAGGCGGAGCGCGTGCGCGGCGGCGAGGGCGGCGGTGTGGGGCGCGCGCGCGGCGTGGCGCTCGACGCCGGCGCGCCAGATCTCCTCGCGTCGCGGCGGCGCGACGGCGCGGAAATCGAGCGGCGCGCCGCTCGCCGGATCGACGCGCGGCGCGGCGTCGGCCTCCCACCAGCCGTCGTCGTGGCGCGCCACGGCGTCGAGCAGCAGGGCGCGGCGAGGATGGTCGACGAGCTCGGAGTTCACGCACAGGCGCAGCATCTCGGCGGCGAGCCGCGCGTGGTCGGCCTGCGTGACCAGACGAAATCCCGTCTCCTCGACGGTGACGATCACGAGGCGACTCTCGCTCGCCGGCACGCGCTTCGAGACATGACGATCTTTCAGACTACCCGATCGCGTGGCGCCGCGCCCCGCCCCACGACGCGGTCGCGAACCACCCCCGTGTTCCGCTCCCGGGCGATACACTTTTCCCATGCACCGGATCACGCGCGAAGAAGCCCTCGAGTACCATTCCCGCGAGCCTCACGGGAAGGTCGAAGTCGTCCCGACCAAGCCGACCGCCACCCAGGTCGACCTCTCACTCGCCTACACCCCGGGCGTCGCCGAGCCCTGCCTCGAGATCGAGAAGGACCCGATGCTCGCCTACGACTACACCGCCAAGGGCAACCTGGTCGCGGTGGTCTCCAACGGCACCGCGGTGCTCGGCCTGGGCGACATCGGCGCCCTCGCCGGCAAGCCGGTGATGGAGGGCAAGGGCGTCCTGTTCAAGCGCTTCGCGGGCATCGACGTCTTCGACATCGAGCTCGACACCCACGACCCCGAGGAGATCATCCGCACGGTCAAGCTGCTCGAGCCGACCTTCGGCGGCATCAACCTCGAGGACATCAAGGCGCCGGAGTGCTTCGAGATCGAGCAGCGGCTGAAGAAGGACATGGGCATCCCGGTCTTCCACGACGACCAGCACGGCACCGCGATCATCTCCGGCGCGGCGCTGATCAACGCGGTCGAGATCGCGGGCAAGAAGATCGACCAGGTCAAGCTCGTCTTCGCCGGCGCCGGCGCGGCGGCCTTCGGCTGCGTCTGGCTCTACCTCGCGCTGGGCGTCAAGAAGGAGAACATCGTCCTGTGCGACCGCAAGGGGGTCATCTACAAGGGCCGCCCGGGCGACAAGGACCGCTACAAGCTGGAGTACGCCGCCGAGACCGAGGCGCGCACGCTCTCCGAAGCGATGGTCGGCGCCGACGTCTTCATCGGCCTGTCCGGGCCGGGGCTGGTGACCGCCGACGACTTGCGCCGGATGGGTCCCGACCCGATCGTCTTCGCGATGGCCAACCCGGTGCCCGAGATCGGCTACGACGAAGCGATGGCCGCGCGCCCCGACGTCATCATGGCCACCGGCCGCAGCGACTACCCCAACCAGGTCAACAACGTCCTCGGCTTCCCGTTCATCTTCCGCGGCGCGCTCGACGTGCGCGCCACCGACATCAACGAGGAGATGAAGCTCGCCGCCTCGCACGCGCTGGCGGCGCTGGCGCGCGAGGACGTGCCGGACTCGGTGCTCAAGGCCTACGGCGTCGAGCAGCTCAAGTTCGGCCGCCAGTACCTGATTCCGAAGCCGTTCGACTATCGCGTGCTGCTCAACGTCGCGCCGGCGGTGGCCGAAGCGGCCACGCGCACCGGCGTGGCGCGCCGGCCGTTGACCGACCGCGCGGCCTACGTGCGCAAGCTCGAGCATCTCGTTTCCCGACGCATGGAGCTGATGCAGCGACTGCTCGACCGGGCGCGGAGCGCGCCCAAGAGCATCGTCTTCCCCGAGGGCGACAACGAGAAGATCCTGCGCACGGCCAAGATCCTGGTCGACCAGGGGCTGGCCAAGCCGATCCTGCTCTCGCGCGGCGACGATCTCGCGCCGCGGCTGGCCGAGCTCGGCCTCGACGCCGAGGCCGTGCGGATCATCCGGCCCGAGACCTCGCCCGATTTCGAGCGCTACGCCGGCTCGCTCCACGAGCGGCGGCGCCGCCACGGCATCTCGCTCGAGGACGCCCGGCACCGGATGCGGTCGCGCAACACCTTCGGCGCCGCGATGGTCGCGGCGGGCGACGCCGACGGCCTGGTCTCGGGGCTGGAAGGCGAGTACTCCGACACCATCCGGCCGGCGCTGCAGCTGATCGGCACCCGGCCCGGGGCGAGCCGCGTCTGCGGCTGCTACATCCTGGTGCTCCGGGACCGGCTGTTCTTCCTCGCCGACACCACGGTGAACATCGATCCGGACGCCGAGACGCTGGCCGAGATCGCCTGGCTGACCGCCGGGCTGGCGCGCCGATTCGACATCACGCCGCGGGTGGCCATGCTCTCCTTCTCGAACTTCGGCCACCATCCCCACCCGGCGGCGGCCAAGGTCCGCGAGGCGGTGGCCATCCTCCACCGCCGTCACCCCGAGCTCGCCGCCGACGGCGAGATGCAGGCCGACACGGCGGTGGTCGAGTCGATCCTCAAGGGCAGCTACGGCTGGAGCCGGCTCGACCAGCCGGCCAACGTCCTCATCTTCCCGGAGCTGCAGTCGGCCAACATCGCCTACAAGCTGATCTGGCGGCTGGCCAAGGCCGAGGCGATCGGGCCGATCCTGCTCGGCATGGATCGCGCGGTCCACGTGCTGCAGCGCGGCGTCGAGGTGGCCGACATCGTCAACATCGCCGCCCTGGCGGTGCTCGACGCGCAGGACCGCGGCGCGGCCGGCCGCTGAGCCGGCCGCGGTGCCTCCCGGAAGGAGGGTGGGTCTGGCGCTTGCAAGAGCGCCGTGTCACTCTTCGGCGCCCCGTGACGTTTTCTGCGGGTAGGCCTTAGAATGCGCCCGACTCCAAGGAGGAAGACCATGAAGCGTTTCATCGCCGTCGCAAGCCTGGTCGCGCTCGCCCTCTCCGCCTTCGCGGCGATCGGCGAGGCCCAGAACACGAAACCCCGCATCGCCGTGCTCGAGTTCAAGAACAAGGCGGACAACCAGTGGTGGTGGCACGGTGGCGCCGCGGCGGCCCAAGACGTGTTCGTCACCGAGCTGGTCAAGAGCGGCAAGTTCCGCGTCATCGACCGCGAGCAGCTGGCGGCGCTGATGCAGGAGAAGAACCTCTCGATCGGCGGCGACATCGATCCGGCGAGCGCGGTCAAGGCCGGCAAGCTGATCGGCTGCCAGTACTTCCTGACCGGCGCGGTGACCGAGTACGGCGCCACGACGACGCAGGCCCACGGCCGCGGCGTCGGCGGCGTGCCCGGCTTCTCGGGCGGCAAGAAGACTTTCGTCGCGGCGATGAACGCGCGCATCATCGACACCACCACCGGCGAGATCGTCTGGGCCGACGAGGCGCGCGGCGAGGACGCCAAGTTCAACCTCTCGATCGGCGGCTTCGGCGGCGGTGTGTCGAACGACGAGCGGATGTTCGACAAGGTGATGAAGCCGGTCATCCAGCAGCTGACCGCTAGCATCAAGGCGGCCGACCTCTGACCGTTTCTCGGACCGGGCGGCCGAGCGGCCGACCCGGTCCGGTACGTGGTACCCCCCGGGCCCCCGCGCCAGCGTGTGCGGGGGCCCGCATCGTCTCGGCCCGGCAACCTCGGCAGCAGCCGACCGAGGTTTCCGGGCTCAGTCCTTGCCGAGGGTGAAGGCGACCTGCAGGCTGGTCCACATGCGGACCTTGACTCCGCCCTTGGTCGCCGGCGTATAGGTGCAGGAGCGGGCGTAGTCGAGCGCCGCCTCGTCCAATCCGAAGCCGGCCTTGGCGCCGGTGCCCTGAGCGTCGATGACGCGCCCGTTCTCGTCGACCAAGACGCGCACCACCACCGTCGCCTCCTTCTTCATTCGGTGGGCGAGCGGCGGGTAGCGCAGCTGCGGCTGCCGACTGAGCTTCGGGGCCACGACCCCCGGTCCGGGCTCGACCAGATCGCCCGGGCGGACGCCCGAAGTGGCGGCCGAGGTGGCCGGAGTGGGCGCCGGAGTCGGCGCCGCGGTCGGCACCGCCGCCGCGACCTGGGTCGGCTCCGGGGTCGGGGTGGCGGTGGTCACCGGCAGGGGCGCCGGCGTCGCAACCGGCCGGGCCGCCACGGCTTCGGTTTCGAGCGGGTCGGCCGCCGGCAGGGGCCGCGGCGGCGGCGCGGTCGCCGCGGCACGGGCCTCCTGGGCCTTGCGTGCATCCTCGAGCTGCTTCTGGAGATCCTTCATCTGCTGCTCGTACGCGGCCGAAGAGGACTTGAGCTTCTCCTGGACCACCCGCTCGATCTGGGCCTGGATCTCCTCGGGCGTCGGGCCGGCCGGCTGGGCGGGAGCCTCTTCGGTTTCGACCGGGACCGGCACGCTCGCCGCCGGCGCCGGCGCGGGCGCGGCGCCACCCCGACCGAAGACCAGATAGCCGACCAGGGCCAGCACGGCGACGCCCCCCCCGGCCGCGGCGAGGATCAGGTTCCGATTGCCGCCCTTCGCCGTCTCGCCGATGCCGTACTTGTCGCGCAGGACCGAGGTGTCCTCGCGCACCGGTCCGGGTGCGTCGCGGATCGGGCTCGGCGCGGCGGCGGCGGCGCGGGGCGCGGCGGCGGCCGCCGCCACCTGCTGCACCGGAATCTGGGTGGTCTTCTCGCTTTCGAGCTCCTGGGTCTCGCGCTCGATCTCCTCGCGAAAGAGGTTGTGCATGAAGAACGCGAGGTTGAAGGTGGTCGGGTTGTACTGGCCGTCGAACATCAACTTGGCGAGCGTCTTGTGCCAGAGGACGGCGTCGGCGATCCGCTGCTCGCGCGGGACCAGGGAGCGCTTCAACAGATTGGCGAGATCGGGGTGGAGGTTGCCGCCGTCGGAGGCGATCACGGCCTGGTCGACGGCGCCGCCGAGCCCGCCCGGCACGAATCCGGGGACCTTCTGCGCGGTCAGCAGCTCGAACAGGATGGCGCCCAGGCTGTAGACGTCGTCGGCCTTCGTCGGCGCCTGACCGGCGGCGAGCTCGGGCGCGAGATAGCGGCCGACGGCCTCCTTGATCAGCGGGTGGCCCGCCGACTCGCGCAGGCCGGTCGAGGCCTCGAAGCCGAGCAGCCGCAGCTCACCCTCGTTCGAGACCAGCACCAGCTGAGGCACCACGAAGCCGTGCAGGAGCCGCTCGTCTCCGAGCCGCATCTCGTAAGCGACGGCGAGCCCGAGCGCGATCCGCTCCGCCATCAACAGCGCGTGGTCGAGCGGGATCGGCGAGTGCTTGCGGCCCGCCTGCTCGACCAGCTGGCTGAGCGAGCGCCCGGAGACGTAGTCGTAGGCGACGTAGGGGACCCCGCGCACCTGGCCGAGGTCGACGCCCTGACCGAGGTTCGGGCTCTTGAGCGCCTGCTGGATCGCGGCGCGCGCCTGCATGCGCTGCCCGAGCCGGTCGCCGTCGAGCCCCTGGCCGTTGAAGACGCGCAGCAGCACCACCCGCTCCAGACCCTGCTTGCCGATGCGCCCGGCCCGGAACGACTCGCCCAGGGCGTCCTCGGAGAGCTTCTTGAGCAGCAGGTAGTTGCCGAACTGATCGCGCGTGTTCATGGCTCCCCCGCGGCGCGGGCCGTGGGCGCTCTCGCGCCGGGCTCCCGCGCGGCTGTCGTCCTGCTCGTCCTGTTAGATACTCCACTGGCGGCTCGCCGCTGTCAATCGGGATTCGCGCCGGCGGCGGCGCCTCCACCCCGCCGCTGGCGGAAATACTGCCGCTGCCAGCGATCGACGTTGCGTTCGTGCTCGGCGAGCGTGGTCGAAAAAACGTGGCTGCCGTCGTTGCGGCTGACGAAGTAGAGGTACGGCACCGCGGCGGGCGCCGCGGCGGCGGCGAGGCTGGCCGCGCCGGGGGAGCAGATCGGTCCCGGCGGCAGCCCGCGCACCCGGTAGGTGTTCCAGGGCGATTCGGCGCGCAGGTCGCGGCGGCGCAGGTCGCCGTCCCAGCGCCCCTCGAGCTTCAGGCCGTAGATCAGGGTCGGATCCGCGTAGAGACCGATGCCGCGCGCCAGCCGGTTGGCGTAGACCCCCGCGATCAGCGGGCGCTCCTCCTCGAGCCGGGCCTCCTTCTCGACCAGGCTGGCGAGGATCACCAGCTCGCGCAGCGGCCGGGAGTCGGCGCTGCCGAGCAGAGGCCGGATCTCGCGGTCCAGCCGGTTGCGGAAGTTGGCGACCAGGGCGTCGGCGATCGCCGCTTCCCCGGTCGCGGCCGGAAAGCGGTAGGTGTCCGGGAAGAGGTAGCCCTCCAGATTGGCGGCCGCCGGGTCGAGGTCGGCGATCCGGCCCGGATGCTCGAACTCGGCGAGCAGGCGCTCGAGATCCCCGAAGCCGGCCCGCGAGAGCGTCTCGGCGGTCTCCCGGTAGGTCAGACCCTCGATCACGGTCACCGGATAGGTGGCGACCCGCCCCTCGCGCAGGAGGGCGAGCAGCTCGAGCGCGGAGAGCGGGGGCTGGAACCGGTACTCACCGGCGGCGAGCGGCGGGTCGCCGAGCACGCGGGAGTGGTAGACGCGGGCGAGGAGGGCCGACGAGAGCAACCCTTCCCGCTCGAGCCGCGCCAGGATGCCGCGCGTGCTCTCGCCCGGAGCCACGACGAAACGGCGGCCCTCCGGCGGCGCCTCGAAGGCCCGGGGCGCCGCCAGCTCCCGCCGCGCCCACCACCAGGCGCCGCTGGCGGCGAGGCCGAGAGTCGCCAGGGCGACCAGGGCGGCCACGCTCCAGGCGAGCCAGCGAGCCGTGGAGCCGCGCCCTGGGCGCCGGCGAGCCGAGGTCAAGCGCCGGGTCCCCGGCGACGGTCGAGCGCCTCCTGGAGCAGGATCTGCGCGGCCACGGCGTCGAGCTTGTCACGCTCGGCCCGGCGTCCCGCCCCGCCTTGGCGCAGCCGCTCGGCGGCGGCGTGGCTGGTGAGCGTCTCGTCGATCCACTCGACCGGCAGGCCGAGGCGTCGGGCGAGCCGCGCGCCGAAGCGGTGCACGCGCTCGGCGGCGGCACCGGCCCGCCCGTCGGCGGGTCGCCGCGGCTCGCCGATCACCACCAGCGCGATCCCCTCCGGCTCGACCAGCGCGGCGATGGCGGCGATCGCCGCGCTGTCGCTGGTCCGCTCGATCACCCGCCAAGGCAGCGCGAAGCTGCCGCTCGGATCGGAGATCGCGAGGCCGATCCGTCGCTCGCCGAAGTCGATGCCCAAGGCCCGCATGTCGGGGGGCGACCCGCTGTCGCTGTGCTACGATGCCGCCGCTCCAGCGGCCGCCCGAGAGACGATTCTCCGCAACCCTCGGCGGGTGCCGCAAGCCCCGGAGGAACCAGCGGATGCACGAAGTCGTCATTCTCAGCGCCGCGCGCACCGCGATCGGCGCGTTCCAGGGTGCGCTGCGGACGCTGCCGGCCCCGAAGCTGGGCGCGGCGGCGCTCGCCGGCGCCATCGCGCGAGCCGGCGTCCAGCCGGCCGATCTCGAGCAGGTCTACCTGGGCTGCGTGCTCTCGGCGGGCGTCGGGCAGGCGCCCGCGCGGCAGGCCACTCTCGGCGCCGGCTGTCCGGAGGCGACCGGCGCGATCACGCTCAACAAGGTCTGCGGCTCGGCCATGCGCGCCGTGATGTCGGCCGCCAACGACCTGCGGGCCGGCGACTTCGGCTTGGTCGCCGCCGGCGGCATGGAGTCGATGAGCCAGGCGCCCTATCTCGCCATCGGGGTGCGCGACGGCCTGCGCCTGGGCGGCGGCAAGCTGCTCGACTCGATGATCCACGACGGGCTGTGGGACCCCTACGGCGACCAGCACATGGGCAACTGCGGCGAGCTGTGCGCGCGCGAGTACCGGATCAGCCGCGAGGACCAGGACGCCTTCTCGCGCGAGAGCTACCTGCGGGCGCGCGCGGCGCAGGAGAGCGGCGCGTTCGCGGTCGAGATCGTGCCGGTCGAGGTGCCGGGCAAGAAGGGCGCGACCGTGGTCGACCGCGACGAGGAGCCGCTGCGGGCCGATCTCGACAAGATGCCGACCCTCAAGCCCGCCTTCGAGAAGGAGGGCACGGTGACGGCGGCCAACGCCTCGAAGCTCAACGACGGCGCGGCCGCGCTGGTGCTCTCGACCGCCGAGGAGGCCGCGCGGCGCGGTCTCGCGCCGATCGCGCGCCTGGTCTCGCAGGCCTCCTTCGCGCAGCGGCCGGAGTGGTTCACCACCGCGCCGGTCGGCGCCATCCGCCGGGCCCTCGACCGCGCCGGACTCGGCGTCGACGACATCGACCTGTTCGAGATCAACGAGGCCTTCGCGGTGGTCGCCCTCGCTTGCATGCGCGATCTGGCGATCCCCCACGACAAGCTCAACGTGCGCGGCGGCGCGGTCGCGCTCGGACACCCGATCGGCGCCTCCGGCACGCGCATCCTGGTGACGCTGCTCGCGGCGCTCGAGGAGCGCGGGCTGCGGCGGGGATGTGCCGGCATCTGCATCGGCGGCGGCGAGGCCACCGCCGTGGTCGTCGAGCGCCTCGGATGATCTCCGGCCGCGCGCGGCGCGGGGTCGCCCTGCTGGGGATGGCGCTCGCCGGCGCGCTCGCCGGCGCCGCCCAGGAGCCGGCGCCGCCGGCCGAGCCGGCTCCGGCCGCCCCTTCTCCGGTCGCCCCGGATCCGCGCCGGATCCAGTTCGAGCTCGAGGTTCCGGCGGCGCGGGGCGGCGGCACGATCGTCGGCTCGGCCGCCAGCCTGGAGACCACCGGCACCTCCCAGGTGGTGCTCGAGGGGGCCGTCGAGATCGTCTACCAGGACCTCAAAGTGGCGGCCGAGCGCCTGGTGCTCCACCGCGACGAGCTGACCGTCGAGGCGACCGGTGACGTCGTCTTCGACCAGGGGCCGAACCGGATCGGCGCCCAGCGGGTCGAGATCGACCTCGAAACGCGCAACGGCACCTTCTGGAACGCTTCCGCCTACGTCGACCCGGACTACCACTTCCGCGGCGCGGTGGTGTCGAAGACCGGCCCCGACGAGTACGAGGTCCAGGACGGCGTCTTCACCTCCTGCGCGGGCGACCCCACTCCGGACTGGAGCTTCGGCCTCGCCCGCGCGCGGGTCACGGTGGGCGGCTACGCCCGGCTCCAGCACGCGACCATGAAGGTGAAGAAGCTGCCGGTCTTCTACTGGCCGTACATGCTCTGGCCGGCCAAGACGGAGCGGACCTCGGGCCTGCTGATCCCGAACGTCGGCTACTCGAAGCGCCGCGGCGCCTACCTCGGGCTGGCGCACTACCAGGTGCTTGGCCCGAGCTTCGACAACACGGTCTACCTCGACCTCTGGGGTGAGGACTACGCCGGTCTCGGCAGCGAGCTGCGCTACCGTCCGACCGAGGGGACCGGCGGCGAGGCGCTCGCCTACGCGCTCTACGACCCGCTCTCCGAACAGGTCGAGTGGAAGCTGCGCTGGCGGCACGTCACCTCGGACCTGCCGCTCGGCCTGCGCGGCGTGGTGTCGTTCGAGGACTTCTCGGACTTCGACTTCTTCCGCGAGTTCGAGCGCTCCGAAGGCGACAACACGCGCCGCTTCCTCTACTCGAACGCCTTCGTCTCCGGCAGCTGGGGTCCGCACTCGCTCAACGTGATGCTCGATCAGCGCGAGACCTTTCTCGGCGGCGGCCTGCGGGTGACGCAGCGCCAGCTGCCGGAGGTCGAGTACCGGCTGCGCAAGCTCAAGCTCGGCGAGCTGCCGCTCTACCTGTCCTTGGACACCAATGCCAGCTACCTGCAGGCGGTCTTCCCCGACTCGACCGACGTCGGTTACGGCCGGCTCGACCTGCGCCCGGACTTGACGCTGCCGGTGCGCCTCGCGCCCTGGCTGTCGCTCGCCGTCTCGGCCGGCGGGCGGGCCACCTACTGGAGCGACTCGGTGCCCGCGGTACGGCAGAACCCGGACAGCGGCGCCTTCGAACGGCTGTGTGACGACGGGCCGCCGGCGCCGGGCGAGAGCTACTGCGGCGAGGCGCTGACGCGCGTCTTTCCGACCGCCGCGGCGGAGCTGGTCGGGCCATCGTTCTCGCGCATCTTCGAGGGCGGCTCGGGCCGCTTCGCCAAGTTCAAGCACGTCATCGAGCCGCGCTGGACGTACTCCTACGTCGGCTCGTTCGACGACCAGGATCGGGTGTCGCGGTTCGACGAGATCGACGGCTTCAGCTCGCACCACATCGCGGAGCTCGCGTTGGTCAATCGGCTGCTGGCGAAGCCCGCCGAGGCCGGAGAGGGGGCCTACGAGATCCTGGCGGTGGCGATCGCCCAGGCGGTGTCGCTCGACGACGAGCAGCCGCTCCAGTCGTCGCGGGACCGCACCGTCACCCGGCAGGAGAGCGGCCTGGTCGGCAGCCTGCGCTTCAATCCCAGCCGGGCCCTGTCGCTGCAGGCGCAAGCGACGTATTCGACGCTCTTTTCCGGGCTCGAATCGACGTCGATCTCCGGCCGCGCCGACTTCGGGCGGCTCGACCTGTCGCTGACCTGGTTCACCCGCTACGACCCCGAGCTCGCGACCACGTCCTCGGACCAGGCCCGCCTCGGTTTCGGCCTCGAGCTGCTGCCGGGCCGGCTGGGCGTCGCCGGCCAGGTCAACTACGACATCGAGGGGGGCGAGGTGCAACAGCAGCGCTACTTCCTCTCCTACACGTCCCAGTGCTGGGCGCTGTCGATCGAGGCGCGCGAGCAGGTGACCTCGCTCTACCAGAGCCGCGACTACCGTTTCGCGCTGACGCTGAAGAACGTCGGCACCTTCCTCGACGTCACCGGCGGCACCTCGAACGCCGGTCGGTAGCCGCCGTGCGCACGCTCGTCTTCGGCGGCACCGGCATCGTCGGCCGGGCGACGGTCGCGGCGGCGCGCCGGCGCGGCTTCCCGGCGCTCGGGCTCTCCCGCGGCCAGGGCGACATCGGCGCGCCGGAGCGCGTCGCCGCCGCGATCGCGGCGTTCCGCCCGAGGCTGGTCGTCAACTGCGCCGCGTTCACCCGGGTCGACGATTGCGAGACCGCGCCGGAGCGCGCTTTCGCCGTCAACGCCGAGGCGGTGGGGATCGTGGCGCGCGCATGCGCGCGCGCCGGCTGCCGCCTGCTCCACCTGTCCACCGACTACGTCTTCGACGGCGCCGGCGCGCAGCCGTACCGGGAGGAGGATGCCACCGGCCCGCGCTCGGTCTACGGTGCCTCGAAACTCGCCGGCGAGGCGCGCGCGCTCGAGGCGCCGGGGGCGTTGGTGGTGCGCACGAGCTGGGTGTTCGGCGCCGGCGGGCCGAACTTCGTCGACACGATCCGGGCGCTGCTCGAAGCGCGGCGAACACCTCTGCGCGTGGTCGCCGACCAGATTGGCGCCCCGACTTACGCCCGCTTCCTGGCGCGCGCCCTGTTGGATCTGGGAGAATCGGGCGCCGAAGGGCGGGTGCACTACCGGAACCGGGAGCCGGTCTCCTGGTTCGAGTTCGCGCGCGCGATCGTCGCGGCGCTCGGCCTCGAGGTCGAGGTCGTGCCGGTCGCCACCTCGGAGTTCCCCCGTCCGGCGCCCCGCCCGGCCTACTCGGTCCTGGCGGTCGGGCGCTTCGAGGCGCTCGCCGGCCGGCCGGTCGAGCCATGGCGCGCGGGCCTCGCGGATTACCTGCAGCCGAAGGAGAGAACGTCGAGATGAAACGGGTCCTGATCACCGGCATCACCGGCTTCGCCGGTTCGCACCTGGCCGACTTCCTGCTCGCCGAGCACCCGGAGGTCGAGGTCTGGGGCACCTATCGCTGGCGCAGCCGGCGCGAGAACATCGAGCACATCGAGAGCCGCATCCGGCTGGTCGAGTGCGAGCTCGACGACGCCTCGGCGGTGCGCCGCGCGCTCGAGCTGTCGAGCCCCGACGCGGTCTTCCATCTGGCGGCGCAGAGCTTCGTGCCGGCCTCCTGGGTGGCGCCGGCCGACACGCTGCGCTCGAACGTCACCGGGCAGGCGAACCTGTTCGAGGCCGCGCGCGAGCTGGGGCTGGATCCGGTCTTCCAGCTCGCCTGCTCGAGCGAGGAGTA
Source organism: Acidobacteriota bacterium (assembly GCA_014584695.1). GTDB lineage: Bacteria > Acidobacteriota > Thermoanaerobaculia > Multivoradales > JAGPDF01 > JACTMI01. The sequence continues at coordinate 13,498 of JACTMI010000046.1, forward strand.
CGGCCTGGTGCTGCCGGACGAGACGCCGATCCGGGAGAGCAACCCGCTGCGGCCGCTGTCGCCCTACGCGGTGTCGAAAGTGGCGCAGGACTTCCTCGGCTACCAGTACTTCCAGAGCTACGGCACGAAGGCGGTCCGGACGCGCGGCTTCAACCACGAGGGGCCACGCCGTGGCGAGGTCTTCGTGATGTCGAACTTTGCCCGCCAGGTGGCGGCGATCGAGGCCGGCCTGCAGGAGCCGGTGATCCGGGTCGGCAATCTCGACTCGGTCCGCGACTTCACCGACGTGCGCGACATGGTGCGCGGCTACTGGCTGGCGGTCGAGCGCGCGACTCCCGGCGAGGTCTACAACATCGCCTCCGGCCAGGGCATCACCATCCGCGCCATGCTCGACCAGATCCTCGCGCTGGCCCGGGTCGAGGTGCGCACCGAGGTCGATCCGGCGCGCCTGCGGCCCTCCGATGTCGAGGTGCTGCTGGGCGACGCCTCGAAGTTCCGGGCCGAGACCGGCTGGGCGCCGACCATCCCGCTCGATCGCACCATCGCCGACACGCTCGACTACTGGCGCGCCCGCTTCGCGGCGCGCGCCGCGGCGGCCGAGGTTTGACCGGGAGCGAGAGGGGGAGGGGCTCGTGCGCGTCCTGCTGACCGGCGCCGCGGGGTTCCTCGGCCGGCATCTGGCGCGCCGCCTGGCCGGAGTCGGGTGCGAGGTCATCGGTCTGTCGCTCGAGCCCGTGGGCCTGCCCGCGGGCATGTCGTTCGTCGCCGCCGACGTGCGGGACCGGTCGGCGATCGCTGGGGCCGTCGAACGGGTGGCGCCGGACGCCATCGTCCACCTGGCGGCGCTCTCGCACGTCGGTGAGTCCTGGCAGCGCCTGTCCGACTACTTCGCGGTCAACGTGCTGGGGACGGAGAACGTGGTTGCCGCGGCGCGCGGCCGGCGGCTGCTGTTCGCGTCGACCGCCGAGGTCTACGGCCTGGTGCCGGAGGCGGAGCAGCCGATCCGGGAGGAGCGGCCGCTGGCGCCGCAGTCGCCCTACGCGATGACCAAGGCGGCCGGCGAGCGGTGGGTCCGCGCGGCCGGTGGCACGGTGTTGCGGCTGTTCAACCTGGTCGGTCCCGGGCAGGCGCCGATCTTCGCGCTGCCCTCCTTCGCGGCGCAGCTCGCCGCCATCGAGGCGGGGCGGGCCGAGCCGGTGCTGGCGATCGGCAACCTCACGGCGCGGCGGGATTTCGTTCACGTCGAAGACGGCGCCGAGGCGGTGATTCGCCTGCTCGAACGGGGCGAGCCGGGCGAGGTCTACAACCTGGCGAGCGGCCGGGCGACGTCGATCGCCGAGGCGCTCGAGCGGCTGATCGACCGCGCCGGCGTGCAGGTGCGGCTGGCTCAAGACCCGGAGCGACTGCGGCCGGTGGACATCCCCCTGACCTGCGGTGATTCGTCGCGGCTGCGCGCGCTCGGCTGGCGGCCCGAGCGCGGGCTCGATGCCGCGCTCGACGAGCTCTGGTGCGAGGCACGGGCGGTGGAGGGGCGGTGACCGTCCTGGTCACCGGCGGCACCGGCTTCCTGGGCCGCCGGCTGGTCGAGCGCCTGACAGCGGACGGTCACCCACTGCGGCTGCTGGTGCGTCCCTCGTCGTCGCGCGCTCGCTTCCCCGACGGCGTCGAGCTGGTCGAAGGAGACGTCACCCATCGCGCCAGCCTCGAGCGGGCCGCCACCGGCTGCGAGGCGGTGGTTCACGCCGCGGCGCTGGTCAAGATCCTGGCGCCCGCGGCCGAATACGAGCGCGTCAACGTCGCCGGTCTCCACCATCTGCTGGCGGCGGCGGCCGGCGGCGGTGTCCGCCGGATCGTCTACGTCTCGAGCTTCATCGCCCTCGGCCCGACCGAGGCCGCGCCGGGGGGCATGCTCGACGAGCACGCGCCGGCCGTCGAGCGCCGGTTCATCAACGACTACGAGCGGACCAAGACCCGCGCCGACGCGAGCGCGCGGCGGGCGATCGAGACCGGCGCGCCGCTCGCGGTCGTCTACCCCGGCATCCTCTATGGCCCGGGCGAGCTGACCGAGGGCAATCTCGTGGTGCGGCACCTGCTCGACCTCGCGCACGGCCGACTGCCCGCCCTGCTCGGCCGCCCCGAGCGGCGCTGGAGCTACGCCCACGTCGACGACGTGGCGGCCGGCGTGGTGGCCGCGCTCGACCGTTTTCGCCCCGGCGCGCGCTACGTCCTGGGCGGCGACAACGTCACGCTCGGCGACTTCTACGCGCGGGTTGCCGAGATCGCCGGCATCCAGGTGCCCGCCTGGCGGCTGCCCGATCCGGTCGCCCGGCTGCTCGGCGCGGCGATGAAGGCGTGGGCCCGGCTCGCCGGTGGCACGCCGCGCCTGACCCCGGACCTGGTCGAGATCTACCGCCACGACTGGGCCTACGACTCGACGACCGCGATGCGTGAGCTCGACTATCGCCCGCGCGGCCTGGCGCAGGGCCTGGCCGAGACCGTGGCCTGGCTGCGGACGCGGCCCGAGTGGCCCCGCCGGTGAGCGGGCTCTCCGCCGGCGAGCTGGCGCGCAAGCTGGTCCACATCGGGGTCGGCGGCCTCGCCTTCGCCGTCGCGCCGCTCGGCTTTCGGGGCGCCGTCGCCTGCGCGGTGGCCGCCATCTTCCACAACGCGGTGCTGCTGCCCCGCTACGGCGGCCGCCGGCTCTGGCGGGACGCCGAGAGCGCGCGCGGCCACTCGCTCGGCATCGTGCTCTACCCGGTGGCGGTGCTGTTGCTGCTGCTGCTCTTCCATCGTCGGCTGGAAGTGGCGGCCGCGGCGTGGGGGCTCCTCGCTTTCGGCGACGGCACGGCCTCGCTGGTCGGCATGACCCTCGGCCGCGGCAACCCGTTGCCCTGGAATCCGCGCAAGAGCTGGGCCGGAACGCTCGCCTTCACGCTGTTCGGCGGCGCCTTCGCCGCGCTCCTGCTGCTGTGGACCGCGCCGGGACGCTACGAGCCCGGCTTCGCGGTCGCGATCGGCTTCGCCGCGGCGACTCTCGCGGCGCTCGTCGAGTCGCTGCCGGTGGGCCTCGACGACAACTTGGGAGTGCCGCTGCTCGCCGGCCTCTGGCTCTATTGCCTGACCTCGACCGCCGGTGGCTGGGGGGTGCTCGTCACCCCGACGGCGCTCGCCGCGACCGCGCTCGGCCTGGCGGTCAACCTCGCTCTGGCGCTCGCCGCCTGGGCCGTCGGCGGCGTCAACCGTTCGGGAGCGGTCGCCGGGGTCGTGCTCGGCACGGCGATCTGGGCGGGGCTCGGTCCCCGCGGCTTCGCCCTGCTCTTCGCCTTCTTCGCCCTCGGCACGCTCGCCACCCGCGTCGGCTACGAAGCGAAGGCGAAGCGCCGCTTGGCGCAAGCGGACGGTGGCCGGCGCGGCGCTCGCAACGCGCTCGCCAAGACCACGGTGCCGGCGCTCGCGGCGCTGCTCGCGGCGGCGAGCGGCCAGATGGAGCTCTACGCGCTCGCGGCGGCCGGCGCGCTGGCCGCCGCGGCCGCGGACACCTGCGCCTCGGAGATTGGCCAGGTGTACGGGCGGCGGACCTTCCTGGTGACGTCGCTGCGGGCCGTTCCCCCCGGCACCGAGGGCGCGGTGTCGCTCGAAGGGACGCTCGCCGGGATCGCGGCTTCGTTCGCGGTCGGGGGGCTGGGGGCCCTCTTGGGCCTCTATCCGCCGTCCGGAGTGCTGGTGGTCGCGGTGGCGGCCTTCGCCGCCAACACCCTGGAGAGCCTGCTCGGCGCCACCCTCGAACAGCGCGGCCTGCTCGACAACGAGGCGGTCAACTTCCTGAACACGCTGGCCGGCGCCGGGATCGCCGCGGCCCTCGCCTGATCAGCTTCCAGCCGCGAGCGGCTCGGGCCGCACGAGCGCGGCGAACAGCTCGACCAGCGCCGGATCCAGGAACGTCCCGGCGCGGTCGCGCAGGATCTGCAGCGCCTCCTCCGCGGTGGCGCCGCCGATCGAGCGGACGGTGTCCCAGCTGTCGGCCACGGCGACGATGCGGGCCACCGCCACCGGCAGGCGCGGTGTGTCGAGGCGCGGGTAGTTGGGCTGGCCGTCGAACCGGAGGTGGTGCTCGTAGGCGGCGAGCACGGCGACCTCGGGCACCCCGTCGAGGGCCGCCAGGCGGGCTGCCCCCCGTGCTGGGTGGAGCCGGCGGCGCAGCGCGGCGTCCTCGCCCGGCGGCGCCGGTTCGAGGTGACCGACGTCGTGAAGCAGACCGGCCATACCCAGCTCGTCGAGGGCGTCGCCGGAGAGGCCGAGCGCCTGACCGAGCCGCAGCGACGCGAGCGCCACGGCGAGGCCGTGGACGAAGGCGCGATCGTCGCTGTCGGCGACCTCGAGGTGGGGCGGTTCGAGGCGGAGCCCCTGTGCCGCGCGCGCCAGGCGCCCGATCATCGCGCGCAGGCGCTCGACCCGCGTCGCCGTGCCGCGCGCGATCCCGATCAGCTCCTGCCGCGCCGCGAGGAGTTGCTCGGGCGAGGCGAAAGGTGGCCGGTCGCTCGACCCGCCGCTAGCCTCTTCATGGGCGTCCCCACCCAGCAACCCCGCCTTGCCGACCTGCAGGTGCGCGGATCCCTGCGGCCCGGCCGCGCTGGCGCACGAATCGAGGAAGCCGCCGAGCTCGGCCGCGTCCAGGCCCCGCAACAGCACCAGGCCGCCGATGCCGTGGCGGGCGAAGCCCTGCATCAGCCCGCGCGTCCAGGTCACCTCCTCGGGCAACGCCTGGTGGTCGACGAGCAGCTGTCCTTCGAGCGAGAGCAGCGAAAGCTCGTCCGATTCGGCTCCCTGGAGCCAGGCTTCGAAGGCCGCGATCGTCCGCTCGACCGCGCGATGCACCTGGGGATGCGCGGAGGGGTAGACCGCGCGCTGCTGAAAGGCGGCGCCCAGATCGACGACCAGGCGCTCGGCCAGCGCCGACGGATCGCGAGTCGCGTCGCCGCTCACGAGGCTTCCTCGGCTGGCGCCGCGGCGAGCGCCTCGGCGATCGCGCGGATCTCCGGAATGCGGGATCGCCGGCCGCGATCGATCCAGGGGCCACGGGCCGCCGTGGGGTAGGACTCGAGCGACCGATAGAGGGCGAGGCGCTCTTCCACGGCGATCGGTGGAAAGGCGAAGCGCGCGGCGAAGCGGCCGAGTCGGTCGAGCGCCGCCGGATCGCCGATCGCGGCGAGCGCTCGAATCGCCTTGAGTCGGGTGGCGCGGCGGCGGCCCCAGAAATCGCGGGCGGCGACCAGCGCCGCGAGCGGCTCGACCGCCTCCACCATGCGGTGCTCGCCGGCGAGCTCGATGGCTTCTTCGGCGAGCAGCGGGTCACGGTGCTCGAGGGCCTTGCGCAGCAGCTCGCGCGGCACCTCCTGGTCGAAGGCAAAGAGGTTTCGGATCGCCTCGAGACGGACACGCAGATCGCCGTGCTCGGCGCAGCGGCGCACCGCCGGAACCGAGCCGGGGTCGCCGATGCGACGCAGCAGCAGCAGCATGTTGCGCACGACGTACCAACGCGGATCGGAGAGCAGGTGGGTCGCGTCCCGAACCACCATCGGCCCGAGCCCGGCGAGCAGATCGAGCAGAAGGTGGCGCAGGCCGCGGTCGTCCGTCTCCGCGAGGATGCCGATCAGGTGGCGGCTGGCGTTCGCCCCGAGCCGTCGCAGGAGCAGGCCGGCCTGGACGAGCCCCTCGTCGGAGACCTCGGGCAGTACCGCCGCCAGCGCGACGATCGACTCGCGCCCCGACAGGCGCTCGGCCGCGCGCCGAAAGGGCTGCTCGGCCCCCTCCTCGCGAGCGGCGCACGGCCGGCGCCGAGCAGCCGGCGATATCCGGATTCCAGACGGTGGAGCACCGCGGGGAGTCTGTCGGCAGCGATCTCGGGGCGCTCGGCCAACTCGAGCAAGGCCTGAGTCGCCGCCCGGTCGATCGCGCCGGGAGCGAGCTCGCGGGCCACCTCGGCCGCCCCCGGTCCTAGCGGCACGGTGGCGGGACCCTCCGGCAGCTCCAGCACGATCTCGAGTCGCTGCTCGGGTGGATGATCTTCGAGAAATGCGTCGAGGTCGGCGGCCGCGAAGGCGCGACGCAGGCGGGTCAACCGCTCCGGATCGAAGCTGCGCGCGCGCTCTCCCGCAGTCGACCGCGAGGACTCGACGGCGCTGCGCACGCGCTCGGCCTCCGCGGGCGAGAGCGCCGCCAGCAGCGGGGCCAGCGCCGCCCGCGCGTCGGCGGTGGTCGACAGCGCGGCCGCCAGTGCCTGCGCCATTCGATCTCGCCGCTCGAGCGGCAGGCGCTCGATCAGGCGCGCGAGGCCGGCGGCGCGCTCGGCGCCTGGCGACGCCGCGTAGTCCTCGGCCGCCGCGATCAGCGCGGCGGTGATCGTCGCCGCCGCCCAGGGCTGGCCCTCGAGCGGCCCGGAAGCTCCCCCCTCGAGCAAGGAGCGCAGCAGCTCGATCGCCGTCCTTCCGCTGGCGAGCCAAGCCGCCAGCACGTCCCCCGGGAGCGCGCCGCTCGCGATCAGCCGGCGCGCCAGGCGCTCCCACAGCGCCCCGCCTTCGATCCCCTCTTGCTCCTGGTCGGCATCGACCAGCGCCACCGCCGAATAGTCCATGTCGCGCGCGCGCAGCCGGCTGAGACCCGCGGCGCCGAGCTCGGCGGCGAGCGAGCCCGCGGCGCGCGCTCGCCGGCTGTCGAGCGCGAGGGCGCGGAGCAGGATCTCGAGCTCGCGGGGCTCGACTCCGGGCTCGACGGTCAGCCCGGCGGCCCCGCGTCGTCGCAGCAGCTCGGCCAGCCGCTGCGCGGAAGAAGAATCGTAGCGGCGCTCGCCGCAGAGCAGCGCCTCGCGCGTCGGCACGAGCTCGACCGGTCCGGTCTCCTCGAGCAGGCGCGCCAACGACTCGATCCCCTTGGCCAGACCGGCGACCGCGCTCGGATGGCCCGTGGGATAGGCGGCGAGCGCCCGCCACGCGATCGCGAGATCGCGCAGGAACGCGGTGAACAGCGAATCGACCGGGTCCGCGGCCAAAGTGGGCCGATTCTACGCGGACCATCGCGGCCCCGCCGCGAGCGGCGCCCCCCCTGGGCGGTAGAGTCCTCGGGATGACGGGATCGGCGCGGGAGGCCCCGGACTTCGGCGCGCCGGTCCGCCGACGACGAGGCCCTGCTGATCGCGCTGCGACCGGTAGCCTCCGCTAAGCTTCCGGGTCGTCCATGAGGAAGCTCGGTCTCTACGTCCAGCTGTCGCGTCCCTTCACGCTGCTGCCGCCGCTGATCGGCATCGTCTCCGGCGCGGTCTGCGCCTGGGGCTCGGTCCACAATCCGGATCCGGCGCGCGAGCTGACCGCCTCGGTCTTGCTCACCGTCGCTTTGGGGTCGCTGTGCGCGAGCTTCCTCAACGCGGCGTCGAACGCGATCAACCAGATCACCGACCTCGAGATCGACCGGGTCAACAAGCCCGGCCGGCCGCTGGTGACCGGCGCGCTCTCGCTCGCCCAGGGCTGGCGCTTCACCTGGCTGTTCTACCTGCTCGCGCTGATCCCGACCTGGCTGGTGGTGGTCCATCCCTACACGACCTGGGGCGAGAAGCTCCGCGCGCCGCTCGTCTCCCACCAGACGTTCTTCATCTATCTCGCGGGCTTGATCTTCACCCTGGTCTACTCGGTGCCGGCGTGGGGACGGACCAAGGCGCGCGGCATGTGGGCCAATTGGACGATCGCCGTGCCCCGAGGCTGTCTGCTCAAGGTCGCCGGCTGGGCGATGGTGGCCAACATCTGGCACTGGGAGCCGTGGGCGATCGGCGTCATCTTCATGCTCTTCCTGGTCGGCGCCAGCTCGACCAAGGACTTCGCCGACATCGAGGGCGACCGCGCCGGCGGCTGCCAGACGCTGCCCATCCTCCACGGCCCGAAGCGGGCCGCCTGGATCATCGCGCCCTTCTTCGTCTTCCCCTGGCTGCTGCTGCCGCTGTTCGCCTACTGGCCCGATCCGCAGAACCCGGAGCACGCGATCCTCACCGGTCACCCGCTCTTCCTGGCCCTGCTCGGCAGCGGCTTGACGATCTGGGGCTGCTACACGGTCTACATGCTGCTGCGTGACCCCGAGTCCCTGACCCGCACCGAGAACCACCCCAGCTGGCGCCACATGTACCTGATGATGATGGCCGCGCAGATCGGCTTCGCGGCGGCCTACCTGCTGCCGCACTGACGAGATCGCTCGAGGCTTGGGCTACAGTGTCCGTCGTGACGGTAGCAGGTGACCGAGCTCCGGGCTCGTGCTGACGCCGGATTCGCTGGCGACGCCGCGCGCCGCCTGGATGAGGGCGCCGGAGGCCGGGACCGAGGCTTGGTGGCGCTTCACCGACCCGCGGGGCGCGCTCGTCGCGCGGACGGCGGGGGAGCTGCCGGCGCTGCTCGTCGAAGTCGAGCGCGCGGCGGCGCGGGGTCTCTGGGCGGTCGGACACGTCGACTACGAAGCGGCTCCGGGTTGCGATCCGGCGCTCGCCGTGGTCTCGCCCGCGCGCTCGCCGGTCGCCGCGTTCGGGCTGTTCGACGCGCCGGCGGTGACCGGACCGCCCGACCGCGCGAGCGGGCTGGCGGCGATCCTCGGTCTCGAGCCGGGGATCTCCGCGACCGCGCACGCCGCGGCGGTGGCCGAGGTGAAGGCGGCGATCGCTCGCGGCGACAGCTATCAGGTGAATCTCACGCTGCCGATGACCGGCCGGCTCGAAGGCTCGCCGGAGGCGCTCTTCGCCCATCTCGGACCCGCCTCGCGCGCGCCCTACGCGGCCTACCTCGACCTCGGCGCGCGCGCTCTGCTCTCGCTCTCGCCCGAGCTCTTCTTCGAGCGCGACGCGGGCCGCCTGCGCATGCGGCCGATGAAGGGGACGCGGCCGCGCGGGCGTTACCTGGAGGAAGACGAGGCGGTCGCGGCCGATCTCGCCGGCGCGGCGAAGGACCGCGCCGAGAATCTGATGATCGTCGACATGGCGAGAAACGACCTCGGTCGCCTGGCTCGCGCCGGCTCGGTCGAGGTGACGCGGCTGTTCGAGCTCGAGCGCTATCCGACCGTCTGGCAGTTGACCTCGACCGTCGAGGCGGCCGCCGGCGCCGGCCTGCCGGAGATCTTCGGCGCGCTCTTCCCCTGCGCGTCGGTGACCGGGGCGCCCAAGGCGGCAACAATGGGGATCATCGCGCGGCTCGAGCGGCGGCCCCGCGGCGCCTACTGTGGCGCGATCGGCTACGTGGCGCCCGGCGGTCGGGCCCGCTTCTCGGTGGCGATCCGCACCGCGGAGATCGATGGCTCGTCCGGAAACGTCTGCTATGGCGTCGGCGGCGGCGTGGTCTGGGATTCGGACGCGGCCGAGGAGTGGCGGGAGTGCCTCGCCAAGGCGGCCGCGCTCTCGGCGCCGGAGCCCGCCGGGCTCTTCGAGACCCTCGCTTGGCGACCGCACCGCGGCGCGCCCCGGCTCGAACGTCACCTCGGGCGGCTGGCCGCTTCGGCCCGCCACTTCGATCTGCCGTTCGACGCCGAGGCCGCGCGCGAGCGTCTCGCCGCGGCGGTCGTCGGCCGCTCCGAGGCCCAGCGGGTGCGCCTCGAGCTCTCCCCCGACGGTCGGCTGGCGGCCTCGGCCGAGCCCTTCCGTCGCGAGCGGCGCCCCTGGCGGGTCGCTCTCGCCAGCCGGCCCGTGGACGGCGCGGACCCGGCGCTCTGCCACAAGACGACCCGCCGCGCCGTCTACGACCAGGCGCTCGCCGAGGCGCGCCGCCGCGGGCTCGACGAGCCGCTGCTCTGGAACCGGAGCGGCGAGCTGACCGAGGGGGCGCGGACCAACCTGATGCTCGAGATCGACGGCCGGTGGCTGACGCCGGCGCGACGGTGCGGTCTGCTCGCCGGGGTCTTTCGCCAGCAGCTGCTGGAGACGGGGCGGGTCGAGGAAGCGATCCTCCGCCCCGCCGATCTCGCGCGGGCCGAGCGGGTGGCGCTGGTCAACGCGCTGCGGGGCTGGATCCCGGCGCGGGTGGTCGGTTAGGAGTGGCCCGTCAGTTGGCGCAGAAGCCGGCGCCGCAGCCGCCGCGGCCGCAGGTGGGCTCGGGAGCTGGCGAGCGGTCCCGGCCGGTGGCCGCGCGCGCGGCGAAAGTGGAAAGCTCGCGCGCGACGCGACCCGCGGCGCAACGGGGGCAGCTCACATCGGCGGCTCCCGCGCCCACCTGCTGCAGCGTTTCGAAACGGTGGCCACAGGACTCGCAGCGATACTCGTAGAGCGGCATCGAAACCTCGGGTCTCGGTCAGGGGTTGCGGGTCCGGCGCCGGACGAGCACCAGGCCGGCGAGCAGCAAGAGCGCTCCCAGCCCGGCGAAGCCCGCCGGGCTGGCGGCCGGGATCTCGAACGGCGCGCAGACGGCCGGGAAGGGGTCTTCGACGTCGAGCAGCGTCTCGTCGAACAGGGCGACGCCGATCCCGGGGTTCACCTGGGAGATCGGCGGCAGGCCGACCACGCCGGAGACCGTGTGCACGCCGCCGTCCGCCGGCACTTCGAGCGGCACCGTGCGGACCAACGCACCTTCGTCGTAGATCTCCAGCCGGAAGCTGTCGGTGCCGCCGCCCGGATCCGCGGTCACCTGGACCTGAAACGCGAGCTGGCAGCGGTCGACCGACAGGCTCTGAAGCGCACCGACCACCACCGCGTCGCCGCCGCTCGGCACGGCGCTCAGCCCCCCCTCGGGCGCGTTGGTGGCGCGCACGGCAACCGCCCACAGCGGCAGCGCGATGGCGGCGAGCACGGCGGCGCGACGGATTCTCACGCGCTAGATTCTAGCACCGCCCCGCTGCGGGCGGCGGGAGGGGGGTCAGCCGAGCAGGTCGGCCACCGCCGCGCGCTCCTCGCGCAGCTCGCGGTCGGTGGCGTCGAGCTGCTCGCGACTCCAGGCGTCGAGCGGCAGGTCCTGGACGATCTGGTAGTCGCCGCCGCGGCAGACGCACGGGTAGGAATAGACCACGCCTTCGGCGATGCCGTAGCTGCCGTCGGCGGGCACCCCCATCGAGACCCAGTCGCCCTCGCGGCTGCCGAGCGCCCAGTCGCGCATGTGGTCGATCGCCGCCGAAGCGGCCGAGGCGGCCGACGAGGCGCCGCGCGCCTTGATGATGGCGGCGCCGCGCTGCTGCACGGTCGGGATGAAGGTCTCGCGGTACCAGCCCTGCTCGACCAGCTCGGTCGCCGGCCGGCCGGCGACCGTGGCGTGCGCGATGTCGGGGAACTGGGTCGAGGAGTGATTGCCCCAGATGGTCATCTTGCGGATCTCGCGCGCTGGCGTGGCGGTCCGGGCGGCGAGCTGCGAGAGCGCGCGATTGTGGTCGAGCCGGGTCATGGCGTGGAACTGGCGCGGCGAGAGCCCCGCGGCGCTCGAGGCGGCGATCATGCAGTTGGTGTTCGCCGGGTTGCCGACCACCAGCACCCGGACCCCGCGCGCGGCGCCGGCCGCGAGCGCGCGGCCCTGCGGCCCGAAGATCTTGCCGTTCTCGGACAGCAGGTCCTTGCGCTCCATGCCCGGGCCGCGCGGCTTGGCGCCGACCAGGAAGGCGTAGTCGGTGCCGTCGAAGCCAGCGCCGAGGTCGGCGGTGCACACCACTCCCGCCAGCAGCGGGAAGGCGCAGTCGGCGAGCTCCATCGCCACCCCTTCGAGGGCGGAAAGCGCGGGCGGGATCTCGATCAGCTGCAGGATCACCGGCTGCTCGCGGCCGAGCAGCTCGCCCGCAGCCAGGCGGAAGGTCAGGGAGTAGCCGATGTGGCCGGCGGCGCCGGTGACGGCGATGCGGACGGGTTCTCTCATGGTGCTGGCGATCCTACCGCCAGGAGCGGACCGGGATGGCCACCCGAAAGGGTGAGAGCCTGTGAAGGAATCTCCAGCGACCCACTGGAGATTCCCTCACAGGCTCCGAGCCGAGGTCTGGCCGAGGGCGCGCGGCAGCCGCTATTCTCCGTGAGATGGCCGCCACGATCGGGATTCGCGCCGAGGACAAGAACCGTTGGGAGCGCCGGGCGCCGCTCACCCCTGACCACGTGCGCGAGCTCGTCGAAGAGCAGGGACTCGAGCTCGTCGTCCAGCCCTCGGGCCGGCGCGCCTTTGCCGACCGCGACTACGCCGACGCCGGCGCCCGCCTCGACGCCGATCTCGGCGGCTGCGATCTGGTCCTCGGGGTCAAGGAGATCCCGCCCGACCAGCTCGTCGCCGACAAGGTCTATCTCTACTTCTCACACGTCATCAAGGGGCAGGCACACAACATGCCGATGCTCGCGCGCCTGCTCGAGCTGGGGTCGACGCTGCTCGACTACGAGCGGATCGTCGACCGCCGGGGGCGGCGGCTGATCTTCTTCGGCCGCCACGCCGGCTACGCCGGCATGCTCGACACCCTCTGGGCCTTCGGCCAGCGCTTCGCGGCCGAGGGGATCGACACTCCCTTCGAGCGCATCCGCCGGGCCCACGACTACTCCAGCCTCGAGGAGGCGCTCGCTCACGTCGCCCGCGTCGGCGAGGAGATTCGCAAGCGCGGGTTGCCGACCGGGCGGCGGCCGGTCATCTGCGGCTTCACCGGCTCGGGCAACGTGACCCAGGGGGCGATGGAGGTCTTCGAGCGGCTGCCGGTCCTCGACGTCGATCCGGAGGTCCTGCTCGAGCTCGCCGAGGATCGCGACCGGCCGCGCAACGTGCTCTATCGCACTCGCTTCGAACGCCACCACCGCTACCGCCGGCGGACCGACGGCGGCTTCGATGCCGCCGAGCTCACCGCCCACCCCGAGCGCTACGAGAGCGGGCTGCCCCCCTACCTGCCGCACCTGTCGATGCTGGTGCACGGCGCCTTCTGGCAACCGCCGCAGCCCCGGCTGGTGCGGCGCGAGGATCTGGCGGGGCTCTTCGAACGCGAGCCACAGCCGAAGCTGCGGGTGATCGGCGACATCGCCTGTGACGTCGATGGCGCGATCGCGGCGACCGTGCGGGCGACCGATCCGGGCGCGCCGGTCTACCTCTACGACCCGGTCGCCGGCGCCGAAGTCCCCGGCCTGGCCGGCCGCGGCGTCGTGGTCATGGCGGTCGACAACCTCCCCTGCGAGCTGCCGGTCGAGGCCTCGCACCATTTCGGCGACAGCCTGGTCCGCTTCGTCGGCGCGCTCGCCCGCTGCGACTGGCGCCGGCGCTACGAGGAGCTGGCGCTGCCCGAGGAGCTGGCCGGCGCGGTGATCGCGCACCGCGGCGAGCTCACGCCGCCGTATCGCCATCTCGAGCCGGCCCTGGCCGCGGCCGCCGGGAGGCCGGCATGAAGCGGGTCCTGGTGCTCGGCGCCGGCCTGGTCGCCCGGCCCGCGCTGCGCTACTTCCTGCGTCACCCGGAGTACCGGATCGTGGTCGCCACGAGTCAGCCGGAGCGCGGCGAACAGCTGATGGGCGAGCATCCGCGCGGCCGCGTGATGCAGCTCGACGTGCGCGACCACGCCGCGCTCGCGCCGCTCGTCGCCGAGGCCGACGCGGTGCTCTCGCTGCTGCCCGCCGAGCTCAACCCCGGCGTCGCGCGGGTGGCGATCGCCGAGCGCCGGCCACTGGTCAACACCTCCTACGCCAACGCCGACATGCGCGCGCTCGACGAGGAGGCGCGGCGCGAGGGCGTGCTGCTGCTGTGCGAGATGGGCTTCGACCCGGGCTTCGACCACATGACCGCGGCGGCCACCGTGCGGCGGCTCCGTTTCGCCGGCGGCCGACTGACCGAGCTCGCCAGCGCCTGCGGCGGCTTTCCGGCGCAGGACGCCAACACCAACCCCTGGGGTTACAAGTTCGCCTGGCGACCGCAGGCGGTCATGATCGCGGGCCGTCGCCCGGCCCGCTATCTCGCCGACGCGACCGAGGTCACGATCGGCGAGGGGGAGGTCTTTCGCCACCACTGGCCGATCGTCGTCGACGGCCTCGGCGTCTTCGAGGTCTATCCGAACCGGGACGCGCTCGCCTATCGCGAGCCCTACGGCCTCGCCGACGTCCGCGCGATGTTCCGGGGCTCCCTGCGCTATCCCGGTTGGAGCGAGACGATGGACGCCGCTTTCCGGCTCGGCCTGTTCGAGCTCGCGCCGGAGGCGATCGCGGTGGGGACGACCTATCGCGACTTCGTTTCGCGTCGAGTCGACGGCGGCTCCGGCGGGCGCCTCGTCGAGCGGGTCGCCTCCTACCTCGGCGTCGATCCCGACTCGGAGATCCTCGCCCGGCTCGAGTGGGCGGGGCTCTTCTCCGACCGGCTCGTGCCGGAGCGCGAGGCGGCGCCGATCGAGGTGTTCGGCAACCGGTTGGCGAAGCTGATGGCCTACCAACCGGGGGAGCGCGACCTGGCGGTCCTGAAGCACGTCTTCACGGTGGTCTTCCCCGACGGCAGTCGCGAGGAGGTGACGGCCCAGTTGGTCGAGCAGGGGGAGGCTTGGGGGGACACGGCGATGGCGCGCACCGTGTCGTTGACCGCGGCGATCGGCGTGCGCCTGATCCTCGAGAAGGGGGTCCAGGCGGTCGGCGTGCAGATTCCGACCCTGCGCGAGATCTTCGAGCCGGTCCTCCAGGAGCTCGCCGAGCTCGGCGTCGCCGTCGCCGAAACCCACGTGAGGTCGGTGCCAGGGCCGTTCTCGACCTGAACCCGGAAACCTCAGCGGCCGAAAGTCTCGCAGGCGTCCGGGTCGCCCGACTCGAGGCCGCGTCGCAGCCAGGCGACGCGCTGTTCGGAGGAGCCGTGAGTGAAGCTGTCGGGCTGGACGTAGCCCTTCGACAGCTTCTGCATCCGGTCGTCGCCGATGGCGGCCGCGGCGGTGAGCCCCTCCTCGACGTCGCCCGCCTCGAGCAGCTGGCGGTCGCGGTGCGCGTGGTGGGCCCAGACGCCGGCCAGGCAATCGGCCATCAGCTCCAGCCGGACCGAGTACTGGTTGGCCTCCGCCTGGCTGCGGACACGCTGCTGCGCGGCACTGACCCGCTCGGTGTAGCCGAGCAGGTTCTGGACGTGGTGGCCGACCTCGTGGGCGATGACGTAGGCGGCGGCGAAGTCGCCGGGCGCCCCGAAGCGGCGGTCGAGCTCGGCGAAGAAACCGAGGTCGAGGTAGACGCGCCGGTCGGGCGGGCAGTAGAACGGGCCGACCGCCGCCGAGGCGAAACCGCAGGCGGACTCGACCGCGCCGTCGAACAGCACCAGCGTGGGCGGCCGGTAGCTCGTCCCCGCGGCGGCGAACAGCTTGCCCCAGACCTGTTCGGTGTCGCCCAGCACCACGGCGGCGAACTGCCCGAGCTCGTCTTGCGGCGGTCCGGTGGGCGCCCCCGGCTCGACGGCCGCGGGGGGGCCCTGGAGGTTGCCGGCGACCTGGAGCAGCGCCAGCGGATCCTGGCCGGTCAGGTAGGCGAGGACGACGACCAGCAGGAGCCCCCCGCAGCCGAGGCCGGCCCCGCGCCCCATTCGGCCCGCCGGCCGGCCGCGGCGGTCCTCCACGTTCGCGCTGCCGCGCTGCTCTCGCCATCGCACGAGTCACCTCCCTGTGGCCCCCGACGTTCCGGGAACGCCCAGCCGGGGTGAGGCTATCGCGCTCCCCGACGCAGCGCGATGGTCTCCGGCGGGCGCTGCGCGTAAACTCGATCCACTCGCCGTGAGAGACCCGCGCCCCGCGCCCGCGCCCGGTTCGACCCTCGACGTGCCGGGGGTCACCACCCGCTTCGTCGAGCTGCCGCAGGTGCGCCTTCACGTCGCCGAGGCCGGACCGGCCGACGGCCGCCCGGTCGTCCTGCTCCACGGCTTCCCGGAGTTCTGGTGGGGGTGGCGACATCAGATGCCGGCGCTCGCCGCCGCCGGCTACCGGGTGGTGGCGCCCGACCAGCGCGGCTACCACCTCTCGGACAAGCCGCGCGGCCTCTCGGCCTACTCGCTCGACCGGCTGGCCGAGGACGTCGTCGCCCTGTTCGATCACCTCGGGGTCGAACGCGCGCCGCTTGGCGGTCACGACTGGGGGGCGGCGGTCGCCTGGTGGACGGCGATCCGGTTCCCGCAGCGGGTCGAGCGCCTGGCGATCCTGAACGTGCCCCACCCGGCGGTGCTCCGGCGCGCGCTCTGGACCGACGCCGAGCAGCGCCGCAAGAGCCGCTACATGGCGTACTTCCAACTCCCCTGGCTGCCCGAGCGCAAGCTCGCCGCCGACGGCTACCGGGCCTTTCGCGCCATCTTCCGCAGGAGCAGCCGGCCGGGGGTGTTCCGCGACGCCGATCTCGACCGCTACGCCGCGGCGGCGGCTTGCCCGGGGGCGCTCACCGGCATGCTGGCCTGGTATCGCGCGGCGCTGCGCCGGCCGCCGCGGCGGCCGGCTTCGCTGCGGGTCGAGCCACCGGTGCTGATGCTCTGGGGGCTCGAGGACGTGGCGCTCGGACCGGCGCTCGTCGACCCGTCGGCGGCGTTCTGCCGCGAGGTCGAAGTGGTCCGCTTCCCGGAGTCCGGGCACTGGGTGCTGCACGACGAGCCGGCGGCGGTCAACGAGCGGCTGCTCGCCTTCCTCGCCCGGCCCGCGGCGGTCAGTTGACCGCTTCGTCGACCAGCAGGCCGAGCAGGTCGGTGGTCGAGACGATGCCGACGATCTTGCGCCCGCGGGTCACCAGCACGCGATGGATGCGGGCGTCGATCATCGAGCGCGCGACCTCGGAGACCGGCGTTTCCTCGTCGACCGAGAAGATCGCCGGGTTCATCAGCTCGCGCACGGACGGCCCTTCGGTCTCGAGGCGCAGCCCGTGGAGCTCGTCGAGCGAGGCCTTCTCCTCCCAGCCGCGCACCCAGTAGTCCGGGTCGGAGCGGTCGGGGACCAGCCGCCCCTCGCCGGCCTCGGCGCGCGCCAGGTCGGAGAGCGAGACCACGCCCACGACGTGCCCTTCGGCGTCGACCACGGGCGCGCCGGAGATCTCGTGCTCGGTCAAGAACTCCGAGAGCTGCCGGGCCGACCAGTCCTCGGAGACGGTCAGGATCTCCTCGTTCATCAGGTCGCGAGCGACGAGTTGGCGCATGGCGAGACCTCCTTCGCGGAGCCATCGTAGCCCCGTTCGCGAATCGGCGGACCCCCCCGCCGGGGCGGGGCGCTCCGGCGCACGATGGGCATCAGCGGCGCGCGCCGATCTCGACCCGCTCGCCGCTCGAGTAGCCCGTGAACTCGGGCGCGTACATCGACTGCAGCTCGGCCGGCGCGGCACGGAAGGTGCCGGCGGTGGCGGCGCGCAAGCGGTGCTTGAGCGTGTACTCGCCCTGCGGAAGCCACTCGAAGAAAAAGTTGGTGCCGCTGTCGCGGATCTCCTGGTAGGCGGCGAGCCCCGTCTGGTAGCGCCAGCCGGAGGCGGTTTCGGCCGGCTCGAAGCCCGCCGGCCGCGGGTCGCGCAAGTGGATGTACTCGGCCGCCGCGCGCGCCGTGATCGAGAGCTGGACCTCGAGCTCGTCGCCGACGGCGATCGTCGCCCCCGCGGCGAGCGGCACCAGGACGGTCTCGTCTCCCACCCGCTCGCGCCGGAAGTAGCGGCGCTCGACGCGGAAAAGGTCGCCGCGCGCCTCCTCGGGCAGCTGCTCGGTCGAGAAATGCCAGGTCGCCGAGACGAAGGCGAGCCCCGGCGTCTGCTTCGAGGCGACCACGGTCGAGGCGCTCGCGTCGAGCTTGGCGCCCGGGATCACGAGCTGGTTCTTCTTGCCGGTGAAGCGGTCGGGCGCGAAGACGAAGGTGGTCGTCTGGTGCGCGGCCGCGACCGTCACCGCCTCGCGCACCGCGAGCTGGCCGGTCGCTTTCAGGTACTTCGCGAGCGAGTAGAGGACTTCGGCGGTCGCGCGCGTCGACTTCCAGTGGTTGAGCTTCTTGTTGAGGAAGATCCACTGCACCAGCCCGGGCAGGCGCGGGTCCTCGGGCTCGATCTCCTGGAGCGCGCGGATCGCCCAGGCGTGGGTCTCGATGGTGTCGTTGTACCAGAGCCAGCCGCGATCCTCGGGCGCCCAGAAGGTCCCCTCGTCGCGGCTCGTCTTGGCCGAGTCCATGACGCTCGCGAGCACCCGGCGCGCGTCGGCGCCGCGGCCGGCGCGCTCGAGCGTCATCGCCAGCATCAGCTTGAGCATCGGCGAGTGCTGCCGCCAGTGCTCGAACGAGAAGTCGAGCGCCTTCTTGCGCTCGGCGGCCGGAAAGAAGGCGCCCAGCCAGTCGGCGTCGGGATAGGAGGCGGCGACGTAGTTCAAGAAGGTGAGCGACTCCCAGCAGCAGTCGTTCTTCATCGCGTCACGGATCCACTTCTCGCGCGCTTCGCGGGCGAGGTACTCCCAGCCGCGGCGGACCATCGCCTCGGGCACCTCGACGTCGAACTCCCCGGCCTTGCCGAAGCCGTAAAGCAGGTAGAGCGTGATCCAGGGCGACGGCGGTCCGCCCGGGAACCAGGGGAAGGCGCCGGAGGGGAGCTGCGCCTCCTGGAGTTTCGCCAGCGCGGTCTGGCGCTGTGCCGCGACCACGCGTGGGTCGAGCACGCGCAGCAGCTCCGCCATGCCGAGCTCGCCGCCGCGCGAGGCGACGAGCCAGGGGGTCTCTTCGAGCGCCAGGCGCCGGTTGGGGTCGGCGCCGTCGAAGCGCTCGAACTGGGTGTCGCGCGTCGCGAGCTGGGCCGCCATCTCGCCGACCGCCGGGAAGCGCTGGTAGAGCGAGCCCAGGATGCCGGTCGAGAGGAACCGGTTGAGCGTCTGCTCGGTGCACTCGTAAGGGTAGTCGACGAGGTAGGGGAGCGCGTCGAGCATGCCGTAGAAGAGCTGGCCGTCGACGGTGACCACCATCTGCTCGTTCTCGCGCGTCGGGTCCGCGCGGCGCAGGTCGGCGAAGTCGAGCTCGCGCCGATCCTCGCCCTGAAGCGTCGCGAAGCGCGACTGCGCCAGGCGGACGCGCGCTGGCAGGATCGGCAGCGGCCGCAGCTCGCCGTCGGTGAAACCGCCGGCCCGCGCCTCGACCCGCACCGCCACCGGCCCGAGCCGCCGGGGCGTCGCCAGGCGAAAGGCGAGGTCGGCGCCCTGGCCCGGCTCGACGGCGAAGGGGCGGACGAGGTCCGCGGCGGCGAGGCCGAAGGCCGCCGCCAGGTCCTCCTGGCTCTCCGGGTCGTAGAGCGCGAGCCTGGCCTCGCCCGCGAGCCGGCGCTCGCCCGCGTTCTGCACCAGGACTTTGACCTCGGCGGCATCGCCCTCGCGCAGGAAGCGCGGCAGGTAGGGTCGGACCATCAGCTCCTTGACGCTCTCGGCCAGCCGCTCGCCGTAGCCCATCGCCAGATCGCGCGTCGCCGCCGCGGCCCAGACCTTCCAGGAGGTCACCGAGTCGGGGACTTGGAACTCGATCGCGACCGAGCCGTCGGCGCCGGTCAGCAGGTGGGGCTCGAAGAAGGCGGTCTCGGCGAAGCTCGAGCGCAGCTCGACCGGCGCCGGCCCAGCTTCGCCGGTAACGGTGATCAGATCGGGCGCTTTCGCCGACACGCCTTGGTCCCTCGCTTCGTCGGAGGAAGACTTCGCGACCGGACTCGCCTGCGGTGCCGGCGGCGGCGCGCCGGCCATCGCCACCGCGCCGTCGGCGAGCACCGCGCCGCGGCGGAATCGCATGCCGGGGCCGCCGATGCCGTAGGGGTTGATCTCGACGAACGCGTCCGGGCTCGGCGCCTCGACCGCGGTGAAGCTGCGCCAGTCTTCCTCGTGCCGCCAGACGTTCCGGCCGACGCCGAGCGTCGACTGGAGCGCGCGGCCGAGGCCGAAGCTGGGGTAGAGCGACGAGGCGAGCGGCACGCCGAACGGGCGCAGGGCATCGAGGCTGCGGTCGTACATCGAGGCGACGAGCTCCGCGGCGCCGGCGCCGAGCGGGCGGCCGCGGTGGTCCTCGACCGTCACCGTGAAGCGCTCGCGGCTGCCCGGGCGCAGCCTGTCGCGGAAGGTCGAGAAGGTGACCTCGAGCCCCTTGTCGTCCCAGGGCACGGCGAGCTGGGCGGTGTCGGAAATCAGCTGGTGGTCGGCGACCAGGCTCGCGCGGACGGCGAAGCCGCCCCGGTCTTCGCTCGTCACCGGGATCTCGATCCAGGCGCCGTCGCGGCCGGCGGTGAGGGTCCAGCGCGACTGGAGCACCTCGCCGCGCATCCGCTCGACGTAGAGGGTCTGGCCGGGGCGACCCGAATGCACCCAGAGCCGGGCGGTGCCGCCGGGGAGCACGCGATCGTTCTCGAAGCGGAGCGCGAGCGGCACGGCGAGCGGCGTCGTCGCGCCCGCCACCACGAAGTCGGTCGCCATCTCGAAGCGCTCGCCGAAGCGGTCCTTCGTCTCGTAGCGGATCCGGTAGGCGCCGGGCGCCAGGCGGCCCAGGGCGAGGGTGGCGCGGCCGTCGGCGCCGTGGCGCGCGACGCCGCGCGCGACCTCGCGGCCGTCGGCGAAGCTCGCCAGCAGCTCGCCGAGCGCCGGCGCGGCGCCCCAGCGCGGGCGCAGGCGATCGCCGGGCGTCTGGTAGCGCTCGTCGGCAGGCGTCCTGTCCTCGCGCTCCGGCAGCTCCGCCGGCAGCGGCGCGGCGGCCGGTTGGGCGATCTCGAGCAGCCGCCAGCTCCCCTCGCCCGCGCGCGCGCCGCCGTCGAGGTCAGTGCGTTCGAGCGCGAGCTCGACCGGGCGCGCGGCGAGCTGGAAGTCGGCGGCGCCGGCGAGCTTCGTTTCGACGCCCACCCAGCCCAGCCGGAGCGCGCGCGTGCCGCCGCGGGTCTCGCCGCCGTCGTCGGTGACTTCCGCGGTCGTCCGGTAGAGATAGGTCGCGCCGGCCGCCTTGTCGCGCTCGTCGGCCTCGGGGGTGAAGGGGATCTCGAAGCGGCCCGCGGCGTCGAGCGAGGTGGTGCCGGAGGCGATCAGCCGCGACCGCTCGTCGAGGAGGTGCCCCCAGCCCCAGAGGCGCCACCAGGGGCGCTGCACCATCCGCTCGACCCGCCAGGCGACCCGGCCGGAGGTGACCGGCAGACCGAAGTAGTAGCGGGCCTCGCCGGCGAGCTTGGCCGGGCGGTTGAGGCGCGGCTCCTCGGCCGGCCGCTCGAGCGTCACTTCGAAGGTCGGCCGCTTGTACTCCTCGACCCCGATCGAGGCCGAGCCCGCGGGGGTGACGACCAGCGTCCAGTTGCCGAGCAGGCGGCCGGCCGGCACCGCGAACGCGCCGGAGAACGAACCGAAGGCATTGGCCGCGCCGCTCGCTTCGGCGACCCGCTCGCCGTTCGGATCGACCAGCGCCACCGTCACCGCGGCCCGCGGCGTCAGCGCGAGGCGCCCCTGGTCGGCGCGGCCGGCGAAGGTGAGCACCTTGAAGTGGACGGTCTGGCCCGGCCGGTAGAGGCTGCGATCGGTGAAGACCAGGCTGCGCGCGGTGTCGAGCGCTCCGCCCGGAGCGCGCCACCAGCCCGGCAGGTCGGTGAGCGCGAGGTCGTCGCCGCGGCGAGCCAGCACGAACTCCTGCCCGGCGCGTTGGGGATCGGCGGCGAGCTGCGCCAGCCCGTCGGCCCCGGTGGCGACGCGCGTCCGCTCGCGCGGGGCGCTGCGCCAGTCGTAGCGGTAGGCGACCAGCTCGACGCCGGCGAGCGGCGCGCCCGTCGCCCCGTCGACCGCGCGGAACCAGGTCTCCGGCCCCGGCTCGGAGGTCAGCACGAGATCGGAGAGGACGAAGGCGACCGCTTGCAGGCGGTTGTCGCCGCGCGCGAAGTCGGCGCGGGCCGAGGCGACCAGCAGGTAGGCGCCCTTGGCCTCGAGCGGCGGCACCGCGTAGGTGCGATGGCGGCGGTAGTCGGGGGTGGCCGGCAGCTGGACCGTCCAGCTCGCGGCCGGCGCGCCGCCCCGCAGGTAGGCGTCGATCTCCTTGTCGCCGGCCGGGAAGAGGCCGCGGAACTCGGCGCGGGCGAGCTGGCGCTCGACGTCGATCCGGTAAGCGCGCAAGTGGAGGCGCTCGAGGTTCGAATGAGTGACGAGGAGCGAGCGGCGCTCGCGGCCGTCGACCGCCATCGTCTCGAGGTCGAACGAGGGGGCCTCGATCTGCTCGCGGATCCGCCGGCAGGAGCGGCCGCCGTAGCTCCTCGGGTAGGCCTCCTCGCCGGCGCGCGCGATCCGGCGCGCTTCGATCAGAGCGTCCGGGGCCTCGCCGCCGCGCACCAGCTCGGCGAGCTCGGCCTGGCCGACCGCCCACCAGGGGTCCTTCCTGAACGCGGGGAGTGTCCGCTCGAGCTCGGCGCGGACCGCGACGCGGTCTTCGTCCCCACCGAGCGCGCCCCCGATGAGACGGAGCCGCTCGAGCTTCGCCTCGAGCTCGGCCCCCCGTTCGTCCCGCTCGCGATGCCAGCGCTCCAGGTCGCCCAGGACCGCCGCCGCGCGCAGGAGCGGATGGAGCGCCGGATCGCCGAGCGCCGCTTCGGTGACCTCTCCCGCGCCGGCCAGCAGCGCCGCGCGGTCGAGCCGCCAAGTCTCCCCCTCGGCCGGCGACCAGCGCGAGCTGTCGGCGAGCTCCTGGGCGAACAGGTAGGAGACGGCGTCGCGCAGCGTCGGGCGGATCCCGCTGGGGTAGCTGTTGGCGGTCAGGTACTCGAAGTCGGCGACCGCGACGCGGCCGAGCTCTTCGCGCGCGGTGAACACCCGCGCCAGCTGGCGGCGCGATTCGGCGGCGATCTGCTCGGCGGTCCACAGCTTCAGGTCGAGCCGCTCGTCGCTCGCCACCCGCTCGCGCCGGCCGATCTCCCAGGCGTAGGCGCGCTGGTACTCGGCGAGCGCGCGCGCGAGGTAGAGGCGGACCGCGGCGTCGGCGCGCGGCGCGGTGGGCCAGGCGGCGGCGGCGAGCTGCTCGACCGCGGTCTCGTAGCCGCCGAGGGCGATCCGCGCCTGCGCGCGGCGGACGAGCGCGCGCGCCCAGTCGGCGTCGGCGTCGGCGGCGCGCGCGCGCTCCACCAGGTCGTCGAGCAGCGTCGAGGCCGCCTCGAGCTGCTGGTCCGCGATCCGCCGCTCGACCTGCTTCCACTCCGCGGCGCCCGGCGGGCCGTCGGGCTTCACGGCCTCCGCCCCCGAGCAGGCCGACGCGAGGGCGGCGCAGAGAGCGATGGCCGTTGACCAGGCCGAGATGGTCCGGGGGCGTTGCGGCGGCGGGCTGGGCATGGCGTTCTCCAGGTCAAGGGCGGCGCTTGGATCCTGTGGACTAGGATGCCAGAATCCAAGCGTTCTTCGCCCGGGTCCTCGCGCTGGTGTTGGACCCCCCACCCCCGATCCACGAAACCCCGGAGGCCGGAATGACCCACAAGTCCCCGCTCACCGCCCTGCTCATCGCCTCGCTGGCATGGACCCTCGCCGCCGCGCCGGCGACCGCCGACCGCGTGCTGACGCTCAAGAGCCACACCGACGCCATGTCGATGATGGGCCAGGAGGTGCCGGCCAAGACGGAGACCCACACCTACTGGTTCAGCGATCGGGCGCTGCGCTACGACGCCGGTGACTTCTCCTACGTGGCCGACTTCGATGGCAAGAAGATGGTCTGGATCAATCACCCGGACAAGTCCTACAGCACGATGGACATGCCGATCGACTTCAAGAAGATCGTGCCGCCCGAGATGGCGCCGATGATGGAGCAGATGATGGGGGTGATGAGCAGCACCGCCAAGGTCGTCGACACCGGCCGGAGCGCGAGCTACGGCGGCTTCGACTGCTCGGTCTACAAGGTGGACATCTCGATGGCGATGATGAGCTCGAGCATGGAGGTCTGCGTCTCGAAGGCGCTGCCGGTCGACTACTCGCGCTACCGCGAGCTGGTCGAGAGCCAAGCCAACATGTTCCCGAACTCGAAGTGGATGAGCGAGCTCGCCAAGATCGATGGCTTCCCGGTGCGCAACGACACCACGACCACCATGATGGGCAAGTCCTTCAAGAGCTGGCAGGAGATCGTCTCCTCGGAAGACCGCCCGGCCCCGGCCGGCACCTACGCCCCGCCCGCCGGCTACCAGGAGAAGAAGTTCGACCCCATGTCCGCCGCCGCCGGCACCCGCAAGCGCGGCCGCTAGCGCGGCCCCGGCACGAACCCTCCGACCGCGGAGCGCAGCCAGCCGCCGCCCGCGCCGCCGCGCACCTCTTCGATCGCCGCCTCGAGCGCCCGGTCGCGGCCGGCGCGCAAGTCGGCGACGGTCGTCGGGACCTTCCGGTCCGGGATCACGCCGACGCCGACGAACTCGCGGCCGTCCGGATAGGTGTCGCGCTTCGTGCAGACGCGCGCCTGGCCGCCGCCGGGCAGCGCGAACATCAGGGGCTGACCGGTGCTGCCGCCGGTCGCTTCGCCGACCAGCGGGCCGCGTCCGGCGACGTCGAAGGCGACCGCGAAGTCCTCGGCCGCCGAGTAGGTGCGTGGCCCGACGAGTACCGCCACCGGTCCGGCGAAGTGGCGCTCGGGATCCGGCTCGAGGCTCCCTGGCTCCGAGACGTACCACCCTTCGGCGTTGCCCCAGGCGCGAAAGCTCGGCCGACAGAGCCGGGTGCGCCAGACCGTGGTCGCGCTCGCCTGCTCGAGCAGCGTCGAGAGGATCCGGTAGCCGTGGCCGCTGTTGCCGCCGCCGTTGTCGCGCAGATCGAGGATCAGCCCCTGCGCCGCGGCGATCTCGCTCCAGCGCGCCCACCACTCCTCGACGACCTGCGGCGTGTCGAAGGAGCGCAGGTCGACGCGCACGATGCCGTCGCCGAGCGGCGTGAGCTCGAACGGCCGGAAGGGGGGCGCCACCTTCGCGAGCTCCTCCTGCGGAACGCGGACGACTCGCACGGTCCGGCGGGCCCCGGCGGCGTCCTCGACCAGCAGCTCGACCTCGGTGCCCGCGGCGCCGGCGAGCAGCGCGTAGTCGAAGGTGCGCACTTCGAGGTCCTGGGGCGTCGAGGCCGCCTGGTAGGGACGGACGTTGCGCTCGGCGTAGGCCTCGACTGGCTCGCCATCGATCGCGACGATCTCGAGCCCCGGCGCGAGCCCGGTCCCCGCGAGCGCCGGATCGAGGAGGCGCGTGACGACCACCCGCCCCTCCACTTTCGCGGTGCGCAGGGCGGGCCGGGTGGAGAAGCGGGAGCGGAGCTCCTTGGGCGGATAGACGTTGGTGTGGCCGTCGCGCAGGCGGGCGTCGAGCTGCTGGAGAACCCGGTAGTAGTCGGCCGTCGTCTCGGCGGCGCGCACCTTCGGCAACGTCTCGAGGAAGGCCGCGTCCCAGTCGAGCTCCGGCACCTGGTCGAAGAAGGCGAAGCTCGAGCGGACCTCGGCTCAGAAGCGGGCGAGGCCGGCGATCCGCTCCTCCTCCGGCAGGGATTCGCGATACGGGGTGTCGAAGGCGGCGCCGCCCCAGATCCTCAGGTCGCTCGCCGCCAGGCGCTCGACGGCGCCGCGCAGCTGCTTCCAGCGCGGATTGCCGTGCAGGCTCGCGAGATCGGTGTCGGTGTCGAGGTGCTCGAGGTTTGCCCAGCCGAGGGCGACCGCGCGCCCGAGCGAGGCGAACGCGGCGTCGGCGCGGCCGGCGAGAGCCTCGGCGCAGGCGGCGTTGTAGTGATCGGTGGCCTCGAAGCGGGCGCAGCCGCGCGCCCGCTCGAACAGATCGGCGGAGCGCGCGTAGGCGCCGGCCGTGTACGCCGCGATCGCGGCGTCGAGCGAGCAGGGATCCTCGGCGACGGCGGCGGAGGCGAGGAAGAGGCCGGCGGCGAGCAGCGATCGGGATCGGGACATGGCGGATCGGGCTCCGGAGGTCGAGGATGGACCCCCGGCCGGACGGGGACGGTTCCGAGGCGGGGTCCGTCCGCAGAATACCGCCGGCGGCCCCGGGAGCTCCGCCCCCGCTCGACCCGCCCCGCCAGCCGCCGATCGAGCCGCCGGTCTGCGCGGGACGCCTCGGCCGTCCTCTCGACGCTGGCCGCGACGCTGCGTGAGCGGCTCTGCACATCCCTGCGACAGGTGCCAGCCTATTCGCAAGTCGGAGCCTCGCCGACGATGATGGGGTCGACGACGCGGATTCCGACGACCTCGCCGGCTTCCGCCATGCGGCAGGTGAATGCGAGGTCTACGGCACGGGCGCCGATCAATCAACACTGGGCCGCGAGCTCGCGGTGGGTGCGACGGTGTCGGCGATCCCAGGCCCCTGGGCCTCGCGGCCCGGGCGAAGAGTGACAAGGCGCGAGCGAGCCGCCCGGGGAAGGTGTCCGGATTCGGCTGGTCGTTCGTCGAATACGGAGAGGTGAATGACGCGCCCGGTCGCCTGCCCTGAGCGACGCGGGAGAGGTGTGCTCGATGGCTGGTCACGCAAACGTCCGTGGTGCAGTGACTTGCACTGACCTTCGTGCTCTCGCGTGGTACCTACGGGCCCAACGGTGAGATCGTGACTGGCGTCGGGATCAGTCTTTGCCCCACAGCTCGAAGGAGAGTCCGCCCATGACGAGATCGGCCTGTCGACAACTCGTTCCGCTCCTGCTCTTGTTGGGCTGTGCGCGTGCGATGTCGGACGGCGCGACGGCAGCGGCGGCGCCGACCTTCTCCCAGTCGCCGGCGGATCTCGTTCTTCGCGTGACATGGCGCGGCGCCCGAACGCTTCGAACGTGGTCGCGCTCGTTCTTCGGCGACGGCAGGGTTGAGACCGCGGACATCGGATTCGATGGCAGGGCCGTCGATCGGCCCGGAGAGTGGAGCGTCGACGAAGAACGCTTGGCGGCGGCCCTCTCGGCCGCCGTGGATGGCCGTCTGACCACTTCGAATCAGCAGCAGATGCTCGCAAGCATTCGGAGCACCGGCCGGCCCGCCGATTCCGCGGAAGACGAGATCTCGCTCACCGTGGAGCTCCGCTTCTCTCGGAGCGTCACCCCCGAAGGGGCGCGGAGCGAGGAAGTCCGCGTCTACCGAACACGAGACCCGCTCGGAATGGCGCGACGATTCCCCGAAGTTCCGGAGCTCGCGGCGCTCGCCAAGCTCTTCGACTTCGCTCGCAACTCGCAACCTCAATAGAAGCGACACCCGCTGGAGGATTGTCAGAACATGGACCCGCTCCACAGCCTCATCTTTCTCACCATCTGGCCCGCGCTCTTGACCGCGGCGACCGCTCTGATCGTGGCGCTGGTCCCGCGTTGGCGCCGAGCGACGCCCTCCGCGGGGGGGCCTTCATGGTGTTCGCTGCCGCCACATTGAGTGCTTTTCATTTCGTCTGGGCCTCCATTGTCTCCCTGGGCATGTTTCTATCCGAGGCAGACAGCGTCCTCGCGAGTGCACTCGGCCTCGACGGTTTCGGCCCTGGGCCCATCACTCTGCCTTTGGCCTACGCACTCGCGAACCTGCTCGCCCTGCTGCTCTGGCTCTCGTTGTTCCGTCGCGCGCACCGTGACCGGCGGCTGATGCGGCGCACTTGATCCCTTGCGGCGGGCCGTCATCCAGGAAAGACCTCTCGTTCGTCCGCTGAGGCCCAGGTCAGCGCGAATCAGCCTTGCAAGGAGACACTTCGGCAGCCCTGGATGGTGATGGGCGATCGTCGGGCGGCCCGGGCTGGCTGGCACCTCGCCGCCGGGCGGGTCGCGAAGCATCCGGACGGGCTCGATCTGCCAGACTGCCGCGGTCATCTGCGGCGCCCGGCGCTGATGAACGAGGCGAGCGGTGTTTCGCGCACCTACGTCACGGGTACCATTGGTGTGGTCGGCAGACGATCAGCTCGCCGCTGAACGCCAGGTCGTTCGGCGTCGAGGATGCGTTCATGGAGGGCTCGATGGAAGACCAACTCGTCGAAACCTGGGACATTCACGACCGGATCAACCGCTACCTGTTGAAGGCGGTGCCTGACGACGCGCTCGGTTCCGCTCTGGGACCGAAGCACCGCACGGTCTACCAGCTCTTCGCCCACCTGCACAACGTCCGGTTGATGTGGCTGAAATCGGCTGCCCCGGAGCTGTTGGCGGGGTTGACCAAGATCGAAGGCGAGACCGGAGACAGAGCGACCCTCGCCGCAGCCTTGGCGGCCTCGGGGCAAGCGATCGCGACCCTCCTGCGAAAGGCGTTGTCCGCCGGCGGCAAGGTGAAGGGCTTCAAGCCGCACGCCACGGCATTCCTCGGCTACCTGATCTCCCACGAGTCGCACCACCGCGGCCATATCAGCTGGACCCTGAAGAACACCGGGCACCCCCTCGACCAGAAGACATCGTACGGCCTGTGGGAGTGGGGGGTACGGTAGCGCCGAGCCTTTGGGTGAACCCGCGGGCGCCCACCTTGGGCGACAACCGGCGCGTCCGAGCGAGGAAGGAAACCGAGGCGGACGGCGTGGCGGCACCGCAGCGACAGATCAGTAGCGAGGCGACGCCGCCTGTCACCGGCGTGGGGGTGATCGGGTCACCGACGGACGACCAGGCAAGCCACGCGACGATCGCCATCTCTTCGTGGTTCGTTTCTTCATTGCGCCGAACATCTCGAGCAGGGGCTTGGACAGCCTGGCGGCGAAGGCGCGCTCGAGGGCGGCGAGGCCGCGGCGGATTGGACCATCGACCCTCCGGTCAGCGCTCCTCGAGCCGGTCGAGTGGCGGTTTGAGATCGAGGATCGGCGTGCCGTCGAGGGCCTCGAGGTCGGCGACGCGGAAGCGGCCGCGGCCGGCGGCCTCGAGGATCCGGACGCGGTGGAGCCCGATCGGGTTCGGCCGGTCAGGCGAGCGCGTGCTGAAGACGCCGGTCAGCGGCGCGCCCGGATCGTCGCGCGGATGGACCTCCTGGACTTCGCGGTCGGCGCGGTCGAGCCAGGTGAAAACGAGGACCTCCTCGCCCGCCTCGAGATCGCGCGCCGCCACGAGGTAGGCGGGATCGAGCTCGATCCATGCCTCCGGCGCTCCCTCGTCCCCCTGCTTGGGGGCGCTCGCGCGATCGACCAGCGGCGAACGGACGCGGCCGATCGGCACGAACCGCAGAGCGCTCATCCGACTCCCGCCGGCATGTCGTGCAGCTGCCGGACCTCGATCTCGCCGTCGCCGGCGGGACCGGGAAGGCGGCGGGTCCACTCGCTCGCCTCCTCGCGCGACTTGACCTGGATCATGAATCGCACCGTCTCCTCCGGCTTTCGGCTCGCCGGCGCTCAGCCCTCGGCCTTGCGCGCGAGCTCCTCTGTCCGCGCGCGCAGCCGCTCCTCCTGCTCGCGGATCTCGGCGGGGATCTCGATGCCGAAATCGTCGAGGCCGAGGATCGGCCGGATCTCGAGAACGCCGCCCGAGGGCATCGGGTTCGGGCAGCGCTTCGCCCAGGCGAGCGCCTCGTCCATCGACTCGACCTGCCAGATCCAGAAGCCGGCGACGAGCTCCTTGGTCTCGGCGAAGGGGCCGTCGACCACCCTGCGCCCCTGGCCCGAGAAGTGGACGCGGGCCCCCTTGGCGCTCGGGTGCAGCCCGTCGCCGCCGAGCATCACCCCCGCCTTCACCAGCTCCTCGTTGAAGGCCATCATGTCGGCCAGCAGCTCCTGGCTCGGCGGCGCCCCCGCCTCGCTCTCGTCGGTCGCCTTGACCAAGACCACTACGCGCATCGCTCGTCTCCTCTTCGATGGTGGGTGGGCAGCTCGACGGACCCTTCGGGGCCCGACTCTAACCAGACGACGAACCACGGCAGCCGAATTCGACAGTTCGCGAGAGTTTTTCTTGCCGCCCGCGAGGGCGGGCTCTCGGCGACTTGCGACGTTGCGCTCGGCACGAGTGGCGGGGCCATCCACTCGACAAGGAGCGGCCGCCTCCGACTCGAGGAGGCCGAGCGCCGGTGTGGAACGCGGACTACGGGTGCGGGCCCAGGTAGCGGACGGCGAGGACGGTGACGTCGTCGCTCGCTTCGGCGCCGGCGCGGTGGGCGGTGGCGGCGGCGAGCAGGGCGCGGGCCGCCGTTTCGGGGCTGCGGTCGCTCAGCTGTTCGAGCGCGCGTTCGATCCCGGCGACGTCGAGCTCGCGCCCGGAGGGATCCTCGGACTCGCTGATGCCGTCGCTGTAGAGCACGATCAGGTCGCCCGGCGCCAGCTCGAGCGCGCGCGAGGTCCAATCGGCCGCCGGCAGCAGACCGAGCACCGGGCCGGTCGGGCCGAGCCGCTCGGGGGGGTGGCCGTCGCGCAGCCAGATCGCCGGGCAGTGGCCGGCGCAGGCGTAGTCGGCCCGCCCGTCGGGCCCGAGCAGCAGCGCGCCCAGGGTCAGGAAACGGTTGTTCGGGTTGTGCCGGCGCAGCGAGCGGTGCAGCTCCGGCAGCAGCGCTTCGAGCGGATGGGCGAGGTCGTGGAGCAGTCCCAGCAAGCCCTGCGCGAGCGCCATCCAGAGCGCGGCGCCGAAACCCTTGCCGGCGACGTCGCCGACCGCCAGGGCGAGCCGGCCGTCGTCGCGCAGCATGCCGTGGTAGAGGTCGCCGCCGACGCTCGAGGCCGGGTCGAAGAAGGCGAAGGTCTCGGCGAAGGGCACCGGCGGCGGCGCCAGCAGGAGCGCCGACTGGAGCGCCCGCGCGACCTTCATCTCGTGCTCGATCTTCGCCTTCTCGCGCGACTCCTGGTAGAGCCGCGCGCCGTCGATCGCGGCGGCGGCGTCGGCCGAGAGCATCTCGAGCACCGACAGCTGGGAGCGGTCGAAGCCGCGGCGCACGCGCGTGCGCTCGAGCAGGATGCCGCCCAGCGTCTCGACGCGGCCGATGAACGAGGCCTCGGTGCCGCCAGAGATGGCGCGCCGGGCGACCAGCAGCGGGCTGGCGGCGGCCTCGATGGCGCCGCGCGCGTCCATCGAATCCGAGGGCCCGTCGCTCTCGCGCTCCCACACCAGCGTCGAGCGCGACTCGATGGCGCGGCGCAGCAGCTCGCTGCGCTCGCCGGCGTCGCCGGCCTCGGCGAGCTCGGGCGGGTAGATGGCGAAGGCGGTCGGCTCTTCGCCGGCGTCGAGCAAGACGACGCGGGCGCGGTCGACGTCGAGCAGCCGGGCCGCCGACTCGAGCACGATCGACAGCACCTGGTCGAGCCCGGAGGCCGCCGAGAGCGCGCGCGAGACCTCGAGCAGCGTCTGGAGCTGGCGCACGCTCTCCTCGGGCCGGCTGCGCAGCAGCGCGAGCTCGAGCGGCTGCGTGCCCGAGGTCTCGATCGCGACCTCGAACTCGGCCTGGCCGAAACGGACCTTGTCGCCCAGCCGCAGCTCGCGCTCGCTCACCCGCTCGCCGTTGACCCAGGTGCCGACCGAGGAGCCGAGATCGACCACCCAGAAGCGCTCGCCGTCGAAGCCGAGCCGCGCGTGCTGGCGCGAGATGGTGGGCTCGACCACCACCGCGTCGCAGTTGCGGTCGCGGCCGAGCACCAGCTCGCCGCGCAAGGCGCGGATCCGGACCTCGGCGGGCGCGCCGCGCTTGGGCAGCAGGACGGGGGATCCGATCCACATGGCGCCGCCCCGGCGGGCCTCAGGCGGGAGCGCCGAAGCGCTTGGCCAGGTGGTACCAGGCCTGGCGCTTCCACCAGCTCCAGTCGTGGGCCGAGTCGTGGCCCCAGATGTCCCGCTCGTGCGGAATCTGCTGGGCCGCGCAGAGCGCGGCCAGGGCCTGGGTCTCCTCGATGCAGCCCTCCTCGTAGGGCCCCTGGCCGCAGACCAGCACCAGGTGGGTGTGGCGGCGGACCCGCTCGAGCGCTTCGCCGGCGAGGTTCGGCACGTAGGCGAGCGGGTTGTTGAGGTAGACGTCGAGGTTCGAGAAGCCGTCGGTGAAGTGAGTCATGGCGTAGCGGCCGCTCAAGCAGAGCGCCCAGCGGAAGGTCTCGGGGTTGCGCAGCGCGAAGTTGGCGGCGTAGGAGGCGCCGAGCGAGGCGCCGGCGAGCGCGATCGGGTGCTGGGGCGCGTGGCAGTCGGCGCGGATCTTGGGCACCAGGGTGTCGAGCAGGAAGCGCTCGTAGGCCAGGTGGCGCTGGATGCGCCAGGCCGGATCGCTCTCCTTGCGCGTCCAGGCCTCGGCGACGTTCGACTCCGGGCAGTAGAGCTTGAGCTTGCCGGCGTCGAGAAAGGGCGCCAGCGCCTCGACCATCCCCTGGGCCTCCCATTCGTGGGCGAAGCCGGCGGCGGAGGGGAAGACGAGCAGGGGATGGCCCCAGTGGCCGTAGCTCCAGAGGCTGACGCCCCGGCCGAGCTCGGGGCTGTGGACGCGTTCGAGGCGTTTCTTCATGAGCGGTGGGGCTCCATGGCGACCGAGAGCGGGAATCCTACCGTGGGCGTCGCGGCACGTGTCCGGTCGGTGAGCCTGTCGAAGGGGGCGCGGGCGATGCGAGCTGGCGGCGCGGCAAAAGAGAGCGCGAAGTCCTCAATTCTACACTTGACTCGGAGGGAATGCTCGTGAAAGTTTTCACAAGCTCTTGCGGCGGCGAAGAGCCGTCCGATATCGTGCCGCGACACCGCTTCTCGAGAGACGGGGACCCGATGGCGCAGATTTTCCCTCGCAGTGCGAATGCCCTGGCTCGCGGCAGCTTGGTCGTCGGGCTGTTCCTGGTCGTCGCGGCCGGGGCGGCGCTCTACGGCTTCGCCCGCTCGGGCTACGTCACGCGCCAGGGCCTCGTGCTCGAGCAGCCGGTGCCGTTCTCGCACGATCACCACGTGGCGCAGATCGGCATCGATTGCCGCTACTGCCACACCGCCGTCGAGACGAGCTCCGCCGCGGGCATCCCGCCGACTTCGACCTGCATGAACTGCCACAACCAGATCTGGGCCAACGCGCCGATGCTCGAGCCGGTGCGCGCGAGCTTCCGCGACGGCCAGCCGCTGCGCTGGAACCGCGTCCACGATCTGCCCGACTTCGTCTACTTCAACCACAGCATCCACGTCGCCAAGGGGGTCGCCTGCGTCACCTGCCACGGCCCGGTCGACAAGATGCCGCTGATGTACCAGGCAGCGTCGCTCCAGATGGAGTGGTGCCTGGCCTGTCACCGGGATCCGGTGGCGAACCTGCGGCCGCGCGAAGAAGTGACCAACGTCGCCTGGCAGCCGCCGGCCGACCTGGCCGCGCTCCAGCGGGAGCTGGCCCGCGAGTACAACGTCCAGAGCAAGCTCTCCTGCTCGAGCTGCCACCGCTGAGGCCCCGGATGAGTGACGTTTCGAGCCCCGTTCCGACCGCCGCCCCCGCGGGCGATTGCCACGCCGAGTGGAAGCGTCCGCCGGCCGAGAAGCCGCCGCTCGACCTCGCCACGGTGCGGGGCCGGCTGGAGGGCCAGCGCGGACCGCAGTACTGGCGCAGCCTCGAAGAGGTCGCCGCGACGCCGGAGTTCGAGGAGCTGCTCCACCGCGAGTTCCCGCGCTTCGCCGCCGAATGGCCGGCCGGCGTTTCGCGCCGCAACTTCCTGCAGCTCGCCGGCGCCTCGCTCGGCCTCGCCGGCCTGACCGCCTGCACCCGCCAGCCGATCGAGCGGATCGTCCCCTACGTCAAGCAGCCCGAGGAGATCCTGCCCGGCCGGCCGCTCCACTTCGCCACCGCCGCGACGCTCTCGGGCTTCGCCACCGGGCTGCTGGTCGAGAGCCACGAGGGCCGGCCGACCAAGATCGAAGGCAACCCGGACCACCCCGCGAGCCAGGGCGCCACCGACGCCGTGACCCAGGCCTCGATCCTCGGGCTCTACGATCCCGACCGGTCGCAGACGACGCTCGAGCTGGGGCGGATCTCGACCTGGCGTGGTCTGGCCACCGCGCTGATGGCGGCGCTCGGCGAGCAATCCGCCAAGTCGGGCGCCGGGCTCAGGATCTTGACCGGACCGGTGACCGGTCCGACCGAGGCCGCGCTGATGGAGCAGCTGCTCGCCGACTATCCGGAGGCGGTGTGGCACCGCTGGGATCCGCTTGGCGCCGACCACCAGCGCCGCGGCGTCGCGGCCGCCTTCGGCGCGCCCCACTCGATCCGCTACGAGGTCGGGCGCGCCGACGTGCTGGTGGCGCTCGACGCCGACTTCCTGACCCAGGGCGCGGGCGCGGTCCGTCACGCGCGGGAGTTCGCGGCGCGCCGGCGCGTCACCGTCGACGGCCCGCAGATGAACCGGCTCTACGTCGCCGAGGTGAGCCCTTCGCCGACCGGCTCGGTGGCCGACCACCGCCTGCCCGTCCGCCCGAGCCAGCTGCCCGCGCTGGTGCGCGCGCTGGCGGCGCGGGTCGGCGTCGACGGCGTCGCGGCGCCCGCGGATCTCGAGCCCCGCCTGGAGCGCTTCGCCGCCGCCGCGGCGGCCGACCTCGCGGCCCACCGCGGCCGCGCGCTGGTGGTCGCGGGCGAGTCGCTGCCCGCCGCGGCGCACGCGCTGATCGCCGCGATCAACGACGCCCTCGGCGCGACCGGCGAGACGGTCGTCTACGGCGAGCCGATCGAGGCGCGGCCGGTCGACGGCCTCGCCTCGCTCGCCGACCTCGCGCGCGCGCTGCGCGCCGGCGCCGTCGACCTGCTGGT
The DNA here is from genome assembly GCA_014584695.1 of Acidobacteriota bacterium. Lineage (GTDB taxonomy): Bacteria > Acidobacteriota > Thermoanaerobaculia > Multivoradales > JAGPDF01 > JACTMI01. The sequence continues at coordinate 47,962 of JACTMI010000046.1, forward strand.
GATCTCCGGCGTCAACCCGGTTTACGACGCCCCCGCGGACCTCGATTTCGCGGCGGCGCTCCACCAGGACAAGACGCTGCGCGTCCACCACGGTCTCTACGCCGACGAGACCGCCGAGCACTGCCAGTGGCACCTGCCGGCGGCGCACTATCTCGAGAGCTGGGGCGACGCGCGGGCGGTCGATGGCACGGTGAGCCTGGTCCAGCCGCTGATCGAGCCGCTCTACGGCGGCAAGTCCCTGGCCGAGCTGATCGCGGCGCTGCTCGGCCGCACCGAGGCCTCCGGCTACGACCTGCTGCAAGAGCACTGGCAGGAGAAGCTCGGCGAGCCGAGCTTCGAGGACGCTTTCCGCCGCGCGCTCCACGACGGGCTGGTGGCCGGTAGCGCGCTCGTGCCGGCCGCCGTCGCGCTGGCGCCGGACGCCGCGGCGGCGGCCGCGGCGGCGCTCGCCGCGGCGCCCGCCGCGTCCGGGCTGGAGCTGGCGCTGCGGCCCGACGCCTCGGTGCTCGACGGCCGCTTCGCCAACAACGGCTGGCTGCAAGAGCTGCCGAAGCCGATCACCAAGCTGACCTGGGACAACCCGGTGATGCTGTCGCCGCGCACGGCCGAGGCGCTCGGCGTCCACAACGAAGACCTGGTCGAGATCGAGGCCGGCGGCCGCCGGCTGAGCGCGCCGGCGTGGATCCTCCCGGGCCAGGCCGACGGCACCGCGCTCCTCCATCTGGGCTACGGCCGCCGGCGCGCCGGCCGCATCGCCGACGGCCTCGGCGTCTCGGCGTTCGCTCTCCAGACCTCCGAGGCGCGCTGGAACCTGGCCGGCGTCACCGTGCGCAAGGCCCGCGGCACCAAGCCGCTCGCCTGCACCCAGGGCCACTACGCGATCCGCGGCTGGTTGGCCGACGAGACCGAGGAGGCCGAGCGCCGCCACCTGGTGCGGGTCGGCACGCTCGAGCGCTTCCGCGACAACCCGGCCTTCGCCGCCGACTACGAGCACGAGGGGCTCGACCCCAACCTGTCGCTGATGCCCGGGTTCGACTACTCGCGCGGCCACGCCTGGGCGATGACCATCGACCTCGGCGCCTGCACCGGCTGCAACGCCTGCGTGGTCGCCTGCCAGGCCGAGAACAACATCCCGGTGGTGGGCCAGGACCAGGTCCGCCGCGGCCGCGAGATGCACTGGATCCGGATCGACCGCTACTTCCGCGGCGGCCTCGACGAGCCCGAGGGGATCGTCAGCCAGCCGATCGTCTGCATGCAGTGCGAGCAGGCGCCGTGCGAGGTGGTCTGCCCGGTGGCGGCCACGGTGCACTCGAGCGACGGCCTCAACGACATGGTCTACAACCGCTGCGTCGGCACGCGCTATTGCTCGAACAACTGTCCCTACAAGGTGCGGCGCTTCAACTTCCTGCTCTACCAGGACTGGGAGACGCCGCAGTTCAAGCTGCAGCGCAACCCGGACGTCTCCGTGCGCAGCCGCGGCGTGATGGAGAAGTGCACCTACTGCGTGCAGCGCATCAACCGGGTGCGGATCGCCGCCGAGCGCGACGGCCGGCGAGTCGAGGACGGCGCCATCCAGACCGCCTGCCAGCAGGCCTGCCCGAGCCAGGCGATCCACTTCGGCGATCTGAACGATCCGGCCTCGAAGGTCGCCGCGACGAAGCGGGACCCGCGCAACTACGTCCTGCTCGGCGAGCTCGGCACGCGGCCGCGCACCAGCTACCTCGCCGTCGTCCAGAATCCCAACCCGGAGCTCGCCGGATGAGCGTCGCCGACCTTCCGAACGCCCGCCCTCCCGGCGACCTACCGGTCCTCGCGCCCGGCCACGGGCCGGCCTCGATCACCGACAAGATCAGCTCGGTCGTCTTCGGCCGCATGCCGATCTGGTTCTACGTCGCCATGGCGATCGCCTTCGGCGGCGCCATGGTGCTGCTCGCGTCGCTGACCAAGCTGGTCTTCACCGGCATCGGCATCTGGGGCAACAACCAGCCGGTCGGCTGGGGCTTCGACATCATCAACTTCGTCTGGTGGATCGGCATCGGCCACGCCGGCACGCTGATCTCGGCGATTTTGCTGCTGCTGCGGCAGGAGTGGCGGACCTCGATCAACCGCTTCGCCGAGGCGATGACGCTGTTCGCCGTCGCCTGCGCGCTGATCTACCCGCTGTTCCACACCGGCCGGCCCTGGCTCGCGGCGTACTGGCTGTTGCCCTACCCGAACACCATGGGCATGTGGCCGAACTTCCGCAGCCCGCTGATCTGGGACGTCTTCGCGGTGTCGACCTACGCCTCGGTGTCGGCGCTGTTCTGGTACATCGGGCTGATCCCCGACCTCGCGGTGATGCGCGACAAGGCGAAGAAGCTCTGGCAGCGCAAGACCTACGGCCTGTTCTCGATGGGCTGGCGCAACTCGGCGCGCCACTGGCACAACTACGAGTCGGCCTACCTGCTGCTCGCCGGCCTGTCGACGCCGCTGGTGCTGTCGGTGCACTCGGTGGTGTCCTTCGACTTCGCCTCCGGCCAGATCCCGGGCTGGCACGCGACCATCTTCCCGCCCTACTTCGTCGCCGGCGCGGTGTTCGCCGGCTTCGCCATGGTGCTGACGCTCGCCATTCCGCTGCGGCGCGCCTTCGGGCTCGAGGACTTCATCACCACCAAGCATCTCGACAACATGGGCCGCGTCATGCTGGTGACCGGCCTGATCGTCGGCTACGGCTACGTGATGGAGCTGTTCACCGCCTGGTACAGCGGCAACCTGTACGAGATGTACATGGTGAAGAACCGGCTGTTCGGGCCCTACAGCTGGATCTACTACCTGCTGATCGTGTGCAACATCCTGGCGATCCAGCCGCTCTGGCTGCAGCGCTTCCGCCGCTCGGTGGTGTCGCTGTGGGTGATCTCGATGTTCGTCAACTTCGGCATGTGGTTCGAGCGCTTCGTCATCATCCCGATGAGCCTGCACCGCGACTTCCTGCCGTCGTCCTGGGACATGTACAACCCGACGCGCTGGGATTTCGCGACCTTCTTCGGCTCGATCGGCCTGTTCCTGGCGCTGATGTTCCTGTTCGTCCGGGTGTTGCCGGCGATCGCCATGTTCGAGATGAAGACGCTCACCCCGGACGCCAAGATCAAGGAGGGCGCGCACTGATGCAGTCCGCGACCGCTCGCCCCGCGCTGCACGGTCTGCTCGCCGAGTACCGCTCCGCCCAGAAGCTGGTGGCGGCGGCCGAGCAGGCCCATCGCGCCGGTTTCCGGGCGATGGACGCCTACACGCCGTACCCGATCGAGCACCTGTCGGAAGTGGTCTGCGATCACCACAAGTCGAAGGTGCCGCTGATCTGCCTGACCGGCGGCGTCGTCGGCGCGCTCGCCGGCTGGGCGCTGGTCTACTGGACGTCGACCATCGCCTATCCGGTCAACGTCGGCGGCCGGCCGTTCAACAGCTGGCCGGCCTTCATCCCGGTGATCTTCGAGTGCACGATCCTGTTCGCGGCCTTCGCCGCCGGCATCGGCATGATCGCCTTGAACCGCCTGCCGGAGCCCTACCATCCGGTCTTCAACGTCGCGCGCTTCCGCGAGGTCGGCGCGCGGGACGGCTACTTCCTGTGCATCGAGGCGACCGATCCCAGGTTCGAGCCCGCGGCGACTCGCGAGTTCCTGCTCGCCTCGGGGGCGGTGGAGGTCAACGACGTTGCGCCCTGACCGCCGCGCCACCGCTCGCCGGGCCACGCTCGCCGGCGCCCTCGCGCTCGCCGCCCTCGCCGCCGCCGGCTGCCGGCAGGACATGCACGACGCGCCGCGCTACAAGCCGCTCGCCGAGAGCACCTTCTTCGCCGACGGCTCGGCGGCGCGTCCGCTGCCGGCGGGAACGGTGGCGCGCGGGTTCCTGCGCGACGACAAGCTGTTCCACACCGGCAGAACCGCGGACGGCGCGATGGCCACCGCGCCGCCGATGCCGGTCACCCGCGAGCTGCTGCTGCGCGGCCGGGAGCGCTACGACATCTTCTGCTCGCCCTGCCACGGCGCGCTCGGCGACGGGCGCGGCATGGTGGTGCGGCGGGGCTTCAAGCAGCCCTCCTCGTTCCACGTCGATCGTCTGCGCAACGTGCCGATCGGCTACTTCTTCTACAACATCACCAACGGCTTCGGCGTGATGTCGAGCTACGCCACGCAGATCCCGCCGGAAGATCGCTGGGCGATCTCGGTCTACCTGCGCGCCCTGCAGCGCTCGCAGCACCTCGAGGCGGCGAGCCTGTCGCCCGAAGACCGCGCCCGCCTGGACGCCACCGTGCCGTCGCCCGCCGCCGGCCACTGACCGCCGACGAGAGCGAGCCACCATGAGCCGATTCGAGTTTCCGCTCCGCGCCGAGGACTTCCGGCCCCCCGGGGACCTGGCGGGCCTGGGCGCCAAGGGCCTGATCGTCGGCGGACTGGCGGCCGCGGCCACCGTCGCCGGCGCCGTCCTCGACCCGCCGCACTTCTACCCCTCCTACCTGGTGGCCTGGCTGCTCTGGTTCACGGTCGCCTCGGGCTGCCTCGGGCTGCTGCTGCTCCACCATCTGTCGGGCGGCGCCTGGGGCCTGATGATGCGGCGCCAGATGGAGGCCGGAGCGCGCACGCTGCCGGTGGTCGGGCTGTTCGCGCTGCCGCTGTTCTTCGGGCTCGACCGGCTCTTCGTCTGGGCGGACCACGCCAAGGTCGAGGCCGATCACCTGCTGCACCACAAGGCCCCCTATCTCAACCCCGGGTTCTTCGTCGCGCGCACGGTGGTGGCGCTCGCGATCTTCAGCTTTCTCGCCTACAAGCTGTCGAGCGTCTCGGCGCGCCAGGACCGCCAGGGCGACCGCGGCGAGGCGGTGGGCATGCGGCGCCTGTCGGCGGTGGGGCTGCTGGTGTTCGTGATCGTCAGCTCGTTTCTCGGCTTCGACTGGCTGATGTCGCTCGACCCGCACTATTTCTCGAGCCTCTACGGCGCCATCTTCCTGGTCGGCCAGGCGCTCGGCGGTCTGACCTTCCTGATCCTGACCAGCCGTTTCCTGGCGCAGCGCGCGCCGATGTCCGCGGTGCTCGCGCGGCGCAACTTCCACGACTACGGCAAGCTGCTGTTCGCCTTCGTGATGTTCTTCACCTATCTCGGCATCTCGCAGTTCATCATCACCTACCAGGGCAACCTGCCCGAGGAGGTGCTCTGGTACCAGGAGCGCTTCCACGGCGCCTGGGGGCTGGTGGCCGCCGGGCTGCTCGTCTTCCACTTCTTCTTCCCGTTCCTGATCCTGCTGTCGCGCAGCGTCAAGGAGAACGCGCGGACGCTCGCCGCGGTGGCCGCCTTCGTGCTGGTCATGCGCTGGGTCGACCTGATCTGGAACTCGCGGCCGAGCCTGGTCCACGACGGCCTCGGACTGCACTGGCTCGACGTCGTCGCGCCGCTCGCCGTCGGTGGGCTGTGGCTGTGGACCTTCAGCCGCGAGCTCGCCGGGCGTCCCCTGCTGCCGGTCAACGATCCGTACCTCGAGGAGGCCCTCGGCCATGACTGAGCACGGCTCGGCGCCGCACGGATCGGGTGGCATCGATCGCGAGATCGACGTCCGCGCGATCAGCCGGCTCGGCATCTGGCTGGCGGCCGTGACGGTGGCCTCCTTCGTCGTCGGCTGGCTCTTCTACCACGCGCAGTCGCGCTCGGTCACCCGCGCCGACCCGCCGCCGGCGCCGATCGCGGCGGCGCGCGAGGCGCCGTTGCCGCCCGGGCCGCATCTGCAGGCGCGGCCGGAGAACGAGCTGCGCAACCTGCGCGCGAGCGAGCGGGACCGCCTCGACGGCTGGGGCTGGGTCGACCGCGACGCCGGCATCGCCCACGTGCCGGTGGCGGTGGCGATCGATCTGGTCGTGGCCGAGGCGCAGGCGGCGGTGCCGGCGAGCCCTGACGAATCGCCGGCGGCGGACTGACCGGCGTGCGGAAGGTGTCCGGAACCGTGACTCTCGGGCGGCGCGCCGCCGCGGCGCTGGTGCTCGCGCTGGCCGCGACCGCGGCGCCGGCGCAGTTCATGACCGGCCGCGGCATGTCGGAGCGGCGGGCCGACGGCGTCGATCCCCAGCGGGCGCAGCGCATCCTCTCCGAGGTCGGTTTCGACCAGCGGCTGGGCGAGGCCCTGCCGCTCGACGTGCCGCTGCGCGACGAGACCGGCGCCGCGGTCCGGCTGGGCGACTACTTCGGCCAGCGGCCGGTGCTGATCGCCTTCGTCTACTACCGCTGCCCGATGCTCTGCACCCTGGTCACCAACGGCGTGGCGGCGAGCTTCCGCGGCATCCCGTTCGAGCCCGGGCGCGAGTTCGAGGTGGTCTTCGTCTCGATCGACCCCGAGGACACCCCGTCCGCGGCGGCCGCCAAGAAGGCCGCCGCGCTCGACCGCTACGGCAAGAGCTCGACCGCGGCCGGCTGGCACTTCGTCACCGGCGACGCGGCGGCGATCGCCGCGGTGACCGAGGCGGCCGGCTTCCGCTACGTCCGCGACGAGGCGAGCGGCGAGTACGCCCACGCCGCCGGCATCCTGCTCGCCACGCCGGAGGGCCGGATCGCCCGCTACATCTTCGGCATCGACTACGCGCCGCGCGACTTGAAGCTCGCCCTGGTCGAGGCCTCCGAGGGCCGGGTCGGCGGCGTCGTCGACCAGCTGCTGCTGCTCTGCTTCCACTACGACGCCGCGCTCGGCCGCTACACCGCGGTCTCGATGCTGGCGCTGCGCATCGCGGGCGTGTTGACGCTCGCCGCCGTGGTCTCTTTCATCGTCGTGATGCTGGTGCGCGAGCGTCGGTCTCGCCGCCGCCTGGCCGCCGGAGGTGCCGCCTCGGTATGAACTTCAAGATCCCCTTCGTGCCGGAACAGGCCTCGACGATGGCGCGGGACGTCGACCACCTGACGTTCTTCCTGGTGGCGATGAGCACCTTCTTCACCGTGCTGGTGGCGGTGATGGTGGTGGTGTTCGCGCTGCGCTACCGGCGGCGCTCGGCCGACCAGGTCGGCTCGAGCTTCGACAACTCGTCGCTGCTCGAGATCACCTGGACGGTGATCCCGCTGCTGATCGTGCTGTTCACTTTCGTCTGGGGCGCGAAGGTGTTCTTCCGGCTCTACCGGCCGCCCGCCGACGCGGTGCAGTACTACGTCACCGGCAAGCAGTGGATGTGGAAGACGCAGCACCCCACCGGCCAGCGCGAGATCAACGAGCTGCACGTGCCGCTCGGCCAGCCGACGAAGCTGTTGATGACCTCCGAGGACGTCATCCACAGCTTCTTCATCCCCGCCTTCCGGACCAAGGCCGACGTGCTGCCGGGGCGCTACACCACGATCTGGTTCACGCCCACGAAGACCGGCCGGTTCCACCTCTTCTGCACCGAGTACTGCGGCGCCGAGCACTCGCGCATGATCGGCTGGATCCACGTGCTGGAGCCGGACGAGTACCAGCGCTGGCTGGCGTCGGTGCCGGTCCAGACCAGCCCGGCGATCGAGGGCGCGCAGCTGTTCGCCCAGCTCGCCTGCGACAGCTGCCACCGCGACGGCTCGGACGCGCGCGGGCCGGCGCTGCACGGCCTGTTCGGCCGCGAGGTCCAGCTCGCCGACGGGCGCCGGGTACGCGCCGACGAGAGCTATCTGCGCGAGTCGATCCTCTCGCCGGGCGCCAAGGTCGTGGCGGGCTACCAGCCGGTGATGCCGAGCTTCCGCGGTCAGGTCTCCGAGGAGAACGTGCTCGCCCTGATCGACTACATGAAGAGCCTGACCGCGGGCGAGAGCGCCGCGGCCGGGCTCGCGGAGGGTGCCGCGCCATGAGCGCCGAAGCGACCGTGCCCGAGGTCAAGCCGAACTACCTGACGGCCGACCACGGCTTGAAGTCGTGGCTGCTGACGCTCGACCACAAGCGGATCGGGCTGCTCTACCTGCTGGGGGTGAGCTTCTTCTTCCTGCTCGGCGGCATCTTCGCCATGCTGATCCGCCTCGAGCTGCTGACCCCCGCCGGGGACATGGTCCAGCCGGACACCTACAACCGGCTGTTCACCATGCACGGCGTGATGATGATCTTCTTCTTCCTCATTCCGGCGATCCCCGGCATTCTGGGCAACTTCCTGATCCCGATCCAGATCGGCGCCAAGGACCTCGCCTTCCCGAAGCTCAACCTGCTCTCCTGGTACCTGTTCATGGCCGGCGGGCTGGCGACTTTCGGCGCCATCGTCACCGGCGGCCTCGACACCGGCTGGACCTTCTACACGCCCTACTCGTCGACCTTCTCGACCACGGCGGTGATCCCGGTCGGCTTGGGGATCTTCGTCAACGGCTTCTCCGGCATCCTGACCGGCCTCAACTTCATGGTCACGATCCACCGCATGCGCGCGCCCGGGATGACCTGGTTCCGGCTGCCGCTGTTCGTCTGGTCGCACTACGCCACCAGCCTGATCCAGGTGCTCGGCACGCCGGTGCTCGCCATCACGCTGGTGCTGCTGGTGCTCGAACGGGCCTTCCACATCGGCGTCTTCGATCCCACGCGCGGCGGCGACCCGGTGCTGTTCCAGCACCTGTTCTGGTTCTACTCGCACCCGGCGGTCTACATCATGATCCTGCCCTCGATGGCGGTGATCTCGGAGCTGATCGCCGCCTTCTCGCGCAAGCGGATCTTCGGCTACCACTTCGTCGCCTTCTCCTCGATCGCCATCGCGGTGCTCGGCTTCCTGGTCTGGGGGCACCACCTGTTCGTCTCCAGCCAGTCGGTCTACGCCGGCACCGTGTTCTCGCTGCTGACCATGCTGGTGGCGATCCCGTCGGCGGTGAAGGTGTTCAACTGGTCGTTCACGCTCTACCAGGGCGCGGTGTCGCTGCACACGCCGATGCTCTACGCGCTCGGCTTCATCGGCCTGTTCATGATCGGCGGCCTGACCGGGGTGTTCCTCGGCACCCTCGGCTTCGACGTCCACGTGCACGACACCTACTTCGTGGTCGCGCACTTCCACTACGTGATGGTGGGCGGCACGATCATGGGCTACCTCGGCGGCCTGCACTTCTGGTGGCCGAAGATCACCGGCCGCATGTACTCCGAGTTCTGGAGCCGGATGTCGGCCCTGCTGGTCTTCGTTGGCTTCAACCTGACCTTCTTCCCGCAGTTCCTGCTCGGCTACATGGGCATGCCGCGCCGCTACCACGCCTATCCGGAGGAGTGGCAGGTGCTCAACGTGCTGTCGACCGCGGGCGCGTCGGTGCTGGCGCTCGGCTTCCTGCTGCCGGTGGCCTACTTCTTCTGGTCGCTCAAGTTCGGCGCGGTGGCGGGCCGCAACCCGTGGGGCGCGCGCGGGCTCGAGTGGGAAACCGACTCGCCGCCGCCGACGCTCAACTTCGACCAGGCGCCGGTGGTCGACCACGAGGCCTACAACTACGCGGACGACGCCGCCACGCCCGGCATGAAGCCGCTCTCCGCGCACTGAGCCACGCCGAGATCGCCGAGACCGAGGAGGATCGCTTGTCCACCGCGCACCCGGCCGCCCTGGCCCACCAGTTCGAGTCGCTGGAACAGCAGAAGGAGTCCGCGACGCTCGGGATGTGGCTCTTCCTGGCGCAGGAGATCCTGTTCTTCGGCGGCCTGTTCATGGCCTACCTGCTCTACCGCTGGCGCGACCCGCAGGCCTTCGCGGCCGGCAGCCACGAGCTCGACATCACGCTCGGCCTGATCAACACGGTGATCCTGATTGCCAGCTCGCTCACCATGGCGCTCGCCGTCCACTCGGCGCAGCTCAGCCGCACCAAGGCGCTGGTGCGCTGGCTGGTGGCGACCGGCGTGCTCGGCACCGCCTTCCTGGTCATCAAGTACTTCGAGTACAGCGCCAAGTGGGAGCACCACCTGGTGCCGGGCCCCGGCTTCCATTTCCCCGAGGCGGCGATCGGCGGGCGAGCCGAGATCTTCTTCTCGCTCTACTTCGCGATGACCGGCATGCACGCGCTGCACATGGTGGTCGGCCTCGGCCTGCTCGGCTGGCTGCTGGTGCCGGCGATGAAGGGCAAGTTCAACGCCGAGTACCACAATCCGATCGAGTGCTTCGGTCTCTACTGGCACTTCGTCGACATCGTCTGGATCTTCCTCTTCCCGCTGCTCTACCTGATCGGCCGTCACTACCACGGAGCGACCTAGAGATGTCGAGCCTCCACGTCGTTTCGGTCAAGACCTACGTCGCCATCTTCCTGGCGCTGATGGTGCTCACCGCGATCACCGTCGCGGTCGCCTTCGTCGACCTGGGTCCGCTCAACAACATCGTGATGCTGGGCATCGCGATCGCCAAGGCGACCCTGGTGGTGCTGATCTTCATGCACGTCAGGTACTCGACCCGCCTGATCCCGCTGATCGCCGCCGGCAGCTTCTTCTGGCTGCTGATCCTCTTCGGCATCACCATCTCGGACTACCTGACCCGCGGCTGGCTCGGCGCCGGCACGCCCTGGGGTCACTGAGCCGGGCCGGCGCGGCCACGGCGTCGATGCGCGGCCCGAGCGCGAGCCTGCTCGACCTGCTGCTCGAGCTCGAGGGCCTGGACCGGGTCGCCCGCAGCGGCTACCGGTTGCGCGGCGTGAGCGAGGCGGAGTCGGTCGCCGAGCACAGTTTCCACGTCGCCGTGCTGGTCCGGCTGCTCGCCGCGCGGGAGCCCGGCCTCGACGCCGCGCGCGCGGTCGAGATCGCGCTCCTCCACGACCTGGCGGAGCTGCGGCTCGGCGATCTGCCGCGGACCGCCGCCGGGTACTTCGAAGCGGGGGCCAAGCACGCCGCGGAGCGCCGCGCCGCCCACGACCTGCTGGCGGCGGCGGACGCGGCCGCGCTCGCGCGTTACGACGAGTACGAACGGGCCGAGAGCCGCGAGGCGCGCTTCGTCCGCGCCTGCGACAAGCTGCAGCTGATGCTCAAGGTGGCGGCCTACCAGAGCTGGGGCGAGGGTGCGCTCGAGGAGTTCTGGGGCCAGCCGTTGAATTTCCCGGAGCGGGAGTTCGCCTCGGTCCGCGCCCTCTTCGACGAGCTGCGAGTGCGCACTGGGCACGCGCCCGCGGGCGCCGCTCCCGAATCCGCCTGAGGCGATCTCAATCCGGGTCGACGTGGACGCCGCGGCGCGCCAGGGTCTGGCGCACGCGGCGGTAGAGGTCGCGTCCGAGCAGGTGCTGGGCGCTCTCGGCGAGGTCGCGGAGCACCTGCCGCAGCTCCTGGTCGCCCCGCCAGTGCTTGCGCGCGTAGGGCTCGAGCTCGCCGCCCAAGGCCTGGGAGAGGACGGCCGCCGCGAGCACGATGTCGTCCAGGAAGCCGGGCGCGCCGACCACCGCCTCGGGGAAGAGATCGATCGGCAGAACGAAATAGGCGAGCGCGCCGCCGATCAGCGAGCGCGCGGCCGCCGGGACCTCCTTGTCGAGGGTCAGCCGGACCAGCAGGATGAAGACGTCCGGCACCAGCAGCAGCGCCTGGACCGCCGGCTTGCCCAGCCGCCGCCCCTTGCGCCCCGCCGCCTCGAGCATCCGCTCGCGCAGCCGGTCGTAGAACGACAGCAACCCCGCGCTCGGCCCCACCCGCCGCGCGCGCCGCACGAGACCGCCGGCCGCCGCCTCCTCCGGCGCCCCGACCTGCCCGGAGCCCTCCCCCCGCTCGGGTGCCATGCCGGGCATTGTACCGTTCCTGCTCGGCCGACGCTCCGCAGCGTGGCGCGTGCTCGAGTCGAGTGGCGCAGGTACGAGCAGGAGAGACCGCCATGACCGACTCGAGAGGAAAGACCCGCTGGGTCGCATTCGCCACCCTCCTCTGTAGCGCGCTCGTCGCACCGGGAGCGCTCGCGGCCGGCGTCGTCGGAGATCTCGACGGCGACGGGAAGTTCGACGCCGCCGACGTCTTCGCGGCGATCGACCGGATTCGCCGCGGTGATCTGCGACCGCTGCCGCTCGGCGACGTGGCCCGGCCCTGCGACGGCCGCCTCGGCCCGGCGGACGGCCAGCGCCTGCTCGGCGCCTGGCTGGCCGCGACGGCGGAGATCTCGGTCGCCTCGAGGTGTCACCGCGAGGCGATCGGCGAGGAGATCGCTCCACCGCCCCCCCCGCCGCCGGTGCCGCGAACGCTCGACGACCTCTTCCTCGACATCGCGCGCCAAGTGCCCGAGTTCGGCGGTCTCTACCTCGAGCAGGAGCGGCTCCGGGTGGTGCTGACCGAGCCGTCCGCGTCCGTACTGGCGGTCGCCCGCCGAGCCATCGAGCGCGTCTTCGGGCGCGAGCGGTTCGATCTCGCCCAGGCCGAGGCGATCTCCGGACGGTACTCGTTCCGCAGCCTGGCCGCCTGGAGAACGGGCCTCGACCGCCTGCTCGAGCGGGGCGAGATCACCCGGCTCGACGTCGACGAGCGGAGCAACCGGCTGCTGGTCGGCCTGGCCGACGCCGCCGACCAGGAGCGGATCGCCGCGGTGCTCCTCCGGCGGGGGGTGCCGGCCGAGGCGGTCGGCTTCGTCGTCCGGCCGCCGCTGCGGCTCAACGCCGATCCGTTGACCAACGCGCTGCGAGAGCGCCGGCGGCCGCTGGTGGGGGGACTGCTCATCGAGACCCCCGGCTCCGCCTGCACTCTCGGCTTCCTCGCCGAGCGCTACGGCACGCTCGGCCTGGTGACCAACTCCCACTGCATCGATCCGATGGGCCAGGTCACCGGCGCCGTCGTCTACCAGGATGGCCACGACGTCGAGACGCCGGGCGCCCCGCAGTCCTTGGACGACCCGATCGGCTTCGAGCTAGTCGATCCGCCGTTCGGTTGTGGTGGCACCTGCCGTTCTTCCGACGCGGCATTCGTCGCTCTCGACGAGGACGAGACGCTGCGCCTCGGCCGCATCGCCGGCTCGCCCGGCCATCCGCCACCCGCGACCTTCTACGGCTCCTACCGGATCGCCGGCAAGGCCAACGCCGTCTGCGGTGAGACCGTGCGGCGGGTGGCGATGATCACCGGCGAGATCGCCGGAGAGGTCACCGGGACCTGTGTCGGAGTGCTCGCCGACACGAGCGGCGAAATCGGCGCTCCGCCGGTCACCACGGTGGGTTGCCAGACGGTCTACAGCGCGCCGGGCCCGAACGCGGATGGCGACAGCGGCGCGCCGGTCTTCCGCCCGCGGACCACCGGAGTCGACGTCGATCTCGTCGGTCTCCACTGGGGGAGTCACGATGGCGAAGCCGCGTACAGCCCGGTCGAGAATATCGAGTGGTCGCTCGGGGTGCTCGACGTCGTGGAGCGCAACCTCGCCCCACGGGTCGAGATCGTCGCGCCACCCGACGGCAGCAGCCTGGGTGGGGGCGCTTTTCCGGTCGCCCAATTGGTCGCCGAGGTCCACGATCCCGAGCGCGGCGGCTCCTGTTCGGCCTGCACGGCCTCCTGGTACTCGGGCAAGGACGGCCCGTTGGGCGCCTCGACCTGGTCGGGCGGTACCACCGCGCTCGACGCGGTCCTGGGGGGCGGCTCGGGCTATCGCGCGATCACCCTCACCGTGACGGATCCCGACGGCGGCTCGGCGTGGGACACGATCGTGCTTTCGAGCGGCAACTCCGCGCCCACGGTCTGGATCGACTGGCCCACCGGGACGGCGACTGTCTACCGCGCCGTGCCCTACTCGCTGCACGGCAGCTCGTTCGACCCCGAGAGTTTCCAGGCGCTGCCGTGCAGCGCGTTGACCTGGAACGTGTCCGGGCCCTCCACGGCATCGTTTCCGGTCAGCGGGTGTCTCGCCACCGTCTCCTTCGAGAGCGCCGGCACGCACCAGCTGACGCTGACCGGCGTCGACGCCGGGGGCCTCACGGGCACCGCGACGCGAGTGGTCCACGTCGTGGAGCCCCCGGGTTCCGCGCCGCCGGTGGTGACCTTCCTGACGCCGGCGCCGGGAGCGGCCTCGGCGCCCGGCGCTTTCGTCTCGATCACCGTCCAGGTCACCGATCCGGGCGGCGGCGGCACGCTCGCCATCGCCTGGTACCTCGTCTCGCCCTACCAGCAGGTACCCGGCGGACCCGTCGCGCTCGGGTCGCAGCCGATTCCGAGCGGTGGGACGAGATCGCTCTGGCTGCGGCCGACCGACCACCTGGTCCCCAGCTGCGGCGGCGTTCCGTACACCATCCGAGTCGTCGCCACGGACCCCGAGGGCCACGTCGGCTCGGGCGACCTGCCGCTCTACGTGATGTGGCCCCCGTGCTGACGGCGCAGACGGGCTCCGGGCCCAGTTCGCGGGATTCGATCGGCCACGCGCCAGCTGGTGGCGTCGCCGTTCCAGGCCTCGACACTTTCGACGAGGCCGCTGCCATCGAGCGTCGTATTCCTCGGCCGCGGGTGCTGGTGCGGGAGCGCGATCGTCCGTGGCGCCCGTTCGGGAGGTCCGGCCGAAGATGCGCTTCGCGAACCGGCCCGTCCGGTCGATGACGCGCGGCTCGCCGGCCTCGTTCGCCGGGGCATCCTGACCCCACCGCTGATGAAGTCCGCGGCTCCTCCAGCCTCGATCCCCGAGGTCCCCCTCGAGGAATCTCTCCGAGGCCTGGAGGAGGACCGGTCCGACCGCTGATCTTCTCGATACCTCGGTCGCGCTCGCCCGGCACCCCCTAGGAGCGCTAGGAGCGCGCCTACTCGAAACGATGGACACTGAACGGCTGTGCCAGCTCGAACGCCTCCGACATGACCGTGCACAGACGTTGCGTCTTGCCGGGGCTCGGCTTCGCGGGCGAGACATAGGTCAGTACGAGGCGATAGGACCCCCGTGAAACCGTTCCTACGAGAGCGGATCCTCCTGAAACGGCGGTCGACCACGCGAGGCTCTCCGCGAGCGCGGCAACTGGGATGCGCATCGTCTCGCGCTCCGCGTCGACCTGGAATTCGACGACGATCGCCTCACGGTGCTCGCCCTGGTTGGCGGCGACGAAGAACCCGGCTTCACTCGGCTTGGCGATCTGGAGAGAATCGTGTCCCTCGGCTCCAAGCAAGGAGAAGCGAATCGGGGGATTCGTCGTGTCATTCACGACCTCACCAAGCGTCACGGGACACGCGGCAAGAGCTGGCCCAGCTGAAGCAGTCTCGGCCATGAGCAGCGAGACCGGCGAGAGGCAGAATGCGACGATTGCGCAAGCAGGCTTCATGGCGAGAGTCCTTTCGGCCCGTTGGGTCTACGCGTGTAAGCGGGTTGCCGAGCACGGACGCATGTCGATTCCAGCTCTGCGGCACCTGTGGCCCGCCGCCGATGGGGTCCACCGAGAGGAAACGTCCGGTCAGCGGGGACCGGAGGCTCGTGCCCCCGTCGAGCATCCGGACGTCGCGGGCCGAGGCCAGGCCCCCCGGGCCACCGTAGGTGAACGTCTCCTCGAAGCGAATCGGAATCAAGGTGCCATCGACCACGGGGTAGTTCCAGCCGATAGTAGCGTCCGCCCGAGTGGTGTATGAGTCCCTCGTCGTCGTCGGGCCTGTGGGAACTGTGGGAAACGCGGAGCGTTTTCCAAGTCCTGCGGGAATCGCGCAGCGATTTCCGCAGGACGTCAGTTTCCATAGGCCGGCGGCGGGCAGCGATTTCGAGGGTCACGGCAAGGCACTTGGTAGGTTTCGGTTTGCCAACTGAAGCCGCAAGGAGGCCCTACCGTGACCGAGCCGAGCCTGCCCCTTCCGATCGCCCTGCGCAAGACCCTGGAGGAATCGAGCCCCGATCTGCTGCGTGCCCTGCTGCAGGCCGTGGTCGAGCAGCTGATGAGCGCTGAGGCCGACGCCCGCTGCGGCGCCGGCTACGGCGAGCGCAGCGCCGAGCGGGTGAACGCCCGCAACGGCTACCGAGTACGGCCCTGGGAGACACGCCTGGGCGAGATCGACCTGGCAATCCCGAAGCTGCGCAAGGGCAGCTACTTCCCGGAGTGGCTGCTCGAGCCACGCCGGCGCTCGGAGAAGGCCCTGCTGGCCGCCGTGGCCGAGGCCTACGTGCTGGGCGTTTCGACCCGACGTGTCGAGCGGCTGCTCGAGACCCTGGGGCTGTCGGGGATCTCGAAGTCTCGAGTCTCGGAGATCTGCGCCGAGCTCGATCCGGCGGTCGAGGCCTTTCGCCAGCGGCCTCTGGCGCTCGCCTACCCTTACGTCTGGCTCGACGCGCTCGAGATGAAGTGCCGCGAGGAGGGTGGAGGTGCCCACGTCACCGTGGTCGTGGCCACCGGCGTTTCCGGTGAGGGATACCGCGAGATCTTGGGCATCGACGTCTTCACGACCGAGAGCGGTGCGGCGTGGCTCGCCTTTCTGCGGAGCTTGAAAGCGCGAGGCCTCTCGGGCGTGCGCCTGGTGATCTCCGACGCCCACGAGGGCCTCAAGGCCGCGATCGCTTCGGTCTTCACCGGCTCGCGCTGGCAGCGCTGCCGCACGCACCTGACCACCAACGTCCTCAGCAAGGTGCCCCGGGCCGCCCAGCCCGGCGTCGCCGCGCTCTTCCGCATGATCTTCCTGCAGCAGGACAAGGCGAGCGTGCTCCAGCAGGCCGCTCACGTCCTCGACGTGCTCGAGCAGCGCTGGCCCGATGCCGGCAAGGTCCTCGCCGGTGCCTTCGACGACGTCCTCGCCTTCACCGAATTTCCCAAGGAGCACTGGCGCCAGATCTGGTCGAACAACCCGCAGGAGCGGCTCAACAAGGAAATCCGCCGCCGCACCGACGTCGTCGGCATCTTCCCCAACCGCGCCGCCATCGTCCGTCTGGTCGGAGCGCTACTCGCCGAGCAGCACGACGAATGGGCCGTCGGCCGCCGCTACTTCTCGCTGGAGTCCGTCGCGCAACTCAACCCCGAGCTGAAGAACCTGCCGCCCGACGATCGGCAGCCTCAGCTCTTACCCGCAGCCTGAGGCCTGCCGCATGCCAAGCCGCCACCCTCGTACACCACTTGACCGGACGTGGCCCAGCCGATCGCCGTCTCCACCCGGCTGCGCTTCCAGTTCGAGCCGGAGTTCGCGGCGGCCGCTGATCTATCTCGACACCTCGGTCGCGCTCGCCCACATTCTCGGCGAGGGTCGTCGGCCTCCAGTGGCTCTCTAGGCCGAGACGCTGGTCTCCTCGAGGCTGCTCGAATTCGAGCACTGGACGCGACTGCACCGGCTCGGTGCGGCGAAGTCCCACGGCGAGGCGGCGCGGGATCTGCTGGCCAGAGTCGCGATCGTCGAGCTCGCCCCCGAAGTTCTCTCGCGCGCGCTCGAGCCGTTCCCGAAGCCCGTGCGCGCGCTCGACGCGCTTCACCTCGCGAGCGCCGATTTCCTGCGCGCTTCCGGCGCCAAGCTCGAGATCGCCTCCTACGACGACCGACAACGAGTCGCCGCCGCGGCGATGGGTTTCACCCTGTGCGCCTGAGCCTGGCGGCGCGTCGCTCGACAGCGCGCAGACGGCGAGGAAGTGCCGCGCGCTGGTTGAGTGCCGATCAGACCGTGGTGATGCGGGCTCATCAGCGGCACTCGCACTCGTCCTCTGACTGGTCCTATCGAGAAGGATCCCGGCGGAACAGGCCCTTCATCTTTCCCTTGATGAGCTCGAGAACGCCCTGCTCATCGGGATCGTCCCAGGGACCGCCTGACAGATAGCGGGTCAGGCGAGCGGAAAAGCCGTCAACAAGGGTCGCTTCGCTCAGGTACTCACGCCTCAGGTAGCACTCGAACAGGCGACTCTCCGCGGTCATGGTCACATCATCGTCATAGACACCTATCGTGTGTTCCCTGCCATTCAGGACGAAGTCCGCGGCGAACCATTCGAGGCCGTTGCTGCGGTGGTCGAATCTGACATGGTCAAGGCTGTGCTTCGAGAGCACCTCGAGCACCCGGGCCATGCACTGCTGTTGAAAGTGTGTTCCCGCCTTAGGAGTAGCCACTAGCGGAGTCTCCAGAGATCGATGTGCTTGCCCTTGGTTCCGGTGAGTCGATCAATTACCCGCCCCCTGATGCTGAAGTATCTGTGCCCCCTGTGGGCACTCTCGCCAATCCGCAGGTAGCTGTTGCTATTCAGGAGCCCCCCCCCTGCCGAAGAGGAACCTGCCGGGTCCTAGGCCGGCATTCGCTGCCGCAGGTCCAGCTACCGACGCGGCTTCGACCGCCCCCATGAATCCCAGTCCAGCCGCTTGCGAGCTTCCGATGGTCCATAGGAGGGCACTGTTCTCGAAGTCGTAAACAACCTGCGCCATCATCAAGCAGTTGGGATCTGCGCAGTCACCACCCTGCCCCATGAGGACGCCCAGGTCCACGTGCTGTTGGAAGGACATCCCGCCGCGGTTGAAGTCGCGGTGCCCGACGCGAGTCGACAGCGAATGCTCCCGGAACGCTGCAAACTCGTTCCTGAACTCTTCGAGAGCGAGCAGGAAGGCCAGGTCGACAGCGCCCGGATCCTCGCCAATGACCGTGGTCGAGCAACCGTCGGCGTCGCATGTCACCTCCGCCTCTTCCAGGCCATCGGGGTCGACGTACTTCAGCGGATTCCCGAGCACGTAAGCGAATCGGTTCCACGACTGCGGGGCCTTGGGATCGCCGCCGATGGGATCCGTGCTCAGGAATCTCCCGGTCAGTGGGGACCGGAACCGCGCATGCAGGTAGTCCGTGCCCCGACGCAAACCCCCATCCGAGAAGGCCGTTTCCCCGAGGCAAGGCAGCGTCGTCCAGGTCTCAGCCGCCGACGCGAGGTCCTCGCTGGCGAGATCGATAGCCAGGGGCGGACCTGCGGTTTCGCGGCGCGGCTCGAGGAGCACGAGCGTCATTGTACGCGCCTGTGGCTTCTTCTTTTAGCCGCTGCTTTTCACGACGTGGGGCTTGGAGCCAGCCATGTTTCCCGGCCCGGGAAACGAGCTTTGCGCGGCTCGCTTGGGCTCGCCGTTGCCAGTTTGCAACCGGGCTTTTCGCGCGCCGGGGCTGGAGCGCGAGCACGCAGACGCGAAGCGGCTGCGCGCGCAGCGAGCGGAAGACCCGGCGCGCATCCGATGCTTTTCCGGCGGCAGGGTGCGCGCGGAGCGCAGCGCAGCGCGCACGCTGCCTACCTTTCAGGGAGGCCCCTTGGGGGGCCGGATGGGTTCGGACGGGGCAGGCGTGAGCGTTCGCTACGGCACCGAGGCCTCGAGGGGGCGCGTTGGCTACGCCACCGGCGCTCGCAGGCCACGGACCGGCCCGGCGGCAGGTTACATAGCGCGCCCGTTATGTAACGGCCGGCGCGCCGCGTGCGCGCCTTCGTTCGTTTCTTCGAGGGCGCTCGTTGCACGCGGCGTGACGGCCCAAGGCGGAGCGGCTGAGGGCCAGGTCCGATAAGGCGCCTTATCGGACCTGGCCCGGTCCCGCAGCAAGCTCGGAGCGCAGCGCAGAGCTTGCGGAGGGCAGCCGCTTCGCCGCCGCTGAAGCCGGGCCTTCGAAGCCACCGACGCTCGAGCTGCCACGCGCCCCCTCGGGGCCGGCGTCGATCCTCCCGTGACGACGTCGGCCGGAGCCTCGGCCCGGTCCCGGGCGGGCCGGGGGGAATCGAAATCACCGGGCTCGACGACGGCGAAAGCGGAGGCCGCAGAGCGGCCGCAGCCGCCGGCGGCGAGACCCGCCCCGCTTCAGTCGCCGTCGCCGGTCGCTCCCGCCGCGTCGCTCTCATCGTCCTCGGCCGCGAGTTCGGCCAGGAAGGCGTGGCGCGGATCGCCCTCCAGCTCGTCGTCGTGGGCCGCGGCCGCAGCGTCCTTTGCCGCCGCGTCCGCCGCGGTCGTCCGCCGCTTGAGCTTCGCTCCCGGGTGGCTCTGCTCGTAGACCTCTTTCAGCTTGCCGATCGCGACGCGCGTGTAGATCTCGGTCGTCGAGATGTTCGCGTGGCCGAGCATCGCCTGCACGTAGCGCAGGTCCGCGCCCCCCTCGAGCATCAGCGTCGCCATCGTGTGGCGAAACAGGTGACACCCGCCCGGCTTGTCGATCCCCGCCGCCTCGATCGCCCGGCGCGTGATCTTCGTCATGTGCTGCGGGTCGATCTGCGCGCCGAGCGCGGTCAGAAACAGCACGCCCCGGTCCGGACCCCGGTAGAGCTTGAAGCGCGCCTCCTCGAGATACTTCTCGATCCAGGCGCAAGCGCGCTCGGACAGCGGCAGCACCCGGTCCTTCTTGCCCTTGCCCTGGCGCACGATCAGCCGCCCGTTCTCGAGGTCGATGTCGTCGATCCGCAGCCGCGCGGCTTCCTGGCGACGGATCCCGGTCGCGTAGAAGACTTCGAGGATCGTCCGGTCCCGCAAGCCCCGCGGCGTCGTCACGTCGGCAGTCCTGAGGATCTGCTCCACCTCGTAGGCCGAAAGGATCGCCTTGGGCAGCCGGCGCTCGATGCGCGGCGGCTCGAGCGACGTCGCCGGGTTCATCGGGATCACGCGGTGGCGCGTCAGCCACCGCAGGAAGCGACGCACGCCGCCCAGCCGGTCGTACTGCGAGTGAAACGACAGGCGCTTGCCGTCCGCCTTCACCGAGTGGAAGAGGTGCCGCTGATAGCGCTCCAGGAGCTCGACCGAGAGCTCGGCGGGCGTCTTCACGCCGCGCTCCTCGCACCACGGCACGAAGCGGTAGAGGTTCTTCTCCTCGCCCCGGATCGTGTGCGGTGAGTAGTTGCGCACGGTCAGATCTTCGAGGTACCGCAGCGCCCACGCCCCGAGCGAGCCCGGCTCGAGCGTCACCACGGCCGAGAGCGGCTTGCGCCTCAGGTGCCGGCGGTCAGCCATGGCGCCCGTCCGGAGAAGCAGCGGCTAGAAAGAGAGGCTCCAGAAGTGCGGTTTCGCCGAGATTCGCGCTCGAAGCGAGCAAAGCCCCGTCCCGCTGGGCTCGCGGCCGTTTCGGCCGCCCCGTCGACCGGGGGACATCCGGGGGCAAACCGGGGGTCCTCGGGGGGTCCGACACCCCTTCCGAGGGGGTCAGACCCCTCGAAAAGGGGGTCAAGGTCTCCGCCGCGGCGAGCCGCTCGACGTCGAGCAAGCCCGGCAGGAAGCGGCCGCCGTCCTGGCCCTTGCCGTCGTAGACCAGCTCGTAGACGAGCGAGGCGCCACGCGGCGCCTTGTGCGCGAGGACGTACTCGAGCTCGACCAGCCGCTCGAGGTGGCGCCGCACCTGCGCGTCGCTCCAGCCCACGGCCTCGCGCAGCTGCCGGCGGCTGAAGAGGAAGTCGGCACGCTCGACGGCATTTCGCTCGCATTCGGCGCCGATCCAGCCGTCCAGCAAGCGCAAGAGCTGCCGCGTCTGCGGCGGCAGCTCGTCGAGCGAGCGGCCGAGCACGTCGTGCGCCAGGCGGTTGGCGAGCGCGATGTCCCCGAGCTCGACTTCGACGTACTCGACGAGCTCGGTGCCGTCGAGCGTCGTCTTGCGGGGTCGCTGGTGCTGATGCAAGAGCGCGATCGTCCGGATGAGCGTCAGGTACTTCACGTGATCCCGGCGCGTGCGCGTCCGGTCGTCGAGGAAGGTCAGCTGCCGGGCGTAGGGATTGACCACCAGGAGCGGCTTCAAGAGCCGCTGCGCGTTGCGGTGCCGTTCGACGATCCGCCGCCGCTCGCGCTCGGCGAGCAGGCCCTCGAGCGTCTCGCCCTCGCGCTGCCGCGCGTGGATCGCCCGCGTCTGTTCCCGATCTTCGTCCACGGTGAGTACCAGGCACCGGTTCAGGAGCTCTTCGTCGACGTCGATCGCCGTCGTCGTCAAGAGGATCGCCACCGGCCCTTCGACCCGGTACTCGTGAGTCACCAGTTTGCCGCTCTGCGGGTCTTTCCCGGTCGAGGCGATCGTCAGCTCGCCTTCGCTCTGGAGGAGCTTCAAGGCGTAGCTCGCGCGCTCCGCCCCTTCTTCCTCGGCGATCGCGAGCACCTTGTGTTTCAGGTCCGTCTCGCCCATGTAGAAGAGCGACTGGCCGGTCATCGCCGAGTAGCTGACCCGCTCTTCCTCCGGCACGAGCGCGAGGATCGATTCGACGAGCGCCGACTTGCCCGCGGCCGAGGAGCTCTGCACGATCACCGCGAGTGGACGGTCGAGCTTGCGAGACACGGCCGCCAGGTAGCCGAGGAGCTTGTTGACCCGCTCGCCCACCACGCCGCAGCGGTCGAAGTCCGCCAGGATCGCTTCGACCAGGTCCGGACGCGCGAGATACGCCAGCGCCTCGCGCTCGGCCTCGGGCGCGATCGCCGGCGCCGGCGTCTTCGGCTGGAGCTCGCGACGGATGTGCTCGTCCTGCAAAGGCTCGAGCGCCAGGTGCACCTTGCCCAGGTCCTTCCGCACGATCTCCTCGTCGAGCCCGAGCTCGACGGCTGCCTGATGCACGTACGATTTCCGCTGCCGAGCCGACACCAGGTCCACCGCGTCGACGAAGACCCGCTCGCGGCACTCGACCCGCACGAGCACCGAGAGCTTTTCGTAGGAGAGGTTCTTCAAGAGGCCCCGCACCTTCCACCGCCGCTCCCCGAGCACCAGGTCGAAGGGATCGACGCCGGTCGAAGCCACGTCCGCGCGGAGCTCCGGCGAAGCGGCGGCTAGAGAAGAAGCGGACTCGGGAGGCGGCGACGACGTCGCCGGCGCCGGAGCGGCCGAGCTTTTCTTTCTAGCTGCTGCTTTCTCGGGCGCTCGAGCGACCCCGGCGGCCGCGCTCGCGGGCTCGCGCTGCACCTTCGGTTCCGCGACGTGCTCCGCGCTCTGGAGCACCAGCGCCAGCGACTTCTCGGCCGGCGCGACGTGCATCGCGTAGGCGTTCGCGTCCATCGTCTTCGGGAAGAGCACGCGGTAGCAGCTGATGCCTTCGGCGCCGAGCTTCGCGGCCACGTCCTGCGCCGCCGCGTCACCGGCCGCGTCCCGGTCGTAAGCGATGAGCAGGCGCTCCACACCAGCACCGGCGATCGCCTGGTGCAGCTCCTCGGTGAAGCCGTTCACCCCGTAGGCCGCCGTCACGTTGCGGAAGCCGTGGCACCAGAAGGTCAGGGCGTCGATCAGCGCCTCGCACAGGACCAGCTCGTTCGCTGTGCCCCCAGCCGTATTGGGGGAGGCCTTCAAGGCTTCGGGATTGAAGACGCCGCGGCGAGGCCCGGGCAAGTAGAGATGCCGCGGGCTGCCGGCGACGTCGACCAGGCGACGGCCGTAGAGGTTGAGCACCTTGCCGGAAGCGTCCACGATCGGCAGCACCAGGCACCCCGCCAGGGGCTCGCGGTTCGTCCGCGCGTTGACGACGCCGAGACGCACCAGCTCCGAGAAGTGCTCTTTGCCGAGTTGCTCGAGGAGCGAGCCGTCCGCATACCCGTAGCCGAAACGCTCGGCCGCCGCCTCGAGCCCGATCCCGCGAGCCGCCGCGTAGGCCTTCGCCTCGGCCGAGGCCGCGTAGCGCGCGCGGTAATGCGCCACCACGCGCGAGAGCAGGTCGGGATTCGAAGAGCGAGCGGCCAAGGAAGAAACGGAGCGGGTTTCTTCTTTAGCCGCTGGGCGGGTGGAGGCGAAGGTTGCGCTCTGGAGAAAGACCACCGCTTCGCGGAAGGTGAGCTGGTTCGACTTCATCGCCCAATCGATCGCGCTTCCTCCGGCGCGGCACGCGCCCAGGCAGTTCCACAAGCCCTTCTTCGGAGAAACGATCAGCGAAGGATTCTTGTCGGAGTGATGAGGGCAAAGCCCGATCCAGTCCTCGCCGTGGCGGCTGAGCCTCACTCCCGAGGCCTCGACCAGGGCCACGAGATCCGTCGTCGCTTTCAGCCGATCGAGCTCGCTATCCGAAAATCGCGCCATCGGGCCTCCCGCCGAAAACCTTGTCAAGCCCCTTGGAGCCGAAAAATCCCGGACGAGAGTATACTACGTTACGTAGTAGACACAACTACGGCTCAGAAAGCGAGGCTAGGGTATGGAGCGGATCGAGATCGAGACGCTTCCGATGACCCACGACGAGAAGAGCTTCTTCAAGAGTCTCGGCAAGAGGATCGCCGAGCTGCGCAAGGAGCAGGGGTTGACGCAGGCCCAGCTCGCCGAGCTCCTGGGCCTCACTCAGCAGCAGGTCGGGCACTTCGAGGTCGGCCGACGCCGCGTTCCCGTCTCGCTACTCCCGGCACTCGCCAGGGCCGTCGGCACCTCGGTCGAAGACCTGATCGGCGAGGACAGGAAGCCCGGTAAGCGCGGACCCGCGCCCAAGCTTCAGCGACACCTCGAGCGCATCAGCCAGCTCCCCAGAGCCCGCCAGCGCTTCGTCCTCCAGGTCCTCGACTCCGTCCTCCAGCAGGAAGCCCGATAAGCCAAGAGCCCGGCGCAACGCGCCGGGCTCTTGGTCATTCGTTGACGATCGGTCGCTTTCTGCTAGCCAGCGCCGTTCGCCTCAGCCGGCACTCCGGGCGCTTCCTCAAACCAGACGACCTCGCCCAGAGTTGGCTTTCTCCTCAGGCGTCGCCACTCGAACTCGATCCGGCTGAGCGTTTCCTCCACGCCGCCTTCCCAAGCCAAGAAGCCTCTCCCATCGGACGTTGGTTCACCCGCACGGATTAGTCCTTCGGACAAGAGCTTGCGAATGAGATTCATGGTGGAGGTTACCAGGTCGACGCCCGGTAGCTCTCGTTCGACGATGCGAACGAGTTCCCACAGACCGACGTAGTCCTCACGACAAGCCTGCAAGACCATCTTCTCGAGGTCGGTTCTCTTGGCCATGGCGCTACTCGAGGAACTTGATCTTGTCGATCGCTACGCCGGGGATGTTGACGTCGATGGTTGCAGGACCGGAGCGAGAAACAGGTCGATATCCAATGAATGCATCGTCCGCCATCCTGACCATCACTCCGGGGTAGCGGGTGTCTCTGACTCGCTCTCCTCCCTTCGCAAGTCGACCAAACAGCTCCAGCGCAGCCTTGCTCCCTCCCGGGAGTTCGCGAACAGACGCACGGCTCCCCGTTGCCCCAATCAAGCTCCCCCCGGGGGAGAGAATCCTCACGACGCGACCGACTGTGGCACTAGCGGCCACTTCCCCGCCAGCAGTTACAACCCCGGCACCCATCATTGCCGTCGCGTCCTTGAGTGCCTCTTGCGTCTTTGCTTGTGTCCCGCCGGTGTCAAATTCGTTTACCTGGAACGGCTGCAGCTCGCCTTCCTCGAGAAGGGCCTGCGCGGCTGGGTTCGGCTGAGTCTCAGGGGTCGGAAACCACTCGTCGAGCTTGCCTTTGATCCACTCCATTGTTCGGTCGAAGAAACTCTTCTGCGCCGTGAGTCCTGTCGGATCCGTGTACTTGAGCGGGTTGCCGAAGACGTAGGCGTACCGATTCCAAGATTGTGGGTTGTGCGCATCCGGCGCAGCCGGATCAACGCTCAAGAAGCGCCCGGTCAGGGGGCTCCGGAATCGCGCATGGAGATAGTCCGTGCCCCGACGCAAACCCCCGGCCGAGAAGGCCGTTTCCCCGACGCAAGGTAGCTCCGTCCAGGTCTCCGGCCCCGACGCGAGGTCCTCGCCGGCGAGGTCGATCGCCGGAGGTGGAGTCACAGTTTCGAGGCGCTGAGCTGCGATCACGAGGGCTTGATTCTACGCGCCGAGTGCTTCTCTTCTTAGCCGCTGCTTTTCATTCGTTGGGCTCGGAGCCAGCCATGTTTCCCGGCCCGGGAAACGAGATTCGGAGTGCTCGCTTGGGCTCGCAGTTGCCAATTTGCAACGCTTCCACCGCGGCGGCGCCCCGAGCGCGCCGCGGAGGACGCGCGCAGCGCGGCCGCAGCCGCGCGAAGGCGACGCCGCGGGGCACGAGCGCCGAATTGCGCCGCACAGGAGGCCGCAGGAGCGACGATCTCGCCGCGGGCCAGGGTGAGCCTCGGGGTCTTTCGCGCGCCGGGGCTGGACCGCGAGCACCGAGACGCGAAGCGGCTCGGCGCGCAGCAAGCGGAAGACCCGGCGCGCATCCGATGCCTTCGATGGGCAGGGTGCGGCGGAGCGCAGCGCAGCCGCACGCTGCCTGCCATTCAGGGAGCCCCCCTTGGGGGGCGGATGGGGTGGGACGGGGCAGGCGAGAGCGCTCGCTACGGCACCGAGGCCCCGAGGGGGCGCGCTCGTTACGCCACGAGCGCTCGCTGGCCACCGACGCGGCCCGGCTTCCGTTTGCATAGCCTCGGGTTATGTAAAGGCCGGCGCGCCGCGTGCGCGCCATCGGTGCGCTTCTTCGAGCGCTCGTTGCACGCGGCGTGACGGCCCAAGGCGCAGCGGCTGAGGGCCAGGTCCGATAATGGCGCCATTATCGGACCTGGCCCGGTCCCGGAGCAGGACCGGAGCGCAGCGGAGGTCCTGCGGAGGGCAGCCGCTGCGCCGCCGCGGAAGCCGGGCCTTCGAAGCCACAAACGCTCATCCGTCTTGCGCCCCCTCGGGGCCGGCGTCGAGCCTCCCGCGACGACATCGGCCGGAGGCACGGCCCGGTCCCGGGAGGGCCGGGGGGAATCGAAATCACCGGGCTCGGCGACGGCGAGAGCGGAGGCCGCAGAGCGGCCGCAGCCGCCGGCGGCGAGACCCGCCCCCGTGTCTCTCGCGGCGCCGTCCGCACCCCGCTCGGGAGCCCCACACGCTACGCCCAGATCGGGCGACGAGGCCCTGTCGTAGCAGGGCTTCGCCGGGCTACCATCGGGCCACCTCCACGTAAGACCCGGATTTCGAGAGACTTCGAGTGCTGCACTCGCCGGCGGATCTCGGGGTGCGATTCGTGCCGTCAGGACTCGCCGTCCGCGTCGCCGTCCTCAGGGCTCGCCGTTGCGTCGTTCTCATCGTCCTCGGCTGCGAGCTCGGCGAGGAAAGCGTCGCGCGGATCGGGCTCCGGCTCATCGTCGCACGCCGCGGCCGCGTCCTTCGCCGCCGCCTCCGCCGCCGTCGATCGCCGCTTGAGCTTCGCCCCGGGGTGGCTCTGCTCGTAGACCTCCTTGAGCTTCCCGATCGCGATGCGCGTGTAGATCTGCGTCGTCGCGATCGAGGCGTGGCCGAGCATCGCCTGCACGTAGCGCAGGTCCGCTCCGCCCTCGAGCATCAGCGTCGCCATCGTGTGGCGGAAGAGATGACAGGCACCCGGCTTGTCGATCCCCGCCGCCTCGATCGCTCGGCGCGTGATCTTCGTGATCTGGCCGGGTTCCATGCGGTCCCCGAGCGCCGTGAGAAACAGCGCGCCCCGATCCGGTCCCCGGTAGAGCTTGAAGCGCGCCTCCTCGAGGTACTTCTCGATCCAGGCACAAGCCCGCTCCGAGAGCGGCAGCACGCGATCCTTTTTGCCCTTGCCCTGGCGCACGATCAGCCGGCCGCTCTCCAAGTCGATGTCGTCGATCCGCAGCCGCGCGAGCTCCTGCCGGCGGATCCCCGTCGCGTAGAGGACTTCGAGGATCGCCCGGTCGCGCAAGCCCCGCGGCGTCGTCACGTCGGGTTGCCGCAGGATCTGCTCCGCCTCGTAGGCCGAGAGGATCGCCTTCGGCAGCCGCCGCTCGATCCGCGGCGGCTCGAGCGACGTCGCGGGGTTCATCGGAATCACGCGATGGCGGGTGAGCCACCGCAGGAAGCGCCGGACGCCCCCCAGCCGGTCGTACTGCGAGTGAAACGACAGCCGCTTGCCGTCGGCCTTGACCGCGTGGAAGAGGTGCCGCTGGTAGCGCTCCAAGAGCTCGACCGAGAGCTCGGCCGGCGTCTTCACCCCGCGCTCCTCGCACCACGGCACGAAGCGGTAGAGGTTCTTCTCCTCGCCCCGGATCGTGTGCGGCGAGTAGTTGCGCACCGTCAGGTCCTCGAGGTACCGCAGCGCCCACGCCCCGAGCGAGCCCGGTTCGAGCGTCACCACGGCCGACAGCGGCTTCCGGCGCAGGTGTCGACGGTCGCCCATGTCACGACTCCCGAGAAGCAGCGGCTAAAAAGAGAGGCCCTGGAAGTGCGTTTTCGGCGAAATTCGCGCTCGAAGCGAGCAAAGCCCCGTCCTGCTTGGCTCGCGGGCGTTTCTTGCGCCCCGTCGACCGGGGGGCATCCGGGGGCAAACCGGGGGTCATCGGGGGGTCCGACACCCCCTCCGAGGGGGTCAGACCCGCCGAAAAGGGGGTCAAGGTCGCCGCCGCGGCGAGCCGCTCGACATCGAGCAAGCCGGGCAGGAAGCGCCCGCCGTCCTCGCCCTGGCCGTCGTAGACCAGCTCGTAGACGAGCGAGGAGCCGCGCGGCGCCTTGTGCGCGAGGACGTATTCGAGCTCGACCAGCCGCTCGAGGTGGCGCCGCACCTGCGCGTCGCTCCAGCCCGTGGCCTCCCGCAGCTGCCGGCGGCTGAAGAGGAAATCGGCGCGCTCGACGGCGTTCCGCTCGCACTCTCTGCCGATCCAGCCGTCAGCGAGGCGCAGCAGCTGCCGCGTCTGCGGCGGCAGCTCGTCGAGCGAGCGGCCGAGCACGTCGTGGGCGAGCTGGTTGGCCAAGGCGATGTCCCCGAGCTCGACCTCGACGTACTCGACCAGGTCGGTGCCGTCGAGCGCGGTCTTCCGCGGCCGCTGGTGCTGGTGTAGGAGCGCGATCGTGCGGATGAGCGTCAGGTACTTCACGTGATCCCGCCGCGTGCGCGTGCGGTCGTCGAGGAAGGTCAGTTGCCGCGCGTAGGGATTCACGACCAAGAGCGGCTTGAGCAGGCGCTGGGCGTTGCGGTGCCGCTCGACGATGCGCTGCCGCTCGCGCTCGGCGAGCAAGCCCTCGAGCGTCTCGGCCTCGCGCTGCCGCTGGTGGATCGCGCGCGTCTGCTCCCGGTCCTCGTCGACCGTCAGCACCAGGCACCGGTTGAGCAGCTCCTCGTCGACGTCGATCGCCGTCGTCGTCAGGAGGATCGCGACGGGGCCTTCGACCCGGTACTCGTGGGTCACCAGTTTCCCGCTCTGCGGGTCCTTGCCCGTCGAGGCGATCGTCAGCTCGCCTTCGCTCTGGAGGAGCTTCAAGGCGTAGCTCGCGCGCTCGGCGCCCTCCTCCTCGGCGATCGCGAGCACCTTGTGCTTCAAGTCCGTCTCGCCCATGTAGAAGAGCGACTGACCGGTCATTGCCGAGTAGCTGACCCGCTCTTCCTCGGGCACGAGGGACAGGACCGATTCGACGAGCGCCGACTTGCCGGCCGCCGAGCTCGACTGCACGATCACCGCGAGTGGGCGGTCGAGCTTCCTCGACACCGCGGCCAAGTAGCCCAGGAGCTTGTTCGTGCGCTCGCCGACGATCCCGCAGCGGTCGAAGTCCGCGAGGATCGCTTCGACCAGGTCCGGCCGCGCGAGAAATGCCAGCGCCTCGCGCTCGGCTTCCGGCGCCACCGCCGGCGCCGGCGTCTTCGGAGAGAGCTCCCGCCGGATGTGTTCGTCCTGCAGCGGCTCGAGCGCCAGGTGCACCTTGGCCAGGTCCTTGCGCACGATCTCCTCGTCGAGCCCGAGCTCCACCGCCGCCTGGTGCACGTAGCTCTTGCGCTGCCGAGCCGACACCAGGTCCACCGCGTCGACGAAGACTCGCTCCCGGCATTCGACCCGCACCAGCACCGAGAGCTTCTCGTAGGAGAGGTTCTTCAAAAGGCCCCGCACCTTCCACCGCCGCTCGCCGAGCACCAGGTCGAACGGATCGACGCCGGTCGAAGCCACGTCCGCGCGCACGTCCTGAGAAGCGGCAGCTAGAGAAGAAGTGGGCTCGAGAGGCGCCGAGGACTTTGCCGGCGCCTCGGCGGCCGGCGGTGGAGTTCTTTCTCTAGCCGCTGCTTTCTCGGGCGCTCGAGCGGCCACGGGAGCCGCGCTCGCCGTCTCTCGCTTCGCCTTCGGTCCCGACAGGTGCTCCGCGCTCGCAAGCACCAGCGCCAGCGACTTCTCGGCCGGTGCGACGTGCATCGCGTAAGCGTTCGCGTCCATCGTCTTCGGGAAGAGCACCCGCCAGCAGCTGACCCCTTCGGCCTCGAGCTTCGCCGCCACTTCCTTCGCCGCCGCGTCGCCGGCGTCGTCCCGATCGTAGGCGACGAGCACCCGCTCGACACCAGCACCTGCGATCGCGTGGTGCAGGTCGTCGGTGAAGCCGTTGACGCCGTAGGCGGCTGTGACGTTGCGGAAGCCGTGGCACCAGAAGGTCAGCGCGTCGATCAGCGCTTCGCACAGGATCAGCTCGTGCGAGCCTTTGAGAGCTTCCGGGTTGAAGACGCCGCGGCGCGGACCGGGGAGGTAGAGGTGTCGAGGCGAGCCGGCGACGTCGACCAGTCGCCGGCCGTAGAGATTCAAGACCTTGCCCGCAGCGTCGACGATCGGCAGCACCAGGCACCCCGCCAGGTGCTCGCGGTTCGTCCTCGCATTGACCACGCCGAGGCGCACCAGCTCGGCGAGATGCTCGCGGCCGAGCGTCTCGACCAGAGAGCCGTCCGCAAAGCCGTAGCCGAAGCACTCGGCCGCCTCCTCGCTCCCGATCCCGCGCGCCGCCGCGTAGCTTTGCGCCTCGGCCGAGGCCGCGTAGCGCGCCTGGTAGTGCGCCACCACGCGGGAGAGGAGATCGGGGTTCATCGGACGAGCGGCTAAAGAGAGAGGGGCACGGGTTCCTTCTTTAGCCGCCGGCTTCGTCGTTCGAGACAGCGAGCCGGAGCGCTCTTGCAGGTGCACCACCGCCTCGCGGAAGGTCAAGCCGTGCGCCTTCATCGTCCAGTCGATCGCCGAGCCACCGGCGCGGCACGCGCCCAGGCAGTGCCAGAGACCCTTCTTCGGGGAAACGATCAAAGAGGGCTCGTGGTCGTCGTGGTGGGGACACAGGCCGATCCAGTCCTCGCCGTGCCGCGCGAGCTTCACCCCCGAGGCCTCGACCAGCGCGACGAGATCCGTCGCCGCTTTCAGCCGCTCGAGCTCGCTCTCCGCAAATCGCGCCATCGGGCCTCCCTGCAGAAAACCCTGTCAAGCCCCCAGGGCCGGAAATTTCTCGGCTCGCATTCTACGCCATCATGGCGTATAGTCAACGCCGTCATGAAAGACCCGGAGATACCCTCCATGGCGGAGACCACCGCCATGCGACCCGCGCTGACCGAGGAAGAGAAGGAGTTCTTTCGCAGCTTCGGAGCCCGCTTGGCCGAGCTGCGCAAGGAGCGCGGCCTCACCCAGGTCCATCTCGCCGAACGCCTCGAGATCACCCAGCAGCAGCTCGCCTCCTACGAGGTCGGCCGCCGCCGTGTCCCGGTCTCGCTCCTCGCCCCGTTGGCCGACGCCCTCGCCGTCTCCGTCGAGGAGCTCCTCGGCGCCGCCCCCAAGGCCAAGAAGCGCGGCCCCGCGCCCAAGCTTGAGCGGCACCTCGAGCGCATCAGCCAGCTCCCCAGAGCCCGGCAGCGCTTCGTCCTCCAAGTGCTCGACTCGGTTCTCCAGCAAGAGGCCCGATAAGCAGAAGAGCCCGGCGTGACACGCGCCGGGCTCTTCGTTCGGAGCTGCCGAAGCAGGCAGCCTAGTCGTGGCGTCGTGTGAGTGCAGCAAACCAGGAGCGGCACTCGCTCGCTGGCTGGCCGAACTCGACGATTCTCACGGCTGTCTGGCCGAGAAAATCCTGCCGTGACTGAAGGGCCTGCGCTACGGTGCTGGCTTCCTCGTGGTCCAAGCGCCACAAAGACTCGAGCGCATCCGCTCGGAAGTAATCTCGCTCGGTCTCGTCGTTGACGATCTGTCGAAGGCGCTCTTGAGCAGGGGTGTAGCCGGCACAGCCAAGATACGCCAAGGCGTAACGGCGGTGCTTCATCTCGCGGTCCGCTACGGCCGAAAGGACAAGCGGGCGGACTCTCGGCCCCGCAAGGACAAGTGGGTCGGTGAGTTGATCCTCGAAGCGCTCGCGGCTCTCCAGGAAGTCGTTCATTGCGGCGTGCGGATCCCGAAGCGGGCCTTCGACGAAGGCCCACGCGCCGCAGCAAATAAGCAGCAGGACGAGGATTGTGATCAGCAGGATCTTCATCAGTAGTCGACCTCGACGTCGATGTCTTCGGTGCCGCCAGCCACTGCGTTGAAAAAGTCCCCAGCCTGGTGGCAGAGGTCGATGCAACCGGCCGAGCCAGGTGAGGCGCCACCGTGGATGAAGAAGTTGTCTCGCCCGAGCGTGTCAGTGCCAGCGGCGGGCGTCAGCGGCACTCTTTGAGTGCCCCAGGCGTAAGTTCCTCCTGGCCACGCCCCATACTTGCCCAGCCCGAGACCTTGCGCGACGGGCGAGAGCGTCGAGGCTGCTTGATTGGCTCCGGTGAGACTGTTCCAGTTCTGGATGCTCTGCGGGTTGAAGGAGTATCGGCCTTCGGGAATCGGCCCGACGTTACGCATGCTCACCAAGCCCGGCTGCGTGCGACCGAGCGAATCCACACGGCCGGAAACCGCAGCGTAGCTGCGCATGCTTCCGTCCTTCCCGTAGAGCACGAGCTGGCTGCCGTTGAAAGCAGCGAAGGTCCCGCGCCCTTGCACCTGCCGAGACGACGACTCCCCGTTGGCCTTCACGGTGACTTCCTCGATCACGTCCGTGCCTTCGAGGTAGGTCCACTTGTCGTCGATCTTGAACCACAGCTCGCCGTGAGGGTCGATGTACTTGAGCGGGTTGCCGATGGTGTAGGTGTAGCGGTTCCACGCCTGCGGCCGCTTGAGCGCTCGCGCCGTCAGCACCGGGTCCGTCGAGAGGAAACGCCCCGTCAGTGGAGAGCGGAAGCGTGCATGGAGATAGTCCAGATCGTCGCCCGTGCCGGCGAGGTCGAAGGGGTCTCGTTCGTGGCCGGTGAAGCGGAGGCGGGGGCCTTCGGGGTTGGCGGGCTTGGCGTCTTCGCCGTAGGGGAAGTACTTGCGCTCCTCGGCGATGGCGCCGGAGGCGAGGGTGAGGAGGCGCGGCGTGCCGAGGTGGTCCGAGGTGTAGTGGGTGTCGGCCGGGGTCGGGCTACCGTCCGGGTCGCAGGAGTGCTCGCGCGCGCCGAGCAGGGCGGCGCCGCGGTGGACGTAGTCGACCGCCGCGCAGAGGATCTGGGTGGCACCGGCGGCGCCGCTCGTGTAGTCGCGCAGCACGGTGCCGCCGAGATCGCGGAGGGTCCAGTGGAACCGCTCCTCGAGACCGGAGCCGGGGGGCTCGTTCTCGAAAGACAGGATCCGCTCGTCGTCGGCGGTATAGAAGAACAGGGACTCCCGGGTGTCGCCGGAAGCGTGGCGGCGGACGAGCCGGTCGAGCGCGTCGTAGGTGAACGTGACTCCCGCGCGGCTGGTGAGATTGCCGCGGCCATCCGCGTAGGCCGTGCCGGTGCCGATCAGATGATTCGTCGCGGCGTCGGTCGTCGTGCTGAGGGCGACGCCGTCGGTGAGGACGGTCTGGATGTTGCCGTAGAGGTCGTAGACGTACTCCTGGTCCCGACTGACGAGCAGCGGGGTCACCGGGGCCAGCGGGGCCACCGGGGCCACCGGCGCCTGCGGCGGACTTCCGCCGAGGGGGCCGGGGCGGCACATCACCGGCGGCTGCGTCGCGTCCCACGCGCACAGGTCCGCGGACTCGAAATCGTCGCAGAACAGACAGACGAGCGGCGGCGGATCCGCGAGCGTGATCCACCCCCGCTTCAGCCGCTGCACCCGATCGTAGAGAAAGCGATCGACGCCGCCGAAGTGGTTGAGCTCACCTTCCGCCGGGACCGTCTCGCCCATCGCCGTGATGTTGCCGGCGAAATCGTAGACGAAAGTGCCCGAGCTCCACAGCGTGCTGCCGGCCAGCTTGGTCTTGAGCAGCCGCGGGCGCGGTCGATTGTCCAGGTCACCGCCGGCCTCCCGGGGCGTCAGGTACTGGTGATCGGTGACGCCGTTGGCGTGTACGAGCGAGCTCCAGAGGCTGTTGGCATGGTAAGAGATCGAGCTCGCCCAGCCCGGGACCTGCGTGAGGAAGCCGAGCGTGTAGACCGCCGAAGTCGAGAAGGCGACCTGCGACTCGGCCGGGCACTTGCTCTCCTGGCCCGGGACCGGCACGCAGGTCGGATGCTGGGCGCCGACGCGCAGCCCCCGGGCGTCGAAGGACTCCGAGTGCGAGAAGCGGTCGATGAGGCTCGTGCCTCCGTCGAGCATCCGGACGTCGCGGGCCGAGGCCAGGCCCCCCGGGCCACCGTAGGTGAACGTCTCCTCGAAGCGAATCGGAATCAGGGTGCCATCGATCACGGGGTAGTTCCAGCCGATCGCCGTCTCCACCCGGCCGCGCTTCCAGTTCGAGCCGGAGTTCGCGGCGGCGAACACCCACTCCTTGAGCGTGCGGCTCGCGGCGCTCGTCTCCACCACCTTGAACAGCCGCGCCGCGCCGTCGTAGAGGTAGCCGACCACCACGCCGCCATCCGCCTTCGAGCCAGGCAGCCCCAGCGCGTCGTAGCCGGCGTAGGTGACCGTGCCGTTGCCCGCGACTCCCTTCTCCGGGTGCCTCTCGGAAGTCAGGTAGCCCCTGCGGTCATACTCCCAGCAACGAACCTGATCGGGTGTCGCGCCCGGGGCGTCCGTCGCGGCGCGCTTCAGGCGGCCGCCGACATCGTAACCATAGCTCGTGGGAATGCCGGGCAGCGTTCCGGTCGAAGGCTCGACGACCTCGACGAGGCGGCCGAAGTGATCGTAGCGCTCCCAGGTATCGACCGGCTCCATGAACACGACGCCGCCGCCTCCCAGGACCGTACCCACGCCCATCGTCTTGCGGATCTCCCGATCCCCCAGGTAGCTGAAGGCCGCTTCGGCGACAGAGCTGGTCGGCGTCTGCCGGAGCACCAGTCGAGGGCGGCCGAACGGGTCGAAGTCCTGGAGAGCAGCGCCGTACTGCGCCGCCGACGCCCGCCCCCACTCGCCGGAGAACACCTTCCAGCCGTTCTCGTTGAAGAAGGAGTAGCGCTCGTCGAACTGGCCGTCGTGGCGCTTGCGCCGCTCCCGGATGACCCGGCCCAGGCCGTCGAAGTAAGTCTGCTCCTCCAGCATGAGCGCGGAGAAACCGCCGTTCCCGTAGACCGAATGCAGGAGCTTCGCCGGCGTCGCGCCCGAAGCGCGTGGGTAAGCGTAGCTCTCCCAGGCTCCGCCGTGCGCCGCCGAGGGCTTCGAGGCGGTCAGTCGCCCCATGCGATCGAACTCGAGGTTCACCTGGAGTCCCGAGACGTCTCGAACCGAGGATGGCAGCCCGGAGTCCTGATCGATCGTCCGATCCAGAGAGTGGAACGCATACGCGGCGATCGGCGCGTCGTTGCCCGGGTTCGAGTCGCCATCGGTGAAGCGCGACCTCGAGCGCACGCCGTGCTGATACTCATGGTAGGCGCTGTAGGCGGGCGCCGGCAGCGTCGCGCTGCACAGCGCTCCGACCGGCAGGGCTCCGCCGTCGCCTCCGTACGAGCGCTCGAACCGGACGTTGCCGTCGGCGTTGACGGGATCCTGCTCGTATGCCGTCACCACGTCCTGGGCCGAACGACTGGCCGCGAGCGTGGCGGAGCCGGTCCTCATCGTGCGCAGACGCCGGAGGAAGCCCGTCGAGGCGTCGAAACAGGCTTCGGTCCAGGCGATCTGAGTCTCGGTGGCTCCGCCGCACGTTCGGACGTCGGTCTCCTCGACCTTGCGCGAAGAGAACGTTTCGAGCACCCAAGGATCGTTGGTCGCGGGTGGGATCCAGGATCCCGGGTAGGTGCCC
Organism: Acidobacteriota bacterium; assembly: GCA_014584695.1. Classification (GTDB taxonomy): domain Bacteria; phylum Acidobacteriota; class Thermoanaerobaculia; order Multivoradales; family JAGPDF01; genus JACTMI01. The sequence goes on from JACTMI010000046.1 coordinate 83,529, forward strand.
CGGCCGCTGTTCCAGTCGGTCGTGACGGCGCGGGTGTGGCCGCTCACGAAGTTGCCGGTCGCGACTTCGGTTCGGTAGTGGCCGAGCCCGTCGAAGTCGGAGCGATCCACGGCGGAGAATCGATCGGAGTCGTCGCGATAGACGGCTTTGGAGCTAGAGAGACGAGGATTCTCGGGCGTGCCGCCGATGAAGGCGCCGGAGTGCCCCTCGTACCGAACGTACTCCTGGCGTACCCTGTTCGCCGGGTTGGCACAGGATCCCTCGCAGGTCACGGTCGAAAGAAAGCGCGGAGGCAGTGAGCCGTCGGATTCATGGCGCGTGAAGGGCAGTCCGAACTCGCGACCGACGAAGCCCTCAAGGCTCGGATTCGAGTGCGGCCATACCGAGAAGTAGTGCACGCGCTCGTGCCCGATTGGCGAGAGAACCGTCACCAGGAGCGCTTCGCGTGGGATCTCGATGCCGGGGGGCGCGGCCGGGCAGTAGCCCGGCGGGCGGGAAGGGGGCTCCGCGCTGAAGGACGGCGAGTAGGTCCAGGTTCCAGCCGCCTGACTGAAGCCGGGAGTCACGGTGCGCGCCTTGATGCCGGTCGAGTCGCCGCGCCGCCACGGGTCCCAGGGATCCTGACACGCGGTGACGGGGAGATCCCAACGCTGGTATTGGTAGTCGATCGTGCCGAGAGTCGGAGCTCGGATCTGAGCCAGCGCGCCGCCGCGGCATTCCAGATTCGGAGCCGAGTCGGCTTCGAAGTACTGGAAGCTCCAAGCGCTCTGAGGATCGTTCGGATCGAGCGGATCGTCGTCGTCCGGGAGCCTGATCTCCTTGAGCACGGGAACCGAGATCGGCCCTTGGTAGATCGGATCCTGGGGCGTGCAGGGAATGAGGAGGTCCGTGATCTGCTGATAGACGAAGTCGTAGACGGCGGGGTGGGGGCCGAAGGCCGCGAGCTCGACACGGGTGACCATTTGGGCGGTCTGAAACGGCAGGCCGGGCTGGCCGTAGTCGAAGGTCGCGAGATACACCCGATGCGTGCGGCCTTCCGTGTCGGTGAGGATCCACTGGCCTGGCGTCGAGTAGCTGACGTTCACGGCGGAGGCCACGGCGAAGCGAGCTCGAATCTGGGTGAGCCGCCAGCCCGAGCTCTCCTCGAAGCGGTGAATGGTGCCGTCCGGGAGCTCGATCTCGCGGACTGCTGGCGAGGCCTGGACCACCTTCATGCGCAGATATGTCCCGTCCTTGCTGTACTCCGCGCCGGGCATCGAGATGCCCGCGTGCAGGGTGTCGTGGAAGAGGTGCTCTCCGCCGTTGGGGTCCTGGTAGAGCCAGCTGTCGAAGTCGTCGTTTCCGGGTGAGTTCGGCGGGAAGAGGCGACCCAGCGTGACGGTCCAGCCCAGGCCAGCGTTGGAGCGTGGATTCGGCAACTTCCGAGTCTCCGGGAAGCCCTGCGGATTCCCGAGCTTGGCGTAGTCCCACACCTTCGAGTTGTAAGACGCCACCAGGCGATAGCTGAGCCCGCCGTCGAGTGGAAACGAGGGTCCAATGGGTACCGAGACGACGAGATTGCCGTTGAACAGCGAGACTCGATCGATATCGTTGACCTGGTAGGCGAAGCCTGGCGATACCCCGCGCGCGTCGTATGGGTGAATCTCCGCGCCGGCGGGCGAAAGTGTCCCGAGAAGAGCGGCGAGCGCGGCGATCGTGGTGGATGCCAGGGCAGCGGGAGTCAACCGACGACAGGTTCGAGACATGGGCCTCCCTTCCGAGCGATGGACATTGCAGCCGAATTCACGCCGGCGCGCCCTGCGCGCGCCCCTTCATAGACATACCGTTGCCGCAGACCCCCCGAAACGTGACACCGAAGGCGAGATTTTTTCGGGATCACCCGCGGCCGGGCTGTTACGCCGCCGTCAGCGCGGGCTGGAAGTGCAAGACGGAAAGAGAGTTGCGTCGATAGCCCCGAGGCGAAACAGGGGCCGAGTGGTGCAGCCGGGCTCGTCCGGGGAAGCAGTTTTTCGACGGCGACGGCGGCGCGCGCGGGGGCCTCGGCCCGGGCTGGGCGCGGGGTCGCACGCGGAGGCGAACTGCGGAGATCGGGAGAGCTAGATTGGTGGAGCTGATCGGGATCGAACCGACGACCTCTTGAATGCCATTCAAGCGCTCTCCCAGCTGAGCTACAGCCCCACCGGGGGGGCAGAGTCTATGCGAAGGTCGGCGCGGACGGCAACCGGGAGGCGGGGGAGCGGGGGGTGGCGCGCAGGGCGAGCAGGCGCTCGCCGATCGCCTGGCGCAGCCGCTCGAGGCCCTCGCCGGTGGCGGCGGAGACGTGCGGCACCCCGGGCTCGCGGGGCTCGGACGGATCGAGCCGGTCGCACTTGTTGAACACCGTCAGCACCCGGTCGGGCTCGACCCCCAGACTCTCGAGCACCTCCTCGGCGACCCGCCGCTGATCCTCCCAGAGCGCGTGGCTGCGGTCGACCAGGTGGACGACCAGATCGGCCTCGACCACCTCGTCGAGGGTCGAACGGAACGAGGCCACCAGGTGGTGCGGCAGCTTGCGGATGAAACCGACCGTGTCGGCGAACAGCACCGGCCAGCGTTCGCCGTCGAGGGCGCCACGGCGCAGCCGCGAGTCCAGGGTGGCGAACAGGCGGTCCTCGGCGTGCGCGGCGCCGCGCGTCAGGCGGTTGAACAGCGTCGACTTGCCGGCGTTGGTGTAGCCGGCGAGCGCCACCACCGGCAGCTCCGAGCGGCCGCGCCGCTGGTTCTTGCGCATGCGGTCGATCTGCTCGAGCTCGCGCTTCAGCTTGCCGATGCGGCGGGTGAGCACCCGGCGGTCGGCTTCGAGCTGGGTCTCACCCTCGCCGCCGCGGACGCCGATGCCGCCGACCTGGCGCGACAGGTGGCCCCACTTGCGGGTCAGCCGGGGCAGCTCGTAGTTCAGCCGCGCCAGCTCGACCTGGGTGCGCGCCTCGCGGCTGCGCGCGCGCCGTTCGAAGATCTCGAGGATGACGCCACTGCGGTCGACCACCGGGACCTTGAAGACCTCCTCCAGATTCTTCGCCTGCGAGCCGGTCAGATCCTCGTCGAAGAGCACGACGTCGGCCGCCAGCTCGGCCACCTGGGCGGCGATCTCCGCCGCCTTGCCGGCGCCGAGATAGAGCTTCGGATCGGGCGCCGGGCGCGCCTGGAGCGCCTGGCCGACCACCTGGGCACCGGCGGTATCGGCGAGCGCGGCGAGCTCGAGCAGGTGCTCCTCGACCTCGGCTGCCGGCTGGCTGGGCAGCGCGACGCCGACCAGGAAGGCCCGTCGGGGGCCCGGGGGCCGTGCGGAGGGTTGGGGGGTCGTCACGGTTCGGTTCGGCGGCGGAGGGTGAGAATATCGGAATCATGAACGCCGCCGAGCCCCCTGCCGATTCCCACCCGGTGCCGCCCGCAGCCCCGGGGCTCGGCCGTGTCGCCAAGCTGGTCTTCGTGCTGGTCGCCGCCGCCGCGCTGGCCGCGCTCTTCTGGCCGCGCGGCGACGGCCGTCGCGCGCTGCCGCTCGAGGCCCGCCTGCTCGACGCCGAAGGGCGGCCGGCGACGCTCGCGGAGCGCCTGCGGCCGGCGACGCTGATTCACTTCTGGGGCACCTGGTGCGCCCCGTGCGTCACCGAGATCCCGCTGCTGCTCGCCTACGCCCGCGAGGCGACCGGCCCGCAGCTCGGCCTCGTCCTGGTGGCGGTCGAGGACGAGCCGGAAGCGGCGCTGCGCTTCTTGGGCGGCGCCGACTTCCCGCTGCTGTTCGACCGGCGCTGGGAGGTGGCCCGCGGCTTCGGCACCGACAAGGTGCCGGAGACCCACCTGGTGGTGGGTGGTCGCGTCGTCGACAGCTTCATCGGCGCCACCGACTGGAGCGATCCCGCGATTCGCGGGCGGGTGGCGGCCAAGCTGGGTCGCTGAGCCCGACCTCGCCGCGTCAGAACCGGATCGCGAGGCCGCCCAGCGCAGTCAGGTAGACGTTGGGCCGGTCGTCGAAGAAGGCGTAGTGCGCCGAGGCTTCCGCGGTCAGCGCCAGATGCCGCGTGAGATCGAAGTCGCCGAGGACACCGAAGGTCGCCCCCAAGGCGCTCTCCGAATCGCTTCCGCCCGGCAGTCTGCCGCTCAGCCGGTAGGAGCCGAGACCGAGGAAGAGGCCGAAGTCGTAGTAGAGCTGGTGGAAGCGGTACTCGCCCGCGATGTTGATGTACTCGAGCTCGGCGCCGGAGAGCCCTTGGATCGGTTCGTCGAACTCGATGCGCCCGGCGCGGACGACCGCGAGCGTCCGCACGTTGGTGATCATCCCGAACGACAGCTGCAGCGCCTTCTGCGACAGCTCGTCGTTGTCGTCGGCGTCGGCCGAGCCGCCGATGCCGCCGAGCACGCCCAGCCGGTAGGTGAAGGAGTCCTGCGCCGAGGCGGAGGCCGGCAGAGCGAGCGCCGCGAGGGCGAGGGCGAGAGCGCACCAGCGAGTCGATCGGTTCAAGAGCGGGCTCCTAGCGATTCGGGTCCGGCGGCACGACGGCGCGGCGGGCCGCGAGTCTAGCACCCGCGTTCCGCGTCTCTCGGCGAGGTGCGAAGCCGCCATTCCCCCTTCTACGTGCGTGCCGTGTCGAGCGTCGTCGTGGACCGCCTGCTCGACCTGCTGCTGCCACGTTTCTGTCTCGCCTGCGCGCGCCGGATTGCTCCCGACGCCGCGGCGCTGCACCTGTGCCGAGCGTGCCGGAACCGGCTGGTACCGGCGCCGGTGGAGCGGAGCTGCCCGCTCTGCGCGCGGCCCTCGCCCGCCCGCCGGCCGCTGCCGGCTCCCTGCGGGCCCTGTCAGCTCCGGCCGCCCCCCTGGAGCCGCTTGACCGCGCTCTGGTGCTACCAGCCCCCGCTCGACGCGGTGATCCGGGCGTTCAAGTACCACGGCCTCGACTTCCTGGGCGCCGACCTCGGCCGGGCGGCCGCCGAGCGCCTGGCAGAGCGGGCGACGGAGCTCGATCTGGTGACGCCGATGCCGATCACCCCCTGGCGGCGACTGACCCGCGGCTTCAACCAGGCCGAGCGGCTCGCGACGCCGCTCGCGCGCCGCCTCGGCCTGCCCTGCCGGCCGCTTCTCGCCCGCTGGGGGCTGCCTCGCCCCCAGGCGGCGCGGGGGAGAGCCGAGCGGCTGCGCCTGCCGCCGGGGCAGTTTCGCGTCCGCCGGCGGGGGGCGGTCGCGGGCCGCCGGGTGCTGCTGGTCGACGACGTCGTGACCACGGGGGCCACCGCGCGGGCCGCGGCCGCCGAGCTGCTCGCCGCCGGGGCGCTCCGGGTCGAGATCCTGGCGGCCGCCTGGACCCCGTCCGCCCCCCTCTCGGACCGCCTCGGCCCAGCCTTGACAGGGCTTGACGGCGCTCCTAGACTGGCTCCCTGATGGGCGGGTCTACCAATCGCCGCTCGCGGCCAGTCCTGCTCGGCTGGATCGTCGGGTTCTGGATCGCGATGCCGCTCGCCGCCGCGCCGGGCGACGCGACTGTCACCGGGCGCGTCGTCACCGCCGCCGAGCCGATCGCCGAAGCGACCGTCTACGCCTATCAGCTGGTCGAAAAGAGCCTGCGCAAAGTTCTGACCGACGACGAGGGCAAGTTCCGCTTCGCCGCCCTGCCCGCCGGCCTCTACAAGATCGTCGCGCACAAGGCCGGCTACGCGCCGGCCGTGACCCTGGTCACCAACGGCGGCGAGGGCAGCGGCCGCTTCGTCGAGGTCGAGCTCGAGCCGGTGGCGGGCCGCACGGGCGGGCTCGACTACTGGAGCGTCCGTTCCGAGATTCCCGCCGACGTGCTGCGGGAGCTCGAGATCCCGCTCGCGCCGCTGCTGACCGCGGTCGCCGCCGCGCCGATCGGCTCGCAGCCGTTCGTCACGCACATGTCGGCGGTGACCGGCGTCGAGCGGGTGGCGCCGCAGGCCACCTCGCAGATGGCCGCGGGGCGCGTCGGGCTCGACGGCCGCATCGGCGCCCTGCGGCTGCAGCTCCAGGGCGACTTCCAGACGATCGGACCGAGCGGCGGGATGGAGCTGGCGCAGTTCGGCGCCGAGGGGCGCGCCAGCGCGCTCCGCTTCAACCTCGAGGGTCCGAAGCAGGGGCGTTTCGACTTGGCGACGGTCAACCAGAGCCTCGTCACCATGGTCGATGGGGAGAGCTTCCCGACCGATTTCTCGCAGGTCCAGGTCCGCTACCGCCGCGAGGTCGGGGACAGCTCGAGCACCGGCTTCCTGGCGCAGTACGTGTCGGAGAGCGGCGCCTACAGCAAGGGCTGGGTCGATCCGGTGACCATCCCCCTGGCCTCGCGAGCCGTGCGCATCGAGGGCACCTACGCGCGGGAGCTGGGTGATTCGGGCCGGCTGGTGACCGGCGTCCGCTACCGCGAGCGCCTCGCCGACTACGCCGGGGAACGGGCTTTCTCGAGCCTGGGCGACAGCGCCATGGAGCGCTCCTTCGACGCCTACGGGACCGGCAACTGGGACCTCAACTCGGTCTTCGTCATCCAGTACGGGCTGTTCACGACCCTGCGCGACGGCCGCGTGTCGCTCACCCCGCGCGGCGGGCTGGTGGTGCGTTTCGCTCCGGAGTGGCAGGCGACGGTGCTGGCGGCCCAGCGCGTCGCCACGGACGGCGACGACTACCTGCCCAGCGAGTTCACGCCCACGCTGCTCGATCAGACCCTGGCGTGCGAGAACTCCGAGCACTCCTGCTATCAGGCGCAGCTGCTGTGGGGCGATGAGAGCGCCAATCAGCTCGCGCTCGGGGCCTCCTACCGGGAGTACGACCGGACCGTGCGGCTGTTCTTCTCCGACGAGTTCTTCGCTCGCAGCGAGGGTCTCTTCCTGGTGCCCGGAGATCGTCTGCCGGAGGTCCACGCGACGGTGCGGCGCCGGCTCGGCCCGTCGGTGGTGACCCGGCTGAGCACCAGCTACGCGGCGGGCGGCGGCGGGGCGTTCCTGGCCCAGAACCGCCGGGTGTACGAGAACGAGGTCGCCTACCTGACCACCTCCCTCGACACGACCTTCGAACGCTCGGCGACCGGAATCTTCCTGGCCTTCCACCGCATCGAGCAGAACCTCGAGCCGATGCGGACCGCCGAGGTGCTGCCGACCGCCCTGCCGGCCTCGGTGTCGCTGGAGCGGCTCGAGCTGATGCTCTCCCAGGACCTGGCGCCGCTGTTCGACCTGGCCTCCGATTGGGCCTTCCGGCTGGGAATGGAGCTGTCGCGCGGAGCGTCGCTGTTCCAGGCCGATCCAGACGAGCGCGATGTGTTGCGCCACCGCCTGCTCACCGGATTCGCGGTCCGATTCTGAGCCCCCATCGAGCAATCCAAGATTCTGGATTGCCTCCAAGTTTCTGCAGGGCTGCCCCTCAACAGGCTGAAACAGAAGGTCTTATGGCCTCGCGACGGCATGTCGGCGTGGCATGGTCCATGCTTCTCGCCCTCCTTGTCGGGAGTCTTGATTGAGAGCTCTCTTTCGTCGCGTTGCGGGGCGTCTCCGGGTGCCGCTGCTGCTGCTTGCGACGGCGGCCTTGATCGTTCTGGGCGCCGAAGGGCTGAACCGCCGGATCGCGGCGTTCCAGCCGCTCGGTTTCGAGGCGATCGCCGCCGGCGACCACTGGCACGTCCGCGCGGTCGCCGAGGGCGCCGAGGGCGGGCTGCTCCCGGATGACCGGATCGTTCTGGTCAACGGACTCGAAGCGGCGCGCCCCGGGCAGCTGCGAGACCGGCTGCGCGACGCCCCGGAGAGCACGCTGGTTGTCGTGCGCGGCGATCGTCTGGAGACGATCCGTTACCTGCGCCCTCCGCTCGACATCGACTGGCCCTACGTCGCGCTCGTCTTCATCGGGCTCGGCTACCTGCTGATCGGTCTCTACACCCTCTGGCGCACGCGCGAGGGGACGATCTTCTTCCTCTGGTGCCTGGCGTCGGCGGCGCTCTACGTCTATTCGCCCACCTTCCCGGTCGACCGCGCCGGGCAGTGGATCTTCCTGGTCGACGAGCTCGCGCGGATCCTGCTGCCGGCGCTGACGCTCCACCTGTTCCTGACCGTGCCGCGCACGCTCGCGCCCCGTGCGGCGGGCCTGCTGCCCTTCGTCTACCTGCCGGCGACGGTGCTGGTCGCGCTCCAGTCCGACCTCGCCCTGTTCGGCGGCCGCTTCGTCTTCGGCCGGCCGACCGCCGACGCTCTCCTGTTGCTCGATCGGCTGGAGCTGCTGCACCTGGTGGCGATGGCCGGGGCCTCGATCTTCGTGCTCGCGCGGCGCCTGAAGCACGTCACCGACTGGGAGCAGCACCGGCAGCTGCTCTGGCTGCTGGTGGGCATGGCGGCGGGATACGCGCCCTTCGTCGCTCTCTACGGACTGCCGCATCTCGCCGGCTTCCGCCTGCCCGAGCTGGCCGCGGTGGTCGCGGTGGTGCCCCTGGTCTGCGTTCCGCTCGCTTTCGCCTACGCGATCCTGCGCTACCGGCTCTGGGATCTGGGTTTGATCGTCCGCGACGGGCTCTCCTACACGCTGACGCTGCTGCTGGGCCTGTCCGCCTTTTCGCTGGTCGATCTCGCCATCCGGCGCGGCGTGCCCGAGAGCCTGGACGTCACCCGCAACCTGCTGACCTTCTTCGGCGGGCTGCTGATCGTCGGCCTGGTGGTGCCGACCCACCGCGGCATCCACGGTGCGCTCGAGCGCCTCCAATACGGCCGTGCTTTCGGCCGGCGCCGCAGCCTCGCCCGGCTCGGCGCCGAGCTGCTCCAGGAGCGCGATCTCGACCGTCTGTGCGCCGCGCTGCTCGAGGAGCTCGAGCAGGGCCTCGATCTCGAGCGCGCCAACCTGCTGCTCGCGCAAGGAGTGGCCCTGGTCACCGTGCGGCCGGAGCCGGGATTGCCGGCGGCGATCGGGCTCGAAGGACTGCGGCCGGCGCTTTGGGACGGAGACTTCGAAACCCTGCGCGCCGAGACCCTGCCTGGCGAGCCGGCGGCGCCCGAGCAGCATCTCTTCGCGGCCGGCTATCGCTACGTCTTCCCGCTGCGGGTGCGCGGCGCCCGCGTCGGCCTGGTGGCGACCAGCCTGCGCCGGGACGAGCGGCCGCTCGACAGCGAGGACGTGGAGCTGGTCCGCTCGCTGCTCGACCAGGCCGCGCTCGCGATCGAGAACGCGCAGCTGCTCGACCAGGTCCAGCGGCAGCTCGAGCGCGTGGTGGCGCTCCAGCGGCACAATCAGGGGATCCTCGAGTCTTCGCCGGCCGGCATCGCGGTGGTCGACGAGGACGGCCGGATCGTCTCCGCCAACCTCGCCTTCGCGGCGCTGGCGGGCAGACCGCGCGGCGAGGTGCTCGGGCTGCGCTTCGACGAGGTGCTGCTCGTGGCGTCGCTGCTCGAAGCCGGCTCGACCCTGGCCGAGCTCTCCTGCCGCGACGCCGGCGGGCGCGAGCGCCGCCTGCAGGTCAGCGTCGCCTCCTACCAGGGGGGCGAGCGGGGGGACCAGCGCGTCGTCGTGCTGCAGGACGTCACGGAGCGCGTCGAGATGGAGAGCGCGCTCAAGGAGAAGGACCGGCTGGCCGCTCTCGGGGTGCTGGCGGCGGGCGTCGCGCACGAGGTCAACACGCCGCTGACCGGGATTTCGAGCTATGCGCAGCTGCTGCTCGCCGAGACCGAGGCGTCGGATCCGCGCCGGGAGCTGCTCGAGAAGGTGGAGCGCCAGACGTTCCGGGCCTCGCGCATCGTGTCGAGCCTGCTCGAGTTCGCCCGCAAGCCGGGCCGGGAGCGGCGGCAGCTCGCGGTGGGCAGGCTGATCGCCGAGACGGCCGACCTGCTCAAGGAGCGGATGTCGGGGCGCAAGGTGCGCTTCGAGCTCCTCGTGCCCGAGGACGACCCGCTCGTCCTCGGCTCCGAGGGCGAGCTGCAGCAGGTGTTCACCAACTTGATGCTCAACGCCATCGACGCCTTGGCGGCCAGCGACGGCGGGCGCCTGACCGTGCGCGTCGAGCCGCGCGACGGGCGGGTCGCCGTCGCTGTGGAAGACGACGGGCCGGGGGTGCCGGCGGAGCTGCTCGAGAACATCTTCCGGCCGTTCTTCACCACCAAGCGCGGCTCGGGCGGCACCGGGCTGGGCCTGTCGATCAGCTACAACATCGTCGAGCAGCACGGCGGCCGGCTCACGGTCGAGAACCGCCCCGAGGGCGGTTGCCGTTTCCTGGTCGACCTCCCGGCCGCCGATTCCGAGTCCCCATCCCCGCGATGAACATCCTGGTCGTCGACGACGAGGAGATCCTCCAGGACGTCCTCGGCATGCTGCTGCGCCGCGAGGGCTACCGGCCGATCTTCGCCAAGAGCGGCGAGGAAGCGCTCCTCGTCTACGAGCGCGAGCCGATCGACCTGGTGCTGCTCGACCTCATGCTGCCCGGGATGTCGGGCCTCGAGGTGCTGCGGCAGATCCGCCAGCGCGACCCCGACCAGGTCGTGATCATCGTCACCGCGTACTCGTCGATCGAGGGCGCGATCGACGCGATGCGCGAGGGCGCCTTCCACTACATCCCGAAGCCGTTCAAGAACGAGGAGGTGCTGCTGACGGTCCGCAAGGGCCTCGAGCAGCGGAGCCTGCGCAGCGAGAACCGTGTTCTCAAGGAGGAGCTGCAGAAACGCTACGGGCTGGACAACATCGTCGGCAAGAGTCAGCCGATGCAGCAGGTGTACGATCTGATCCGGCTCGCGGCGCCCTCGAAGAGCAACATCCTGATCCTCGGCGAGAGCGGCACCGGCAAGGAGCTGGTGGCCAAGGCGATCCATCATCACAGCCGGCGCGCGCAGGGTCCCTTCGTCACCGTCAACTCGGGATCGATGCCGCCGGACCTGCTCGAGTCGACGCTGTTCGGTCACGTCAAGGGCGCCTTCACCGGCGCGATCGCGACCAAGAAGGGACTGTTCGAAGTCGCCAACAACGGCTCGATCTTCTTCGACGAGATCGGCAACATTCCGGCCGATACCCAGGCCAAGCTGCTGCGGGTGATCCAGGAGAAGGAGTTCATGCGCCTCGGTGGCGTCGACGTCATCAAGGTCGACGTCCGCATCGTCGCGGCGACCAACGCCGAACTCGAGAGCCTGGTCCAGCAGGGGGCGTTCCGCGAGGATCTCTATTACCGGCTGAACGTGATCACGCTCCACCTGCCCCCCTTGCGCCGGCGCACCGAGGACATTCCACTGCTGGCCCGCCACTTCCTCCAGCTCTACGCCGCGGAGAACGGCAAGGAGCTGCGCGAGATCTCGCCCGCGGCGATGCAGCTGCTGATGGACTACCGCTGGCCGGGCAACGTCCGCGAGCTCGAGAACGCCATCGAGCGCGCGGTCGTCCTGTCCTCGGGCGAGGTGCTCGACGTCGACCTCTTGCCCCCTTCCCTGCGCACGGGCGAGTCGCCCTTCCCCGCGCCGACGCTGCCGGCCACCGCCGCGGGCACCTCGTTCTGGGACGCCGTCAACGCCTACGAGCGGCAGCTGATCGTGCGCGCCCTGCAGTCGGCGGGGGGGGTCCAGAAGCGCGCGGCCGAGATGCTCCAGGTCAAGCCGACGACGCTGCACGAGATGATGAAGCGGCTGTCGATCTCGGCCGAGATGCTGAACTCCTAGCCGGAGCGAGGCCCCCCCGGGTGCAGCTCGAGAGCAGCTGCACGGCTCGCGGCCGGATCTGCCCGGGAGCTTGGCCGGGGAGCGCTTCTGGGGTATCCTTCGAGGTTCGAGCCGCCGGTACTCGCCCGGCACCCCGACGGAGAGAACCCATGAAGCCAGCAATCCACCCCGAGCTGCACGTCGTGACCGCGGTCTGCGCCTGCGGCAACACCTTCGAGACGCGCTCGACGAAGAAAGAGCTGCGGCTCGAGATCTGCGCCGCCTGCCACCCGTTCTTCACCGGCAAGCAGAAGCTGGTCGACACCGCGGGCCGGGTCGAGCGCTTCAACCGGCGCTACGCCAAGAACGCTTAGATCGCCCGCCGCCGTACCCGCCGCGCCCCGGGATCGGACCCGCCGATCGGCTCTCGCCCCGGGGCCGATGCCGTTCTGGAGCCACGATGATCGAGCAGCTGGCCCGGCTGGAGGCGACGCACGCCGAGCTCACCGCGCGCCTGGTCTCGCCCGAGGTCCTCGCGGACCCGCGAGCGGTTCGCGAGACGAGCAAGGCGCTCGCCGAGATCGAGGCGGTGGTCGCTCTCGCCGGCCGCTACCGCCGGCTGGTGCGCGAGCTCGAGGGCGCCCGGGAAATGGCGCGCGCGGCCGCTCCCGGGGACGAGCTGCGGGCCCTAGCCGAGGCCGAGGTGGCCGACCTCGAGACGCGCCGGCTCGAGCTCGAGGAGGAGCTGCGGCGCGAGCTCGCCCCCAAGGATCCCAACGACCAGCGCAACGTCGTGCTCGAGGTCCGCGCGGGCACCGGCGGAGACGAGGCGACGCTGTTCGCCGCCGAGCTGTTCCGGATGTACACGCGCTACGCCGAGTCCCGGGGCTGGCGCGTCGAGATCATCGATCTGTCGGAGTCGGAGGCGGGGGGAGTCAAGGAGATCTCGGCCATCGTCGAGGGCCGGGGTGCTTACAGCCGCTTGAAGTACGAAGGTGGCATCCACCGCGTGCAGCGCGTGCCGGCGACCGAGGCCTCGGGGCGGATTCACACTTCGGCGGCGACCGTGGTGGTGATGCCCGAGGCCGAGGACGTCGAGGTCGCCGTCGACGAGCGGGATCTGCGGGTGGATCGCTATTGTGCCTCGGGGCCGGGCGGGCAGGGCGTCAACACCACCTACTCCGCCGTGCGCATCACCCACGTCCCCACCGGGCTGGTCGTCACCTGTCAGGACGAGCGGAGCCAGATCAAGAACCGCGAGAAGGCGCTGCGGGTGCTGAAGGCGCGGCTGCTCGAGCTCGAGCGCGCCAAGGCGGAATCGGCGCTCTCGGCGGAGCGGCGGCGGATGGTGGGGTCCGGCGATCGCTCGGAGAAGATCCGCACCTACAATTTCCCCCAGAATCGCGTCACCGATCACCGCATCGGACTGACGGTGCACCAGCTGCCGGCGCTGCTCAACGGTGACCTCGAGCCGTTGCTCGGGCCGTTGCTCGCCCATTTCCAGGCGGCGCGGCTGAGCGAAGCGGCGAGCGCGAGCGCCGGCTGATCGGCCACCGGGTCAGCCGCAGCGGCTGTCGGCGCGGGCGAGCTCGAGGTCGGGCACCGCCGATTCGCTCGCGGCGCGGCCGCGGACCCGGCTGCGATCGGCCGGTTGGCGGGAGGCCGAGTCGTCGCGCTCGGAGAAGATGAGCGCCACGGCGAGCAGGATCAGGACCGAGGCGCCGCCGACGCGCCAGGTCAGCAGCTCGCCCGCGAGCAGCCAGCCGAGCAGCACCGCCACGACCGGATTGACGAACGCGTAGGTGGCCACCACGGCGGGCCGCGCCGCGCGCAGCAGGTAGGTGTAGGCGGTGAAGGCGACGATCGAGCCGGCGACCACCAGGTAGGCGAAGGCCACCAGCGAGCGCGCCGAGACCTGCGCCAGATCGATCGCCGTCCACTCTCCGGCGAGACCGCCCACCGCGAGCAGCATCGCGCCGCCGGCGAGCATCTGCATGCCGGTCGCCAGCCAGGGCGAAGCGGCGACGACGACGCGGACGGCGATCAGGCTGCCCACGGCCCAGGAGAGCGCTCCGCCGACGACCGCCGCGGCGCCCGCGAGGTCGATCGACGTGGGATCGAGGCCGCCGCTGGGATCGATCACCAGCACGCCGACGCCGGCCAGACCGATCGCCAGGCCGGCGGCGACGCGCAGGCCCGCCCGCCGGGCGCCGGAGATCGCCGGCGCCAGCAGCGCGATCCAGACCGGCTCGACGGCGACCAGCAGCGCCGCGACGCCCGAGGGGATCCGATGCTCGGCCCAAACGACGGCGCCGTTGCCGCCGAGCAGGAGCAGGCCGCCGATCCAGGCCGCGGGCCGCCACTGGACGGCGGCCGGGCGGGGCGCGCCGCGCCAGCGGGCCCAGGCGTAGAGGACGCCGCCGGCGATCAGGAAGCGCACCCCGGCCATGGTGAACGTCGGCAGCGTTTCGATCGCGAAACGGATCGCCAGGTAGGTCGAGCCCCACACGAGATAGACGGTGGCGAGCGCGAGCGCGATGCCACCGAAGCGGCGCAGGTGCGGATCAAGCGGGGTCATCGGAGTCCTTGGAGCCAGTGGAGCCAGTGGAGTCGTCGGGATCGAGATCGCGGATCGGCACCTCCGCGCTCTCCTTGAGCGTGCGCAGGACGATCGTCGTGCGCGTCCTGCGCACGGCCTCGAACGCCCCGAACCGGCGTTGCAGCAGGTCGGAGAGCTCGGCGGCCGAGGCGGCGCGCACCTTGACCAGGTAGCAGTCTTCGCCGGCGATGTGGTGGACCTCCTGCACCTCGGGCAGCTCGGCCAGCCGCCGGCCCGTGTGCTCGTCACTCAGCCGCTCGTCGACCTGGACGAAGACGTAGGCGAGCAAACCGAGGCCGACCGCTTCCGGGTCGAGCCGCGCGTGGTAACCCTGGAGGACCCCTCGGCGCTCGAGCTTGCGGATCCGCTCGAGCACCGCCGAAGGGGCAATGCCCAGCTCGCGGCCGATCTCGGCGTTCGAGGTCCGGGCTTCCCGCTGGAGGATCCGCGCGATCTGGAGGTCTCGATCGTCCATGGCGTCAGTTTAGTGAATTGCATGTGAAACGTCAATAAAAACTTTGTTGTACAGACAAATAGTCTGCTCAATGGACATTTTTCACACAAAACGTCTGTTCGCTTCAGCTCCAGCTAGGATGCGGGCATGGCGACCGCGCGCGAGCTCGTGCTGGCAGGCAGCAAAGCGCTCCGGGAGCGCGGAATCGAGTCGGCCGGCCGGGAGGCGGGCCGGCTGCTGGCCGAGGTGCTCGGAGTCTCCGAGGTGGGTTTGATGGCCGCCGACGACCAGCAGGTCGGCGCCGATCTCCAGCGACGTTTCGAGCAACTCGTCGAGCGGCGCGGCGAGCGCGAGCCGATCGCGTACCTGGTCGGCCGGCGCGAGTTCTACGGCCGGACCTTCCAGGTCGACTCTCGGGTTCTGGTGCCGCGACCCGAGACCGAGCATCTCGTGGCGCTCGCGCTCGCGTTGCCGCTGCCTCCGGAGGCCAGGGTGCTCGACGTGGGCACCGGCTCCGGAGCGATCGGCGTCACCCTCGCGGCCGAGCGCCCCGGTTGGCAGGTGGTGGCGACCGACATCTCGATCGGCGCGGTCGCGGTCGCCCGCGCCAACGCCGTCTCGCTCGGAGTCGCGGCGCGGATGCGCTTCGCGATCGCCGACCTGATCGATCCGATCCGACTCGGCGACTTCGACCTCCTGGTGAGCAATCCTCCCTATGTCGACCCGGAGGAGCTGCCCTGGCTCTCGCGCACCGTGCGCGACTACGAGCCGACGGTCGCCCTGGTGTCGCCCGGCGGAGGCAACCAGACCACCGAGCGGCTGCTGCGCTCGGCGCTCGAGATGAAGCCGGGCTCTCACCTGGTCGTCGAGATGGGCTTGGGGCGCCTGCCCGCGCTCGCCGAGGCGGCCGAGCAGATCGGCGGTTGGGAGGTCGTCTCGGTCGGCACCGATCTGGCGGGAATCGAGCGCGACGTCGTCTTCCGCCGGCGCGGTTGAGCGACGCCGCGAGCGAGCGAGAAGGCATGGACCAGTTCCGGATCGAGGGCCCGACGCGACTGGCGGGCAGGGTGCGGGCGGGTGGCGCCAAGAACGCCGCCCTCCCCGCGCTGGCGGCGTCGGTGCTCGCCGACGAGCCCCTGGTGCTCGAGGGCCTGCCGCGCGTGCGCGACCTCGAGACGATGCGCGGCCTGCTCGAGCACCTGGGACAGCCGAGCGCTTGGGAGGACGACGCCCTGTGCCTGCGGCCCGGCGGATCAGTCAGTCCGGACGACGCGCCCTACGAGCTGGTCAAGACCATGCGCGCCAGCATCCTGGTGCTCGGCCCGCTGGTGGCGCGGCGGGGGCACGGCCGCGTTTCCCTGCCGGGCGGTTGCGCCATCGGCTCGCGGCCGATCGACCAGCACCTGGCGGGCTTGACGGCCCTCGGCGCGCGGGTGAGCTTCGATCACGGTTACGTCGACGCGCGGGCCGAGCGGCTCCACGGCGCTCGCTTTCGCTTCGCGGTCGAGAGCGTGACCGGCACCGAGAACCTGCTGATGGCCGCGACCCTGGCGCGGGGCACGACCGTGCTCGAGAATTGCGCGCGCGAGCCGGAGGTCGTCGATCTGGCGAGCCTGCTCTCCGGTCTGGGGGCGCGCATCGAGGGCGCGGGCGAGGGGACGATCCGGATCGAGGGGGTCGAGCGCTTGGCCGGCGGCCGCCACCGGGTGATTCCGGATCGGATCGAGAGCGGGACCTATCTGATCGGCGCGGCCTTGACCGGCGGCGACGTGCTCCTCGAAGGCGCCCGGGCGGACCATCTCGGCGCGCTGCTCGAGAGCCTGGAGGCGGCGGGGGCGCGGGTCGACCTCGGGCCGGAGGGCGTGCGGGTGCGACGCGAGGCAGGCCTGTTCCAGCGCGACGTGGTCACCGCCCCGTATCCCGGATTCGCGACCGATCTCCAAGCACAGTGGATGACGCTGATGACCCAGGCCGACGGGACGTCGACGATCGTCGAGACGGTGTTCGAGAATCGCTTCCAGCACGTCGCCGAGCTGGCGCGGCTGGGTGCCGACATCCGAGTCGACGGCCGCACGGCGCGCGTGCACGGCCCGACGCCGCTCGCCGGCGCGCGGGTGATGGCGACCGATCTGCGGGCCTCGGCGTCGCTGGTGCTCGCGGGGCTGGTGGCCGAAGGCGAGACGACGATCGACCGCATCTATCATCTCGACCGGGGCTACGAGGCGATGGCGGCGAAGCTCGCCGGTCTCGGCGCCCGGGTCACGCGCATCAGCTCGCCCACCTCCTGAGGCGAGCGGGGAGGAGCGATGTCCGATTCCTGCCTGTTCTGTCGCATCGTCCGCGGTGAGATCCCCGCGCGGATCGCTTACCGAGACCCGGAGCTGGTCGCCTTCCACGACATCGCGCCGCAAGCGCCGGTCCACCTGCTGGTCATCCCGACCCGGCATCTCGAGTCGCCGGCCGCCACCGGGCCCGGAGACGAGCCGCTGCTAGGGCGCCTGGTGGCGCGCGCCGTGAGCCTCGCCCGCGAGCTCGGCTTGGCGCGGGGTTATCGCCTGGTGCTCAACTGCGGAGAAGAGGGCGGCCAGTCGGTGGAGCACCTGCACCTGCACCTGCTCGGCGGGCGGTCGTTGGGCTGGCCCCCCGGATGATCCTGGCCGTTCCGCTGCTGATCGCGGCGGTCGCGGCCGATCCGCGCCCGACGATTCTCGAGCTGGCGCGCGCGGGTCCCGCCGGTCCAGCCCTCGCGGCGGTGGAACGGGAGCTCGCCGAGCGGCCCGCGCGGTCGCGGGAGCTCGGACTGGATTTCCTGCGCGGCGAGCTGGCGGCGCGCGCTGGGCGCCCGGCCGAGGCGATCGAGGCCTACACGGCGGCCCTCGGCGTGCCGGCGCTCGCCCCCTGGGCGCGCCTGCGGTTGGCTCGAGCGGAATCCGCGGCCGGACATCCGGAGCGCGCGGCACAGCTCGCGGCGGCGCTGCTGGCGAGCCAGCCGCCCGCCGCGCTGGTGCGCCCCGCGCTCGAGCAGCTGCGCCGGGCGCTGTCGCTGGGCGGCGACTGCTCGTTGCTCGCCTCCCTCGAGCGGGTCCGCTGGCGCACCGAAGAGCGGCGACTCTTCGAGCTGACGCGGGCGGAGTGCCTCGCCTGGCAGGGGCGGGCGGAGGAGGCGCGTCGCCGCGCGCGCGCCCTGCTCGAGCAGGACCCCGAGGATGCGGTGGCGCACGAGGCGGCGCAGCTGGTGGGCGGCTGGGTGGCCGGGGAACCCGATCGGGAGACGGCGCGGTGGCTCGGCCTGGCGGCCTACGCGCACCGAGAGTTCGAGCTCGCCATTCCCCTCCTGGCGCGGGCCATCGACCCGCGGGCGGCGTGGGACCGCCAGCGCTGGGAGCTCGAGTTCGCGCTCGCGCGCAGCGACTTCTGGCTCGGCCACCACCTGGAGGCGGCACGCAGGTTCCAGCGGTTGGCGGCGCGGCCGGCGGTGGCCGAGCGGCGCGCCGCGGCGCTCTATCAAGCGGGCCGAGGCCTCGAGCTCGCCGGGGAGCCGAGCGGGGCGCTCGCGGCCTTTCTCGCGGCCCAGCGGGCGGAGCCCGACGGCGAGTGGTCGATGGCCGCCGAATCGAGCGCGCTGCGCATCGAGCTGCTCGCGGACGAGGTCGCGGCGGCGCGCGAGCGGCTGGCGCGGCTCTCGCGGCGCCGCCACGGCCAGAGCGCGCTCGCCCGCAGCGCCCTCTTCCTGGCCGCGAGCCAGGTGGCGCGAGGCCGTTCGGAGGGCGTTCGAGAGAGCCTGGACTTCGCCCAGACTACGCGGGCAGTCGCTCCCGAGGCGGTGCACTACTGGCGCGGCCGCAGCGCCGAGCTCGCGGGGGACCTGGAAGCGGCGTCCCGCGAGTATTTCGACGCCCTCGAGCGGGGCCCCCACCATCCGTTCGCGCGCGCGGCGCTGCGGCGGCTCGAGCGCCCCGAGCTCGCGCCGTTCGGGGCGATGCGCGCGCGCGTCGCGGCGGCGGCGGGGGAGCCGCCGGAGCTCTGGCGCGCGGCGCGGCTGCTCGGCGAGACCAGCGCCGCCGGCGCGGAGGCGACCCGCCGCGGGCTCGCTCGACTCCGGGAGCGACCCGCCACGGCGCTCTGGATCGACTGGCAGCCCGTGCCGGTCACGGCCTGGCCGCTCTGGCGGGCGGCACCGACCTCTCCGGAAGAGATCTTGCTCGGACTGGGGTTCTTCGAGGAGGCGCCGATGGCGCTCCGGCGCCACTTCCCTTCGAGTCGACCCGATCTGGCCTTCACCGCCGCGGCCCAGCTCGCCGAGCGTGGCGCCCACCGCCGCTCGCTGGCGCTGGCGGAGGCGCTGTTCGAGCAGCGGCCGACGAGCCTGCCGGTCGCCTGGGTCAGCCGCGGGCTGCGCCGACTGCTCTATCCACTGCCCCACGAGACCGCCCTGCGCACGGAAGCGGAGCGCCACCGGATCGATCCGCTGCTGCTCGCCGCCCTGATCCGGGAGGAGAGTCGCTTCGACGCCCAGGCCGTCTCCGCGGCCTCGGCCCGAGGTCTGACGCAGTTCGTCCTGCCCACGGCGCGCCGAGTCGGAGCCGCGCTCGGCTGGCCCCGCCTCGAGGCCCGGGACCTGCTCCGACCCGAGACGTCGATCGCCCTGGGAGCCGCGTACTTGGGGGAGCTGGCTGTCCGATTTCGAGGACGTGAAGAGGTCATGCTGGCGGCCTACAACGCGGGCGAAGCGCAAGCGGAGCTCTGGTTGCGTTACTGTTTTACTCAAGAGCCGGAGGAGTTCCTGTCGAAGATCGGATTCCGCGAGACGCGGGCCTACGTCCTGCGGGTCCTGGAGAGCTACGCGCACTACCGCGAGCTCGACGCTTCGGAAGCGTCCTGAACGCTTGTCCCCCCGCTCGGCGCCGGTGTAACCTCCGCCCGATGTCGGTCGAGCAGGCTGCCACCCCCGAGTCGCCGGTGCCGCAACCGGCCGAGCCGGTCCGGGTATTGGTCCCCTCGCAGTTGGGTCCGCTCGGGGTGGACTTTCACCACACGGCCATCTCCCGCCTCCTGTTCAACCCGGCGGCGCGGGAGCGGCGCCTCTACCATCCGCTCTCGGACTACGAAGATTCCGACTTCCTCGACGAGGTCTTCGGTCGGCTCTCGGAGTACTTCGCGGGGGCGCGCCGCAACCTCGACCTCGAGTACGACCTGGTTCCTTCCGGACTCGACGGCTTCGCCCGGCGAGTGCTCAAGGAGGTCACCCGGACTCCCTACGGCCGCACTCGCAACTACAAGGAGATCGCCGAGGCCGCTGGCCGGCCGGAGGCCTACCGGCAGGTCCTGGCGATCATCGAGAAGAACCCGCTGCCGATCCTGATCCCCTGCCACCGGATCATCCCGTCGAAGCAGGGGCTGGGTGGCTACGTCGGCGGCGCCGCGCGCAAGCGCTGGCTGCTCAAGATGGAGCGGGAGAGCGCCGGCCAGATGACCTGACCGGCGCTCGGGCGCGAGCGCTTTCAGTCCTCGGACAGGCGGATCTCGAGCTCGACTTCGCGGCCGGGGGCGACCTCGAAGCGGCGCGCCTGCTCCTCGCGGCCGGGGCGCACCACCTGCAGCAGGTGCTCGCCGGGGTCGACGATCAGCCCCGCGCGGAGCCGGGCGAGCTCCTGCCCGGTGCCCAGGAAGCGTCCGTCGAGGTAGACCGAGGCGTCGTCGGGCTCGATCCGGAGGCGCAGCCGCCCCGGCTCGCCGCGGGCGTCGAGTGGTCCGGGCTCGACCTCCGCTCGCCGGCCCTCCCAGGTCGGCGACGGTCGGCGTTCGCGGGCGGCGAGCTCTTCCTCGCGCTCGCGGTCGCGCCGGAGGCGCTCGTCGCGACGCACGGTCGACTTGGAGGCGAGGTCGAGCGGGTGGATGGACTCGCCCTTCTCCATCCGGTCCTCGACGTCGATCACCAGGCCACGATAGATCGAGTACTGGCGCGCGATGGTCTTGTAGCCCGGCAGGTAGAACGCCACGTCATAAGTGCCGGGCTCGAGCCAGAGATAGTCCGGGAAGCCGTCGAAGTCGTCCGCGACCCCGAGTTTCTCCCCGTTGACCCAGACCTCCGCGCGCTCGGGGCTGACATCGGTATCGAGCGCGCCGAGGCGGTACCGGTCGTTGGGATAGACGGCGGTGTAACCCCAGCCGGGGCCGGGGCCCCAATAGCGGTTCGGACCGTACCAGCCCCACGGATAGGCCCAACCCGGCCCCCAGTGGATGCCGAAGCTCGGATAGATGCGGATCGCTCCGGCCTCCGCCGGAGCCGCGCCGGTCCCGGCGGCGATGGCGGCGATCAGCGCGATGAGCAGGATTCTCTTCACGGCGTCTCTCCTCGTCTGGGCTCGATCCGTTCCCGCCACCCGCGGTGGAGGCCCCGCAAGTAGTGATACCTGAGGGCCTCTTCCCAGAGGCGGGGGACCGACACCGGAAGCGACTGCAAGGCCCGGACCAGGGCCTCGCGGAGGCGCTGCGGACCAGTCGGCGGCAGCGCTGGCGGCCCCTCGGGACCGAGCCCGAGGAAGCCGGCCAGCTCCGGATGACGCTCGAAGAAGACGACCGCGCAATAGCCCGCTCGCTCCTGCCGGGCGGCGAACCGGTCGAAGTCGGTCGGGTGGTCGTGCTCGACGCGGGCAGCGCTCGCGTAGACCAGGCGCAGCCCGCGTTTCGACAGCCGCCAGGCGGCTTCGATGTCCTCCCAGGCGGGATAAGGGAAGCTCTCGTCGAAGGGCTCCGCGAGCAGCAGCTCGCGCGCGAGCGAGAGGTTCGAGGTGTAGAAGAAGTTGAAGGGAACCCGCTCGGGGTCTTCGATCAGCGCGTAGCCGAACTGCAGTCCGTGCTCGTTCAGGTAACGCAGCAGCGGTGTGGTCACCATCCGCCGGTGCCAGGCGGTGTGGCCGATCACCGCCAGCCGCGTGTCGTCACCTCGCTGCCGATGGGCGCGGGCGTGTTCGGCCAGCCAGTCGGGAGCGGGCACGGTGTCGTCACCGAGAAAGGCGATGCGCTCGCCCTGGGCGGCTTCGACGCCGCGATTGCGCGCCGCCGCGGGGCCGCGCGGCTCCTGGCGGATCCAGCGGAACCCGGGTTCGACGGGGCGTGCCGCGAGCCAATCGCGAGTGCCGTCGGAGGAGCCGTCGTCGACCACCAGGAGCTCGAACCCGGGAGCGTCCCGCTGCGCGGCGAGCGCGGCGAGCACCTCCGGCAGGATCTCGAGCCGATTGTGCGTGGGGACGACGACCGAGAACGGCGGGGCCATGCGTCGCGATCGTATAGGCTCCTGGCCATGCCCGCGAACTCGCTGCTGTCGAGCGTCGAACGCTACCGGGTCGCCCCCGGATCGCCCGCGAACCTGGGCGGCATCGACACCGACGAAACCGCGCTCGCCAGCGCCGGCCGCGAGGCCGCCGAAACCGAGATGGGTGAGCTGAACCGTGAGCTGGAAGCGCTGCAGGAGCTGCTCTGGTCCCGCCAGCGGGAGAAGGTGCTGGTGGTGCTCCAGGGCATGGACACGGCGGGCAAGGACGGCGTCATCCGCCACGTCTTCGACGGCGTCAACCCGCTCGGGGTCAAGGTGGTCGGCTTCAAGGTCCCGACCGCCGAGGAGCGCGCCCGCGACTTCCTCTGGCGCGTCCACTCCCGAGTTCCGGGCGCCGGCGAGCTGGTGATCTTCAACCGCAGCCACTACGAGGACGTGCTCGTGGTCCGCGTCCACGGCCTGGCGCCGGAGCCGGTGTGGCAGGCGCGCTACCGGCAGATCGTCGAGTTCGAGCGACTGCTCGCCGAGACCGGCACGACGATCCTCAAGTTCTACCTGCACATCTCCAAGGCCGAGCAGAAGAAGCGGCTGCAGGAGCGGCTCGACGATCCGGCGAAGCGCTGGAAGTTCAATCCCGGCGACCTCGACGACCGGGCGCGCTGGAAGGAATTCCGGCGCGCCTACGAGACGGCGCTCGAGCGGACCTCGACCGCATCGGCGCCCTGGTACGTCGTGCCATCGGACAAGAAGTGGTACCGGAACCTGGTGGTGGCCCGGGTCCTGGTGGGCAGCCTGCGCGCGCTCGGCATGACGAGTCCCGAAGCCGACTTCGACCCGGCCGGAATCCGGATCGACTGAGCCGGGTGAGCAGCAGCCGACCGAGGTTTCCGGGCTGCGGGGCCCCACGGCCTCCGGCCCTGGCGGATCAGAGCGGCCAGGCCATCACCTCGGGGAGCGTCGCCTGCCGAAAGTCGAGCTCGCGCGGCAGCCAACCCGCGAAGGCCGGGCTCGCGAACAGCGCCACATCCCCCGGGTAGGTGGGCACGATCCAGAGCGGGAAGCGCGCGAAGATCTCGGCGTCGGGGCGCCGCCGCCGCGCGGCGGCGCGGGAGCGCTCCTCGCCGGCGGACTCGAGGCTGGCCCGAAAGAAGCTCATCGCGCGCAAGTGGGCGAGGGTGCGGGGATCGTCGACCGCGAGGCGCTCTCGTTCCCGGCGCGAGCCACGGCCGGCCGCGGCCAGGGCGCGCGCCGCCTTGGCCGCGCCGCGGCGCGCGAACTCCCGCGGTCCCATGCGCCGCCACTTCTCGCCCAGAGACTCCCGCGCCGGCGCCGCGGCACCGGTGTCGGCGATCGCACCCGCAAACGGGTCGCTGCGCAGGACGGCGCCGCCCGGGTTCGCCTCGGCGAGCAGGGCCTCGACCCGCGACAGGAAGGTCAGGAGAATGGCCGGCATCAGCTGCTCCCAGAGCCGGGGCTCGAGGTTCTTGTGCATCGTGCGCAGGGCGTTGCGCTCGAACAGAAAGCCGCGGTGGAAATGACCGAGCCGGTCGCTCGAGGCGCTCGAGCGGTGCCGCACGGTGGCGTCCGGACAGGCCACCACCCGCGCGCCGCCGGCCCACAGCCGCCAACCGAGATCGACGTCCTCGAGGTAGGCGAAGTAGCGCGGGTCGAATCCTCCCGCCGCGAGGAAGGCGCGGCGCTCGACGACGAGGTTGCCGCCGCAGCCGAAGAGCAGCTCCTCGCCGGCCTCCGGCTGACGCGCGGTGGCCAGCGGCCGCCGGTAGTCGAGCTGAAAGGCGTGCCCGTCGAACGTCAGCAGCCCGCGCCCGAAGTCGAGCCGCTCCGCTTCCCAGTCGACGATCCGACCGGCGACCGCAGCGACATCGTCGTCGGCGGCGCGGTAGCCGTCGACCAGCGCCGCGAGCCAGTCCTTCTCGGCGCGCGTGTCGTTGTTGAGCAGCACGAGAGCGTCGCCGGTGGCGAGCTCGGCGAGCCGGTTGTTGCCGGCGCAGAAGCCGAGGTTCACGGCACTCTCGACCACGCGCACGCCCGGAAAGCGGGCTCTCACCCACGCCGCGGTGCCGTCGGTGGAGCCGTTGTCGAGCAACAGCGTCTCCGCTTCGACACCCGGCGAGCGCTGGGCGGCGAGCGCACCCAGGCAATCCTCGAGGTGCTCCCGGCCGTTCCAGGAGAGGACGAGGATCGAAACCTTGCGGCCGCGCTTCATCCGCGCGCTCCGAGCGTGCGCGCGAGCGCCCGGCGCAGCCGGAAGCCGAGGCCGTCCGGCGGCGAGACGGTCGCGGGCCGGAAGGCGAACCGCGACTTCGTGGCATCGACGCGCGGGGCGGCCAGGAAGTCGACCAGCGGCGCCAGCACTCGCGGCCACCGATGCGCCTCCGCGAGCCGCCAGCCGGCCGCGCGCCGGGGCTCGACCTCGCTCCCCGCGAGCACGTCGCGCAGCGCCTCGGCGAGCGCTTCGGGATCCTCCGGGGGCACGACCCAGCCGGCGCCGTGCTCGCGCAGCAGGCGAGCGATCGTGCCGCCGTCGCTGGCGACGACCGGGCAGCCGGCCGCCAGGGCCTCGAGAAACCGGGTGCGCAGCGCCAGATCGCTCTCGAGGCCGGCGCGGTGCGGCGAGACCATCAAATCGACCTCGCGCAGCAGGTCGAACCGGCGCTCGGCCGGGACCCAGTCGAGCGCCACCACCCGCTCGCGCAGCCGCGGGCGACTCGCCAGCCGGCGCTCGAGCTCGCCGAAGAGCCGCTGCGGCGTGCTCTCCGGGTTCGGATTGCGGATCACGTACAGCCGGACCTCGGCGGCCTCCAGGCGCTCGATCGCGTCGAGGGTCGTCCAGGGGTCGTACCAGTCGTAGAGGCCGCCGAACAGCAGCCGCCGCTCGCCGGGGCGGCGCGCGCCCAGCCAGGGACGGTGCTCCGGCAGCTCGTCGGGCAGGCCGAACGGCACTTCGGCGATCAGGCCCGAGAGCGTCGGATCGAGTCGCGCGCGCTCCGGGTTGACGCGGCCGAGCGCCGTCAGGAAACCGGCATAGAAGAGCCGCTGCTCGCGCGAGGAACAGAGGAAGAAGTCGCCGCGCGAGAGCTGGAGGACCCAGGTCGCGTGATCGTTGCGATAGGGGTCGAGCCCGAGCGACTCGAGATAGTGCAGGTTCTCGATCAGCCAGGGATCGTAGAGGTCGATCGCGGTCGGCAGGTCGGGACGGGCGAGCAGGAGATCGTTGGCGAGCTGTCCCTGGGCGACGGCGGCGGCGGCGCCCGTCACGAGCTCCGGCAGACTCTCGCGGTCGAAACGGCGAACGCTCGCGGCATCGAGGCCGCAGCGCGCGCTCTCCTCGGGCGTCGCGGGAGAGATCAGGAGCACGTCGAAGCCGGCCGCGGGCAGCCGCCGCGCCAGCTCCAGGTAACGAATGCCGATGCCGCCCATGGTGGGCCGGATCGGTTCGCTCGACAGCAGCGCGACCCGGCTCACCGGCCCCGCAGTCGCTGCCAGCGCAAGTGGGCGCGCCAGGCCCGGGTCGACTCCATGGCGCGGATCTGGGCGCCGAGCCGCTCGATCTCGGCGTAGAGGCGGCCGATGTGTTCGGTCTGCTGCTCGGCCGCGAAGTGGAGGCGGTGGATCTCTCGCGCGCTGCGCTCGGTCGACTCGGCGAGCTCGCGCCGCCGCCGCTCCGCTTCGTGCAGAGCGAGAACGCCCTCGGCGCGCAGGCGGTCGACGACCGCCGCCAGGCGGGCCGCGGGGACGGCGTCGCGGTGCTTCTCGAGCACCCGGGCCTTGGTGGCCAGGAAGTCCGGGCGGTCGCGCGGCAGCTCGCCCAGCGCGTGGTGGGCGCTGCCGCGGAAGTGCCGGTACTCGCAGGTGACGCGCGCGAGGTGGAGGAAGCGGGTCAGCGCGGCGAGCCGGATCAGCAGGTCCCAGTCCTCGAAGAACTCGAAGCTCTCGTCGAGCGGGCCCGCCCGCTCGAGCAGGGCGCGCTCGACGAGCAGCGTGTGGAGCGGGATGTAGTTGTCGAAGCAGAGCAGGTCGGGATCGAAATCGCGGCTGTAGGGGAGGCTCCGCTCGACGCAGCGCCAGCCGAGCTCCGCGTCGGGCTCGTAGATGGCGACCGCCGCATCGGTATAGACCACCGGCGCGGCGGTCGCCCGGGCGAAGCCGACCAGCGTCTCGAGATGCTCCGGCTCGACCAGGTCGTCGTCGTCGAGGAAGCCGACATAGTCACCGCTCGCCAGCGCGAGGCCGGCGTTGGCGGCCGCGGCGCGGCCCCGGCTCGCCGCGTGGTCGACCCGGCGCAGCGCGAACGGGAAGTCCGGCGGCGGCTCGGGCGGCGCGCCGCCATCGTTGACCAGGAGGACCTCGACCCGCCGGTAGCTGCCCGCCGCCAAGCTCGCGAGCGCCTGGGCGAGCAGCGCCGGCCGGTCCTTGGTGCGCACGATGACCGAGACCAGCGGCCCATCCTCGATCCAGATCGGCGCGGGGGTGCCGCCCAGCCGGGTCACCAGGGCACTCGGCCCCGCGGTCACGAAATCCGCCAGGGTCAGTCTCCGATAGGCCTCGGCGGCCATCACGTTCGGCCCGAGCGTCAGGGTCCGGAAGTGCCGCAGGCCGAGCGCCGCGCGACCGTAGGGATGCCGCTCGAGCTGGCTCGAGTGGGCGGCGATCGCCCGCTCCAGCAGCGGCAGCTCTCCGCTCACGTCCACCAGCAGGTCGGGATGGAGCGGGCGGTTCAGCTCGTAGAGCAGCACCTCGAGGCCGTCGAGCGCCGTGGCCAGGTCGTCGCCCGGCCGGATGGCGGTGAGGACACGGTGCACGGCGGCGAAGGCGGCACGGTGGTCCGCCGAGACTTCGAGCGGCGACGGCACCAGCAACAGGCGCGGGCGCTGGGCCAGCAGTGCCCGCCGAATCGCCGCCGCCGCGGCGTCGAGGTGGCGGGCGAGCTGGCCGTCCGGGAGCTCCGTCCGCTCGTGGCCCGCAACCCCGAGGATCGCTATCGCCGCGGCTGCCTCGGCCGCGCGCCGCGCGGCGAGACCGGGCTCGCCGGGCGGCGCGCCGGCCGAGTCGGTGAGATAGAGGACGCGCACCGCGGCGCCGCCGGCGGCCAATTGCGCGACCAGTCCGCCGCAGCCGAGGGTCTCGTCGTCGGCGTGGGGTGCGATCACGAGCGCGCTCGGCGTCTCGACGCGGCGGGTCTCGCCGGGCGGAATCGGGAAGGAGGGCATGGCGTGCGCTCGGAGCTCGGTCCGGAGCGGGATCGTAGCACCGGCGGCCGCGCGGGCCGCCGCTCAGCGACGATGGCGGAAGCGGAACCGGAGGACGTCGACCAGCATGCGCGCGGCGTCGCGCAGAGGGTGGACCGTCGAGGCGGGCGAGTCGTGCCAGGTGACGCCGACCTCGACGACGCGATGTCCCCGCCGCTCGGCCAGCCACAGCAACTCGACGTCGTAAGCGAAGCGGTCGATCGTGAGCGCGGCGAACAGCGAGCGGGCCAGATCGCCCTCGAGCAGCTTGAACCCGCACTGGGTGTCCTGGTGCCGCGCCACCCCGAGCAGCCGCAGGATCCGGTTGAAGGTCTTGCCCATCCACTCGCGGTGACGGGGCTGATGTCGCGTGATGCGCGAGTCGGCGACGGCGCGGCTGCCGATCACCACCGGCGCCGCGCCGAGCTCGGGCTCGAGCCGCGCGAGCTCCGTGATCGGCGTCGACAGGTCGGCGTCGGTGAGCAACACCAACCGGCCGCGGCTCGCCGCGACACCGGCGCGCAGCGCCGCGCCCTTGCCGCGGTTGCGATCGAGGCGGATCGTGCGGACGCCGCGCGGGGCGAAGGTCGTGGCGATCGAGGCGGTGGCGTCGGTCGAGCCGTCGTCGACGATCAGGACTTCGAATGCCTGGCCGCGGCCCTCGACGAAAGCCAGCACCGACTCGAGCGTCGGCGCGAGCCGTTGCGCTTCGTTGAACGCCGGGATCACCACCGAGAGATCCGGGATCACGCCGGGATTCTACGCGGCGGGCGCAGCGGAGCCGGTCGTCGCGCTCAGACCAGGTCCGAGTCGGCGAGCGTCAGATAGAGCCGCCGGACGAGCTCCTGGTGCTCGAGGTCGGCGACGAACGAGCGCGCCGCGAGGCGCAGCTGCGGGTGCGGCTCGGCGCGCCAGCCGAGGTCGCGCAGCACGCCGGCCGCCTCGTCGTCGCCCGAGAGCCAGAGCTCGCCAGTAGCTCGAGATCCGCCGCGGACTCGCCGTCCCAGACCAGATCCGCCCAGCGCAGCCGCTCCGGCTCGCCGCGGACGACGGCCCAGGCGGCGGGCCGGCCGCGGCGCCGGACGCCGAGCTGCTCGTAGGCGACGCCGGGCCGGTCGAGGAAGCGCCGCCGGTGCCACGCGGCGTCGCGAACCGCCGCGAGCGGATAGCGGAGCGCGGCCGCCGACCAGAGCGCGTCGAGGCCACTCGCGTCGAAGCCGCGCTGGACCAGGCGGCGCGCGAGTCGTGAGGGGTGCGCGACCGGCGCAACCGGCGCCTGCAGGCGTGGCACCGCGGCCTCGGCGGGGTAGACACCGGTCGCGCGGCCGAGCTCGAGGGCCCGCAGGCTGGGAAAGCCGTAGAGCAGCTCGAGCCGGCCGGGGCCGCAGCAGCGCGCGACGAGCGACTCGATGGTGCGGGTGAGCGGCCCGCGGCGCCGGAACAGGCCGAGCTTGCGGCGCGTGAAGACGTCGACGATCTGGCCGGCGAGGAAATGGCGCTCCGGTCGCTGCATCTCGACGGGCAGCGCGGCGTAGTGGGCGACCAGCTCGCCGCGCGCATCGAACGCCACCTCGATCGCCCGACCGTGCGGCCGGGGATCGAACTTCCAGCGCCACTCCTCGAGCGAACGGCGGACGCCGAAGGCGCGTTCGAAGCCGTCGCGGACCGCCGGCTCGTCGGTCGGCCGCAGCGCGCGGATCTCGAGCGCGGGGTCGGCGGTCACGAGCGCTCCGGCGCGCGGTAGTCCCAGCTGGAGAGCTCTCGTCCGGTGTCGGCCACGAGGCGCAGTCGATAGCTTCCGCCCGGCAGCCGCTCGCGCAGGTCGTCCGGCAGGGACCAACCGGCAGCGGGATGGAGGAGCCGCTCGGTGGCGGCGGGAAAGCCGCACCTCCGCGCGGCCAGCTCGAGCCAGCAAGTTGCCGTCGGCAGCTCCCCGGCGGCCAGTCGGGCCTCGACGCGCGCCGATGCCGGGTGACCCGCCGCGACGGGGGCTCGCTCGAGCCGGGCGAGCAGGCGGGCGAAACGAGCGCCGTACGTGCGCTCGCGAAAGCGGGCCGCGGCTTCGGCGAACCAGCCCGCGGATCGCGACTCGCGCAGGCTCGACTGCGCGTAGAGGTGCCAGGCGCGCGCGGCCGGCACGTAGCAGCTCGGCAGGCGCGCCGCCGCGAGGCGGGCGAGCCAGTCGGACTCCTCGAAGTAGAGGTGATAGCCCTCGTCGAACGGTCCGACCCGGCTCCAGGCGTCGCGACGGATGGCGAGCAGGGCCCCCGAGAGGGACCGGCTCGGGATCGGCCGGTCGGCCTCCCAATGGCGGCGCGCATGGCGGCGCCACCGCCGGCGCGCCCTGGCCGCCCAGAGCTCGGAGCGCTGCGCGAGCGCGGCAAGCAGCTCCCACCGGCGGGTCCGTTCCTCGGCTGGCGGCAGCCACCAACGCCCGGCCCGGTCCCACTCGAAGCGCGGTCCGGCCGCCGCGGCCCCCCGCTCCAAGGCGTCGAGCAGGGGCTCGAGCGCCCCCGGACGGAGCACGACATCCGGATTGGCCACCAGCAGGCGATCCGCGTCGACGGCGGCGATGCCCCGATTCACCCCCCCGGCGTAGCCGAGATTGCGGCCGGGTTCGATGCGCTCGATCGGCAGGTCTCGCCAGAGCACGCGCGAGTCCGGCTCGGAGCCGTTGTCGACCAGGACGATGCGCGCGGCCGCGCCGATCCGTTCCAGCTCGGCGCCGAACGCCTCGACCGCCGGGCGGACGAGCTCAGGGGTCCGATAGTGGACCAGGACGACGCCGACCGAGCTCATCGGGTACCGCCGGCCACGCCGGCCGCCCAGACGACGGCCGCCTCGATCTCGGCGGCGATCCGCGGCGGCGCGAATCGGGCCGCGGCCCGGCGCGCGGCGCGCCGCTGCGCTCGCCACGTGGCCGGCGCATCGAGCAGCTCGGCGGCGGCCCGCGCGAAGGCCGCCTCGTCGTCGGGCGGCACCAGCCGGGCGCCGCGGCCCGCGGCGGTCATGAACTCGATCCCGGGGGTGGCCGAGGCGACCGCAGGCACCCCGAGCGCCATGGCTTCCAACAGGGGCAGACCGAAGCCCTCTTCGAGCCGGGTCGGAAAGAGGAGGAGGTCGCAGCTCGCCAGGGCGGCCTGCGCTCGACGGGGCGGGATCGATTGCAGATAGCGGTCGGGTGCCGCGATCGCCCGCTCGGCGGCCGAGAGCGGATAGACCGAGACCCGCAGCAGGCGGATCCGCCGGCCCGCCCGGCGGAGCCGGGCAATCGCCGCGAGACCGGTCGCGATCCCCTTGACCTCGGCCTCGAAGACGCCGAACAGGGCGACCCAGGGCCGCCCGCGCGGCGACCAGCGCCAGCGTGCTCGGAGGCCCGGCGCGAAGGCCGGCGGCGCCAGCCGCGCCGGGCGGCCGAAGCGCCGGCCGACCAGCTCGGCCAGCCGCGGCGTCACCGCGAGCGTGGGAACCGGCAGCGCGTACGCGGTCTCGATCGCCGGCCGATCAGCCGCGAAGTGCGGGATCTCGCCCTCGTAGCCCTGGCAGAAGTGGGCCACCGGTCCGAGCCCCAGCTCGCTGGCCCGACCGAGTGTCGTCCAGAAGGTCGCGACGACGAGGTCCTGAGCTTCGGAGAGGCGATGCCGTTCGAGATCGAGATAGGAGCCGGCGAAGCTGTAATCGGGGGGGAGGGGTCCCTCGCCGGCGACCGTCACCTGGTGCCCCCGCGCCGCCAGCAGCGCCGCGTGCTCCAGCACGACCTTGGTGCCGCCGCCGAGGTCGGGGCGGGCCAGGAGGTAGGTCAGGCGCACGATCGCGAGCCCTCCGGGCGCTCTCGCCGTGGGCGCAGGACCGCGGCCCATTGCGGTGCGGCGAGGATGCGTCGATCGAGGCCGGCCAGCCGGCCCAGCAAACTCGCCCGCCAGCGCAGGCGCCAGGGCAGGACGGGCGCGGGCAGGGGCTCGAGTCGCTCGACCTCGAACCCGGCCTCGCTGGCCCGCCAGGCGAACGAGTCGGGGGTCAGGACCGTGCGATGGTCGCGCGCCTGGACTCCGCTCAGGGTGGGGTCCCATCGTCCCTGGCCGAGCGCGGCGAGGACCGGGAACCAGGCCGAGTTGGGGAAGGCGACGATCAGCCGGCCATCCTCGGCCAGCCGATCGGAGATGAGCCGCAATATCCGCTCCGGCTGCTCGAGATGCTCCAAGACGTCCGCCATCACGACGCCGGCGAGAGGTCCCCGGATGGCGGCCAACGCCGCCTCGGCGCCGATGGCGAGCACGAGATCGAGTCGCCGCCGCGCCACCTGAGCCATCTCCCGGTCCGGCTCGACGCCGATCCAGTGCCAGCCGGGCGCGCGATGGCGCGCGGCGAACGCCCCGCCGCCGCAGCCGAGCTCGAGCCAGACCCCGGGCCGATCCGGCAAGTACGCGTCGAGCTCCGACCGCGGGTGGTCGGCCGGGTCGTTATAGCGGTAGACCCGCACCGTCGGCACCAGAGCGGTCGAGTCCGGAGGAGGCGGCCAACCCCGGCTCGCGAGCTCGACCGCCTGCTCCGCCGGGGCGACCGCGAAAGCGACTGGCGCCCCCGCCACCCCGCTCGCCTGGTGCCGGCGACGGGCCTCCCGCGCCGCTCGCCGCTCGTCCTCCAACTCGGTGAAAGGGCCGCGGTCGACCGCCCAGCCGGTGTCACCCGGCAGTCCGCCGAGCCGCGGCACCCGCCAGGCCGGCGCGCTCGACCGGGCGGCGGCGAGCGCCAGGGCGAGCTCGGGTCGCGGCGCGCACCAGGGATCGTCGAGGACCGCCAGCACGGTGGCCTCGCCTGCGAGGGGCTCGGGGCCGCGGATCACCCGCCAGCCGGCGGCGCCGAAGCGCCCCGCGACCTGCTCGAGATGAGCGGCGAGGACGGGGCGCTGGGAGTCGGCACGGAGCCAGAGGCGGGGAGGCGCGGGACGAGAGAGCAAAGCGAGGCGATTCTAGGCCGTACCGGGGCGTTCGCTTCCCCTGGCTCCGCCGGTCAGGCCACGCGCCAGTGGTGCGCGACCTCGACCAGGCCCGGCACGAACCGGGGCGAGACAACGGCGAAGGCATCCGGGATCTGGCGCCGGTCGTAGACGTGCAGGCCCTGCTGGTCGAGCAGGAAAACCGTCATCGAGAAGCTCCCCTTCGCGAGCGGCAAGTCGGGGACCTCGAGGCACAGATGATGGCGGGTCGCTCCGGTCGCGGCCGGATGGCCGGAGTAGTGGGTGGCGAAGGAGGCGACCGGCAGCCCGTCTTCGGCCCGATTCAGGCCGATAGCGACGTGGAACGCGAGCTCCGGGCTCGCGCACTCCCAGGCGACCTCGACCTCGAAGCGATCACCGCTGCGGTAGGCGGGCTGGTCCCCGGAGGCGCTCGCTTGGCGCACGGCGATCAGCCGCGCGGGACCGTTGGCGGCGCTCGCCAGATCCTCCGGCACGGCCTCAGCGGCGACCTCTCCCTGGCGCTGCTTGGCGAGCAGGTAGCGCTCGTACTCGCGCACCACGGCCTCCGTCTCACCGAGCGCGGCCACCCGCCCCTGCCGCAGCCAGAGCGCGCGCTCGCAGAAGGCCGAGACGTAGTACATCGCGTGCGAGCAGAACAGCAGCGTCTTGCCGCGCTCGACGAACTCGAGAATGCGATCCATGCACTTCTTCTGGAAATAGCCATCGCCGACCGAGAGCGCCTCGTCGATGATCAGGATGTCGGGATCGACCTGGGTGGCGATCGAGAAGCCGAGCCGCATCGCCATGCCGCTCGAGTACTGGCGCACCGGCTGGTCGATGAACTCGCCGAGCTCGCTCCAGGCGATGATCTCGGGGGTCTTGGCTCGCACCTCTTCGGCGGAGAGGCCGAGCAGCGCGGCGTTGAGCTCGATGTTCTGGCGGCCGGTGAAGTCGGGGTGGAAGCCCGAGCCCAGCTCGAGCAGCGCCGCCACCCGGCCGTCGACGTCGAGACGGCCCGCGGAGGGGCGGGTCACTCCCGCGACCAGCTTGAGCAGCGTCGACTTGCCGGCGCCGTTCTCACCGACGAGCGCCAGACCCCGTCCCTTCTCCTGCTCGAAGCTGACGTCTTCCAGGGCGACGAACGGGCGGTGGCGGCGCGAGCCCGAGAGCAACTCGAGCAGGCGCGCCGCCGGGCTCGGGTAGATCCGGTAGCTCTTGCCGAGCCCGTGCGCGCAGATCGCGATCGCCATCATGCCCATCCTAGACCGGGACAAAGAAAAACGGCGCGGACCGGAAGGTCCGCGCCGTTCGGAAAGCGACTGCTCGAGAGCTTAGTTCCAGCTCTTGTTCGGACGCTCGCCCTCGGCGACCGCCGCGGGGCAGTTGTACTCGTCGAGATTGAAGAAGTTCCAGGTGCACTCGGCGAACGGATAGTCCGGACCCGAGGGGCCAATGATGATGCTCTGGGTGTCGCAGTACGAATCCAGCTGGATCGCGTTGAGACCGGCGCTGAACCGGCCCTCGGCGCTGTGGACCGACGACGCCCAGGCCAGCCAGGAAGGTCGGCCCGCCGTAGTTCTGGTTGAGGTTCATGTAGACCCAACCGGACTGCGGGGTGACGTCGAGCGAAGCGACCGAAACCGACTGCGCCTCGATCGGGAACAGCACCTCTTCCTGCGGGCAGGGGGAGATGGTGCAGACCGCCTCCGGGTTCTCCTGCTCGTCGAAGATGATGACCTGGCTCTCCGGAATCGGGAACCAGAACGGACCGGCGACGCAGCTGAAGCCGTCCTGATTCGGGAACTGCGAGTCCTTCCAGATCACGAAGTCGGTGCCACCGCTGAACGCCGCGTTCTGGTAGAACTGGGTCGCGTAGGTGGTGCCGAGCGGCTCGCGCAGGTCCGGCGCCGGAGTGACGCCAGCGTAGTTCGGGTAGCAGCGGTTGTAGAAGGTGCCCGCCTCGAGGAGCGCCTGGCCGATCAGATCCTGCGGCGCGGCGGCCTCGATGTGGACCAGGGTGTCGCCCTGGGCGAAGTTCTCGGCGTAGTTGATCCGGTACCACTCGCCCCACAGCACGTTGTCGTAGCG
>JACTMI010000006.1 GCA_014584695.1 Acidobacteriota bacterium
CTCGCGGGGGCCGCGCTCGGCGCGGCGCCGGTGCTCTGGGCGCTGGCGCGCGGCGACGCCGCGGCCGGGCGGGCGCCGGCGGTGGCGGGCCGATCGATGGCGCTGCGGGCCGGCGGCACGCTGGCTCTCGCGCTCGCGATCGCGCTCGGCAGCGGGGTCGAACGGACGCCGTACGTGGTCTGGGTGGGGCTGGCCTACGCCGCCCTGCTGGTCGCGGAAACTCGCTGGACGGTGCGCTGGCTCGCCGTCCTGGGCAAGTAGGGACGAGAGGCAACGGGGAGTCGGTCGATGGCCGCGGACAATCCACTGAGTCACGTCGTGCAGCATCCCCTGGCCCAGGTGGATGCCGATCTCGGCTTCCTGACCCCGGCGCAGAAGATCACCCTGCTGTCGGACCAGATCCTGATGATGATCGTCGCCGGGCTGCTGCTCACCGCGCTGCTGCCGCGGCTGGTACGGCGGCGCGCCGGCGGCGACCCGATCGGCCGCCTGGTCCCCACCGGCTGGGGCAACTTCTTCGAGGTGGTCTGCCAGTACCTGCGCAAGGAGGTCGCGCAGCCGGTCCTGGGGGCGCACACCGATCGCTTCATCCCCTACGTCTGGAGCGCCTTCTTCTTCGTGCTGACGGTGAACCTGCTCGGCCTGATCCCGATCCCGGCGATCTCGGCCTTCGCCGGCGTCCACCTGGGCGGCACGGCGACCGGCAACATCTGGGTGACGGCGACGCTCGCGGTGCTGACGCTGGTGTTGATGATCACCAACGGCCTGCGCTACGGCGGCATGGACTACGTCAAGCACTTCTGCCCCGGGCCGATCGTGCTGGCGCCGCTCCTGGTGCCGGTCGAGATCATCGGCCTGATCGCCAAGACTTTCGCGCTCGCGGTCCGACTCTTCGCCAACATGATGGCCGGCCACATCCTGCTCGGCGTGCTGGTCGGCCTCATCCTCTCGGCGGGCACCGCCCTCGGCCTGGGCGGCGGCCTGGGCATCGCCGTGCTGGTGGTCGCCGGCGCGCTGGCGATCAGCCTGCTCGAGGTCTTCGTCGCTTTCCTGCAGGCCTTCATCTTCAGCTTCCTGACCGCGCTGTTCATCGGCATGTCGGTCAACGTCCACCACGATCACCCCGAGGGTGCCGAGGCGCACCACTGATCCAACCGACCCCCGCGGCGGCCGGCGCGGCTGCGCGCGCAACCCAAGGAGAGGGAACCCGCTCATGAACTCCAAGAAGCTTTCGAAGCTCGCCCTGCTGTTCGCCGTCGTCGGCCTCGCGTTCGCCTTCGCCCCGGCCGCCTTCGCGGCCGACGGCGCCGAGGCGGCCCCGGCCGCCAGCAACGCCCTCGCCAACCTGGGCGGCGCGATCGGCGCCGGCCTCGCCGTCATCGGCGCCGGCATCGGCATCGGCCGCGTCGGCGGCTCGGCGGTCGAGTCGATGGCCCGCCAGCCCGAAGTGGCCGGCCAGATCAACACCGCGATGATCGTCACCGCCGCGATGATCGAAGGCGCCGCGCTGTTCGCGGTGCTCGGCGGCTTCCTCGCGGCGATCAAGTAAAGCGAGCCATCGACCCGGCGCGGGCCGTCCGCGGCCGCGCCGCTCGGGAGTCCAGATGAATCGATCGAGAACGCTTTTCGCCGCGCTGGCCGGTGGCTTCGCCGCCGCCGCCGCGGCCGCCGCCGAAGGGGGCGAGCCCGGCGGCGTCTTCGCCGGCGACGTCGGCAACGCCCTGTGGACCCTGGTCATCTTCGGCCTGGTCGTCTTCGTGCTGGGCAAGTTCGCCTGGAAGCCGATCCTCAAGGGCCTCTCCGAGCGCGAGGCCTTCATCCGCACCTCGCTCGAACAGGCCAAGAAGGATCGCGAGGAGGCCGCGGCGCGCCTGCGCGAGTACGGCGAGAAGCTCGACCAGGCCCGCCAGGAGGCGAGCGCCATCGTCGAGGAGGCCCGCCGCGACGCCGACGAGGTCAAGCGGCGGCTGCAGGAGGAGGCGCAGCAGGAGGGGCGGCAGATCGTCGAGCGCGCGCGGCGCGAGGTCGAGATCGCCTCCGAGACGGCCAAGAAGCAGCTCTTCACGCTGGCGGCCGACCTCGCCACCGGGGTCGCCGGCCGCATCCTCGAGCGCGAGCTGCGCCCCGAAGACCACCGGCGCCTGATCGACCAGGCGATCACCGAGATCGACCGGAGCGGCCAGTAGGATGCCCGGCGACGACAAGCTGCTCGGCGTCGCCCGCATCTACGCCGAGGCGCTGCTCGGCCTCGCCGACCGCCGCGGCGAGAGCGAGCGCGTGCTCGACGAGCTCGAGGAGCTGGCGCGCTTCGGCGCCGAGCACCCCGCGCTCTCGGCCGATCTGCTGTCGCCGCTGGCCGACGCCGCGCACCGGCGGACGTCGCTCGAGAAGATGTTCCGCGGCCGCGCCAGCGACCTGCTGGTCGACGCGCTCCAGGTGCTCAACCGCCGCAACCGGCTGGGCCTGCTGTCGAGCATCGCCACCGCCTATCGCGCGGCCTTCCAGCGCGCGCGCAAGGTGCTCGACGTCCGCGTCCGCACCGCGGTGCCGCTCGGCGAGGCCGAGCGGGAGCGCATCCGCGCCGGGGTCGCGGCCCACACCGGCCAGCGCGCGCGGCTGATCGAACAGGTCGAGCCGGAGCTGCTCGGCGGCCTGGTGGTGCAGGTGGGAGACGACAAGTACGACGCCAGCGTCCGCAACCAGCTCGAGCGCCTGCACGGCCAGCTGCTCGAGCGCGCGACGCGAGAGATCATCGAGGCCAGAGGCCGGGTTTCCCGAGGGTGAAGCGATGAAATTCAGAGTCGACGAAATCAGCTCGGTGATCGCCGAGGAGATCGCGACCTTCCGCACCGCGCTGGATCTCGGCGAGGTGGGCAAGGTGCTCGAAGTGGGCGACGGCATCGCCCGCGTCTACGGTCTCACCAACGCGATGTCGGGCGAGATGCTGCGCTTCGCCAACGGCGCTTTCGGCCAGGTGTTCAACCTCGAGGAGACCTCGGTCGGCGTGGTCATCCTGGGCGACTACCTGGGCATCAAGGAGGGCGACGAGGTGCGGCGCACCGGCGAGCTGCTCTCGGTGCCGTGCGGCGACAAGCTGATCGGCCGCGTGGTCGACCCGCTCGGCCGGCCGATCGACGGCAAGGGCGTGATCGAGACCGCCGAGCGGCGCCCGCTCGAGTTCAAGGCGCCCGGCATCGCCGCCCGCCAGCCGGTCAACGAGCCGCTGCAGACCGGCATCAAGGCGATCGACTCGATGATCCCGATCGGCCGCGGCCAGCGCGAGCTGATCATCGGCGACCGCAAGACCGGCAAGACCGCGATCGCGATCGACACCATCCTCAACCAGAAGGGGACGGGCGTCGTCTGCGTCTACGTCGCCATCGGCCAGAAGGAGTCGAACGTCCGCGCCCTGGTCGAGAAGCTGGCCGAGCACGGCGCGCTCGACTACACCATCGTCGTCTCGGCCGGCTCTTCCGACCCGGCGCCGTTGCAGTACATCGCGCCCTACGCCGGCGCGGCGATGGCCGAGTACTTCATGTACTCGGAGGGGCGCCCGACGCTGTGCGTCTACGACGACCTGTCGAAGCAGGCGGCCGCCTACCGCCAGCTGTCGCTGCTGCTGCGCCGCCCGCCCGGTCGCGAGGCCTACCCGGGAGACGTCTTCTACCTCCACTCGCGGCTGCTCGAGCGCGCGGTCAAGCTGCGCGACGAGTACGGCGTGGTGCCCACGGACACCCCCGAGAGCTCGACCGACCGCGCGCGCGCGCGGCGGCACCCCGAGGGCCTCGCCGCCCCGGCCGAGCAGCGCCCGGACGACGACGCCGGCCTCTACCACCGCCCGCACGGCAAGCACCGCGCGGAGGCCTGGCTCGCCTCGCTGCCGGACCGGGACGCCTGGCGCGTCCACCGCTTCCCGGACTCCGGCGGCTCGATGACGGCGCTGCCGATCATCGAGACGCTCGAAGGCGAGGTCGCGGCCTACATCCCGACCAACGTCATCTCGATCACCGACGGCCAGATCTACCTCGAGCCCGACCTGTTCTTCGCCGGCGTGCGGCCGGCGGTCAACGTCGGCATCTCGGTGTCGCGCGTCGGCGGCAACGCGCAGCGCAAGGCGATGAAGAAGATCGCCGGCTCCCTGCGCCTCGACCTCGCCGCCTTCCGCTCGCTCGAGGCCTTCGCGCAGCTCGGCACCGACCTCGACGCCGCGACCCAGAAGCAGCTCGACCGCGGTCGCCGCATGGTCGAGCTGCTCAAGCAGCCGCAGTACCAGCCCTACGAGACCTTCGAGCAGGTGGCGGCGCTCGTCGCCGGCGCGCGCGGCGTGCTCGACGACCTGCCGGTCGCCGAAGTGCTCCGCTTCGAGTCCGAGGCGCTCGGCCACCTCCGCCACGAGCACCCGGAGCTGCTCGACGAGATGCGCCGCACCGGCGACCTGCCCGACGCGGTGGCGGCGAAGCTGGTCGAGGCGCTCACCCACTTCAAGACGCAGTTCGTCAAGCGGCTGGCCGAGCAGCCGATCAAGCCCTGAGCGGGGCGCGACGCGAGCCATGGCCAATCGCCGAGTCCTCGTCAAGCGCCGCAAGTCGATCGGCAACATCCGCAAGATCACGCGGACGATGCAGCTGATCGCGACGGCGCGCTTCCAGGCCGCTTTCAATCGCGCGGTCGCGGCCCGGCCCTACACCGAGAAGCTGGCCGAGCTGGTGGGGGACCTGGCGCGCGGCGCGGGTGGCATCGACCACCCCCTGATGGCGGCCGGCAACCCCGACGCCCCGGCGGCGCTCGTGGTGGTCACCAGCTCGCGCGGCCTGTGCGGGGGCTACAACGCCAACCTGCTCCGGCTCGCCCAGGGCCAGCTCGAGAGCTGGCGCGCGAGCGGCCAGGCGCACGAGCTGCGCGTCCACGGCAAGAAGGGCATCGCCTATTTCCGCTTCCAGAAGCGCCCGCTGGCCGAGCAGTCGACGGCGATCGGCGAGACGCCCCGCTACGAGCAGGTCGAGCCGCTCGCCAACGGGCTGATCGAGGACTTCCTGGCCGGGCGGCTCTCGGCCGTGCACGTCGTCTACATGCGCTTCTACTCGGCCGGCCGCCAGCGCCCGGAGATCGTCCAGCTGCTGCCGCTGGTCGACGCCCGGCCGGTGGAAACCTCCGAGGAGCCGCCCGCCGCCGCGGTCGAGTACGAGTTCCGCCCGGAGCCCGGGCGGTTGCTCTCCGAGCTGCTCCCCGCGACCGTCCGGGTGCGCCTGTTCCAGGCCTTCCTGGACGCCGCGGTCTCCGAGCAGGTGGCGCGCATGGTGGCGATGAAGGCCGCCACCGAGGCCTCCGGCGAGATGATCAAGAGCCTCACCCGCGAGTACAACCGCGCCCGACAGACCCACATCACGATGGAGCTGCTCGACATCGTCGGCGGCGCCAACGCTCTGGCTTGAACGAGGTCCCCGCGATGACCACCCCGAACGTCACGACCGCACGAGGCGTCAACACCGGCCAGATCACCCAGGTGATCGGCTCGACCCTCGACGCCCAGTTCTCTGAGGACCGGCTGCCCGCCCTCTACAACGCCCTGCGGGTCGACATCGAGCGCACCGTGCTCGGCGCGGCCACGCGCGAGACGCTCTGGTGCGAGGTCGCCCAGCACCTGGGCGGCGGCCAGGTGCGCGCCGTGGCGCTCGGCTCGACCGACGGCCTCAGGCGCGGCCAGGAGATCCACGACTCGGGCGAGGCGGTCTCGGTGCCGGTCGGCCTCGAGACGCTGGGCCGCGTCTTCAACCTGGTCGGCGAGACGATCGACGACCGCGGTCCGGTCGCCACCGCCGAACGGCGCGTCATCCACCGCCAGCCGCCGGAGCTCCAGGAGCTGTCTTCCAAGACCGAGATCTTCGAGACCGGCATCAAGGTGATCGACCTGCTCTGCCCGCTGGTGCGCGGCGGCAAGGCCGGCCTCTTCGGCGGCGCCGGCGTCGGCAAGACGGTCATCATCCAGGAGCTGATCGCCCGCCTCGCCCGCTTCCACTCCGGCTACAGCTGCTTCGCCGGCGTCGGCGAGCGCACCCGCGAGGGCAACGACCTCTGGCTCGAGATGCAGGAGGCGAAGATCGGCGACACCGGCAAGTCGGTCATCGACCAGACGGTGATGCTTTCGGCGCTCACCATGGCCGAGTTCTTCCGCGACCAGACCGGCGCCGACACGCTGCTGTTCATCGACAACATCTTCCGCTTCACCCAGGCCGGCAGCGAGGTGTCGGCTCTGCTCGGCCGCATGCCGTCCGCGGTCGGCTACCAGCCGACGCTGGCGACCGAGATGGGCGAGCTCCAGGAGCGGATCACCTCGACCGAGCGCGGCGCGGTGACCTCGATCCAAGCGATCTACGTGCCCGCCGACGACTACACCGACCCGGCGCCGGCCAACGCCTTCACCCACCTCGACTCGACCGTGAACCTCGAGCGCTCGATCTCGGAGAAGGGCATCTACCCCGCGGTCGACCCGCTCGCCTCCTCGTCGCGCATCGTCGCCCCCGAGATCCTGGGCGAGCGCCACTACAAGGTGGCGCGGCGGGTGCAGCAGATCCTCCAGCGCTACAAGGACCTGCAGGACATCATCGCCATCCTGGGCGTCGACGAGCTGTCCGAGGAGGACAAGATCATCGTCCGCCGGGCGCGCAAGATCGAGCGCTTCCTGTCGCAGCCCTTCTTCGTCGCCGAGCAGTTCACCGGCTTCAAGGGCATCTACGTCTCGCGCGAGGAGACCATCCGCTCGTTCGAGGAGCTGTGCGACGGCAAGTGGGACCACCTGCCGGACCAGGCCTTCCTGTACGTCGGCACGATCGAGGACGCCGCCGCCGCGGCCGAGCGGCTGGCGCGGAGCTGAGGGCCGTGGCCGCCTCCTTCCGCGTCTCCGTCGTCACCCCCGAGCGCGAGGTGCTGGCGCTCGCGGCGCGCTTCGTCGCGCTGCCCTCCTTCGACGGCGAGATCGG
This sequence comes from Acidobacteriota bacterium, assembly GCA_014584695.1. GTDB lineage: Bacteria > Acidobacteriota > Thermoanaerobaculia > Multivoradales > JAGPDF01 > JACTMI01. The sequence goes on from JACTMI010000006.1 coordinate 6,978, forward strand.
CATCCTGGCGCGACGGGCGCCGCTGCTCACCCAGCTCGGCTCGGGCGCGCTGCGCATCGAGGCCGCCGAGGGCGGCACCCGCACGCTGTTCGTCTCCGGCGGTTTCGCCCAGATGGTCGACGACAAGCTGACCGTGCTGACCGAGGAGGCGCTCGAGCCGGCGGCCGTGACGGCCGAGGCGGCCCGGCGCGATCTGGCGGCCGCAGCCGCGCTGCCCGCCCGCTCCGAAGTCGAAGCGACCAAGAAGCAGCGCGCGCAGGATCGCGCCCGGGCTCTGACCCGCGCCGCGCGCTGAAGCGCCACCTCGTTCCCGCGCACCGTTCGCCCCCCCCTCGGCCGCCACGCGCAGCCGCGGGGGCCGTCTGCTCGGCGCCTTCGCCCGAGCTCAGCCGCGGCCGCGGGGCGCGGCGAGCCGCGCCAGCTCGGCCGCGGTGCGGCGGGTGTCGGGATGACTCTCGCCCAGCACCCCGCGCCGGATCGCGAGCGCGCGCTCGAGCGGCTCGAAGGCGGCCGCGTTCGCCGGCCCGGCGGCGAGCGCCAAGCCGAGGCCGTGGAGGGCACGCGCGACTTCGGGGTGCTCGGCGCCGAGCGCCGCCTCCGCGATCGCGAGGGCGCGGCGGAAGCTCTCCTCGGCCGCTTCGAGCTCGCCCGTGGTCCGCTGCAGGTCGCCCATCCGGACCAGCGTCTCGGCCACCGCCGGATGCTCGGCGCGCTGGATCCTGGCGCGCAGCGCCAGCGAGCGCTCGAGCGCCGCGCGCGCCTCGGCCACCGCGCCGCGCGCCAGATGGACCTCGGCCAGGAGGTCGAGCGTGGGCGGCAGCTCCGGGCTCTCGGCGCCCAGCGCTTCGAACAGCGGCAGCGCGCGGCGCAGGAGCTCTGCGGCCGCCTGTGGACGGCCGCGCTCGAGCGCCACGCGGGCGCGGCCGCGCAGCGCCCGGCCGACGTCCGGATGGGCGGGGCCCAGCACCCGCTCGGCCGTGGCGAGCGCCGCCGTGAAGCTCGCCTCCGCCTCGGCGAAGCGCGCCCGCCGCACCTGGAGGCCGCCCAGCGTGACCAGGTCCCAGATCACCCGCGGGTGGTCGGCGCCGAGGCTCGCGCGGTCGATCGCGAGCGTCCGCTCGAGGAAGTGCCCGGCGCGCTCGTATTCGGCCTTCAGGCTGTAGACGAGCCCCAGGTTCTTGTAGTCGAGCGCGGTCTCCGGATGGTCGGGGCCGAACACCCGCGCGCGGATCGCGAGCGCGCGCGCGTAGACCGCCTCGGCCTCGTCGAGCCGACCCTGCCGGCCGAGCACGCCGCCGAGATTGGTCAGCGCGCTCGCCACGATGCGGTGCTCGCCGCCGTAGACCCGTTCGTTGACCTCGACCGCGCGCCGCATCACCCCCTCGGCCTCGGCGTCGCGGCCGAGCATGCCGAGCGCGGGGCCGAGACCGAGCAGCGTCACCGCGACGTCCGGGTGGTCGGCGCCGAGCAGGCGCTCGCGCAGCTCGAGCGCGCGCTCGAAGGCCGCGACCGCCTCGGCGAAGCGGCCCTGGCGGTAGAGCGCCGTGCCGAGGCCGTTGACCGCCGAAGCGACGTGCGGGTGCTCGGCGCCGAGCGCGGTGGTGAAGGCCTCGATCGACCGCCGGTAGAGCTCCTCCGCCTCGGCGTGGCGCCCGGAGCGGCGCATCACGTCGGCGAGGTCGTGCAGCACCGAGACGGTCTCGACGTCGGTCGCGCCGAGCGCCGCGGCGAGTCCCGCGTGGGCCTCGTGGAAGAGCTGCTCGGCGCGCGCGTCGTCGGCGCGGTCGGATTCCAGCCGCGCGAGCGCCAAGCGGGCGCGGGCCACCTCGGCGTCGGCGGCGCCGAGCAGCTCCGTCCGGCTCGCCAGCGCCTGCTCGAGCAAGGGCCGCGCTTCGTCGTAGTGGCCGAGCTTGCGGTAGACGTCGGCGATCAGCAGCATCAGCCGGGCGCGGACCAGCGGCTGTCCCGCGAGGTCTCCCTCGATGCGCTCGCGCCCGCGCGCCAGGATCTCGCGCGCGGTCGGGTCGCCGCCGCGGGCGATGCCCGGATCGGACACCTCGAACAGACCGATCAGGAAGTCCGCGACCTCGCGGGCGGTGGCGGCGTCGGCGCGCGCCGCCGCCTCGGCGCGGGTCGCGCGGATCGCCTGCCAGGTGGCGACCCCGGCGCCGAGGACCAGGGCCGCCGCCACCAGCGAGGCGGTCGCGAAGGCCACCCGGTGGCGCCGGATCAGCTTGCGCAGCCGGTAACCGGTCGACGGCGGGCCGGCCGCGACCGGCTCGTCGGCCAGGTGGCGGCGCAGATCGGCCGCCAGCTCTTGGGGCGAGCCGTAGCGGCGCTCGCGGTCCTTCTCGAGCGCCCGGGCGGCGATCCAGTCGAGGTCGCCGCGCAGCCGGCGCACCAGCGCCTGGGGCGGCTCGGCGCGCTCGGCCGCCACCTGGTCGAGAGCCGCCGGCGGCAGCGCCGCGAGCCGTTGGCTGGGGCGCGGCGGCTCGACCTCGCGCACGGTCTTGAGCAGCTCGAGGAAGCCGGCGCCGCGCAGGGTCTCGCTGTCGAACGGTCGCGCGCCGGCCAGCAGCTCGTAGAGCACCACGCCGAGCGCGTAGACGTCGGCGCGGGTGTCGACGTCGGCGGGGTCGCCGCCGGCCTGCTCCGGGCTCATGTACTCCGGCGTGCCGATCAGCTCGCCGAACTGGGTGAAGACGCTGCGCTGATCGAGCCGCTCGTCGAGCGCGCGCGCGATGCCGAAGTCGATGATCTTGGGCACCGGCCGGCCGTCTTCGATTCCGACCAGCAGATTCGAAGGCTTGAGGTCGCGGTGGACGACGCCCCGCTGGTGGGCATGCTGGACGCCGTCGCAGATGTCGAGGAAGAGCTCGAGCCGCCGCCCGATCGACAGCCGTTCGCGGTCACAGTACTCGGTCACCGGCAACCCGTCGACGCACTCCATGACGAAGTAGGGCCGCCCGGACGGGGTCGCGCCGCCGTCGTAGACGCGCGCGATGTTGGGATGGCTCATCAGCGCCAGCGCCTGGCGCTCCGAGCGGAAGCGGGCCAGCACCTGCTCCGAGTCGAGACCGCTGCGCACCAGCTTGAGCGCCACCTTGCGCCGCACCGGCGCCAGCTGCTCGGCCTCCCAGACCTCGCCCATGCCGCCGCGGCCGAGCCGGCGCACCAGCCGGTAGTCCTCGATCGTCGTGCCCGCCGCGGCGACCTCGCCGGGCGCGGCGCGGACCGCGAGCTCGAGCGCGAAGGCCTCGCCCAGCGCCCCCTCGAGCGCCCCGGCGGGGGGGAGCAGGGTGTCGGCGGCGCCGGCGTCGGCGAGCAGCGCTTCGAGCTCGCGCCGCACCTCCGGGTCGGCGACGCGCGCCGCCAGGAAGTCGGCGCGTTCGCTCTCCGGCACGTCGAGCGCCGCCTCGAACAGGCGGTCGAGCTCGGTGAAGCGATCGGTCATCGCGGCCCCTCGGCCGGCCCCCGGCGGCCCAGCTCGCGCTGGAGCCAGGCGCGCGCCCGCAGCCACTCGCGCTGCGCCGTGCGCAGGGAGACGCCGAGCGCCTCGGCGGTCTCCTCCTCCGAGAAGCCGGCGAAGTAGCGGCACTCGACCACCCGCGCCAGCCGCTCGCTGTGGGCGCGCAGCCGCTCGAGCGCGCGGTCGACGTCGAGCAGCCGCTCGGCCTGGCTCTCGACCGCCGCCAAGTCGTCCTCGAGCGTCACCCTCTGCGCTTGCGGTCCGCCCCGCTTGCCCGCCGTGCGCGCGCGCGCGAAGTCGATCAGCACCTGACGCATGGCGCGCGCCGAGATCGCCAGGAAGTGCCCGCGGTCGCGCACGTCGAGCGCGGTCTGCTCCGCGAGCTTGAGGTAGGCCTCGTGGACGAGGCCGGTGGTGTCGAGCGTCCCGCCGGGGCGCTGGCGGCGCAGGTGGCCGTGCGCGATCCGCCTGAGCTCGTCGTAGACCATCGGCACCAGGCGGTCGAAGGCGCCCGTCTCGCCCTCGCGCAGGGCGCGCAGCAGCAGCGTCACCTCGCCGATCTCGGCCATCGGTCCGTCGCTCTCTCCGCGGATCGGTCGGGCATGTTACCAGCCGCGCCACGGCGCCGACATCGGCTAGGCTCGCGCCGGTGACCAGCGGGCGCTCCGCGTACGAACCCGCCTTCGGCGAGGAAGAGGCCGGTCCGGTGGTGGCCGAGGCGGCCGCCGCCCGTGCCACTTTCGAGCGCGCGAGCCGCGCCTACCTGGCCTCGCCGCTGCCCTGGCTCGCCTGGGCGGTGCTGCTGCCGGCGGCGGCGCTGGCGACTCCGGCGGCTTTCCGCGGCATGCGGGAGGCCGGCGTGCTGCTGCTCTGGTCGATCGCCATCCTCGCCGGCGGCGCGGTCGAGGGGCTCGCGCTGCTCGGCGCCCGGCGCGGCGCCAGCGGCGGACCGCTCGGCGCCTGGGCGATGCGGGTCCAGGGCAACCTCTCCTTGGCCGCGCTCGCGCTGTCGGCGGCGCTGGTGGCCGCCGGTGCCCCGGCCCTGTTGCCCGGGCTCTGGTTGCTGCTGCTCGGCCACTCGTTCTTCGCGCTGGGCGGGCTGTCGCTGCCCGCGCTGCGGCGGGCTGGCCTGGTCTATCAGGTGGGCGGACTGCTCGCGCTGCTGCCGGGCGTGCCGGCGCTCGTCGCCTTCGCCGCCGCGACCGCGGCGGGCAACCTGTGGGTCGCCCTCGGCATCGCCCGGCGGCGGGCGCGGGATCAGGCGGCGCGGCTGGAGTCGGGCAGGGCGTAGGCGACCGAGCCCGACAGGCGGTCGACCAGCGAGCGGCCGGTGAGCGCCAGCAGGCCGGCCACTCCGAGCGTCGCCCAGGTCAACCAGTCGCCTGCCCAGCGCATCGCCGTCTGGCCGAACGACAGCGGCTCGCCGGTGGTCGATCGGGCGATCATGCCAGCCCAGGCCATGCCCGGCGTCTGGCCCCAGAAGGCGAGCGAGATCACCGAGTAGAGGAAGCTGAAGGCGAGCAGGAAGAGCGCCAGCGGCGGCACCGCGGCGAGGTCGAGCGCGGCGCCCAGGCGCTGCGCGCCGAGCGCCGCGACCGCGCCCACCGCGGCGAGCACGATCAGATCCCCCGCGGTGGCGCGCAGGCGGACGGCGAGCGGCGCTCGCCGCTCCTCGTCGCGCGGTGCCGCCGGTGCGGTGACGGCCGGCACCGGCGTCGGGCGCGGGCGCTCGGCGGCCGCCGGCGGCTCGGCCGCCCGCGCGCGGGCGCTGGAGGCGGCCGGCCGGGACGGCGGCGCCCCCTCCTCGAACAGCGGCAGCGAGTCGGTCGGCTCGGGACGCGGCGGCCGCCGGCCGGCGGGGCGGCGCGGGGCCGGCGACCGCAGCTCCGCTTCACTCGCCCCGTCCGCGTCGGCGGGGGGCGGCGCGGCCGCGGGTGCGAGCGGCAGATCGAACAGGCCGGGCTCTTCGGAGGAGTGTGGGCTCATCGGACCGGAAGATACTTGACCAGGATGCGGTAGAGGAGATCCTCCTCGCGGCCGGCGTAGGTCGCCGCGAAGCGGTCGAGGCGCTCGAGCACGGGATCGGCGGCGTCCAGCTTGCGCGCCTCGGCGAAGCGCTCGCGCGCCGCCTGCGGATCGTTGCGCTGCAGGTCGAGAACGCCGAGGTTGTAGTAGCTGTCGACGATCAGGCGGTCGAGGTCGCGGTTGTCCTTCTCGTTCTCCCGCCGCCGCCAGAGCAGGCTGAGCGCGAATTCGTAGTCGCCCTGCTGCAGCAGCCGCAGCTCCTCGGCGAACGGCGCCAGCCGCTCCCGGGCGGTGACCGCGAGCTCCGCCGCGTCGGCGTCGAGCGGCGCGATCTGGGCCGCCTGCTCGAGCTGCGACCGGGCGCGCGCGTTCTCGCCGCTGGCGAGCGCCCGGCCGGCACCCTCGATCAGCTCGCGGCGCCGCTGCGCCAGGGCCGGCGCGAGCTGAGGCTTCTCGCTCTCGCGCAGCAGCGCCTCCCATTGCGAGACCAGCGACTGCGCCTCGGAATAGTGCGGGTCCTGCGGCGCCAGGCGGCGCAGTTGGGCGATGGCGATCGCGGTCTTGCCCTCGGCGTGGAGCTGCTGGGCGCGCTCGACCGGGCTCACCGCCTGGGGCACCGGCGTGGCGGGACCCGCCTTGGCGTTGGGAAACAGCTGGCTCCACCGGCTGGCCACGAACCAGCCCCCGCCGGCGAGCAACGCCAGCACCGCGCCGCCGATCAGCAGGAAGCGCCCGGTCGGCGCGGAGGAGCGCTGGGCGACGCGGGGCGCGGCGGCGCGACCGGCCGCGGCGCGCCGCGGCGGCGCGGCCGCCATGCCCGGGTCGGGCGGCACCAGGATCTCCTCGGAGAGCTGGTCGCGCGCCACGGTCGCGGCGCGCGCCGGCGCCGGAGCGCCGAATCCCGGACTGGCCGGCGCCGGCGGCTCGATCGGCGGCAACGTCCGCGGGGGAGCCGCCGCCGCTCCGCCCGCGGCGCGCTCGGCCAGCTTCTCGAGGTACTCCTGCGCCAGCACGTAGCCCGGCTGCAGCTCGAGCACCCGGCGGAACTCCGCCTCGGCGCCCGCGGAGTCCCCGCTGTCGAAGCGGGCGACCGCGTCGTGGAAGATCTCCTCGACCTCGCGCTCGCGCTCGGCCTTGAGCTGCCGCGCCTGCTCGATCCGGCGGGCCGCCTCCTGGTGGTCGATGTCGATCAGGAAGATCCGGGACCAGGAGTCGATCGCGCTCTGGTGCTCGCCGCGGTCGAAGGCCGCCTGCCCCTCCCGCAGGAGCTCGGCGATCCGCCCCTCGCCCTCCGGCGCGGGCGCCGCCACGTCTTCGAGGTCGAAGCCCGACGGCAGCTCGGACGGCAGCGAGAAGTCGAGCTCCGGCAGCTCGAGGTCGGCCTCGCCGCCGCCGGCCGTCTCGGCCAGGTCGGCGAAGGAACCGCTGGCGAAGGTGGTCTCGCGCGCGGCGGGGCGCTCGCGCCCGGGCTCGAACTCCGCCAGGCCGGGGTGCGTGGGGTCGAGCGAGCGCGCCTTGCGCAGCAGCCGTTCGGCCTCGTCGGTCTCGCCGACGGCGCGCGCCTGACGCGCCGACTCGAGAAAGGTGAGCACGTAGGGCTCGGCTTCGAGCCGTACCTGCGCCTGCTCGACCAGCTCCCGCAGGCGCGGATCGGCCGCCACCGCCCGGCGCTCGCTCTCGGCGAGCGCCAGCGCTGGCGCGAACTGCCGGGCTTCGACGAGCTCGGTGAGCCGTCGTGCCAAGTCGGCGGGCGAAGTGGGGGTCGCGGCCCCCGCCGACCCGGGGACGCCGAGGCTCAGCCCCGCGAGCTCGCCGAACTCGGCCCGGGCGGGGGCCGCGGCCTGGGGCGGAGTCTGGGGTGCGCTCGCCAGCAGGTCCTGGAAGGCCTGCGGGGGGCTGCCACCGTGGATCATCTGCTGCAGCACGCGCGCCGGTCCGAACTGCGAATCGAGCCGGAGCACGAAGTCACAGCCGAGCAGGGCCTCCTGCCGGCTCCCCTGGCTGGCGAGCTGCAGCGTCTGGCGATAGGTGGTGAGGATCCGGTGCTGGACGTCCGGGGGGAGCGACGGATCGCCGGGATAGGTCATGAGGCTCGCGCGCCTTGGTCCTTTCGAGTCCGGATACAGCTGGGATGTTAGCAGACGCCGCCCGGGCCCACCACCGCGGCGCGCTCGGCGAGCGCGGCGGCCAGCCGCTGCGGCAGACCGGCGAAGGAGCCCGAGGACATCGTCACCACGACGTCGCCGGCGCCGAGCTCGCCGAGCAGCGCCGGCAGCAGCTCCTCGACGCTCGCGGCGAGCGTGGTCACCGTGCCCCGGCGGGTGAGCTCGGAGGCCAAGGCGTCGAGATCGAGCCGCTCTTCCGGCGCCAGCCGGTCGCGATGATAGAGCGGCGCCAGGAAGACCCGCGCGGCGGGCGCGAAGGCCGCGAGATAGCCCGCGGCCAGGAAGGCGCGGCCGGCGGTCAGGCTGCGCGGCTCGAAACAGGCGACGAGACGGCGACCCGCGAAGCGCTCGGCCAGCGCGGCGAGCGTCTTGGCGACCGCGGTCGGATGGTGGGCGAAGTCGTCGAGCACCGTGACGCCGTTGGCCTCGGCCACCACCTCCTGACGGCGGCGGACGCCGCGAAAGCTCGCGAACGCCGCCGCGATCGCCGCCGGGGCGATGCCGTCGGCGCGCGCCGCGGCCCACACCGCGAGCGCGTTGGCGACGTTGTGCTCGCCCCACAGGCCGAGGTCGAGCTCGTGCGCGCCACCGCCGCGCTCGACCAGCCGAAAGCGGGCGCCGCCCGGCCGCGCCGTCACGGCGCCGTCCAAGCGCACGTCGGCGTCCGCGGCGCGACCGTAGAGCTCGACGCGACAGCGCGCCGCGGCCACCAGCTCGCGCACCCCGGGCTCGTCCGCGCATGCGATCACCCGCCCCGCTGGCGGCATCAGCGCCAGCAGTTGCCGGTACGCCTCGAGCAGCGACTCCGCGGTCGGATAGAGGTCGACGTGGTCGTGTTCGACCGAGGTCAGGATTAGGGTCTCCGGCTTGTAGTGGAGGAACTTCGCCCCGCGATCGAAGTAGGCGGCGTTGTACTCGTCGCCCTCGACCACGAAACGCTCGCCGCCGCCGCGACGGAAGCTCGTCCCGAGGTCGACCGGCAGCCCGCCGACCAGGTAGCCCGGGTCACGCCCGGCGCGCGTGAGCACCCAGGCCGCGAGCGCCGTGGTGGTCGTCTTGCCGTGGGTGCCGGCGATCACCAAGGGGCGGCGGTCGCCGAGGAAGAAGCGCGCCAGAGCCTCCGGCATCGACAGCCGCGGCAGACCGAGCCGTTCGACCTCGACCGCCTCCGGGTTGTGGCGCGGCACGGCGTTGCCGACCACCACGAGGTCGGGCCGGGGCTCGAGGTGAGCCGGATCGAAGCCCTGGAAGGGGCGGATTCCGGCGCGCTCGAGCAGGGTCGACATCGGGGGATAGAGCGGCCCGTCGCTACCCGTCAGCAGATGGCCTTCGGCTTGCAAGAGGCAGGCTAACGGAGCCATTCCCGTCCCGCCGATGGCGATCAAGTGGATGTGCAGTCGAGCGGCGTGGGGCACGGAGCCTCGCGAGGACAGGGGGCGGAGGATACCATTGCGGGCCGCGGCCGACCGGCCGTGCGAGCCCCTTGATCGGGCCACGGAGGAGAACCGATGCAGCCACGCAGTTTCGCCAAATTGACGCTCGGCCTGGCGCTCGTCGCCGCGACCGCGGCGTTCGCCCAGGCGCCGGCCACGACGCCGGCCGCCGCGCCGCAAGTCGTCGTCGCGGAGCCGGTGCACGACGCCGGCTCGGTGTCGAAGGGAGAGAAGGTCACCGTCGACTTCGTGCTCGAGAACCGCGGCAGCGCCGAGCTCGAGGTCACCGACGTGCGGCCGGCCTGCGGCTGCACGGTCGCCTCGTTCGACCGCAAGATCGCCCCCGGCGGCAAGGGCAAGGTCCACGCCGTGCTCGACACGGTCGACTTCCAGGGCGCGATCGCCAAGACGGTCACCGTGCTCACCAACGACCCGGCCAACCCGAAGCTGACGCTCACCATCAAGGCGAAGATCGAGCCGCACGTCGCCGTCTTCCCCGGCTACGCGCGCTACGTCTACGTCCAGACGCTGGAGCCCGGCACCCTCGTCCAGACTTTGTGGGCGCTCGACCAGCAGGACTTCCGGGTGCTCGAAGTCCAGTCGCCCTATCCGTTCATCCACGCGACGCTGCGCGAGGCCGCGGAGGACGAGCGGCACGCCGACGGCATCGGCCGCCAGTGGCGCATCGAGATGTCCATCCAGCCCGACGCCACGGTCGGCCCGCTGCGCGAGTTCCTGGTGGTCAAGACGAATCACCCGAAGCAGAAGGAGGTCCGCATTCCGATCTCCGGCTTCGTCCGCCCGCTGCTGCACGTGACGCCCCAGGTCGCCGATTTCGGCGCCGTCGACGGGCTCTCCGAGCCGCGCGAGATCGAGCTGACGCTGGTCAACTTCGGCAACGACACGATCACCATCGAGGGCATCGACAGCGACCGCAAGGGGGTCGCGGCCAAGGCGATGGCGACCGAGCTCGGCCGCCGCTTCAAGATCCTGGTCACGCTCTCGCCCGAGGCCGGCAAGGGCCATCTCGCCGGCACGCTCAAGATCAAGACCTCGAACCCGAAGATGCCGGTGGTCGAGCTGCCGGTCAAGGCCGCCGTTTCGTAATGCCGATCTCACAGGGGAGGGCACGCGCCCTCCCCTCGGCCAGCGGAGTGAATCCGCTGGCCTCACCCCTCCGCGGTCGCGAGCCTCGCGGCTCGCTCTTGGACGTTGAGTCTGGGAGGTCTTGGGGCGGGAATCTTGGCGGGTGGCGGGTCAGCGGCCGCCCGGCGGGCCCCAGAGGTCGCGTTCGTCGCGGGGGGGCGTCGGCGCGCGGCGGCCGCGCTGCCGGAGCTCTGCCACCAGGGCGAGCCGGTCGGCGAGCGCGGCGCGCTGCCGCTGCGCCAGCTCGGCGATGCCTGCGAGCGCCAGGTCGAGCAGCCGGTCGAGCTCGGCGCGCTCGAAGCTGCGCTGCTCGCCGGTCCCCTGGACTTCCACCAGCCGGCCGTCGGCGGTCGCCACGACGTTGAAGTCGACCTCGGCCGCCTGATCCTCGCCGTAGTCGAGATCGAGCAGCGGCACCCCTTCGACCAGACCGACCGACACGGCGGCGACCTGGCCCGTGAGCGGCCAATCCGGCAGATCGCCGGCCAAGTAGAGGCGGGAGAGGGCGGCGCCGAGCGCCACCCAGGCGCCGGTCACCGAGGCCGTGCGCGTCCCCGCATCGGCCTGCAGCACGTCGCAATCGACGGTCACCGTCCGCTCGCCGAGCGCCGAGGTGTCGACCACCGCGCGCAGGCTGCGGCCGATCAGGCGCTGGATCTCCGCGGTCCGCCCCGACGGGCGCCCCTGGGTCACCTCGCGCGCGCTGCGCGAGGAGGTCGCCCGCGGCAGCATCGAGTACTCCGCCGTCACCCAGCCGCGACCGGAGCCGGCGAGAAAGCCGGGCACCCGCCCCTCGACCGATGCCGTGACGTGGACCCGGGTGTCGCCGGTCGAAACCAGCACCGAGCCCTCGGCGAACTTCGACACGTCGAGCTCCAGCCGCAGCTCGCGCAGGGTATCGACGGCCCGCCCGTCGCGGCGTTTCGGTTCTCGCTTCTCCATCGTCACCCTCCCGGCTCTCCCGCGCCGACGTCGACCAGCTCCAGCGCCACCGGGCGGCCGAGGATCTCGCCCGCCAGCCGTGCGAAACGCTCCGACCCGTCGGTCACGCAGACATGGTCCTCCCGCCGCGCGCCGGCCGGCGCGGCGAGCCCGCGCGCGGTGAGCCCGAGCGCCACCGCCTCGGCCACCGCGCGCGCCGAGTCGACCAGCGCGACCGCCGGGCCGGCGACCCGCGCCAGCAGCGGCGCGAGCAAGGGATAGTGCGTGCAGCCGAGCACCAGCGTGTCGATCTCCCGCGCCAGCAGCGGCGCCAGGTAGCGGCGCGCCACCGCCTCGGTGACCGCATCGTCCAGCCAACCCTCCTCGACCAGCGGCACGAACAGCGGACAGGCGCCCGAGTGGACCTCGAGCTCCGGCCGCAGCCGTCGCAGCGCGCGCCCGTAGGCGTCCGAGAGCACCGTCGCCTCGGTGCCGATGACGCCGATCCGGCCGGCGCTCACCGCCGCCGCGCGAGCCGCGCCCGGCTCGATCACCCCCCACAGCGGCAGCCCGGTGGACAGCCCCTCGAGCGCCAGCGCCGAAGCGGTGTTGCAGGCGACGACCACCGCCTTGACCCCCCGCGCGGTCAGGAAGGCGACATTGGCGCGCGTGTAGCGCGCCACCGTCTCCGGGGACTTGGTGCCGTAGGGCAGGCGCGCCGTGTCGCCCAGGTAGAGGATCGACTCCTCCGGCAGGCGGGCGGCGAGCGCCGCCGCGACCGTCAGGCCCCCGACGCCGGAGTCGAAGACGCCGATCGGCCGGCGGTCGGTCACGGCGCGGCGAGCTCCGGGCGCCAGCGCAGCGCGTGGCCGGTGTCGACGTGACCGCCGAGCGACGGCCGCTGGACGCCATTCCAGAGCAGCACCACCCGCTCCGCCTCCGGCAGGTTGTCGAGCACCGTGTGCACCACGCCGTAGACGCGCAGCAGCTCCTCGGTCGAGCCGGCACCCGGTGGTTCGCCCCCTTCCTCGGCGGCGAGGTCGACGTAGGCGGTGCCGTCGGCGCCCAGGAGCACCTTGCGCGCCCGCACGCCGGTCGGAAAGAGCGGCGACCGCGGGGCGGCCGGCCGCGCCGCGAGCAGCGCGTCGACCAGCGCCACGAGGCGCGCCGCCGGCTCGCCCGCGCTCTCGACCTCGGCCTCCTCGACCTCGAGCCGGAGCTCGGCCGGCAGGTGGAGCCGCGCCGTCCAGCGGACCCGCACGGGGGCCGCGGTCGTCTCGACGGCTTCCGTCTCGGCGGCGACCGCGACCTCCGGCGCCGCCGCCGAACGCCGGAACAGCCAGAAGGTGGCGAGGAGCGTCAGGGCGCAGACCGCCACCAGCAGCGTGGCGGCGCGGCGGCTCACCGCGCGGCTCCCTCGGCGGTGCGGGCGTCGTACTCGCTCTTGAAGCGGCCGATGGCACGCACCAGCGTCTCGACCAGCTCCTCGCGGTAGGCCGGATCGCGCAGGCGGCGCTCCTCTTCGGCGTTCGAGATGAAGCCGAGCTCGACCAGCACCGCCGGCATCGCGGCGCCCATGAGGACGCGAAACGGGGCCTGCTTGACGCCGCGGTCGCGCAGCTCGAGCTGGCGGTTGAGCTCCTCCTGGATGATGGTCGCGAGGCGCTGGCTGGCCGCGAGGTGCTGGCTCTGGGCGAGGTCCCAGAGCAGCAGCTGGAGGTCGAACTCCTCGGTGCCGGGGGGCGCGGCCGCCGCGCCGGCGTAGTTCTCGACCGCCGCCGCGTCGGCGGCGCGCTGGTCGCTCGCCTGGAGCGACAGGAAGTAGGTCTCGGCGCCGCGGGCGCCGCCGCGGACGGTGGAGTTGAGGTGGATCGAGACGAACAGGTCGGCCTTGTACTGGTTGGCGAGCGCCGACCGTTCGTCGAGCCCGAGGTCGATGTCCTCCTGGCGGGTGAGCACCGCCTGGACCCCCAGCCGCTCTTCGAGCCGGGTCTCGAGCGCCCGGGCGATGGCGAGCGTCAGGTCCTTCTCGGCGGCGCCGGAGGGGCCGAGCGCGCCGGTCTCCTTGCCGCCGTGGCCGGGGTCGAGGACGACGGTGCGGATGCCCCGCCGCACCGGCAGCGCCGGGCGCGGCGTCGTCGCCGCGGGCGGCGGCGCGGCGTCGGCGCGGTAGACGTCGAAGACGATCCGGAACGGGCCGCGCAGCACGTAGTGATCGGCCGCCGCCCCGGGGGCGAGCTCGAGGCGGATCCGGTCCGGCGCCACGACCACCCGGCGCACCAGCGGATCTTCCGGCCGCTCGCGCGGGCGCGGCGGCAGCACCCGGTCACCCAGGAACGAGACCTGATAGCTCTCGCCGTTGCGCGTGACGCGGTAGCGGGGCGCGTCCGGGAACTCCAGCACGACGGTGGTGATCCCCTGGAGGTGGACCAGGTCCACTTCGACCGGCAGCTCCCGCGCCGGGGGGCGCGCGGCGGCCAGGCGCCGGGCCGCGGGGTCCCACTCGAAGCGGATGCCGAGCTCCTGGCCGTAGCTCTTCTCGAGCAGATCGAGCGGCACCAGCAGCGCGCCCTCGAGCTCGAACGGCCCCTGGGAGAGCGACAGGATCTCGGTGCCGATGGTGACCGCTGGGCTGCCCGGCGCGAGCAGGAAGCTGGTCTCGCCCAGGGTGAGGGTGAAGCTGGCGCCGAGCGCGCCGGTCTCGAGCTGGCCGCCCAGGCGAGCGGCGATCGGCGACAGCGCCACCAGCGGCCCGGCGGCGGTCTCGGCGAAGCGCAGCGGCAGGGCCTCGGCACCACCCACGGCGAGCGTCGCGGTGCCGGAGGCCAGCAGCTCGACGCGCGGCGCCCCGGTCTCCTCTGGCGGCAACTCCTGCGCGGCGAGGGGCGCGAGCCCCGAGAGCAGTCCGAGTCCCGCCGCTACCAGCGCGGCGCGCATCACGGCGGGCGAGAATACCATCCGCGCTCGACGCCCCGCCGCGACTTGTGGGATGCTTCCGCCGGGGCTCGCGGGCCCCCGAGCCCAAAGGGGAGCCGAGGCATGGAGATTCGCCAATTCCGCGTCGCGGTCAAGGCGCGCGACTTCGATCGCACCTGCCGCTTCTACGGCGAGACGCTGGCGCTGCCCCGGCTGCAGAGCTGGGACAGGGAGAACGGCCGCGGCGCCATCTTCCAGGCCGGCACCGGCATGATCGAGGTGCGCGGCCGCGCCCACGGCACCGAGTCCGGCGGCTTCGACGAGGAGTTCGACTACCAGGGCCCGAAGCAGAAGCTCGAGGTCGTCGTGATCGTCCCCTCGGCCGAGAAGGCCTACGAAGAGCTGATCTTCCGCAACAAGAACATCCCCGGCGGCCTGCGCCCCGACCCCGACGGCGTCCTGGTTTTCGAGACCCACGACCCCGACGGCGTCCGCATCATCTTCCGCCAGACCGCCTGAGCACGCCACCGCCCGCGCCGCCGCGCGTTTGCGCGCCCGGCCACCTTTTGTTAACCTCCCCCGGCCCGCGGCGCATTCGTCTAGGGGTCTAGGACGCCGGCCTCTCACGCCGGTAACACGGGTTCGAATCCCGTATGCGCTACCAGATTTCTTCCGCGCTTCGACTCCCTGACGGGACTCTCACTCAGCCTCCGGCTGAATGGCATGTCCCGGACGCGCTGCCATCCGGACTCGATCTGCGAGATCCCGCACGCCCTCCTACCTAGGCGCCCAGCGTCACGACCACGCTGCCGCGCTTGCGTCCCGTCTCCACGCGGTGATGCGCGTCGACGATCCGCTCCAAGGGGTAGGTCTGATCGATGACCGGCGTGAACGCGCCGGCTGCCGCGATCGCGGCGAGTCGGTCAAACTCCTCGACGCGCGCGAGCGCCGGACCGGCGATCACGCGATGCGCTCGGATCCTCCCGGCGAGCGGCGCGAGCAGCAGGTCCAGGAAGCCGCCGAGCACGACGAGCAGGCGCCCGTGCTCCGCGAGCGACCGCTTCACCCGCGAATATCCCGCATTGCCGACGGTGTCGACGATCATGTCGTACCTCTCCCCGCTCGCGGTGAAGTCCGCGCGGGTGTAGTCGATCACCCGGTGCGCGCCGAGCGCGCGGACCAGGTCCACGTTCGCGCCACTGCAGACCGCCGTGACCTCGGCGCCGAAGTGCCGCGCGAGCTGCACCGCGGCCGAGCCCACGGTGCCGGACGCGCCGTTGACGAGCACGCGCTCGCCGCTCGCGAGCGCCCCGCGCCGGAAGAAGCTCAGCATCGTCATGCCACCGAACGAGAGCGCGGCGGCCTGCTCGAACGACAGATTCGCCGGCTTCCGCGCCACGAGGCCGCTCGCCGGGAGGCACCGGAGCTCCGCGTGACACCCGAACTTCGCGTCGGCGAAGGCGAAGACCTCGTCGCCGGCGCGGAATTCGTGGACCCCTGCGCCGATGGCCTCGATGGTCCCCGAGAGCTCCGTTCCCAGGATCGGCTGTCGCGGTCGCCGAAGGCCGAACGCGAGCCGGCCAAACGGTCCGAAGCCCGGCGGCATCGCGAGACTTCGCGCCCGCCAGTCGCCGGTGGAGACCGTCGTGGCGCGGATCCGGATCAGGACCTCGCCGTCCTGAGGAGTCGGCGTCGGGACGTCGCGGATCGAGACGACTTCGGGAGCACCGTACTGCTCGTACACCGCCGCTCTCATAGGGTCTTCCTGATCGGTGGCCGGCTCCGCTCTCCAACCAGCGGTTTCGAGAGCATGACGGAGCGGTAGGCACCGCCGATTGCCCCCGGTTCGTCGCATTCGACCACGAGGCCCGTGCCCGCGAGGAGCGGCTCGAGCCGGCGGCTGATGTCGGAGAAGAGCGCCCGGGTGACGAGGTTGAGGAGCCGACGCGCCCTCGAGGGCTGCTCACCCGCGCGCAGGAACTTGTCGAAGATCGCGATCCGACCGCCGGGCCGCAGGACGCGCGCGGCCTCCTTCATGCCGAGCTCGGGCTGCGGCATCACCGCCAGGATCAGGTGCAAAACGACGGCGTCGAACGAGACGTCGGGAAACGCCAGCCGCCGAGCATCCTGAATCTCGGCCGAGACCGGCCGGCCGGCGCGCGCCGCCCGGCGTGCGAGGCGCTCGAGCATCGCCGGCGTGACATCGATCGCCGTCACTTCGACTCCCGCCGGCAGCAGATCGAGATCGAGACCCGTCCCGGCGCCGACGAGGAGCACGCGGTCGCCCGCGCGCAGCTCGAGCCGGTCGATCGACCGGCGCCGCGCCCCCGTGAATCCGGCCGCGCCGACGAGCGCATCGTAGACCGGCGCCCAGAGGGTATAGAGGACGCGGTTGCGGTCGCGGCCGACGAGCGTCGGCATCAACGCGACGCCGGCCGCGAGGGTGACTCCGATGACCCAGGGCATGGCGCTTCTCCGTTCAGGAGTGGACTCCGTGGACGACGGCGCGCGCCACGCACCAGGCAGCGCCACCGTAACCGACCGTGGTGACGGCGAAGCTGAGCGCCATCAGCGCTCCGAACGGCTTCGTCGGCCGCTGCGACAGGTCGGGCTTGAGCGCGAGCGCCACGAATCCCGCCGGGTTGGTGAGGGAGCCGAGGCTCATCGCCGTGACGACCGCCGGCGGCGGGGCGATCCGCAGGTGCTCGAACAGCAGGAAGAAGACGTACAGGAGCCCGGCCATCATCAGGAAGTCGAGGTGCGCCTTCACCAGGTACGGATAGCTGGGGAAGCACCGCTTCACGAACGACGACGACCGGGCTCCCGCCAGGCACCAGGCCAGCACGAGCGCCAGCGTCAGGCAGACGCTGCCAACGGCGGCCAGCATGCCCGGAACGGCAAGCATCAACGGCGCCCCGCCAGCGACGCGTCCGCGGGCGCTTCGCAGTTGCAGGCGCCGCAGCCGCAGGCCGCTCCGCCGCGGCAATCCTCGCCGCAGGCGCACGCGGCCGCGGACGGCGCCGCGACGTCCTGGCAGCCACAGGTGCAGGTGGAACCGATGCAAGAAGCGCACACGCAGATGTTCGACGAGTTCGACACGAGAATCTCCTTTTCCGGTGTTGACGTCATGTCAACGAGAGAACTCTCACACGCCGGCGGAACGCCGGGATTGGACGCAGCGGCTGTCGTCGTTGAACGAATCGGCTAGATCGACTGCCGCTGGGGCCGAGAGCCGTCGGGCTCGTGCGCCGGAGCGTCGAACGGCGCGGCGATTTCCGCGAAGTCGCCCTGCATCAGTACGGACGGAGCCATGCCGACCATCTGGTAGAAGGTCCTCGTCAAGTGCGCGGCGTCGGCGAAGTCCGCCGCGTGGGCGGCGGCCGCGATCGTCCGCTCGGAACCGATCGCGACCATGGCCCGCGTCAGCTTGCGCCAGAGCATGTAGCGGCTGAACGGCAAACCTACCTGCTCCTTGAAGAGATGAGCGAAGCGGGTGGGCGACAGAAAGGCCATCCCCGCCGCCTTGTCGAGCGAAATCCGCAGGTCGTCGGAAGCGCGGATCGCCGCGAGCACCTTCGTCACGCGCGGATCCAGCCGCCGCACCGGCACCGCGCCGGGCCGCAGCCCGTTCACTGCGCGACGCACGAGGTGGGCGACGTCGTCGATCTCCTCGGGCCGGTCGACGAACGGCAGCAGTTCCTCGCGGATCGCCGCGAGCCGCGCCTCGGCGATGGGCGTGATGTCGCGGCGCAGCGTGGCGGACAGCCAGGCGCCCTCGCTCGACTCCGGATCGACGAACAGCATGACGCCGAGCGCGCCATTGCAGTCGAACGAGTGCTCGGCGTCCGACCGCACGACGACGCCCCCACTCTCCTGCCACTCCCCGTCGCGGCCGCAGATGGCGACGGCCCCGTCGAGCGCGACGACGACCTGGATCGCGTGGTGCGCGTGCGACGGCACGACCCCCCGGGCTCTGGCCGCGAGCAGGAAACCGCCCTCCCACAGGTACCAGCGCGGGACGCTCAACCAGCGATACGGCTCCGGACTCCGGGGCTCGGGCAAGCCGGCATCCTAACAGCGCCCGCGCCGGCCGGCGCGGCGCGACGCCTTCGGCCGATTCGTTCAAGAACTCCGGCAGCTGCGTTCAATCTCCGAGTCCGCCGCGGTCTCTAGTCTTTCCGACACACCGCGGCGACCACGCCGCGCTGTTGTCCGGAGACGACGATGCGTAGGAGGTCCCTGACCCTGCCGGTCCTGGCGACCGCGACCGCGGTCGCCCTCCTGTCCGCTTGCGGCCACGCGATGACGATGATCCACGGAGCGGACGCGGCGACCGCAGTCGGCCTCGGGCCGCGGACGGCGGCGGAAGGCCGCTACGTCGCGACGCTCGCGACCGCGCGACCGCCGGGGCCTACGCCGTCCGAGCTGCGCCAGCGCGAGGCGTTCCTGCGCCCGCTGAGCGGGCCCTTCGAGCGCGGTGGCCCCGCCACGGCAAGTCCGACGTCGTGAGTCGGACCGTCGATCTCGTTCTCTGCGGTCGAGGCGACGCTCTTCTCGCCGTCGCGCTCGAGGCGATCCGGGACGGTCAGCGCATTCTCGTCGTGATGCGCACGGGCGACGCCCGCACCGCGCGCCAGCTCCGTCGTGCGCTCGGCAGCGCCGTGGACGGCGTCAGGGGCCGAGTCGCGGTCATGACGAACGCCGAGATCGTCTGTGTCGACGGCGTCGACGCCGTGGAGGCCGTACTCATCCGGCAACTGCGGACGGGACGGATTCATGCCGTGAACGCCTCCGCATTCCGGTCGAGCACCGGATCTTCGGAATCCGCGGGGGGGCCGTCGTGAACCCGCCCGACACCCCTACGCTCACGCATCGTCCCGGCGCCTGCCGAGCACCCGACGCCACGACCGCACGCGCGGCTCGGCGCCCGTTGGGAGGAGGCCGGCACGAGCGGAGGAGGTTTCAACTCCGGCGAGGTCTCGGTCGCCTATGGCGCCCCCGGAGGCTTCGATCTGTCCCGTTCGGTCCGCTTCTCGCAGAGCAGCATCTTCGCCGGCGAGAGCTCCGAGGCCGGCGACGAGTTCGGATTCTCGCTCGCTGCCGGCGATTTCGACCGTGACGGCCACGACGACTTGGCGATCGGTGCCCCCCACGAGGTCATCACCGGCACGGCGGACGGCCACGCGACCGTGATCATGGGATCTCCGAGCGGACTCCTGGCGAACCGTTGCCGCGGCATCACCGCCGGCCTGGAGGGCTTCCCCGGCAACGCCAACGAGCACTCCAAGAACTTCTCGTGGGCCCTCGCGGCGGGTGACTTCGACGGTGACGGCCACGCCGATCTCGCGATCGGCGCGCCGTTCGAGACGGCGGGCACCGCTTCGGACGGCGGCGCGCAGACGATCCTCTACGGTGCGCTCTTCGCCGACGGCTTCGACAGCGGCAACCGGGACTTCTGGTCCTCCTGGGTGCCGTGACGCTCGCGCGCGCGCCGCACGAGCCGATGGGTTCGGGCGAGTCCGCGGAGCTTTCCGGTCTAAGTGTGGCAGCCGGCGCCGGCCATCGGCTGCCCAAGCTCCCGCCCGCCGGGCCGCCGCTCACCAGCGGCGCGGCACGTTGCGCACGCAGCGCAGGGTGTCCCGGGCGATCAGCAGCTCCTCGTTGGTAGGGATGACATAGAGCTTGACGCGGCTCTCCGCCGTCCCGATCTCCCCCTCCTGGCCGCCGACAGCCGCCGCGTTGCGCTCGGCGTCGGGGGCGATGCCCAAGAACTCCAGGTCGCGGCAGATGCGCGCGCGCACGTCGGGCGAGTTCTCGCCGATGCCGCCGGTGAAGACGATCGCGTCGGCGCCGTTCATGCGCGCCAGATACGAGCCCAGGTACTTCTTCACCCGCAGGCAGAAGATCTCGATCGCCAGGTGCGCGCGGCGGTCCTGGTGCTCACTCTCCTCCTCCAGCAGATCGCGCATGTCGTTGGTCAGGCCCGAGATGCCGAGCAGCCCGGAGCGCTTGTTGAGCAACCCGTCGAGCTCCTCGAACGACATCCCCTCCTTGTGGTGCAGGAACTCCAGCACCGAGGCGTCGATGTCGCCGCAGCGGGTGCCCATCACCAGGCCCTCGACCGGCGTCAATCCCATCGAGGTGTCGATCGACTCGCCGGCGCGGATGGCGCACACCGAGCAGCCGTTGCCGAGGTGGACGGTGACGATGTTCGTCTCCTCGTGGGTCTTGCCGGAAAGCTGGCGGTAGCGGTAGGCGACGTAGCGGTGCGAGGTGCCGTGGAAGCCATAGCGACGCACCTTGTGACGGACGTAGAGCTGGTAGGGGATGGCGTAGAGGAACGACTCCGGCGGCATCGTCGAGTGGAACGAGGTGTCGAACACCGCGACCTGCGGGACGCCGGGTCCGAACAGCTCGCGCGCCGAATAGATGCCCTTCAAGTTGGCCGGATTGTGCAGCGGCGCCAAGTCGATGCAGTCCTCGATCTGGGCGATCGTCGCCTCGTCGATGACCACGGAGCGGGTCAGCTTCTCGCCGCCGTGGACGATGCGATGGCCGATGGCGTGGATGTCGGCGAGCGACTGGATGCCCGGCACTCCGGACTCCGGCGAGACCAGCCAGCGCAGCACGTGGTCGAGGGCGAGCCGGTGGTCGCGCAGCGGCGCGGCGCGCCGCACCGCCGGCTTGCCTTCGGCGCGCAGGGTGATCAGCGCCTCGCTGCCGATGCGCTCGACGACACCCCGCGCCAGCGCGCGATCCTCGTTGCGGTCGATCACCTCGAGGTCGGTCGAGATGACCTGGAACTTGAGCGAAGAGCTGCCGCAATTGAGCACGAGGATGTTCATGGGGGCATGGTAGGGCCTTTGCCGCGGCGCGGCAAGTAGAATGGCGGGTGCGGCTCCGTCCGGAGCCGCCGTTTCCGAAAGGACCCCACCATGAACCTCATCGCAGCCGCCCGCGCCCGGGTCCGCGGTCGCGGCGCCCGTATCGTCTACCCGGAAGGCCATGACGAGCGCGCCCAGCGCGCCGCCGCCTTCCTCGCCGCCGAGGGCCTCGCCCAACCGACCCTGCTCGGCCCGCAGGCCGCGATCCGCGCCGCCGCCCAAGCCCACGATCTGTCGCTCGCGGGCGTCACCCTCCGTGATCCGGAGTCCGACCCGGAGACCGCGCGCCTGGCCGAGCTCTACCTCGACCTGCGCCGCGCCAAGGGGGCCACCCCCGAGCTCGCCGCCGCGCGCGCCCGTCAGCGCCACTACTTCGGCGCCCTGCTGGTGCGCGCCGGCGAGGCCGAGGGGATGGTCTCCGGCCTCGACAGCGAGACCAAGCCGTTCCTGCCCGCCTTCGAGGTGATCGGCATGAAGCCCGGCTTCCGGCGCGTCTCCTCGGTGTTCCTCATGACCTGGTCGGAGAAGGTCTACTTCTACGCCGACTGCTCGGTCAACATCGACCCCGACGCCGCGACGCTCGCCGAGATCGGCCGCGCCACCGCCGCCACCGCCCGCGCCTTCGGCCACGCACCGCGGGTCGCTTTTCTCTCCTTCTCCACCCGCGGCAGCGCCACCCATCCCCTCGTCGACAAGGCGCGCGAGGCGGCGCGCCTCTGCCGCGAGGCGGAGCCCGATCTACTCGCCGACGGCGAGCTGCAGTTCGATGCCGCGATCGTGCCGGCGGTCGCCGCCAAGAAGTGCGCCGACAGCCCGCTCGAGGGCCGCGCCAACGTCTTCGTCTTCCCGGATCTCGACGCCGGCAACATCGCCTACAAGATCACCGAGCGCTTGGGCGGCGCGCAGGCGATCGGGCCGGTCCTCCAGGGCCTCGCCCGGCCGGTCAACGACGTCTCGCGCGGCTGCTCCTGGCAGGACCTCGCCGACATCGGCGTGATCACCGCGCTGCAGGCGCAGGGTTAGCCGGCGTACCCTCCGGCAGGGCCCGCGACGCCAGGTCGCAAGCCGCGTCGTCGGCCGCGGCTGCGTAGCGCCGTCATCGCTGCCGCCGGCAGGGTTCTTCGCGATCCAGGAAGGCTTCCCAGAGGCTCTCCCAGACCTTCCAGTCGTGCCCCCCGGGATGGGTGTAGACCCGCTCGGGCGGCAGCGCGCTCACCAGCAGGCGGTTGGAGCGGTCGAAGGCGTCCGCGGTGCCCCAGCCGAGGTGCAATGGGACTTTCTGTTCGCCCGCCAGCCAGGGCGCCAACCAACTCCACAGCTCCCGGCCGACATCGTCGTCGTCGACTCGACTCGGGGGCCGCCAGCGGGCCGGCCCACCCGCCGCCGCGATCTCGTCGATCACCTCCTCCGGGCCGAGGTAGGGGGCCAGGACGAACACGCCCGCCAGGTCCTCTGGGTGGTGTTTCAGGTAGAGCAGGCCGCCGATCCCCCCGAGCGAGCTGCCGACCAGCCAGATCGTGTCGTACCCGGCAGCGCGCGCCGGTGCCACGACGTCGAGACGCAGACGCTCGACCACCGATCGGTCCCGGTAGTAGCCGAAATGGGCATCGACCGCCACGAGATCGAGGGCCAGACTCCGCGCCGCCACGGCGCTCGCGAAGCCGGCCTCGGCAAACTTCTCGGGGGCGTTCAGTCGTCCCGGCAAGAGGACCGCGAGACACCGGCTCTCATCACCCTTGACGAGCTCGAGGGTGCGCATCGGTACGGCGGGCCGGCCGATCGGCACACAGGCGGTCAGGGCCAATCCGGTAGCAACCAGCGTCGCGCCGGCCAGGCTCCTGGACGACAGCCCGATCATGAAGCCACGGCTACTGCTCGAGACGGCGTGCAAAGTGCCTTGCATTCTGACGCTGCCTCCTTGCTGCCTCGGGCCCTGCCCCCCCCCGTCGCCGCCGCGTTCAGCCCAGCCTCCGGGCGAGGAAGAAACCCACGGCCGCCACGGTTCCCGTCAGGACCATTCCCCAAGCCATGTCGACAGCGGCGACAAGGGGCGGGAACCCCCGCAGGGTGGCGAGATTGGTCAGGTCATAGGTCGCATAGGTTACGAGACCGAAGAGAGCGCCCAACACCACCACCCGGCGCAGGGACCCGCTTTCGAGGGCGGGAAAGACGACGAAGAGCAAGATCCCGCCGACGAAGAGAAGATAGAAGGCGAGCGCTGCCGCCCAGTTGACCTGCTCGGAGAGGATCGGGCCGAGCTGCTTCTGGTAGAAACCCTTCGCCACGACTCCGAGCCAGAGCATGTCGACGGCGAAGAAGAACACCGTGGTCAGCAGGTAGGTCGAAGCGATTCTGGCAAGGCTCATCGAGTGGACTCCTTCGAGCGACGGCGGTCTCCGTTACGGGCACGGCGCCGGACCGCTGCGCGCTCTCCAGCTCCGGCGGATGCTCCAGGGCATCGCAGACCGGGGCCGATCTCTGGAGGGCGAGCGGCGCCCCGGCCGCGCTCTGGCAGGGGCAGCGGCTACGAACCGTCGCGGCTGACGATCGCCGCGCTCGCCATCAGCTCTTCCAGGAGGGCGAGGGCCGCCTTGCCGCTCATCGCGAACGGGTCGAGGACCGCGGTCTCCGAGAACCTCAGGACGGTGCCCAGGTTGACCCGGTTCAGGTTCACGACGCCCATCCGCCAGGTCGCGAAACGCCGCTCGCCGATCTCGGCGTAGTCGAGAAGAGTGACGTCCTTGTGGCGCGGGTCGCGCACGATGCGGTTGTAGAGCTCGTTGACCACGGCGCGGCCCCCCTCGAGCACCTGGAGGAAGACTTTCCCCTCGGAGGAGGTGCAGAGGACGCCGGTGAGGCCGTGCGCCGCGTTGTAGGCGGCGGCCTGCTCGAGGATCGAGGCGACGAGGGCGTCGTCGACCGGGGCGTTCGCGCGGCTGGCGTAGAGGAGGCGGACGAGCATTTCTTCTCTCCCTACTTCATCCGGCCCGCCAGCAGCGAGAGGAACTCGCGCCGGAGGTCCGGGTTCTTCAGGAACGAGCCGCGCATGATGCTGTTCGTCATCTTCGAGTCCGAGTCCTTCACGCCGCGCCACTTCATGCAGTAGTGGTCGGCCTCCATCACGACGGCGAGGCCGTCGGGTTGCATTTTGTCCTGCAGGAGCTCGGCGACCTCGGTGATCGCCTCCTCCTGGATCTGCGGCCGGGCCATCACCCACTCCACGAGGCGGGCGTACTTCGAGAGGCCGATGAGGGCGGAGTGCTCGTTGGGCATCACGCCGACCCAGACCCGGCCGATGATCGGGCAGAGGTGGTGGGAGCAGGCGCTCCGCACGTTGATCGGACCGACGATCATGAGCTCGTTCAGCCGGCCCACGTTCGGGAACTCGGTCACCGGCGGCTGCGTTCCGTAGCGGCCCGCGAAGACCTCGTTGAGGTACATCTTGGCCACGCGGCGGGCCGTCTCCCGCGTGTTGTGGTCGCCCGCGGTGTCGATGACGAGCGCCTTCAGCACCTCCTCGAGCTTCGCGGCGACCTCCAGCCGGAGTTGCTCGAGCTCCCCGTCCTCGATGTAGGCGGCGATGTTGTCGTTGGCGCGGAAGCGGCCGCGCGCCTTGCGGATGCGCTCCCGGATGCGGTCGGCGACAGGCGTCTGTCCGTCGGCGCTCCGGCTCGCGGGCCCTACCGCCCCGGCTTGGCTCGACATGGGCGCGATCTCCCGAAAAAAGGCTACCACGCGCCCGCGGCGCCGCATTCCGATCCGGGGCCGGAAGAGCGGCTGATCCGCTCGATCGCCAGATGCAGGAAGTCGTCTGCGCCCTGGCACGAAGGCGACCCACGCCGCGACGGTCAGCCGGTGGGCGCTCCTCGTGGACTAGCCCTCTCGTCCCGGGTGCGACGGCAACTGCGCCGGCCGCGCCCCGCGGACGAACGTGCGCCAGGCGTAGCCCCACGGGATCACCAGCGCCAGCAGCGGCAGGGCGAGGAAGGACTCGGCGATCGGCTGCGCGGCCGAGCCCGCCAGCGTCCCGGCCGACCAGAGCGGCGCCGCGACGAAGGCGAGCCAGATCGACTTGTAGCCGAGGGTGAAGAACAGCAGCGGCAGCCAGCGCAGCGGCTGGAAGAGGCCGAAGAGCGCGAGGCCGGGGTAGGTGGCCCACACCGACCAGGCGACCGCGGACAGCGGCGCCCACTCCCCCTGGTGCGACAGCAGCACCCGCCAGGCGGTCGGCGCGACGAACAGCAGCATGAGGAGATAGAAGAGCCGCAGGCCCCAGATCTGGATGGGGCGCACGCCCTCGTGGCGAAGCGGATCGGAGCGGAAGGCGCGGGCGAAGTCCATGATCATTTCTCCGGGTTGGCGGTGGCCGGGTCGGGTCCCGGAGGCAGGGCGTCCTGCCCCGGGACCTCGCGGCGAAACTCCAGCAGCTCGCCCGGCTGGCAGTCGAGCGCGGCGCAGATCGAGTCGAGGGTGGAGAAGCGGATCGCCCGGGCCTTGCCGGTCTTGAGGATCGACAGGTTGGCGACGGTGATGTCGACGCGCGCGGCCAGCTCGGTGAGCGTCATGCGCCGCTCGTGCAGCTTCTCGTCGAGGCGCACCAGGATCGGCACGTCACACCGTGCCTTCGAGGTCGGCCCGCATGCGCGCGCCGTGCGCGAACACGCCGGCGAGCACGAACAGCAGCAGCACCGCGAGCCACGGCGCGAACGAGAACGCGTCGATGCGCCCCGCCTCCCACACCGCCGCCGCGATCGCGGCGACGACCAGGCGCAGCAGCTCGAGCGCCAGCACGCGCCACGCGATCTGGGTCAGACGCTCGGCGTTCTCAAGGATGAACGGGTCGCCGTCGCGCACGGTCTCGACGATCGCCAGCAGCCGCCGCAGGATCGTGTGCGCGATCGCCGCGCCGACCAGGCCGACGACCACGATCGCGCGCAGCCCCTGGCCGACCAGCGGGTGCGCGTTCACCATGTCGAAGCCGAGCGGCCGCGCCGGCCAATCCGCGATGAAGAAGCTCGAGACCAGCAGCCCCGCGATGACCAGGGCATACAGGACATTGAGGACGATCAGGCCCCGGGTGACCGGGCGGGCGAGGGCGAGGGCGTGGGCGCTGGTGCGGGTCATGGCGGGGTCTCCGGCGTATCGTTAAACAATACTAAGCATATTGTTAAACGATATGCAAGCTCGACAGCCGACTCGTCGAATCTGGGGGTAAAGGCTGGCCGCAAACGGTTTCCGCCCCCGTGCGCGGGAACTCCCCACCGAGTGGGCCACCTACCGCATCCCCGGGGGGGGGAGCAGACTCGGGCGGTAACCGGAGGGGCGAGCTCCGGTACCCCTAACGACGCGGCGCGCTGGGCGCCCTGCGTCCCCATTCGAGCAGATACCGAAGAGGTGCCAGCCGCTTCGCAACTCACTGAGAATCAGCATCTTGCAAAGTGGCTGGCACCTTCATGGTCCGGCTGGCACCTTCATGGTCCGTCCGCCGCGGCGGCTGACGGTCGAGACCCTGGGTCGCCACCGGGTTCTGCTGCGCGGGTCGAGTCGGGGCGCCCACCTTCCGAGCTGTCGGTGCCCGGCTTCTGGCGGATCGATCCAGCTCGGAGGGTTGCGGCTCGACCGGATGTGCAGGTCGCCGCGCTCGCACCCGTCGCGGGAGGATCCAGTCGCCGCACGCGCTCGGCATCTGGCCCGCGCCTGGCGCGCGGATCGGAGGAGTGAGAGAGTGGCCGCGGCTCGAGAGAGGGGGAGGCCATGGCCGACCAGCTCGAACAGGCGCGCGCCTTCGCGCGCCTGCACGTTCCGGGATCGCCGCTCGTCCTGTTCAACGTCTGGGATGCGGGCTCGGCGCGCGCGGTGGCCGGCGCCGGCGCGCGGGCGCTCGCCACGGGCAGCCATCCGGTCGCCTCCGCGCACGGCTACGAGGACGGCGAGAAGATCCCGCTCGACCTCGCCCTCGCCAACCTCGAGCGCATCGTCGGCGCGGTCGACCTGCCGGTGTCGGTCGACCTCGAGGCGGGCTACGGCGCCAGCCCCGAAGCGGTATTCGAGACGGTCACTCTCGCCCTCTCGGCCGGAGCCGTCGGCTGCAATCTCGAGGACCGGGTCCTCGGCACCGCGGAGCTCTTCACCGTCGCTCAGAGCGCGGCGCGGGTTCGCGCGGCGCGCGCGGCGGGCGAACGCTTCGGCCTCCCCTGCTTCGTCAACGCCCGCACCGACCTCTTCCTGGTGACGCCCGCCGCCGAGCAGGGCGACGCTCTGGTCGACGCCGCTCTCGAGCGGGCGGCGGCCTGGGCCGCCGCCGGGGCCGACGGTTTCTTCGTCCCCGGCCTCGCGGACGAGGCGCACATGGCCCGGCTCTGCGCCGCCTCGCCGCTGCCGGTCAACCTCTTCGCCCGGCCAGACGGGCCCTCGCTCGTTCGCCTCGCGGCGCTCGGCGCCGCCCGCATCAGCCACGGCCCGATCCCCTGGCGGCTGGCGATGCGCGCTCTCGCCGAAGCCGCCCGCGAGGCGCACGGCGCCCTCGCCGGCCTCACCACCCCGTAGCCGTTCGAAGGGAGGTCGGCGCGGGGCGCCGTGGGCTCCGCAATCGACTCGACTCGTCCCGCAGGACGGGTCATCCCCGTCCCGCTCCTCGACGCCGTCGGCCGCCCCTGCTCAGCCTTCTCTCCCGTCCAAAGACCGCTTCGCCTCCTCAGGCCGGGCCGAGGATGGTCCGGATCGGGACGAGGTGGGTCGAGGTGTCGCGGACCGTTACCGGCGGGACGCGGGCGAAGCCGGTCTCGGCGCCGGCGCACTCGGCGCCGAGGGCATTGAGGCTGATCTCGTAGACGAGCGCGTCGCCGCCGGCGGCGGCGTCGGCCAGCGAATGGCCGGAGGCCGCTTCGGCGTTCAGCGGGCGGACGGTGCCGGCCGGCAGCTCGCAGAGCGGTGTCGCGAGCGTCGCCTCCCGGAAGAGCGTCGTGGTGGCGAACACGGCCAGGTGCTCGTTGGTGTTTTCGAGGTCGCAGGAGGTCGTGTAGGGAAGCGCCGCCCCGCCTTCGAGCCGCAGGTCGTAGTCCTGCGGACCGGCTGGCGTCAGCAAGAGCAGCGTCGTCGTGCTCCTGCCGTCGAAGCCGAAGAAGCGGGCGATCAGGTACTCGTCGCCGGCGTTGGCCGTGAAGCCGCGGGAGAAGGCGGTTGCCGGCGACTCGAAGCCCTGCGGGAAGGTCGCGACGCAGTAGCTCCGCCACGCCTCGATGGGTGCCGTCTGGGCATCGATCGCGCTCCCGCCGCCGCCGCAGGCGACGCCGCCGAGCACGACGCCGACGCAACCCGCCATGGCGCGCCAGAAACGAAAGGTGTTCATCGATTCGCCTCCTCATGACTCGGTCGTGGGGCCCTCTCGGGCCGAACCGCCAGCCCGGCGGCTCCCCCGGCGACAACCGGCCGCACTAGCCCGAACGCAAACGGCGGCGAGAAGGAGACAGGCCATGGGTGCTGCCGTGACCTGCTCCCCGCGAGCGCGCTCTGCCGAGGCGAGAGTCCTCCCGCACTCGCGGAGAGAAAGGTCGACACCGGGGCGCCAGAGATCACCAGCTCGAGCAGCGGCGTCGCCGGCCGCCAGGCCACGCTGCGCCTCGACTCCGCTGCCGGGCGGCGGCAGGTTTCTTGGCGGTATCTCCTGCCACCTCTTGGCCTTCGACTCAGCCCTGGGTGAAGAGGCTCGTCCGGGAGTCACTCGCCGATGGCTCGAGCCGAACAGGTGCCACCCGCCTCGCGGGTCACTGAGAATCTGTATCTTGCCAAGTGGCTGGCACCTTCCCGGACCTTGCACCTTCTCGGCCCGTTCTCTGAGCGGCGCCGGCGGCGAGGACGGTCCGCGGCGACGCGGCCGGGGAAGAGTTTCCCGCGGCAGCCAACCGCTCCCGAATCGGACGCGCTCTGACCTGGAGTTGCTGAGCGGTGCCGCGACCGGCGCTTCAGAGCACCACGGAGCAGACCCCCGACTCTCTCGTGCCGGACCAGTGGTAGCCGGCTTTGACGCAGGCGGCGGCGTAGCTCTCGCAATCGAACTCCGCGCCGCCCGGGCCCTGCGTGCATTTCCGCTGCACGCACTCGCCCTGGCGCCCCTTCTGCAGACACTCGAAGACCCGCCTCAAGGTGCCCGAGCTGTCCGGGTCTTCCGCCGAGAAGACGTTGTCTTCGTCGAACTCGGCGAGCACCTGGGGGCGGGGACCCGGGCAGGCCGCGAGCATCAGGACGCCGAGTACGGCCGCGAGGCGCGCCGCGCCGGATGCGAAGGTCATGAGCTCCTCCTTCTCGTGGCGTCGAATTTAGTACGGATCGACTACGGGGCCCGCGCGGCCCGCCGCACCTGAAGATGCGCGGAGGGCCTCGACGGGCCTCTTGCTTTTCGCTTGGTGTTATGGTTAACTACAACACCAGAGCGGCGGATCTGTGGATCGTGACTGGAACGACAACCAACCCATCTACCGGCAACTGCGCGACTTGGTGGTCGAGCGGATCCTCGACCGGGCGCTCGGTGAGGGCGATCCGCTCCCCTCGGTGCGGCAGGTGGCGGCGGACTACCGCGTGAACCCGTTGACCGTGCTCAAGGGCTACCAGGAGCTCGCCGACGAGGGCTTGGTCGAGAAGCGGCGTGGGATCGGCCTGTTCGTGGCCATCGGGGCGCGCGAGCGACTGCTCGCTTCCGAGCGCGCGAAGTTCATGGCCGAGCAGTGGCCGCGGGTCTCCGACTCGATCCGCCGCCTCGGCCTGTCGGTGCGGGAGCTGCTCGAGACGGCGCCAGAGGAGACCGTCGAGCGGGGCGACGAGGAGGAGGGCTGAGGCCATGGTCTGCATCGAGGCCCGTGGGTTGCGCAAGCGGTTCGGTACCGCCGTCGCGCTCGACGGCGTCGACCTGCGGGTCGAGGCGGGGCGCATTCTCGGCCTGATCGGCCCCAACGGCGCCGGCAAGACGACGGTGCTCCACGCCCTGCTCGGCCTCGTCCCGGTCGAGGGGGAGCTCGAGGTGCTCGGCCACGACCCTTGGGCGGAGCGCGACCGCTTGCTCGCCGACGCGACATTCATCGCCGACGTCGCCGTGCTGCCGCGCTGGATGCGGGTCTGCCAGGCGCTCGACTACGTCGAAGGGGTCCATCCGCGCTTCGAGCGTGCCCGCGCCGAAGCGCTGATCGACCAGAGCGACATCCGGCGCGGGAGCCGGGTGCGCGAGCTCTCGAAGGGGATGGTCACCCAGCTCCACCTGGCGCTGGTCCTGGCGATCGACGCCCGTCTGCTGGTGCTCGACGAGCCGACGCTCGGTCTCGACATCCTCTATCGCAAGCAGTTCTACGACACCCTGCTCGCCGACTTCTTCGAGCGCCGCCGGACGATCGTCGTCACCACCCATCAGGTCGAGGAGATCGAGGACGTGCTCACCGATCTAGCCTTCCTGCGGCGCGGGCGGATCGTTCTCGATGGCACCATGGACCAGATCGCCGCCCGCTTCGCAGAGCTCGAGGCGGGCCCCGGAGAGCTCGCCGCCGCGCGGGCGCTGGGCCCGATCCACGAGCGCCAGCTGTTCGGCAAGGGGGTGCTGCTCTTCGACGGCGTCGAGCGCGAGCGCCTGGCGGTCCTGGGCGAGGTGCGCACGCCGAGCGTCGCCGACCTGTTCGTCGCCGTCATGGGGCGCGAGAGCGCCGCGGCCGCCGGAGCCGCCGCATGAACGCGCTCGAGGCGCCGGACCTTCTCGAACGGCCCGCGCCGCCCGAGCCCATCGCGCGGCGCACGCGGCCCTTCGCCTGGTCGCTGCGTCGGGAGCTGTGGGAGAACCGCTCGGTGACGTGGGGACCGGTCGCCGTCGCCGGTCTGGTGCTCTTGGGCTCGCTGGTGCCGGTCGCCCGCTCGGCGAGCCACTTCCGCGAAACACTCGATGCCGTCGAACGGCACGCCCGCGTCACCCTGCCCTTCGGCATGGCGCCCGCGCCGATCATGCTCGCCTGTTTCCTGATCGGCCTCTTCTACGCTCTGGACGCGCTCCACGGCGAGCGGCGCGACCGTAGCTATCTCTTCTGGAAGTCCTTGCCGGTCTCCGACCGAACCACGGTGCTGGCCAAGGCCGTCGTCCCGATGGCCGTCCTCCCCTCGATCGCGCTGCTGCTCAGCCTGACGGTCTTCGTCCTGCTGCTGCTCTTCGGCACCCTCGTCTTCGCGGCGCGCGGCGTTGGCCCGGCGCTCCTCTGGCGGGAGGTCCACTGGCTGCAGGAGCCGGTGATCATGGCCTATGGCCTGGCGGTCCACGCGCTCTGGTTCGCGCCGATCTACGCCTGGCTGCTGCTGGTGTCGGCCTGGGCGCGGCGCCTGCCGCTGCTCTGGGCGGTGCTGCCGCCGTTCGCGCTGGTCGCCCTCGAGCGCGTCGTCGCCGACAGCGCGCGATTCGGCCACTGGCTCGGCTGGCGCGTGACCGGCGCGATGCAGCGGGCTTTCGCCGTCGATCCGGGGCACCTGGAGGGAATCGACCAGCTCTCTCCCGGCCGCTTTCTCGCGACCCCCGGCCTCTGGGGGGGCCTGGTCCTCGCCGCGCTCTGCTTGGTCGCCGCGACGCGCCTGCGTCGACGGCGCGAGCCGAGCTGATCCTTTCACGGAGGTCTCATGGCCATCACGCTGGTCCTGCACATCGTCGCCGGCGCCATCGGCCTGCTGGTCGGATACGTCGCCCTCTTCGCGCCCAAGGGGCGCGACCTCCACCGCCGCAGCGGCCGGAGCTTCCTCTACGCGATGCTCGCCATGTGCGCCACCGGCGGCACGATCGCCGCGGTGCGCGGCGTGGCGCCGGCGATCAACGTTCCGGCGGCGTTGCTCACCGCCTACCTCGCAGTGACCGCGGTGACGACGCTCCGCCCGGCCGGACCCTCGCGGCCGTTCCACCTGGCGCTACTCACCGTGGCGTTCGGCGTTGGCGCCACGGACCTGCTCTTCGGTTTCCAGGCGATCGCCGCCGGAGGGACGCGGGAGGGGATGCCCGCCTTTCCTTTCTTCCTCTTCGGCGTCGTCGGCATGCTTGCTGCCTTCGGCGACCTGCGGCTCCTGCGCTCGGGTCCACCGCGCGGCGCGGCGCGCCTGCGCCGCCATCTCTGGAGGATCTGCTTCGCGCTCTTCGTGGCCGCGCTCTCGTTCTTCATCGGTCAGGCGAAGGTGATCCCGAATGCGCTGCGCATCCCAGCGCTCCAGGCGCTGCCGATCCTCGTCGTCCTCGCCGCGATGCTCTTCTGGCTCTGGCGCCTGCGCCGTCGGCGGCGTCCGATCGAGCTTCCCGGCCTCGGCTCGCCCGCCGCTCCGCCCGACCCGCCCGCGAGCAACGCGCCCGTGTCCGATCCGGTCTTCTCGTAGCGTTTCGGAGGCAATCATGGAGCTGTCCGCCGTCGCAGCACGCCGCCAGGCCCGGCTCGCCGGGCTCCTCTACCTGGTCTCGATCACCGCAAGGATGGTCGTCGAGATCGCCGCCCGCCGACGCCTCATCGTCGCTGACGACGCCGCGGCGACCGCCGCCAACCTGCTCGCCCACCCGGGGCTCTTTCGACTCGGCTTCGCCGCCGACCTGGTCGCCTTCGCGACCTTTCTGGGGTTCATCGCTCTCGTGCACGACCTCGTCCGCCCGCTGAGCGCGGGGCTAGCGCGTTGCGCGCTGCTGTTCGGAACGGTCTCGGTGGCCGTGCATGCGGTGACCGCGTTCCTCCACCTGGCGGCGTTGCGGGTTCTCGAGCGTCCGGAGGCGCTGGGGATCGGCGCGGATTCCGTGCCGGCCCTGGCGCACCTGCTCCTGCGGCTGCGCTCGATCGGCTTCCACAACGTCGGCCTGGTCTTCCTCGGACTGTACCTGCTGGCGATCGGCATTCTGGTCTGCCGCGCCCGTTTTCTGCCGCGCGCGCTCGGCCTGCTGGTCGCGGCGGCGGGGGCGGCCTACCTACCGTACGTCGAGCCGGAGATCGCCGCGGTGGTCGTTTCCTGGGTCCTGATCCCGGCCGCGATCGGCCAGTTCGCGCTCGCCCTCTGGCTCCTGCTCTTCGGCCTCGACGCGCGTCGATGGCCGGAGCGGCCGCCGCTCGCCGCAGCCTGAATGGAGCCGCCGGCGAGCCCCTCGGGCAGCAGGCCTGTCGAAAGGCGAGCTTTGCCTGCGCGATGCTCTGCCCCCGCTCCGGAGCAGCTGGTTGCTGTAACCGCGGCGGCGAGTTCGGGTACCCTCTACCGACGCGGCGCCCTGGGCGCCTCACCTTTCCTGACGAGGAGGATCCGTAGATGCTCTCCCGCGCCCGTCGGCTGAACTGCGCGCTCTGGTCGCTCGTCCTGTTCGCCGGCGCGCTGCCGGCGGCGGCGAAAGGTCCGGCCCTCCTCGACATCGCCTCGACGGCGCTCGGCGAAACCCGCCACGTCGAGGTCACGCTGCCCGCGAGCTACGCCTGGGCGATGGAGCGCCACTATCCGGTGCTCTACCTGCTCGATGGCCAGACACACGGCGCGCACGCGGTCGCGTCGAGCGACTTCCTGACGGCACAGGGCCAGCTGCCCGAGCTGATCGTGGTCTCGATCCACAGCGCGGTGCGCGTGCGCGACTTCACCCAGACCGACTGGCCGCAGGCCTGGATCGGCGGCGGCGGTGCCGCCAACTTCACCCGCTTCCTGGCGACCGAGCTGGTGCCGCGCATCGAGCGCGACTACCGCACGGCGCCGTTCCGGATCCTCGCCGGGCATTCGGCGAGCGGCCAATACGTCCTGCATCAGCTGGCGACGCATCCGGCCGACTTTCATGCCTATCTGGCCCTGGCCCCGAGCCTGGACTGGGACGGCCAGCTGCCGATCCGCGAGCTCGAGTCCGCGCTGCCGCGCGCCGGTCGCCCGGCGCGGTTCGCCTACTTCGCCTACGGCGACGACGCCGAGGACGCGTTGGCCGACGACCTGCGTCTCGCGCGCGCCTTCGCCGCCGCCGCGCCCGGCTCCCTGCGCGCGGCGGTCCGCGCCTTCCCCGAGGAGACGCACTCGGCGCTGCCGCTGCTCGCCCTGATCGACGGGCTGCGGCAGCTCTACGCCGGCTACGCGGCACCCGAGAAGTTGGCCGCCGAAGGGCTGCCCGCCGTCGAAGCCCACTACGCCGCGCTGTCGACGCGGCTCGGCACGCCGGTCGCCGTGCCCGAGGCGGCGCTCAACGAAGTCGGCTACCGGCTCCTCGGCAGCGAGCGCGTGGCCGCAGCGATCGCCGTGTTCGAGCGCGCGGCGCGCGAGAACCCGAGCTCCGCGAACGCCTGGGACAGCCTCGCCGAAGCGCTCGCTCAGGCCGCGCGTCCGGAGGAGGCCCTGCGCGCGGCCCAGCGGGCGGTGGAGCTCGCGACCCGCTTCGATCTGCCCCACCGCGCGAGCCTCGAGCGGAACCTCGCGAGGCTGCAGGACGAGGCCGCCTCCGGCGCGCCGCCCCGCGCGGACTAGGCACCGCCGCGGCGAGGCAACCGCCGCGGGGTGGCTTATCCTCCGCGGCATGCGCGCCCTCCTCGCTCTCGTTCTCCTCCTCGCCACCCCCTGCCACGGCTCCGACCTGCTCCAGACGGTGCGCGACTGGCGCCGCGCCAACGAGCGGCCGATCTTGGCCGAGCTGCGTTCGCTGCTCGAGCTCCCGAACGTCGCGAGCGACCGGGAGAACATCGAGCGCAACGCAGCGCACCTCGTGGCGATGCTCCAGCGGCGCGGCGTCGAGGCCAAGCTGCTCCGGGTGGCGGGGGCACCGCCGGCCGTCTTCGGAGCGCTCGACGTCGCCGGGGCGGAGCGCACCGTCGTCTTCTACGCGCACTACGACGGCCAGCCGCCCGGCGACGGCTGGCGGAGCGACCCCTGGTCGCCGGTCCTCCGCTCCGGGACCCGCGATCTCCCCTGGTCCGCGCTCGACGGCGAGATCGATCCGGAGTGGCGCATCTACGGACGCTCGGCGAGTGACGACAAGGGGCCGATCGTGGCGATGCTCGCCGCGCTCGACGCGCTGCGGTCCGCCGGCGTGCAGCCGTCGGTCAACCTGCGCTTCTTCTTCGAGGGCGAGGAGGAGGCGGGATCGGGGCACCTCGGTGAGCTGCTCGCGACGCACCGCGAGGAGCTCGCGGCCGACCTCTGGCTCTTCTTCGACGGTCCGGTCCATCCGAGCCGCCGCGGTCAGGTCGTCTTCGGCGTGCGCGGCGTCGCCGGCCTCGAGCTGACGACCTACGGCCCCTCGAGCGCGCTCCACTCCGGGCACTACGGCAACTGGGCCCCCAATCCCGCGGCGCGGCTGGCGAGCCTGCTCGCGAGCCTGCGCGATCCGGAGGGGAGGATCCTGGTCGACGGCTTCTACGACCGGGTCCGGCCGCTGGGCGAGGCGGAGCGAGCGGCGCTCGCGGCGATTCCGGACGCCGACGAGAGCCTGCGAGACGATCTCTCCCTCGGCGCGACCGAGGCGGGCAACGCACGGCTGGTGGAGCGGCTGATGCTGCCGGCCCTCAACCTGCGCGGGCTCCGGTCGGGGGGGGTGGGCGCGGAGGCGCGCAACGCGATTCCGACCGAGGCCAGAGCCTCGATCGACTTCCGGCTCGTGCCCGACGTGACGCCGCAGCTCGCGCGCGAGCTGGTCGAGGCCCACATCCGCGGGCTCGGCTACCACATCGTCGGGGACGAGCCGGACGAGGAGACGCGACGGCGGCACGAGAAGATCGTACGGCTCGAGTGGGAGCCCGGCTATCCCGCGTTCCGGACGCCGATGGACCTGCCGCTGGCGCGGGCGGTGGTGGCGGCGGTCGAGGCGGCGCGCGGCGAGGCGGTGGTCGCGATCCCGCACCTCGGCGGCAGTCTTCCGCTCTATCTGTTCGCCGAGATCCTCGGCGTGCCGCTCGTGGTCACGCCGATCGCCAACCACGACAACAACCAGCACGCTCCGAACGAGAACCTGCGGATCCAGAACCTCTGGGACGGCATCGACGTCGCGGCCCTGCTGATGCTGCGGCTCTGACGCGCGGCTCGGCGCCTCAGGGCGCGGCGCCCGACCAGGCGTTCCAGTCCCCGGTCTCGAAGTCGTCCGCGAAGAACTGGCCGTAGAGCACCGCCACGTTGCCGGCGTCGGGCGCGCCCGGCATGTCCCGTCCCGGAGCCCCGATGGCGAGATCGGCGAAGCCGTTGCCGTCGAAGTCCCCCGCCGCCAACGACGTGCCATACGAGGGCTGGCCGTCCCGAATGTCCGGGATCAGCCCGACCCGGTCGTCGTTGCCTGGAATTCCGCGGGGCCGCAGCTGGCGCGCCGCGCCGGTGAGACCTTCGAAGCGGCGGCCGGGCACGACCCATACGGCACCGGTATTCTGGAACGACCCGAGGTCCTCGCCAGCGGTTCCCACCGCCAGGTCGTCGACGCCGTTGCCGTCGAAGTCGCCGACGGCGAACGACCACCCGAAGAGGTCTCCCGGCTCACTGTTGTTCGGGGCCCCCTGGAGCAGGTCTTCCCAGAACCAGTAGGTGCGCGCCGGGCTCAGTCCGGCACCGCCGCCGTAGAGCACCACGGCCAAGCCCCCGTCCGGGATCGTCGGCGGGACGCCGTGGTCGAACCGCGGCATGCCGACCACGAGATCGTCGAAGCCGTCACCGTCGAAATCCCCCGCCGCCAGCGCCTGGCCGAAGCGCATGCCGGCCTGCACCGGCCCGCCGAGGGCGAAGCTGCCGAAGTACCAGTGGTTGTTGAACAGCAGCGAGAACGGGCTGCCGTAGACCACCAGCACGGCGCCGACGTCGTCCTCGCTCGGCACGCCGATCGCCAAGTCGTCGTAACCGTCGCCGTTGAAGTCGCCGGCCGCCAACGCATGGCCGAACTCCTCGCCGTGCTCCGGCGTGTCCGGCAAGCCCTGGAGGCCCTGCTCCATCTCGAAGCCCACGAACGGCGACAGACCGTCGACGTGGCCGTGCGCGACGAGGACCCTGCCCCCCAAGACATCGGCGCCGGCCACGACGCGGCTGCGGTGTCGCGGCGCCCCGATCGCCAGGTCGTCGTGGCCGTCGCCGTCGAAGTCGCCGCTCGCCAGAGCTCGCCCGAACTGCTCGTACCAAAAGTCCACCCCGGACTCGAACCCGTCCAGCTCCTGCCCCGCCACCGACTGGATGCTCCCCTGGGAGCTCGGCCGTCCGGAGTGGATCTGAACCGCACCCGCGTGGAAGAGGCCCCAATCGTGGAACGGGACACCGACCGCGAGGTCGTCGCGGCCGTCGTTGTCGAAGTCGCCGACCGCCAGCGCGGCACCGTACCGTTCGCTGGCCCTCGCCGGCGAGGGCCATCCGGAGGGGTCGAGCGTCACCACCACCGCCAGCGGATCCTGCGGCGAGCCGAGCTGCACCTGCACCGAGCCGCAGTCGAGGATCGCGGCGCTGCAGTCGTTGCCGGGAATCCCGGTCGCCAGGTCGTCGTAACCGTCGCCGTTGAAGTCGCCGGCGGCGAGCGCGGAGCCGAAGGAGTCCAGAGCGCCGGGCGCGCCGGCGCCACCCTCGAAGTGACGCTGGACCGCCGAGTGGGTGAAACCGATCCAGGGAATCCGCTGGGCCGAGGCTGGAGAGGGCGTCCAGGCGCCCGCCAGCGCGAAGGCCAGGAGCCCGGCGAGCGAGCGCAGCAGGGGTCGGGGCGCGAGTCGGGTCTCAGGGGTCATGAACATTCCGCGCGAAAAGCTCGTCCCGGGGGACATCGGCGCGGCT
Source organism: Acidobacteriota bacterium (assembly GCA_014584695.1). Lineage (GTDB taxonomy): Bacteria > Acidobacteriota > Thermoanaerobaculia > Multivoradales > JAGPDF01 > JACTMI01. The sequence continues at coordinate 44,656 of JACTMI010000006.1, forward strand.
CTGGCCGCCGACGCCGTCCTCAGGGCGCGGCGCCCGACCAGGCGTTCCAGTCCCCGGTCTCGAAGTCGTCCGCGAAGAACCGCCCGTAGAGCACCGCCACGTTGCCGGCCCGGTTCGCCCCCGGCATGTTGCGTTTCGGCGCCCCGATCGCGAGGTCGGCGAAGCCGTTGCCGTCGAAGTCCCCCGCCGCCAGCGCCGCGCCGTACTCGGGTTCGCCGCTCCGAACGTCCGGAATCAGCCCGACCAGGTCGTCGTTGTCCGGCGTTCCGCGCGGGCGCAGCTGGCGGGCCGCGCCCGTGAGGCCTTCGAAACGGCGGCCGGGCACGACCCACACGGCTCCGGTGTCCGTGAAGGACCCGAGGTTCTCCCCGGGGGTTCCCACCGCCAGGTCGTCGACGCCGTCGCCGTCGAAGTCGCCCACGGCGAACGCGCTGCCGAACAGGTCCCCCGGCTCGCTGTTGTTCGGGGCCCCCTGGAGCAGGTCTTCCCAGAACCAGTAGGTTCGCGCCGGGCTCAGCCCGGAGCCGCCGCCGTAGAGCACCACGGCGAGGCCCCCATCCGGGATCGTCGGCGGCACACCGTGGTCGAACCGTGGGATGCCGACCACGAGATCGTCGTAGCCGTCGCCGTCGAAATCTCCCGAAGCCAGCGCCTGGCCGAAGCGCATGCCGACCTGCACCGGCCCGCCGAGAGTGGTGCCGCCGAAATAGAAGTGGTTGTTGAACAGCAGCGAGAACGGGCTACCGTACACCACCAGCACGGCGCCGACATTGTCCTCGCTCGGCACGCCGATCGCCAAGTCGTCGTAGCCGTCGCCGTTGAAGTCGCCGGCCGCCAAGGCGAAGCCGAACTGCTCGGCGTGCTCCGGCGTGTCCGGCAGGCCCTGGAGGCCCTGCCGCATGTCGAAGCCCTCGAACGGGAACAGCCCGCCGACGTGACCGTGGGCGACCACGACACTGCCCGCGTCGATCCTCGGGTTGCTTCCAGGGACGGCGTCTTGCGGCACCCCGATCGCCAGGTCGTCGTGGCCGTCACCGTTGAAGTCGCCGCTGGCCAGAGCGTGCCCGAACATCTCGTTGGATCGTGGAGCTCCGCCGCTAGCCGCCTCGCTCAGCCAGTGATGCGCCACCCGCTCGATGCTGCCCTGGGAGGTCGGCAGCCCATAGTGGATCTGCACCGCGCCGGGGTCCTGGCTTCCGAGCTTCTTGAACGGGATGCCGACCGCCAGATCGTCGTGGCCGTCGTTGTCGAAGTCGCCGATCGCGAGCGCGAAGCCGAATCGATCGCCGAACTCGGCCGGCAGCGGCGCTCCGGGGGCCTCGGGGTCGAGCGTCACCACCGCCGCCAGCGGATTGTGCGGTGAGCCGAGCTGTACCTGCACCGAGCCACACTCGAGGCCTGCGAAGACGCAATCGTTGCCGGGAATCCCGGTCGCCAAGTCGTCGTAACCGTCGCCGTTGAAGTCGCCGGCGGCGAGCGCGGAGCCGAAGAGGTCGACGAGGCCGGGAGCACCAGCGCCACCCTCGACGTGGCGCTGGACCGCCGAGTGGGTGAAACCGATCCAGGGAATCCGTTGGGCCGAGGCTGGAGCCGGCGTCCAGGCGCCCGCCAACCCGAGCGCTAAGAGCGCGGCCAGGGAGCGAAGCGAGGGTCGGGGCGCAATTCGAGTCTCTGGGGTCATGGGCATTCCGCGCAGAAACCTCGTCGCGGGGGACATCGGAGCGCCGGCTTTCGGGCGGACCCCGCGACCGTCCTAGAATCGCCTCCGTGGTTCCCGACGATCCCGACGACGACCGGCCGCCGGCCGACGCGGCCGAGACCACGGCGCTGCTGGCCGCGGCGCGGGCCGGGGACCGCTCGGCGTACGACCGCGTGTTCGCGCGCGTCTACGACGAGCTGTCCCGCGTCGCGTCCCGCCAGGTGGCCCGGTTGGGCGCGGGCCACTCGATGTCGACCTCGGTGCTCGTCCACGAGGCCTATCTCAAGCTGGTCGGGCACGGCGGCGGCGCGGCCAACGACCGCGTCCACTTCTTCGCGCTCGCCGCCCGCGCCATGCGCCAGATCCTGATCGACCACGCCCGCCACCGCGGCCGGGCCAAGCGCGGCGCGGGCTCCCCCCACGTCGCGCTCGACCGGGTCGAGTACGCCGTGGCCGACGACGGCGGGCCCGCCGTCGAAGACCTGCTGGCGCTCGACCGCGCGCTCGAGCGGCTCGCCGCGGTCGACGACGAGCTCGAGCGGCTGGTCGAGTGGCGCTTCTTCGCCGGTTTGACGCTCGAGGAGATCGCCGGCCTGACCGGCGTCTCCGAGCGGACGCTCAAGCGCGACTGGCGCGTGGCGCGCGCCTTCCTCTCGCGCGAGCTGGGCGCGGCGGCGGTCTGACCCCGCCGGGAGGCGCGCGGGCCGGACGGCGCCCGCCCCGGCGCAACGGTCTCGGGCCGGCGTCGCCGCTCAGCGCCGGGTGACCACGAGATCGTCGAAGAGCACGACGAAGCCGGGTCGACCGCTGCAGACGAGGCGCACCTGGAGCGACCTGGCGTCGCCGTCGGTCACCCCCGACGCCGAGGCTTCGCGCCACTGCTCGCCGGGCGGCTGGGCGGCCGCGGCCACGGGTCCCGTCTCTCGTTCGCAGCTCTCGTCGGAGTACTGGAAGAGGTTGGCACCGCAGTAGTACGGCGTGCCGTTCACCACCTTCGTGCGGGCTCGGACCTCGTAGGCCCCGGGTTTCGCCGCGACGCAGGGACCGAGGATGGTGACGCTGCCGTTCGGGCCGCCATCGGCGCGCAAGGCGCCGGCGCGCGGCTGCCCGTCCTCGGCGGCGTGCGCGGCGGCCGCGTCGCCGGGGGCCGCCTGCCAGCCGCTGACATCGCGGTCGAAGGAGCCGTTGGCGCCGGCGAGCAGGTTGAGATCGTCCGCCGCGCAGGCCGCGCCGGTGGCGGCGGTGAGCAGGCAGAGCACGACGAAGGCAGGACGGGGCATAGCGGGTCTCCTGTCGGATTCGCTTTCGGGTTCAGGGGTTCCGCTCCCCAGAACGCCGGCCGCGGCCGCTCGGGGCCAGGGAGTCCGTTCAGGGTTCTACGGTTCGAGCGACGGGCCGGCCGGCGGACCGCGCGCCGAGGAGCGCGAGCTCGGCTCGGCGGGGGTGCTCCGGGTCGAGCTCGCCGAAGATCGCGTCCGCCGCCGCGGCCTCGGCGGCGCAGGGCAGGCCGGCGGCGTCGAGGTCGAAGGCGATCTGGACGTGGGCCTCGGCGACCCTGAGGTGGCGCTCGCCGTAGATCCTCTCGACCCCGGCCAGAGCGTGGCGGTGGAGCTCGAGCGCCTCCGCGACCGCGCCGCGACCGCGCAGCACCTCGCCCAGGCGGGACTCGACGTCGAGGACATACTCGTCGTCCGGCGCGGTGAGCTCGACGAGCCGCCGGTGACACTCGCGCAGCAGCTCCTCGGCCTCGGCGAGCCGTCCCTGCTTGCCGACCTGGCGGGCGAGGTTGGCGGTCGCCATCCAGACGAACGGATGGCGCTCGCCCAGCGTCGCGCGGAACAGATCGACCGCCTCCGCGAGCCGCGCCTCCGCGGCCGCCGGCCGGCCCCGGCCGGCCTCGACCTGGCCCAGGCCGTGGAGGATCTTGCCGACCTCGAAGTGGCGCGGATCGATGGCGCGGAAGAGCTCGAGCGCCTCGCGATGGACCGCTTCGGCCTCGTCCCAGCGGCGCTGGGCGAGCAGGAAGACGCCGAGCAGCTGGAGCGACTGGCCGGTCGACGGGTGGGCGTCGCCCAGCCGAAGGCGGCGGATTTCGAGCGCCCGGCGGTGGAGCGGCTCGGACTCCTCGCGGCGGCCGCGACTGTCGAGCAGCGCGGCGAGGTTGAGGTAGCTCTGCGCCAGGTTGGGGTGATCCTCGCCCAGCTGGCGCTCGAGCACCGCTTGCGACGCGCGCAGCGCCGCCTCGGCCTCGTCGAGCCGGTTCTGCTGCAGCAGGATGACGCCGAGGTTGCGCCGGTGGATGGCGGCGAGCACGTGCTCGTCGCCGAGCGCGCGGCGGTAGCTCTCCCAGACCGCCCGTTCGCCCGCCTCGGCGGCGGCCAGCCGCTCGCGCCAGAACGCGACCTGGGCGAGGTCGCTGCGCGCCCGGGCGGTGGCGAGCTCGCCGGCCCCGGCGGCCTCGAGCCGGCCGAGCCCGTCGACGAGGAGCGCCTCGGCCTCGTCGAGCCGCCCCTGGGAGAGCCGCACGGAGCCGAGCGTCGCGAGCGCTTCACCGAGCCCGCCCGGCTCTGCCGGCAGCGCCTGGCGCAGCTCGCGGGCGCGCTCGGCCAGCCGCTCGGCCGAATCGAGCCGCCCCAGGCTCCGGTCGATCCGGGCGACCGACTCGAGCAGCTCGGCCTGGATCGCCGGCTCGGCGGCGAGCTCGTGCGGCAGCCGCCGGCCCGCCTGGTCGAGCAGCTCGGCGGCGGTCACCGTGCCGCCCCCCGACTGCTCCGGGTCCGCGACCTCGAACAGCCCGATCAGGAACTCCTTGACCCGCTCGGCGCGGCGCGCGTTGGACTCGGCGGCGGCGGCGCTCGCGCGCGCCCGCTCGGCCTGCCAGGCGAAGACCGCGAGGCCCGAGATCAGGGCGGCCAGGGCGACCGCCGCGGCCGCCACCCCGAGCCGGTGGCGGCCCACGAACTTGCGCGCCCGGTAGCCGATCGAGTCGGGGCGCGCCGCGACCGGGCGTCGGTCGAGGTAGCGCTCGAGGTCCTCGGCGAGCGCCTCGACCGAGCCGTAGCGGCGCTCGGGCTCGCGCCGGAGCGCCGTCAGCACGATCGCGTCGAGGTCGCCTCGCAACCGTCTGGCCGCGTGGCGAGCCTCGTGGAGCGCCGCGCGCCGCGCGGACGCCGACTCGGTCGGCGGCGCGCTCTCCAGTCCGATCGCGAGCACGGCCGTCGACGGCCGCTCGATCGTCTCGCTCGCCACCGCCGCGGCGAGCTCGCCGACGCCGCGTCCGCCGCGGCGGTGGGGGAGCCGCCCGGTCAACAGCTCGTAGGCGACGACGCCCAGGGAGTAGACGTCGGTCGCGGTCGAGACCGGCTGGCCGAGGATCTGCTCGGGGGCGGCGTAGGCCGGGGTGAGCACCCGGACTTCGGAGCGCGTCGCGTGGACCGCCCTCTCCTCCTCGGCGAGCAGCTTCGCGATGCCGAAGTCGAGCAGCTTGACCTGGCCGGCGCTCGTCACCAGGATGTTCGAGGGTTTGAGATCACGGTGGACGACCAGCCGGCGGTGCGCCGCCGACACCGCCGCCGCCACCGCGACGAGCAGCCGCAGCCGCGCCGTGAGGTCGAGCTTCCGCGCCCGGCACCAGTCGGTGATCGGCTCGCCGTCGATCTTCTCGAGCACGAAGTAGGGGCGCCCGTCGGGGGCGAGGCCGCCGTCGAAGAGACGAGCGATGCCCGGATGATCGAGCGCCGCCAGGATCTGGCGCTCGCGCAGAAAGCGCGCCACGATCTCTTCGGAGTCCATGCCGCGCTTCAAGAGCTTGACCGCGACGACCTGGTCGAACTGACCGTCGTGGCGGCGCGCCTCCCACACTTCGGCCATGCCGCCGCGACCGAGCGGACGCTCGAGCCGCCACGGGCCGAGGACGAGGCCGGGAGCGGTCGCGGCGGCGGGCGCGCTGGCGCGGGCGGCCGCTTCGACCAGCCCGGCCGCCTGGCGGACGACGGCGCGCTCGAACCGCGCCAGGGCCTCCGGGTCGTCGACGGCGAGCAGCGCGCGCGCCTCCTCGGCTAGCCCCGGCTCGACCTCGGCCAAGCGCGCCGCGCGCGCTTCGTCCGGCAGCTCGAGCAGCTCCCCCACGAGCGCGCGCAGCTGCCGCCACCGCTCCGTGTCGGTGGGGCTCACGGCGTCGGCTCCCGCGCGACGGCATCGTCGAGGGCCTCGAGCGCGGGCGGATCCCCGGCGCGCCAAGGATGCGGCTCCTCGGTGATGCGGCCGGCACCCGCTTCGCGTTCGCTCTCCACCCTGAAGGCCCCGCGTTCCATTGTAGCGGCGCGATGCCCGAGCCATCCCCGCCTGCGGTCGCGATCCGGGCCGCGTCGTGTCGGGCGGTTCCAACCCTCGTTTTCGACCGGCGCGCGATAATCCCCGGCATGCCCCCCGCCCTGCGATCGTTCGCCGCCCAGCTCGCCTGGCTGACCTTCGCCTTCGCGCCGGGCGCTCCGATGGCGGCGGATCCGCCCGCGGTCACCGAGAGCGCCGTGGCCGGACGGCGGGCGCTGGTCCTCACCCCGCAGGGCGCGTCGGGGGACGCGGCGCTGCCGCTGCTCGTCCTCCTCCACTGGTCGGAGTCGACGCCGGAGGAGATCGCGCAGCTCGTCGACTGGCCGGCGCTGCCGGTGCGGATCTTGATCCCGCAGGGGGCCCACCCGCGGCCGAGCGGCTGGTCCTGGTTCGCGGAGGGCTATGCGGAGATGGCAGCCGAGGCGGCGCGCGCCGAGACTCTCCGGGCGGTCGACGAGATCGCCGCGTGGCTCGAGGCGGCGCGACGAGAGCTGCCGACCGCAGGGGCGCCGATGGTCGCCGGCGTCTCCTACGGCGGCGACCTGGCCTTCCTGCTCGCCGTCCTCCGCCCCACCAGTGTCGGCGCCGCGTTCCCGGTCGCCGCCCGCTTCCTCCCCGAGTGGCTGCCCGCGGAGCGCGGCTGCGCCGCAGCCTGCCCCGCGGTCTTCGCCCTCCACGGCGACGCCGACACCGTCGTGCCGATCGCTCCGACGCGCGAGGCCGTCGACGAGCTCGCCCGCCGTGGCTGGCCGGTCGAGCTGCGCGGTTACCCGGGCGTCGGGCACGGCTTCACCCGGGCGATGCGCGACGATCTCGGGCGCGCCGTCGCGCGACGGCTGAACGCAGCGCCCGGGCGCTGAGTCGCGCCGCGCCGGACCCGCGCGGTCCCAACCGGCCCGCGAGCCCCAACCGGCACGCGCCCTGGCTCCGCACCCGGAGCGACGTTAGGATCCCGGCCGGCGCCATGATCTCGCGACGTCTCGCCCGCTTCGGCCGGCTCGGTGCCGGGGAGCTCTCGACCCGGGGGCTCGTCGTGCTCGAGTTCTTCGCGATCGTCCTGGCGATTGCTCTCGGCTTCTGGGTCAACGAGTGGCGCGAGGCCCGCGGCCGCGCCCGCGAAGCCGAGACCGCCTTGCGCGGCATCGCCCGCGAGCTCGAGTACAACCTGAAGCAGGCGGAGGAGACCTGGGTCTACTATCGCGCGATCCTGCGCGAGATCGAGGCTCTCCCCGGCGCGGCGCCGGACGCCGTGCCACCGCCGCCGGTCTACGGCTACCAGCTTCCCGGCTGGCGGGGGGCGATGCCACCGCTACTGCGCTCGTCGTCGTTCGACACGATGGCGAGCACCGGCGCGCTCGGCCACCTCTCGTTCGAGCGCGCCGATCAGCTGGCGCGCGTCTACAACTTCCAGAGCGTGATCGAACGACTCGACGCCGAGATGCTGTCGCTGGTGGCCAGGGACCCGGGATTCACCCGCGCCACGACCATCCGCCACAGCTTCGGCCTCTACGTCGAGATGCTCCCCTCCCTGCTCGCCATCTACGAGGTCTGGGCGGCGCCGATTCTCGGCGAACACGGCTTCGCTCCCGTGGTCACGGATCGGGAGCTGCGCGCCGAGGTCGATCGCCGTCTCGGCCGACTGCGCTAGCGCGCGCGGCGACTGGACGGCGATGGCGCCCGACCGTGAGCTCGCCCGGCGGCCGCCCGCGCTGTCGTGGCGCGCCGGCCTCGGAGCCGATCTGGTCGTCGTCCTCCTGGTGGTCGCGACGCGGTGGGCTTTCCCGGTCGAGCCGCTCGACGACGCCTTCCTCTTGCTCGCCGTCGTCCGCAACGCGCTCTTGGGCGGCGGACCGCACCTGCTCTTCGGCGGCGAGGATGCCGCCCTGTCGACCCTCGCCTGGCCGGCGCTGGTGGCGCTGCCGGCGCTCGCCGGGATCGAGTTGCCGCGCGCGCTCGCGGCGGTGGGGCTCCTGGCCGAGGTCGCCGCGGCGCTCGCGGTGCGCCGCCTGGCGCTCGCGCTCGCGGGCTCCCCCGCCGCCGCTCTCCTCGCCGCTGCCGCCTTCGCGACCCAGCCGGTCTACCTGCTCTCGACTCTGGGTGGCATGGAGACCGCGCTCTACTGCGCGGCGCTCGCGCTCGGCGCGCGCGCGGTGCTGGAGCAGCGGCGCGGCGAGCTGGCGCTCGCCGCCGGGCTGCTCGCCTGGACGCGCGTCGAAGGGATCGCTCTGGCGCTCGCGCTACTCGCGATCGCGGCCTGGCAGTGGTCGCGCCGGCGCCCGCCGAGGGCCCCGACTGTCGCCGCGGCGGCGGTGCCGGCCGCCACGACGGTGGCGGTTCCAATCGCCACGACGGTGGCGGTTCCCATCGCTACGACGGTGGCGGTTCCGATCGCCGCGGGCGCCGCCCTCGCGCTCGCCGCGCCATTCGCCCATCTCGCCCTCTTCGGCAGCCTGCTGCCGGCGACCGTGGCCGCCAAGGCCGCCTCGGGCGGCGCCAGCTTCGAGGGGGCGACGCGGGTGGCGCTCGAGCTCGCGCGCGCGCCGCTCGGGCTCTCCGCCTACTGGCTGATCTGGCCGAGCGTCCACGCCGCGCTGGCGCTGGTCGCCGTCGCCGGCCTCGTGCGTGGAGCCCGGGATCCCGAGCTGCGCCGGAAGAGCCTGGCGGCGCTCGCGCCGGCGCTGCTCCATGGCGCGCTCTTCGTCGCGGCGGGCCGCTCCTACGCGGTCAACTTCCCGTGGTATTTCGCGCCGCCGCTGGTCGCGGTCGCGGCGCTCGTCGCCCTCGGCGCGGCGCCGGGGATCGCCGCGCTCGAGCGCCGCGCGCGGCGCGGCAAGGCGCTCCTGCCGGCCCTTCTGGCACTGGCGGTTTGGCTCGCGGCCGCGCCCTCGCTCGACCAGGGGTTCTCGCGGGTGCGCGCCTCGTTCTCCGCCCACCGCGAGCGCGCCTACGCCGCGGCGGCGCTCTGGCTCTGCCGCGGCGGCGGGGCGACGTCGCTCGCCAGCAACGAGATCGGCACGCTCGCTTTCTTCGCGCCGCCGGGCACCGAGATCGTCGACCTGTTCGGCCTCGCGCGGCGGCCTGAGCTCGCTGGCCTCGGCTGGCTCGAGCTGCTCGACCGCGAGCGGCCCGACGCGGTGGTCGCGCGCGCCGACTTCCGCTACCGCCGAGAGCTCGAGCGCGAGCGGCCGGGCCGCTACGTTTGGGTCCGCGCCGGCGCGCTCGACCTCGGCCTCGAGCCGGCGCTCGCCGAGCGCCTGCGGCCGGCGACCGACGAGCTCGCCCGGCTCTACCAGACGCTCGATCTCGAGCGCGAGCCCGCCGGAGCGCGGATCGCCCCGCCCCGTCGCGGGGGGCGGGCCGCCGGTGCCTCGGGTACAGTCCTGGCCGCCGGAGGAGGCTCTCGATGATCCTACGTTCCGCCGTCCGCGTCACCGTCTCGGTCAGCGTCGCCGCGCTGCTCGTCGCTTCGCTCGCCGGCTGCCGGCAGACCGAGACGGCACCCGCACCGCCCGCCGGCGCCGGGCCGGCGCGGGCGGCGGCAGAGGAAGACATCCCCTGGTTCGAGGGCAGCGTCGAGGCGGCCTTCGCGGCGGCCGCCGCGGAGCGCAAGCCGCTCTTCCTCTACTGGGGAGCGGTCTGGTGCCCCCCCTGCCACGCCCTGCGCACGCGGATCTTCCCGCGGCCGGAGATCCGCGCGCGGCTCGCCGCGGCGGTGGCGGTCTACCTCGACGGCGACACCGAGCGGGCACAAATCTGGGGCGAGAAGCTCGGCACCACGGGTTACCCGACCGTGATCGTCTTCGATCCCGACGGGCGCGAGGTGACGCGGCTGCCCAGCTTGCTGGGGGTCGAGGACTTCGCCGAGCTGCTGGCGACCGCGCTCGACGCCGCGCGGCCGCTGGCCGAGCGGATCGCGGAGGCCGAGCGCGTCGGCCCGAACGGGATGCCTCCGGCCGAGCTCGAGCTGCTGGCGTTTCACGCCTGGTCCCAGGACGCGCGCTCTGGCCTCGACGCGGTCCGGCGCCGCGCGCTGCTCGAGCGCTTCTGGCGTGAGGTTCCGGCCGACCGGCCGGTCGTTCGCTCGCGCTTCCTCGCCACCTACCTGAGCGACCTCGCGGGCGAGCAGGAGCCGGTGCCGCTCGAGGATTCCCGGCGCGAAGCGCTCACCGCCGGGCTCCATGCGCTGCTCGCCGATCGCGAGCAGTGCGCCGCCAACACCGAGCTGGTGCTCTACCGCGCCGCGGCCGTCGTCGCCCTCCTCGCGCCCGAGGCCGGCGCTCGGCGCGACCCCCTGGTGGCGGCCTGGGAGGCCGCGGCACGCGCGCTCGAGGACGACGAGAGCTGGACCACGAACGATCGCTTGACGGCGCTCGTGCCACGAGTCGAGCTGGCGCGCCTGGCCGCGGGCGAGGAGCAGCCGCTGCCACCGGCGTTGCTCCAGCGCGTCCGCGAGCGCGTCCGCTGGGCCGAGGCGCGCGTCGCCGACGACGAGGAGATGCAGGCGGTCATGGACACCATGGCCGGCCTGCTCGAGGCCGCCGGGCTCACCGAGGAGAGCCGCGCGCTGCTCTCCGAGAAGTCGGCCTCGACGGTGGCGCCCTACTACTACATCGGCTGGCTCGCCGGGCTCGAAGCCAAAGCCGGCCACGCCGCCGAGTCCGTCGCTCTCTACCGCCGCGCCTGGCAAGAGGCGCGCGTCGCGCAGGACGGCGCCGCCGGCCGGATGACGCCGCTGCGCTGGGGGACCTCCTACCTGCGCCAAGCGATGAAGCAGACCCCGGAGGCGACCGAAGCGATCGGTGCCGACCTCGCGCGCGTGCTCGACGACGCGCTCGCCGGACCGGATGCCTTCGCCGGCGGCAACTGGAGCCGCCTCGAGTCGCTGGCCACGGCGCTGCTCGCCTGGCGCGCCGAAGCCGAAGACTCCGCGCCGCGCGGCGCCGTGGTCGAAGCCGCCCGCGCGCGGGTGCTGGCAGCCTGCGCCGGCCTTCCGAACGATGGCCCGGATGCCGGCGCCCGCTGCCGCAGCTTCCTCGCTCCCGCCCCGGGCGCCTGACTCGCTGGCCGCCCGCGCGCCGACGCCGTGCTGGTCCGCCACGCCGGCCGCCACGAGGTCGCCGCGATGGTGCGCCACTCGCCGCGCGGCGTCGGGCGCTCGCTGATCGAGTGGTACCGGAGCCTCGCCGACCGGCCCGCGCCGCGCGGGGATTCGAGGCAGAAGACGCGGGATTGTCCAGTTCCCGCGCCGAATCCCGCCAATAGGGATAGAGGCGCCGACGGCCGCGACGGTCTCGGCGGGAGGATCCAGATGATCGTGCACGAGATTCGGCGCTTCGGGCCGCGAGCCCGCGCCTGCTGCCTGACCGCGCTGCTCGGAGGGCCGCTCGCTGGCGCGACGATTCCGGTGACGACGCTGCTCGATGTCGACGCCGCCGACGGGCTCTGCTCGCTGCGTGAGGCGATCGAAGCGGCGAACCTCGACGCGCCGGGCGCCGACTGCCCGGCGGGAGCGGGCGCCGACGAGATCGAGGTCGCGCTCCCCGGGACCCTCCTGCTGGCCGACGACCTGCCGGCGCTCGCCGAGGGTCTGACGCTGCGCGGGCTCGGCGCCGACCTGACGACGATCGACGGCGGCGGACTCCACTCGCTGCTCCGGTTTCCGGGCCCGGCGAGCGGCGCGAACGACCTGCTCCGACTCGAAGCGCTCACCCTGCTCGGCGGCGTCGCGACGAACGGCGGCGCCGTTTTCGTGGGCGGCGGCCGCTCGCTCGAGATCTTCGACTGCCGCCTCGCGGGGCACACCGCCGGCACGCGGGGCGGCGCGATCCGTGGCCAAGGCTCGGCCGCGGTCGAGATCCACCGCTCGGAGCTCACCGGCAACACGGCGGCGGTGAGCGGCGGCGCCGTTTCGGTCTTCGACGGCGACTCGCTCTGGATCGTCGACTCCACCGTGGCGGTGAACTCGGTCTCTCAAGGGACCGGGGGCGGCGTCGAGTCTTACGACGTCGGCGTGACGCGCATCGTCCGCTCCACCCTCTCGGGCAATCAGGCGGCGAGCCACGGCGGCGCGCTCTCGATCGTGCTGGGGGGCGGCACGCGGATCGAACACTCGACCCTGCACGCCAACACCGCCGACTTCGACCAGAACGACGTCGGCTGGGGTGGCGGACTCGACGCCGCGGGCTTCGCCACGGTCACGCTGCTCAACTCGATCGTCGCCGGCAACCACGACCTCTCCTCCGCCGACGGCCGCTGTCCGGACCTCAACGCCCGACTCAGCGCGACCTTGATGACCGAGGGGTCCAATCTGATCGGTGACAACGGCTGCGAGGAGACCCTCTTCCCTGACGGAACCCCGAACGCCAACGGCGACCTGGTCGGAACGACGGCCTCGCCGCTCGATCCCGGGCTCGAGCCGCTCGACGATTTCCACGGCCCGACCCGCACGCATCGGCCGCTCACCACCTCCATCGTGATCGATCAGGGCGCCTGCCCTGGGGAGATCGCGGACCAGCGCGGGCTGTCCGATCCGCAGACCGGGCTGCGCCCGGTCGACGATCCCGCGACCCCCGACGCGGCGGACGGCTGCGACATCGGCGCCGTCGAGCGCCACCGCGAGCTCCCGTTCCACGACGACTTCGAGACCGGCGACACCTCGCGCTGGTCCGCGCTGGTTCCCTGAGCACCGACCCCTGCGCGGACCGGGGGCGGCGCGGGCCGCCAGGCCCTCCGACGGGTGGCGGCGCTGCCCAGCGTGGCGCGGCGGATCGAGCCGGGCGGTCCGGCATCCTCCCGCACGACGAGCCTCCCGAGCCTTGGCCCGCCGGCCCCGTTTGCCGGTAGGCTTGTGGTTGGTCGCTCGCCCGGCGGCCTAGAGCAAGAGCTTCCGTCGCGTCGAGGATTGAGCCGCGGCACGCGGCCGGTCCCACGGGGCAGAGAAGGGAGGATTCGATGCACACTCTCGCCAGGATGCTCCTGGCCCTGGCGCTCGCGGCGCCCGGGTTCGCGCAGTCACCTGCGCCGGAGGTCGCGCTCCCCTCGGTGACTCTCCCGCCCGAGCTCGACCGGGTGCTGCGGGACTACGAGCGGGCCTGGCAGGCGCGCGACCCGGCCGGGCTTGCCGAGCTCTTCGCCGAGGACGGCTTCGTGCTCGCCACCGGCCGGCCGCCCGTGCGGGGCCGGGCGGCGATCCGCGCGGCCTACGCCGGCGCTGGCGGCGCGCTCCACCTGCGCGCGCTCGAGTACGCGACCGCCGGCGACGTCGGCTACCTCTTGGGCGCCTACGCCTGGGCGCCGGCGGCGCCGGACGACGGCAAGTTCACGTTGACGCTGGCGCGCGACCCGTCGGGGCGCTGGCTGATCCGCTCGGACATGGACAATCCCAACCGGCGGCCGGCGGCGCAGCCCGCGGCCGGACCGAATCCCGCCGGCAGCGCCACCGCAACTCCAACCCCTTCGGAGGCGACCATGGATCTCGGTGCATTCTCGATCAGCCTCGCGGTCAAGGACCTCGAGGCGTCGCGCCGGTTCTACGAGCAGCTCGGCTTCGTCCAGTTCCACGGCGATGCCGCGCAGAACTGGCTGATCCTCAAGAACGGCGACCATGTCCTGGGGCTCTTCCAGGGGATGTTCGAGAAGAACATCCTGACTTTCAACCCGGGCTGGGACCAGAGCGCGCAGCCGTTGGCGTCGTTTACCGACGTCCGGGAGCTGCAGCGGCGGCTGAAGGCGGCCGGAATTCCGATCGTGCAGCCGGCCGACGAGACGACGACCGGCCCGGCGAGCTTCGTCCTCACCGACCCGGACGGCAATCCGATCCTGATCGACCAGCACCGCTGAGCAGCGGCCGGGGCTAATCGCTCAGGATCCTGCCGCCCGGGCCGATCCGGCCGGGCAGCTCGAGGTCGCGCGCCAAGGCGCAGGCGGCGTCGAAGATCGCGGCGCGCTCGGCCAGCCGGCGGCCGATGGCGGCGCGCGCGATCCGCCGCTTGCCGAGGACGACCAGCCCGCGACCGACGCGGCGCGAGAGCCGCCCCCAGACGACCACCAGGACGCCGCCCAGCGCCGAGAGCATGGCGGCGAGCGCGCCGGTCAACCAGGGCAGGTGGGGGATTCTCGGGTAGAGGTCGTGGATCAGCCCCTGGCCCCAGCCCGCGAAGAGGCCCAGACCGAGCCAGGTCGCCGGGAAGAGCACGGCGCCCAGCAGCAGCTTGATCGAGGCGACATCCTTGCGCCGCTTGGCCGTCACCCGCACCGCGAGCTCGATCAGGAGCGCCGTGGGGAGGTTGGCGAGGACTCCGATCAGCACCAGCGGCGGCAGCACGGCGTCGATCACCAGCCGCTGCAGCGCGAGCGCCGCCAGCACGCGGCCGTGCGGCAGCTCGGGATCCCGGTCGAGCTCGTGGTCCTCGAGGCCCAGCCGGCGCATCCGCCGGTCGTAGGCGACGAGCCGTTCACGCACGGCGGCGACCTCGGCCGGCGCGCTCTCGCGCCGCGCCCGGAACCCGGTCCACACGCGCGCGAAGCCGAGCATCCGCTCGCGCATGTCGACCGGTCCCGACGCTTCGCCCGCGCGCGCCGCCCGCTCGGCGCGCATCAGTCGCCGCAGCCGGTGCATCAGGTCGTGCTCCTGCCAGTCGTCGGTCGCGAGCGCGGTGCGATCGAGCGCCGCGGCGAACTCTCCGGTCAGTCGCCGGGCGGCCACGCGCCGCGCCTCTTCGCCTACCGCCTCGGCCGCCGCTTCGGCCGCGGGTTCGGCCGCCGGCTCGGCCGCGACCTCGAGCGGCGGGTGGTAGACGACCAGCGCGCGCGAGCGGAAGAGGAGCTTGCGGTCGTAGTGGAGCCCCACCGGGATCAGGAACGGACGCTCCCCCTCGGCCGCTCGCAGGGCGACGTCGAGGTAGAGCCGCGCGGCGCCGGTGCGCAGCTCGAGCGGCTTCGGCTCGTCGTGGCTGTCGCCCTCGGGGAAGAGGACGGCGTAAGAGCCCGCCTCGATCGCCGCGGCGAGGGCCGCGAGGCTCGAGTCGTTGCCCCGCTTGGCGGCGCTCTGGTCGCCTCCCGCCGGCAGGTCCTGGCGGCGGAAGATCGGCACCGCGGTGGCGCGCAGTAGCGTGCCCAGGAGCGGCCAGCGGAACAGCCCGTGCCGCGCCCCGAAGACGACGCGACCGGGAAAGGTCGCGAGGATCAGCGCCGGGTCGATCAACCCGTTCGGGTGCCAGGCGAGCAGCAACCCGCCCCGCCCCACTGGCAGCGCCTCGACGCCCACCACCTCGACGCGGCGGAAAAACAGCGCCAGCAGCACCCGCGCCACCCGCCGCGGCCACCGCGAGGAGGCCCTCGCCCCGATCTCGGACATGATCCGCCGCCGAGTCTAGCGGCAGTTGCGTGGAAGCGCCTGCGGCGGGCCTCGGGCTTCGGTTGCTAGACTCGCGGCGATGGCGACCGGCCGGTTGCGGGACGTCTTCCGGGCCCTCGCGGAGCTCGTCGAGGAGGGCACCGTGGGCGACTACGCCCTGGTCGAAGCCGTCGCCGCGATCTTCTACGCCGAGGCGATCCGCACCTACGACCTCGACGTCGCCGTCTCGCTGCCACTCGCCGCGGGCGCGATCCTCTCGTTGGCACCGCTCCACGAACGTCTACGCGCCATGGGCTTCGCCGCCGACGGCGAGCACGTCCGGATCCACGGCGTGCCAGTCCAGTTCCTGTCGAGCGACCCGCCGCTCTGGCGGGAAGCGGTCAGCACGGCGCGGCGCTTCGACTACGACGGCATCGAGGTCCGGGTGGCGCCGCCCGAGCATCTCGTCCTGATGGCGCTCGAGGCGCCGACCGTGCGCCGCCGGGAACGCGCCGCGCTGCTGCTCGAGTCCGGCGCGGTCGATCGCCCGGCGCTCGAATCGCTCGCCGCCCGGCACGGACTCGCGCTCCCGGAGGCTTGGCGTGCCTGAGCACTCCGCCACCGACCGCGAGCGCGCCTTCGCCGCCAAGTGCCGCTGGCACCAGGAGCAGGCGCGCCTGCCGCTGCGCGAGAAGTTCCGCATCCTGCTCGAGCTGCAACGCCAGGACCACCCCATCCTCGCCGCCCGCGGCGCCCTCGAGCCCTGGCAGCAGCCGTGGGCCGTGGAGCCCTAGCCGCGCCCTCCCGGACTACTCCTTCCCCGCCTTGAGCTCCGGGTCGGCGAACCAGTCGTTGGGGCGCCGGTGGACGATGAGGCGCGCCCCCTTCTTCGACAGCACGAGCTCGAACGAACCGACGCCGCAGGAGAGCCGTCCCTCGACGCGCTGTTGGCCGAACTCCCGGCTCTCGATGCCGATGGTCTGCGGCTTGTACGGCGTGCCGGCGAGCGACAGGACGCCGTCGGCGTCGCTCTCGTAGGCCCGCCGTTCGCGGTCTCCGGCGAGCTGGATCTTCGCCCCGGCGATCGGTTTCCCGGCCTCGTCCCGCACCCAGCCGACCATGCGACACGGTTTCGGCACGAACGTCCGCACCGTGACGCCGCCGATCAGCCGCTCCTTCCCGGCCCCCTCGCCCTCGAGCGGCGTCGCGAAGATCCCGACCTCGCAGTCGGCGCGCTCGCCTGCGCGGGCGTCGCGCGGCGCGTCGAAGGTGACCTCGATCTCTTTGGGGCAGTCGCGATAGGGGTGGAGCGCGAAGCGGGTCTCGCTCACCTTGCACGCCCAGGCGTTGCGCTTCGACTTCGCCCGCACTTCGAACCTCGCGGTCACCGGGAACGGGTTTTCGACCCGCACGGTGTAGAGCGACGGCGCCACGGCGAGGTTTCTCTGGGTGACGTTGTTGTCGAAGTTGGAGTCGAAGCCGAAGTCGATGGCGATCTGGGCGCACTGGTGCCCGGACGAAGCGGGGGTCCACGGCTGGCTGACGGTGACGGTCGTCGCCGCCGGCACGGTGACCTGCTGGGTGCCGACATGGAAGAACTGGTTGTTGCCGGCGCCGAAGACGTAGACCCCGAAATTGACCAGCACAGTCGCCGGCGCGGCGCCGGAGTTGCGCACGTCGGCGGTCAGGGTGTTCGCCACCCCCTGCTGCGGCGGCGCGGCGGTGTCGATGTCGATGGTGTTGTTCCACGACGGCAGGCCGCCCGCGAGGGCGCACGGCTGGCCCGGCGCTCCGGGCGGCCCGATGCAGGTCGGGAAGCCGACATCGGTCACCGCCGCGGCCGAGACCGCCGGCCAGACGTTGAGCATTCCGGCACCCAGATCGTTGTCCCAGGCCGGATCGACCGCCGCGAACGCCGCGGTGTTGAGGCTGGTGTCGGCGCTCCGTTTGAGCAGGTCCTTGACGCTCCCCGGATCCATCGCCGGCCGCGCCGACAGCACGACCGCCGCGGCTCCGGCCACCTGCGGGCTCGCCATCGAGGTGCCGCCCTGGGAGAAGTAGAGCGTGGTCGAGTTGAACTGCGCCGAGGAGACCGCCTCGCCGGGGGCCGAGAGGTCGGGCTTGAGCGCCAGCAGGTCCGGGGTCGCGACGTTGAAGTCCATCCGCGGCCCGCGCAGGAACTGGCTGTAATTGGTGTCGTCGCCGCGCGCCACGGTGTCGCGGTCGTTGGTGCCGCCGACGGTGACGGCGAACGAGGCCGAGCCGGGGAACATGGTGCGCACGGTGCCGGCGGCGAGGCCGCAGTTCGAAGCATTGCCGTGCGCGACCGCCATGACGATGCCGAGGCTCGACAGGTAGTTGACCTGTTGCGCCATGGCGGAGGTGCCGTCGTCGTCGGTGCAGAAGCCGATGCTCATGTTGACGACGCGGATGTTGAACGCCGCGCGGTTGAGGCCGACCCAGTCGAGGCCTTCGGCGACGTTGGTGGTGGTGCAGAAGCCGAGGGCGTCGCAGATCTTGACGTCGACCAGTCCGGCGCCGGGCGCCACTCCGGCGCAGTCGGTGGCGGAGCCGTCGTCGGGAGTGCTGCAGACGCGCCCCGCGACGCCCTGTCCGAGGGCGATGCCGGCGACGTGGCTGCCGTGGCTGTGGTCGTCGTCGGGGTTCAGGGTCCCGTCGGCCGGCTCGTCACCGGCATCGGTGCAGGAGCCGTTGCCGAGCGGCGCCGGCTCGCAGGAGTCGTCGATGCCGTTGAGGTTCGTGTCTTCGAAGATCAGCGGATTGAACCCGGCGACGAACTTGCCGGCGAACTGTTCGTGGCCGTCGTCGACGCCGGTGTCCATGACGGCGATGTTGAGCCCGGCGCCGGTGAAGCCGGCGTCGGTGGCGGTGTTCGGGGAGAAGGTGACGCTGGGGCGCGACTGGACGGAGCGCGCCGACACGTCGTCCATGATCTGGCCGACCAGCTGGAGCTCGACCATGGCCACTTCGGGCAGCGCCGCGATCTTCGCGATGTCCTCGTAACGCACGCTGTCGAGAGCGACGAAGGTGATGAGCTTGCCGATGTAGGAGATCCGTCCGAACCCGCCGAGCCGCGCCTGGATCTCTTTGAAGGAGCGGCAGCCGTTGAGGTTGACGAGGATGTCGACGAGCTCACCCTTCTCGTAGCGGCGGGTGATCTCGTCGTCGACGAAGTCGCGATCGCGGTCGCGGATCCAGGTGGTGTGCTTGCGCTGCCCGTTCATCCCCTGGATCCCGTGCCCCTCGACCGGCTGCTGCCAGGCCAGCGGGGTGAACTGGGAACCCGCGGCGGGCGCCACCGCGAGGAGCAGCGCGGCGAAGCCCCCGAGGAGGAGGACGTGGCTGACCCGGCGACATTGGAGCTTGACCATGGGAGCTCTCCGTTCCTGGGCCGGCGCGAGTCCGACCCACGTTGGTCCGCCACGGAGGCAGGGCACCACGCCCCCATCCTCAGGGCGGCGAGCCGGCCCCGGAGGATCGGCCCGTCAGGGAGATAGACGAACGAAGAGGCGATTCCGGTCGCAAAGAGAATCAACCGAGATGCCTAGAGTAGGCCACTTCAGTCAACCTGCCATCAGCGCAGGGTCGAAGTACCTGGAGTCCGCCAAGGACAGCGTTCCTTTTCTGTGCCTCGAGAACGAGGTACCATTCGGGACGATGAACTTTCAATCAGAAGATCAGCTGGTTGAGCACCTCGTGGCCGAACTAGAGGGACTTCGCCCTTGGGGGCTCCGCGACCTCGTGCGCGAGTTTTCTTACGGCGCTGGCCGGGCAGACGTGGTGGGTGTTCTCGAAAGTGGTGGCGTGATTGCAATAGAAGCCAAGCTCGAGCGCTGGAAGGAGGCCCTTCACCAAGCCTATCGAAACACCTGTTTCACCAATCACTCATATGTTCTGTTGCCTTGGGCTGCAGCGCAGAGAGCATCGTCTTTCTTGGGAGAGTTCGAGCGCCGCGGAGTGGGCCTTTGTACCGCTGCGGATGAGGAGATTCGCATACTGTTCGAGCCGCCGAGAAGGGAACCCCTTCAGCCCTGGCTAGCTGCGCGGGCGGTACTCGCTTGCGCTTCGAAAGCCGTGCCGCCGCTCCCGGTTTTCTAGTACCTGAACTCTGCAAGCGCTCGACGCCACGCCCTAAGCCAAGCTCCATCGTTCCGTACTTCCTCCATGAAGATCTGCGGCTTGCGATCAGCGAGTTCGCGCCAGAGTTGCTCCGCACGGCAAAGTAGATCGCTAACATCAAGCTCGCCTCTATCAATCCGGGCCTCCGCCGCCGCAAACCAGTACATGAACTGGCGCCAGCCAAGGCCGACCCAGGGCCGACCGGGCGCTTCAACCAGTTGCTGCAGGATCTCCTGAGTGAACGGGTTGGCAAGCGTCGTGACCGAAAGAAGACCTGCGTCTCGAATGCGTGTGATGTCCGATTCCCGAAGAAACGCGACGAGACTCTCTTCGATGATGTATGGCAGTTGCCCACCGCCCTGTGCGGGCTCTTCATACCGAGATCTCGTGAATCGCCTTAAGTTGAAGAACTTCCCAGTTGCACAGGAGGATGCTCCAGCTTCCTTCCACAGGAGAATGTCGGATGAGCAGTGGCTGACTAGAACTCCTATGCCCGCGCCTTCGAGCGAAGCGATTAAGCGCAGAGCGCCCTTGAGTTCCTCGACCTGATTCAACTCCCTCCGCGGCTCCGTATCACCGACGAGGACCAGATAGATCTGTTCCGCACTCGTTCTAGAGGCTATTGAGGCCACTTCGAAGGGCCGCTCTGCCTGAGTGAGGTCGGCAAGACCAACTACAAGAGTTTGAAGAGTCGAGACGCCAGTTCCCGAGAGCTGGCTCTTCAGAACGTCCCCAACCTCCACTGTCAGTTTGAAATATTCGGGACTAAAGACCCGCGGCACTACAGCAGGACTGCACACAGCGCTGGCCCTCAGTTGTGCGGAGACCTCCGCCAGACTCCCGGTTACAGCCCCCCACCAGTCGGGAGAGGTGAGATCAGCGGACTCAACATCGGAGGGGAAGTAGCTCCAGGTTCGCAGTTGCCCTTGCAAACTCGTCGGAACGTAGAGTTGTGGATCAAGTATGGTCTCAAAACCAGGACGGCCTGAGAATCTCTTGAGAAGCGATTCCACTTGTGGGCGGCTGTAGTTCACGGGGCTCAGAACAGCGCCAGCGAATGAACTCAATCGCTCATCTTCGAGCAGGTTGTCTGACTGATAGCCCATCTGATGGTACGAAGGCATCTAGCCGGCCCTTCCCTGAGCCGCCCATGCGGCCTCGAGCAGCTGCGGAGTGCGGTGGCGGTGGACCGGCCACGGCGCTGACATTCGAATCAACTCTGGAAGACGACAATGACCGGCTGCAACAAGAAACCGGGTCGATTGCGGCGACCGCGCTGCTACCCGTTGAATGGTGGCTGCATTGTTTCCTTCAGTCTCAGAATAGGGATGAAAGCCAAACGCGGCAAACGAGAGAAGTACTGCAAGGGCGAACTGGTCGGCACGCCAGTCGATTCCGGCCTTGTCATTCAGCAGCTGCTCCGCTGGAGCATAGAGCGGCGTCGCAGGGCCCCGCACTGCCCAAGTGTGAGTAAGCGAAGACTCTTCGAGGTTTCTAACTAGCCCGAAATCGACCAGAACGGGAGTACTACGATCTGGGCGAAGCATGACGTTTTCCGGCTTAATGTCTCTATGGACGAGCCGCTCGCGCGCCACAGCTGCAATCGCGCTAATAAGTGCTCCACCGAGGGCAAGCACCTCGTCGCGCGGAAGAGTGCCACGTGTTCCGAGTAACTGTGCGAGTGTGCCGCCAGACAGAAACTCCTCCAGCGAGTATAAGTACTGAGTGTCGGCCTCACTGTGAATGTTCACGGCGTTGAGGCGCCCAATATTCGGATGGCAGAACCTCAACATCGCATCGATTTCTCGCCCTGCGCGCTCCGTAAGCGAGCCCGGTCGGTGCACTTTGAGTGCGAGGTTTGAACCGTCGGTAGCTTGAACCTGATACGTCTCCTTGAAGGCGCCGACACCGACCGCACCGATTAAACGAAGCGACTCCTCCTCACAGATTCGTTTGGCAACTTCTTCCAGCTGGAATCCTGGGTGTGGCATCATTAGTCTTTCTCCACGACCTCCAGGCCCAGACAGGCTGGCATTGTCGTTTCGGGCGTGACTCCTCGAGGCCAGACACCTCCAAGGCGGCTAGGGAGCTAGAAGCCCGCAGGCAGTCCGCACGCTGCACTCTCGCGGCCAAGCGCTAATCGCCTCGGCGGGCCCCGAGGCACTGCAGAGACCCCAAGCCAATACCTAAGTACTCGCCCCTTCTACTTTCGGTTCTCGCTTGATCCGCAACGAGCTTGTGCCTACATTCCTCGTTCTTCGAAACCGGAACAGGTCCTCAGAGTGTTTCTCAAAGGTGCTCGAGCCGGGCTCCCATCGATGATGATTCACAAGGACGCGAAATTCCCTGTTGTCTGCTTCGATCTCTAGAATCTCCAGACTTCGCACACGTTTCGCCGACTCCACCTCCTTAGTAGCCGATCCACCGACCACCTGCAGAAACGGCCGCGAACTCAGTGCCTTGACGAATCGCTCGATTCGACGCGCAACAAGCTCAAGTTTCTTAAGCTCTTCCGTTGACCAAGAACTTCGAAGTCGCCGCCCAATCTCTTCTAGCTCGAGTCTTGTCAGTTCTTCCGATTCCCGCAGGCCGCCCCTCCTCAGCACCTTCAGAATCTCCTCCTCAAACCTCTCCGGCGCCAGCAGCGTGTGCCTCAGTGCCGCTGCGAGCTGCTGCTCAAACTCCGTTGAAGGGGGGATCTCCTCGGAAAGGTCTCGGGCCCGGATGCGCAGGATCTTCGCCCAGAGCGCATACAGCATCGCTTCCGCTCGACGCAATCGCCTTCCTTTCCTATCAGAGATCGTGTGTGCCACGCCGGCCAGGCCGATGAGTCTTCGAAAGACGTTCATTAGGAACCGGGAGCGCTCCCGGCGAGGAAGCTGAGTTGCGTATGTTGTCGGGTGCCTGCTTGGAATGTGTTTATGCCCGCAAAGGTAGACATCGAAGTCCGAACTCGCGAGATTCGCGAACACCGCCCGCTTCGACCACATCGAGAGGTGAGGCTTGATCCTCTGACCTGGGGCATCAAAGAGATAATGGTGCGCGACCATTATCTTTAGGCTTTCACTAAAGAGCTCTGCGGGTATGTGGCCCTCTCGGCCCGGGTGCTCCAGCTTTCCGAGCCGCCCAAGCTCAAATAGCTCAAGAAGTGCCTCGGACTGGCGGCTCGCGAATTCTCCTCTTGCCGTGTCGGAGATTCTAGAAATGATGTGAGAGAAGTCCGACTTTCCTTCCAGCTCGCGGTCGCCTAAGAATGTTGTGTCGGTGGAAACGATGAAGAGTGCACTGCCGCGCTTTTCGACCCAGTCCCAGCGCACGCGGCGATCCAGCGAGTACGAGTGCTCAGGGAAGAGCTCGTTGTAGTGAGTCAGGCTTCGCTGCCAGTAGTTTAGCTCGCTCGTGGAGTCTACCGAGCAATTGTAGGCGTCGTGGTTGCCAGGAACGACGATTACACGTTCTGGATCGAGCTTCAGGCCCTGTCGTTCGTTCGCCGTCACCTCGAAGTCAGAAAAGAGCCACGCTCTTGCACGGAGAAGGCTCTCTTCATCTCCGGCGTTCGACAGGTCCCCACTGACAACGACACGATCAAAGCTCTGACGGGCGAACAACTTTTGAACTCCAACGAGACGCGGAATCGAGTGTTGGTGGCTTGCTCGCTTATAGGCTCCAGAGGAGAAGTGCAGATCAGATATGTGGGCAAGTTTGAACTTCGAGTTCATCTATTTGCTCTCCCTCCAGGTCCTGTCCTCTTGGCTTAGGCTCCAATGCCCCTCTGTTCCCTCCTCTCGGATCATGGGGTTCAAAGCCGAGCCTGCTCGCAGTCCCTTTTCGCACAAGACCCGATCAGGCTTTGCTAGTAAGGCCTCCGACGTTCCAACTTGCGAGATGTCCCAACAGATTCACCTGCCTCGCATCCAGATGCAGCTGATCGACGGTGCCGTAGTTCGGGAAGGTCCAGTAGTTCCACGGCTCGAGGTCCATGGCGGCGCGGACGGTGTCGTGGAGTTGGTCGTACCAGTTCTTGACGGGGTTGAGGTAGACCCAGGTCAAGTCGACGGTGCCGGCCGGGACGCCGTAGTGGGGGTTGGGGAGGACGGTGACGTTCTTCTGGACGGCTTTCGCGACGTTGCCGCTCGAGGCGCCGGACCAGAGTTGGGCGCGGAGGTCGTCGAAGGTGGCGCGGTCGAAGACCTGGTTGAAGCGGAACGGGGACGAGGGCGAGATCGGGACGTACTGACCCTGCGCCGCGCTCCACTCCAGGCCGAAGAGCGGCGGGAGGTCCGAGTCGACGATGACCTCGTTCTTCGGGCCGTAGACCGAGAGCTGCGTCTCCGTGTTCACGAAAGCGAGGATCTTCTTCAGGCTGCGGCGCAGGAGCGGCATGATCCCCTGGTTCTCCAGATTGCCGCCGTCGCCGAACAGATACGGGCGCGCGGCGTTCCTCGGCTGCGCGCTGGCGCGGAAGACCGGCCAGTACTGGACCGTCGGGATCAGATCGTCCAGCGCGTGGATGCCGAGGCGGTGCGCCTCCGCGATCACGTCGTAGGCGTAGGCGAGCGAAGAGAGGCCGGCGAGATCCGAGAGGCGGAAACGGTTCGCCGGCGTCGGCACCTTGAAGCGGCGGTCCGCCCCGATCTTCGACGGGGCGACCGAGCCCATCGCGAAGGAGTCGATCCAGCCGCCGCCCAGATCCGCGCTCCCCGGATTGCCCGGCGACGGCGCCCCGGCGTTCGGGAAGGCGGGCGGGATCCCCACCCCGATCGGCGTCGATTCGACCTCGTAGCCGGTCTCCCAGGCCGCCGCGACCGCGGCGTGCCGGTGCGCGCCGGCGACGCCCCCGCCGAGCACGGGAGGCGTCGGCGGATAGAACAGCGTCGAGTTGGTGATGAGGTAGGGCCGGTTCGGCCGCGTCGTCACGAAGTCCGACGCCGCGAGCTTCGGGTTGTACCTGAGGACGGCGTTCTGCAGCCACCATGGCGTCCAGGTGAAATAGCGCTGCGGCGAATCCCCGAGCCCGAACGGCTCCAGGATCAGCGCGCCGATCGCGCGCGGCCAGACCTCCGAGATCGAGACCCCCTCGCCCAGGAGCGCCAGCGCCTGGTTCAACAGCTCCGTGACCCCGACCCGCGTCGCCGCGCTGCCGATCGCGTGCGGGTCGAGGAGACCGAGATTCACCCCTGGGCCGCCCGAGTCCCAGCGCAGAGCGCCCGGGTCGGCGACGTACGGGCCGAGCAGCGTCTCGTCCGAGATCGAGGCTTCCGCCCAATTCCAGATCGTGCCCGCCCAGGTGCCGCCCGAGACCGTCGACATCCAGCCGTACTGAGCGAGCTGCCCCGAGGCCGCGAGGCCGCGCAGCTGCCCCATCGCCGCCGAGAGCGCGCGCGAGCCGCCGCCGGAGAAACAGATGCCGGCCCAAGGGGGCCCGAGCTGGGCGTTCGAGAGCGGCGACAGCTCCGGGAGCTCCGCCTGCTGCGCCGAAGAGGGCAGCAACGACGCGTCGAGCGCGGCGGGCCAGCCGGCGGGCGGAGAGGTCATGAACCTCCCCCGCCCCGCCGCCCGAAGTCGAAGCGGCGCTTCCCCAGCCCAGTCGGACCCGGCATCAGGGGGTAAGACGAACGAAGGGGCGATTTCGGTCAGATGCCTCGGGTTCGGGGGGACGAGGCTCCGCTCGACGGGACTTCGGCCCGTCTTCGCTGGTGGGGAGGCGCTCTGGAGTGGAGTCGCCGGCTGGGTTCTAGTTCTCCTTCACACTTACGAGCGGTGTCGTGCGGTCGTGGTCAGGGCAGCGCGGTCAGGGCCTTGTTGACTTCGCGGGCCACGGCCTTGAAGCCGGACTTCGTGGGGTGGAGCTCGTTGCCCCAGTCGTCCTTGTACTTCTTGGGGAGGGCGTTCGAGAGGGTGGGGCGGAGGTCGACGTAGGTGACGTGGGTGAGGTTCGGGCTGCCGGCGATGCTGGCGAGCAGGGCGTTGAAGCGGTCGATCAGGACGCGCATCAGGTCCGTCATCTTCTGCAGCTCGGGCTGCCGCTTCGGGTCGTAACCCTTGCGGCGGAAGCCGGGCTCCAGCCAGGGGCCGGGGAGAAAGCCCCAGCCGCCGAGGAAGCCGCGGCCGTCCGGCACCGGGTAGCCGTAGCCGTGGAGCAGGATCGGCAGCTTCTGGCCGTAGAGCGCGACCGAGAGGTGCGTCACCCCGGCCGCGAGGCTGACGATCGCGCTCGCGAGGCGCTCCTCGAACAGCCCCTCGAGCACCTTCTCGTTGAGCGGCGGCAGCCCCGAGGCCACGTGGTTGAGCAGCATCGAGAACTCCTCGCCCGCGATGTCGTTGCCGCCGCCCGAGAGCAGAATCGCCTTCGGCCGCCGGTTCGCCGCCTTGAGCTGGCGCAGCTCGCGCTCCAGGCGCGCGAACTGCGGGCCGTCGTAAGCCATCGACTCGACCGTGTCGCCGTGGTGCGCGACCGAGACGATCTCCCAGCGCAGATCCTCGAGCTCGGCGAGGACGTCGAAGAGCGGGTAGTCGAACCAGGAGTCCCCCTCGGCGAGCAGCAGCCCCTTGGGTGGGCCGGCCGCCACCACCTTCGCCTTCGCCTGACGCTGCTTGAGCACCGCGTCGGCGGCGGCGACCCCGGCCGCGAACGCGCTCTTGCGCAGCGCCGCGCGACTCGGCCGCGGCGCGACCTTCGCGGGCTTCCGTTTCGGCTTCCCCTTGGCCATGACTTCCTCCCTGCCCGGCGCCTAGAGACGGCGGCCCGCGCGCGCGCCGGGAGCGCGCGCGGCCCGGATTCCCCGCGGACCGAACGCGGAGATGGATGGACGATACGGACTGGAAGCCGGGCGCCCGGGGCCCGCGGGCGCGGCGACGATCAGCGGCCGCGCGCGCGCTTGCGCCCGGCGGGCGCGGCGGCCTTCGCCGCTGCGGACGACGAGTCGTCGGGCGCGGGAGAGGGGCTGGCCTCGAGGTAGCGGAAGATGTCGCCGAGCCGGAAGCCCTGGGCGCAGACCTGCTGCCCCGCGAGCCGGTCGGTCGGCTCGTCGCGGAAGGCGTTGCCGCCGATGCGCTGGAGGATCAACCGCTCGCCGGACTCCGTGGTGAGCACCACCGCCTCGTGCTCGCTGCCCGTGCCGCGCCGGACCAGAGCGGTCTCGGCGAGCCCGGCGACCGTCTCGAGCTTGCGCTGCACCGCCATTCGGGGCCCTCAACTGCTCACCACCATCCTCGAGCGGAGGACGTTGCCCTCCTCGTCGGCCACCACCTGGAGCATGCGCACCTCGGTGACCGGCCCGACGCGGCGGCGAGCGCTCCAATAGTACTCCAGCGTCGCGCGCGGCCCGGGCGCCGGCGCCGCGATCGCCGCCACCGCCCGCGAGGCGCGCGCGCGGATCGCCGCGGCCGCGACCGCGCGGGGCGCGGCGGCGACGCGCTGGACGAGCGGCTTGGCGAAGTCGAAGCGGAGCTCGGTCTCGCCGGCGCCCTCCGCCGCCGGCGCGGCGGCGCCCGCGGGGGGCAAGCCGGCGGCCGCCACCTGCTTCGGGCCGCCGGCAAGCAAGCGTTCCGCGGTGAGGCGCGCCGCGGCGATCGGCGCGGCCATGGCGAGCTTGGCGGTGGCGGCGACGCGCCGTCGCTCCGGCAGCGCCCCGCGCAGCGCGGCGCCGAGGTCGAGCCGATAGGCCCGACGCGCCGCGCGCTCCCCCGCCGCGCCACTGCCCGCAAGGCGGGCCGCCGGCGCCAGGCCGGCCGGCACCGCCCCGGCGGCGGCGACCCCGGCGCCGGTCGCGGGCGGGGCCCCGGCGCCGGTGAGCGAGGGCGCCACCGGGTGGATCGACGGGTCGCCGAGCAGCACGAACTGCAGCAGCGTCTTCTCCTCCGCCAGATCGGGGCTGCGCCCCTGCTTCTGGATCCAGTTGACGAAATCCTGCTTCGCCTCGAGGAAGGCGCGGCCGAGCGAGGCGCCGCCGAGCACGCTCTTCAGGAACCCGGTGACGACCCAGTCGGCGCACATCATCTGCTCGACGCCGACCCAGGCGGTGGTGGTCGATCCGGCGAAGCCGAAGGCTCCCTGCTCGAGATAGACCGCGGGAATCGGCAGGGCACCCGGCACGACGGCGGCCGGATCGGTCGGGTCGAACAAAGCGGCGCCGAAGCAGCACATCGCGCCGACGACGGTGCCGGGGCGGGTCCGCCCGGTGATCGTCGGGCTGGTGAGCAGCTCGGGATAGCTGTTGCCGGCCTGGCCGTAGAACTGCGCGTCGAGCTCGGCGCCGTGCACCTTGATCATCTGCAGGAGCTTGCCGTGCCGGCCGCGGATCGCCGGGCTGGTCGCCGTCGCCGGTGGCGAGACCTGCAGGCGGCCGGGCGCCCGGCCGATCGCCTGAACGCACGCGCGGCCGGCGCCGACCCACTCGTCGCAGCAGGCGAGCAGGTCGCCGGCGTAGCTCGAGGCCGGCTTCGACTTCCAGCCCGCGGCGGTGGCGAGCCCTTCGAGCAGCAGCGCCGGATCCGTGGCGCCGGGCAGATCGGGAATCCGTCCGACCACGCGATCCGGGATCAGGTAGCTCGAGCGCTGGGCGGCGACGAAGGGACGCGAGCAGGCGTAGGGGTTGTCCGTCGGCACCCTCGGGTCGGTGTCGCCGTCGTCGTGGAGCGTCGGGTTGGCGACCTCGAACTGCGGCACCACGTCGCCGGCGCCGAGCAGCACCAGGTACTCGGGCGCGAGCTTCGCGCAGAGCCGATCGACGACCCCCTTGACCTTGGCCGCCGTGACCGCGCCCTGGACCGGCGCCACGCCGAACGGCTTCAGCGCCGCGCCGTCGTCCACCCCCAGAAAGACGTTGCGAAAACCCCGCACGCCGTCCTTCGCCTGCCACTTCGAGACCGCCTGCTCGATCGCCGCGACCCCGGAAGCACCGTACTTCGCGCGCAGCCGGCCACGGTGCGTGAGACTCAGCTTGAGCGTCGGCGTCGGCATGGGTCAGTCCTTTCGGGGATCTGCTTCTGCTACCTCATGAACAGGCTCGTGGGGATTCCGATCGAGACCCCTGCTCTCACGCACCAGTCGTGCCGAAGAGCCCCTCCTTGATCGCGCGCATCGTAGTAGGCGCCCAGCGTGAGAGCCACGACTCCCATGCCCCAGTCCGCGCGCAGCCCCGCCATGAAGTTCCACTCTTCCTCGGGCCGGGTGAAATACCGGGCACCGTGGACGAGGCTGAAGGCCAAGTCGGTTCGGGTAAGGGGGTAGGAGATCCGCCACGTTGGCCCGATCGCAGTCGTGGACTCGTCAAGCACCAAGGACAGGCCCCAAAACAACGACGGCGAACTAAAGGGGAAGGCAACTGCTTCGTTGGTCTTCGAATCCGTCACCCACTCCGGCAGAACAAAGGTGAGAACCAGCACTTCCAAGTCCAGACTCCCACGAATGGTCTCCTCGTCGCCCTGCCAGAATGCCTCGATCGCCGGTGACACGACCACCACCGGCCACGTTCGCAGGTGCTGATGGAAAGCGCAGGCGGCCCTTTCAGAGGACAGGTTCCAGTCTCCGATGCCGTTGCCAGCCTTGGGAAAGAGCGCAGGGAACGCCACCTGCGCCCTCCCGGGGCATCCGGAAACGTCATCGACCCAGACATACCTGGAGAAAAGCGACATCAGAACACTGCAGCCTCTGAGGGAGGATAAGACCTCTCGAATCGAGACACTGGCCGCGGCAGCGACTAGCGCGAACTGAGCAGGCTGGTCGCGCAAAGAGCCATCGCCGAAGAGGTGCACACTGCGCGATTCTCCCAACCTACTTCGCACCGTCGCCCACGCCTCGGGCCGGGCGAACTCCAGCTCGGCCTCAGAGAACGCGACCTCTGCAGCGACGTCAAGGCTCGAGAACAGGTCCTCCAAAGCGGCCTCCCGCACGGTGAACGGGAGGCCCTTGCGATTCACTCGATCGTGCTCGCTGAGGGCCGGTAGATCGCCGATGGTTTCGCGGTGAACCACCATGTGGCCGGGCGCGAAGAAGTCCTCGAGGAAGTGAACCGCATAGGCCTCAGCCAGCAGCGCGAGCCCCGAGTTCCCGGCCCTTGCATGGGCGAGTGCCGCAGCATGCCAGTAGGTGTGGTTCCGGAGTGCCGGTTCTTGGAAGTGCCCTGCGTTGTCATGGCTGGCGCTCAAGTAGCGCCACGTACTTTGAAAGAGGAAACGCACGCGTTCGAAGTCCACATCTTCGAGGGGATCCAGCCCCATGGCCATCGACTCGCCGGCCGTGCTCGAAGTGGCAGGCCGGCGTGGAAGCGAGTAAGGCTCCTGATGGAAATCCGACACCGCCACCAAGAGACCGAATCTTGTCGCGACGTCATCTTCAGTTCCATCCCCGCCGGCCCAGTTCTGCAGCCCGGCAATCGAGGTGGCCTTGCATTCACTTGCTGTCGCTTCCGCGAGTCGAAAGGCCGCGGAAGAGAGCGCCTTGTGCTCCTCGCGGCTGAAGGGAAGCGCGGGAGCTGCCTCATGCACGGCAATGATCCAAAGGACCAATGGAAGGCCGCACGACGCCGACGTTCGTCTCATGACTCCAGCCCCATCATGGCCCCCGTCCCCACGTCCCTCAGATCTTGGCGCTCCGCCCCCTGGGAACGGGGGTCGAATGCTCAGAATGACTACTCCTTCTTGCCCGAGAGATCGAAGTTGGTTCCCAGGCCGACGAACCAATACCAGCGCTCGCGCTCCTTCGGGATCATGAGGTTGTAGCCCAACCCGGCCGCGAGGCTCAGTCCAGTGTTCGAGTCGAGGAAGCCATTGCTCTTGAACAGGAAGCCGAGCCCGACTCCGACCTCCAGGTCCTTGTCGTCGGGCATCTGGTTGAGAGCCGCCACGTTCACCACGGCTCGCCACCGGGCTGACTTCAACCGCGACACGGAGTAGTAGACCGAGAGCCCGCTGTTCGACTCGAAACCGCCGTCAGAACCCTCTGGCTTCTCCAGCGGCTCGGTCATCGTCAGGACCACTCCCGCGTCGGACCCGGCAATGGGAAACCGCCGATTGAAGATCCGGATGTAGAGGTAGCTGCTCTTACCTGCTGCATCCGTGACTTCGAACTCGAGCAGGGAGGCTCCATCGACGAAGTTGCCATTGCAGACCAAGTCGTCCGGGGCGAGCTTCCAGCCCGTTGCCCCGGTCACGAAGTTCCCGCAGGCGTGGACCTTGCGACCAGCATTCTTCCGTCCCATCTCGCCGAACAGGCGACCGACGACCTTGGTGCCCTTGTCCCAACTGACGGAGAGGTCTCGATAGGCGCGCGCCTCGTAAATCGCCACGCCGGGGCCCGTCGCGAGCTTCTCGGCCGCGCGAATGTACGTCTCGGCAGGGAGGCGATCCGGAGAGAGGGCGGGCACCTTCTCTTCACGGTCGCCGATCTTCAGGGTCAACTGAGCTGCCGCGCTCCCGGCGGTCAGACCCAGCGCACCCGCGAGGAACAGGACGATCGACGCGCCCTTGCGGAGGCGCAACCTCCAGGCCACCCGTTGCGCCTGGACTGAGTTCCCAGTTGCCAATCTTCCGATCGCAATCGACATCGTAAGTCTCCCTTTCGGTCTTCCGACCCAGCTGCGAATGACGCTCCCTGCCACCGCGCTTCGCCTCGCGGCGTCGCAGCGGGGCCGGAGCCATCCCAGTCGATCCGGTGGAGCCGCCCTTCAAGACGAGCGAGGCTCCGAATTCGGTCAAGTCGAACTGAAGGGGGTGGACGGACGGGGTCGTGGATTTTCCTCGGGGCGGCTGGTCGGGCGCTGGTTGACTCCGGTGGCGGGGCCGCCTACGCTTCGGCCAAATTGTTGGAATCGTTGGGGGGTCGGGGCCATGGAAGTGGATCGGCTGCCGGTCGGGCGTGGGTCGGAAGCTGGCGGCGGGGAGCGCGGTGCCGGGGCCGCTGGCAACCGGGACGCGGTGGGGGCGGAGGCGGTCGCGGTGGCGGTGGCGGGCCAGGGCAGCGCGGCGCGCTGGCGGCTCGAGCAGCTGTTCGTTCGGCTCCTGCCGATCCTGGAGCGCTGGGCGCACGGCCGCTTGCCGCGGCGGGCGCGGCGGCGCTGCGACACCGCGGACCTCGTTCAGGACGCCTGCTCCGGGGCGATCAGCCACCTCGGCGACCTCGACCAGCGCGACCCCGCCCAGGTCGACTTCTACCTGAAACAGACCATCCGCAACCGGATCCGCGACGAGATCCGCCGCGCCCGGATCGGCGAGACCATGTCGAGCGAGGGGCTCGCGCTCACCGATCCCAGCCCCTCGCCACTCGAGGATTCGCTCGAGGCCGATGAGCGGCGGCGCTTCCGCGCGGCGCTCCTCGCGCTCGACGCCGACGACCAGCAGCTCGTCGTCGGCCGGGTCGAGCTCCACCTGAGCTACGACGAGCTCGCCCGCGCCACCGGCCGCGACACGGCCGAAGCGGCCCGCTGCGCCGTGCGGCGGGCGATGTTGCGGCTGGCGCGCCAGCTGCCGGAGATCGAGTCGCGCGAGCGCGCCGGCGGAATCACCGCCACCGGCGCTCCCGAATCCGTCTGAACCGGTACCGCGGTCTCACCGCTCGCGGGAGCGAGACCGCACGGTCAGTGGCTCACGCCGCACCGTCGACGACCCGCTCGTTCTCCTCGCGGATCGCCTGCTCGCGCTCCTCGGTGCGGCGCCAGTAAGCGGAGAAGCTCTCGCCGTCGGCTCCTCGGAAGCGGTCGAGGAACCTCAGCGCGCGCGGCGGCTGGCGCTCGAGCTCGCGGTGGGGGAGGACGCCGCCGAGATCGAACAGCGTCTTCAAGCCGGCGAAGACGGCGAACAGCGCTCCCGGAGCGCCGAAGAAGGCGACCGCGCCCATGCCGAACAGGATCGTCATGTGGACGACGAAGATCCGGCCCAGCGCGTTCTGCGTTCCGATCTCCAGCCAACGGAAGCTGCGCTCGCGCAGCGAGACCAGGTCGATCGCGAAGCCGACCGCGAGCAGGGCGAGGACGCCGACCGCGCCCTTGCCGAGGTCCGCGACCGCGACGCCGGCGTCGGTTCCGAACCGCTGCGGCAGGAAGAGGAAGAGCAGCAGCCCGAGGAAGAGGCCGTGGACGAGCGTGAACGGGATCGCGATGCCGAGATAGGAGGAGAGCAGCGAGCCCGACCCGACCGCTCCCGGCTGCTGCCGCCCTTCCCGCGTCTGCTGCGTGAACGTGGCGACGCGGAAATGCCCCGCCTTGCGCGTCCACTTCCGGTGCAGCGCGATGCGCGTCGAAACGAAGAGGATGACCAGCAGGCTCTCGACCCAGTAGGTCGCGAGCGCGGTGCCCTGCGACCACCCTTCTCCGAAATAGCCGGCGACCGGCACCGCGTTCAATCCCAGCACCTGCGCCACGCGACCGACGAGACCTCCCAGCCCCTTGCGCATGGCGCGGGATTCTCTCCCAGCCGGAGCCTGCCGCCAGCCCCACCGGCCGCCCGGGCACCGTCGCCACGGCGGCGCGGGACGATCCGGAAACCGAGAGCCGCCCTCGTCCGTACTCAGCTGGGTACCGAGCAGACACCACCGGTCGAGGCGACGTAGCCCGGGCTCGCACGGGGCGCCTAAGTGTCGCGAGAAACGAAGCCGCGGATTCTTGGAACGGAGAGGTGCGTCATGACGAGCATGGGACGGATCCCGATTCTGGGCCTCCTCGGAGTGGTCAGCGCCGTGGGGGCCGTCGAGGCGACCGGCACCGAGGCGAGCCGGCCCTATACCCGCAACGTCGCCATCGTCCTCTATCCGGGCGTCGAAGTGCTCGACTTCGCGGGCCCGGCCGAAGTCTTCGCCGTGGCGGCCGGGTTCGGTGCCAACGGCCAGGAGCGCGCCTTCCACGTCTACACCGTGGGGCGCACGCGCGAGCCGATCGTGAGCCAGGGCTTCATCGACGTCGTCCCCGATTACGGCATCGAGGACGCCCCGAGGCCCGACGTCGTGGTCTTCCCCGGCGGCGGCGCCGACGGCGTGCGCCGGGACCCGGTCTGGATGGCCTGGGTGCGCGCGGTCGGCGCCGACGCCGAGGCGGTGCTCACCGTCTGCACCGGGGCGTTCATCGCCGGCGACGCCGGTCTCCTCGACGGGCAGGACGCCACCACCTGGTACGCGGCGGTGCCCCGGCTCGCGGCGGAGTTCCCGCGCGCGCGCGTCCATCCCGGTCGCCGCTTCGTCGACAACGGCCAGGTCATCACCACCGCGGGTGTCTCGGCGGGGATCGACGGGGCGCTCCATTACGTCGCGCGCGAGCTCGGGCGCTTCGTGGCCGACCGCACCGCCGAGTACATGGAGTACAAGTGGTCGCCGGAGTCGCACCACTCGCGCGGCTACGCGCAGACCAACCCCCGCCTCGACGCGCGCGGCCGCGAGCGGCAGCGGGCCGAGATGGCGGCACTCGGCGGCCAGGGGGAAGACGCCGTCGCGATCTTCCGCCGTCTCGCCGCCGAGATGCCAGAGGACGCCGATGCCTGGCTCGGGCTAGGGCAGACCCTGCACCGGCTCGGCCGCTTCTCCGAGGCGGTCCCGGCCTACGTCGAGGCGGCCCGCGAGAGCTCTCGGCGGGCCCTCGCGCTGTTCTACCTGGCCGGTGCCTATGCCCGCTCCGGCGAGCGGGAGAAAGCCCTCGAAGCCGTCACCGGCGCCGTCGAGGCCGGCTTCGATTCGCGCTGGCACCTCGCTCATGACGAGGACCTCGCCGGCCTGCGCGAGGACCCGCGCTACCAGGCGCTGCTGGCGCGCCTCTGAGGGCCGCGTCGCGCGATGGCCGAGCAGCCGAGCCGAACGGCGGTTCCGCCGGTCGGCGGGAGATCGAGCTGACCGTGGGGACCACCGAAAGCCGAGACGCCCGCGAGTGAGTGGGCCGGGCGCCCATATACTGCCGCCTTCGGTAGTTATGGACGAGACGACGTGGATCGGTCGGCGCATCGGTCGCTACGAGGTCGTGAGCGAGCTCGGTCGCGGCGGCATGGGGATCGTCTTCCGCGCTCGCGACACCGAGCTGCCGCGCTTCGTCGCGCTCAAGTCGCTGCCGGTCGATCGCGACGTCTCGCCGGAGCGGCGCAAGCGCTTCCTCACCGAGGTGCGCGCCGCCGCGGCGCTCAGCCACCCCCATCTCGTTCCGGTCTACGACCTGGTCTCCGAGGCGGGCCAGGAGTGGATGGTGATGGAGCTGGTCGAGGGCGAGAGCCTCGACGAGGCGATCCCGCCCGCCGGTCTGCCGATCTCCCGAGCGCTGCGCTGGGCGGTCGAGATTGCCGACGGTGTCGCCGCCGCCCACCGCGCCGGCATCGTCCACCGCGACCTCAAGCCGAGCAACGTGATCATCGACCGCGACGGCCGGGCCCGCGTGCTCGACTTCGGCCTGGCCAAGATCCAGGCCGCCCCGCCGGGGCCGGACGAGGCGACCCGCAGCGCGCCGCTGACCCGCGCCGGCGTGGTCCTGGGCACCTTCGACTACATGTCTCCCGAGCAGGCGCTGGCGCGGCCGGTCGACGCGCGCGCGGACGTCTTCTCGCTCGGCGTCGTGCTCTACGAGATGCTGACCGGACAGCGGCCGTTCCGCGGCGACAGCGTGGCCTCGACCATCCACGCCGTGGCCTACGAGCGCGAGGATCCGCCGGAGTCCTTCCGGCCGGAGCTGTCGGCGGAGCTGGTCGAAGTCCTGCGCCGGGCCCTCGCCAAGGCGCCGGCCGAGCGGTTCCAGAGCATGGCCGAGCTGCGCGACGCGCTGGCCGCGCTCGCCCGCGGGGAGACGGTGCCGGCGAGCGTCACGGCCGGCGACGCCCCCGCGGCGACGGGTGGCACCGGACGCCGCCGGCTGCTCGCGCTCCTGGGCGCCGTGGCGCTCGCCGGCCTGCTTGCCCTCGCCTGGCTCGCGCTGCGCCCGCGCTCCAGCGGCGACGTTCCGGCCGCCGCGCTGCCGGCGACGCCCTTCCAGCTCCACCAGGAGGCCGCAGAGCTGCTCTCGCGCTATTGGCGCTCCGGCTACGTCGAGCGCGCGATCGACGCCCTGCAGCGCGCAATCGCAGATCAACCCCGCTACGCCCCGGCCTACGCCGCGCTGGCCGAGGCCTACCTGCGCCGCTTCGAGGGCGAGCGGGATCGCATCTGGCTCGAGCGCTCGCGCGCGCACGCCCAGCAGGCGCTCGAGCTCGATCCGAGCCTGGACGCCGCGCGGCTGGCGCTCGGCCTCGCGCGACGCTCCGCCGGGGACCTCGACGGCGCCGAGGCGGCGCTCGGCGAGGTGGCCCGGCGCGATCCGGGCAACGCCCGGGCCCGCCGCGGCCTCGCCGACGTCGCGGCGGCGCGCGACCGCAAGCCGGAAGCCGAGGGTCTCTACCGCGAGGCCGTCGCGCTCGCTCCCGCCGATCCCGAGCTCCACTCCGCGCTCGGCACGTATCTCTTCGACGCCGGCCGGTACCAGGAGGCGGCGGCGGCTTTCGACGCGGCGACCGCC
Organism: Acidobacteriota bacterium; assembly: GCA_014584695.1. Taxonomy (GTDB): domain Bacteria; phylum Acidobacteriota; class Thermoanaerobaculia; order Multivoradales; family JAGPDF01; genus JACTMI01. The sequence continues at coordinate 80,612 of JACTMI010000006.1, forward strand.
ATCGAGGCCGACTTCGTCTTCGGCCATCGCAACGCCGCCGCCGCTTTCCACATGCTGGGCGACTACGGTCGCGCCGCCGAGCGGCTGCAGCGGGCGCTCGTCATTCGTCCCGACGCGCCGAGCTACTCGAACCTGGGCACGCTCTACTTCTTCCAAGGGCTCTATCCGCAGGCGCTCGAGGCCTACGAGCGCGCCATCGAGCTGGGCGCCAACGACTACCTGGTCTGGGCCAACCTGGGCGACGCCTACCGCTTCTCGCCCGGCCGGCAGCAGGAGGCCCGGCGCGCCTACACCCGGGCGCTCCAGCTGCTCGAGCAGGAGAGCGGCGCGGTGACCGAGGAGGCGACGGTGGAGAGCCGGCGAGCGCTGCTGCTGGCCAAACGCGGGGCGAGCGTCGAGGCGGGCGCGCTCGCCGAGCGCTGGGCCGCGCGCGCCGTCGACCCCGCGAGCCTCTATCGGCTGGCGCTCGCCTTCGAGCTCGCGGGCGAGCGGGCGCGGGCGCTCGACACGCTCGCCGCGGCGGTGGCCAGCGGCTACTCGGAGGCCGAGATCCGACAGGACCCCGAGCTGACCGCCTTGCGTGAGGATCCCGAATACCATCGCAGGATGGCCGACGCTCCGGCACGCGGCCACTGACGGCGCGTCGGCCCGCGGGCGGCGCGCGAAAGGAGAGACGGATGGCTCTGTTGACGCTCGATTTCGGTTTCGACTGGGATTCCAACGGCAAGTCGGGGTACGACGGCTTCGTCCTCGCGGGCGGCTCCGGCTTCGATCTCACCCTCGCCGGCTCGCCCGCCTCGCCGGTGATTCGGGGGATCGACAAGGGCGATCAGCTGCAGTTCCAGATCTGGGACATCAGCGCCCAGCAGGTCGCCCGCTCGCTCGGCGGCCTCCAGATCGCCTTCCAATCCGCGCACTCGGCGACCCTCACGGGGTTCCCGTTCGATCCCGCGGTGATGGGTCCACCGGTCGACGGCTGGTACCCGATCGCCAACCTCGGCGTCGGCTCGGCCGCCCCCGGCGGCACCAGCGGCGTCTACGGTGGACCGTTCACCAGCTGGCCCGTGCGCCCAGGGCCGTTGGCGCTGCCCAACGACGGCTGGTACTTCTTCCGCGCTTCCTTCCAGGTGACCACGGGCAAGCAGACCAAGTCCTTCGGCAACGACCCCGAGATGATCGTCCGCCCGTCGGGATGACGCGCCGGCGACGGCACGGCGCGGTCCAATCCCCCGCGCGCCGTCGACTACAATCCGGACGCGCCATGACTTCGCTGCTCCAGCGTCTGTTCAACGTCCGCCGCGACGAGGTCGTGCCGGTGCTCGCCGCCGGCGGCTACTTCTTCTGCATCCTCACCGCCCTGATGGTGGTGCGCCCGGCGCGCGAGGCGCTGGGCATGCAGCGGGGCATCGAGAGCGTGCGCTGGCTCTTCCTGGCGACGCTGGTCGCGACGCTGGTCGCCAACCCGCTCTTCGGGCTGCTCGTCGCCCGCTTCCGGCGCCTGCACTTCATCACCGCGACCTACGCCTTCTTCGCCGCCTGCCTGGTGGCGTTTTACCTGTTACTGACCGTCGCTCCCGAGCAGGTCGGCATCACCTCCGGACAGGTCTTCTACGTCTGGTTCAGCGTCTGCAATCTCTTCGTCACCATGGTCTTCTGGGCCCTGATGGCCGACCGCTTCTCGCTCGGCCAGAGCAAGCGCTTCTTCGCGCTGGTCTCGGTCGGCGGCACCGGCGGCGCGATCTTCGGGCCCTGGCTGGCGTCGACGCTGGCGCGGCCGCTCGGCACGCCGGCGCTGCTGCTGGTCGCGGTCGTCTTCCTCGCGCTCGGGGTCGCCGCGGCGTGGGCGGTGGCGCGCATCCAGCCCGAGCGCGCGCGCCCGGCGGCCGAGGTCGCGGCCGACCCCGAGCGGCCGCCGGTGGTCAGCGAGGCGGCGATTCTGGGGGGCAGCGCGTTTCAGGGCTTCCGCGCCGTCTTCCGTTCGCCCTACCTGCTCGGCATCGCCGGCTACCTGGTGACGCTCACGCTGATGGCGACCCTTCTCTACTTCACCCGGCTGCAAATGGTGGCCGCGCTCGGCGACGACGTGGACCTGCGCACCACGGTGTTCGCCCGCATCGACCTGATCACGCAGGTCGCGACGCTCGCCCTCCAGGTTCTGGTCGCCGGCCACCTGATGCGGCGCTTCGGCGTTCACGTCGCGCTCGCGCTGCTGCCGCTCGCCGCCGCTTTCGGCTTCGTCGGTCTCGCCGTCGTCGGCTCGCTGGCGGCGCTGGTCGCGGTCGAGGCGACCTTCCGGGCGCTCCAGCGGGCGATCGTCCGGCCGGCGCGCGAGACGCTCTTCACGGTCGTCTCGCGCGAGGACAAGTACAAGGCCAAGGCCTTCATCGACACCTTCGTCTACCGCACCGGCGACGCGGTCGGCGCTCAGACCGAGGGCCTGCTCGGCCGCCTGGGTCTGGGTCTCGCCGCGCTCGCCGGGGTCGCGGTGCCGTTGGCGCTGGTCTGGGCCCTGCTCGGCGTGTGGCTGGGGCGGGCACAGCAGCGCCGTGCGACACCGAGCGTCGACTCTCCGCTCCCGGCGGAGGTCGCCGCCGCGAGGTAAAGGAGACCGCCATGTTGAATCGACGCGAGTACCTGCAGCTGACTTTGGCCGCCGGCGCGGCGTTCGCCTGGTCGCCGCGACTGGCCCGCGCCGAGGCGGGGAAGAGCCCCATCACCCGACCGATTCCAGCGACCGGCGAGCTGCTGCCGGTGGTCGGCCTGGGCAGCTCGGCGACCTTCTCCCAGGTCGCCCGCAGCGAGGACCACGCCGCGCTCACCGCCGTTCTGCGCGCCATGACCGAGCACGGCGGCACCGTGTTCGACACCGCGCCGAGCTACGGCGCCTCCGAAGAGGTCGCCGGCCGCATCGCGGCCGAGCTCGGGATCACCGACAAGCTGTTCTGGGCCACCAAGGTCAACGTCGCCGGACGAGGCGGTGGCGCCGCCGACCCGGCCGCGGCCCGAGCCCAGATCGAGGCGTCGTTCGAGCGCCTGAAGAAGCCCGTGATCGACCTGATCCAGGTCCACAACCTGGGCGACGTCCCGACCCAGCTCGGCCTGCTCAAGGAGATCAAGGCGGCGGGGCGGATCCGCTACCTCGGCGTCACCACCACCCGCGCCGAGCAGTACGACGAGCTCGCCCGCGTGATGCGCGCCGAGCCGCTCGACTTCATCGGCATCGATTACGCCGTCGACAACCGGACGGTGGAAGAGACCATCCTGCCGCTCTCCCAGGAGCGCCGGATCGGCGTGCTGGTCTACTTGCCGTTCGGCCGCACCCGCCTCTGGGACCGCGTCCGCGGCCAGGAGCTGCCGGCCTGGGCGGCGGAGTTCGACGCCGGCTCCTGGGCGCAGTTCTTCCTCAAGTTCGTGCTCGCCCACCCGGCGGTCACCGCGGTGACGCCGGCGACCAGCCGCCCCCACCACATGGTGGACAACCTGGGCGCCGCGCTCGGTCGCCTGCCCGACGAGGCGCTGCGGCGACGCATGATCGAGCACGTCGCCGCGCTGCCGGGCTGAGCCCCGGCTCCCGCGCGGCGGGACCGCTCCGTCTCCGGCCCGGCCGATTGAGAGAAGCCGCCTCTTTCGCTAGCCTCCGCCCATGGACGAGCCTCCTGGAGATCGCCCAGCCCGCCCACCCCGACCCCGACTCCCGCCCCTCTCGCGCGGCCTCTCGCGGCGCGCCGCCGCGCCGCGGGCTCCCCGGGGCGACTCGAACCTCGCGTCACGACGCCGATGACCGCCCTCCTCGGCGTCATCGGGATCTCCCTCGGGATCTCGTTCCTCTGCTCGATCCTCGAGGCCGTGCTGCTGTCGATCTCGCACTCCTACGTCGGCGTCCTCCAAGAGCGTGGACACCCGGCGGGCCGGCGCCTCGCCCGCCTGCGCCGCAGCATCGAGGAGCCCATCGCCGCCATTCTCACCCTGAACACCATCGCCCACACGGTGGGCGCGGCGGTCGGTGGCGCCATCGCGCTCGAGCTCTTCGGCAGCCGCTGGATCGCGCTCTTCTCGGTCGTCCTGACCCTCGTCATCCTGGTCTTCTCCGAGATCCTGCCCAAGACCCTCGGCGCCACCTACTGGCAGGCCCTGGCGCCGCCGGCCGCGTGGGTGCTGCAGGCCATGATCCTGGTGATGAAGCCGATCCTCCTCCCGCTCGCCTGGCTCAACCGGCTGATCACCCCGCGGCGGCGGCAGGGCGCCACGGTCAGCCGCGCCGAGCTCGAGGTCCTGGCCGAGATCGGCCGCCGCGAAGGGACGATCGACCAGGAGGAGTGGGAGGTGCTGACCAAGGTCATGAACCTCGACGCGGTCAGGGTCGGCCAGGTCATGACGCCGCGCACGAAGATCGTCGCCGTCCCGCTCGACGCCTCGCTCGACGACGCTCAGTTCGTGATGCTCGACCAGGGGCGCCTGCGGCTGCCGGTCTACCGCGAGACCCTCGACGACATCGTGGGCCTGCTGCTCGCCCGCGACCTCTGGCGCGCCGCACGCGCCGGCGAGACCGATCTCGCCGCGGTGATGCGCCCGCCGACCTTCGTGCCCGCTTCGAAGCCGGTCGAGGACACCCTCCGGCAGATGCGCCAGCAGCGCATTCAGATGTCGATCGTGCTCGACGAGTACGGCGGCACCGCCGGCCTGGTGACCCTCGAGGACCTGATCGAGGAGATCGTCGGCGAGATCCACGACGAGCACGAGCAGGAGCCCCCTTCGTTCGTCGAATCCTCCGAGGGCGAGGTCCAGATCCACGGCTCGGTGCCGATCAGCGCGGTCAACGAGCGCCTCGGCCTCGAGATTCCGGAGGGGGACTACGACTCGATCGGCGGTTACGTCTTCGGCGGCCTCGGGCGGATGCCGGAGGTCGGCGATGAAGTCGCCGTCGCGGGCGGCGCGCTGCGTGTCCTGGCGATGGACGGCCGCCGCGTGCATCGCCTGACCTTCCTCCGCGCCTTGCAGGCAGCGAAGAGACCGTGACCCTCGCCGCGCCGCGCGAGGTCACCTTCGAGCTTCCAGCTCGGCCCGCGCCCGGTCGACCTGCTGGCGCAGTGATTCCATCTCGGCGAAACCGCGCTCACCGGCGGCTTCCACCTCGCGGTTGGCCGCCTCGAAACGACCCAGCCCGGCGTAGGCCACGGCCAGGTTCGACCGGATCACCGGGTGGTCGGGGGCGAGCGTGACGGCATGCTCCAGGTGCGCGACGGCCTGGGCGAATCGGCCCTGCATCACCGCGACGACGCCCAGGCCATCGTGCGCCTCGGCGAAGTCGGGCCGGGCCGCGAGAGCGCGCGTGTACGCCATCACCGCTTGGCCGAGATTGCCCCGCAGCCGCTGGGCGACGCCCGCGTGGAAGAACCCGAGGTGCGCCACCGGTTCGCTCCGGTCGTTCTCGTCCAGGCCGAAGTAGCAGTCGCTGATCGCCTGGAAGACGTCGCCCGGGTGGACTCGGAGGAGCGGCTTGCGGGCGGCGCGGACGAGGATCGGCAGGGCCTCGGCGTACCGACGCTCTTCGATCATCCGGAAGGCCGCCTCGGCGGCCTCGTCACCGGTGACATAGGACTCGTAGGCCGGACGGCGAAGGTGACTCCAGGCCCCCGCCAGCGCGGCGACGGCCAACCCCAGGCCCAGCAGGGCGAACGGGAGACGTCGGAGCATTGGCCTTCCTCCTCGCCCGAGAGAACGGCGCGGCCGGCGAATTCGCGACATCGCTCCGTACCGCAATAGCATGGGCACGCCGCCACGCCACGGCCGCCCCGGCCCGAAAGCGGAGTCGAGACCATGAACGAGACGCCACCGCGGTTCCCTTGGGCCGAGCGACTCTGCCCTCGCTTGCTGAAATCGCCCTGGTGGCTCGGTCACATCCCCTTCGCTTTCGAGCTGGTCGCGCGGCTGCGGCCGCGCATCCTGGTCGAGCTCGGGACCTACAGCGGCACGTCGCTCGCCGCTTTCTGCCAAGCCGCCGAAGCCTGCGGCGCGGCCACTGTCTGCTACGGCGTCGACCTGTGGGAGGGTGACATCCACATGGGCAGCTTCGACGCTTCGGTCTTTCGCGAGGTCGCCGACTACATGGCGGAGCAACATCCCCGCAGCGCTGTCCTGTTGCGCAAGAGCTTCGACGACGCCGCGGCCGATTTCGCGGACGGCTCGATCGACCTCCTGCATCTCGACGGCACCCACACCTACGAAGCCGTCGCCAACGACTTCCGCACCTGGCTGCCGAAGCTGTCGGATCGCGCCGTGGTGCTGTTTCACGACACCGAGGTGACGGTCGACAACGCCGGCGAAGGTGCGCGGCGGTTCGGCGTTCGTCGATTCTTCGACGAGACCAAGAGTGGCTACCCTCATCTCGAGCTGACCCACTGCTACGGACTGGGCCTTCTCGTCGTGGGCGCGCGCGCCGAGCTCGCCGTTCTCGAGCTGGTCGAGCTCGCAGGCTCCGAGGACTTCGGCGACTACTTCGCGGCCAAGGGAGCAGAGGTCTCCCGGCGCTTCGCCCCACTGGGGCAGGAACTGCCGCGGCTCGACCCGTAGCCGGCGCCCGAACGAGACCTGGCCGTGGCGGACCGGCGACGCGTCGGAGCCCCCTCGGCGGGAGCTGGCAGTCCACGCTATTCAGCGGGCCCTGGGCTCACCGCGGGGCGCTGGTCGCCGTGAGCTCGCGCTCCGGGTCGCCGAAAGCGCCGCTTTGCAGGTTGGGCGGCAGGTGGCCGACGTCGCCGACCGAGATCACCCGGATGGCGCCGTCCGCCTCCACCGCGATCCGGGTCAGGCTAGCGTGGCCGATCGACATGCCGAGCCAGGCCTCCGGGTCGACGGCGAGCGCCCGGGTGACCAGGGACCGGATGACGTTGCCGTGGCAGACGACGAGCTCCCGCCGCGTCGCGCCGGACGCGGCCGGGCCGCCGACCGGAGGCGACGCAGCGCCTCCCGCCGGTGCGGCGGCTGGGCGCAGCAGCTCGGCCGCCAGCCGCTCGAACTGCGCCGCGCAGGCGAGGAGGTCCTCCGGCCGCTCGCGCGCCATGATGTCGGCGCGCCGGGTCGGCGGCGTGCACTCGGCGAGATCGGGGACCAGCCGCACCGCCAGGCCGAGCTCCGCGGCCGCCACCGCCGCGGTCTCGCGCGCGCGGGTCATCGGGCTCGCCAGCACAGCATCGAAGGCGAAGGGCAAGCCGCGCAGCCGGCTGCCCAAGAGCCGCGCCTGCGCCACCCCGAGCGGCGTCAGGGCCTTGCCCGCGCGGGCGTCCCGCGGGTCCGCGGCGTCGTACGCACCGTGGCGGACCAGATAGAGCTCCCGCCGCATGCCGCCACCCGCCTCGGCGGCGGCGACAGCTGCCGCCGAAGTGAGCCCGAGCCCGCAGAGCAGCCAGAGGGGAAGCAGTCGTCGAGCTTCGCGTGGCCAGATCATCCGGCGTCCTCCCGATTCCTCGGCGCCGACTCTATTCGTTCGGCGCCGATCCGCGCGCCGAGGAGGCCGCCTCGCGCGCGGCAAGGCGGCGGCGCGCCCGCGCGACCAGCAGTCCCAGGAGGGCGACGACGCCGGCGAGCAGGGCGACCAGGTCCCAGGGCACGCGGCCCTCCGCCAAGCCGCGCGTGACGGCGTCGGCGCCGACGACATAGAGCGCCGTGCCGGGGAGCATGCAGAGGAACGACCAGAGCAGATAGACGCCGAAGCGGACCCGGGTCAGACCGAAGCCGTAGTTGAGCAGGTTGAACGGGAAGAGCGGCACCAGCCGGGTGATGGCGACGATCGCCGCGCCGTGCCGCTCGGTGAGCTCGTCGAGGCGGGCGAGCTTCTCGTTGCCGGCGAGCCAGGCGGCCACCGCGTCGCGCGCCAGCCAGCGGGCGATGGCGAAAGCGGCCGCGGCGCCGGCCGTGGCGCCGACGAGGACGGTCGCGATGCCGACCGCCGAGCCGAACATCGCCCCCGCCGCGACCGTCAACAGGGACGCCGGCACCGCCGCCACCGTGGCGAGCGCGTAGAGGAGCGCGAAGAGCACCGGTCCGAGCGCGCCCCGCGCCTCGATCCAGGCGCGCACCGCCAGAAGCCTCTCGCCGAGGCCGAGCGCCGGCGCCAGAACCGCCATCGCCGCCACGGCGCCGAGCAGCAGCAGCGGCCCGAGCCAGCGGGGACGCTCGGATCCACCCGCGCTCCCTCCGGAGGGGCGCTCGACCCGACTCGCCATCGACTCCTCCCGTCGGCGCCCGCGCGCTCGGGTCCCGACTAGCCCGCCGCGGGCGGCGGCACGCAGCGCTGATCGTAGAGGAGAACGTGATCGGCGAAGTGGCGGAACTTGCGCTGGGACTTCGGGACCGTCGCGACCAGCTCCGGGCAATCGCCGAACAGCCGCTCGAACTGCTCCGCGTAGCTGCCCTTGCGCACCCGGAACGGCTCGCCGCCGCGTTGGACCACGAGGTAGGCCTTCGGCTCGTCGCCGAAGGCCGGGACGCCCAGGATCGTGGTCGTCCCCTCCTTCGCGTTCTCGAGCGCGTAGACCACGATCGCGTGATCGAAGCCGGGGTTGACCCGCTGCAAGAGCACCTGTTTCGGCGCCCGCGGCCAGACGATCGAATCGAAGGTCACTTCCTGCGTGCGGTAGATCTGGCCATGATCGGTCCGGATCGACTTCTCGATGGTGGTGAACGAGGCGTCGAGCATGCCCAGGCGGTAGGGAGCGGTGAGCGGGGCGACGACCCGGACGACCTCCGACGCGCCCAGCACCCGTCGCTCGCCGCCCGCCTCTCGCAACGCGATTCTCGAGATGCCGTGGAAGCCGGTGAAGCGCACCGAGAGCTCGCCGGAGAGCGTTTCGCCAGCGGCGGTCTCGACGCGCGCATCGTGGAAGGGGATCGTCCCGACTGCCGGCAGGAAGCCGATCGCAGCCGCGGGGCCGCCGGCCGCCATCGTGAGCGCGACGGTGAGCGCCAGCGCGTGTCGGGCGGAGTTGCTCGAATGGGGACTCATGGCCAAACCTCCTCGGCGGTCACACCGCCTCTGACTCGACTTCGCCCGAGTCCGAGAAGCAGGTCGCGTGCCAGGGGGTGCCGCCGAGCGCTGCTCCACCTCCTCGGCCACCGGAGTGAGTCCCGCAGCCTCACTCCCCCGCCCGCGAGCCTCCCGGCTCGCTGCTGAACTACGACTCCAGCAAGTGCGGCTCATGGCGCGAGGATCTCGTGGCATCGTAGTTCAGGGGCAGGTCGCGAAGGCGCCGGTGTCGATCACCGGCTGGAAGGCGCCACCCAGGTCGGTCGAGTAGCGGCGCGTGGCGCCGGTGGCGGTGTCGACGATCTCGATTCGCACCTCGAAGTCGGTCAGGCCGGCGACGAAGACCCAGTAGCGCTCGAAGCCGACGCAGGCGTCGAGGACCTTGAGCAGCAGCTCGGAGTTGTCCTCGTTCAGGAACCAGAAGCGGCCGGAGTCGGCGCCGTCCTGCACCGCGGCGGCGGGCAGGAAGCCTTCGCCGTCCGGGCTCCAGAGCGCGCGGGCGCGGAAGCGGCCGCCGTTCAAGCAGAGGGTGGTCGCGTCGGCGGCGCAGGTCTCGGTCTCGGCGCGCGGCAGCAGGCGGCGGTTCCACACCAGGTCGCCGAGCGCGCGGCCGGCTTCGAGACCCGAGCTGTTGTCGTACTGCCAGTGAATGCCGCCGTAGATCCGGCTCTGCCCGGCCTCCGCGGCGGCTTGCGTGAAGCTCTCAAACGACCGCGTCACGCCGGGCAGACCCTCCGAGGTGGTGTCGAAAGCGTGGAGCTCCGTGCCGGCGAGCAACGCCAGCAGGCGCGCGGCGGCGCCGCTGAACGTCGAGTGGCCGGAAGGATAGGCGGGGAACGGCGGCGTCGCGATCAGCGGCGACCAGGAGCCGGCGACCGCGGTCGCCGGGTTGCCGTCGATGTCGGCCGCGTGCAGCGCGGTGTACGGGCGCCAGTGATCGTAGGTGTACTTGCCGTCCCACGCCGCGATGCCGGCGTCGGCGAGACCGATGCCGACGAGCGCGAGCCAGCGCGCCTCGTCGACCAAGGGCAGGAGGTGGGAGGCGGCGACCGCGCCGGCGATCCGCAGCCAGTGCCCCGGCGGCGTCTCGGTGCCGGCGCCGTCCGCCCAGAAGAGGGCGATCTCGGTCTGCTCGGCGCTGCGCTCGGCGCTCTCGGCGGCGCCGAAGCGGAGGACCTCGTCGAAGGCCTCGGCGTATTCGGCGCTCCGCGGCGACGGCGGCGCCGGTCCCCGGACCTCGCCGCCGTGGGCGAGCGCGAACGGCTGGACGTGGCCCCAGTGCGGCAGCGCCGGCGGCGCGAAGGCCGGCGGCGTGCGCGCCCACCAACCGGCCCCGAGCGGCGTGTCGTAGCCGACCGTCGCGCTCGCGCCGTCGTCCGCCCGCTCGGCGAGCAGCGCGAGAGCGACCGCGTCGCCGTGGCCGACGCCGGCCGCCTTGGCGGGTCCGTCGGGAATCCCGGCGAGCGCCGAGGCGAGCAGCGCCTCGAAGGTCGCGCTCTGCGCCGGGAAGAGGGTGACGAGCGCCCGGAAGCAGGCCTGGGCGGCCGCGGCCTCCGGGCTCGCTCCTGGCGGCCCGGCGTCGAGCTCGAGGTAGGGCTCGTAGGGCAGCCCGACCAGCGTGTCGACGGCGTCGAAGACGGCGAGGTGCGCGATCGCGATCGCGCGCGCCGCCCGCGGCGGCGCCGTCGCTTCGATGCGCACCGCGTCGAGCAACGCCGCCGAGCAGGCCGACGGCAGGCCGGCGAACGCCGGAGAGCCTGTGAGCAGCAGCAGTCCAGCCAAGGCGTGTCGGATCGAGATCACGGTCAGCCTCCTTGCGGTGGGGAGCGACCGGCCGAGATTACAGCGGTTCGGGCGGGGGGTCTGTGCAGAATCCGGCAGCGTGGCGACCATCCCGGCCCACCGTCTCCCCTAGAATGCCCGCCATGAGTCCGCCGATCGGAGATTCCAGCGGCGCCGCGCCACCCGAGCCGGCGCGCGGCGTCGTCAACTGTGTCGCCTACCGCGCCGGGCGGCGCGAGGCGGTGCTCGAGATCGAAGCCATCCCGGCGGCGCTCGCGGACCCGGAGCTGTTCGTCTGGCTCGGGCTGTTCGAGCCGAGCGAGGCGCTGCTCGATCGGGTGCAGGCGGCTTTCGGCCTCCACGAGCTGGCGGTCGAGGATGCCCACCGCGCCCATCAGCGGCCGAAGGTCGAGCGCTACGGCGACTCGCTGTTCGTCGTGTTGCGGACCGCGCACGTCGGCGCCGCCGGGCGGCTGGAGCTCGGCGAGACCCACGTCTTCGTCGGCGAGCGCTACCTGGTCACCGTCCGCCATGGCTCGTACCGCTCGCACGTCGGCCTGCGCGCCCGCTGCGAGACCGACCCGCGGGGGCTTTCGCTCGGCCCCGGCTATGTTCTGCATGCGCTGTTCGACTTCGTGGTCGACCAGTTCTTTCCCCTGCTCGAGGAGCTCGAGGACCAGTTCGAGCGGATCGAGGAGGACGTCTTCGACGGCCAGTCCGAGCGTCGCACCACCGAGCAGATCTACGACCTGCGCAGCGACCTGGTGCAGCTGCGACGCGCGATCTTCCCGTTGATCGACATCCTGCAGAAGCTCGAGCGTTACGAGGGTCCGTTGCTGCCCGAGCCGATCCGGATCTATCTCCGCGACGTCCTCGACCATGTGCTGCGCAGCCACGAGCTGCTCGAGGGGCTGCGCGAGATGGCCGCCTCGGCGCTCGAGGCCCATCTGTCGCTGCTGTCGATCGCGCAGGCCGAGGACACTCGCAAGCTGGCCGCCTGGGCCGCGATCATCGCCGTGCCGACGATGGTGGCCGGCCTCTACGGCATGAACTTCCACCACATGCCCGAGCTCGAATGGCGCCTCGGCTATCCGCTCTCGGTCGCGGCGATGGCGCTGTTCTGCGGCATCCTCTATCGCGCCTTCAAGCGCTCCGGCTGGCTGTAGGCGGCGCCGCGGCGGCGCCCGGCGCAGGAAGTGCCGCCACCGCGGGTTTCACCGCTCGGATGCCCGGCGCCGTCGCGCCGGGTGGCATTCGAAAGGAGATTCCAATGAGAGCGACCCGCACCCTGCCCTGGATGGCCGCCGCGGCCGGCCTCCTGCTCGCCCTGCCCGCCCTGGCCGGTCCGCCCGGCGGCGGCTTCGGCGGCCCGCCCGACGGCGAGCGGCTGGGCCGCTTGTTCGAGATGCGCGCCGAGCGGCTGGCCGAGGCGCTCGACCTCACCGCCGAGCAGCGCGCGGCCTACGAGCGGATCCGCGACGAGGCGAGGACCGCCGCGCAGGCGAAACGCGACCGGATGCAGACCCTGCGCGAGGAGACCCGCGCCTTGCTCGATGGCGCCGCGCCGGACCCGACGCTGGTGGGCCAGAAGGCGATCGAGCTTCACCAGCTGCGGGGCGAGCTCCGCGCCACCCATGAGCAGGCGAAGGCCCGCTTCGAGGCGCTGCTCGACGACACTCAGAAAGCGCAGCTCGAAGCCCTCGACGCCATGCGCCCCGCCGGCCGCCGCGGCGACCGGATGGGGCGTCCGCCGCGCGGACCGCGCCCGTCCGACCGGCCCGGCCACTGAGCTCCGCTGGCGTCGGAAGCAGGTTCACCCACCCGAGCGCCCGGGCCCCCCGCGGGGGGCCGGGCGCTCGTCGGTTCCCGGCCGGCGCGAATTCGGTCAGACTTCGGGCGATGGAGCTTGCCCCGCCCCCGCTCGAGCCGCCGCCGCCGGGGGATCTCGAATCGGCCTTCAAGTTCTTCCGCCAGTGGCTGCGCGAGCCGCGCTCGGTGGCCGCGCTGGCGCCCTCGGGGCGCGAGCTGGCGCGCCACATGGCGGCGGCCTGCGGGCGCGAGGCGCGCCGGGTGGTCGAGCTGGGGGGCGGCACCGGGGTGGTGACGGCCGCGCTGCTCGAGCGGGGCATCGCGCCCGAGCGGCTGCTGGTGCTCGAGCGCAACGCCGACCTCCACGCCCACCTGGTGCGGCGCTTCCCCGCCGTCGACGTCGTGCGCGCGGACGCGCGCGAGCTGGTCGAGGTGGTGCGCCGCTCGCGCGGGCTCGCGGTCGGGCGGGTCGATGCCATCGCGAGCGGCCTCGGGCTCGTCACCATGGGCCGCGCCGAGCAGCGGGCGCTGCTCGTCCAGGCGCTCGAAGTGCTGCGGCCGGCCGGTCGCTTCGTGCAGTTCACCTACGTGCCGAAGTGCCCGCTCTCGCCGGAGCTGCGCGCCGAGCTCGGCCTCGAGGCCCGGCGCGTGAGCTGGAGCCTGCGCAACCTGCCGCCGGCGTTCGTCTACGTCCTGCGCCGCAAGCGTCGCCGCGGGCGGCGCTGAGCCCCTCCGCCCGGAAACCTCAGGCGTAGCGGATCCAGCGCCAGAGCTCGGCGAAGGTCGGCTTCTTGCCGTACATCAGGATCCCCACCCGGTAGATCCGCGCGCACAGCGCGACCAGGCCGACCACGAACGCGGCGGTCAGCAGATAACCGAGCAGGATCTGCCAGAGCGGCGGCATCTTGACCGCGATGCGCAGCATCATCAACAGCGGCGTGAAGGGCGGAAACAGCGACAGCACGACCGACAGCGTCGAGTCCGGGTCGTTGATCACCGGCATCAGGAAGAGCACCGGCCCGATCAGGAACGGCAGCGCCAGGACCGCCAGCTGCTGCGCCTCTTGCGGGTTGTTGGTGGCGGCGCCGATCGCCGCGTAGAGCGCCGCGAAGAGGAAGAAGCCGAGCAGGAAGAGCAGGAGGAAATGGAGGGCGTGGAGGGCCGAAACGACCGGCATCCGGCCGCCGCCCAGCGCCATCGCGCCGAGCAGTCCGGGGGTCGAGACGAGCAGCATCGCGGCCAACCACACCCCGAGCTGGGTGAGCCCCGCCAGGCCGATGCCGGCGAGCTTGCCGACCAGCAGGTCGAACGGGCGCACGGCGGCGACGATGACCTCGACGATGCGCGAGGTCTTCTCCTCGAGCACGCCGTTCATCACCTGCTGGCCGTAGATCGTGACCATGGTGTAGAGCAGGAAGAAGAGGAAGTAGGCGAGGAAGAAGCCGGCCATGCCGGCCTCGGCGCGACTCCCCTCCTTCGATACCCGGATGGTGTCGAGGTCGACGCCGCGGGTCAGCTGCTGGACCTGCTCGACGTCGAGCCCGGCGCGCTCGAGCCGCGCCGCCGCCACCGCGCGCGACAGCGCCCGCTCGAGCCGCCCCTGGGTGATGAAGTTCGACACCGTCTCGGCGTGGTACTCGACCCGGTCGGTCGCGAGCCCGGCCTCCGAGATCCAGATCCAGGCGTCGAGCTCGCCGGCCAGCACGCGCCGGTCGAGCGTGTCGCGCACCGCCGCCGGGTCGCCGTCGAGCGGCACCGCCTCGATCCGGAAGCTGGCCGCCTCCGGCTGCCGGTCCCGGCGCAGCAGGCCGCCGCCCCTGGTCGCGTCGCGCTCGGCGGCCGCCAGCCGCTCCTCGAGGCCGGCGGCGATGCCCCCCAGCTCGTCGACCACGGCCAGGCGGAGGCTGGCGCGCGTCTTCATCGCGATCAGCGTCGGCACCACGGTGAGCACCAGCATCGCCACCGGCAGCAGCAGCGTGGCGATCCAGAAGCCCTTGCTCTTGACCCGCGTCAGGTACTCGCGCTTGAGGATGGTCGAGACCGCGTCAAACCGCATCCCGCACCTCCTCGACGAAGATCGATTCGAGATCGGGCTCGAGCGAGCGGAAGCCGGTCAAGCCGCCGCGCCGGACCAGCTCGGCGAGCAGCGGCGCCGGCTCGGCCGTGGGCTCGAGGTGCAGCCGCGCCGCGCCCTCGCGCGGCTCCACCAGCCGCACGCCGGGCAGCCCCTCGAGCGACGGCGGCGCGCCGGTGAACACCGCCTCGTGGAGGTGGCCGCCGCGCGAGCGGCGGATCGCCGCCAGGTCGCCCTCGAGCAGGACCCGTCCCTTCGAGATCAGGCAGATCGAGTCGCACAGCTTCTCGGCCTGCTCGAGGATGTGGGTCGAGAAGAGCAGCGTCCGCCCCTGCCGCTGGAGCTCGGCGAAGAGCTCCTTGAACAGGCCCTGGTTGATCGGATCGAGGCCGGAGAAGGGCTCGTCGAGAATCAGGATCTCGGGCTCGTGCAGGATGGTGCCGATGATCTGCACCTTCTGCTGCATCCCCTTCGACAGCGTCTCGACCTTGGCCTTGGCCCATTCGCCGAGCTCGAGACGCTCGAGCCAGCCGCCGGCCCGCCGCGCCGCCTCGGCGCGGGCGACGCCGTGCAGCTCGCCCAAGAAGAGCAGCTGGTCCATCACCGTCATCTTGCGGTAGAGGCCGCGCTCCTCGGGCAGGTAGCCGACGCGGCGGGTGTCTTCGCGCCGGCGGGGGCGGCCGAACATCCGGATCTCCCCGCGGTCGGGGGCGAGGATGTCGAGCACCATCCGGATGGTGGTCGTCTTGCCGGCGCCGTTGGGACCGAGCAGGCCGTAGACCCGGCCCGCCGGGACGGCGAACGAGACGTCGTCGACCGCGACGTGGCCGGCGTAGGCCTTGCGCACGCCGCGGACCTCCAAGGGGAAACCGTCCATCGCGTCTCCTCGCGTCGGTGCTTCCGTGTGGCTGCTCGTCGCCGCTTTTCTACGTCCCGCGGCGCGGAAGGTTCGACTCGGCCCGCCGCGGGCCCTCAGCCGAACAGCGCCTGCTGCCCCGGCGCCGCCCCGCCTTCGAGGTGGGCCTTGCCCGCCTCGAGCGCCAGCTCGAACGAGCGGCCGATCGCCAGCTCCCCGTCGCGATTACGCCAGCCGGCGCGCGCCAGCACCCGCAGCGGCTGGGGCTGGACGCCGGCCAGGACGACGAAGATCCCCGCCTGGCGCAGCTTGCCGACCGTCGAATCGAGCGCCACCAGTCCGGTGGCGTCGAGCACCGGCACCGCCCGCAGGTCGAGCAGCACCACCCGCACCCCCTTCTCGACCGTCCGCAACACCGTCATCGCCTTGTTGGCGGCGCCGAAGAAGAGTGGCCCGGCGATTTCGTAGACCACCATCCCGGCGGGCAGCTTCCGCTCGGCGTGCTCATTCGGATCGACCATCGTCACCGTCGCCGCGTCGGCCATCCGGCGCATGAACAGCAGCGACGCCAGGACGATGCCGACCGAGACCGCGACCACCATGTCGAACAGCACGGTGAGCGCGAAACAGAGCAGCAGCACCGCGACGTCGCTCTTGGGCGCCACCTTCACCGTGTGGATCACGTGCTCGATCTCGCTCATCCGCCAGGCGACGGTGAGCAGCAGCGCCGCGAGCGCCGCCATCGGCAGGTAGCCGAGCAGCGGCGCCGCCGCCACCACCGCGAGCAGCACGAACAGGGCGTGCCAGACCGAAGCGAGCGGCGTCCGCGCGCCGGAGCGGACGTTGGTCGCCGTGCGCGCGATGGCCCCCGTCGCCGCGATGCCACCGAAGAAGGGCGCCACCATGTTGCCCAGCCCTTGGGCGAGCAGCTCGCCGTCGGGGTCGTGCTTCTTGCCGGTCATGCCGTCGGCGACCACCGCCGAGAGCAGCGATTCGATCGCCCCCAGCATGGCGATGGCGAAGGCCGAGGGGAGGAGCTGACGGACGAGGTCGAACGACAGGGTGAGCGGCTGGCCGTCCGGGCCGGGCAGCGACCAAGGGAGCGCCGGCAGGGGCGGCAGCTGCGGGATCCCCGCCCGCTCGACGCCGCCCAGGAAGTAGGAGAAGCGGGTGCTGATGGTCGCCACCTCGAAACCGGGCACCAGCCGGGCCAGCAGCGCCGCCGTCGCCCCGGCGACGGCGAGCGCCACCAGCGGCGCCGGCACCTTGCGGGTCAGACGCGGCCAGAGCAGCAGCATCGCGAGGGTGAGGGCGCCGATGGCGAGGTCGTCGAGCCGCGCGGAGGGGAGGCTCCGCGCCAGCACGGCGACCCGTTCCAGGAAGTGCTCGGGCAGCGCCCCGGTGTCGAGCCCGAGCAGGTCCTTGAGCTGCAGGATCGCGATCACCAGCGCGATGCCGGCGGTGAAGCCCGAAGTCACCGGGTGGGGCACGAACTCGATCAGCCGGCCGAAGCGGGCGAGCCCCATGACCACCAGCATCAGGCCGGCGAGCAGGCTGGCGAGCGCCAGGCCGCCGACGCCGAAGCGGGCGGCGATCGGCGCCAGCAGGACGACGAAGGCGGCGGTCGGCCCCGAGACCTGGACCTTGGATCCGCCCAGGACGGCGATCGCGAACCCGGCGACGATGGCGGTGTAGAGGCCGTGTTGCGGCGGCACGCCCGAGGCGATGGCGAGCGCCATCGACAGTGGCAATGCGACGATGCCGACGACGGTGCCGGCGGCGAGGTCAGCGCGCAGGTCGGCCGCCCGGTAGCCGCCGGCGAGCGCCCGCCGCAGCGCCACCGCGAGGCGGACGCGGCCGGGGGAGACCGTGAAGGTCCCGGTCGAAGAGGGGAACAGTTTGGCCATGGAACGGTGGGATCATACGCCCCACCGTGAGACGCCGATCGCCGAACCGCGCCGCCGCCCCCGCGGCAGCCGCTGCGTCGGCGCTGGAGGCGGCCTATCGCGCCACGATCTACCGGGTCACGCCCGCAGACGGCGTGTCGTTCGACCTCCGCGTGGGGCGCCGATCGGCGCCTCTCGACGCGCTCCTCGGGGCGACCGGGCAGACGACGTGGTGCTGGCTGACCGCGGTCAACCCCGACTCCCGCCGGCTCGGCGCGCGCGCGAACGCAACGCGCTTGGCCGCGCTCGACCGCGGCCTCGCGGCGCTCACGCTCGCGGTCGTCGCCGGGGTGGCACTCGACCCCGCCGGCCGCTGGCCACCGGAGCCCAGCCGCCTGGTGCTCGGGCTCGACGCAGAGGGCGGCCGCGGCCTGGCGCTCCGCTTCGGCCAGCGAGCCTTCCTAACCGGCGAGCTGGGCGGCCCGGCCCACCTCGAATGGACCCACGACCCCCGACCCACCCCGAAGCGACCCAAGAGCCGCGCGACCGCGGGGGAGTGAGATGAAGCCAGCGAAGCGAGCCGCCAGGCGAGCGACCGCGGAGGGGTGAGGCCAGCGGAGCGAGCCGCCAGGCGAGCGACCGCGGAGGGGTGAGGCCAGCGGAGCGAGCCGCCAGGCGAGCGACCGCGGAGGGGTGAGGCCAGCGGATTCACTCCGCTGGCCGAGGGGAGGGCGCGTGCCCTCCCCTTCTAGGCCCTCCCCTTCTAGATGAGACCCGCGTGCCCTCCCCAGTGCAACAACAACAGGAGCGAGCCGAAAGGCGAGCGACCGCGGAGGGGTGAGGCCGCCGGACTCACTCCGGCGGCCGAGGGGAGGGCGCGTGCCCTCCCCTTCTAGATGAGACCCGCGTGCCCTCCCCTTTTAGGTCACGGCTTGGGCGCTGGCGGCGGCGGTGCCGGCTCCTGGATCGTCGCCAGGAAGGCGACGAGCTCGCCGATCCGCTGCTTGACCTGCGCGCGGCGCTCCGGAGAGTCATCCTCCGGCCAGACGAAGGCGTCACCCCAGACCGGCATTTCGCGCATGCCGTGTCCCTTGACCGACACGCGGCCGTCGATCGACGCCTTGACCCGGTCGGCGGGGAACTCGCCGCCGCTCTTGCGCGCGAGCGCGGTCAGGTCGGTCGGCTTGACCTTGAGGCTATCGGCCAGGTAACCGTCGCCCTTGGCGTCGACACCGTGGCAGTTGACGCAGAACGTCTTGTAGGTCTGGCGGCCGTTGAAGGTGGAGTAGACCTCGCCCGCCTCTTGCTGGGCGAAGGCGGCTGCCATCGCCGTGAGGCCGACCCCGATCATCGTGGCTGCGAACAGGGCCACCGTGACGACCAACCCCCGCCGCGCCGGCTTGCGCACTCTCCTCATCGCGACCCCCTCGTCCGAGTCTCGTCAGGACCGTCCACGCCCGCTTTAGGGTAACAGGTTCCGCGCCCGGCGGTCGCCACACCAACGGGCGGGAGCCAGGTTGCGGCGCGCGCTCGAACCGGTGCTGGCGCGGCTCTGGTAAGTTGGCTCGAAACGAGGGGCATCGAGACCCCGGCCGGGGCTCGAGAGGTCGCCCCCGGCGGGTGGAGGCTGCGATGGCGGAGGTCCCCAGAGCGCTTTCGACGGCCGGCTACTCCGGCACTCCTTTAGCCCGGAAGCTCGGCCTGCGGCCCGACATTTCGGTCCGCCTCCTGAACCCCCCGGAGGGCTTCCGCGACCTGCTCGACCCGCTCCCCACGGGGGTCCGCTTCGTCGGTCGGCTCGCGGCGACGACCGACCTCGTGCACCTCTTCACCACCCGCCGCGCCGATCTCGAACGCCACCTGGTCGACCTGCGCGCCACCCTGCGCCCCGACGCCACCGTCTGGGTTTCCTGGCCGAAGAAGTCGTCGCGCGTTCCGACCGACGTCACCGAAGGCGTGATCCGCGACGTCGCCCTGCCGCTCGGCTTCGTCGACGTCAAGGTCTGCGCCATCGACGAGGTCTGGTCGGGGCTGAAGCTGGTGGTGCGCAAGCAGCTGCGCTGAGCGGCCCTCGAGCGCGGCCGGGTTCGCCTCGGACAGAGCTGGAGTTCTCGCGCGCGAAGGCTCGCGCCCGACACCAGCTCGCAACCGCCCTCGTCCGGTGCCCTTGTCGATCCCAGGACCGCTCGTCGCCCGGATGGGCTCTCGCGTCGAGAACCAAGCCCTGAGGGGCATTGACATCATGACATCTGGCTGAGATGCTTCGATGTAATGCGAACGACGGTCCGGCTCCCCGACGAGGTCCTCGAGGAAGCGAAGCAGTACGCGCTCGAGCGGGACACTTCCCTGACGCAGATCTTCGAGGAGGCGCTCCGCGAGCACTTGGCTCGGCATCGGGGGTCGACCTCCGAGCACCGCGTCGTCGAGCTGCCGACTTTCGGCGGACGTGGCCCACTCCCGGGGGTCGACCTGCACGACTCCGCGGCTCTGACGGACGTGATGGACGGCGGCGGCGCGCCCGCTCCCCACGATGCTCGCTCCTGACGTCAACGTCCTCGTCGACACCTTCCGCGCCGACTCGCCCCACCACGCCCGGATCGGGCCCTGGTGGCGGGGCGTGGTCGCGTCCGATCAGACGCTGGCGCTCTTCGAGCCGGTGCTCGCCGGCTTCTTGCGCGTCGTGACCCACCCGCGAGTTTTCGACCCGCCGGCCCCGATCGAGGCCGCTCTCGCCTTCGTCGCCGCCCTGACCGGTCGACCCAATGCGCTCGTGCTTCGCTCCGGCAAGCGCCACTGGCCCATCTTCGAGCGCCTTTGCCGGGAGACCGACGCGCGCGGCAACCTGGTCGCCGACGCCTACTTCGCCGCCCTGGCCATCGAGAACGGCTGCACCTGGATCACCAGCGACCGCGACTTCGCCCGCTTCCGAGGCCTCGACTGGCGCCCGCCGGGGGCGAGCTAGGAGCCGGCGCGGCCCGGTTCGCTTCAGGCGTTCCTGGGATCCTCGCGCGAGAAGGGCTCGGGGGCGGCGAAATCGGCGAGCGCCGGGCCGACCGCGGCGCCCACGACCTCGAGGTCGATCTCTTCGTAGAGGCTCTTCGGCAGCTTCCGCAGCACGACCTCAGGCGCCATCGCGCACCTCGGCTGCGAAGCGGCCGAGCTCGCCCCGGGCGAGCTCGAGGAAGGGGCGGCTGTCCTGAAGGAGATGCCACAGTCGGAGCCGCTCCTCGAGCGCGCGGCCCGGCCGCTCCTCGAAGAGGGTCTTTCCCTCCCGCGCGATCTGCATTCCCGGCACCGGATCGAGAATGGGCGCGATGACCACCAGCTGCACTTCGGCCCCGAGCGCCTCGGCGAGCTCGCGCGCCCACTCGAGTCGCGTCTCGGGCGCCGGCTCCGGCCGGGCCCAGAGCGCGAGGTCGAGGTCGCTCGCCGGTGTCGCTTCGCCGCGCGCGCTATCCGAAAAGCAGCGCCAGCCCGACACCCCGCGCCCGGCAGAAGCCCGCGACCGCCGCGGCCCGGGATCCGCGGACGTCGCAGTAGCTCCAGAGCTTCTGGACGATGCGGTTCGCGACGTCGCTCACTCTGCTCCTTCCTCGCTGGAGTTCGGGACTCGGACCGAATTCAGTCTCGACTGGAAGCGCGCGACCTCCGCGAGAATCTCGTCGAAGGCCGGAGGCTCGCCGAAGATCATCTCCCCCATCGCCGCGTAGTCGTCGGTCCAGCTCGGGATCTCGCTTTCGGCGGGAAGAAGTTGAAGGAAACCACGCCGCAAGGTCGAGTAGTCGACCCAAGATTGCGACCAGAACAGCTCGCGATGCCGGGCGACCCGCTCGAAAAGGCCCGCATCGGCGAGTGCCTCCTCTCCGATCCCTCGCCGACTCAGGCACCAGAGGTCGTAGTAGTGGCGCGACAGGCGGCTGGGCCGGCGGCGCTCGGCGGGGCGCTGCCGCTCCTCGTGGAGGAGCATCGCCTTCTCGAGCATGGTGCGCCGCGCCGCAATGGTCCGCACTCGCAGCTCGCGCGGCCCATCGAGCGGTGGAAGGACCTCGTAGAGCAGGGGGCCAATAGCCGGCGTCTCGGCCGGCTCGGTTTCCGAGCGGGCTCCGCATTCGATCCGGACGACGGGGCGGATGTACTCGCTGCCCGGGATGTCGAGGCGGGGATAGTCGAAGACGAGCGTCTGCAACTCCGGATCGTCGGTCTCGGGAGCGAGCGCGAGACCTTCTGCTTCAGCTGCGCCGAGCCGCCGAGCAGCGCTGCTTCTCAGCGCCGGCAGAAGGGCCTCGGCGACCCAGGCGCGCGCCTGGCGGCGCAGGCTGTTGATCCCGGAGCGGCTGATTCGGTCTCCACCGAATCCCAGGTGCGCGCGATCGACGACGATGTCGATGTCCTCGGAGAAGCGTTCGATCAGCTTCCAGCCTTTCGACAGCGAGGTGCCACCCTTGAAGGTCAGGTGCTCGCCGAGCTCCGACAACGAGAAGAGCTCGCGGAGCGTCCAGGTCACCCAGAAGTCCTTCTCGACCGCCGCCGCCGAGAGGCCGAGCCGTTTCGCGCCCTCGCTGAACAGGAGGGCGCGGCGCTCCGGCGGCAGCCGGAGGAAGGCGTCCATCAGCTCTTCCCGCCCGGCCGCGCCACGCGGCGTAAGACTTCGGCGACCCAGTCCGGC
The DNA here is from genome assembly GCA_014584695.1 of Acidobacteriota bacterium. Taxonomy (GTDB): domain Bacteria; phylum Acidobacteriota; class Thermoanaerobaculia; order Multivoradales; family JAGPDF01; genus JACTMI01. Next base: position 102,707 of record JACTMI010000006.1, read on the forward strand.
GCGTACCGGAGGTCGGCGAGGAGCTGTCGCTTCTCGTCCGCCGAGAGCTTCCGGCGAAGGTGCGCGACCGTCGCATTGTCGACGTGCCGCTTGCCCAGCCAGCGCAAGGCCTGGATCACCGTGCCACTGACGCGGCCGGCCGTCGCGAGCTGCCGGGGCGTCGTTTCGCGCAGCACGATCTGGAGCCGACCGAGGGTGACCCGCCGCGAGCCGCCGTCGGTCAGGTAGACGACCTTGACCGGCACCTGGGTCGTGAGCCCGAGTAGGTTCGCCGCGTAAGAGCCTGTCGGCTGGATCCGTGCGGCGTCGCGAGCGGCGAGAGCGCGCGCGACATCGTCGGCGTGGGGCGAGAGGGGCCCGAGGTCGGCATCGATCCGGGGGAGGTCGTAGAGGCCTCGCGCCAGCTTGCGGATCGCCCCGGAGTGGGCGTTGCGGGAGAGCGCCTTGTCCACGGCGGCGCGGCTGCCCAGATCGAGGAACTCGGCTGGCGTGAAGACGGCACCCCGCCCCTTCGACCGAATCCGCCGAAGAATCGACTGGTCAATGGATTGCGCGTGCTTACCCATCTCGCTTTTGTCCGAAAAATAGCCTGGTTTTCTGACAAAAACAAGCTCGGCTCCGGCCGCGGCGTGCTCACTTCCCCCACAGTTTTCCGAGGGAGACCCAGTCCCCGGGAGAGCGCTCGTAGGTCCAGAACGTCCAGCCGTTGCAGGTCCGCCGCTCGACCGCTGCCGCGCCGGCGAGCGAGGGGGAGTCGTAGACGACCTGGTTCATGCGGATCGAACCGCCCTTGCGCATCCGCACGCGCTCGAGCTTGCCCTTGTACCGGCCCCGAATCTCCATCGCGCCGGCGATGTAGCGCGCCAGAATCGATCCAAGCTGCACCATGGTCTGTCGTCGGTCTCAGCAGTGGTACCGCAAGAAAGCGGTACTGCGCAAGATGCCGACACAGGTCGCAGACGATCTGTGAGACGCGACTCTGTTCGACCGCCGTGAGAGCCTCATCGATGCGTTGTTCGCTTGCGCCAAGGGGGGCTGTAGCAAGATCCGCCCCACGAAGTGCAGCACAGGTCATCGACCTCCTTCGGCGGGTGACAACTGTAAGCGTGGAGACCATGCGAACTGTCGAGGAGGTGCGGACGGTGGCCAGATAGCCGGAGCGGCCCTCGGGGCGGGAAGGGGCACCTTCTTCAACCGCGTGATTCTCAGGGGGAAAGCGTGGTGCAGCCAGGAGGAGTCGAACCCCCAACCTACAGATCCGTAGTCTGTCGCTCTATCCAGTTGAGCTATGGCTGCACAGGAGGCCTGCGCGGACCCGAGATTCTAGTGGAGCGGGGCGCGGGGGCGCAAGCGCGGGGCGGGTGCGGGTGCTGGCCACATCGGGAGCCGCTCCGGGCCGTCGGCGCTCTGGTCTAGACCTCGACTTCGAGCTCGGAAGGCTCGGGGAGTGGCGGGCCCTGGAGGATGCGGTTGTTCTCGTCGACGAAGAAGACCTTGGGCTGGTGCTGGCGGGCCTCCTGGTCTTCGTACTCGGCGTAGGTCGCGAGGATGACGAGATCGCCCTTCGACACCAGGTGGGCGGCGGCGCCGTTCAGGCAGATCTCGCCCCGGCCGGGGGCGCCGGGGATGGCGTAGGTCGCGAGCCGGCTGCCGTTCGTCACGTCGTAGATCTCCACCCGCTCGTGCGGCAGGATGTCGGCCGCCGCCATCAGCAGCGGGTCGATGGTCACCGAGCCGACATAGTGGAGGTTGGCGTCGGTCACCGTGGCGCGGTGGATCTTGGATTTCATCATCGTGCGGCGCATGGCGAGGCTCCTTCGGACGCGGCGCCCGCGGGCACCACGGTCTCATCTGCTTTCGTGCGCTCCGCGACACGGAGGCGCAAATTGTCGAGCAGGCGCGTCGTCCCGACCCGCGCCGCGACCGGCAGGACGACTTCGCCGGCGAGCGTCGAAACCGGCGTGAAGCTCACCGGATCGACCGCCGCCGCGTACTCGAGCTCGACGCCGGGCTCGGCGGCGATCGCCGCGCGCAGTAAGGCGACGACCGTCGCGGCGTCGCGCTCGCCCGCCACGATCGCCCGCCGCGCGCCGTCGAGCGCGCGCGCGAGGACCAGCGCGCGGCGCCGCTCGTCGGGCGACAGATAGGCGTTGCGCGACGACATCGCGAGACCGTCCGGCTCGCGCACCGTCGGCCCGGCGACGATCTCGATCGGCAGGCCGAGATCGGCGACCAGCGCGCGCAGGACCGCCAGCTGCTGGGCGTCCTTCTCGCCGAATACGGCGACGTCCGGACGGAGGAGCCCGAAGAGGATCGTGACCACCGTCGCCACCCCCTCGAAGTGGCCCGGGCGGCGCTCCCCCTCGAAGCCCCGCGACGGCCCCTCGACCCGCACCCGGGTCGAGCTGCCCGGCGGATAGATCGCGGCGACCTCCGGCAGAAAGAGCAGGTCGCAGCCCGCGGCGGCGAGCGCGGCGGCGTCGGCCTCGGGCGTGCGCGGATAGCTGGCGAGATCCTCGTGCGGACCGAACTGGGTCGGGTTGACGAAGATCGAGGCGGCGACGAAGTCGCTCCGCTCGCGCGCCAGACGAACGAGCGACAGGTGCCCTTCGTGGAGCGCCCCCATGGTCGGCACGAAGCCGATCCGGCGGTTTGCCGCGCGCACCGGGGCGAGCGCGCGCGCGAGCTCCTCGCGCTGCCGGACGACGATCACGAGCCGTAGAGCCTCTCGATCACCGGCGCGGTCGGGAACGCCGGGTCCTCGAACGCCTCCGCCTCGCTCGGGAAGGCACCCGAGCGGACGTCGGCGACGTAGGCGGCGAGCGCCTCGCGCGCGGTCGTGCCGAGCTGCGCGTAGCGGCGGACGAAGCGGGGCGCGATCCGCTCCTCGATGCCGAGCAGGTCGTGGAAGACCAGCACCTGGCCGCCACAGGCCGGGCCGGCGCCGATGCCGATGGTCGGGATCTCGAGCCGCGCGCTGACCTCGCGGGCGAGCTCGGACGGGATGCACTCGAGCACCAGCGCGAAAGCCCCCGCGGCCTCGACCGCCACCGCCGCTTCGAGCAGCGCCGCGCGCGCCTCGGCGCCGCGCCCCTGCACCTTGAAGCCGCCGAACTTGTGGATCGACTGCGGCGTCAGGCCGATGTGCCCCATCACCGGCACCTCCGCCTCGACCAGCGCGGCGATGACGTCGATCCGCGCCCCTTCGATCTTGACCGCCGAGGCGCCCGCCTCCTTGACGAAGCGCAGCGCGTTCTCGACCGCCTGGCGCGGCCCGAGGTGGAACGAGCCGTAGGGCATGTCGGCGACCAGCAGCGCTCGTTCGGTGCCGCGGCGCGCCGCTTTGACGTGGTGGAGCATCTCGTCCATGGTCACCGACAGCGTGTCGGCGTGGCCGAGCACGACCATGGCGAGCGAATCGCCGACCAGCACGATGTCGGCGCCCGCCGCGTCGGCCAGCCGCGCCGACGGATAGTCGTAAGCGGTCAGCATGGCCAGCCGCTCGCCGCGCGCGGACGCCGCGCGGACGAAGGGCACGGTGACACGTTTCGGGGACTCCCCCATTCGACACCTCCGAAAGCGAAAAACCCTTCCGCGTTCGAGGGATCGACGGAAGGGTTTCGCGGTGCCTAGGGGGCGGGCCGGTCTCTCCTCGGGTGCCCGTCCGCGGCGGTTTGCGCTCGGCGGATCGGGCCCCGGCGCAGGCGGCCCCGGGGGCAGGCTTCCACTTCCCGTCTCGGCCCCGCCACTCGCGGGGTCCCAGCGGTACTACGTAAGACTAACAGAAACCCGCCCCGGGCTCTTCCCACCCCCGTCGAGCTCGCCCAGCCGGCGCTCGAGGAACCGGCGTTCGGGGGCGGTGGCGGCGAGGGCGTGGGCGGCGCGGAAGGCGGCGGCGGCCTCGGCCGCGCGGCCCAGGCGGGCGAGCAGCTCGCCGCGGGCAGCGGGCAGGAGGTGATAGGCGGGGAGAGCGCCCCGCCGGTCGATCGCTTCGACCAGCTCGAGGCCGCGCGCGGCGCCGAAGGCTTCGGCGTGGGCGACGGCGCGGTTGAGCTCGACCACGGGCGAGGGGTGCTCGCTCAAGAGCAGGTCGTAGAGTCCGGCGATCTCGCGCCAATCGGTTTCGGCCGCGCTCGCGGCGCGCGCGTGGACGGCGGCGATCGCCGCCTGGAGCACGAACCGGCCACGCGGGCGGCCAGTCCGGATCGCCCGCTCGACCAGCTCGAGCCCCTCCCGGATCGCCGCGCGGTCCCACTTCGAGCGCTCCTGCTCACCGAGCCGGACCAGTTGCCCGGCCGCGTCGAGCCGCGCCGGCCGCCGCGCGTCGTGGAGCAGCAGCAGGGCGAGCAGCGCCAGCGCCTCGGCGCGGCCGGGCAGCAGCGCCACGACGATGCGCGCCAGCCGGATCGCTTCGCGGCTGAGGTCGGCGCGCACCAGCCGGTCGCCCGCGGTCGCGGCGTAGCCCTCGTTGAAGATCAGGTAGACGACGTCGAGCACGGCGCCCAGCCGTTCGGGCAGCTCCGCTTCCGCGGGCACGCGATAGGGGATCCGCGCGGCGCGGATCTTCGCCTTCGCGCGCACCAGCCGCTGTTGGAGCGTCGCCACCGGCACCAGGAAGGCGCGCGCGATCTCCTCGCTGGTCAGACCGCAGAGCGTGCGCAGCGCCAGCGCCACCTGCGCCTCGCGGCCGAGCGCCGGGTGACAGCAGGTGAACAGCAGGCGCAGCCGCTCGTCGGTGATCGGCTCGGCCTCGGCCGGCACCTCGGGCAGGGTCACCGCCGGGAGCTCGGCGGCGATGCGGTCGCGTCGCTCGTCGAAGCGGGCGGCTCGCCGGAGGCCGTCGATCGCCTTGAAGCGGGCGGTCGAGATCAGCCAGGCCCGCGGCCGGGACGGCACGCCGTCGCGCGGCCAGCTGCCGAGCGCCGCCGCCGCCGCCTCCTGGAGCGCCTCCTCGGCGCGGTCGAAATCGCCCCCCAGCAGGCCGATCAGCGTCGCCAGCATCCGCCCCGACTCGCTCCGGAAGAGCTCGTCGAGGCGGCGGCGGACCTCCACCTCGCGCGGCTCGGTCTCGCGGCCCGCCGGGGGCCGTGGCGCGGAAGGTTCCATGGCGATGCGGGCGGCGGGCGCGCGCGCTCGTGGCGCGCACCCGCCGCGAGCCGGCGAGCTTAGCGTGGACGTCTCATCAGCTCAGCCCGGAATCTCGAGCACCGGCCGGACCTCGATCGAGCCCATCCGGGCGGTGGGGATCCGCGCCGCGAGCGCCAGCGCGTCGTCGAGATCGGCCGCCTCGACCAGGTAGAAGCCGCCCAGCTGCTCCTTGGTCTCGGCGAAGGGGCCGTCGGTGACCAGCGTGCGGCCGTCGCGCACCCGCACCGTCGAAGCGGTCGCCGTCGGCTGCAGCGGCTCGCCATGAAGGTACTTGCCGGCCGCCTCGAGACTCTCCGAGTAGGCGCCGTACTCGCCGAAGATGGCACCCTGCTCCTCGGGCGAGAGCTGCTCCCAGGCGGCTTCGTTCTCGTAGATCAGCAGCAGGTACTTCATGTCGTTCCTCCCTTTCTCGTCGTTGTTCGCCTCCTGGTCGAACGGCCCGCGCCCGGATCGACAACCGGATCGACCCCCGGAGCGATCGCGCTCACGCGGCGTGAGCCGCCGACGAGGTGAGGCTGCGGTGCGCGCTCCGCGAAGAGGGCGAAGGGCGTCGTCCGGAAAGCGTCGACCGATGGGCACTTCTTCGACGCGGGTCGGTCGCGAGGGCGCGCTCGAGCGGGCGGTGCGTCAGGCGGCGCGGCGGCGCGCGCGGGCCAGCAGCACGAGCCCGAAGCCGCCCAGAAGCACCGCCAGAGCGGCGAGCATCGGTTGCGAGAGGGCCGGGACCTCTTGGATCAGGGGCGGCTGATAATTGCTGCACTGCCCCGCCCATTCGATCGCCTGGCGGAGCACCGTCGCGTCGGGGGCGGTGGCCTCCGGCCCATAGACGTTCCAGCCGATGTAGACGAGGCGGCCGGCGCCCTCGGTGCGGGCCGACAGTGCGCGGTCCACCCCCTCCACCTGCGCGAGGTTCGCGTCCGGATCGGTGACCCAACCGTAGTAATCCTCCTCGGAGAAGCCGTAGCGCCAGAAGCCCAGCGAGGTCCACCCCGCCGGCAGCCCCTGGGTGATCGGGTGCCCGGCGTCGACGATCTGGACCTGGACCGGGGCGCCCTCGGCAATGTCGTTCCAGTCGTTCTCCTGGTGGCCCGGACCCCAGTCGCTGATCTGCACCAGCCCATGGCCCGCCTGGACCCAGGCGAGGTCCGGGACGAAGAAGCAGTTGTCGCAACCGGGATAGCTGAGCGCTACCTGGCAGACTTCGGTGGCCGGATCGGGGGTCACCACGTAATCGATGCCGAGAGCGGCGAGCGTAAATTCGAGCGCCGCGAGCTCGGCGAGGCCTCCTTCATCCCCCCCCTCGGAGCCACCGCCCCGCCCGGAGGCCTGGAGACCCCTGTCACCGTCACCCTCGCCTTCGACCTCGGGGACACAGACACGGCAGGCCTGGGCCTGAGCCACCGGGGGCGCGGCGAGGACCGGAACCAAGAGGCTGAGAGCGGCAATCACGAGGAGCGTGGGCTTCATGGCGCTTCCCTCCGGATGTCAGCGGGCGATTTTAGCAGGCTCGCCAGAGACAGCGCCCGTCGCGACACCCGGCGCCGTCGTTTTCGCGCAGAATCGGAGCCGGGGAGGCGAATCATGAGCGAGCCTTTCTTTCAGGACGGCCCGGTGCTCGACAACCCCTGGCGCGCCGATGCCGTGCTCGTCGCTGCGCTGGCGCGGCGACTGCCGGCGGCGGTGCTCGAACGCCACGCCCCGGCCTTGGACGCTCTCGGCGAAGCGGCCGTCGGCGAGATGCTCGCGCTCGCGCGCGAGGCCGAGCGCGATCCGCCCCGCCACGTGCCGTTCGACGCTTGGGGGCGACGGCTCGACCGCATCGAGGTCTCGTTCGCCTGGGCACGGCTGCACGCGCTCGCCGCCGAGCACGGCGTGGTCGCCACCGCCTACGAGCGCGCCGAGGGCGAGCACGCGCGCCTGCTCCAGGCGGCGCGCCTCTACCTCTACCACCCGTCCTCCGCCGTCGCCTCCTGCCCGCTCGCGATGACCGATGGCGCGGCGCGGGTGCTCGAACGCCACGGCAGCGCCGGGCAGCGCGCGCGCATCCTGCCGCGCCTGCTCGCCCGCGACCCTGACCAGATGTGGACCTCCGGCCAGTGGATGACCGAACGGCGCGGCGGCTCGGACGTCTCGGGCACCGAGACGGTGGCGCGACCGATCGACGGCGAGCGCTTCGCCCTGACCGGCCTCAAGTGGTTCAGCTCGGCGACCACCGCCCAGGTGGCGCTGGCGCTGGCGCGGATCGAAGGGGCGCCCGCGGGGAGCCGCGGGTTGACCCTCTTCCTGGTCGAGCTCGAGGGGCAGGTCGGCCGCGCGATCCGGGTGCTGCGGCTGAAAGACAAGTTGGGGACGCGCGCGCTGCCGACCGCCGAGCTCGAGCTCGACGGCGCGCTCGCCACCCGCGTCGGCGAGCCGGGGCGCGGGGTCGCGACCGTGGCGACGATGCTCAACGTCACCCGGCTCTACAACGCCACCTGTGCGGCGGGCGCGCTGGCGCGCGCGCTCCAGCTCGCCCGCGACTACGCCACCCGGCGGGTCGCCTTCGGGCGCCTGCTGCGCGACCACCCCGCGCACGCCGAAACCCTCGCCACCCTCGCCGCCGAGCAGGCCGGCGCGCTCCACCTGGTGCTCGAGTGCGCCGCGCTCGACGGGCGCGAGGCGGCGGCCGTCGCCACCGCCGCCGAGCGGGCGCGGCTGCGGCTGCTGACGCCGATCGCGAAGCTGCTGACCGCCCGGCAGGCCGTCACGGGGGTCTCCGAGGCGCTCGAGGCCCTGGGCGGCGCCGGCTACCTCGAAGAGAGCGGGCTACCGGCGCTCTGGCGCGACACCCAGGTGCTGTCGATCTGGGAGGGGACGACCGACGTGTTGGCGCTCGACGCGCTGCGGGCGATCGAGCGCGAGGAGGCGCTCGAGCCGCTGCTCGCCGACCTGGCCGAGCGCCACGCCCGCTTGGCGGCGGGGCCCCTCGACGCCCTCGCGCCGCCGCTCGAGCGGCGGCGCGCCGCGCTCGCCGGCGCCGCGCGCGAGGCCGAGCCGGCGCGCCGCGAGGCCGGGGCGCGGGCCTTCGCGCTGGCGCTCGGGCGGCTGGTCGAGGCGACGCTCCTCGCCGAACAGGCGGCCTGGGATCCCGAGCGGGGGGCGGCCGAAGCGCTCGCCCGCCGCTTCGTCGCGCGTGGCCTGGGCGATCTCGGCGAGCCTTTGCCGCTCGACGAGACCCGGCGGCTCGTCGCCGGCTGAGCGTCGCGACCGCGGACCCCCCGCGAGGTCGCGATCAGACGGCCGCGCCGCGAAAGCTCGCCACCCGGTAGCGCCGGCAGGTGAGCGTCGGCGACCAGTGCCCGCGCGGCAGGCCGGCTTTGCGCCACAGGTGGGCGAGGAAATCGCGCGGCTCGGGCAGCGACTCCCAGACCGCGGGCAGGAAGGTCGCGCGGTGGAAGCCATCTTCGACGATCAGCCCGTCGACCCCCGGCTCGAGCGCGGCCAGCAGCTCCGCCTCGCTCGCCGCGGGCAACGCTGCCGGCGCGCCGAGCACCGAGACGGAGAGGTCGAGGCCGTCGAGCTCGTCGGCCGTGAGCGGCGCGAAGCGGGGGTCGCGAAAAGCCGCCGCGCAAGCGTTCTCCACCACGTCCTCGGCGAGCGGCCGGTGCGCTTCGAGCGAGCCGATGCAGCCGCGCAGCTCACCGCGCCGCTCGAGCGTGACGAAGGCGGCGCCCGGGCGCGCGAGCGCCGCCGGCAGCCGGTCGAAATCGAGCTCGAAGGGGGCGCCCAGGAGGCGGGCGGACAGTGCCCGCCGCGCCAAGTCGACGAGCACCGGGCCCAGCTCGGCCGGCAGCTCGGCTGGCGACTCGGGCGGCGCCGGGCGGGCGCGCTCCGGCGCGGCGGCGGGCTCAGGCGAAGGCGTAGGCGCCATAGCCCACCACCCGGTCGCGCCCGCCGGCGGTGTCGCCGGAGCTGCGCCGGTCGAGCTCGCGCGCCCGCCAGCCGCGCGCGCGGGCGTAGGCGAGCAGGCCCCGCAGCGGCACCCGGCCGCAGGCGTCGTGGACACCGACGCCGTCGACGTCGAGCGCCAGGATCGCCCGCGCGGTGGCCTCGTCGCGCGCCGCGGCCGTGTCGTAGTCCAGGTAGTGCGACAGATCGGTCGAGACCACGAACAGGGTCCCGTCGCCGCCGTCGAGCCGGGAGAAGACGCGCGCCACCTCCGACGGCGTCGCGTCGCCGACCGCGAGCGGCACCAGCCGGAAGCTGCCGAGCACCGTCTGCAGGAAGGGCAGCTCGACCTCGAGCGCGTGCTCGCGCTCGTGGGGGGCTTCGAGCATCGCGACCTCGGGCAGGTCGCGCAGCAGCCGCTCGCCCTCCGGATCGAGCTCGACTTCGCCGAGCGGCGTCCGGAAGGCCCGCTGCGGCGCGAGCGCCAAGCCGTCGAAGGGGATGTAGTGGGAAGGCCCCGCGAGCACCACCCGGTCGATCGCGCCGGCGAGCGGCGTGAGCGCGCGGAAGGCCGAAGCGGCGACCGGACCCGAGTAGACGTAGCCGGCGTGCGGCGCCACCAGCGCGCGCGGCGGCGGCGGCTCGGGCTCGCCGGCGCCCTCGAGCAGGACCCGCACCTCCGCGGCGAGCGCCGCCGGGTCGCGCGGGTAGAACGTGCCGGCCACCGCCGGCGGACGCACCCCCGACATGGCCCCAGGATAGCGCCCTCCGCGGCCGCGGGGACCCCCTGGCCGGGTGGGTTTCCGGGGGTCCCCCTCCGCCCCCGGCGGGTGTACCCTGGAGGCGATGGCCGAGCAGGTCGAATCCTTCGACGGCGCGGTCGCGACCCGCTACTGGCACCGGCTCGACGACGGGCGGTCCCAGTGCGATCTCTGCCCGCGCTTCTGCAAGCTCCGTCCGGGTCAGCGCGGGCTCTGTTTCGTGCGCGCCGCGAACGAGGCCGGCGAGATCGTGCTGACCACCTACGGCCGCTCCTCCGGCTTCTGCGTCGACCCGATCGAAAAGAAGCCGCTCGACCACTTCCTGCCCGGCTCCGCGGTGCTCTCCTTCGGCACCGCCGGCTGCAACCTCGCCTGCCAGTTCTGCCAGAACTGGGACATCTCGAAGTCGCGCGACTGGGACCGGCTGACCGACCAGGCGAGCCCGGAGACGATCGCCCGCGCCGCGCGCGCCCTCGGCTGCCAGTCGGTCGCCTTCACCTACAACGATCCGGTGATCTTCCTCGAGTACGCGGTCGACGTCGCCGACGCCTGCCGCGAGGCGGGCGTCCTCGCGGTCGCGGTCACCGCCGGCTACATGACCGACGCACCGCGGCGCGACTTCTACGCCCACATGGACGCCGCCAACGTCGATCTCAAGGCCTTCACCGAGGAGTTCTACCGCAAGGTCTGCGGTGGCCAGCTGGAGCCGGTCAAGGAGACCCTCCTCTACCTCGAGCACGAGACCGACGTCTGGTTCGAGATCACGACACTCCTGATCCCGGGCCTGAACGACTCGGACGCCGAGCTCGACGCGATGACCCGCTGGGTGGCCGCCGCGCTCGGCCCCGACGTGCCCCACCACTTCACCGCCTTCCATCCCGACTGGAAGCTGCTCGACGTGCCACCGACACCGCCCGCGACGCTCACGCGCGCCAGAGAGATCGCGATGGCCAATGGCCTGCGCTACGTCTACACCGGCAACGTCCGCGACGAGGCCGGGGGCTCGACCCGGTGCCCGGGCTGCGGCGCGGTGGTGATCGGCCGCGACGGCTACGAGCTCACCCGCTGGCACCTGACCGGCGACGGCCACTGCGAGAGCTGCGGCACTCGGATCCCCGGCCGCTTCGACAAGCGCCCCGGCAGCTGGGGCGCCCGCCGACTGCCCGTCCGCCTCGCCGACTTCGCCGTTTGACCCCTCTTGCCGTCTTGTGTAACTTGTAGCACAATGCGCGCATGCGCACCGCCGGCATCCGTGAGGTTCGACAGAATCTCGCCGCGCTCTTGCGCGAGGTGCGCAAGGGGCGCGAGATCCTGATCACCGACCGGGGGGAGCCGGTGGCGCGCCTGCTGCCGACACTCGAGGGGGCGGCGCGCGCCTTTCCCGATCTCGGCGCGTTTCGGCGCGCGCTGCCGAAACTCGACCCGCCGCTGTCGTCGACCCTCGCCGAGGATCGTGCCGACCGACTCTGAGCCGGCCGCGGCGGACCGACCGACCGGCCCGCTCTACTGTGACGCGAGCGCGCTCGGCAAGCTCTTCCTGCCCGAAGTGGGCAGCGACGAGCTCAACACGGTCGTCGCCGGCAGGAGCGACCTGCTGATCTCGGAGCTCGCGATCACCGAGGTCGCTTCGGCGCTGGCGCGGCGAGCCCGCGCAGGGGCTCTCGGCGAAGCGATCGCGCGGCGGGTTCACCGCAAAGTCCTCGCGACCGCCGTTTCTGGGGCCTTCCGGCGGCTCGACCTCCTGCCGGAGACCCATCGCGAGGCCGAGCGGCTGCTCCTGGCCGCGCGAAGTGCGCCGTTGCGCGCCGCCGACGCGCTCCACCTCGCGCTCGCGCTCACCGCGCGCGCCTCGACGATCCTCACCTACGACCGCACCCTCGCCCGCGCCGCCCGCATCCAGGGTCTCGCCGCCTGGCCCGACACGGTGGCCTGAGCCCGCCCGATCAGCGGCCGGTGAGCGGGGTGAAGGGCCAGACCCAGGGGACGACGAGCAGCGTCACCAGGAAGACCAGGACGTTGAGCGGCCCGCCGACGCGGATGAAGTCGCTGAAGCGGTAGTTGCCGACGCCGTAGACGAGGACGTTGGCCTGGTGGCCGATCGGGGTCAGGAAGGTGGTCGAGGCGCCGATCGCGATCGCCATCAGGAACGGATAGGGCTCGAGGCCGAGACCGACCGCGATGGCGATGCCGATCGGCGCCAGCAGCACGCTGGCGGCGGCGTTCGACATCACTTCGGTGATCAGCGTGGTGAAGAGAAACAGCGCCGCGAGCACCACCAGCGGACCGTGGTCGCCGGTCCAGGCGACCACCAGATCGGCCAGCCAGCGCGCGGTGCCGGTGTGCCGCTCGTCGAGGGCGATGCCGAGCGGCATCATGCAGGCGATCAGGAAGACGACCCGCCATTCGACTTCGCGGTACATGTCGACGACGCGGACGCAGCCCGTCACCGCCATCAGCAGCACCCCGAGCATCGCGGCGACCGAGATGTGGAGCAGCCCGGTCGCCGCCGCGGTCACCGCCACCGCCATGATGCCGAGCGCGAGCGGCGCCTTGGCGCTCTCGCGCGTCGCGTGCTCCAGGCGATTGGCGACCAGGAAATCGGCGCTGCGCGCGATCTCCGCGATCGCCTCGGGCGTCCCCTGGACCAGCAGCACGTCGCCCACTTCGAGCGGCACCGAGGTGAACTTCTGCACCACCGCGCGGCCGCGGCGCCGCAGCGCCAGCGCCAGCACGCCGTAGCGCCGGCGCAGGTGCCCCTGATTGATCGACCGGCCGAGCAGCGTCGAGCCGGGGGCGAGCGCCACCTCGGCCAGCTGCACCCCCGCGCTCGCCAGCGAGGCATCGGTGAACTTGGTCGCCGCGTAGAGGCGCACCGGCGCCCCCGCCTTGTCCTCGAGCAGCGCTTCGACGTTGCCCTCGACCACCAGCCGGTCGCCGGCCGCGAGCTTCGTCCAGCGGGTCGGCGCGAACGGGGGCTGCCGATCGTCGGCCGGCCGCACCCGCAGCACCGACAGGCCGAAGCGTTTCGGCAGCTCGGCCTTTTCGAGCGTCTGGCCGATCCAGGGGCTCGCCTCGGGGATCACCACCTCGGTGACGTAGTCGGCCAGCTCGTAGCGCGCGGTCAGGCTCTCCGCCTCCTGGCGCACCGGGATCAGGTGGCGGCCGACGAAGGCCATGTAGAGCGACCCGGTCGCCATCACCGCGAGCCCGGTGGGCAGGAAATCGAACATCCTGAGCGCGCGGAAGCCCGCCTCCTCGAGCGCCATCGAGCAGAGCAGATTGGGCGGCGTGCCGACGAGCGTCGCCAAGCCACCCATCAGCGAGCCGAAGGAGAGGGGTATCAGCAGCTTCGCCGCCGGGTAGCCCGACTTGCGCCCGAGGGCGAACATCGCCGGCAGCAGGATCGCGGCGGCGCCGATGTTGTTCATGAAGGCCGACATCAAGCCGACGGTCGCCATCACCGTGAGCGTCAGCAGGATCGGATTGCCACCACCCAACCGCGCGATCGCATCCGCCAGGTAGTCGGCGACGCCGGTGCGGATCAGCCCCGAGCTCAGGATGAACATCGCGATGACCGTGATCACGGCCGGGTTGCTGAAGCCCGAGAAGGCCTCCGGGACGGTCACCACCCCGCTCAGCACCAGCACCAGCGTGACACCGAGCGCGACCAGATCCGCGCGCACGACTTCGAGCGCGAAGAGGACCAACGCGCCGACGATCAGCGACAGGACGAGCAGGTGCTCCATCGGGTTGTCTGGGCCGGCGCCCGCCGGGCCGCTCGCCGCGGCCCCGCGATCGGAGGCTCACGGCGACGCCGCCCGCGCGCCGACCGGGGAGAGGCTAGCACTCGTCTCCGCCCCGGTCCGGGCTCGGTGCCCGCCCTCGCGACGGCGGCGGCGCGGCGCTAGCCGGCCGGGGCGTGAAAGGCGAGCGCCGCGCGCTCGAGAGCGGCGGCGACCGCGGCGGAGACGGCGGCGCCCAGTCCCAGGCTCGCGGGCTCGACGGCGAGGATGCGCACCGTGAACGGCCGGTGCGCCCGCAGATAGGCGACCAGCAGGTCGAGGCTGGAATCGTGGGTGGAGCTGCCGCCCGGTGCGACCGCCTCCGGCGCGACCAGGCGGAGGGTGCCGGGAGGCGCGCCCAGGTTGCCGACGTCGGCGAGAATCAGCACCTCCGCGCCGGAGCGCAGGATCGGCCCGGTCAGGCTCTCGGGGGAGGTCCCCGCGTCGAGGGCCGGCAGCCCCGCCGCCGCAAGACGGCGGGCGAGCAGCGGTCCGAAGGCGTCGTCGCCGCGCAGGTCGCTGCCGACGCCCACCAGCAGCCAGGGGTGCGTGAGCAGCGGCGCGAGTCTCTCCTCGAGCTCGAGCTCGGCCTCGGGCTCCGTCGCGCGCAGCGCCGTCACGCCAGCGGTCCCCACTGGTCGAGCAGGGTCACGCTGCGGCGGCAGGCCGGGCAGAGGATGCGCTGCAGGTCGGTGCGGTCGATCTTGCGCTCGTCGCGCGGCACGGTCGCGCGCAGACCGAGCGCCTGTTGCCCCGCCAGGTAGACCGTCACGTTCGCGTAGGCGAGCGCGCCGAGCCGCCGATAGATCCAGAGCAGGTGGTCGAGGGTCGCGATCGGCTCGCCGCAGAGCTCGCAGGCAACCAGCTCCTTCTCGACCGTTTCGACCATCTCGGCGCGCGAGAACCCGGACAGCTCGTACTCGTTCGAGAGCGTCACGCCCGACTGCGTCGCGCACGAGCGCGCGCACTCACCACAGAAGACGCAGACGTCGTAGTGGAGGGTCAGCCGGCGGGTCAGCCGGCCCTCGCCCCCGCGCTCGTCGCGCACCTCGATGGCGCCGGCCGGGCAGACCTCGGCGCAGGCGCCGCAGCCGATGCAGCCCTCGGCATGGTAGGTCGGCCGGCCGCGAATCTGCTGGGGCAGCGGCGTCGGCTCGGCGGGGAAGCTCGCGGTGTAGGGCCCGCGCACGACGCTCGTCGCGGCTTCGCGCAGCTCGCGCAGCTTGGGCCACTTCATGGCGTCTCCCCCCCGCGGGCGGGCGCGCCGATCGGCGACGCGGCGCGGGCCTCGCCGTCTTCCCGGTAGCGGTCGAGGACCGAGCCGGGCGCGAGCGGCACCCCGGAGCGGTGAGCACCGCGCGCGATCGCGTGCGCCGCGGTGGGCGAGGTCATGGCGACGAACCAGATGCAGAGCAGCGCCTTCCAGCCCATCGCGTCGAAGCCGAAGCGGACGACGACGCCGAGCAGGAGCAGGAAGGTGCCGAGCGTCACGCACTTCGTGCCCGCCTGGAGACGGTT
This sequence comes from Acidobacteriota bacterium, assembly GCA_014584695.1. Taxonomy (GTDB): domain Bacteria; phylum Acidobacteriota; class Thermoanaerobaculia; order Multivoradales; family JAGPDF01; genus JACTMI01. The sequence goes on from JACTMI010000006.1 coordinate 117,843, forward strand.
GTAGACGTCCGGCAGGCGCACCAGGCCGAGGCAGCCCAGCAGGTCGAAAGTGACGCCGAGGGCGAGGAGCGCGAGGGCCGCGAGGTCGCGCGGGGAGCCGAGATCAATCATCGAATCGCCTCCCCTCGAGGTGCTTGGCGAGCGCCAGGCCGCCGACGAAGGCGAGCAGCGCCCACGCCAGCCCGACGATCATGTAGAGGTCCTTGCCGGTGGCGACGGTGAGCAGCGCGCAGAAGCCGACCATCAGGGTGCCGAGCAGGTCGACCGACACGGTGCGGTCGGCGGCGGTCGGGCCCCGCCAGACGCGCCAGAGGCAGAGCCCGGCGGCGGCGAGCAGACCGGCCATGAGCAGGACCAGGGGTCTCATTCGAAGATCCTCCAGGGTCTCATTCGAAGATCCTTCGGGGTCTCATTCGAAGATCCTTCGGATCAGGGCCTCGAACGGGGCGAGCTCGCGCTCGGTGGCGCCGTCGGGGTCGTGCTCGGGCACGTAGATGCGGTGGACGTAGAGGAGGTCGCCGACGAGATCGACCGCCATCGTCCCCGGCGTCAGCGTGATGCTGTTGGCGAGCAGCACGCGACCGGCGACGGTGCGCAGGCTGGTGCGCGCCCGGGTGATTCCCGGCCGGATCGGCAGCTTCGGGTGGATCACGCGGTAGGCGACGTCGAGATTCGCGCGCACGATGTGGAAGAAGAGCACCGGCACGTAGACCAGGGCCCAGAACAGCCGGCGCGGCGAGAGGAGGATCCGAGCCTCCTCCATTTCGAGCCGGCGGAAGGCCCAGGCGACGGCGGCCGCGACGACGACGCCCAGGCCGAGGCTCGCGGCGTCGAACGCCCAGGTGACGATCGTCCAGACCGCGAGAGCGAGCAGGGCGGTGGCGAGGACTTTCACCGCGACCCCCTGCCGTGGACGCTCTCGATGTACTCGCTGGCCGCCGGGCGCTCGCCCGCGCCGGCCCGCAGCGAGCTGGCGGCGGCGCCGATCACGCCATCGACACCCAGCGGCCAGAGCAGGCCGGAGAGCAGACAGAGCACGACCAGGGCGAGCACCGGCAGGTACATCGCGGCGGGCACCTCGCGGGCGTTCGCGAGCCGTGCGGGCAACGCGCCGAACACCGCCTTGCGCTGCACTTTGACGAAGGTGACGAGCGTCATCAATGCGGCGCCGGCGGCGAGCAGCGCGACCACCGGCTGGCCCGCCGAGACCAGCGCGATCAGGATGAGCAGCTTGCTCCAGAAGCCGTTGAATGGGGGGATGCCGGCGATCGAGAGGCAGGCCCCGACCAAGCCGACCGAGGTCGCGGGCGCCCGCCGGAAGATCCCTCCCATCTCCGACAGGCGCCGGGTGCCGGTCAGCCGCTCGAGCGAGCCCGAGGAGAGAAAGAGCGCCGACTTGAACAGCGCGTGGTTGACGGCGTGGAAGAGGCCGGCCGCGACGCCGAGCCAGGTGCCCACTCCGAACGCGATGAGGACATAGCCCATCTGGCTCACCGAGTGATAGGCCAGGATCCGCTTGAGGTCGTCCTGCGCCTGCGCGAGCAGCACGCCGCCCCACATCGACAGGCAGCCGAGCAGGGTGAGGATCAGGCGGACCTGCTCGTCGGCGCCCACCACCACGAAGAAGACGCGGGCGAGGGCGTAGATGCCCAGGGTCTTGATCAGCAGCCCCGACAGCATCGCCGAGATCGGCGCCGGGGCGCTCGGGTGCGCGTCCGGCAGCCAGGCGTGGAAAGGCATCGCGGCGGTCTTGGTGCCGAAGCCGAACAGGAAGAGCGCCGCGGCGAAGAGCAGCGGCAGCCTCGGCACGGCGCCGCCGGCGATCGCCACCCCGAGGTCGGCCATGTTCAGGTAACCGGTCGCCGCGTAGAGGACCGTCACCCCGACCAGGATGGCGGTCGAGGCGAGGGTGCCCAGGACGAGGTACTTGAAGGCCGCCTCGATCTCGGTGCCGCCGGTCCGGTAGGCGACCAGGCCGTACGAGGCGATGCTCGCCACCTCGACGAAGACGTAGAGATTGAACAGGTCGCCCGCGAGCAGCGCCCCGTTCATGCCCGCCACCAGGAGGTTGAACAGGACGTGGAACAGGGGCCGGCCGGCCTCCGGCTCGAGATAGCGCAGCGCGTAGACCGCCGAGGCCGTGCCGACCAGCGCGACCAGCAGCAGGAAGAGGCGGGAGAGGCCGTCGAGCACGAGCGCGATGCCGACCACGAACACGACATCGTCCGCGCCGCCGTTCCCCCCCCACCCGGACACCCCCCAGCCGCCCGCGAAGGTGACGCCCGCGTCGCGCCGCGCCACCGCGACGGCGGCGAGCGCGAGCAGGCCGAGCATCGAGGCGACCGAGAGCCAAGGCGCCGCCCGCGGCGCCGCGCGCTTGAGCAGCAGACAGGCGAACCCCGCCAGCAGCGGCAGCGCGACGAACAGGGGGAGGTACGCGCCCATGGCTCTCGATCCCTCCGGCTCAGCCCTTCAACCGGTCCATGCGGTCCACGTCGAGCGTGCCGTAGCGCTGGTGGAGCCGCAGCACCATCGCCATCAGCAGCATCGTCGCGCCCAGGCCGATGACGATCGACGTCAACACCAGCACCTGCGGCAGGGGGTCGACGCTGCCGGCGACGAAAGCGGCCGGATCTTCACCCGGCTGCAGGATCGGCGCGCCGCGGCCGGCACGGTAGCCGACCGCCACCAGCAGCAGGTTGACCGCGTACTCGAGGATCACGAGCCCGAGGACTTTCTTGAGCATGTTGCGCTTCGCGAGCAGGCCGTAGAGACCCACGCCGAGCAACGCGAAGGTGAGCGCGTAGAACGTCATGTCTCTCCCTCCCCTCCGCCGGTCGGGGCCAGGCCGCGGTCGAAGAGCACGAGGACCATGAAGCCAGCGAACAGCCCGGCGCCGACCTTGAGCAGGATCGCCAGGTTGATCAGGACCAGGAAGGGCGCGCTCACCAGGGTGAAAGCGGCGCCGCGCGGCGTCCAGGCCTGCAGGAAGTGCCCCGCCGTCCAGCCGAGAGCCGCCAGGCCGAGGAAGGCGAGGGCACCCGAGGCCTCGAGCGCGGCGACGCGGCGATGGAGCGCCGCCGCCGGCCCGCTGCCGCCGCCGAACGCCAGGGTCGCGAGCACGAACCCGCAGGCCAGCGCGACCCCGCCGGCGAAGCCGCCGCCCGGCGTCAGGTGGCCGAAGCAGGCCACGGCCAGGCCGTAGACGACGATCATGACGAGCGTCCAGCGCGCCACCACCTGGACGATCGCGGAGAGTCCGTCCCGATCGCTACGCACCCGCGGCCTCCGATCCGGACGCCGGTGGCTTCGCCGCCGGCGGTGGCGGCCGTCGTCCGCCCCCCGCCTCGCCGTCCCCCCGGACGTGCCGTGCGACCAGCAGCGCGCCGGCGATCGCCACGAGGATGACGGTCGCTTCGCCCAGGGTGTCGTAGCCGCGGAAGTCGAGCAGGATCGCGGTCACGACGTTGGCCCCGCCGGTCGCGGTCGAGGCTTGCGCCAGGTACCAGTCCGAGGGCATCGGACGCGCCGCGCCGAAGCGCGGCAGCGCCGCGAAGGCCGCCACCCCGACGCCGACCAGTACCAGCACCGCGCCGACGCCCGCGACCACCGTCGCGAGCGAGCGCGGCGGGCCCGGCTCCTCGTCCGCGGTGCGCGTCGTGGCGCGGATCATCACGGTCACCACGATCACTTCGACCACCACCTGGGTGATCGCGATGTCGGGCGCGCCGAGCAGCAGGAAGAGGATCGACAGCCCCATGCCGACGATGCCGACGGTGATCACCGCCGAGAGCAGGTGCTTCATCTCGAGCGCGGCCACGGAGCCGAGCACCAGGAATGCGGCGAGGCCGATCAGGATCGCGTCCAAGGTCAGCTCCAGAAGAGCAGTGCGAGCAGGACCACCGTCCCGAGCAGGCACCAGGCGACGTAGTCCTGCAGGAGACCGCTGTGCCCACGGCGCAGGAGCTCCACCACCGGGGCGCCCGCGCGGCGGAAGATCTCGTGCACGTCGAGCCGACCGGACTCGCCGAGAGCGAGCGCGCGGCCGAGCCAGGGGAGCTCGCCGACCGTGCGGTAGAACTCCGTGCCCGGGAAGCGATGGCGCTCGCGATCGAAGAGCTCGCCGCCGACGAACGCCGGCCGCACCCGCCGCGAGCGCAGCGCGCCCAAGTAGCCGACACCGAGCGCCAGGAGGGTGCCGAGCACCAGCAGTCCGGTGACCGCCACCGGGGAGAACAGGGCATTCGGCAGCTCGAGCGCCGGCGCCGGTGCCGGTCCGTGCAGCGGGCCCCAGGTCGAGCGCTCGCCCGCGAGCGCCGCGCCCGCGCCGCGCTCGAGTCCCACCGCCGGTCCGACGAAGCGTTCGAGCGACCAGGCCGCGAAGACGCCGAGCGCGAGGCAGAGCCCGGCCAGCGTGAGCATCGACACCGGCATGCCGACGCCGCCCCGCTCGCGCGCTCCGTCGAGACGGGCCGGACGCGCGCCCCAGAAGACCGAGTGGAGGACCTTGACGAACGAGGCGAGCGTGAGCACCGAGCCGAGCAGCGCGGCGACCAGCATCGCCGGCTCGTCCGCGGCGACGCAGCCCTGGTAGACGAGCCACTTCGAGGCGAAGCCGTTGAGCGGCGGCACGCCCGAGATCGACAGCGCGGCGACGAACATGCAGCCGAAGGTCACCGGCATCGTCCGGCCGAGCCCACCCAGGCGGTCGAGCTCCATCGTTCCGGTCTCGCGCTCCACCGTCCCCGCGCCGAGGAAGAGACAGGACTTGTAGAGGGCGTGGTTGACCATGTGGAAGATGCCGCCCATGGCGCCCACCAGCGTCCCGGTGCCGAGCCCGAGCAGCATGTAGCCGACCTGGCTGACGGCGTGGAACGACAGCAGGCGCCGCAGGTCGTGCTGGACGAGCGCCATCATCACGCCGCACAGGATGGTGAGCGCACCGATCGTCATCACCGTGTAGCGCAGCGGCGTCGACGGGACGAACCAGTCGACACTCATGCGCGCCACCAGGTAGATGCCGAGCACCTTGTCGAGCGATCCGGGCAGGTAGGCCATGACCGCGGCGTGCGTCGTCGTCGACATCGTCGGGATCCAGGAGTGCATCGGCATCGCGCCGGCCTTGGCCATCGCCGCGAGCAGGAGCAGCAGATACGCCGCCACCGTCGGAGCGCTCGCGGTCGCGAGCGGCGCCGCCGCGAGCCCCGACAGCGACCAGGGCTGCGCGACGCCCGCCCCGGCGCGCTCGAGCCCCAGCACCACCGCCCCGAGCAGGAGCGCGAGGTCGCCGACGCCGAGCAGCGTGTAGGCCTTCGCCGCGCCCGCCCCGGCGTCGTCGCGGCCCGCGATCGCGAGCAGGAAGAGCGCGAGCGTCACCATCTCCCAGCCGAGAACGAACGTCAGCAGATCGTCGGCGAGCAAGGCCGCCGCGCCGCCTGCGCCCGCCAGCAGCACCAGGGCCGCGTGACGCCCCGGCGCGCCGCCCCGGCCGCGCCACCAGCCGGCCGAGTAGAGCGCGGCGACCACGGTCAGCAATCCCACGAAGACCACCGCCCAGGAGGAGAAGCCGTCCACGCGCAGCGCGAACTCGACCTCGATCGGACCGAGCTCGAGCCACGGGCGCGAGAAGCCCTCCCGCCGGTCGAGGATCGCGAGCCCCGAGCCGAGCAGGCCGAGCGCGCCGAGCACGGCCAGCGTCGAGCTCGTGCCGTGGCGCCGGCCGGGCAGCAGGAGGGCCGCGAGGCCGAGCGCCGCGGGCAGCAGGATCGGAAGCAGCAGCGGGCTCATGGCTCAGTCCAGCGCCAGGTCGAGGTCGGGCGCGCGGCCGAAGGCCCGCGCCAGGGCGAAGGTCCGCTGCCGCGACGCCGCGAGCAGCCCGGGCGCCGCCGCGATCGGCGCGCCGCGTCCGTCCACCAGGGTCATCGCCCGCTCGGTGCATGAGTAGCAGGGATCGCAGGCGGCCAGCGTGATCATCACGTCCGCCATCGGCGCGCCCAGGCAGGACGCCTTGAACGACGGGATGTTGACGAAGGAGGGCGCGCGCACCTTGAGCCGCTCGGGCATGTTGGTGCCGTTGCTGCGCACGTAGTGGACGTCCTCGCCGCGCGGCGCCTCGTAGCGGCCGATGCCTTCGCCGCGCGGCACGTGCAGCGTGCCCAAGTTCAACGGGCCGGCGGGCATCCGGTCCAGGCACTGGCGCAGGATCCCGATCGACTCGGGGATCTCGAGCAGCCGGACCACCGCCTTGGCGAAGACGTCGCCCTCCGGCCGCAGGATCACCCGCCAATCGAGCTCCGCGTAGGCGGCGTAAGGTTCGTCCCGGCGCACGTCGGTCGCGAGCCCCGAGGCGCGGGCGGTCGGACCCACGACGCCGAAGTCGAGCGCGGCCGCGGGGGAGAGCACGCCGACGCCCTTCAGGCGCGCGGCGAGCACCGGGTCGTCGAGCACGGCCGCGGTCAGCCGCGCCGTCTGCCCTTCGAGCTCGTCGAGCATCCGGCGCACCGCCGGGAAGTACTCCTCGGGGAGGTCGCGGCGCACGCCGCCGACCATGGGCAGAGCCGAGTTCTGCCGGTGCCCGGTCAGCATCTCGAAGGCGTCGCAGACCGGCTCGCGGTACTTCCAGGCCCACATGAACACCGTGTTGTAGCCGATGAAGTGGCCGGCCAGGCCGACCCAGAGCAGGTGGCTGTGCAGCCGCTCGAGCTCGCCGAGGATCGTCCGGATGTAGGCGGCGCGCGGTGGAATCTCGACCCCGAGCAGGTCCTCGACGGCGTTGCAGAAGCAGACGCTGTGGGTCACCGAGCAGATGCCGCAGATGCGCTCGAGCAGGATCGGCACCATGTCGTAGGTGCGCTCCTGCGCCAACCGCTCGAGGCCCTTGTGGATGTAGTCCATCCGCGCCTCGATCGCCACCACGCGCTCGCCCTCCACGGTCAGCGAGAACCCCACCGGCTCCTCGAGCAGTGGGTGGAAAGGCCCGATCTGGATGACCTTACGATCGCTCACCGGAGCGCTCCTCGAATCGCTCGGGGTCGAAATCGCGCCGCAGCGGCAGCACGTCCGCCATGGCTTCCGCCTTCAGCAGTCGGCGCGCGTCCGGGTGGCCGTCGAACGACACGCCGAGCAGGTCGTGGATCTCCCGCTCGATCCAATCCGCGGCCGCGGTCAGGGCGGCGAGGCTCGGCGCGCGCGGGTCGGGTTTGGCGAGCAGGACCTTGAGCGTGACGACCAGCGGCGATCCGTTGACCGTGAAGTGGTGGAAGAGCCCGACGCCATCGCGCAGGTCGATGCCGGTGCTGGTCGCGAGCCGGCTCTCCGGGAGATTCGCCAGCAGCCAGGAAGCGACCTCGGGCAGGTCGGCGGCGTCGAGGCGGACGTAAACCCGCTTGGCCGAGCGGGCGGCCGCCTCGACGCGGTCGCCGAAGGCCTCGCGGAGCGCGGGCAGGAAGGTGTCGGCGTCCATCAGAGCTCTCCCAACAGCTTGACCAGGCCGGCGATGATCGTCTCGGGCTTGGGCGGGCAGCCCGGCACGTAGACGAGCTTCGCCTCCGGGTCGACTTCGCGGATCACGCGGTCCGCCGGGCCCGCGACGCCGTAAGCGTCGCGGTAGGCGCCCATGCTGCAAGCGCAGACTCCGACCAGGAGCGCGGCGCGCGGCCGCGGCATCTCCAGCCACGCCTCCTGGAGCGGCGCTCGGCAGGCGCGCGAGACCGGGCCGGAGACCAGCAGGATGTCGGCGTGGCGGGGGCTCCCCACCAGGCGGACGCCGAAGCGCTCGACGTCGAAGCGCGGCGTCAGGCAGTCGGCGATCTCGATGTCGCAGTTGTTGCATCCCGACGTGCCGACGTGGAAGACCCAGGGGCTCTTGCGCAGCGCGCGATCGAAGAGCGAGGTCGCGGGCATGGTCACCACCCCAGCCGCGCCAGCGCCAGCGCCAGGATCGCGACCGCCGTCGCCGGGCCCCAGAAGAAGCGCAGCGCCTGGTCGATCCGCACGCGTGGATTGGTATTGCGGATCAGCACGAAGAGGGTCACCAGGGCCAGCACTTTGGCGCCGAAGGTCGCGACGCCTCCGGGCGACCGCTCGACGCCCCCCCACAGGACGGTCACCAGCAGCACCGGCAGCGTGGCGAGCTGGACGGCCTGGGTCAGCTTGAACATCGCGAGCGGCGGGCCGCTGTACTCGAGCAGCGCCCCCTCGGCGAGCTCGGTGTCCGCCTCGGCCAGGTCGAAAGGCACGAGGCCGAGCTTGGCCTGGCAGCAGATCAGGGCGACGAGCAGCGCGAGCAGGCCCGAAGGGCGGTAGACGGCTTCGCCGGCGAGCTCCTGGAAGCGCACCAGGCCCTCGAGCGAGAGCGTCGCGGCCGCAACTTGCCGCCCCTCGACCAGGCGCTGCTGGAAGACCGGAACGAGCAGCGCCATCAGCAGCGGCAGCTCGTAGCCCAGGATGAGCTTCATCTCGCGCGACGCGCCGGCCGCCGCCAGGGGGTTGCCCGAAGCGGCGCCGCCCAGCACCACCGCGAGGCCCGGAATCGCGAGCAGATAGAAGACGACGACGAGGTCCCCGAGCGCGCCGCCCGGCAGGCCGAGCGCGGCGTGCCAGACCAGCGTGGCGGCGAGCAGCGCGGCGGCGCAGGCGACGAAGGGCAGGACCAGGAACCCCGTCCACGCCGGCTGCGGGACGATGACCTCCTTGCCGAGCAGCTTGACGACGTCCCAGAACGGCTGGCCGGGGGGTGGACCCTGGCGCCACTGCACCAGCGCGCCGACCTTGCGGTCGACCCACGACAGCGCGAGCCCGAGCGCGAGCGTGAACGCCGCCCCGGGGAACACCAGGTAGAAAAAGAGCCACTCGCCGAGCCGTTCGATCTCCATCTCCGTCTCGCCTTGCTCCTCTCCGCCGACTCCTCCTCGCTTGCGACCTACCCCGCGCCCGGACCCGGGCGCTCACGAGAAGCGCAAGCGCATCTCCTCCAGCGCGCGCAGGTTCTCGGCCGACTTGCGGTCCTCCGGGTTGAGCGCGACCGCCGCGCGGAACGCGGCCAGCGCCTCGTCGAGATTGCCCTTCCGGAACTGCGCGACGCCGCTGTGGTAGTGCGCCCCCTGCGAGCGCGGGTTGCGCTCGAGCACCTTGCCGAAGGCGGTGAGCATCAGATCGCTGTCGCATTTCTGCGCCGCCGCCGTGCCCAGGTGGTACCAGGCGATGGTGAAGCCGGGACTCACCTCGAGCAGGGCGTGGAAGGCGTCGATCGCGCGCTCGAGGTCGCCCCGGTGGTAGTGGGCGAGACCGAGCCAGTAGCGCGCCGTCACCCAGCCCGGATCGAGCTCGACCACGCGCTCGAAGCAGCGGATCGCCTCCTGGATGCGCGCCGAACGGTAGCAGGCGAGACCCCGGCCGTAGTGCCCGCCGGGCAGGTCCGGGCGGCGCGCGAGCACCCGCTCGAAGCAGCGGAGCGCCTCGTCGAGGTCGCCGGCGTCGTTGTAGAGATTGCCGACGTGGAGGAGGATCTCGGTGCGCTCGTCGAGGCGAAGCGCCGCCTCGTAGGTCGCGATCGCCTCTCGCACGTCCCCGGCGCGCTCGAGGAGGCCGGCGCGCTCGATCAACTCCTGGGCCAACGCAGCGTCACTCATGGTCAAGCCCTCCGCACGATGGCGCGGGATTGGATGCGGCCGCCGACGTACTCCGGCGCGCCTGCGCTCGGCTCGAGCTCGACGAAGGAGAGCGCGCCCGAAGAGCAGCTCGCCACGCAGCGCGGGATGCCGCCCGCGACCACGCGGTCGACGCACAGGTCGCACTTGGGCGCCACGTGACGCTTGAGCTCGTCCGGGATGACACCGAACGGGCAGGCGATCGAGCAGGTGTGGCAGCCGATGCAGAGCAGCTCCGAGCGGCGCACGAAACCGGAGGCGTCGCGGTAGAGCGCCCCGGTCGGACAGGCCGCGGCGCAGGCCGGCCGTTCGCAATGGCGGCAGTGGATGGGCAGGATCGCCACGTCGGCGACCACCCCGGGAACGAGGTTGGTCTGGTCGTGATGTCCCACGTGGCAGGCGGCGCCGCAGGCGCGGCAGCCCGTGCAGCGATCGAGGTCGAGCACGATTCGCCGGGTGACGACGCGCGGGAGGACCTCAGGCACGCTCGACCTCCGTCACTCGCTCGAGCGAGACGCGATCGGGCCGCAGGTCGAGGCAGCGCACGGTCGACTCCCGCCGCCAACGCAGCAGGCCCCGCACCGCGGGATCGCGATGCGGCACCGTCACGATGCCCTCGGGCAGGCTGGCGTCGAGCCGCACCCGCAGCTCCGCCTGACCCCAGTTGCTGCGCACCCGCACGCGGTCGCCCGCGCGCACGCCGAGGGCGCCGGCGTGCGCCGTCGAGAGGCGCAGCAGCGGCTCGGGATGGGCATAGCGCGCCCACGAGAGCTGGCCGGTGAGCGCGCCCTCGGCGGCGTTGGTCGCCGAGGCCTCGGCCAGCAGCAGGTGCGTGCCGGGCTCGCATGCCCCCGCTTCGCGCGTCTCGGCAGCCAGGAAGAGATCGAGCTCGCGGCAAAAGCCGTCGACGGCGTCCGGTCGCTCGCGCGCCCGCGCCGCGGCCAGGGGCGCCGCCGGCGCGACCGCCGACATCGCCGCATCGAGGGCCTCGAGGATGGCGAGATCGGGGCGCGCCCGGCCGGGCGGCGCGAGCACGGCGGCGAGCCGGGACGGCCCGCCGAACGCGCCCGTCACGCTGCCGCTCTTCTCGCCGAAGACCGCGCTCGGCAGCACGACGTGAGCGGCGCGGGCGGTGAGCCCTGGCAGCGGGGCGGTCACGGCGAGCAGCGCCGCCGTGCGCGCCGCCTGACCAGCGACCAGGCCCGGAAAGGCGGCGACCGGATCGGCGCCGAAGACGAGCAGCGCCTGGATGTCGCCGGTGACCGTGGCCTCGAGCAGCTCGGGCGTGGTGTAGCCGGCGCCCCCCGCGTATCCGGCGCGGGCGAGCTCGGCGCGGATGCCGTGGGAGTTGGCGCCCTCGAGCATGGCGAGGAAGCGGGCCCCGACCGCTTCGGCGAGCAGGGCGGCCAGCCCGGAGACGAGGTCGAGGCGCGCCGTCGCGCCCAACTGTCCCGCGAGCAGCACGCCGGCGGACGGACCGGCGGCGAGCGCCCGCACCACCGCTGCCGCCGACGCCTGGGCGAGGCCGGAGCGCCGCTCGAGCTCGCCGTGCGTGAAGCGCGCGAGGTGAGCGCGCGCGGCGTCGGCCCAGGCCGGGCCGCCAGGCCCGGCCGCTTCGAGGGCGAGCGCCAGCATCAGCGCGAGCGCCGGCGCCTCGCCGGTGGCGACGCACGGCAGCGCCGGCCGTCCGAACCAGGCCGTCTTCGTCCGGTTCGGGGCGAGCACCGCGACCGTATTGCGACGGCTCCGGTAGCGCGCGTCGAGCACCGGCTTGGCCGCGCACGGCGCCAGCGTCAGCAGGTCACCGACCACCAGCAGCGCGTCCATCGTGTCGAGCTGCTCGACGCTCTCGACCCTCGCGGGCCGGGCCGCCGAGTAGGCGATGCCGCTCAGCACCGCGTGATCCCCGGGCTCGCAGAGATCGACGTGCGCGGTGCCGAGAGAGCGCGCGAGCCGCAGCGCGGCGGCCGTCTCCTCCAGGGTGAGCTGCGGCCCCAGCAGCATGCCGATGCTGCCGCCACCGTGGGCGGCGCGGATCCGGTCGAGCTGCGCGACGACGAAGCTCAACGCCTCGTCCCAGCCCGCCGGGCGCGTGCGGCCGTCTTCGCTGAGCAGCGGCGATTCGAGCCTGCGGGGGTGGGTCATCAGCTCGAGCGACATGTTCCCCTTGGCGCACAGCGAACCGCGATTGGGTCCGGCGCCGTCGAGGTCGTAATCGAGCGTCGGGGCAGCGGCCTCGCCGAGCAACGAGGCGGTCTCGTCCCGTCGCAAGCGCCAGGTGCAACCCATGGCGCAGAACGGACAGATCGAAACGGCCGCGTGGGTCATGTCGTCAGCCCAGGGCGTAAGGGATGTCCCGCACTTCGGCGTAGCTGAGGTCGGGGCCGTCCTTGCACAGATAGAGGGAGCCGACGTTGCAGCGGCCGCAGATGCCCATGCCGCAGGTCATGTTGCGGTTCATCGACAGGTAGACGCGCTCGGGCCGAAAGCCGACGTCGACCAGCTTGCGAGCCACGAACCGGAGCATGATCTCCGGCCCGCAGCAGACGGCGTAGGCCTCCGACACGTCGACATCGAGGCCGTCGAGGAGCGTGGTCACCAGCCCGACGCGCCCTGGCCAGCCGGCGGCCGGCCGGTCGATCGTCGGCGTGAAGTCGACGGCCTCCTGCGCCGCCCAAGACGCATACTGGCGCTGGAAGCAGAGCTCGTGCGGCTCGCGGGCGCCGTACTTGATCGAGACCCGGCGCGCCAAACCGGGCCGCTCGAACAGGGTGTAGAGCAGGGAGCGCAGCGGCGCCAGCCCGACGCCGCCGCCGACCACCACCACTTCGTGCCCGGCGAGCTTCGCCAGCGGATAGCCCCGGCCGAAGGGGCCCCGCACGCCGATCACGGCGCCCGGCTCGAGCTCGTGCAGCGCGGCGGTGACGCGGCCGGCGGCGAGGACGGTCACCTCCAGCCGCTCCGGCTCGGAGGGCGAGGACGAGGGGGTGAACGGCGCCTCGCCGACTCCCGGCAGGTAAAGCTGCACGAACTGCCCGGCCCGGAACGGCAGCGGCTCGGCCGGGCGCAGGACGAAGGTCTTGATCGTCGGCGTCTCGACGATCACCTCTTCGAGGCGGGCGGGCCCTGGAGCGAGGTCGTTGCGCACGTCAGTCGAGCTCGCGTTCGATCTCGCTCGGGATCCACCGCCGCTCGAGCGTGTGCAGGCATTCGCGCTTGTCGATGCGGCCCATGCAGGCCTCGATGCAGCGGCCGCAGCCGGAGCAGGCGGTCATGCCCCAGTTGCGGGGGAAGGTGACGAACTTGTGCTCGTAGTGGTTGCGGAAGCGCTCGGTGAGCTGCAGGCGGGGGGTCAGCCCGCCCGCCATGCGGGCGTGGCCGGCGCTGAAGCAGGAATCCCAGAGGCGGCAGCGCACGGCGCCGTCGCCTTCGGGCAGGTCGTGGAGGAGGAAGCAGTGGCAGGTCGGGCAGACCAGGTTGCAGGCGTTGCACTCGACACAGGTGGCGGCGAGCTCGGCCCAGATGCGCGTCCGTTCGTGCTTGGCCACACTTCGCTCGAACGGATCGCGCACCGGGAAGCGCTCGTTCTGCCGCCGCACCCGCTGGGCGAGCTCGAGGCGCGCGCGTTCCCGGAGCTCGACCGCGCCGGCCGGTGCCGCCTCGAACAGGCCGACGTGATCGGCCACCAGGCGCGCCCCCCGCTCCGAGCCGACCTCGACCAGGTAGCCGCCCTCCACCGGGCTCAAGCAGAGGTCGAAGAGGTCCGTCGGATGGGGCAGGTCGCCCAGCATCGTGCAGAAACAGGAGTCCGCGCAGTCCGTGCAGTCCCCCGCCACGATCAGCGTGCTGGCGCGCGCCGCGCACCAGGCGGGCTCGCGGAAGTCGTGATCGCGCAGCACCCGGTCGAGACAGGCGACCGCCTTGAGGTCGCAGGCCTTGGCGCCGAACAGGGCGCGCGGGCGCGCCGGTGTCTCGGCGAACTCGCGCGGCCAGCGCGCGACGACCTGGCCGGGCGGGAACCAGATCGACTTGAGCGGCTCCGGCAGACGGAAGGGGTTCCAGGGCACCTCGCCGCGACCCGCCGGCGCCCACCGCCCGAGCATCCACCGCTCGCCGTCGCGGCGTGGCAGGAAGACGTCGTGGGTCTCGGCGAGCGAGCTCGCGAGCTGAGCGAGCGCGGCGGTGGCGAGGAATCTCATCGCCACTCGCCCTCAGCGCTGCCACCCGGGCGCCAGGTGGTCGCGCGGGTTCGGAGCGGGGAAGGCGACGAAGGCTCCCGCCCCGCCCGCTCCGGGATCCGGAGGGGTACGAGACCTCGATCGCGCTCGCCCTGCGTGGAGCAAGCCAACGACCACCTCGGGAAACTGCAGCCGGCCCGCGCCAGATGGCGCCACGCCCGAGCAGTGCGATGCTAACTCGCGCTTCCGCGCGGCGACCCGTCACGACGGGTGGGACAGGACGGTCCGGCGCGGGAGCCGGCACGACCGGTCTCCGCGCGCCCTCGCCAGCGGGCGCGGGCGCTTCGCGGCCGCGCCCGCCCCACCCGCGGGGGTGGGAAAGTCCCGGCCGCGCTCGCGACCTCTACTGCCAGCGGAAGATCTTGAGCGCGACCGCGAAAGAGACGGCGGCCCAGGCGGTGAGGATCCCGAGCTCGCCGGCCAGCGCGGCGAGGCCGGCGCCGTCGAGCATCACGCCGCGCAGCGCGTCGTTGAGCGCGGTCAGCGGCAGCACCTGGATCGCCGGCTGGAGCGCGGCCGGGAAGCGCTCGGTGGAGAAGAAGACGCCGGAGAAGATCCAGCCCGGGAACATCGCGAAGTTCATCAATCCCGACACCCCCTCGATCGTCCGCGCGCGCGAGGCGATCAGCAGGCCGAGACCGACGAAGGCGAAGGCGCCGAGCGCGGCGACCAGCCCGAGCGCCGCCACCGAACCGCTGAGCGGCACGTCGAGCACCGTGACCGCGAAGGCGACCAGCACCGCGACCTCGAGCGCCAGGAAGACCAGCCGCGCCAGCATCTGGGCGACCAACAGGTGCCACCGGCGCATCGGCGCCGCGACGAACAGCTTGAGCATCTTGCCGGCGCGCTGCTGAACGAGCGAGAAGCCGACCGACCACATCCCGGTCCCCATCAGGTTCATGCCGAGCAGGCCGGGGACCAGGAAGTCGACGTAGCGCGAGCCCTTCTGCGTCACCTCGAGCGACGCGGCCTCGAACGCGTCGGCGCGGCCGGCGGCGCGCTGGAGCGCGGCGTCGACCTCGAGCCGGGCGATGCGCGCGTCCGGCCGGGTCGCGTCGGACCAGTAGGTCGGCGGCTCGGTCGCGAGCACCACCAGCGCCAGCTTGCCGGTCGCGAGCTCGCGTCTCGCCACTTCGCGCTCGACGATGCGCGGCGCCAGCCGCTCCGGTGCGTCGAGCGCGGCGAGCCGCTCCGCGGCGAAGACGCCGGCTTCGATACCCACCGGCAGCGGCTCGGGGGGCTTGGCGCGGAAGGCGATCCCCAGCGCCACCGCGAGCAGCACCGGAAAGAGGAAAACCCAGAAGATGGCTTCGGGCTCGCGCAGAAACTCGACCACCCGCGCGCGCGTGAGTTGCACGACCGGCGAGCGGGCGAGCGCGGTGCGCAACCGCCCGCTCACGAGCCCTCCTCCTCCAACGCGCGGCCGGCGTGGGCCAGGAAGACGTCCTCGAGCGTCGCGTGGTGGGTGGCCAGCCGCCGCGCCGCCACCCCGCGCGCCGCCAGGTGGGCGAGCAGGGGTGGCACGGCGCGGGCGACGTCGCGCACGGTGAGGCGCCAGGCCTCGCCGACGCAGGCGACCGCTTCGACGCCGGGCAGGCCGCCGAGCGCGGCGGCATCGAGCTCGGCGTCGGCCTCGAGCTCGACCACGTGCTCGGCGCCGAGGGAGGCCACCAGCGCGGCGGGGCTCCCCTCGGCCAGGCGCCGTCCGCGGTCGACGATCGCCACCCGGTCGCACAGCCGCGCCGCCTCCTCCATGTAGTGGGTGGTCAGCAGCACCGTCCGGCCGCGGCGCTTCAAGTCCTCGACGATCTCCCAGATCTCGCGCCGCGAGGCCGGGTCGAGACCGGTGGTCGGCTCGTCGAGAAAGAGCACCTCGGGGTCGCCGACCAGCGCGCAGGCGAGCGAGAGCCGCTGCTTCTGACCGCCCGAAAGGGTGCGCACCTGGGCGCGGCGCTTTTCGGCGAGCGAGACCCGCGCGAGCGCTTCGGCCGGCTCGAGCCCGTGGGCGTAGAAGCTGCGGAACAGCGCGATGACCTCGCTGACGCGGAGTTTTTCCGGAAAGCGGGTCTCCTGGAGTTGGACGCCGATGCGGGCGCGCAGCGCCAGGCCGTCGCCGCGCCAGCGCTCACCGAGCAGCTCGACCGCGCCCGCGGTCGGCGTGGTCAGCCCTTCGAAGATCTCGACCGTGGTGGTCTTGCCGGCGCCGTTGGGGCCCAGCAGGCCGAAGCACTCCCCGCGCGCGACCTCGAGGTCGAGGCCGTCGACCGCCACCACGTCGGGGTAGCGCTTGACCAGATCGCGGCAGCGGAGGGCGGGCGTGGCGGTCATCGGCGTCCGGGCACCGGCGAACCCGGCGCGAAGGCGGGGAGTCTAGCCCGGTCGGGTAGCATGGGGGATTCCGGGCGCTGGTGCCCGGAAAGTACCAGGAGGGTCCCCATGTCCGGAATGCTCCGTCCGCTCGCCGCCCTGGCACTCGCCGCCTCGGTCACGACGTTCGCCGCCTGCCGGCGGGCCGAGGCGCCCCCAGCCGCCGCCCCGCAGCCCGCCCCCGTGGAAGCCATGCTCGGGGTGTGGGAAGGCACTCTCCCCTGCGCCGACTGCGCCGGCATCGTGACCCGGGTCACCCTCTTCGCGGCGCCGGGCGCGGACGGCGGCCGTTTCGAGCTCACCGAGAGCTACCTCGAGCCCGCCGGAGGAGGCGAGCGCGGCGCTCGCCGCTCGGGCGCTTTCGCGACCGAGAGCGGCACCGCGGACGACCCCGCGGCGGTGGTCTACCGGTTGGACGTCGAGGACGAAGGGGGCGCGCGGCGCTTCCTGGTGAATGGCAACGATCTCCAGATGCTCGATGCCGAAGGGCGCGCGATCGTCTCCGACCAGGACCCCACCCTGCGCCCGCTGTCGTCGACCGAGCCCGCCGGCGACGAGCCCGCGGCCGACCAGGACGCCGCCGCCGCCACGGACGGCGACGAGACGGCGCCACCCAAGCCCGGCATCTGAGCCGGCGCCACCGGCGACCCGGCCGGCGCCGCCGTCAGGCCGCCTCCTCACGGATGCGGCGGCGGCAGCGCCGGTCGAGGTAGTGAACCAGCAGCCAGAGGTGGCGAAAAGCGCGGTTGCGCGACTCGCCGCGGTGGTAGCGCAGGTAGATCTGCTGCGCGATCGCGCCGAGCCGGAACAGGCCGTAGACCTCGTAGAAGGTGAAGCTCGCGGCGGCGAACCCGCTCCGCTCGCAGTAGCGCGCGAGAAGCTCGCGCCGGGTCAACATGCCGGGCAGGTGGGACGGCTGGCGCCGGGTCGCGCGCGCGATCGCGCCGTCTCCGGCCTCCACCCAGTAGGCGAGCGCGTTGCCGAGGTCCATCAGCGGATCGCCGACGGTCGCCATCTCCCAGTCGAGGACGCCGACGATGCGCGCCGGCTCCGCCGGGTCGAGCACCAGGTTGTCGAGCCGGAAGTCGCCGTGGACGACCCGGCTCGCGACGTCCTCGGGCACCCGCTCGGCGAGCCAGGCCATCACCCGTTCGCAGCTCGGCGCATTCCAGGTGCGGGCGGCGCGGTAGCGGGCGCTCCAGCCCTCGATCTGGCGCCGCGCGTAGCCGGGGCCGCGGCCGAGACCCTCGAGGCCGGCGGCCGCCGGCTCGATGGCGTGGAGCTCGACCAGGCGGTCGACGAAGCTTTCCGCGAGCGCGCGGGCGCGCTCGGGCCCGAGCTCCAGCCCGGCCGGCGGGTCCCGGCGCACGACGACCCCGGGCAAGTAGCGCATGACGTAGAACTCACAGCCGATCACCCCCGGGTCGTCGCAGTGGGCGATCATCTCCGGCACGTAGGGATAGACCCGCCCGAGCGCGCGCTGGACGCGGTACTCGCGCCCCATGTCGTGCGCGGATTTCGCCTTGGTGCCCGCCGGCGGGCGGCGCAGCACCAGATCCTGCCCGGGGTACTCGAGGCGATAGGTCCAGTTCGAGGCGCCGCCGGCGAGGCGGGAGACGGCAGGCGGCCCGCCGAGGCCGGGCCATCGCGCGGCGAGCCAGGCGTTGACCGCCGCGGCGTCGAGCGGCGCGGACGCGCGCTCGGCCGCCCTGCTCACCGCGCCGCGAGCCCGTAGCCGCGCAGGATCCGCCGCGCCACCGACTCGATGTGCACCTCGTCGGCGCCGTCGTAGATGCGCGCGGCGCGCTCGTGCGCCCACCACCAGGCGAGCGGCGTGTCGTCGGTCATGCCGAGCGCGCCGTGGGTCTGGAGCGCGCGGTCGAGCACCCGCTGGAGGGTGCGCGCGACGGTGAACTTGATCAGCGCGATCTCCTCGCGCGCCGCCGCGGCGCCTTCGCGCTCGATCCGCCAGGCGGCGTGGAGCACCATCAGCCGGGCGCCGTGGATCTCGGCGCGGCTCTCGGCCACCCACTGCTGGACCATCTGCTGGGCGGCGAGCGGCCGCCCGGGGGCGAGCTCGCGCTCGACGGCGCGCCGGCAGAGCAGGTCGAGCGCGCGCTCGCAGATGCCGATCCAGCGCATGCAGTGGTGGATGCGCCCTGGCCCCAGGCGCTCCTGGGCGAGCCGGAAGCCATCCCCTTCCTCGCCCAGCAGGTTCTCCCGCGGCACGCGCGCGCCGTGGTAGGCGACCTCGCCGTGGCTCGCCCAACCGGAGCCGCGATGCCCCATCACCGAGAGGTTGCCGACCAGCTCGAAGCCCGGCGTGTCGGTGGGGACGATCAGCAGGCTGGCGCGCCGATGCGGGTCGGTTTCCTCGGGAGCGGTCGCCGCCATGCAGATCGCGAAGGCGGCGCCGTCGGCCGAGGAGGCGAACCACTTGTGGCCGCGGATCACCCACGCCGCGCCGTCGCGGGTCGCGACGGTCGCAATCCGGGTCGGGTTCGATCCCGCCAGCTCGGGCTCGCTCATGGTGAAGCAGCTGCGGATCTCGCCGGCGACCAGCGGCCGCAGGAAGCGCTCGCGCTGCTCCGCGCTGCCGTGGGCCAGAAGCAGCTCCATGTTGCCGGCGTCGGGGGCCTGCAGGTTGAACACGTAGTGGCCGACGGGGCTTCGTCCGAGCTCCTCGCCGAGGCCCGCGAGCTCGAGCAGCGAGAGCCCTCCACCGCCGTACTCCTCGGGCATGTGCGCCGAGAACAGACCGGTTTGCTTCGCCCGCACGCGCCGCTCGGCGAGCAGCGGCTCGACCGCGCCGAACCCCTCGTGGAGCAGACGCGGCTCGAGCGGGTGCACCTCGCGCGCGAGGAACTCGCGCGCCAGCGCGTGGATCTCGCGCATCCTCGGGGTCTCGGAAAAGTCCATGCCGCCTCCGGCGCCTCGGTCGTCGCGCCCGGCCGAGGATAGCGCGCGGCGAGCCGCGGCTCCGCGTGACACGATGTCGACCTGCAATCCGTTTCCCGGCAGGAGAGGTGCTCGAGCCATGGCGACTTTGGTGGGGCGATGGGGCGCGGTTCTGGCGGCGGCGGCGGTGGCGGTGGCGCTGCTGCCCGGCGCGGCCGCGGCGGGGTGGCGGGCCGAAGGGCCCGCGGGGGGCAACGTGCGGTCGGTCGCCTTCGCGCCCGCGCAGCCGGCGACGGTCTACGCGGCGACCAACAGCGGCGGCGTCTGGCGCAGCGACGACGGCGGTGCGACCTGGCGGCTGCCGGGCGACGGCCTCACCCGGCGTGACGTCGAGTGGGTCGCGGTCGAGCCGGGCGACCCCCGCGCCGTCTGGGCGGGGGTCAAGGCGGGGCGCGGCGCCGCGGTCTGGCGCTCCACCGACGGCGGCGTCACCTGGGAGGCGCTCGCCGCCAGCTACCCGGGCGGCCGCGTCCAGCCGGTCGGTCAGCCGATCGCCTTCTCGGGCGCCGAGGCGAAGACGCTCCTGCTGCCCTCGACCAACCTGCACTACCGGTCCGACGACGGCGGCAAGAGCTGGCGCGACTTCCGGGTGCCGAACCAGGACGCCTACGTCTTCGCTTTTCACCCGAGCGACCCCAAGATCGTCTACGCCGGCGGCCGCGGCGACAGCTTGAACCTCGCGCGCTCGAACGACGGCGGCAAGACCTGGCGGCAGGTCGGCATCGGCCTGGGCAAGACCAGCCTCCGGGCGTTGCTGCTCGATCCGGCCGAGCCGTCGACCCTCTACGCCGCGGGCAGGAACTCCGGCATGCTGTACAAGAGCACCGACGCGGGGGACAACTTCGCGCCCGTCGCACTTCCGGTCCCCGGCAGCAAGAGCCTGTTCGACCTCGCGATGCATCCGCGCGACGGCCGCATTCTCTGGGCGGCGACCGAAGCGGGGCTGTTCAAGACCGAAGATGGCGGCGCCAGCTGGCGCGAGTCCGACCGCGGTCTGGGGCGGTATCTCGCCACCGCGATCGCCTTCGATCCGCGCGACCCCACGCACCTGGTCGTCGGCACCGGCGGCACCGGGATCTTCGACAGCCGCGACAGCGGCGCGAGCTGGACCCCGGCGCGCGAGGGGATCGCCGCCGGCTGGGCCGAGAAGCTCTGGGGGGTGCCGGGCGGCGCGCTCTTCGCGCAGCTGTCGATCGGCCTCTACCGCTACGACGGTCCTGACGGCTGGACCGAGATCCGCGAGCCCTTCGCGAGCGGCAAGGAGGCGAAGCTCGACGGCATCCTGTTCGACGCCACCTCCCGGCAGACGCTCCACGCCTTCGACGGCTCGATCCTCTACCGCTCGACCGACGGCGGCCGGCGCTTCCAGGCGGTCGAGCAGAAGGGACTCTCGACGCGCGACATGCTCAAGGGCAACACCGAGACGGTGCAGTTCCGGAGCTTGGCGCAGGACCGCGGCAATCCCCAGCACTTCTATGCCGGCTCCTGGTCCAGCCGGAGCACCGGCGGCGCGGTCTACAAGACGACCGACGGCGGCAAGAAGTGGGCGCCCGCGGGGCAGGGCCTGCCGGGCGAGACGATCGGCATGTTGCGGGCGGGCGAGGCCGGCACCGTGCTCGCCGTGGTCGAGCGCCAGAAGCTCTACCGGACGACGAACGCCGGCGGCAGCTGGACGGTCGCGGGAACCGGCCTGCCCGGGACCAAGATCCACGAGCTCGAAGTCGACCCGACGAACCCCGCGCGCCTGTTCGCGGCGACCGAGAAGGGGCTCTTCCGCTCGGCCGACGGCGGCGCGAGCTTCGCGCGCGTCGGCGAAGGCGCGGTCGAGGGGGACGACGTCGAGGGACTCGTGATCGATCCGGCGAGCGGCGCGGTCTACGTCGGCAGCTTCCACGGCGTCTTCCGCAGCACCGACGGCGGCGACACCTGGACGCCGTTCGTCGACGGGCTGACCCACCGGGGCGTCCGCGCTCTCGCCCTCGCCGGCGAGCCCACCCGTCTCTGGGCCGGCACCGCGGGGGGCTCGATCCATTCGACGGAGCTGCCATGATCGGGCCCACGATCCGGCCGGACCGGAGCCGGGCAACGGAGGCGACGATGCGGCGAACCTCGGTCTCGGCGGTCGGTTTCGGATTGGTGCTGGCGCTGCTCGGCGCGGCGCCAGGGGTCGCCAAGCATCCGGCGGTCGCGCGCGCCCAGAGCGCGATCGCCGCCGGCACCGTCGACCCGGCGCGCGACATCGCGCCGCTGCTCGAGGCGCTCCGACGAGCCACGACGGTCGACGAGAAGCGCGAGCTCGTCGCGGCGATCGACCGGCTCGGCGAAGCCGACGGCGCCAGCCCGAACGCGGTCAAGCAGTATCTGATCGCCAACGCGCCGCCGCTGCTGCTCGAAGTGATCCGCAGCGGCAACAACGCCTTTCTCCAGGGCGACGCCGTCCACGCGCTGCGCGCCATGGGGGTACCGCGCGCGGTGCTCGAGCAGGCGGCGGCGCTCGCCGAGGCCGATCCGGACAGCTACGTCCAGAGCCGGGGCGAGATCCTCCGGAACTACATCCAGGGGTTGCCCGTCGAGAGCGGCCCCACGACCCGCGCCGAGGTCGATCCGGAGCGCACCCGGGCGGGCATCGCCTACCTCGACAAGCGCGGCCTCTCGGTCTCGACCGACGCGCTGCGCGACGCCGCCCGCAGGGCCGACGCCGACGCGGTCCGCGCGCTGCTCGACGCCGGCGTCGCCCCCGACGCCGGCGTCGCCGACCTCAACGAAACGCCGATCTACCAGGCGGTGGGGGTCGGCTGCCACACCCAGGGGGCCGAGACCGACTGGCTGGTCGACACCGTCCGCCTGCTCGCCACAGCCGGCGCCGACCTCGCGCGCACCGACGGCAACCGCAACACCGTGATGATCTCCGCGGCGCAGTACTGCGGCCCGCGCGTCATCGGGGCGCTGGTCGACGCCGGGGCCAAAGTCGAGGTCAGAAACGGCACCGGGATCACCCCGCTCGCCCTGGCGCTCATCGTCGGCAACTTCGACGCCGCCGAGGCGCTGGTCGAGAAGGGCGCACGGCTCGGCAAGGAGGACCAGACGATGGTCTCCGGCGTCACCGACCCACGCGGCAAGAAGCTCATTCAGCGGGCGTCGCGGCGCTAGCGCCCGCCGGCGGGCCGCCCCGGATCCGCGCCGCGGGCTCGGCCCGGCCGCGTGCTACGATCCCGCCGGCGATCGGGCCGCCGGCCGCGAGCCGGCCGCCGGCGCCGAACTCCAAAGCCCCGACAGCGCACCCGCTCCCGTCGCCCCGAACGGGGCGCCGGCCCGGGCGGAGCCGCCGCAAGACGATTCCTCGCCCATGCACTCGCCCGCGCGCATCCGCAACTTCTCGATCATCGCCCACATCGACCACGGCAAGTCGACGCTCGCCGACCGCCTGCTCGAGCGCACCGGGGCGCTGTCGCAGCGCGAGATGCACGCCCAGGTGCTCGACGACATGGAGCTCGAGCGCGAGCGCGGGATCACCATCAAGGCGCGCGCGGTGCGGCTGAGCTACCAGGCGCGCGACGGCGAGACCTATGTCTTCAACCTGATCGACACTCCCGGCCACGTCGACTTCTCCTACGAGGTCTCGCGCTCGCTCGCCGCCTGCGAAGGGGCGCTGCTGGTGGTCGACGCCGCGCAGGGCGTGGAGGCCCAGACGCTCGCCAACGCCTACCTGGCGGTCAACGGCGGCCTCGAGCTGCTGCCGGTCATCAACAAGATCGATCTCCCCTCGGCCGACCCGGAGCGCGCCAAAGAGCAGATCGAGCAGGTGATCGGCATCGACGCCACGAACGCCGTGCTGGTCTCGGCCAAGTCGGGCTCGGGCGTCGACGAGCTGCTCGAGCGGATCGTCACCGACGTGCCGCCACCCCAGGGCGACCCCGAGGCGCCGCTCAAGGCGCTGCTGGTCGACGCCTGGTACGACGTCTACCGCGGCGTGGCCTGCCTGGTGCGCATCGTCGACGGACGCCTGAGCAAAGGCGAGAAGATCCAGTTCTTCTCCACCGGCCGCGTCTACACGGTCGAAGAGATCGGCACCTACCACCCGAAGCCGCGGCCGATCGACCAGCTCGGCGTCGGCGAGGTCGGTTACCTGTTCGCCAACGTCAAGGACCTCTCCGAGGGCAAGATCGGCGACACGATCACCCATCCCGATCGTCCCACCGCCGACCCCTTCCCCGGCTTCCAGGAAGTCAAGCCGATGGTCTTCGCCGGCCTGTTTCCGGTCGTGTCGGAGGACTACGAGGACCTGCGCGACGCGGTCGACAAGCTGCGCCTGAACGACGCCTCGTTCAGCTTCGAGCCGGAGAGCTCAGTGGCGTTGGGGTTCGGCTTCCGCTGCGGTTTCCTCGGCCTGCTCCACATGGAGATCATCCAGGAGCGGCTGGAGCGCGAGTTCAACCTGGCGCTCATCACCACCGCGCCCGGCGTGCGCTACCGGGTGAACCTCTCCGACCGGACGCGGATCGAGATCTCCTCGCCGGCGCAGCTGCCCGACGGCTCCAAGGTCGACTCGATCGAGGAGCCCTACATCCGCGCCACGATCGTCACCCGCGACGAGTTCGTGGGCGGCATCCTGGCGCTGTCGCAGGACCGGCGCGGCATCCAGAGGAGCCTCCAGTACCTCTCCTCCGACCGCGTGCTGATCGAGTACGACTTCCCGCTCGCCGAGGTCATCCACGACTTCTACGACAAGCTGAAGTCGGTCTCGCGCGGCTACGCCTCCTTCGACTACGAGCTCGCCGACTACCGCGTCGGCGAGGTGGTCAAGATGGACGTGCTGGTCAACGGCGAGGCGCTCGATGCGCTGTCGATCATGGTCCACCGCGACAAGGCCTACGCCAAGGGCAAGCTCCTGGTCGACAAGCTGAAAGAGCTCATTCCGCGTCAGCTCTTCGAGGTCGTCCTCCAGGCCGCGATCGGCAGCAAGGTGATCGCCCGCTCGACCGTCAAGGCCCTGCGCAAGGACGTCATCGCCAAGTGCTACGGCGGCGACATCAGCCGCAAGCGCAAACTGCTCGAGAAGCAGAAGGAAGGCAAGAAGCGGATGAAGTCGGTCGGCAACGTCGAGATTCCCCAGCAGGCCTTCCTGGCGGTGCTCAAGGTCGAGGACTGAGCGGCGTCCGGCTTCGGGCCGGCTGGCGCTAGAATCCAGCCACGATGGGGCGCACGGTTTCCGTTCGCAGGACCGCACTGAACGACCCGCTGGCCGAGCGCCGGGATCGCGAGGACTGGGCCGCGATCCCGCCCGCCGAACGGCTGAACCTGGTCTGGGAAATGGTGCTCGAGCATCTGGCCTGGCGCGACCCCGATGCCCCTGAACCGCGACTTCAGAGATCTATTTGCCGCGTTGAACGCTGAGGAGGTCCGCTTCCTCCTGGTCGGCGGCTATGCCTACTCGTTCCACGTCGAGCCGCGCTTCACCAAGGACCTGGACATCTGGGTCGAGGCCTCGCCCGCCTCGGCGGCGCGCACCCTACGTGCTCTGCTCCGGTTCGGAGCCCCCGCCGAGCTGATCGACGAGCAGGATTTCGCGGCGCCCCGGGTCACCGTGCAGCTCGGCGTCCCGCCCAACCGGATCGACATCCTGACGGCCCTCTCGGGCCTCTCCTTCGAGGAGGCCTGGACGAATCGCGTGGAGACGCCTTTCGGCGACCAGCGGATCTGGGTCATCGGCCGCGACGACTTGGCGACGAACAAGCGGGCGAGCGGCCGCGACCAGGACCTCGTCGACCTCAAGAAGCTCCTGGGACCAAGCTGAGCGTTCCACGACCGCGCCGGCCCGGCACCGCGGGTCCTCGACACCGACAGCTTCGGCATCGCGGCCTACCTGACCGTCGATTCGACCGTCGCCGGCGGCGCCTCCCCTCCCTCTTGGGGACCGCCCGGGCCCCCGTCAACGCCCTCAAGCTCGTCGGCGCGGGCGCGGCAGCGGCGCACCGCCCGCGGCGGCGCCACCGACGGCCACGGGGTGGGCGACGATGGCCAAGGCGAGATCGTGGACGACCGGGCCCCAGTGGCCGCGCTGGGCGGCAAGGGCGACGCGCTCGACCTCGAGGTAGCGGCCGCGGCGCGCGCAGGTGCCGCCGCGCGCGAGCGCCAGCCCGCGCGCCACCAGCTCCTCGCCGAGGTCGCGCCCGTCCGCCAGGCGGACGTAGAGAATCCGGTGCCCATCGCGGTCCACCAGCGCCGGCACCTCGTCGGCGACGCAGACGTCGGCGCCGGGCGGGGCGAGTCGCTCGACCGCCTCGAAGCTGTCGACGCCGAGCGCCGAGAGCTCGGCCGAGCGGTGGTCGGGTTCCGGCGCGTCGAGGCAGGCGAGGTGCACCACCTCACTCCCCGAGCTGCCGCGCACCTCGAGCGTCTCGGCATTGACCACCGCCGTCACCTTCGCCTTCGTGCAGGGAGCCTCGCCGAGCGGCGCGCCGCCGTCGGTCGCCGGTCGCATTTCGGCCCCCGCCGGGGGGCGCTCGGCGCCGATCGCGCGGCGATCCCCCACCTGCCAAGAGAGAAAGGCGCTCGCGGCGAGATCGACCTCTTCCGTCCGCACCGCCTGGAGCGCGCCGCCGGGGGCGTGGAAGCGGACCTGCCGCCCGTCGACCTGCCAGGCGCCGCGCGTCTCCTGCACGCCGCCGCCGCGGAAGACCAGCCAGTCCGCGACGGCAACCGGCGCCGAGGCCAGTGCGCCGAGGAGGCAGAACAGGGCGCGCCCGGTCCGCTGCGCGTGCGCCATAGCGACCTCCGATCCGAAGTGCGCCCGACTCTAACCGAGAAGGGAGCGGAGGCGGGCCGGACCGGCCCGCGCTCGCTCCGTCCCCGCGGCCGCGCAGCTTCCCTAGAATCACCGGATGCCTCTCCGCCCCCGCGCGACGCGCGACCGTCGCCGCCGATGAGCCCGCGCACGCTCGCCTGGACGGCGCTGGCACTGCTCGCCTTCGCCGCCAACTCCTGGCTCTGCCGCGCCGCGCTGCGGTCGGGGGCGATCGACGCCGCGAGCTTCACCGCCGTGCGCCTGGCGAGCGGGGCGCTCATGCTCGGCGTTCTGGCGGCGCTCTCGCGACCCGCGGGCGGGGCGCGGCGGCTGGCCGGCAGCGCCGGCTCCGCGGCGGCGCTCTTCGTCTACGCCCTCGGCTTTTCGCTCGCCTATCTGGCGCTCGACGCCGGCCTCGGGACGCTGCTGCTGTTCGGCGCCGTGCAGCTCACCATGCTCGCCGGCGGCCTGGCCGACGGGCACCGGGTGGGCGGCGCCGAGGCCGCCGGCATCCTCCTCGCCGCCGCCGGCCTGGTCGTGCTCGCAGCGCCGGGGCGCGGTGGCGCCGATCCGCTCGCCGCGCTCGGCATGGTGGCCGCGGGGGCGGCGTGGGGGATCTACAGCCTGCGCGGCCGGGGCGCCCGGCGGCCGATCGCCGTCAACGCCGGCAACTTCTTCCTCGCCACCCCGGCGGCGCTCGTCGCGCTCGCGCTCGCCGCGTGGGCCGGCGCCGCGGCGGCGCGCGCCGACGGCCTGCTGCTCGCGGCGCTCTCCGGCGCGGTCACCTCGGGTCTCGGCTACGCGGTCTGGTACCGGGCGCTGCCGGGGCTCGCTGCGAGCCAGGCCGGCCTGGTGCAGCTCGCCGTGCCGGTGCTCGCCGCCGCCGGCGGCGTCGTGCTGCTCGGCGAGCGGATCCACCCTCGCCTGGTGGTCGCGGCGCTGCTCGTGCTGGGCGGCATCGCCCTCGCCCTGCGCGCGCCCGCGGTACGTCCGAAGGCCGAGGGCTGAGTCGCCTCGCGGCTGCGCGCCGACACCGCCCGTGGTAGCTTGCCGGCCCGTTCGACCGCGGGCGACCGCGCCCGCACGGAGATTCCGGATGCTCTCGACCACCCGTCGCCTCGGCACCGCCGCCGCGCTCTTCGCCTTGGCTCCATCGCTCTGGGCGCAGCCCGACTTCGGCGTCGACCTCGAGGCGGTTCGCGCCCACGCCGATTTCCTGGCCGACGACCGGCTGGCCGGGCGCAACACGGGCGAGGCGGGCTACGACGTGGCGGCGCTCTACGCCGCGACCCGCTTCCGCCAGTTCGGGCTCGAGCCCGGCCATGGCGACGCCTACGAGCAGCCGGTGCCGCTGCTTTCCGGACGGCTCGAAAGCGCCGCGCTCGCGGTGCACCGCCCGGCCGGCAGCGAGCCGCTGGTCGAGCGCGAGGATTTCCTGGCGGCGGCGAGCGTGGTCGAGGACCGCGTGGCGCGGCGGGCGCCGGTGGTCTTCGCCGGCTGGGGGATCGCCGCGCCGGAGCTCGGCCTCGACGACTACGCGCGCGTCGACGTCGCGGGCAAGATCGCGCTGGTCTTGACCGGCGCTCCGGAGCGCTTCCCGAGCGCCCTGCGCGCCCACCACTCGGCCCGTTCGACCAAGGAGGCGCTCGCCGCCGCGCACGGCGCGGTCGGCATCCTCTACCTGCGCACCCGCGTCGACGAGCGCCGCACGCCCTGGCCGGTCGCCGTCCGCTACGCGCGCGAGCCGGCGATGCGCTGGCGCCACCCCGACGGCCGCCTGGAGGGGGACCACCCGCCGCTCGCGGTCGGCGCGCTGCTGAGCGCGGCCGGCGCGGCGAAGCTGCTCGCCGGCACCGGCCTCGAGCTCGAGGCGCTGCTCGACCGCGCCGAGACGGGCGAGGTCGCGCCGCGCGAGCTCGGCTTCGAGGTCTCGATCGAGCTCGAGTCGCGGCGCGGCGAGATCGTGAGCCCGAACGTCGTGGCGCGGCTGCCCGGCGCCGATCCGCAGCTCGCCCACGAGCACGTCGTGGTGACCGCGCATCTCGATCACCTCGGCGTCGCGCCGGCCTCGACCGCGGCGGACCCGATCCACAACGGCTACTTCGACAACGCGCTCGGCTGCGCGATCGTGCTCGAGCTGGCGCGCGCGCTCGCCGCGGGACCGCAGCGGCCGCGCCGCTCGATCCTCTTCGTGCTGGTGACCGCCGAGGAGCGGGGCTTGCTGGGCTCGGACTACTTCGCCCACTATCCCGGCGTGCCGGGGGCGACGCTGGTTGCCAACGTCAACCTCGACATGCCGCTGCTGCTGGCGCCGCTCGGCGACCTGGTGGCGTTCGGCGCCGAGCACTCGACCCTGGGCACCGACGCGGCGGCCGCCGCCCGGGCTCACGGCCTCGAGCTCTCGCCCGACCCCGCCCCCGAGCAGGTCGTCTTCGTGCGCAGCGACCAGTACTCCTTCGTGCGCCGGGGCGTGCCCGCGCTCTTCCTCGTCCCCGGCATGGCGACCGGCGGCGGCGGCGACGCCCAGGCCCGCGCGATGGCCGACTTCCTCTCCAACCACTACCACCGGCCGAGCGACCAAGCGACGCTCGGCGTCGATTGGGAGTCGGTGCGCCGCTACACCGCGGTCCACCTGACGCTGCTGCGCCGGATCGCCGACGCCCCGGCGGCGCCGCGCTGGCATCCGGGCGACTTCTTCGGCGTCACTTTCGGCGCCGAGCGCGCGCCCTGACGGGCCCGGCCGACTCCCCGGCGGGGCGGGGGCGAGGGCAGTCCGCATCGCGTACCATCGGGCCGCTGGCCGACCGGAGGAGCCCGCGATGAGCGAAACCCTGATCCACGCGCCCGCCGTCAAGCGGGTCGAGAGCGTCCCGGCCAAGAACGTCACGGCCGGCGCCGCCACCGAAGTCCAGGTGCTGCTCGGCCCCGCCGACGGCGCGCCGAACTTCCTGCTGCGCCGCTTCGTCATGGGCGACGGGGGCGGCATGCCGCTGCACACCAACCAGGTCGAGCACGAACAGTTCGTGCTCGGCGGCCGCGCGCTCGTGCGCGTCGGCGACCTCGTGCACGACGTCCACCCCGGCCACGCGCTCTACATCCCGGCCGGCGTGCCGCACAGCTACCAAGTCGTCGAAGCGCCGTTCGAGTTCCTCTGCGTGGTGCCGAACGCCCCCGACCAGATCCAGTTCGTCGCCGAGAGCTGCTGAGGCGCGGCCGGCGCCGGCGGGGCGCGCGCTGGGCGCGTCAGCCCTTGACGGTCCAACCCTTGGCGGCGAGCAGCGGGCGCAGGGTGGCGCGGTGGTCGCCCTGGAGCTCGACGCCGCTCGCGTGCGCGGTGCCGCCGGTGCCGCAGGCGCGCTTGAGCTCGGTCGCGAGCGCGGAGAGAAAAGGACCGTTCTGCGGCAGCCCGTCGACCACGGTCACGGTCTTGCCGCCGCGGCCGGCGCGCTCGAGGCGCAAGCGGGCGACGATGCGCTCCGGCAGGGGCGCCTCGAGCCGTGCCGCGCAGCGGCAGCCCCGCTCGGGCCAGCCGCACCTGGCGCAGACGCGGCCCGTCGCGGTCGAGTAGACGATCGCCCCGTCGCGCCGGCTCCGCATCGCCGAAGCCTAGCGCGCCGGCGGTCGGGCGGGCCGCTGCCCCGCGCGCGCCGGCGGTCAGGCGCTCAGTCGCGCCGGATGATGGCGCCGAGCACGACGCCGCCGATGACGCTGCCGATCAGGCCGATGCCGCCCCAGCACCAGGCGAGGAAGTAGGGGAAATCGGCGATGACGAGCGGGTTGTAGAAGTTCATGAAGAACGTCGCGAGACCGAAGTAGAAGCCGAAGATCGCTCCGCCCTTCACGCCCGCGGCCCAGGCACCCCGGGTCTTCCCGAACAGCATCGCGACGAAGATGCCGATCAGGATCGACGCCGCGAAGAAGTAGGCCGGGTTCGCCGCCGTCTGGCTGAATACCGTGTCGTAGCGCTTGTACGTGTTCGCCATGATCTGACCGTGCATCACGAAGTCGGCCAGGTTGACGACGATGCCGGCGGCCACGCCGCCCAGCAGGACGCGGGTCCAGTTCATACCCCCTCCTCGCGCGCCTCGCGCGCTGTTCGGAAATTCTGCGCGGAGTGTAGACCCACCCGGCCGCGCCGTCTCGCCGCGCCGCGGCAGCGGCGGACCGGCTCAGTCGCCGGAGAGCCAGGCGCGCAGGGCCGGCTGCGCCGCCAGCTGGCGCGCCTCTTCTCGGCACCAGGGGGAGTACGGGCTCTGCGGGCGCTCGAGCTCGGCGAGGAACTCCTCCCAGGGCACCCAGCGCAGCGCGGCGACTTCCGCCGGGTCGGGCGCGAGCGGCGCCGGGCCGCAGCGGCCGACCAGCACCGGGCAGAGCTCGTTCTCGACCACGCCGCCCTGCTCGGCCCGATAGCGGAAGCCGGGCAGCGCGACCCAGAGCTCCTCGGGCTCGACGCCGAGCTCCTGGCGGAGGCGGCGGCGGGCGGCCGCGAGGGTCGTCTCCTCGGGCCCGGGGTGGCCGCAGCAGCTGTTCGACCAGGCGAGCGGCCAGGTCGGCTTGGCGGCGCTGCGCCGCTGGAGCAGCAGCCGCCCGGCGCGGTCGAACAGAAAGACCGAGAAGGCGCGGTGGAGCGGGGTCGCGCCATGGTGGACCTCGGCCTTGAGCGCCCGCCCCAGCTCGCGATCCTCGTCGTCGACCAGCACCACCCACTCGTCGCGCATCCCACCCGACTCTACGCGAGCTGGCCGCCTCGCCGGGGAGCTCCTGCCTTGGGACAGGCTGCGACGGGTACCCTCCGCTCGACGCCTGCGAGCTCAGTTCTCCCCGCCGGCGCGCTTGGGCATCTCCGCGAGGTACCACCGGCCGTCGAGGCGAACGAAGGAGACCGGCTGGCCCTCGAGCGTGCCGGTGGCGCGATCGCCCTGGATCGCGAGCCCCTGGAGCGCGCCAGCCGGGATCGGCGGCTGTCGCTCGCCCTCGCCGGTGGCGTCGCCGAAGCCCTTGATCAGCTCGCCGAAGTCCCCCACCACGGCCACGGCGTCGACGTTCGCGAACACCGTTTCGGGTTCCCCCTCGGGCAAGTCGTCGGCGAGCTTCGGCAGGCCGTGGCGGGCCGCCAGCTGGTCGTAGCGGCCGCTCCATTCGGCGACCGCGGCGTCCATCTTGGCGCGCGCGGCGCGCGCCTCCGCCTCGGCCTTCCCGGCGTCGGCGCCCAGCGCCTCGGCCATCCCCTCGCCCATGCCGGTGGCCATCTCGCCCATCGCCCCGGCCATGCCGATCATCATGGTGGCGCCGAGCCAGATTCCGATCGCCAGCTCCCGCCGTGGTTCCGGCGCCAGGCAGGCCGCCAGCTCGCGGAAGTCGGCGCTCTCGCTCGCCTTGCGCATCCGCTCGATCAGCTGCTCCGGACTGTCGCCGCCGAGCGGCGCGGTGCCGGCACCGAGCGCCGGCGCCAACAGCAGGCTGGCGGCGAGGAGTGTCGCGGTCGCGCGCGTGCGCGGGCTTCGGACCTGCGTCGACTGTGGGGACATCTCGCCTCCTTGCTGGCGTGACCGCGGCTCGGCACGGCCGCCGGAGTCGCGCCGGGACACGCGTCCGGGCTCAATCGCTCCAGAAGTAGATGCCGACGCGGCAGTGCTCGCGAAAGCCGAGCGACCGGTAGATGCGCACCCCCATCCTCGAGGCATGCAGGATCGCCCAGCGCTCGCCCCGCGCGCGTGCCCGCTCGAGCGCGCGGCGGGTCGCTTCGCGCCCCCAGCCGCGGCGCCGTGCCGCGGGCACCGTCGCGACATTGTAGATGCCCGCGACCCCGGCCGCCGAGAGCGTGGAGACGGTCGCCACCGGCAGACCCCGATGGTGGGCCAGCAGGTGCTCGAACGGCGCCTCGGCGCCGAGCCCGATGGCGGCGAGCCAGTCGACCCAGGGCCGTTCGAACTCGGGCTCGATGCCGAAGCCCGAGGCGAAGGTCCGGACCCAGGTTTCGAGCGTTCGGCGATCGCCGACCCGCTCGACCTCGAGCTCTTCGGCACCCGGCGCGGCGGCGGCGAGGCGCGCCAGGTCGAGCGCCATGCCGGGCGCATCGGCGTCGCGGGCGAAACCGTGGCGGAGCAGCTCGTCGCCGAGCGTCGCCGGCCGCGTCTGGGGGCCCGTCCACCAGAGCAGCGGCACGCGCCGGCGCCGCGCTCGGGCGACCAGCCGCGCGACCGCCGCGTCGGCATCGGCGCTCTCGACGCGGGTCCGGAAGACCGAGTTGAAGAAGGGGAAGCCGACCGAGGTCACCGCCCACAGCCCGGCGGCGTCGTCGCCGGTCTCCGCGTCGGGCAGCAGCCGATAGTGCGGCGCCAGGGCGAAGAGATTGTCCTCGATCGCGGCCACCACCTGCTCGCGGGTGGGAGCCTCGAGCGGTGGCACCGCGGCGCTCACGGCGCCGCGGCCTGGTCCGCCGCTGCGTCGAACCGGCGGTCGATCGGTTGACCCGCCGGGCCGACGACGCGCAGGGTCCGCGCCAGCCGCTCGCCCGGCGCGAGCAGCGCGCCCGGGCCCAGGATCGAGCCGATCAGCTCGGCCCGCTCGCCGACGCACGCCCCGGGGAGCACCAGGGCGTCGCGCAGGCGCGCGCCCGCGCCGACGCGCGCCCCCCGCTCGATCACCACGCGGGAGAGCCGGGCACCAGACCCCACTTCGGCGCCCGGCAACCGGCGCACGCCGCGCGCCGGAAAGCGTTCGAGCCCCCGGGCCAGCGCGGCTTCGAGATAGCGCGCCGGCGTGCCGAGATCGAACCAGGGCCGCGCGGTCTCGACCGCGCGGATGCGCCGACCCTCCTCGAGCAGCGGCTCGTAGAGCGCGTCGACGATGTCCGACGGTCCTTCGGGAAGGCGGGCGATCAGGTCGGGGTCGAGCACCGCGGCGCCGGCGAAAACCCGCCGCGAGCGCGCGACGCGCGCCGCGAGCGGTCCGGGACGAAAGGCGACCACGCATCCCGCCTCGACCGCCACGCCGCCGCCGAACGGGTGCGGGTCGACGGTGCGGTGGACGAGCAGCGTCACCGCGGCGCCGCCCCGACGATGGGCGGCGAGCAAGCGCTCGAGCGGCCAGCGGCAGAGGCTGTCGCCGTTGACGAGCAGCGCTTCGCGCCCGGCGCTCAAGAAATCGGCGAGGGGGGGCAACGCGCCGCCGGTGCCGAGCAGCACCGGCTCCTCCGAGTAGACCAGGCGGAGTCGGCGGTACCGTTGGCCGAGGGCGGCGCGGATCTCGCTCCCCAGGTGGTGGAGGTTGAGCGCCGCGGCCTCGACCCCGGCGGCCGCCAGTCGCTCGAGCGTCGCGTGGACGAGCGGGCGGCCGGCGACCGGCAGCAGCGGCTTCGGCAGCGTGTCGGTCAGCGGCCGCAGCCGCTCGCCGCGCCCGGCGGCGAGCACCAGCGCGCGCGGGCGGCCGGCGCCGGCCATCGTCAGCGGCTGTCGCGGAAGACCATGTCGCGCGGCGCGTCGGGGTTCTGCGCGATCCAGTCCTGGTAGAGCATCAGATAGCTCTTGCGCACCGCCTGCTGCGGATCGAACCCGCAGCGCTTGGCGACCGCCTCGGCCTTGGCCCCTTCGAACTCGACGAAGTCGCCGATCGGGGTGTGATCGAGGCAGATCGTCTCGCTGCCCAGCCGCCACTCCTCGCGGATCTTCTGGTAGCGGCGCACCACCGTGTAGCCGAGACCGCGCAGCAGGTCGAGCGCCAGCTCCGCGCTGTCGATGCCGAGCTCGAGCTCGCGGCGCAGCTTGGTCTGCCCCTCGAAGCTCGCCGGGCCCTTGAAGGTGATCAACGCGCCGCGGCCGTCCTGGCGCACGCGCAACACCGAGCCCGACAGCGCCAGCTCGCCGTCGCGGTCGAGCAGCCAGTTGTCTTCGTCGGAAGGCGGGCCCTCGCGCTCGGCCTCGAGCTCGAGCAGGCGACCGCGCAGCGACTCGAGATCGACGCCGGCGAACTTGAGCTCGCGCTCGACCTCGGGCTTCGGTTTCGGCGGGGTCATGCCGATGCCGCCCCCAGCCGGTCGAGGAAGCGGACCACGGTGCGGATGCCGCCGTGGTAGTGCGGCAAGTCGAACTTCTCGTTGGGCGAATGCAGCCGGTCGTCCTCGAGCCCGAAGCCCATCAGCAGCACCGGCGCGCCCAGCACCTGCGCGAACGTGCCGACGATCGGGATCGAGCCGCCGGTGCGGATGCGCACCGGGCGGCGGCCGAACACTTCCGCCATCGCCTCGAGCGCCGCCTCGGCGTGGGGGCCGGTGGCGTCGACGGTCACCGCCTCGGCGCCGTGGAGATAGTCGACCTCGACCGTGACCCCCGCCGGCGTGACCTGCGCGACGTGGGCCCGCAAGAGCTCGGCGATCCTGGCCGGGGTCTGGTCGGCGACCAGGCGGAAGGAGACCTTGCAGCCGGCGCGCGCCGGCAGGACGGTCTTCGCCCCCTTGCCCTGGTAACCGCTCCACAGGCCGTTGACGTCGCAGGTCGGACGTGCCCAGGTGCGCTCGATGTAGCTGAAGCCCGCCTCGCCGGGTAGCGCGGGCACGGCAAGGTCGGCGCGGATCTCCTCCTCGTCGAGCCCGAGCGCGGCGAACTCCTCGCGTTCCCACTCGGCCAGCGCCCGCACGTCGTCGTAGAAGCCGGGCACCAGGACGCGGCCGCTCGCGCCATCGCGCAGCGAGGCGACGATCTCGGCGAGCGCGTTCGCCGGGTTGGCGACGCCGCCGCCGTAGACGCCCGAGTGGAGGTCGCGGTTCGGGCCCTGGACGCGGATCTCGAAGTAGGCGAGGCCCTTCAAACCGTAAGTGAGCGCCGGCTCGCCGGGCGCCCACATCGAGGTGTCGGAGACCACGACGCAGTCGGCCGCGAGCCTGCCGCCGGCGTCCTCGCGCACGAAGCGCTCGATCGCCTCGCCACCCGACTCCTCTTCGCCCTCGACGATGAACTTGACGTTGACCGGCAGCCGCCCGCGCTCGGCGAGCATCGCCTGGACCGCCTTGACATGGGTGTAGGACTGCCCCTTGTCGTCGGTGGCGCCGCGCGCGACCACCTGCTCGCCCTCCAAGGTCGGCTCGAAGGGCGGGTGACGCCACTCGTCGAGCGGGTCGGGGGGCTGCACGTCGTAGTGGCCGTAGAACAGCACGGTCGGCGCCGACGGCCCGGCGCCCAGCCACTCGCCGTAGACCAGTGGGTGCCCCGCGGTGGCGATCTTCTCGGTCGCGAGCCCGGCCTCGGACAGGCGCGCCAGCAGCCAGTCCGCGCAGCGGGCGACGTCGTCGCGGTGCGCCGGATCGGTCGAGATGGAGGGGATGCGCAGGTACTCGAACAGCTCTTCGAGGTGGCGCTCGCGCTCGCGCTCCAGCCGGGCGAAGACGTCCTGGGAGTTCGATGTCATCGGCTCTTCTCTCCTGCCCCGGAGGTCTCCGGGACGAAGGAGTCTAGCAGAGGGGAGGGGGCCGAACCGCCCTCGCGGCGGGCGAAAAGCGGCGGCTCAGAAGTTCGTTTCGTCGAGCATCGCCGGCTCCTCCTCGTCGGAGAAGGCGGCCTGCTT
This sequence comes from Acidobacteriota bacterium, assembly GCA_014584695.1. Taxonomy (GTDB): domain Bacteria; phylum Acidobacteriota; class Thermoanaerobaculia; order Multivoradales; family JAGPDF01; genus JACTMI01. The sequence goes on from JACTMI010000006.1 coordinate 153,395, forward strand.
GTCGAGCGAGCCGGTGATCCAGTCGAGGAAGCGCTGCTCGCCCTTGCAGACCTTGAAGGCGAGGATCTCCGGCAGTTCGTAGCCGTGCAGCTCGAGGATCGCCGCCTGGACGGCGGCGTACTCGCTCTCGCTCGTCTTGACCACCAGCATGAACTCGGTGTCGCGGCAGATCTTGCCCTGCCAGCGATAGACCGAGCGCAGGCCGGGCACGATGTTCACGCACGCCGCGTGGCGGCGCGACACCAGCTCCGAGGCGAGCAGGTTGGCCTGCTCCTCGGTGCCCACGGTGGTCATGACGACGAGGCCGCCCACGCACCGGGAAAGTACTCCAGCGCGGCAAGCGAGTCAAACCGGGCGGCGGACCGTCGCGTGCTTCCGCTGCCCTGGGGCCGCCCGGATCAGCGCCAGCGCTCGGTGACGACGTCGTAGGCCAGGACCCGCACCCGACCGGTGCGGCCGAGGACGCGCACGGCGTGGAGGCGGCCGGCACCGTCGGTCACGTAGACCGACCCCGGCGTCGCACCGTCGATCGGCGCGAAGGAGGCGATGTCGGACTGATTGAAGCGGATCGGATCGTCGAGCCGGTCCAACCGCCGCCGCGGATTCGCCGGGTCGCGCGGCGGCCGGCCGGGGGGAAAGCCGAAGCGGACCGAGCGTCCGAAATGGGCGAGCCGGCGCGGCGCGCCCAGCGCCGGATCGACGCCCGAGACGATGTCGGCGGTCAGCACGCCGTCGCCATCGCCGTCGCGATGGAGGGTCCAGGTCACGGTGCCGTCGGCGGCGGTGCGGAACTTGAGGCCCACCTTGGCGCCCTCGCGGATCGCGGTCATGCGCGCGAGCCGCATCACGGTGGCGACTTCGCCCGCCGCCAAGCGGGTGGTGACACCGCCGGCCGCGCGCACCAGCGGCGGCAGGCCGATCAACAGGACGAGGCCGCTCACCGCGACCACGACCAGCAACTCGACCAGTTGGAATCCGAGCTCGTGGGGACGTCGCATGGTTTCGACCCGGGAAGCGGAACGGGCGGGGGGCGGCGCTCCCTGGAGCGCCGCCCCCCCGCCCGGCCGGTTCAGCCGCGGCTCCCGCCGGCGGCGCTCTTCGGCGCGCGCGGGACGCGCACCTTCTCGGTCAGCGTGGTCGAACCCGAGGTCGCGACGTAGGGCTTGAGGCGCGCGAAGGACGCCTCGCCGATGCCACGCACCAGCATCAGGTCCTCGGCGGTCTTGAAGGCGCCGTTCTTGTCGCGGTGCTCGACGATGCGCTGGGCGAGCGCCGGGCCGACGTTGGGCAGCAGCTGGAGCTGCTCGGCCGAGGCGCTGTTGACGTTGACGGTGCCACCCGCCTCGGCGGCGAAGGCCGGCAGGGCGACGAGCGCCAGGGCGAGGGCGAGAGCGGCGGTGATGGTGCGGTGGATGCGGGTCTTCACGGGGAACTCTCCTTTCGGTTGCACTGCGTTGTTTCGACTTGCTGCGGTTTCGGTGCAGCGTCTGTTGCTTCGTCCTGATGGGCTGGGTCCTTCGCTGTCGGTCTCGCGCGGGCTCGGGGCCTCCTCTCCGGTGGTTGGTGCCCGGGGGCTAGATCAAGCCCGCTGCCAGCGCGCACGCGCGACCGCAAACATCAGAAAGAAAAAGACTTGTCGGCCGCGGCGAGGCCGACGACGGGACGCGGAGGCGCTCGAAATCGAGCGCCGGCGGCCGGCTCGGTGCGGCACGAGGGGGCGCGCCGTCAGGCTGGGCGCGGCGGCGCCTGCGGTGTCAAGCGAATTGGACGGCGGCCAAGTTCCGGGCGCCCTGCGCTAAGCTGCGCCGGCCATGACGGAGGCTCCGCGCCGATCGACCGCCCGTGAGTACCTGGAGGCGCTGCTGATCGCGGCGCTGTTCCTGGGCTTCACGAACACCTTCGTGATCAAGACCTTCTTCATCCCCTCCGGGTCGATGGAGGACACGCTGCTGGTCGGCGATCACCTGTTCGTCAACCGCTTCATCTTCGGCCACGGGACGTCCGCGCTCGGGGGCAACCTCCTGCCCGCGCGCCCGGCCAAGCGCGGCGACATCGTGGTCTTCCGCTCGCCCGAGCGGCCGACCGTGGATCTCGTCAAACGGCTGATCGGCCTGCCCGGCGACACCATCCAGATCGTCAACAAGGTGCTGTTCGTCAATGGCCAGCGCGTCAGCGACAGCGCCTACGTCGAGCACAAGGATCCGCGCGTCTTTCCGCCCCTGCAGTTCCTCGACGAGCAGCGGCGCCTGCGCGACAACTTCGGCCCGCTCACCGTGCCCGAGGGCGAGTACTTCTGCATGGGCGACAACCGCGACTATTCCCACGACTCGCGCTTCTGGGGCAGCGTGCCGGCGCGTTACCTCAAGGGCCGCGCGTTCCTCATCTACTGGTCCTTCGGCGGCGGCACCTCGGACGGCACCTGGCGGGGAGCGGGGGCCAAGCTGCGCGAGGTCGCCAACACGGTGTTCGGCTTCGCGACCAAGACCCGGTGGTCGCGCACCTTCCACCTGCCACGCTGAGCTCGCCGCTGCGGCGCGCCCTCGAGCCGGCGCTGGTGGCGCTGCTCGCCGCGCTGTTCGTCCGCACCTTCGTCGCGCAGGTGGTCGCGATCCCCTCGGCTTCGATGGCGCCGGCGCTGCTACCCGGCGACGTCGTGCTGATCGACCGTCTGGCCTACGCCGCGGGCCCGGCGCCGCTCGCGGCGCTGTGGCCCACGGGCGCGGTCGGGCGCGGCGAGGTCGTCGCCTTCCGCTCGCCCGAGTCGCGCCGGCGGCTGCTGGTCAAACGGTGCGCCGCGGGTGGCGGCGAGCCTTGGGGCGGCGGCTTCGTACCGGCCGGCACGCTGATGCTGCTCGGCGACGCGCGCGCGGTTTCGCACGACTCGCGCGCCTTCGGCCCGGTGGCGGGCGCCGCCGTCGTCGGCCGGGCGGTGGCGGTGCTGTGGTCCCGCGAGCCGGGCGGCGGCTGGCGGTGGGGCCGGACGATGCGACGGGTGCGCTAGACTGTATTGATCGAACTCGGCTCCGGAGGCTCCATGCGGCGACGCGGCGCGCAAGCAGGCGACAGCAAGATCGGGTGCATCCTGTGGACGGCGCTGCTGCTGGTCGGCGTGTTGATCGGCTGGAAAGCGATCCCGGTCAAGATCGCCACCTCCGAGCTCTACGACTTCATGGTCGAGCAGGCGAAGTGGGCGGCCAGCTCTTCGGACGAAGCGATCAAGAAACGGATCCTCGACAAGGCCCGGGAGCTCGACCTGCCGGTCGATCCGGCCAAGGTCACCGTCGTCAAGGGCGGCGACAAGATCCGGATGCGCGCGGTCTTCACCGTGCCGCTCGAGTTCCCCGGCTACACCCACGACTGGAACTTCGACCTGCAGGTCGACCGCTCGATCTACATCTTCTAGCGCGCGGCGGCGGCGAGCTCGCGTTCGAGCTCGGCGAGCGCCGCGCCCGGGTCGCTCGCCCGCGTCAGCGGGCGGCCGATCACCAGCAGGTCCGCCCCGGCAGCCAGCGCGGCGGCCGGTGTGGCGATCCGCTTCTGGTCCCCCGCGGCCGCGCCCGCGGGGCGGATCCCCGGCGTCACCAGGAGGAACGGCGGCGGCAGGGCCGGACGCAGCGTCGCGAGCTCCTGCGGCGAGCAGACCACGCCGGCGCACCCGGCCGCCGCCGCGAGACGCGCCCAGCGCAGCGCTCTCGCCGCGGCGCCGCCCGGCAGGTCGAGCTGCTCGAGCTCGGCGCCGTCGAGGTGGGTGAGCACCGTGACGGCGAGCACCGCGAGGCGCCCGGCCGCCGCCTCCGCGGCCGCCGCGAGCATCGCCGGCCCGCCGCCCGCGTGCACCGTCAGGTAGTCGGCGCCGAGGTCGAGCGCCGAGCGGACGGCGCCCGCGACGGTATTCGGAATGTCGTGCAGCTTGAGGTCGAGGAAGACCCGCCCGCCGGCGCGGCGCGCGGTCTCGACCGCCCAAGGTCCGAAGCGCACGTACGCCTCGAGCCCGACCTTGAGGGCGCCGACTCGCGGACCGAAGCGCTCCGCCCAGGCGGTGAAGGTGGCGCGCTCGGCGGTGTCGAGCGCCACCGCGACCGCGTCGAGCGGCCCGCGGGTCACGGCTCGGCCCACGGGCGGACCGCCCCCACGAGATCGGAAACGCGCGTCAGGCCGAGCGTGGTCAGGCGCTCGGCGAGGCCATCGACCAAGCGCTCGGCGGTGCGTGGATCTCGGAACAGCGCCGTGCCGACCTGGACGGCGGTGGCGCCGGCGAGCAGGAACTCGACCACATCGTCGACCGTCTCGACGCCGCCGATGCCGATCACCGGCAGGCCGACGCGGCGCGCGACGTCGTAGACCACCCTCACCGCGATCGGCTTGATCGCCGGGCCCGAGAGGCCGCCGCGCGCCGTGTGCAGCCGGGGCCGGCGCGTCCAGGGGTCGATCGCCATCGCCAGCACGGTGTTGATCGCCGAGAGCGCGTCGGCGCCGCCGGCCTTCGCCGCCTCGCCGAGCAACCAGGGTTGGGCGACGTTGGGCGACAGCTTGACGATCAGCGGCTTGCCGGTGACGCCCCGAACCCCGCGCACCAGCCGCTCGAGCACCTCGGGATCGTGGCCGAACTCGATCCCCCCGCGCTTGACGTTGGGGCAGGAGACATTGAGCTCGACCGCCGCGACTCCGGCGTGGGGTTCGACCCGCTCCGCCAGGCGCGCGTAGTCGTCGAGCTCGTAGCCGAACAGGTTGACGATCACCCGCGCGGGATAGCGCGCGAGGCCGGGCAGCACGTCGGCGAGGAAGCGTTCGATGCCGATGTTCTGGAGGCCGATCGAGTTGAGCACGCCGCCCCGCGCCTCGGCGATGCGCGGCGGCGGGTTACCTGGCAGGGGCGCGAGCGAGAGCCCCTTGGTCACCAGGCCTCCCAGCCGCTCGAGCGCCGCCAGGTGGGCGAACTCGAGGCCGTAGCCGAAGGTGCCGCTGGCGGTCAGAATCGGATTCGGCAGCTCGAGCGGTCCGAGCCGGACCGCGAGCTCTGGCGCGGCGTTCACCACCGCACCTCGTCGAAGCGGAAGACCGGACCGTCCTTGCAGCAGAGCGCGTAGCGCCCGTCGACGTGGGGCACCGCGCAGCCCAGGCAGGCGCCGAAACCGCATCCCATCTCGGTCTCGAGCGCGGCCTCGCCGGCGACTCCGGCGGCGGCGGTGAGCTCGGCCAGGCGAGCGAGCAGGGGCATCGGGCCGCAGGCGGCGAGCGCCGCGTAACGTCCCTCGCGCAGCCGCTGCTCGAGCGGCGCGGTGACCAAGCCGCGCCGTCCGAAAGAGCCATCTTCGGTCGTCGCCACCAGCTCGCCGCCGGCCCGCTCGGCGAAGGCGGCGAGCTCCTCGCGCCGCGGCAGATCGGCCGCGGACCGGCCGCCGTAGAAGATGTCGAACCGTGTGCCCCGCTCGGCCAGTCGGCGCGCGAGCAGAAAGAGCGGCGCCGAGCCGACACCGCCGGCCACCAACGCCACCGGCCCCGCGGCCGGCGCGGCGAAGGGCCGGCCGAGCGGGCCGAGCAGCGCGCGCAGCTCGCCTGGCCGCGCCGCGGCGAGCGCCGCGGTGCCGCGGCCCACGACCTTGCCCAGGAGCTCGATGCGGACCCCGTCCGGGCCGCTGCTAACATCGTGGATCGAGAAGGCGCGGCGCAGATAGGGCTCGAGCCCGCCCCGGGTCTCGATCATGACGAAGTGACCGGGCTCGGCCTCGGCGTAGGCCGCGGGGACTTCGAGCGCGACCGTGAAGTAGGGGAGCGGGTGCTGCACGACCGCGAGGACTCGGGCGGCGCTGTCTCGCGGGACCATTCGGGTGGAGGACTCTAACAGAGCGGTTCCGCGGTCGGACGCGGCGGCGCACTGGCGCGCCGCCGAGACCTGGCTGCTGCCCCTGCTGCCCGCGCTGCTCGCCGGCGCCCACCTGACCGGACTGCTGCTGTTTCTGAATCCGCGGGTCGAGTTCACGGCGTCGGTCCTGGTGCGCGGCACCGGCGTCTACGGCGCGCTGCTTTCGCCGCTCTCGCTGGTGGCGCACCTGCTGGCGGCGCAGCGCGCCCGCGTGCGGGTGCGACGGTTGCTGCCCTGGAGCCTGACGCTGGTCGCCGCGGCGGGCGCGCTCGGCGACTGGGTCCACGCCTCGTACTACTCCTACTACCTGCCGCCGGGCATCAACGTGCAAATGATCAAGACCGCGCTCTGGCTCACGCTGGGCGCGCTGCTGATTTTCTACACCGCCCTGCTCCACTCGATCCACGCTCGCCGCTACGGGCCGCGCAGCCGCTGGCTGGTGCTGCTGGTCGGCCTCGGCACCGTCTACGCGATGTTCGACCGGCGCGCGAGCTTCCGCGACTCGCCCCCGCCGCCGCCCCGCCTCGTCAGCGTCGCCGGCGAGGGGGCCCCCCGGCTGGCCTGGGTGGCCCTTCCGACCGCGACTTTGGACGCCGTGCTGCCGCTCGCCGAGCAGGGCAAGCTGCCGTTCTTCTCCGCCCTGCTCGAGAACGGGGCGTTCGCGCGCCTACGCGCTTTCGCGCCGGCTCGCCCCGGCGCCCTCGAGGCAACGCTCGCCACCGGGCGGCTGCCTTTCCGTCACGGCCTCGAATCAGACCGGCTCCATCTGTTGCCCTGGCTGGCCGGCCGGGAGCCGCTGCGCTTGCTGCCGGTGGCGACCGCTTTCGAGCGCTGGGGGTTGCCCGGGGGGACCGCGCGGGCGTCGATGCCGGAGGATCTCGAAGCGGCCTCGGTGTGGCGGGTCCTGCTGGCGGAGGGGCGCCAGGTCACGCTCGCGGGCCTGCCGCCGGCTCTTGCCGAGGGTGCGGACTTCGAGGATCCGCCGGTGGCGCGGGGATCCGCCGAGCGCGAGCTCGAGATCCTGGCCGCCGCGGAGCTCGCGCGCGAGCTCGCGCGCGACCGGCGGCGGCTCGCCGGGCTCGCGCGGCGGCTCGAAGGAGCTTCTCCCGAGGCGCAAGCCGGGTTCGTGCGGCTCCAGGGCCTCGAGGTGGCGTCGCGGGCCGCGTTCGGAGCCTTCGCGGCGGCACAGTTCGAGGGCACCCGCGGGGCCCGGCTGCGGCGCGCCGCGGACGGGCTCGCGACCTACTACGCCGGCCTCGATGCCGAGCTCGCCGAGCTCTGGTCCCGGCTGCCCGAGCCACGCCTCCTGGTGGTGGTCTCCGCCTACGGCGTCTCGGCCCCCGCGGGCCTGCGCCGGATCCTCGACGATCTGGCCGGCCGGGAGCCGCTCGAGGGCTCGCTCGCGGGCGGACCGGATGGCCTGCTGCTGCTGCGCGGCGAGGGCGTGCGGCAGGGCGTCCAGATCGCCGCCGCGGAGGTGACCGACGTGGCGCCGACGCTGCTCTACGCGCTCGGCCTGCCGATCGCGCGCGATCTCGACGGCAAGGTCCTCGCCGCGAGCTTCGAGCCGGCTCTGCTCCAGCGCCGGCCGCTCACTTTCGTCCCCTCCTACGAGGGCCTGGCCGGCAGGCCGGCGCCGGTCAGCGCTCCTTGACCGCCGCCAAGCGGGGGCCCTTGGCGGCTTCGGCCGGCGCGGGCTCGGCTTCGGCACCACCCTGGGCGGCGCGCTCCATGGCGCAACCGCCCTGGAACAGCGCCCCCTCGTGGATCACCAGCGCGGGTGTCTCGACGTCGGCGCGGACGCGGCCTCCGGGCTGGATCTCGAGCCGGCGGGTCGCTCGCAGCCGACCCCGCACCTGGCCGGCGACGAAGGCGCGGCCGACCTCGATCTCGCCTTCGACCTCGCCCCGCTCGCCCACGACCAGGTCGCCCGCGGAGACGATCTTGCCGGTCAGCCGGCCGTCGACGCGAAAGGTCTGCTCGAAGCGCAGCTCACCGTGGAGTTGGCTGCCGGCGTCCAGGAAGCCGTCGAGCTCCCCTGCCGGTCCCTTGTGTCGGAAGTTCACGGACGTCCCCCTCTCTGGCCGGATTCGTGGAGGAGATCGAAGAGGCGGATCAGCTCCTCTTCGCAATGGTAGTGGATGCGGATCACGCCGCCGCGACCGCGGCGCTCGATCTCGACCCGCGTCTGCAAGCGTTGGGTCAAGCGTTCGGCCGCCGCGGCCGCGTTGGGCTCGGGCGGTTTGCGCGTGCGCGGGCGCCTCTGGGGGCCAGCCGCGCGGTCCCCGGTCAGGGCTTCCAGATCGCGGGCGGAGAGACCCTCCGCGGCCGCTTGCCGGGCGAGGCGGAGCTGCGCTTCCGGCTCGTTCAGGCCGAGGAGCGGTCGTGCCTGACCGGCGGTCAGCTCGCCAGATCGCAGAAGCTCCTGGATCTCGCCCGGAAGCCTCAGGAGGCGAAGCGCGTTCGACACCGCCGAGCGCCCCTTGCCCACCCGGGCGCCGATCTCCTCGTGCGAGAGCGCGAACTGCTCGTGGAGTGTCCGGTACGCGTCGGCCTCCTCGATCGGGTTGAGGTCGGCGCGCTGGAGGTTCTCGACCAGGGCGAGCTCGAGCTGTTGGCGGTCGTCGGCGACCCGCCGCACCACCACGGGGACCGCTGCGAGGCCCGCCCGCTGGGCGGCGCGCCAACGCCGCTCGCCGGCGACGATGGTGTAGGTGCCGGCCCCGGTGGGACTGACGATCAGAGGCTGGATGACCCCTTGCGCGCGGATCGAGGCGGCCAGCTCCTCGAGGCTCTGCTCGTCGAAGCGCGTCCGTGGCTGCTTGCGGTTCGGCTCGAGCTGGCCGACGGGGACACTGCGCACCCCTTCGTCGGCCGGCAGCAGCGCGGCGAGCCCCCGCCCGAGGCCCCGCTTCCGGTCGCTCACCGGCGGCGCTCCAGCAGCTCCCGCGCCAGCGCCAAGTAAGCCTCCGCGCCCCGGCTCTTGATGTCGTACTGGAGGATCGGGGCACCGTGGCTCGGCGCCTCGGCCAGGCGGACGTTGCGCGGAATCACCGTCTGGAAGGCTTGGGCGCCGAAGTGGGAGCGGACCTCCCGTTCGACGTCGCGCGTCAAGTTCATTCGATCGTCGTACATGGTGAGCAGGATACCGGTGATGGCGAGGCTCGGATTCAGGGCGCCGGCCACCCGTCCGATCGTGGCCACCAGCTCGCTGATCCCCTCCAGCGCGAAGTACTCGCACTGCAGCGGCACCAGCACCCCTTGCGCGGCGACCAGCGCGAGCACTGTCAGATGCCCGAGCGACGGGGGACAGTCGATCAGAACCGTATCGTAGCGCTGGGCGGGCTCGGCCAGGGCCTCCCGCAGCCGCTGTTGCCACCCCTCGAGGCCGGCGAACTCGACTTCGACGCCCACCAGCTCGCGGTTCGCCGGCAGCAGGTCGAGATGGGGAAACCCGCTCGCTCGGATCGCGTCGCCGGCGGTCGCCTCGCCGGTCAGCACCTGGTAGAGATGGGGCGGGGAGGCTTCGGTGCCCAGCCCCCGCGTGGCGTTGCCCTGGGGGTCGCAGTCGACCAGCAGGACGCGGCGCTCGAGCGCCGCGAGCGCCGCGGCCAGATTGATCGCGGTCGTGGTCTTGCCCACTCCGCCCTTCTGGTTCGCGATCGCGAGGGTCTCGGTCATGGTGGCGGGAGGGGGGGCTCGACGCGGTATTCGCGAATCTGTCTCGCCTCGCTCCCGGGCAGTTCGACCCGCCGCGCCGGCCGCAACCAGGCGGGCACGTCGGGCTCGGCGCGGCCGCTCCAGAAGAGCAAGGCCGCCCCCGGAGAGAGAGCGCTTCGGAGCACTTCGAACCCCTCGCGCTGCAGCCGCAGCGCCCGCAGCGTGACGACGTCGACCGGCTCGGCGAGCTCCGGGAACGAATTCGGCGCGACTCTAGCATCGAGGCATCGGCTCGACAACGCGGCCTTGCGGATCACCGCCGAGAGGAACGCCCAGCGGCGGGCGCGCGGCTCGACCAGGGTCACCCGCAGGTCGGGCCGGACGGCAGCCAGGATCAGTCCGGGGAAGCCGGCCCCCGAGCCCAAGTCGAGCAGGACCGCCGGGCCCGCGGGGAGCAGGGGGAGCGCCGCCAAGGACTCGCCGTAGTGGCGCGTGAAGAGGGTCGCGGCTTCGCGCGGGCCGATGAGCGAGGTGCGGTGGGCCCACCGCCGCAGCTCGTCGTAGTGCACGGCGAGCGCGTGCAGTGTCGCCGGGGAGAGCTCGACCCCCGGGGCGGCGCCGCGCAGGCGCGCTTCGAATTCGGGTGGGGAGAGGGGCGGGAGCGGCGGCATCGGGCGAGACCGGCTCGGTTGGGGGGTCCGGAGCGGCCGGGCCCCGGAGCCTGTTTCACGTGAAACGGCGGCTCACCCTCGGCGGGCGGCCGGCCGGATCACCATCTTCTTGCGCACCCCGCTGCCGAAACTCTCCGTCTCGACGCCCGGCAGGTCCTCGAGGGCCAGGTGGACGACCCGCCGGTCGCCCGGCGCCAACGCCTCGATCTCCCGCGGCGCGCCCTCGGCCAGGACCTCCGCCGCCACGGCCCGCGCGAGCTCCTGGAGGCGGCGCTCGTGCGCCGCCCGCATGCCCGCGCATTCGACCCGGCAGCGGACCATCCGTCCAGACAGGCCGTGCGCCGCCCGCGGCACGAGGTGCTCCAGATCCTCGAGCAGTTCGAGGCCGCGCTGCTCGATCTCGGCCTCATCCTCGCCCGCCAGCCGCACCTCCAGCCGTTCGTCCGCGAGGATCGTCACCTCCACCTCCAGCTCCAGCCGGGCCAGGCGGAGAAGCCTCCGAGCCGCCTCAGCCGCGGCGAGGACGGCGTCCTCGTCCGGCGCGTCCCAAATGTCGCCGCCCTCGGCGGCGCCCCGGCGCGGAGCGGCCTGGCGGCTATCGCGCGCCGGTGGCCGCCCGCGATCCTCGCCGCTCCGGCGACCGGCGGAAGCGCCGGGCGGGGCGCCCGCGGCAGAACGGGCCGGCCGCTCGGCCCGCGCGCCCCGCTCCTGCGTTGGCGCCGGGCTCGCCTCACTGGCCGGGCGGGCAGGGGCCGCTGGATCGACCTCGATCACCACCACGCGGGGGAGCCTCACGAAGCCGTGCCGCTTGCGGTGGACCTGGTAGGCGAGCCGCTCCGGATCGACGCCGTGGTGGCGGGCGGCGGACATGATCGCCTGCGCCAGCGAGTTGCCCCAGAAGTACCTCCGGCTGCGCGGGCTCACGACCCCTTCCTCCCCTTGGGCTTCGGCGCGGCGGCGGCCGCCGCTTCACCCTCGGACTTGTCGGCCATCGAGTTGTAGAGCATTTGCTGACCGATGGTCAGAACGTTGTTGGTCAGCCAATAGAGAACCAGGCCGCTCGGGAACCCGAACGAGAAGATCGTGAACACGATCGGCAACATCTGCATCATCCGGCGCTGGAACGGATCCGGCGGCGGCGGCGTCATGCGCTGCTGCACGAACTGCGTGGCGCCCATGATGAGCGGCAGCACGAAGTATTGGTCGCGCTCCGAGAGGTCCTGGACCCAGAGCACCCACGGCGCCCACTTGAGCTCGACCGCGGTCGAGAGCATGTTGTAGAAGGCGAGGAAGATCGGCAGCTGGATCAGCATCGGCAGGCAGCCGCCCGCCGGATTGACCCCCTCGCTGCGATAGAGCGCCATTACCTCCTCGTTCATCTGCCGCTGCGCCTCGGCGTTGAAGCGCCCCTGTTTGTCGCGCAGCTTCGGCCGCCAGCGCTCGCGGATCGCCTGCATCTTGGGCGCCAGCTTCTGCATCTTGCGCATCGACTTGAAGCCGGCGATCGACAGCGGCAGCAGGGCGATCTTGAGCAGCGTGGTCAGGATCACGATCGCCCAGCCGTAGTTGGCCACCACGTTGGCGTGGATCCACTGCAGCCCCATCAGCAGCGGCCGCACCAGGACGCCGAACATGCCCCAGCGCACGGTCTTCTCGAGGCCGTAGGGGAGGGCCGCCAGCCGGTCGTAGTCCTTCGGACCCCAGACCGTCGTCAGCTCGAGCCGCTCGCCGCGCGCGAACAGATAGGCGCGCAGGTCCCGCGCCAGGTCCTTGTCCTCCCGCGCCACCTTGCCGCCCTCCGGCAGCGGCCGCGCGTCGAAGCTCCTCGCGTCGGCCCCCGCCACGAGCAGCACCGGCTCGAACGCCGCGCCATCGACCGGCCCGTTCGGCACCAGCGCGCTCAGAAAGTAGGTGTCCTCGAGCGCGATCCAGTCGAGTCCGGAGCCGAGCCGCACCACCGAGTCGGCGCTCGGCTCGACGGTCTCGACCTCCCCTTGCGTCCGCCACGAACCGAGACGGCGGTCGAAGCGGTTGCCGAGCTCCGCGACCGTGCGCCCGCGCAGGCCCGGGCCGATCATCACCCCGAAACCCGCGCTCGCGCTCTCGAGCTCGACGTCGATGCGGCCGTCAGAGCGCAGCCGGAAGCGCTTCTCCGCGCTGCCGAGCGGTCCCCGGTAGCGGAAGCGCAGCGCGCGCCCGGCGGCGTCCTCCTCGGGGTCCACGGCGAACAGGGCCTCGGCCACCGGCAGCGGCGCGAGGGCGGCATCGACCAGCGTGAACGGCTGCGGCGAGGCGGCCCGCGGCTGCACCAGCTCGAGCTCCGTGCCGCCCGGACCGACCTGTCCGCGCAACACCAGCGACACCAGCACCGCGCCCCGATTCGAGAACTCGGCGCGCAGGACGCTGTTTTCGAGCACGAAACGGTCTTCGCTCTCGCCGGCGATCGGCTCGGCGGCGGCCGGCGGCGCCGGGGCCGCGACCTCCGCCGCCGCGACGCCCTCGGCGACGCCGTTGGTCGCGGGCGTCGCGGTCGCGGCGGGGGCCGTCGCCGCGGCGCCGGGCGGCGGCGCCGGGGGCGCCTCCGGCCGCGGCGCCGGGAACAGGAACTGCCAGGTCAGGAGCACCGCCATCGACAGCGCGGCCGCGAGCAGGAGTCGTCGATTGTCCAATCTTCAGGCCTCTCAAGAAGTCCTCAGGGCAGGTCGATGCCGCCCAGGCCGAACGGCTGGCAGCGCGCCAGGCGCCAGACGGCGCGGGCGCCGCCCCGCAGCACGCCGTCGCGCAGGACGGCCAGGCGGGCGTACTCGGAACAGCTCGGCGCGAAGCGACAGGCGGGCGGCAGCAGCGGCGACAGCCGGCGCTTGTAGAAGGCCAGCGCGCCGGCGACCCAACGCCTCACCGCTGCCTCCGCACCACATCGCCCAGCAGCCGCTCGAGCTCGGCTCGAAACTCGACGAAGCCGGCCGCCGCCGCCTCCGGCTTGAAATGGACCACCAGGTCGAGCGGTGCCAGCTGGCGCCGCCAGCCCGAGCGCCGGTAGCACTCGCGCGTCCAGCGCTTGAGCCGGTTGCGCACGACCGCGCCGCCCACTTTCCGGCTCGCCGTGATGCCGAGCCGCGGGCGGCCGCTGGCGTTGGGATGAATGTGCAGAACGGCGAAGGGGCCGTGCCGCCGCGCCCCCCCTTTGTAGCAGGTCCGATAGTCGGCGCTCTGGCGCAGCAACTCTGGCCGCGGCAGGCGTTCCTCGACGGGCGACGGCGGCGGCACCGCGGTGCCGCTCAGACGGCCAGACGCTTGCGGCCCTTGCGGCGGCGGCGGGCGAGGACCTTGCGTCCGTTCTTGGTGCTCATCCGCTCACGGAAGCCGTGGGTCTTCTTGCGCCGGCGATTGTTCGGCTGGAACGTCCGCTTCACTGGATCCGCCTTTCCTTCGACTGGTCGGTCGCTGCCGCGCCGGCGCCGAAACGCCTCCGGGCGGTCCCCCGACGGGAACCGTGGATTCTAGCGAAGCCTCCGACCTCGGTCAAAACTCATGGCGGAGAGGGTGGGATTCGAACCCACGGTACCCTTGCAGGTACAACGGTTTTCGAGACCGTCCCGATCGACCACTCCGGCACCTCTCCGTGCAATGACAGCTGGCGGAGAGGGTGGGATTCGAACCCACGATCGAGTTACCCCGATACACGCTCTCCAGGCGTGCTCCTTAGACCACTCGGACACCTCTCCGCTCGTATTCCTCACGTCAAAGAACCCGCTCCGGCCGCCGCAGCGCCGCGAAGAAACCCCGCAGCAGCTCGGCGCTCGGCTCGCCCGCGACCCCCGCCACCACCTCCAGGCGGTGATTGAGCCGCGGATCCCGCACCAGATCGCCCAGGGAGCCGCAGAACCCGGACTTCGGATCGGCGGCGCCGTACACCAGCCGAGCCACCCGCGCCAGCACCAGGGCGCCGGCGCACATCGCACAGGGCTCCAGCGTGACGTAGAGGGTCGACCCCGGCAGCCGCCAGCCGCCCACCGCGCGCGCCGCGGCGCGGATGGCGAGCAGCTCGGCGTGCGCCAGCGGGTCACCGTCGCTCTCGCGGCGGTTGTGCGCGCGGGCGAGCTCTTCACCCGCCGCCGACACCACCACCGCGCCGACCGGCACCTCCCCGAGGGCCGCCGCCGCCCGGGCCTCGGACAGCGCGACCGACATCCAGCGTAGATCCGCCGCGGACGCGTCCGTACCGCCCCCCAAGCCGGCGCATTGTACCCGAGAGGCCGCGAGCCGCCCAGCCCGCCGCCTTTACACCCCGGCGGGCGCCGCGTACGATGCGACCGCGCCGAGCCCGGGACGAAGGGTTCGGGTCCTGTGCACCGGACGGTTCCGAACCTCGTCAGGCCCGGAAGGGAGCAGCGATCAGGTCCTCGCTCCGGGTGCCGCAGGGGTGCCGGAACCCTTCGTCGCCGTCGCCGGCTCGGCGCCGTCCGACATGACCTACCAAGTGCTCGCCCGCAAATGGCGGCCGCAGGACTTCTCGTCCCTGATTGGCCAACCGGCGGTGGTCACCGCCCTGACCAACGCCCTGCGCGAGGGGCGGGTGGCGCAGGCCTACCTGTTCTCCGGCATCCGGGGCGTCGGCAAGACCACCGCCGCGCGCGTCTTCGCCAAGGCGCTCAACTGCGAGCGCGAGCCGGCGCTGCGCCCGTGCAGCGACTGCCCGATCTGCCGGCAGATCGCCGAGGGCTCCGACCTCGACGTGCTCGAGATCGACGCCGCGACCTACTCGAAAGTCGAGCAGGTGCGCGAGCTCGCCGAGAGCCTGCGCTACGGGCCGGCGCGCGACCGCTACAAGGTGGTGGTCCTCGACGAAGTCCACCGCCTCTCCCGCCAGGCCTTCGACGCGCTGCTCAAGCTGGTCGAGGAGCCGCCGCCACAGCTCGTCTTCATCTTCGCCACCACCGAGATCGACGCCGTGCCGGCGACCATCCTGTCGCGCTGCCAGGAGTTTCATTTCCGGCGCGTCGGGCGGCGCGAGGTGGCCGACCATCTGGAGACGATCTGCCGCGAAGAGAAGCTCGAAGCCAGCCGCCACGCGCTCGAGCTGCTCGCCCGCGCCGGCGAGGGCAGCGTGCGCGACTCGGTGGCGCTGCTCGACCAGCTGGCGACGTTCGGCAACGGCCGGGTCGACGAGGAGGAGGCCAAGCGGCTGCTCGGCGGTCTCGACCTGGCCCTCTTCGACCGCCTCCTCGGCGCCATCCTCGCTGGCGAGCCGGCCGAGGTCGCCGCCCTCGCGCGCACGGTCGAGCAGGAGGGCTGGGATCCGCGCCAGGTCCACGCCCACTTCCTCTCCTACTGCCGCGATGCGCTCCACCTCTCGCTGGGCGGCGCCGGCGACGTGCTGGAGCTGTCGGAGGACGAGCGGGCGGCGCTCGCCGCGCGGGTCGGCGCCCACCCGTACGAAGACCTGCTGCGCCTGCTCCACCACTTGCTCGCGAGCGAGGCCACCATCCGGCGCAGCGACGCCGGCGCCCTGGCGCTCGAGCTCGCCTGGCTGCGCGCCGCCGAGCTGCCGAAGCTGGTCCGGATCGAGGCGCTGCTCGCCGGCGCCGGCGGCGACGAGCTCGACCCGGCCGTGACGGCGACGAGCTCGACCCGGCCGCCCGCGCCGCGGCCGGTGGCGCCGCGCCCCGCCGGCAAGTCCGCCGCGATGGCCGTCGAGGAGCCGCCAACGCGCCCGGTCGCGGCCGCTCCCGACGCCGCGCCGGAGGCGACCCCGCTCACCCAGGCGCCGACGCCGGTGGAGCCACCGGCGAGCGCGCCCGAGCCGTCGCCGGCGCGCGCCGCGGGCGGCTCGGTCGAGCGCTTCTTCGAGGAGCTGTCGCTGCGCCGGCCGACGCTCGCGGGACAGCTCGCGGCGGTCGAGTGCCGCTACGACGGCGAACGGCTCGAGATCGTCCACCCCGCCGGCGACAGCCTGGTCGCTTCGGCGCTGCGCCGGGCCTCGAACCGCACCCTGCTCGACGACGTGGTGGCGTCGGTGTTCGGCGCCGGCGCCCGCTGGCGGGCGATCGAGGGCGCAGCAGCAGCGGCAGGCGAGACCCCCACGCCGCCCGAGCCGCCGGTGCCTCAGGCGCTCGCCGAGCACCCCCGCGTCCAGGCCGTGCTCGAGATCTTCGGCGGCTCGATCGCCGGCCTCGAGCCCGCCGCGGACGAACCGACCGGAAGAGAGCCGCGATGAACATCCAGAAGCTGATGAAGCAGGCGCAGCAGATGCAGGAGCGCATGCAGCGCGAGCTCGACGAGCTGGTGATCGAGGCGGCCGCGGGCGGCGGCATGGTCAAGGTCAAGATGAGCGGCCACAAGCAGCTGCTCGCGCTCGAGATCGATCCCGAGGTGGTCGATCCCGCGGACCCGGGCATGCTGCAGGACCTCGTCCTCGCCGCCGTCAACGAGGCCGCGCGCCGGGTCGACGAGGCGATGCAGAGCCGGCTCGGCGCGCTCGGCGGGGGGCTGCCCGGCTTCGGCTGAAGCGGGCGCGCGATGGCCGATCCGCTCCGCCGGCTGACCACGGAGCTCGCCCGCCTGCCCGGCATCGGGCCGAAGAGCGCCACCCGCCTCGCGCACCATCTGCTCAAGGCCCCGGTGGCGCAGGCGCGCGAGCTCGCGGCGGCGATCGTCGAGATCAAGGAGAAGCTCTTCGCCTGCTCGCGTTGCCACGCCATCACCGACGTCGACCCCTGCGCCACCTGCACCGATCCGGCGCGCGATCCGAGCCGCATCTGCGTGGTCGAGGAGCCGTTCAACATCCAGCCGCTCGAACGCACCGGGGAGTATCGCGGCCTCTATCACGTCCTCGGCGGCGCGCTCTCGCCCCAGCGCGGCATCGGACCCGACGAGCTGGCCATCGCGGACCTGCTGACGCGCCTGACGGGCGTGGTCGAGGTCATCGTCGCCACCAACCCGAACGTCGAAGGCGAGGCGACGGCGCTCTACCTCGCCCGCCTGCTCCACGGCCGCGGGCCGAGAGTCACCCGCCTCGCCTTCGGCATGCCGGTGGGGGGCGACATCGAGTACACCGACGAGGTCACGCTCGGCCGCTCGCTCGCCGGGCGGCGCGAAATCGGCGGCTGAGCGCTCGCGATGACTTCCACACTCGAGCGCGGCGACCTGCCGCCCGAGATCGTGACGCCGCCGCCGGGGCCGCGCAGCCGCGAGCTCTCGGCGCGTCTCGCCGCCCACGAGGCGCCGACCGTCAACACGCTCGG
Source organism: Acidobacteriota bacterium (assembly GCA_014584695.1). Lineage (GTDB taxonomy): Bacteria > Acidobacteriota > Thermoanaerobaculia > Multivoradales > JAGPDF01 > JACTMI01. The sequence continues at coordinate 170,833 of JACTMI010000006.1, forward strand.
GCCGCGCGACGAGCCGGCGATCGTCTGGCGCGCCGCGCTGGGCGCCAACGTCCTCGACGTCGACGGCAACCGCTACGTCGATCTGACCGCCGGCTTCGGCGTCGCCGCGCTCGGCCACCGCCATCCGGCGATCGTGGCGGCGGTCACCGCCCAGGCCGGCGAGCTCCTGCACGGTCTGGGCGACGTCGCGGCGCACCCGCCGCGGATCGCGCTCGCCGAGCGCTTGGCGGCGCTCGCGCCGGTCGACGACGCGCGCGTCCACTTCGCCATCTCCGGCGCCGACGCGGTCGAGATCGCGCTCAAGGTGGCGCGCCTCGCCACGGGCCGTCCCGGCCTGCTCGCCTTCGACCCCGGCTATCACGGCACCACGCTCGGCGCCCTGGCCGCCAGCTCGCGCGGCGAGTTCCGTGAGCCCTTCGCGGCGTGGCTGCGCTCCGACGTGCTGCGGCTGCCCTTCGGCGCGCCGCTGCCGGAGATCGAGGCGATGCTCGCCGTCGCGCCGCCGATCGGCGCCCTGCTGGTCGAGCCGGTGGTGGGGCGCGAGGGCGTCCACCTGCCGCCGCCCGGTTGGCTGGCCGGCCTCGCCGCGCTCGCGCGGCGTCGCGGGCTGCTGTTCGTCGCCGACGAGATCTTCACCGGCCTCGGCCGCACCGGCGCCCGTTTCGCGGTCGAAGACGAGGGGGTGCGGCCCGACCTGCTCTGCTGCGGCAAGGCGCTCGGCGGCGGCCTGCCGCTCGCCGCCGTGGTCGGGCGCGCGCCGCTGTTCGAGCCCCTGCGCCGCGCGGGCGAGGCGCTGCACACGGCGACCTTCCTCGCCCACCCGCTCGCCTGCGCCGCGGCGCTCGCGACGCTCGAGCTGGTCGAGCACGAGCGGCTGCCCGAGCGGGCGCGCTCGCTCGGCGCGCGGTTCGCCGCGCGGCTCGCCGCAGCCGCCGCCGCGGCGGGGGTCGCGCTACGCGGGCGCGGCGCGCTGTGGGCGCTCGAATTCGCCGACGGCCCGGCGGCCCGCCGCTTCGCTGGCGCGCTCGCCGCCCGCGGCGTGCTGGCGCTCGCGGGCGGCGCCACCGGGCGCGTCGTCCAGCTGGCGCCGCCCTTGACCATCGACGCCCGGCCGCTCGACGCCGCCCTCGACATCGTCGCCGCGGCGCTCGCCGACCTCGACCTAGAATCCACCCGATGAACGGCCGGCGCGCCAAGATCGCTTTCATCGGCACCCACGGCGTCGGCAAGACCACCCTCTGCTATGGCCTCGCCGCGCGCCTCAAGCGCCGTGACGTGGCGCTCGACATCGTCCACGAGGTGGCGCGCCGCAGCCCCCTGCCGATCAACGAGACCACCACCGCCACCGCCCAGCGCTGGATCCTGCTCACCCAGATCGCCGAGGAGCTGGTGGCGGCGGCCCGTTATCCGGTCGTGCTCTGCGATCGCAGCGTGCTCGACAACTACGTCTACCTGCTGCTCGCCACCGGGCGCGCCGATCCCACTTTCGACCGCCTGGTCGGTGATTGGCTCGCGACCTACGACCTGCTGGTCTACGTCCCCTGCTTCGCGGCGCCCGCCCCGGACGGCGTGCGCGCGGCCGATCCAGAATTCCAGCGCGCCGTCGACCTGCGGCTCAACGTCGAGCTCGCGGCCCGCGACGTCCCGGTCCTGCGGCTCGCGGACGAGGGCCGCGCGAGCTGGCTCGACCTGGTCGAGCGCGAGGCGTGGCAGCGCGTGGGCTCGCCCCAGCTCGAGCTGCTGTGAGCGGGGGAGGCGCCGCACCGACCGGCGGCGAGCGGACCGGGACCGGCGGCGCCAGCGCGCCGAGCGGCGGGTCGCCCTCGTAGAGCACCCGCTCGAGAAACAGCCCCGAAGGCGGTGCCGTCCACTCGGCCGGCGCCAGCCGCTCGCCGCCCGGCTCGGCGGCGACCAGCGCCTCGAACTGCGCGCGGTCGAGCGCCCCGGCTCCGAGCTCGACCAGCGCACCGACCAGCCGGCGCACCATCTTCCAGAGGAAGTGCGACGCCGCGATGCGCACCACGATCAGGTCCCCGCTCTCGGCGAGCTCGGCGCGCTCGACCACCACGAGCGTGCCGGACTCCGGCTCGGCCGGACGTTCGGCGAAGCGGACGAAGTCGTGGCGGCCGACCACCGCCGGCCAGGCCGCGGCCATCGCCGCCGCATCGAGCGGCCGGCGCACCCACCAGACGAAACGCTTGCCGAGCGCGGTGCGACGGCGGGCGATCTGGTAGACGTAGCTGCGCAACCGGGCGTGGTGGCGGGCGTGGAAGCGCGGCGCCGCCGGCTCGAGCGCCACCACGCCGATGTCGGCCGGCAGCTCGCGCTCGAGCCCGGTCGCGAGCGCCGCCGGCTCGAGCGCCCGCCGGCAGCGCAGGTGCGCCACCTGCGCCAGCGCGTGCACGCCGGCGTCGGTGCGGCCGGCGCCGCCCAGCTCGACCGTCTCGCCGAGCACGCTCTCGAGCGCGCGGCGCAGCTCTCCGGCCACCGTGCGGGCGTTCTTCTGCTCCTGCCAGCCGCGGTAGCGGGTCCCCTCGTACTCGACGGTCAAACGGTAGGTCGGCATGCAGCACCTCGCGGCCGGATGCTACCCGGCGCGCGTTCGAGGGCCGCTCGGCGCTAGACTAGGGGGACTTTGGTGCCGCCGGAACGGCTCGCCCGCCATTCGCTCTTCGCCCACTTCGGTGCGGCGCAGCTCGGCCGGCTGTCCGAGGCGCTCAGCGAGCGCGCCGTGGCGGCCGGCGAGACGGTGCTGCGCCAGGGCGACGCCGGCCGCGAGGCCTACCTGCTCGACGCCGGCCACGTGCGCATCCAGCGCTCGACGCCCTATGGGCTCTTCCCGCTGGCCCAGCTCGATCCCGGCGATCTGTTCGGCGAGGCGGCGTTCGTCGATCCGGCCGCGCGCTCCGGCGACGCGGTCGCCACCACCGCGGCCACGCTGTTCGTCTTCGCCCACGATGCGCTCGACGGCGCGCTCACGCGCGATCCGCGTCTCGCCATGGCGCTCCACTGGACCTTCTGGAAGGGGCTTTCGACCAAGCTCCGGCGCACCAACGACAAGCTCTCCCGCTTCTTCGCCCAGGGCGTGCCCGGCGCCGGCGCCGAGCGGCGCCCCGACCGCCCGCCGAGCGGCGAGTTCCGGATCGATCTCGCCGCCAAGAAGACGCTGTTCGCCGAGCAGCGGCTCTCCTCGCTCGAGATCAACTTCCTGACCTCGCTGTCGCGCGAGAGAAAGCTCACGGGCGGCGAGGTGCTGTTCCGCGAAGGCGACCCGGGCGACGCCATGTACGTGGTGCTCGAGGGGCGGATCCGGATCTCGAAGATCATCCCCGGCGCCGGCGAGGAGGCGCTCGCCATACTCGAGCGCGGCGACTACTTCGGCGAGATGGCGCTGATCGACCGCCAGCCCCGCTCGGCGCTCGCCAAGGCGCACGACGGCGGCGCGGTCGTGCTGGCGATCCCGAAAGAAGTGGTCGAGGGGCTGCTCGACATGCACAAGGTCTCCTCGGTGCGGCTGCTCCACATCCTCTGCGGCCTGGTCGCCAAGCGCCTGCGCGAGATCGACGACAAGCTGGTCGGCTGGTACATCCTCGCCGGCGGCAACTGGCCGAGCGCCGCGATCTGAGCCGCGGCTCCCATCTCCGACCGCCAAACTCGCTCGCATCGCAATTGCAGGAGCGAGCCGACAGGCTCGCGACCGCGGCGGGGTGAGGCCAGCGGATTCACTCCGCTGGCCGAGGGGAGGGCGCGTGCCCTCCCCTTTCAGATGAGACCCGCGTGCCCTCCGCCGCGAGATCGATCCCCAGGAGCGAGTCGACAGGCTCGCGACCGTTAGCGGGTTGGCAACCCCGGCACTAGGAGAGCCAGCAGCTTGCGCGTCGCGCCGGTGAGGCCGAAGTCCAGCGCCTCGGCCGGCGCCAGCCAGGCGGCCTCCCACCCCTCGGCGACTTCGCCGCTCTCCGACCGCTCCGCGGCGTGAGCGCGGATCTCGAGTCGGCGCGTGGTGATGGTGTGACGCACCCGCGCCAGCTCCTGTCCTACCCGCCAGTGTCCTCCAAACTGGACGGCCAGGGCCCCCTCGACGCTCTCGGCCCCGGCCTCGACGGTCGGCAGCTCCCAAAGCCCCGGCAGGACTGTCTTCGTTTCGGGACGCCGTAGGAAGAGCCATCGCCCCGCGTGCTCGACCACGGCCACCACCTGCGCCACCCGGCGCGGCGCCGGGCGCGGCCGGGCGGCCGGGAAGCTCTCCGGGCGCCCGCTCGCCCTCGCCTGGCAACCGGTGGCCAGGGGACAGATCTCACAGCGCGGCGCCCGCGGCGTACAGACGAGCGCGCCGAGCTCCATCAGCGCCTGGTTGGAGTCGCCCGGGCGCCGCGGGTCGAGCAGCTCCCCGGCCGCCGCGGCGAGCCGGCGCCGGTCCGCCGCGCGGCCCGCCTCGAGCGCGAGCGCCAGCCGCCGCGCCAGCACGCGGACAACGTTACCGTCCAGCACCGGGACCCGCTCGCCGAAGGCGATCGAGGCGATCGCCGCCGCGGTGTAGGGCCCGACGCCCGGCAGCTCGGCGAGCGCTGCGGCGGAGCGCGGCAGCCCCCCGCCTGCCGCCACGACCCGCCGCGCGGCCTCGTGCAGCTGGCGGCAGCGCCGGTAGTAGCCGAGCCCCGACCAGAGCCGCAGGGCCTCGTCGACCGGCGCCGTGGCGAGCGCCGCCGGGGTCGGAAAGCGGTCGAGGAAGCGCTGGTAGTAGCGCACGGCGGTCTCGACGCGGGTCTGCTGGAGCATCACCTCGGAGACCCAGATCGCCCACGGCTCCGCGGTCGAGCGCCAGGGCAGCTCGCGGCGCTCACGGTCGTACCAGGCGAGAAGGGCGGAGGCGGTCACGACCGCGAGTCTAAGCGGCGGTGGACACGCTGGCCGGCAGTATCGCGGCCGGGGTGACAGTTTGGCCGGTTGCCCAAAGAACAATCGGCCCCGGGCGTGAGCCCGGGGCCGACGGGGAAAAACTGTTCGGGGGAGGTTCCGAAGGAGGTTGGCTTGTGTGGCTCTACCCCTGTCTTTTAGGGGATTTGGGTGAGTTCTCGAAGAAAGGGTGAGATCCTGTGGATCTCGAACTCAAGGTAGGACAACGTCTGGAATGTGGAACCTCCCCGCAAACAGCGATCGTTCTACCTGCTGCTGATTCTAGCAACCGTCGTGCCAGGGTGTCTATTCCCGCCGGCGCGCGGCGCGGTATCGTAGCGCCCGAGGGTCTCCCGTGCGGCGCCTGCTCCTGCTCTTCCTGCTCGTTCTCGCGCTCGGTTTCGCGGTCGCGGCGGTGGGTCTCCACCTCGCGCGCTCGGGGGCGCCCGCCGGCGGCCTGGGCGGCGGTCCCTGGCTGCTCGTCCACCAGCTCGCCGGCGAGCTGCCCGACCACGACGGCGGCGCGCCGTTCCGGCTGCCCGGCGCGGCGGAGCCGGCGAGCCTGTCGGCGCTCTGGCGGGCCTTCGACGCCGCCCGCCAGGACGCGCGCGTGCGCGGCCTCGTCCTCGACCTGCGCCCCGCCGGCATGGGGCTCGCCAAGGCCCAGGAACTGCGCCGGCAGCTCCACGCCCTGCGCGCGGCCGGCAAGTCCGTCGAATGCTATCTCGAGAGCGCCGGCGAGGGCACCAACGGCACGCTCGAGTACTACCTGGCGGCGGCCTGCGGCTCGATTTCGCTCGCTCCCGCCGGCGAGGTCGCGCTGCTCGGCCTGTGGGCCGACAGCCTGTTCCTGCGCGGCGCCCTCGACAAGCTGAAGATCGAGCCCAGCTTCTTGGCCTCCGGACGCTTCAAGAGCGCGGCCGAGGTCTACACCCACGCCGCCCATTCTCCGGCGGCGCGCGAAGCGCTCGACCAGGTGCTCGACGGCTATTTCGGTCAGCTGGTCGGCGCCATCGCCGCCGACCGCGAGCTGGCGCCGGAGGCCGTGCGCGCGCTGTTCGATCGCGGCCCGCTCGGCGCCCAAGAGGCGCTCGCCGAAGGCCTCGTCGACGCCGTAGCCTTTCCGGACGAGTTCGGCGCCGCGGTCGAGGCGGCCGCGGGCGGCGCGGCGCGGCTCGACCTGCTCGACTACGGTCGGCGCCGTAGCCGGCACGCCGCCGGCGGCGAGCAGATCGCGGTGGTCTTCGCGCAAGGCACGATCGTGCGCGGCGAAGGCGGGCTCGAGCCCTGGAGCGGTGAGCGTTTCTTGGGCTCGGACGACCTCGCCGAGCTGCTCGAGCAGCTCGCGTTGGACGCGCGGGTGCGGGCCGTGGTGCTGCGGGTCGACAGCCCCGGCGGCTCGGCGCTCGCCTCCGATCTCATCCTGCGCCGCGCCGAGCTGCTGGCCGCCGCCAAGCCGCTGGTGGTCTCGATGTCCGACCTCGCCGCCTCCGGCGGCTACTACATCGCCGCCAAGGCCTCGCGCATCGTCGCCGAAGCGGGCACGCTCACCGGCTCGATCGGCGTCGTCTCCGGCAAGCTCGCCACCGGCCGCTTCCAGGAGGAGTTGCTGGGCGCCACCCACGATCCGCTCCAGCGCGGCGCGCACGCCGGGCTCTACTCGCCATTGCGGCCCTACGACGCGCGCGAGCAGGCGCTGCTCGAGCGGCGGCTCGGCGCCGTCTACCAGCTCTTCCTCGGCCACGTCGCCAGCGGCCGCGGGCTCGAGCGCGCCCAAGTCGAGGCCGTCGCCGAAGGCCGCGTCTGGACCGGCGAGGACGCGCTCGCGCGCCGCCTGGTCGACGAGCTCGGCGGGCTCGACGCCGCGGTCGCCGCCGCGCGCGCCGCCGCCGGTCTGGCGCCGGGCGAGGGCGCCATCGCGCTCTACCCGCAGACGCCCGGCTTCTGGGCTTGGCTCGCCGCGGCGCGCTCGCCACGGCTGACCCCCGAGCTCGCCGCGTTGGCGCGCCAGTTGGGCGCGGCACGGGCGCCGCTGACGCTCGAGCTGCCGGCCGAGCTCGCCCGCTGGGCGCGTCCGTTCTGAGGGCCGCGGGGCGGCGACCGGGGGGCGGCGGCGTGGTATCTTGCTGCTCCCCCGCGGTTGCCTCCTTCACGGTCGGCGCCGTGGCCCGGTCGAGCCGGGCCATCCGCGCGCCGGCCGCGCTGGCGCGCCGCGGTGAGGCCGTAACCCGCCGATGACCTCCCGAACCTGGTCGCAGATCGCCGATCGGCTGCGCGCGTCGCTGCCGCCGGAGGAGTACGCGGCCTGGATCTCGCCGCTCAAGGTGCGCTCGGAGTCGGCCGACGAGCTGGTGCTCGAGGCCCCCAACGCCCACTTCGTCCACACCGTCGAGGAGAACTACCGCCACCTGCTGGATCGGGAGGCGGCGGCGATCCGCGACGAGCTGCTGCAGGTGCTCCTCGCCACCGCGGACGGCGGCGCCGGCCCGCTGGGCGCCGTCGTCGAGCCCGCCGGCGCGCCGGCGCTCAATCCCAAGTACCGCTTCGAGACCTTCGTCGTCGGCAGCTCGAACCAGTTCGCCCACGCCGCCGCGCGGGCGGTGGCCGAGAGCCCCTCGCGCTCCTACAATCCCCTCTTTCTCTACGGTCCGGTCGGCCTCGGCAAGACCCACCTGCTGCACGCCATCGGGCACCAGATCGCGGCCAAGCACCCGCGGCTCGCGCTCCACTACCTGACCGCCGAGCAGTTCGTCAACCAGCTCATCAACTCGCTGCGCTTCAAGTCCATGCACGCGTTCCGCGAGCGCTTCCGCTCGATCGACGTGCTGCTGGTCGACGACGTGCAGTTCCTGGCCAACAAGGAGCGCACACAGGAGGAGTTCTTTCACACCTTCAACGCGCTCTACACCAGCCAGAAGCAGATCATCCTGTCGTCGGATTCCTCGCCGCGCAACATCCCCTCGATCGAGGAGCGCCTGCGCTCGCGCTTCGAGTGGGGCCTGATCGCCGACATCCAGCCGCCCGATCTCGAAACCAAGGTCGCCATCCTGCGCCGCAAGGCCGACCTCGACCGCGTCGCGCTGCCCGGCGACGTCGCGCTGTTCGTCGCCAACCTGGTGCGCTCGAACGTGCGCGAGCTCGAAGGGATGCTCAACCGCGTCGCCGCCTTCGCCTCGCTCACCGGCCGGCCGCTGTCGCTCGACCTGGCGCGCGAGACGCTGCGCGACATCCTGCCCGAGGACGGCCGCCGCGCCACCGCCGCCGAGATCATCAAGTTCGTCGCTCGCCACTACGGCCTCAAGGTGGGCGAGATCAAGTCGAAGTCGAACACCAAGCAGATCGCCTTTCCGCGCCAGGTCGCGATGTACCTGTGCAAGCAGCTCACCGACCTCTCCTACCCGGAGATCGGCCGCCAGTTCAACGACAAGCACCACTCGACGGTCATGTACTCGGTCGAGAAGATCGGTTCTCTCCGGCGCGAGAACCCCGAGCTCGCGCGCACGCTCGACGGCATGACCAAGCACCTCGCTTGAGCCGCCGCGCGGGCAGCGGAAGAAGCTGTCGAAAACCCCTGTGGAAAGCCTGTGGAGCCACGCCGAGGAGGCGGACCACCCCCGCCGTTCCACCGCTTTTCCGCAGCCCCTTTCCCCTTTCAGCGGATGCCGCCACGGCCCGTCGCGACGGGCGAGGGGCAGGTTTTCCACACTCTCCATAGGCCCTGTTACCGACGACGGCTGTGCTATTTTTTCTTCTCGAATAGGGATCGGAGAAGCGCATGGAACTTCGCCTGAAGCGTGACGAGCTGCTGGCCGAGCTGGTGCCCATGCAGGGAATCGTGGAGCGCCGCACGACGATTCCCGTGCTCTCGCACCTGCTCTTGACGGCGACCGGCGACCGGCTGGATCTCGCCGCGACCGACCTCGACGTCTCGCTCACCTCCGCCGTCGCGGCCGAGGTCGCCGGCGAGGGCGCGCTCGCCGTGCAGGCGAAGAAGTTCGTCGAGATCGTGCGCGCGCTGGTCGCGCCGGAGATCCACCTGGCGGTCGAGGAGGGGCGTTCGCTGCGCATCACCGCCGGCAAGTCGCGTTTCCGCATCCACGGCCTGCCGGCCGCCGACTTCCCCACCCTGCCCGCGGTCGAGGGCGAGCCGACGCTCGAGTTGCCGCTCACGAGTTGCCGGCGGCTGATCGGCAAGGTGCTGTTCGCGGTCTCGAACGAGGAGTCGCGCTTCCAGCTGTCCGGGGCGTTGTTGCGCCTGCGCGGCCAGCGTGTGGAAATGGTGGCGACGGACGGCCACCGCCTGGCGCTGATCGACGCGCCGCTGCCGCAGACGGCGGGCGACGAGCAGGCGCTGGTGCCGCGCAAGGCGCTGCAGGAGCTGCTGCGTTTCGAGGGCGAGGGCAACGTCGAGTTCCGGCGCGGCGAGCACCACCTCTCCTTCCGCTGCGGACGCCGCGAGATGATCTGCCGGGTCCTCGACGGCACCTTTCCGGACTACGAGCGGGTGATCGCGCGCGGCAACGACAAGCGGGTGACGGTCGAGCGCAGAGCGCTCGCCGAGGCGGTCCAGCGCGTGGCGCTGATGACCGGGGATCGCAACCGGGGCGTGCGGCTCGACTTCGGCCCGGGCGAGATCGCGATCGCCGCCGCCAACCCGGACCTCGGCGAAGCCACCGAGACGCTCGCCTGCGAGTTCGCCGGGCCGGCGATCCGGATCGGGCTCAACCCCGACTACCTGGTCCACTTCCTGGCCGCGGTCGAGACCGACCGCGTGCTGCTCGAGCTCAAGGACGAAAACAGCCAGTGCGTCGGCCACCCGGCGCCCCCGGAGGGCGCCGAGGCGGATGCCGCCGCCGAGCGCTATCTGTGCATCATCATGCCGATGCGGATCTGACGGCGGCCGTGCCGCCGGCCCGCGTCACGACCGCGCCCCCTCGCCCCGTCGCATCCTGAGCCGGCTGCGCCACCTCCGTCTGCGCGACTTCCGCAACTTCGAGCGCCTCGACTGGGAGGTGCCGGAAGGCGCCCTGCTCCTGTTGGGCGACAACGGCGCCGGCAAGACCAGCCTGCTCGAGGCGCTCTACCTGCTCGCCACCACGCGCAGCTTCCGCACCGCGCAGACGGGCGTCTGCGTGCGCCGCGGCAGCGCCGGTTTCTACGCCGCCGGTGTCGTCGGCTCGCAGCCGGAGCGGCGGCTCGAGGTCGCGCAGGAGGGGGCGAGCCGCTGGCGCCGCCTCGACGGCAAGCGGCCGCCGATCGCCGACCATCTGGCGGTGCTGCCGACCCTCGCCTGGAGCTCGGCCGACGGCGACATCGTCGGCGGAGCGCCCAGCGCGCGCCGCCGCTTTCTCGACCGCGGCCTGGTCCACCTGCGCCCGGCCGTGCTCGGCGAGCTCGGCCGCTACGAGCGCGCGCTGGCCGAGAAGCGGGCGCTGCTCGCCCGCGGCGGTGCCGGCCTCGAGCCCTGGAACGAGCTGCTGGCGCGCCACGGCGCGCCGGTCGCCCGCGCGCGCGCCGAGCTGGCGGGAGAGCTCGCCGCCGAGCTCGAGCGGCTGTGGCAGGCGGCGGCTCTCGAGCTGCCCGCAGTCGAGCTGTGCTACCGCCCCAGCCCGGCCGCGGATGCCGCCGACGAGACGGCGCTCGCGGCGGCCCTCGCCCTGGCGCGCGGCGAGGAGCAGCGGCGGCGCCAGGCGCTGGTCGGCCCGCACCGCGACGATTTCGAGCTCGCCTGGGACGGCGGCGCCGCGCGCCAGGTCGCCTCGGCCGGCGAGCGGAAGGCGCTCGGCCTGCTGCTGCTGGTGGCGCTGGCGGGCCGGTTGGCGGCCTCGGGGCGGCCGCCGCTGCTGCTGATCGACGACGCCGACGCCGAGCTCGATCCGCGCCGGTTGGCGGCGCTGCTGCCGCTACTCGTGGCTTTTCCCCAGGTGCTGCTGTCGTCGAATCGGCCGGGCGTCTGGCCGCCCGGCAAGCAGCTCCGGGAGGTGCGCGTGGCGGGCGGCGCGGTGAGCACGTAAAGAAGCCGGAAACGTCGCCGCAAGACTCTTGTTTTTCAGACACTTACAGCTTGAGCGCGGGGCCCTTCGTGTGGTAGCGTCATAGCCTCCGGTCAGGGCTCGCGCACGGCTGGTCTGCGAGGTCAGCGCGGGGCCCTTTCGAAAGCGAGATCGAGCCTTGGTCAAGAGCACCACCCCCCAGCCGAGCTATACCGCCGAAGACATCAAAGTCCTGAAGGGCCTCGAGGCGGTGCGCAAGCGCCCGGGCATGTACATCGGCGACACCGACGACGCTTCCGGGCTGCACCACATGGTCTTCGAGGTGGTCGACAACTCGGTCGACGAGGCGCAAGCCGGCTTCGCCACCACCGTCGACGTGGTGGTCCACTCCGACAACTCGGTCACCGTCGAGGACGACGGCCGCGGCATCCCGGTCGACCTGCACAAAGGCGAGGGGCGCTCGGCGGCCGAGGTCATCATGACCGAGCTCCACTCGGGCGGGAAGTTCGACAGCAACGCCTACAAGGTCTCCGGCGGCCTGCACGGCGTCGGCGTCTCGGTGGTCAACGCGCTGTCGGTGCTGCTCGAGCTCGAGATCAAGCGCGACGGCCAGGTCTGGTTCCAGACCTTCCGGCGCGGCAAGCCCGACGCGCCGATCGCGCCGATCGGCAAGACGCGGAAGACCGGCACCAAGATCCGTTTCGTCCCCGACCCCGAGGTCTTCTCGATCCTCGAGTTCAGCTACGACACGCTCGCCAACCGGCTGCGCGAGCAGGCCTTCCTCAACAAGGGGATCCACATCCGCCTGCGCGACGAGCGCGCCGACAAGGAGGCCGAGTTCTCCTACGCCGGCGGCATCGCCTCGTTCATCGACCACCTGAACCGCAACAAGAGCACGCTGCACCCGAAGCCGATCGCCTTCGAGGAGCGCGCGGTGCGCGACGGCGTCGAGGAGCGCTGCGAGGTGGCGGTGCAGTGGAACGACGGCTACGCCGAGCAGATCTACTCGTTCACCAACACCATCAACAACCGCGACGGCGGCACCCACCTCGAGGGCTTCAAGGCCGCCCTCACCCGCACCATCAACGCCTACGCGCAGTCGGCCGGACTGGCCAAGGCGCTCAAGGAGGTCTCGCTCACCGGCGACGACGTGCGCGAGGGGCTGACGGCTGTGATCTCGGTGCGCATCCACGACCCGAAGTTCTCGTCGCAGACCAAGGACAAGCTGGTTTCCTCCGAGGTCAAGGGCTGGGTCCAGCAGGTGGTCAACGACAAGCTCGGCACCTTCTTCGAGGAGAACCCGGGCGTCGCCAAGCGGATCATCGAGAAGTGCGTCGAGGCGGCGCGCGCCCGCGAGGCGGCGCGCAAGGCGCGCGAGCTGACGCGGCGCAAGGGGGCGCTCGAAGGCGGCAGCCTGCCGGGCAAGCTCGCCGACTGTTCGGAGCGGAACCCGGAGTTCGCCGAGATCTTCCTGGTCGAGGGCGACTCGGCGGGCGGCACCGCCAAGCAGGGGCGGGACCGCAAGTTCCAGGCCATCCTGCCGCTGCGCGGCAAGATCCTGAACGTCGAGAAGGCGCGCTTCGACAAGATGCTGTCGTCGGAGGAGATCCGCACCATCATCACCGCGCTCGGCACCGGCATCGGCAAGGACGATTTCGACGTCGCGCGGCTGCGCTACCACAAGCTGATCATCATGTGCGACGCCGACGTCGACGGCTCGCACATCCGCACGCTGATCCTCACCTTCTTCTTCCGCCAGATGCCGGAGCTGATCCGGCGCGGCCACCTCTACATCGCCCAGCCGCCGCTCTACAAGGTCGCCGAGGGCCGGCGCGAGAGCTACCTGAAGGACGACCGCGAGTACCGCGCCTTCCTGGTTTCGCGCATCCAGGAGGCCTGGGAGGTGTCGCTCGACGGCGGCCGCGCCGTCCGCTCGGCGCGGCTCGCCAACTGGGTCGAGAAGGTCGAGCAGCTGCGCGAGAACCTCGACAAGCTGGTCGCCCGCGGCTATCCGGCCGACGCGCTGCGGGTGGCGCTCCTGGGCGGGCTGACCGACAAGCGGGCGCTCGCCGACGCGGCCAAGGTGGAGGCGGTCGCCCACGCCCTCGAGGCCAATGGCTTCCACCAGGTCGAGGTCACCCAGGACACCGAGCACGGCACGGCGGCGATCAGCTTCGTCTCGCGGCGGGACGGCGTCGAGCGCCAGGTCCGTTTCGACTGGAGCCTGCTCACCGCGGTCGAGTACCGGGGCCTGGCCACCAACGGCCCCGGCCTCGAGGCGCTCGCGGCGCACCGCTTCGCGCTGGCGCGCAACGAGGAGGAGGCGGAGGCGGGCGAGGCGCCGCGGCCGAAGGGGCGCGCCAAGGTCACGCCGGTCGAGGTCGAGACGCTGGACGAAGCGATGGAGCTGCTCTACGCCGGCGCCAAGAAGGGGCTCTCGATCCAGCGCTACAAGGGCCTGGGCGAGATGAACGCCGAGCAGCTCTGGCAGACCACCATGGACCCCCAGAAGCGCCGCCTGCTGCAGGTCAAGGTCGAAGACGACGTCGAGGCCGACTCCATCTTCACCATCCTCATGGGCGACCAGGTCGAACCCCGCCGCGAGTTCATCGAGAACAACGCCCTGAACGTCCGCAACCTGGACGTCTGAGGCGAACGTGGAACATGGCCCTGGCTTCGAGATCGTCGGCGAGATTCGCGCTATCGAGACGATCGCCGCGAACCGCGGCATCCGAGAGCTGGGGCGGCTCGCGAAACGATGGGGCCAAGGGCGTTGGCGGAAGCGGAAAGGCGTCGCGACGGTGCGCTTCTCGGATGGCTCCGTCGCCATGGCGGAAGTTCATTGGTACGAAGCCAGTGGTCTCGGCCGCCATGAGTTCAAGATCAAGCGCCTCCTGGGGGGCGAGTGAGCGATGAGCGAATCGAAGCGGAAGTTCGCAGTCTGCTTGACCAACGAGGGCTACGAGGCGTCGCTCGAGCCGCGCAAGATCTACGAGCTCGCGCCGGCCGAGCCGAAGGACCCGGAGGGCTGGCTGCGCGTCGTCGACGAATCCGGCGAGGACTACCTCTACCCGGCGACTCGCTTCTACCCCATCGACCTCCCCGCCGACCTACACCACGCCCTAGCCGACGAGGTCGCGGAGCCATGACCCGCCCGCCCGCCCGCAAGCCCGAGCAGCCGGGCTCATCTAGCGAAGCTGCAAAGCGGAGCCGGGTGGATTCGACGTTGAGTCGGCGAGGGCGTCTGAGGCAAGCGCCTTGGTTGAGGCTGCGCGTAGCGACCTTATGAGAGAAGAATGAAAGACGAGCGATGACCGATCAGAACACGATGTTGCCCTTCGAGCGGCCGATCACGGTCGATATCGAAGAGGAGATGAAGAGGAGTTACCTCGACTACGCGATGAGCGTGATCGTGGGGCGCGCGCTGCCGGACGTGCGCGACGGCTTGAAGCCGGTGCACCGGCGCGTGCTCTACGGCATGTGGGAGTCGGGCAACACGTCGGGCAAGCCCTACAAGAAGTCGGCGCGCATCGTCGGCGACGTCATGGGCAAGTACCACCCGCACGGCGACAGCGCGATCTACGACACCGTGGTGCGCATGGCGCAGAGCTTCTCGATGCGCTACCCCCTGGTCGACGGCCAGGGCAACTTCGGCTCGATCGACGGCGACAACCCGGCGGCGATGCGCTACACCGAGGTGCGCCTGACCAAGCTCGCCGAGGAGATGTTGAAGGACGACATCGACAAGGAGACCGTCGAGTGGGTGCCCAACTACGACGGCCAGGAGCTCGAGCCGGCGGTGCTGCCGGCCAAGGTGCCCAACCTGCTGGTCAACGGCAGCGGCGGCATCGCGGTCGGCATGGCGACCAACATCCCGCCGCACAACCTGGGCGAGGTCTGTGACGCCCTGAAGCTGCTGATCGACGAGCCGCGGGCGCCGCTGGCGCGCCTGATGGCGGCTCTGCCGGGACCCGATTTCCCGACCGCCGGCTTCATCCACGGCCTCGAGGGGATCCGGCAGGCCTACGCGACCGGCCGCGGCATCATCCAGATGCGGGCGCGCGCCGGCATCGAGACCCAGCGCCGGGGCGAGAAGCAGTCGATCGTCATCACCGAGATCCCCTACCAGGTCAACAAGGCGCGCCTGATCGAGAAGATCGCCGAGCTGGTGCGCGAGAAGAAGCTCGAGGGCATCTCCGACCTGCGTGACGAGAGCGACCGCGACGGCATCCGCATCGTGGTCGAGGTCAGGCGCGGCGAAGTGCCCGAGATCATCCTCAACCAGCTCTACAAGCTGACCCAGATGCAGCAGACCTTCGGCATCATCCTGCTGGCGATCGTCGACAACCAGCCGAAGGTGCTGACGCTGCCCGACCTGCTGCGGCACTTCCTCGACCACAGAAAGACCGTGGTCATCCGCCGCACCCGCTTCGACCTGCGCAAGGCCGAGGCCCGGGCCCACATCCTCGAGGGGCTGCTCAAGGCGCTCGACCACCTGGACGAGGTGATCACCACCATCCGCTCGAGCCAGACCCCGGCCGAGGCGCGCGAGCGCCTGATGGCCAACTTCGGCTTCACCGAGGTGCAGGCCGACGCCATCCTCGACATGCGGCTGCAGCGCTTGACCGGCCTCGAGCGCCAGAAGATCGTCGACGAGTACCAGGAGCTGCTGCAGCTGATCGACCGCCTGCGCGCCATCCTCGGCTCCGACCAGCTGGTCGCCGCGGAGATCAAGCGCGAATTGGCCGAGCTCAAGGAGCGCTACGGCGACGCGCGCCGGACCGAGATCATCCCCGAGACCCACGAGATCACGATCGAGGACATGATCGCCGACGAGGACATGGTG
The DNA here is from genome assembly GCA_014584695.1 of Acidobacteriota bacterium. Taxonomy (GTDB): domain Bacteria; phylum Acidobacteriota; class Thermoanaerobaculia; order Multivoradales; family JAGPDF01; genus JACTMI01. The sequence continues at coordinate 186,568 of JACTMI010000006.1, forward strand.
ATCACGGTCAGCTCCTCGGGCTACGTCAAGCGCTCGCCGCTGTCGCTCTACCGCGCCCAGGGGCGCGGCGGCAAGGGGCGCACCGGCATGACCACCAAGGACGGCGACTACGTCGAGCACCTGTTCGTCGCCTCGGCGCACAGCTACGTGCTGGTGTTCACCCAGTCGGGCCGCGTCTACTGGGTCAAGGTCCACGAGATCCCGCAGGCCGGTCCGGCGGCCAAGGGCAAGGCGATCGTCAACCTGCTCGACCTCGCCGCCGGCGACGAGATCGCGACCACGATCGCGGTGCGCGACTTCCCGGCCGACCGCTACCTGGTCTTCGCCACCGAGCAGGGGACGATCAAGAAGACGGCGCTCGCCGAGTACGGCAACCCGCGCGCCGGCGGCATCATCGCGATCAACCTGGCGGCCGGCGACCGCCTGCTCTCGGTCAAGGTCACCGACGGCCACAAGCACCTCTTCCTCGCCACCGCCAAGGGGATGTCGATCCGCTTCCCGGAGTCGGACTGCCGGCCGATGGGGCGGGCGACCGCCGGCGTGCGCGGCATCAAGCTCAAGAAGGGCGACCGCGTGGTCGGCATCGAGACGCTCGAGACCGACGGCGCGATCCTGACCGCGGCCGAGCGGGGCGTCGGCAAGCGGACGCCGATCGCCGAGTACCGCGAGCAGGGGCGCGGCGGCCAGGGGGTGATCAACCTCAAGCTGACCGCCAAGACAGGCGAAGTGGTCGGCGTCGCCCAGGTGCTCCCCGGCGACCAGGTCATGCTGATCACCCAGGGCGGCATGATCATCCGCACCGCGATCGACGGCATCCGCGAGATCGGCCGCTCGACCCAGGGGGTCAAGCTGATCGGGCTCGAGCCCGAGGACCGGCTGGTCGCCATCGCCAAGGTGGTCGAGCGCGACGACGAGGGCGGCGAGGAGCCGGCCGAGCCCCAGGGCACGCTGCACTGAGGCGGCGCGGGAGACCTCCCCTGGCGCACCCACCTCGCCGTCCACCGAACCGCCGCCGGACGGCGCCCGGAGCCGCGTGAGCGCCGCCCACCCGCTCGCCCTGCCGCCAGTGGTGGCGCGCCTGGCCTCCGCGGCCCCCGAGCTCACCGCCGCGAGCACCTACCTCGTCGCCTGGGTCGCCCCGGCGCGGCTCGAGCCGGGCCTCGCGCGCCTCCTGCTGCTCGGCCTGCTGGTCGAGTTCCTGGTCATCCACTCCTTCGCCTTCACGGTGCTCGGCGTCGACGGGATCCGGGGTCGGGGCAAGAAGTCGCTCGCGATCCTCGGCTTCTCGGCGTTCTACCTGCTCTTCGCCGGCGCGTTCGCGCTGGCCTTCTCGAGCTCGGCGCCGCTGTGGACCCTCGGCTGGCTGTTCGGCAGCCGCCTGCTGACGCTGTGGGTCGATCCGCGCCCGCGGGGCGAGGAGCGGCAGCGCCAGAGCGGCCTCTGGGCCGCCTCGGCGGCGCTCTACATCTTCGGCGTGGCGCTGACCTCGATCCTGCCGCTGCCGCGGCTCGGCGTCGGCGCCGACGTGGTGGCGGCGCTGTCGCTGCCGGGCAGCGGCCTCTGGGTCGAGGAGCCGCACCGGCTGTTCGCCTTCGGCCTGATCTACTTCGGCGGCGTCGCCGCGGTCGAGCTGCGCGGCGGCTGAGCGGTTCTCCCGCCGGAGCGCCACGCGGCGATTGCCGCCGGGTCCCCGGCGGACCGCTTCTCGGGCGGGGGCCGTTTCCGGCATGATCGGCCCTTCCAGCCGAGAGGAGGGCCGAGGATGATCCCCGTCAAGCCCGAGATCGCCGCCCGCGCGCACGTGCGCTCGCTCGAGGAGTACCAGCGCCTCTACCGCCTGTCGGTCGACGATCCGGAGGGCTTCTGGCGCAAGCAGGCGGAGATCGTCACCTGGTTCCATCCGCCGTCGACGATCCTCGACGTCGACTTGAAGGAGGTCGACTTCTCCTGGTACGGCGGCGGCCGCATCAACGCCTGCTTCAACTGCGTCGACCGCCACCTGCCGACCCAGGCCGAGAAGGTGGCGATCCTGTGGGCGGGCGACGAGGCCGGCGAGTACCGGACGGTGACCTACGCCGAGCTCAAGCACAACGTCGCGCGGGTGGCCAACGTCTTGCTCGCGCACGGCGTGCGGCGCGGCGACCGAGTGGCGATCTACCTGCCGATGATCCCGGAGCTCGTCTACGCGATGCTCGCCTGCGCGCGCATCGGCGCCGTCCACTCGGTGGTCTTCGCCGGCTTCTCGGCCGAGTCGCTGCGCGGGCGCATCCTCGACGCCGGCGCCAAGCTGGTGATCACCGCCAACGAGGGGCTGCGCGGCGGCAAGCGGATCCCGCTGAAGACCACGGTCGACCGCGCCATCGACGGCCTGTCGTCGATCTCGAGCGTGCTGGTCGCGCTGCGCACCGACGGCGAGGTGCCGATGCGCCAGGGGCGCGACTTCTGGCTGCACGAGGAGACCCGCAAGCAGCGCTCGACCTGTCCGGTCGAGTGGATGCACGCGGAGTCGCCGCTGTTCACCCTCTACACCTCGGGCTCGACCGGCAAGCCGAAAGGGGTGCTCCACACCACCGGCGGCTACCTGGTCTACGCCGCCATGACCCACCGGCTGGTCTTCGACTACCACCCCGGCGACGTCTACTTCTGCGCCGCCGACATCGGCTGGATCACCGGCCACAGCTACATCGTCTACGGCCCGCTCGCCAACGGCGCCACCACCGTGATGTTCGAGTCGATCCCGCTCTACCCCGATCCGGGGCGCTACTGGCGGATCGTCGACGACCTCGGGGTCGACATCTTCTACACCGCGCCGACGGCGCTGCGGGCGATCGCGCGCGAGGGCGACGACTGGGTCAAGCGCTACTCGCGCCAGTCGCTGCGCGTCCTGGGCACGGTCGGCGAGCCGATCAATCCGGAGATCTGGCGCTGGTACCACGACGTCGTCGGCGACGGGCGCTGTGCGGTGGTCGACACCTGGTGGCAGACCGAGACCGGCGGCATCCTGATCACGCCGCTGCCCGGCGCCACGCCGACCAAGCCGGGCTCGGCGACGCTCCCCTTCTTCGGCGTCGAGCCGGTGCTGGTCGACGACGCCGGCCAGGAGCTGCACGGCAACGGCGTCAGCGGCAACCTCTGCCTGCGCCACTCCTGGCCGGGGCAGGCGCGCACCATCTACGGCGACCACTCGCGCTTCCAGGAGACCTACTTTTCGCGCTTCCCCGGCCTCTACTTCACCGGCGACGGCTGCCGCCGCGACGAGGACGGCTACTACTGGATCACCGGCCGGGTCGACGACGTGCTGAACGTCTCCGGCCACCGGCTGGGCACCGCCGAGGTCGAGAGCGCCCTGGTCGCCCACGCCGCGGTCGCCGAGGCGGCGGTGGTCGGCTTCCCGCACGACATCAAGGGCACCGGCATCTACGCCTACGTCATCGCGACGCCGGAGTACGAGAGCGCCGACCCGGACGAGCTGGTGGGCATGCTCAAGGAGCAGGTGCGCCAGGCGATCGGCCCGATCGCCACCCCCGACCGCGTGCTGGTCGTCCCCGGCCTGCCCAAGACCCGCTCGGGCAAGATCATGCGCCGCATCCTGCGCAAAGTCGCCGCCGGCGAGACCGACGACCTGGGCGACGTCACCACCCTGGCCGACCCGGCGGTGGTCGAGAAAATCGTCACCGCGGCGCGCCGCTAGCGCCCGGCGCCGCGCGCTTTCCCGCCCCGGCGGGCGGCTCGGGGGCGCGCGGCGCTGTGGTAGCTTGCCCGACGGTGACGCGGCCGTCGGGCCGCCGCCCCGTCGTACATCCGTCGGACGCTCGAGAGCACGCCCGCGCGGCGACCTGCGCGCGGGCGGCCGGAGGGATCATGGGTTTCGTCGCGCTGCTCACCGTCTTCGTCCTCGCCATCTTCATCGGCTTCGAGGTCATCACCAAGGTGCCCCCGACGCTGCACACGCCGCTCATGTCCGGGTCGAACGCCATTTCGGGCATCACCCTGATCGGAGCCCTGATCCTGGCCGGCACGGTGCACGACTCGCGCGCCGCGCAACTGATCGCCGGCTTCGCGGTCGCCTTCGCCACCATCAACGTGGTCGGCGGCTTCGTCGTCACCCACCGCATGCTCCAGATGTTCCGGAAGAAGGACTGAAGGGGGCGGCGATGCAAGTCGACGAGCTACGCAACCTCGCCTACCTGGTGGCGGCCGCCCTCTTCATCTTCGACCTCAAGTGGATGTCCGGCCCGCGCACCGCCGTGCGCGGCAACACGACCGGCGCGCTCGGCATGCTGATCGCCATCGCCGCGACGCTGATCGGACAGCCGCTCGACTGGACCTACATCCTGGCCGGCGCGGCGATCGGCGCGACCGTCGGCTACGTCGCCGCGGTGCGCGTCCAGATGACGTCGATGCCGGAGATGGTCGGCCTGTTCAACGGCTTCGGCGGCGCCGCCTCGGTGCTGGTCGCCGGCGCCGCGCTGATCGAGGCCCACCTGGCGCTCGCCGCGCGCGGCGTCGAGGCCAGCATGCAGCTCAAGGTCGCCACCGTGGTCACCGGGCTGATCGGCTCGGTGACCTTCTTCGGCAGCTGGGTCGCCTTCGGCAAGCTGGCTGAGTTCTTGGCCGTCAAGTGGAAGCTGCGCCCGGGCCAGAAGATCTTGAAGTACGGCTTCTCGCTGCTCACCTTGGCGGGCGGTCTCGCCTACGCCTGGAGCGCCGGCGCCCTCGACGCCGACACGACGCCGGGCGAGCGGGCGCTGGCCGTGGGCATCGTGGTCGCGGCGGCCGCCATCGCCGGCATCCTGCTGATCAAGAAGGACCGCTTCCCCGGCATGGACCTGGTCAAGGGGCTGGCGGCGCTCGCGAGCGTCGGCCTGTGCGTCGCGGTGGTGCTCGAGCCGGGCAACTTCCTGCTGTTCTGGCTGCTGGTCGCGGTGGCGGGGGTGCTGGGGGTGATCCTCACCATCTCGATCGGCGGCGCCGACATGCCGGTGGTGATCGCCCTGCTCAACTCCTACTCGGGCCTGGCGGCGGCGGCGACCGGCTTCGTCATCGACAACACCGTGCTGATCGTCTCCGGCTCGCTGGTCGGCGCCTCGGGCATCATCCTGACCAAGATCATGTGCAAGGCGATGAACCGCTCGCTCGCCAACGTGCTGTTCGGCACCATGGGGCCGACCGGTTCGACGCCCGACGCCGACGAGGTCTACAAGACCGTCAAGGCGACCTCGCCCGAGGAGATCGCGATGATGCTCGACGGCGTGCAGCGGGTGGTGATCGTCCCCGGCTACGGCATGGCGGTCGCCCAGGCGCAGCACGCCGTGCGCCAGCTCTCGCAGGTGCTCGAGGAGCGGGGAGTCAACGTCGAGTTCGCCGTCCACCCGGTCGCCGGCCGGATGCCGGGGCACATGAACGTGCTGCTCGCCGAGGCGAACGTCCCCTACGAGAAGCTGCGCGAGATGGACGACATCAACGGCGAGATGGAGCAGATCGACGTCGCGATCGTGCTCGGCGCCAACGACGTCGTCAACCCGGTGGCGCGCACCGATCCGCAGAGCCCGATCGCCGGCATGCCGATCATCGACGTCGACCGGGCGCGCACGGTGATCGTGGTCAAGCGCAGCCTCTCGCCCGGCTTCGCCGGCATCCCCAACCCGCTGTTCGCGGCGCCCAACACGCTGATGTTCTTCAACGACGGCAAGAAGGCGATCCAGGACATCCTCAACGCCGTCAAGGAAGCCTCCTGAACAGCCACCCCGCGCCACCCTCGCGCCAGCCACCTTTCAACCGAGAGTAGCGGCGTTGGAGCGAGCCGGCAGGCTCGCGACCGCGGAGGGGTGAGGCCACCGGATTCACTCCGGTGGCCGAGGGGAGGGCGCGTGCCCTCCCCTTGGAAGTCGCTCTCGCGACCGCGGAGGGGTGAGGCCAGCGGATTGATTCCGCTGGCCGAGGGGAGGGCGCGTGCCCTCCCCTTGGAGTCTCACGGCGCTAGCCGTGATAGACAAGCGGGCACTATGACCCTCCGCTCCGGCCGCTCCGTGCTCGCCCCGCTGCTCCCGCTCTTGGCCCTCCTCGCCGCCGCCTTCGGCTGCTCGAAATCCGAGGCGCCGCCGGCCGCCGCCGGGCCGGCCCCCGCCGCCGTCGCCTCGCCGCACCAGGGCGCGCTCGCGGACGAGGGCGAGCGGGCGCTGGCGCCCGCGGGGCAGACGGTCGCCACCCCGACGCTCACCTTCGACCTGCCGGCGCGCTGGAGCCGCGAGACCCCGGGCTCCTCGATGCGGCTCGCCCAGGCGGAGATTCCCGGCGAAGCGGGCGCCGGCGATCTGGTCGTCTTCCACTTCGGAGTCGGCGGCGGCGGCTCGGTCGAAGCCAACTTCGAGCGCTGGGTGAGCCAGATGGAGGCCCCGGAGCCGGCGCAACCGCCGACGCGAACGCTCGAAGTCCCGGGCTACCGGATCTCCTGGATGGAGGTGGCGGGCACGCTGCTGCCGAGCACCATGGGCTCCGGGCCGATGACCCCGCAGCCCGGCTCGCGGATGCTGGCGGGCGTGGTCGAGGGCGAAGGGGGGCCCTGGTTCTTCAAGGCGACCGGACCCGACGCGACGCTCGCCGCCGCGCGCGAGGAGTTCCTGGCGCTGCTCGCGAGCGTGCGGCCGACCGGCCCCACGGCCTGAGCGGGCCGGCTCAGCGCTTCTTGGCGGCGACGAAGTACTCGGTGCCGCGAATCGGCCGCTTCAGCTGCTCGATCAGCTCGTCGAAGTCGTCGCCCTTGGCGACCAGGTTCAGGTTGCGGGTGTCGACCACCAGGAGCGGTGAGCGGTTGTAGTAGTGAAAGTAGTGGTTGTAGGCGTCGATCAGCTCGGCCATGTAGTCCTCGCTGATCTCGCGCTCGAAGCCGCGCGCCCGCTTCTTGATCCGCGCCATGCAGGTGTCGACGTCGGCGGTCAGGTAGAGCACCAGGTCGGGCACCGGCACCTGCGGCTCGAGCGTGACGTAGAGGCGGTCGTAGACCGCGAGGTCGTCGTCGGCGAGCGTCAGGTAGGCGAAGATGCGGTCCTTCTGGAAGCTGTAGTCGGAGATGATCAGGCGCTGGAACAGCTCCTGCTGCACGATGTCGCGCTGCTGCTTGTAGCGCGACAGCAAGAAGTACATCTGGGTCTGGAACGCGGCCCCCGGCCGGTCCTGGTAGAACTCCGGGAGGAACGGATTCTCGACGTCCTCGAGCACCTTGACCGCCTCGAAGCGGCGCACCAGCCGGTCGACGAGCGAGGTCTTGCCGACCCCGATCGGGCCGTCCACGGCGAGGTATCGGAAGGGGAGCTGTTCGGCCATCGGGGACGCTCGACGGAGTCTGTCACAGGGCGGCCGGGGCGCGGACGGCCGGGTGGGCTCCAAGCGCCTCACGGCCCCGCCGCGCGCGATGTGGTAGACCGGGGAGCCGCCCGATGAGCCCCGCCGAGCCGATCCGCCGCCGCGACCGCCGCCTCGCCACCTGGGCGCTGCTGCCGGCCCGCCTCGCGACCGCCCGCGCCGCCGTAGCGGCGCCTCGAGTGACGGCGGCAGCGGCGCTGCTGGTGACCGCCGTAGCGGCGCCTCGAGTGACGGCGGCAGCGGCGCCTCAGGTGACGGTGCCGGTGGCGCTTCAGGAGACCGCGCCGGCGGCGCTGCAGGTGAGCGCTGCCGCGGATCTGCGGCTGACCGCGCCCGCCGCGCTCGGCGTCGAGCGCTCGATCGACGTGACGGTCGAGTGGGCGGGGCCGCCGCGCGCGGCACTGCGGCTGCTGCTCGACGGCGTCGAGGTGGCGCGCGGCCCCGCCCCCCGCCTGACGGCGCCGGTCGCGCTCCCCTGGCCGCCGCGCCGCCATCTCCTGGAGGCCCAAGTGCTCGACGAGGCGGGGTGTCCGCGCGCGGCCGCCGCCCGCTTCCTGCGCCACCCGCGCCGCGCCTTCCCGGTGGCGCTGCGCGTGGTGGGCCAGGGCTGCGACGAAAGCGGCCCCTGGGCGTGGGTCTTCGCCGAGCCGCCGGGCGAGCCGGGCGGCGGCGCCGCCGAGGCGGCCCGCGTCCGCCTGCTGGCCGGTCGGGAGCTCGCGGGCGAGGCGCGCGGGCTCCCGGCGCGCTTCCGCCTCTCCGGCCGCGAGCTGGCGGCGGCCTTCCTCGAGGCCGAGGTGACGAGCGCGGGCTCCCGGCGCGCGACCGCCGAGCTGGTGCTGGGCGTCGCCGGCCCGGGCGAGCGGATCGAGGTCGCCCGCGCCGAGCTGCGCCGGCAGCTCGCGCCGCGCGGCCTGCTGGCGCGGGCGCCGGCGCCGGCCGCCGCGGTGATCACGATCGACGGTGTGCCACAGCGGCTGATCTCGGCCGAGCAGGGCGAGGGTCTGCCGCTCGAGCTCGGCATCGCGCTCGACGAGTCGCTGTCGATGCTGCCGCTGCGCGCCGCCGCGCTCGAGCTCGCGGCGGAGAGCGGCCGGCGGCTCGCGCGCGCGCCGGAGAGTCGCGCCTTCCTGCTCCGCTTCGACGAGCTGACGAGCGTTTCCGAGGTGCCGCCGGACGGCGCGCTGGCGGCCGACGGCGGGCCCTCCCTCGGCCTCGGCGCGACCGCGCTGTTCGACGCGCTGCTCGAGGCGCTCCACGAGCTCGACGCCGGCGGCCGCCGCGCGGCGCTGGTGGTGCTCACCGACGGCTGCGACACGGCGAGCCGCGCCGACGCCGACGCGGTGATCGCGCTCGCGGCGGTCAAGGGGATTCCCGTCTTCACGCTGCTGTTCGACCGCGCCCCCTGCCGCTTCCGGCTCACGCCGTCGAAGCCGGGTGATCTCGCCCCGCTGGTCGACGAGAAGGGCTGGGGCCAGAGCCGCCACGGCCTCGAACGGATCGCCCGCGCGAGCGGCGGCCGCCTGGTCCGCGTCGAAGGGCGCGACGACCTCTCCGCCGCCTGGCGCCGCATCCTCGACGACCTCGACCGCCAGACCCTCTTCGTCTTCGAGCCCAGCTCCCCCGACCTCGACCCCGCCCGCGCCGAGCTCACCTTCCCCCCGTCCCGCAAGTAGCCCCCGGGGTGCCGGGCCGCGCCCGGGCGAGACTGTGGCGCGGCCCTCAGCGGCGCTGCGGCAGGCGTGAGATGCTCCGAACGAAGCAGAGTCGGTCAAAGGAGATCTCGCAATGCGCGCGGCGGCATCCGAGGGAAGGATGCGGCGGCGTCCGCCGCGCCGAGATCCCAGGTCTCCGACTCCCTGATTGCTTGGCGTGGAATCGAATGGAGGAAGCCCCCTTGTCGACACCTGTCGCGGCGGCCCTCGGGCCGCAGGAAGAGCTGGAGCAGCTCTGGCGCACCGCCCGCGCGCAGGCGGCGCGCTTCGCCGGCCAGGAAGCGGACGACGTGGCCCAGGAGGCGATGATCCGGTTCTTGCGTCTGCGGGCCACGGTCGAACGGGCCCGTCCGTGGCTGCGAGTCGTCGTACGTCGAATGGCAGTGAAGGCTGCGAGCAGTCGCTGGGAGGAAGCGCACCTTACCCGCGACCAGCCGGCGGCACCAGAGAGAGTGGCGGGCCCGGGCGTGAATGCCGACCTGCGGCTCGACATCGGGCGCGCGATGGCGCACCTGCGAGCGCAGGAGCGCTGGCTCCTCCAATCCTCCGCGATGGGCTACAGCATGCGGGAGCTCGCGGACCTCGCCGGGGTGACCACGGCCGCCATCAAGGTCCGCCTCTTTCGCGCCCGCGCGAAGCTCCGCGTGCTGCTCGAGAGCTGACTCGGCGCGTGGCGCGCCGCCACGCGGCGCCAACCCGGCAGTGTTGATTCGACCTTGCCAGGGAATCCTGTAACCAAGAACCCCACGCAGGCCTCAATGTAGGCGAGAGGGCCGCTGCACCTGCGGACCCGGATTGCACCTGGTTGGACTCTAGCAGCGCCGCTTCACCAGCCGGGGTGGGTGTGGCCTCTATTGGAGGCCGAGGCCGCAATGAAAAGCCCGGAGAAGGAGAGAACACCAGCCGGACAGGGGCCAGGAGCCGACAGCGCCGATTGGAGCGGCCGGCGGACCGGCAGCCCCGACCGCATCTCTCCGTTCTCTTCCTGGGCCTTCACCGGTTGGTGTGGGTCGACAGGACTGAAGAAGACCATCGATGGGGTGCCAGCGGCCGATCCACCCGCTGGACTGATTCGCGCTGTAGGCGCCAAAGCCCCGTCCGTCCGGCCCTTCCCTTCTCTGGTCTTTTCTTTCAGGCCCATGCCTGCGACGCCGAGAACTGTTCCGACCGGTGAAGGGTCCCTTCCCCGTCGACCCGCACGAGCGGGTCCAGACCCCTAGCAGCGAAGGAATGCCCGCCGGTTCACGAGTGGCGCGGCCCTGCTTCTCCTCTGAGCTCGACTTCGTGACATCGGAGCTCAGCGCGGGCCCTCCAGCGAGAGCAGGAGCCAGCGCCGCTCAGGCGAGGCGATGGATCGGGCGGTAGAGGGTGTCGCGTTCGACGGGGGTGAAGCCGGCTTCGCGGACGACGCGCTCGAGCTCGGGGCGGGGCATCTGCTGGACGGTGTCGGCGCCGGCCATGTGGTAGATGGTCTCCTCGACCACGGTGCCGTCGAGATCGTCGGCGCCGAACGAGAGCGCGACCTGGGCGAGCTTGGGGGTCACCATCACCCAGTAGGCCTTGATGTGCGGGATGTTGTCGAGCACCAGGCGCGCGGTCGCGATGTGGCGCAGATCGTCGAGGCCGGTGGTGTGGTACTCGAGGCCGAGGTAGTTGTTCTCCGGGTGGTAGGCGAGCGGGATGAAGGCGTTGAAGCCGCCGTGCTCGTCCTGGAGCGCGCGCAGCCGCAGCAGGTGGTCGACCTTGTGGCGCGGCTGCTCGACGTGGCCGTAGAGCATGGTGCAGTTGCTCTTCAGGCCCAGCCGGTGGGCGACGCGGTGGACCTCGATCCACTCGTCGGCGTCGAGCTTGCCGTCGCAGATGACCTCGCGCACCTCCGGATGGAAGATCTCGGCGCCGCCGCCCGGCAGGCTGCCCAGCCCGGCGGCGACGAAACGGCGCAGCGTCTCCTCGATCGAGATCTTCTCGCGCTTGGCGAACCAGCCGATCTCGATCGCGGTGAAGGCCTTCAAGTGCGCCTTCGGGAAGCGCTCCTTCAGTCCGCGCAGCATCTCCTCGTACCAGGCCATCGAGAGATCGGGGTGCAGCCCGCCGACGATGTGGAACTCGGTGACGTCGTTGCCCCCCTGCTCGGCCGCCTTCGCCCACACCTCCTCGAGCGACATCTGCCAGGCGTGCGGCTCGCCCTTCATCGCCGCGAAGCTGCAGAACTTGCAGTTGTAGGTGTAGACGCAGACGTTGGTCGGGTTCAGGTGGCGGTTGACGTTGAAGTAGGCGACGTCGCCGTGGCGTCGCCGCCTCACCGCGTCGGCCAGCCGGCCGAGGTGGAGCACGTGGGGGGTCTCGAAGCAGAGCAACGCGTCCGCCGCGTCGAGGCGCACCCCGTCGCGCACCTTGCCGGCGAGCGGCGCGAGCGCCTCGGGAAAGCGCGCGGGATCGACCTCCGGGTGAACCGCCATGGCGGCCGGGAGTCTACCAGCGGCGGGTGGCGGAGCCGCTGCGGCTAGACTCCGGCGTCATGCCGACCTACCGTGGCGAGACGACGCCACCTCACGACCAACCGGCCGCGATCGGGATCCTGGTGTCGAACCTGGGCACGCCGGCGGCGCCGACCGCGCGCGCGCTGCGCCCCTATCTGCGCCAATTTCTGCTCGACCCGCGGGTGATCGAGCTGCCGCGCGCGCTCTGGTGGACGATCCTCCACCTGTTCGTGCTGACCCGGCGCCCCCGGCGGTCGGCGGCGCTCTACAAGCAGGTCTGGAGCCCCGAGGGCTCGCCGCTGCTGGTGATGTCGCGCCGGCAGGCGGCGGGGCTCGCCGAGCGGCTGGCGCGGCGCGCGCCGGTGCCCGTCCACGTCGCGCTCGGCATGCGCTACGGCGAACCGTCGCTCGCCGCGGCGCTCGCCGAGCTCGCCGGCAAGGGCTGCCGCCGGATCCTGTCGCTGCCGCTCTATCCGCAGTACGCGGCGGCCACCACCGCCTCGACCTTCGACGGCGTCGCGGCCGAGCTCGTCCGCTGGCGCTGGGTGCCGGAGCTGCGCACGGTGCACGGCTACCACGACGAGCCGGGCTACGTCGCCGCGCTCGCCGCGACGATCGACGAGCTCTGGCGCCGCGACGGCGAGCCGGAGCGACTGCTGTTTTCCTTCCACGGCATGCCGAAGCGCTATTTCGACGCCGGCGATCCCTACTTCTGCTTCTGCCACAAGACGGCGCGGCTGGTCGGCGAGCGGCTCGGCCTGCCGGCCGAGCGGACGATCGTCGCGTTCCAGTCGCGCTTCGGCAAAGAGGAGTGGCTACGGCCCTACACCGACGAGACCCTGCGCGCGCTGCCCGGGCGCGGCGTGCGCGCGATCGACGTCGTCTGCCCCGGCTTCGCGTCCGACTGCCTCGAGACGCTCGAGGAGATCGACGGCTTGAACCGCGAGCTCTTCCTCCACGCCGGCGGCGAGCGCTATCGCTACATCCCCTGCCTGAACGACCGCGCCGACCATCTCGACTTCCTGGCCGACCTCACGGCGCGCCAGCTCGGCGGCTGGCTCGAGCCCGGTGCCGCCGCGGCGCCGCCCGGCGCCGCCCGCCGCGCGGCCGAGCTCGCCGCCCACCTCGCCGGAGGGGGGAGCGCTCCCGCGCCGGGGTGAGCGCTCGCGGCGCGCGGCGCGCGCTCGGGCGGGGGGCGCCGGCGATGACACGGCGGTGACAAACGGCGCGCCGCGGCCTGCTATGAAATCGGACATGGAATCCATCGGGCTCGTCGGTCTGACCAGCCGTGAAGGGGGAGCGGCGGCGCTCGCCCCCTTCACGCTGCCGAAGTCGGAGCGCGCCACCCGACTGCCGGCGCTCGCCGCCGAGCTCGGCGTCGCCGAAGCGCTCTACCTGGCGACCTGTCACCGGGTGGAGGTCGCCTTCCGGTATCGCGACGGCGAGCCGCCGCGGGACCTGCGGCGCGCCGTTTTCCGCGCCCTCTCGGGCCGCGAGCCCGCGGCGGGCGAGGCGGAGCGGACGCTGCGGGGCTGGCTCGGCGAAGGGGCGGTCGAGCACCTGTTCCTGCTCGCCTGCGGTCTCGACTCGGCCGAGCTCGGCGAACGGGAGATCCAGGGCCAGCTGCGCGAGGCGCTCGCCGCCGGCCGCGCCGCCGGGACCGCCGGCGTCTTGCTCGACCGTCTCACCGAAGAGGCGCTGCGCGTCGCCCACGAGGTCCACCGCGCGACCGGATTGGGCGCCGGGCGCAGCTCGCTCGCCGAGATCGCCGCCGACTTCCTGCTCGAGCGGATCCGCCGCACGCCGTCGCCGGTGGCGCTGATCGGCGTCTCGCCGCTGGTGCGCCGCGCCGCCGAGGCGCTCCGCCGCGAAGGGGCCGAGCTGGTGCTGGTCAATCGGACGGTCGAGCACGCCGAAGCGCTGGCGCGCGAGCTCGGCCTGCCGCCCGACGCGGGCCGCGCGATGCCGCTCGACGCCTTCCGCGCCGCGCCCGCCGCGGTCGAAGCGGTGCTCACCGCGACCGGCGCGCCGGCGGCGGTGCTCGACCGCGCCTGTCTCGAGCGGCTGGCCGCGCGCGCCCCGAGCGGCGAGCCGCCGCTGCTGGTCGACCTCGCCGTGCCGCCGGACGTCGAGGAGAGCGTCGCGGCGGCGGCCGGTCTGCCCCGCGTCGGCATGGACGAGATCGACGCCGTGGCGCTCGCCGGCCGCCAGCGGCGGGCGAGCGAAGCCGCCGAGGCGCGCACCCGCGTCGACGCCGCGCTCGCCGAGCTGCGCGAGCGACTGGCCGAGCGGATGCTGGCGCCGGTGCTCGCCCGGCTGGCCCAGCGCTACCGCCGGACCGCGGTCGAAGGGGTGGAGCGGTTGGCCGCGCGCGAAGGGCTGCCCCTCGACCCCGCCGGGCGCGAGGCGCTCGAGCGCTGGGCCGAGACGCTGGCGCGCCGCTTCGCTCACCTGCCCTCGAAGGGGCTGCGGGCGCTGGCGGCCGAGCAGGGGCTCGCGGCCGTCCGCTCCTTCCTCGCCGCCGGCGACGCCGAGCTCGCCGCCGAGCTGGCCTCGGTCGCCGCCGAGCTCGACGCCCTCTCGGCGCCGGCCGGAGGGGAGGCCTGAGCGTGGCCGCCGGTCCGCGCTCCGAAGCGCTCTTCGCGCGCGCCCGCAAGGTGCTGCCCGGTGGGGTCAACTCGCCCGTGCGCGCCTTCCGGTCGGTCGGCGGGACGCCGCTTCTGGTCCGCAGCGCGCGCGGCGCCGAGATCGAGGACGAGGACGGCCGTCGCTACCTCGACTTCGTCGGCTCCTGGGGCCCGCTGGTGCTCGGCCACGCGCACCCCGAGGTGCTCGAGGCGATCGCCTGGGCCGCCGCGCGCGGCACCACCTTCGGCGCCCCCTGCGCGCTCGAGGTCGAGCTCGCCGAGGCGCTGGTCGCCGCCTACCCGGGGTTGGAGCAGGTGCGCTGCGTCTCCTCGGGGACCGAGGCGGTGATGAGCGCCGTGCGCCTCGCGCGCGGCGCCACCGGGCGCGACCTGGTGGTCAAGTTCTCCGGCTGTTACCACGGCCACGCCGACCACCTGCTGGTGGCCGCTGGCTCGGGGCTGGCGACCTTCGGCCACCCGTCGTCGGCGGGGGTACCCGCGCCGTTCGCGGCGCTGACCCGCGTCCTGCCGCTCGACGACGAGGCGGCGGCGCGCGAGCTGTTCGCGCGCGAGGGCGAGCAGATCGCCGCGGTGCTGATCGAGCCGATCCCGGCCAACCACGGCCTGCTCGTGCAGCGGCGCGAGTTCCTCGCGACGCTCTCCGAGATCGCCCGCGCCGCCGGCGCGCTGCTCGTCTTCGACGAGGTGATCAGCGGTTTCCGCGTCGCGCGCGGCGGCGCGGCCGAGCTCTACGGCATCGAACCCGATCTCGCCACGTTCGGCAAGATCGTCGGCGGTGGCCTGCCGGTCGGCGCCTTCGGCGGCAAGCGCGCGACGATGGCCCACCTCTCGCCTGAGGGGGGCGTCTACCAGGCCGGGACGCTGTCGGGCAACCCGGTGGCGATGGCGGCGGGCCTGGCGACGCTCGGCGTGCTCGAGCGCGACGGCGTGCGCGAGCGGCTGGAGGCGCTCGGCCGCGCCCTCGAGGCGGCGCTCGCGCCGGCGCTCGCGGCCGCGCCGACACCGGTCCGGCTGGTACGCGTCGGCTCGATCTTCTGGCTTTCGCTCCAGGCCGGCGCGGCGCCGCGCACGGCCGAGGCGCTCGATCCCGGCGCCGCGCGCCGCTACGCCGCGCTCTTCCACGCGCTGCTCGAGGCCGGGATCGCCTTGGCGCCTTCGGCCTTCGAAGTGGGGTTCCTGTCGGCCGCGCACACCGAAGCCGATCTCGCGCGCCTGGCCGCGGCGCTGCCGGCGGCGCTCGAGCGGGCGGCGGCCGCCGACCAGGAGCGGACCGGGTGAGGCGCGCCCGCCGCTTCGGGCCGCGCGCGCTCGAGCTGTTCTTTCTGGCGCTGCTCGCGTTCTCGACCGCCCAGGTGATCTGGTGGATCTACGACCAGAACCGGCTGGCCGAGCGCGATCACGACCAGGTCGAAGCGCTCTACCGGACCGAGGTCGAGCTCGCCCGCCACCTGCTCGCCGAGGGCACCCCCTGGGCGGAGGTGCTGGCACGGGCGCCGCACGTCGAGCTCGTCGACGCGGAGGTGCGCGTGGCGCCCGCCGCGGTCGAGCGACTCGAGGCCGAGCGGCTCGGGCGCCTGCGCCGCTACGGCTGGGAGGGAGGCTTCTTCCTCGCCGTGCTGCTCGCCTCGATGGTCGTGCTGGTGCGCGCGCTGCGCGACGAGGCGGAGCTCGCCCGCCGCCAGGAGAACTTCGTCGCCGCGGTAACGCACGAGCTGAAGAGCCCGCTCGCCTCGCTGCAGCTGTCGGTCGACACCATCCGCCTGCGGCGCCCCGGACCGGAGCGGCTCGAGGAGCTGGCGGCGCGCATGGACGCCGACCTCGACCGGTTGGAGGGGATGGTGTCGAAGATCCTCGACACCGCGAGCGTCGAGTCGGGCGAGCGCCGGCGCGAGCGCGAACCGGTCGAGCTCGCTCCGCTCGCGCGCGCGCTCGCCGCCGACCTGGCGCCGCGCGCGGTGGCGGCCGGGGTCGAGATCGTGGTCGAGGCGCCGCCGGGGCTCGCGGCGCTCGCCGACCCGACGGGCGTGCGCACGGTGCTGCGCAACCTGCTCGAGAACGCGCTGCGCGCCACCGCGGCCGCCGGTGGCGGGCGGGTGACGGTGCGGGCGCGGCCCGAGGGGTCGGGCGCGCGGCTCGAGGTCGAGGACACCGGCGTCGGCTTCCCGCCCGAAGAGGCGCCGAAGCTCTTCCTCAAGTTCTACCGGCCGGGCGACGAGCTGCGTCGCAGCGGGCCCGGCACCGGCCTCGGCCTCTACCTCGTCGATCGGCTGATGCGCCTCGACGACGGCTGGGCGGCGGCCGAGAGCGCCGGCACCGGACGGGGTGCCCGATTCACCGTCGCCTGGCCCGCGCGGCCGCAGCTCGAGCCGGCCGAGGGGGGGGCATGAGCGAGCCGCGGTCGATCCTGGTGGCCGACGACGAGGTCAATCTGGCGCGCGGCATCGCCGAGAACCTCGCCGCCGAGGGCTACCGGGTCACGGTGGTCGGCGACGGCGAGCGGGCGCTCGCCGAGATCCTCGCCGGCCGGCACGACCTGGTGGTGCTCGACGTCATGATGCCCAAGCTCGACGGCTTCACCGTCTGCGAGCGGGCGCGTCGCCAGGGGGCGGTGACGCCGGTGCTCTTCCTGACCGCCAAAGGCGAGGTCGAGGACCGCATCCGCGGCCTCGAGGCCGGTGGCGACGACTACCTGCCCAAACCCTTTCACCTCCAGGAGCTGCTGCTGCGGGTGCGCGTCATCCTGCGCCGCTGGTCCTGGTACGCCCAGGCCTCCGGCGGCGCCGAGGCCGCGCTCGAGTTCGGCGGCAACCGGATCGATTTCGCGACCTTCCAGGGGCGCTCCTTCGACGGCCGCGAGCAGGCACTCACCCAGAAAGAGGCGCTGATCGCCAAGGCGCTCGCCGAGCGCTCGGGCGAGGTCGTCTCGCGCGAGGAGCTGCTCGAGCGCGCCTGGGGCTACGAGCTCTACCCCTCTTCGCGCACCATCGACAACTTCATCCTCCGGCTGCGCAAGCGCTTCGAGCCCGACCCGGAGCGCCCGCGCTACTTCCACACCGTGCGCGGCGTCGGCTACCGCTTCACGCCCGAAGGCGAGGGCGCGCGATGACCGTCGCGCCGCTGCGCATCGGCACCCGCGGCTCCGAGCTCGCCCTCTGGCAGGCGCGTCACGTCGCGGCCCGGCTGGCCGCGCGCGGTGCGCCGGTCGAGCTGGTGATCGTCAAGACCGCCGGCGACCGGATCACGGACGTCCCGCTCTCGCAGGTCCCGGGCAAGGCTTTCTTCACCAAGGAGCTCGAGGACGCCCTGCTCGCGAGACAGATCGACCTCGCGGTGCACAGCCTGAAGGACGTCGCGACCGCGCTGCCCGACGGGCTCGCGCTCGGCGCCGTGCTCGAGCGCGAGGACCCGCGCGACGCGCTGGTCGCGCGCGGCGCCGCGAGCCTCGAGGCGCTGCCCGCGGGCGCCCGGGTCGGCACCAGCAGCCTGCGCCGGCGGGCGCTGCTGGCGCGCGTCCGCCCCGACCTCGAGCTCGCCGAGCTGCGCGGCAACGTGCCGACGCGGCTAGAGCGCCTGGCCGAAGGAGGCTACGACGCGCTGCTGCTCGCGGCCGCCGGCCTCGTCCGCCTGGGTCTGGCGGGCGAGATCACCGAGCGGCTGCCGCTCGAGCGCTTCCTGCCGGCGGTCGCCCAGGGGGCGATGGCGATCGAGCTGCGCGCCGCCGACGCGGCAACGCGCGCCGCGATCGCGCCGCTCGACCACGCGCCGACGCGCGCCGCGACCGCGGCCGAGCGGGCGCTGCTCGCGCGGCTCGAGGGGGGCTGCTCGGTGCCGGTGGGCGCCTACGCCCAGCTCGTGGGCGACGAGCTCGAGCTCGCGGCGAGCGTCGTCGCGCTCGACGGCCGCCGCGCGGCCGAGGCGCGGCGCCGTGGCCCGGCCGGCGACCCGGAGGGGCTCGGCCGGGCGCTCGCCGAGGAGTTGCTCGCGCGCGGCGCGCGGGAGATCCTGGACGAGATTCGCGGAGGCGCGACAGCGTGAGCGCGCTCGCCGGCCGCGGCGTCGCGCTGTTGCGCCCCGCGAGCGGGGACGATCCGCTCGCGCGCGCGCTCGCCGCGCGCGGCGCCCGCCTCGTCTGCTGGCCGGCGCTCGAGATCGCGCCGCCGGCCGACCCCGCGCCGCTGGCGCGGGCGCGCGCGGCGCTCGAGAGCTACGACTGG